>NZ_JAMYVS010000003.1:0-603023 GCF_040324255.1 Mesorhizobium sp. M0001
CCCAGTCGATACCGACCGCGATCAGCACCGCCTGGCTCATGACAACACCGGCTTCACGCACCTTCTCGTAGCGCGCATCGAGGATGAGGTAAGGAAACGGCTCTTGAAGGGGGCGCCTGGCAAAGGCAGCGAGGCTCTCGTCCAGCCGCTTGTTGATGGCCGAGATCGACGAGGCCGAGAAGGCATGGCCGCACAGTTCTTCCGTGATCGCCTTCACCTTGCGGGTCGACACGCCCTGGACATACATCTCCGCCAGCGTCGCCACCAAGGCCCGCTCGGAACGCTGGTAGCGCTCGAACAGCTCGGTGGAGAAGCGCCCGGCCCGGTCCTGCGGAACCCGCAGCTCGAGCTTGCCGACCCGCGTTACAAGGGTACGGCCGTAATAGCCCGAGCGATAGCCAAGCCGTTCGGGCGTGCGCTCGCTCTTCGAGGCACCCAGCGCCTCGTCCATCTCGGCCTCAAGCACCTCCTGCATCACCGCACGGAGCACTTCGTGCAATCCATCCGGGTTCGAAAGCAAAATGTCTTTGACGGCAGCGCTGGCGGTCTTAACTTCAGTCTTGGTCATGGCGGCGTTCCTTCGCGGGAATCAGTGACGTGAACAATCACCAGCCTGCCATGACCGCCCCCTCTCAGCGAATTTGCAGAACTCTCAGCACACTACCGGGGCAATGTGGATCGGTGCCTAATTTGCATAACACCAAGCAAACACAAGGGATTGAGGCTGGCTTACCTTCTCCGTTGCTTGCAGGAATACTCCTTCATTGCAATGGATTTGCACCATCTGCTCCTGCCGGTCTCCCGCCGCACCTGGTGTTCCGGCCCTTTCAGGGGCTCGGCTCGATCGGCGTGACCACCCTGATCAAGCATCGACATAGCCGTCGAATACCGCTTTACTCTCGGCTGTCCGTTCGGGGCATGGCGGGGTGCCTCCCCGATGCTATGCGCCCGCCGCCACCTGCGGGCTACGCCGGCATCAACCGGCGGGCAGATGGGCCGAGGGCAATAAGCGGGCCTGGCGCAACGCCGCCAGATCAGCCGAGCCGGTGCAGAAGCAGGCGACGGCCAACTGGCGGATGACGATCTCGAAATGCGCGACAACTGCCTCGGTGGATACCGTAGCCGCGCGCAGCACGCCGGCTGCCTGCCCGGCGATGTCCGCGCCCAGGCGGATAGCCTTGGCCACGCCGACGCCGTCGCGGATCCCGCCCGACGCGATCAGCTTCACCGCTGGCAGCGCCCGACGGACCGCCTGCACGCTGGCCGGGGTCGCAATCCCCCAATCCGCGAATGCCATTGCCACTGCGCGGTCGGCGGCATCGGGGGCGCGCTCGCCCTCAACCGCGGCCCAACTGGTGCCGCCGGCGCCGGCGACATCGATCACCGCCACGCCCGCCTCGACGAGCGCACGGGCCACCGAGGCGGACAGGCCCGATCCGACTTCCTTGGCCACGATCGGCACGCCCACGCTGCGCGCGGCCCGAGCGATCTGCGCCAGGACGCCGCGCCAGTCGCGGTCGCCTTCCGGCTGTACCGCTTCCTGCAGCGGATTGAGATGGACGATGAGTCCATCGGCCTCCAGTGCATCCACCGCCCGGCGCGCCAGGTCCAGGCCGTCGGCCTCGCGCAGTTGCGCGGCGCCGATATTGGCCAGCAAGGGAACGTCTGGGGCCAGGCGGCGCAGCGCGCGCGTCAGCCCCTGGGAGTTGCGGGATTGCAGGCTCACGCGTTGCGAACCGACGCACATGGCGATCCCCAAGGCTTGCGCTGCCTCGCTCAGATGGCGGTTAATGGCCTCGGCGCGTGGCATGCCGCCGGTCATGGAGCTGATCAGCAGAGGCGCACGCATGGTCTTGCCCAGCAGCGAGGCGCTGAGGTCGATCTGCGTCAGGTCCAACTCGGGCAATGCGCAGTGTTCGAAACGGATGTACTCCCAGCCGGCGGCCTTGGCCTGTGCCGTTCGCCGATTCAGCACTATGTCCAGATGGTCGTCCTTGCGCCGGCTCAACTTGGTGTCGCTGATGCTCGCTCCATCCGCGTCATCGGGCGACGGCGTTGCGTCGGGTCGGACCGACGGCAGCGCGCGCACGCCGCCGTTTTCCGCTCGTTCAGGCCGGCGCACGCTGGGCTGCCCCCGCAGGGTCGCTGCGGTAGCGACTGTTTGAGGTCTGGTAGTACTGCACGCGGATGGCCGCCATGGCTTCGATCAGCGGTCCCCACGGCCGGGGAAAGCGTTCTTGCGCCATCACCCGGTGCAGCATGCGTGTGTGGCCGGCCAGCTCGTCCTTGAGGAACTCCACGACAGGCATGGCCGGATAGCGCTGCAGCAGCAGGATCGCCGCGTTGTTGGCCTCGCCGGCCGACCTATCCTTTTCTTGTCCATGCAGATCGTTCTGCAAGCGCCCTATCGCGGAGATGAGCCGCAGGACCTGGCGAAACGCCGGATGCGCGCGCAAGGTCGCCATGTCCAGCCCCCACAGCAACGACAGGCAACAGAACACGTTCGTGTAGGCGATCGAATCCACGCCGTTCTGCAAGTACTCGGCGTAGGACCAGCGCTCTGCCCCTGCCGCCTGCGCGTGTCCGGCACGCAGCGCCGCGCAGTAGCACCGGGTATCCTCGAGAAGCTGGGCATAGTCGCGACGATCGTAGGCGAGCGCGGCGAGCGAAGCGCGCAGCACAACACAGCCCTCGAATCCTGGTAGCGCGCACGGCACGCCCTGCCCCAGCGCCTGCTCCACCGCGGCGAGCTGCTCCGGCGCGATCAGGTCAAGGTCGTTGCAATCGTCCAGCCAGAACAGCAGCGCCAGTTCGCGATAGAACGCCACGATCAGCGTTTCGTCCAGCGGATCGCGGCCGGTGCGGGCGCTGGTGTCGCGCAGGCTCGGATGGATGCGCTGTAGGATATACTGGCCGCCCCTGACTGCTTCCAGGCCATGCTCGTCGGCGAACCCGGTCAGGGAACGCCCCCATTCCAGCACCTGCTGCAGCGCGCGATCGGTCGGGATCATGGCCCGGCTCCTGTTCCCTCGGCCAAAACACGCCGCCCCCAACGAAGCGCCAGCCACAACCCGGCGAGTTCGGCCACGCGCACCACCCGGGTCGGGCAATACAGTTCCTTGCCGATCCACAGCGGCGTCTGGGGCAGTGAATGCGCCACGTGGCAGGCGAGCATCCACTTCAGCGTCCGCGCCACCGCCTGCGCTATGCCCCGGCGCCCTGCCGGCTCTTCGGTCCCGTCCATCACGTGCAACGCGAACAGCGCATAGGCGGTTTCCTCGAATGTGGACGCGCGACCGGCGCCCCAGCCGCCGTCGTCGCGCTGCGCCTGCAGCAGCGCTGCCAGCGCGCGCTCGTCGCGCCACTGCGGGTTGCCTTGCGCCAGCGCAGCGACCGCATGCGCGGTTGGATACAGCCACGAAACGTGCCATTTTTCGTTGTCCCATAGACCGTGCGGGTTGCGATTGGCCTCGACGTAGGCGCTGGTGCCGGCGGCGGGTTTTCCCAACATTCGCAACGCATGCAGGGCATGGATGTTGGTCGACACCGAGGCATTGCGCTCGCCGGGGAAGGTGACGAACAGCTCGCCGGTTTCGAAATGGCGCAATGCATCGACCGCCGGGTCGCGGCCTGCAAGGCGAAGGACGCACAACGCAACGGCGGTGTCGTCCGCATCGGCCGCGAAGTGCAAGGCAGGGCCCAGACCGCGGACTCCGAGGCGGGCGTCGAGCTGCGCGATGATCACTTGCACCGCCTCGGCGAGCGCGGGATGCGCGAACAGACCGGCCAGATGCAGGGTGTACAGCGACCAGCATGGCTCGAACACATTGATCGGCCAGACGTTGGGAACGACACCTTCGATGCCGGTGCGCGTTGCCCGCGATGCCGCCTGCAGATACCCGTCGGTGCGCCCGACCTGCGGCGTTCTTCCCTGTGTCACGGCGTGCGCACGCCACGCGGCGGTGGCCGCCGGACTGATGCCGATGCTGCCGTCGTCGTCCGGGCATGCGGTCGCCGGCGACGCCCCCCAGGCTTCCCAGGAGTGCAGCAACGGATGGCCGCTCGGCAAGGTCGCCACAGCCCCCAGCTTGACCAGGCGTGCTTGCCGCAACGGCAACAGCGCCGGGTGGCGCGGAAACGCCAAGGCGCCCAGCAAGGATGCGGCCTCGTCGCACAACTGCGGCAGGATCAGCTCCGCGCCGATGGGCGCGTCTTCCGGCACCGCATGCGCGTAGGGATCGGGCTGGCGCTCGAGGAACCGGATTGCAGCCTGGACTGCGTCGGCGGCGCCGGGAAGAGGATCGGCACGCTGCAATGCCAGCAGCGCCGCCCAGGTGGGCGCATGGCGAAACAGCGGGAAGTCCGCACCTCCCCATCCGCCATCGGCCTGTTGCTGCGCGATGAGCCACGCATATGCCTCGTGCCGACCGGTGACTTTGCCGTCGAACTGCAGAGCTCGCGCCGTGTCGTATACGGACGGACCGACGCTGCCGCCGTCGCTCATCTCGCTCAGCAGGTGGCGCAATTCGGAAAGGATCTGTTCGGACAGCGCGTTCACGCGGGATTTTCCTTCTGCAGAGGGCTATGAGAACAGAAACGGGCAGACGCCGCGCACGTCGCCGCCGACACGGACACAGTGCAGCATGCAGCGCCCGCCGGCCGATCGCAGCAGCACAGCGGCAAGTCCTTATGGATGGGCGCGCTCATGCGTATGGCGCGGACAGATAGACGTTGGCCCGCTGCAGCATCTGCGCCAACCCTTCCGCACGCGCCCCCAGAGGGGCGATGGCCTCCCCGGCGTCGTGCAACAAAAACAGCGCGAACTGGCGCGCTGCCTGCAACCCCATGATCGACGCGCAGGTCGGCTTCTGCGCGGCCGCGTCCTTGCCGGGGGTCTTGCCAAGAGTCGCGGTATTCGCCGTCGCGTCGAGAATGTCGTCGGCCACCTGCAACGCCAGGCCATAACAGGCGGTGTAGCGATCGAGTGCACTGTACAGCGTAGTGTGCGCGGCATCCTCCGCGATGGAGTATAGCGCGCCCATGCGAACCGACGCGCGCACTAGCGCTCCGGTTTTCATCCGGTGCATCGCCAGGATCCTGTCCAGCCCGGCGTGCTTTCCGACCAGCGACAGATCGATGGCCTGCCCGCCTGCGGCACCCTCGGCGGACACCGCCTGCGCCAGTTCGCGCACGAGCGCGATACGGTTGTCGCCCGGCGCATCCAGGCTCGCCAGGGTGAGGAAGGCGTGGGCCTGCAGCGCATCGCCGACCAGGATCGCAGTGGCTTCGCCGAACTTTACGTGCACGGTCGGAAGGCCGCGGCGAAGCACGTCGTCATCCATCGCGGGCAGGTCGTCGTGGACCAGGGTACAGGCGTGCATCATCTCGATGGCGGCACCGACGTCGTCGAGCATGTGCGCCGGCGTGCCCGCCAGTGCGCCGGCAGCCAGACAGAGTAAGGCGCGGGTGCGCTTTCCGCCATGCAAGGTGGCGTAGCGCATGGCCGCCATCAGCTCTGTCTCACCGTCGTCTTCAGCGCAGAGCAGACGCCCCAGAGCCTGTTCGACCCGCTTTGCGCCGTCCTGCATCCAGATCTCGGGGAGCAGCCCGCCAGATGCGCCGCGCGCCTGCGCGCCCAATCCGCCGAATGCGGAAACGCCAATTCGGTCGCGTGGAGTGGAACCGGTCTGCATGTTGTTGATGTCCTTGTAGCTGAGACGGCCACGGCGAGCGCAAGTCGTCACGGTGTTGCCGGCGTCACACGAGTAGGTGCGCTGAGCGCAGCAATGCCGCGCCCCGCCGGCGCCGCTGCCTTGCCACACAGGGCATGCGATGCCAGCTCATGAAAAGCCTATTCGAATTTTCATTGACGGATGTGCGGTAGGGTAATAGCGACTGCCTTTTTCGACGTCACTCAGCAACTGCGGCCGCACCCCGGCCTTGTGCATGGTCAGCGCCAAGGCGATGCAGAACTGCACCATTTCCAGCCATACCAAGTGGTAGCCGATGCAGACGTGTGGGCCGGTACCGAACTGCAGCATGTCCACGGGCCGGATCGGCTCTGTGAGTAGCAGCCACCGCGCCAGGCGGAACTGATCAGGCGCCTCGTGCAGCAGCGCCGAGGTCGAGAAATGCAGCAGCGGGATGCATAGGTGGGTGCCCGCGGGAATGCGCCGTTGGCCGAGTTGCAATTCCTGCAGCGCGCGACGCGGCAGGAGCGTGGTCGCCGGGTGCAGGCGCAGTGTCTCGCGGAACAGCGCCTCGGCGACCGGACACTGCGCCAGGTCCGCGTGCCGGGTCGGCACCGCGCCCACGCGTTGCGCCTCCTCGACCAGAGCGTCCCACAGCACAGGCTGCCGCGCCAGCTCGATTACAATCCAGGCCATCGTCGAGGCAGTGGTGTCGTGACCGGCAAGCAGCAGCAAGCGAATATTCGCGACCAGGACGTCATCGGAGAGCGGACCGTCGCTGCGGTCGAAGGCGCTCACCATGTCGTTGATCAACCCGGTGCGCGCGGCATGCGCGCGCGCATCGCGGACGAACCGGCGCAACTGCGCGTCGATCCAGTCGCGGGCAGCGCGGCCGCGCCGCAAAGGCAATCCGGGCAGGTCGACCGGTGGCGCGACGATCAACTGCAGCAATTGCCGATACTTGCGATGCCATCCCGGCAGGTCCTGCGCGGGGATTCCCATGAGGCTGAAGATGAGCTTCAGCATCAGGTCGCCGGTTTCGCGCAGGATGGTTACCTCGCCCCGGGCGCGCCACGCCTGCACCCGCGCCTGGATGACGGGCGCGAACAGGTCGCCGATCCCGGCCTGGGTCAGTCCCTTGGGCAAGAACGCTGCCTTGATGGCATCGCGCGCCTGCCGGTGCGCGCCGCCGTCCAGGGCAACCAACGTTCCGCCAAGCAATTCGGGCGCGATCTCTTCGATCAGCGCCGAGGACACGTCCTTGTGCTTGAGCAGTGAGAAAGCGTCCGGATCCACACAGGTCATCAGATGTCCGGCAGGGCCGAAATCCAGCCAGAAGTGGCTCCCCAGGGTCCGTTCTGCTCGCTGCAGCAGGCGCGGCAGGTCGCAGACAATGGCGGGAAGATGCCCGACCAGGGGGAAAGCGCCAGGCATGACCGGGATGTCGCACCGCAGCCGGTGCCGACGGTTGAGCGGGTTGAGCAGCATGTCCATCAGCAGCGCGCCGGCGCCGCCGATTCGGTGTCGCCGACAGGGCGCGCGGCGCAGCTGTTGCCGCCGTCGGCGTATGTCGGCACATGCGCCAGCATGCCGCCATCGATGCACACGACCTGGCCGGTGATGAACGCAGCATCGTCGGAGAGCAGGAACGCCACCAGTGCGGCAACGTCCTCGGGACGGCCGACGCGCGGCAGGAGCTGGTGCCGGCGCAGATGCCGTTGCATGCACTCGTCCAGCTTGGCGAGGAGACGCTCGGTCATGATAAGACCCGGCGCAACCGCGTTGCAGCGGATCTGAGAGTGACCGTACTGGGTGGCGAGCGAGGCCGACAGCATGTTCATCGCCGCCTTCGACGCGCCGTAGGACGTCTGCGCCGTGTCACCGCTGAGCCCTTGGCACGATGACATGTTGACGATCGCGCCACCGCCGCGGGCGATCATTCGTGGGATGGCCTGCCGGCAGCAGAGCAGCGTGCCGCGCAGATTGGTCGCCATGGTCTGGTCCCAGACTGCCAGGTCCAGGTCGAGGATCGCGCGGTCGCGCGGGGTCAGATGCATGGCGCTCGCATTGTTCACCAGCAGGTCGACCCCCCCGAAGTGCCGCTCCGCCGTCTCGAACAGCGCTGCCACCGCCTGGTCATCGGCGATATCCATGGCTATGGGCAGCGCGTGGCCTGCATCGGCCGCGATCTGCGCGGTGCAGGCGATGGCCGCCGAGCCATCAATGTCGGCCACCACCACTCTGCCGCCCCCGCGCGCGATGGCGAGAGCGCATGCCTTGCCGATGCCGGCGCCGGCGCCGGTCACCACGGCCACCTTGCCTTCAAACCGTCCCATCGTGCCTCCTGAATTGCATTGTTCTTTCGCGGCATGCCGCTCGGCCTGCGCCGGAGGAGGCGCAGGGTCGGCGCTGGCGCGCTCGTCATGGCCGGCGTCGCTTTCGATCACCCGAATCGCGGCGACCGGGCACTGGTTGGCCACAAGCCGCACGGCGGCGTGCAGCGCCTGCGGGACCGTCGCCACGCACACTTCGGCCACGCCGTCCGGTTCTCGCTGGCGAAAGGTGCCCGGCAGCGTCAGCACGCACTGCCCGGTAGTTCCGCACAGATCCTGATCGACCACGACGCGCATCTCAGCCCTCCTGCCCATGCAGCCGCACCGGCAGCGCGCGGAACGTCCTAAGGAACGCGGAGGGCTCCCGGGTCGGCTGCTCGGCCAATGCCAGCGTGGGGAAGCGCGCCTGGATGCGCGGCAGGCTTTCGGCCAACTGCACCCGGGCCAGCTGCGCACCAAGGCAGAAGTGGATGCCGTGGCCGAAGGTCAGCATGATCTTCCCGTCGATCGACATGCCAGGACTGGTGCCGCAGAACCGCACGGGATCGAAGCGATCGGGATCGGCGAAGGCGTCCGGGTCGCGATTGCCGGCCGCGATCAGCACGCGCACGTCCGCGTTCTTCGGGATCACCACGCCGCCCATTTGGATGTCGCGCTGGGCGATACGCGGAATGGAGCTGAACATGGCGGGCGCGTCGTAGCGCAGGGCTTCTTCGACGAATGCCTTCACCCCCACGGCATCTCCCTTCAGCCAGTGCCGCTGTTCGGGATACGCCAGCATCGCCAGGACAGCATGGCCGATGGCCGCAGCAGTGGTGGCGAAGCCGCCCAGCAGCATGCCCCAGAGCATGCTGATCAATTCCGCATCCGACAGCGTCTCGGCATCGTCGTCGTGTGCGCCGACCAGCATTGACACGATGTCGTGGCGGGAATCGGTGCGCTTGCGCTGTATGAGGTCGCCGAAGTAGACCTGCACCCTGGCGCTCGCCTCGTCCCCCGCGGCGAGCTGCGGATCGCTGGCGTGCGGGCTCAGGCCTTCCAGAATGGCGCTGATGCCGGTGATGAGCCCGAAAATGTCGTCCGGGGGCATGCCGAACAGTTCGCCGAAAACCAGCATGGGCAAGGCCAGCGCGAATTCCCGATGCAGATCCACCGCCTCCCCGCGCTCCAGCGCGGGCGCCATGCCGTCCAGGCGCGCTGCGACAATGCGAGCGATGGTCGGCCTCAGCTTGTCGATCTGGCCGATGGTGAAATCGCGCGAGATCAGCCGGCGCAGACGCGTATGCGTTGGAGGTTCCTTCATCGCCAAAGTGGACGCCAGCAGACTTAGCGACAGGCTGGTCGCCGCACGCGGGAAATAGCGCGCCAGTTCGCCTGGCGCCGGCCCCCGAAAAGCATCGCCCGTGGCCTTGAGCGCCCAGTAGATGTCGGCGTGGCGGCTCAACAGAAAGAGGCCCGACGCCGCGCGATGTACCGGATCGTGCTCGCGCAACCACCGCATGAATGGATACGGGTCCTGAATGCACGCTGGCGACGCCAGTTCGGCGAAGGCGTCCCGGCATGCTGCCGTGGTTTCTTGCACGTCCATCTTGGTCACCTGTTGGTTGGCTGATCTGATCGGCGCGCGGCAGGCGCGCCGGCAACTCGAGAACATCGGGATTCCTGGTGGCGTCCGCGCATCACCAGAGCACCGGGAACTCCTCGAACCCGCCAGTGATGATCTCCTTGCGCAACTTCAGTTCTTCGGGCGCCACGGCCAGGCGCAGCGCGGGAAAGCGCTGGAAGATCGAACCGAACACCGCCTTGAGTTCCAGCCTGGCCAGCGCCAAGCCGACGCAGTTGTGGGGTCCGTAGGAGAACGCCAGGTGCGGGTTTTCGTCACGTCCGATGTCGAAGATTTCCGGGTCGTCGAAATGGCGCGGATCGAACGACGTCGCCGGCAGGCCGACCAGCACCTTGCTCTCTGCGGGAACATGCACGCCCGCGATGGTCACGTCGGTCCTCGGATAGCGCATGATGCCGTCCCAGCCGGCGCCCGGCGGGTACATGCGCAGGATTTCCTCCACGGCCTTGTCCACCAGGGATGGATCGCCCACCAGGCGTTCGCGCTGTTGCGGATGGCGGAACATGGCCAGCAGGCCAAATTCGATCTGTGCCACGGTGCTCTCGTGCCCCGCCACCAGCATGCCTGCCGCCAGGCCGATCGCCTCTTCCTCGGTCGCCTTGCCCTGGTCGACCGCCGCGAGCAGATCCGTCAGCACGTTGTCGCCCGGATCCTGGCGCTTGTCCCGCATCTTGCCGCGAATGTAGGCGCGGAGTTCTTCCCAGGCCAAGCGCGACGCGGTTCGCGGGCCGCTTTCATGCTGGTGCGTCATCACCTCGTCGGACAGCCCTGCAAAAAAGGCGTGATCCTCGTAGAGCACGCCCATCAGCGCGCCAATGACCATCGCAGGAAGCGGAAAGGAGAGGTGGCGCCGCAGATCGGCGGGCTGGGGCTGGGCCGCCAGCGTCTCGAACAACTGCGCGGCGATCGCCTCCACTTGCTGCGCGAGCTGCTTCACCCTGCCGTTGCTGAAGGCCGGCGCCACGATCGTGCGTAGCCGCGTATGCTCGCCCCCCTCGTGCGAGACCAGCCATCCTGGCGAACCGAGAATCACCGAATCCGGGGTGAATGCCGCCGGCGGCATTCCCGCGGGCCGGAACGCCGCGTCGGTCAACACCGCCTTGGCCTCGTCATAGCCTGTGACCCACCAGCCTTCGTGCCCGGACGGGAAGCGCACGTGGTGGATCGGACCGTTGGCCCGTAGCGCCAACATCTCGGGCGAGGGCTCAATGTGATCGACGCGCCACATCGGCAGCGTCGGCAAAGGTTGTTCGGACATGCTGGCACTTCACTCTATACCGATGGAAGGGCGGAAGGTGACCGGCGGGTGCTGCGGCAGCGAAGACCTAAGACGGCATGTAGAGGACGTCGTCCGAAGGCAGACCGATTATCAACATCGGCCAACGTGTAACTGTCTAGGCACACCGCGCGGCGAGATGCAGAACTTTATCCTGCACCATCGATTTCAGGATAAATCGGTGTGGTGGGCCTTTGAGCCGCCGCCAGCCAAGATTTCCTGCGCAAGGGTCGACAAGAACGGCGAGCTGTTGGGTAAGGGCGGTTTCGCCGGGGACCCCATGCCCATAGACGCTATCCGACGCGGATTTGACATTTTGCTTTTCTTTCTTCGCTCCATTCGTGCCATCCACGAAATGAAAGTCGGTTGGCGGCTCCCGGCCCGCAACGAAGAGGCTTCAAAAATCGTGCCAATTTGGCCGACCGAAGAAAAAAATCTGTGATGCTTCTAGGGGCTTAGCCTGAGGCCAGAGAAGAGCTAGGCGAATAGGCCGGTGTCGCGGGCCAACAAAGGCGACGGAACAGTGTCGGACAGAACGCCTCGGCGACCTTTAGGTCGGGCTTGCGACATTCTGGTCCAGTTTCGAACATAAGAGAGCGGCAAACAGACACGATTGGGGAATTCGATCCTCTCGGGGCCGCTTGCCCAAGAGCGCCCGCTCATGGTCGCTGCGACAGGCGCATGTTCGCGATAGCCGTGCCGGCGCACCCATGAACGCTAGCGCCACATGTTACGCAATGACTGGAGTGCCCTCCAGCCTCAGGAATGCATCGGCTCGGCTTCCTGTTCGTCTTTGCCCAGCCGGGGCTGAAGCGCCGAATATCCGCACCATACAGCATCGTTGTTGCCTGTGTGACGAGGCGGTTATAGCGCGCGCCCGGCATCTTCCAAGACACGGCCTCCGAGAAGGAGGGGCGGTCCAACAGCCCCTCTATTCCAAATGGCACGCCGCTTGCTGCTCCTGGTTAGAGCACCATCAAATCACGATGAAAGCGACTTGCACCATGCCCGACACGCGAAGCTCCAGACCGTGGCCTGAGGAGACGGTGCCCCTTCCAGCTGAACATCGGGGCATCGTCTCCTCCGGAAGTCCGTTCTGGGTGGACGCTTTGCGCATGGCTGGTCCGATGCCGGCACGCCAACACGGGCCGCGCGCGCAAATGCGGTTTGCCGGTTCTGTTCAGCATGTGAGTGCCGAAAAGCCTTGTCAAAGGGTCACCCAAGCCAAGGCCGGCGGGTCACTGCCACATATCCACAACACGCTGAACCAGTCCAGTGACTCGGAGTCCTGTGACGCGGGTGTGTTGCATGAAGACATTTCAGGCCCCCATATGCTTGCGATATTGGCTCCTTCCGGCCGCTATCCTTTTTCGAAACGCACGATCGCTAATGACCGATCCCGCTTCCGGCGCCATAGCCGTGGAAAGCACCGGCTCGACGGTGTCCAGATCGCTCAGATCGATTGCGTTCGGGTGGCCAAGACACCGCCAAGACGTTCCCATGGTCGGGAGGGAAAAAGGAGGTTGCGAGCCGCGAGGCCCTCATTCCGTGCCGGGCATACGAGCCTTTGCCCGGTATTGCGCCAGCCTCTGCCAGAATTCAGCGCAGTCTTCTTTAGGAGCAACTTGATGACAGTTCAAAAGAAAGTTCCCTTCGTCACCTTTCTCACGCGTGTTCACGATAAGTCGGTCGAGGGGCCAAATCCATATCGCTGGCAAGAAAAAACATCTGACGACTACTTTGCCGGCAAGCGGGTCATCCTGTTCTCGCTGCCTGGCGCCTTCACCCCGACCTGCTCGACCTACCAATTGCCCAAGTTCGAAGAGCTCTATGATGAGTTTGCGAAGCAGGGAATTGACGCGATTTACTGCCTCTCAGTCAACGATGCCTTTGTCATGAATGCGTGGGGGAAGTCCTTGGGCCTGAAGCAGGTCCAGCTCATCCCCGATGGCTCAGGCGAGTTCACACGCAAGATGGGCATGCTGGTTGCCAAGGACAATCTCGGATTCGGGATGCGCTCATGGCGCTACGCCGCCCTGATCAACAATGGCGTGGTGGAGCACTGGTTCGAGGAGGAAGGTTTCTCCGACAACTGCGAGGCCGACCCGTATGGCGTCTCATCCCCGCAAAACGTTCTCGAAACGATGAAAGCCGCCGCATGACCTAGAAAACGTCTCACTGGCGCCATTGCAGGCCCCAAGAGGCTCCTCGACGGGATTATCGCACACACCATGCAATCTTCAGCAAGCCTGTTTCAGCGCCAGAAGCAATCCATCGTCGCATCGCCTCAACTCATTGAGTCGATTCGCTTGCTGCAACTGGCGCATACCGAACTGCATCAGTTCGTGGAGGGGGAAATCGAGAAGAACCCGCTCTTGGAATCTGCGTCAAACGATGGCGGGCCTTTTGACGATGCTTCGATTTCGGGAGCGGATCAGCCTGTCGGCTTTGGGGCAAACGCCGTTGAAGGTCCGACCGGGGCAGGGTCGCCTGAACGGCTCGGGCAATGGAAATCACTTCGCAACACGACCAACAACCCGCCGGGCAATGGCCCTTCCCTCGACGAGTTTGCCACCCTCGCCGAAACATTGCACGACCATGTCGCTCGTCAGATCGCCCTCACTGCGTTCACACCACAGGAGCGGCTGATCGCTGGCCAGCTTGCCGCCGATCTGGAAGACACTGGCTATCTTCGGGCAAACCTTTTGGAGCTGGCCGAGAACCTAAATGTCCATGAGGCTGTTGTGGAACGGGTTCTCGGAACCTTGCAGCAATTTGATCCACCGGGAGTTTTTGCGCGAAGTCTCAGAGAATGCCTCGAGATTCAGTTGCGCCAGCGAAACCGGCTCGACCCGGCAATGGCAGCTTTGGTTGCCCATCTTGAAATGCTTGCGCGACGCGATTTTGAGGCGCTGAAGCAGCATTGCGGCGTCGACGAAGAAGACCTTCTCGACATGATGCATGAGGTTCGTGCGCTCGATCCAAAGCCTGGGAACAGATTCGAATCCGGTGCGTCTGAATCAATCATACCCGACGTCTGGGTCACGCCCTCGCCGCAAGGCGGGTGGCAGATCGAACTTGATCCCGCCACGCTGCCGAAGCTGCTGATCAACCAAACCTACTATGCCGAAGTCACGCGTCAGACTGCCCAAAATTCGAAAGATCAAGCATTTCTCGACGAATGCTTGCAAAACGCGAACTGGCTAATCCGCAGCCTCGATCAGCGCGCCAAGACGATTGTTAAGGTTGCGGCTGAAATCGTGCGTCAGCAGGATGCCTTTTTGGAACATGGCGTCGCCCACCTGCGGCCTCTTAATCTTAGAACCGTCGCTGACGCGATCGGCGTGCACGAGTCGACGGTAAGCCGGGTGACCTCGAACAAGTACATGCTTACCCCGCGCGGAGTTTTTGAACTGAAGTATTTTTTCACCGTCGCGATCGCGTCCTGCCAAGGCGGCGATGCGCACTCCGCGGAAGCTGTCCGGCATCGGATCAAAGCGATCATTGCCGCAGAATCTCCCGGCGACGTGCTTTCCGACGAGGACATCGCTGTCCGGCTGAAGGAAACCGGCATTGATGTTGCGCGTCGCACCGTCACAAAGTATCGCGAAGCAATGAACATCCCCTCCTCAGTGCAACGCCGCCGGGAAATGCGCTTGTGTTTTTAGATTTGGGTCAAGGCAGCCTACATCACGTTGCATTGCATCAAAGTGGAGACTTCGTTCATGACCCGATCCGCAGCAGGCGTCATGAACGCTGTTCTGCACGACCCAGAAAAGCCTGTCCCACCGTCTGGTCCCGCATGGGGTGCCATCATTTCGCTTTCCTTGGGCACCTTCGGGCTGGTCACGGCAGAGTTTCTGCCTGTCAGCCTGCTCACGCCCCTCGCGCATGATCTCGGTATCAGCGAGGGAGCGGCTGGACAGGCGATGACGGCGACAGCTATCGTCGGGGCGATCTCGGCGCCGACGGTGGCCATCATCACAAAGCGCCTGGACCGCAGGACCGTAATGTGGACCATGACGCTGCTGCTGATCCTGTCGGACGTTCTGGCGGCCGGCGCGTGGTCGCTGGCGGTTCTCCTGACTGCACGCGTCGTGCTCGGCATAGCGCTCGGAGGCTTCTGGTCGATGTCGGCAGCACTGGCGATGCGACTCGTTCCAAGCCACCTCCTGCCTCGCGCTATGTCGATCATCCTCACCGGCGTTTCCGTAGCTACCGTCTGCGCAGCTCCAATCGGCGCTTATGTCAGCGATATCTGGGGATGGCGAAGCGCCTTCATGCTCGCCGCAGCCGGCGGTGTCGCTACACTGCTCGTGCAGCTCATAACCATTCCGAGACTGCCTCCGATTGGAGTGACTAGCGTCCGCAGCCTGCTGGATGTGGCAAAGATTCCGATGGTCAAGGTTGCGCTTTTTGTCATCCTGCTGGTCGCTTCCGGCCACTTCGCCGGAATCACCTATATCCGCGCCTTCCTCGAAAAGATTCCCGCGCTTGACGTCGAGACGATCTCGCTTGTGTTGCTTGCTTTTGGCATCGGCGGATTCTTCGGCAATTTGGCCGGCGGGCTTCTGGCCGAGTACAGTCTCAAGGCAGTCGCGGCCCTTGCACCGCTGCTCATAGGGATAGCGGCTGTTTCGCTACTGACGGCGGGAGCATCGGCCTTCGCCTCGGGGATTGCGGTTGGCGCGTGGGGCTTTGCCTTCGGCGCGGTGCCGGTGGGATTACAGACGTGGATGGTGCGGCGGGCCGTTCCCGAGCAGGCCGAAAGCGCCGGTGTGCTGATGGTCGTAGCATTCCAAGTGGCAATCGCAGCCGGCGCGATTTTCGGCGGGCTATTGGTGGAGAATGCGGGGATCGCCAGCGCCATTGCCTACAGCGCTGTTGCCACGTTCGTCGCTGCCCTCATAGTTTTCCTGCTCGGCCCGAAGCGCGGAACCTAGATCGCTTGACAGGAGAGATCTCAGCAGCGCAGCGGGACGAGAGGTCCAATCGCATGCACGGCGCGGCGCGATCCTCCGCTTGCGGGCGATGCCCCGACGGGGTTGTGTGCGTCAAGTTCTGCAAAATGGGCGATCATGAAACTGGTCATGCGGCTTGGCGTAGAGCGAGCTTCTTGTGCTCGCGCAGATCATCCATGTTGATATAGCGGTTGGCCTCCATCCAGTTTTCGTTGGTTTCGACGGCCAGCGCCCTGACCAGGCGCAGGCAGCTTTCGGCGTTCGGGAAGATGCGCACGAATAGGTGCGCCGGCGGATTTCCTCGTTGAGCCGTTCAAGCATGTTGGTGGACTTGAGGTGCTTGTGATGCTGACGCGGCAGCCGGAAGAAAGTCAGCGTCTGTTCTATGGCTTCTTCCGCCCAGGTGGTCAGCCGCGGGTAGCGGGCGGACCATTTGGACAGCCACGCGGCGAGATCGGCCTTGGCCTCGGCGAGATCGCGCCGGTCGTAGAGCCAGCGCAGTTCCTGCAGACAATCGTCGCCGTGCTTCCTGGGCAGGTGATCGAGCGCGTTCCTGAGGAAGTGGACGTAGCAGCGCTGCCATGCTGCTTCCGGGATCACCTCGCCGATCGCCGCGACCAGGCCGGCATGGTCGTCGGACACGGCCAGTTCGACGCCCTTGAGACCGCGTCGTTTCAAGCCGACGAGGAAGTCCTTCCAGGCCGAGCGGCTCTCGCGATTGGCCATCTCCACGGCCAGGATCTGGCGCCTTCCGTCCCAGTCGATGCCGACCGCGATCAGCACCGCCTGGCTCATCACGATGCCGGCTTCGCGCACTTTCTCGTAGCGGGCATCGAGAATGAGGTAGGGGAATGGCTCCTGAAGCGGTCGGTCGGCAAACGCCTTCAGGCTCTCGTCCAAGCGCTTGTTGATGGCCGAGATCGACGAAGCCGAGAACGCATGGCCGCACAGCTCTTCCGTGATCGCCTTGACCTTGCGGGTCGACACGCCCTGCACATACATCTCCGCAAGCGTCGCAACCAAGGCCCGCTCCGAACGCTGGTAGCGCTCGAACAGCTCGGTGGAGAAGTGACCCGCCCGGTCCTGTGGAACCCGCAGCTCAAGCTTGCCGACCCGCGTCACAAGGGTGCGGCCGTAGTAACCCGAGCGATACCCAAGGCGCTCAGGCGTGCGTTCGCCCTTCGAAGCACCCAGCGCCTCCTCCATCTCGGCCTCGAGAACCTCCTGCATTACCGCACGGATCACTTCGTGCAGCCCCTCCGGGTTCGAAAGCAGAATGTCTTTGACGGCAGCGCTGGTCGATTTACCTTCTGTCTTGGTCATGGTGGCGTTCCTTCCAGGGAATCGGTGACGTTGAACATCACCAGCCTGCCATGACCGCCCTCTCTCAGCGAATTTGCAGAACTCTCAGCACACTACCCCCGACGGGAGCGACTGGCTCGCCTTCGATAATGCCTTTACTCTCTTGACGAATGCTCTGGCGGATCGATCTGTCGTATCGTTCGCATGCCATCAGCTTGCCTGGCCACTCACCCTTTGACACGGTGCCTATCCCTCCGGGGCAGCACGAATGCATTTTCGGCGAGCGTCCTAGCCCTGAACGACCTGATCTTATCCTTGTAGTGCTGGGCGGGTTACGCCCCTTGAACTGAACCCATATTGTGGGCGCACCTGCCGATCCAATTCGCCTTTAATCGTCTCGAAGCGACGTAAACGTACCCGTCATTGGCTGCAACAAAGTTGCATTCTTCGGCGCAATAAGCCTGCTTACTCGAAATACCCCGCCACCGAGAGGCGGGTCATCCGCGCTCCGCCCGGAGTAGTCGTTCATCCACGCAACATTGCAGAACAAAATAGGCATTTCTCAGCCTCTATGGGACGTCATGATGGATTCGATCGAAGGTTCCTATGTCAGCCGAGTTGGTTAGTTGAACCGTTTTGACGCGAAATCTAATCGAGCCTAATCCAGCTGGTGAATGGTAGATTGTGGCACAACAGCCTTGGCGATTTCACATAGGTGCTTGTGGTGCGTGAGATAGATGACCTGACCTGTGTTCGCCATCTCCCCAAACAATCTAAAAACTTCCTCCGAGCGAATATGGTCAAAGGTTTCCATGATGTCGTCGGCGATGAAGGGAACCGAGGGCCGGAATTGGGCGAACTCGTAATAACCGGCGAGCCTCAGTGCTAGGTAGAGCTGAAAGCGCGCGCCCTTCGAAAGCGCTTCAGCGAGCTTGGATTGCCCGTCGCGCTGCACCGCGATGAGAACCTCCTCGCCTTTGACGGGCTGGGTTGTAAGGCCTGAATACTGCCCACGGGTCATTAGCTTGAATGCGTCTGATGCACGCGCCATCATCCCCGAACGGTGGTTCTCACGGTAGATCCGCAAAGCATTTCCAGCCGACATGATACCAAGTTTCAGCTCAATGTAGCGAACGGCCTTCTCCTCGATTTCCAACAGGGTTGTGCGCCGTTCGGCATCCAGGCGGGCAACCGCGCTGTCACCGCCGATGGCGTCCAACTTGTCTGCCGCGCGGGTCTGTCGGATCAGCTGTTGCTGGATGATTTCATCGAACTGGCGAAGCCGCTGCTCGCCCTCAGCCTTCTCGACCGCGAGGCTGTCGAAATCGATCGCGTCCAGGATCGAGCGTGCCTGGTCGAATCCATCGACTGCGAGTTCCGCCACTATCCGCTCCTCAAGTTCGGCGACGGTAGTGCGCAAGCCATCGCGCTCACGCAGCAGCTCGTCGCGTTCGACTACCTCGGACAGAGTGGCGACGCCAAAGACGCCCAGCACTTCATTCTTGCGGCGTTCGTGTGCCGAAATCTCGGTGTCGAGGATTTCGCGCGCCTCCTTGAGGCGCTTCAGCTCGTTGCCGAGGCTTGCCTTCGTTTCACGTGTCCGCTCGGCACGCTCCAGGCGCTCGGCAAGGCGGGTGGCCAACTGCTCCGGCTCGCCATCCTTCGTCGGCTCGTCGGCTTCGACCGCAACGGCGATGACCTCGACCAGAAAATTGGCCCTGTCGGCCTCCATCTTGTCGATACGCAGCTGCAGATCCTCCCGTTCCTGCAGGCTTCTTGACAGTTCGGCCAATTGATCGAGCACAGCGCCAACGCCTGACGCGGACAGACCGCTTTCGAGCCACGTTCCCTTGAGCGCTTCGGTAATGCCGGCCAGCCATTCCTCCTCGCGACGCTCCGCCACCCCTACCGCAACCCGTCGGGCAGCTAGATCCTCTTCTTTGGAATTCACCATCCTGAGCGCCTCGGCACACTCGGCGTCCACCTTGCGCTGCCGGTCCAGAAACAGCTCCGCGATGGCCATGATTGCTTCGAGGGTGTCGCCGGGCTCTGATACTATGCCGACACTTTCCAGCGCCGCTCTCATTTCCAAGTGTATCTGCTCGCCTGCGTCAGCGGCTCGCTCGGCTTTCAAGCGAGCAAGTTCGATCTGCTCCCAGGCAGCGAGCGCATCGCTGCGCGCCTCGATCTGATCCTCGATCCTTTCGATCAGGCGCTCAGACGAAGGTTCCAGGGCTTCTCCGAGGAGGTCGCTGGCGGCCACACGGATTTCCAACAATTGGGTATCCGCATCCTTGACGAGCTGTTGGCTTTGGATGCCGTTTCGTGACAGGTTGGCCGTGGCCTCGGCCAGGGCACGCGTCATTGCCCGGATCTCGGCCAGATCCGCCGCGCCGGCCAGCCGGCCTGCGCTGGCAACGTCATCGCGCGTCAGTGCCACGGCGAAATCGTCAGCGGTGTCACCAGTCAACATTGCGCGGTGCGTTGCCCACGCATCATCGCGGAGACGGCGGATGGCGGCAGCCGCTTCATCGTCGACAACGTCGACCGAGGCTCGAAGGGCATCCAATCGTGCGGCGAGCATTGCATGGTGGCCCTCGTATTCGGCGAGGCGTTCGGCAAGTACCGCGGTGTTCCTTGCCAGTACTGACGCTACTGTCTTCCAGGCGGCAATCTGCCCGGCGCTCGGAACCGCAACGTTGACGAGAGCGAGGGCATCTCCGTTCCATGGACGCAAGCGAGCCAGCGATGCCTTCCATCGGATTGTTCCCGCATCTCCCGCCTCGCGAGCCGTCTTGATCTCTGCCTTGTGTCCGCTTGCTCGCGCTTTCGACAAAGCCGAGCCCAGCCTTGCCCTGGCGGGTTCGGGCACCGCCCTTTCCTCGCCGACCCGCTGCCTTGCCACCTGCAACGCATCGAGTGCTGCCGCCGCCTCGTCGCGGGCGGCGCGCGCGCCCGTAGCAATACCGGACCTCTGCTCGACCATAGCGCGAACGACGCCAACTGTGACGGCAGGCAGAAGCAGTGCGGCAGGATCCGGCTCGGAAGACCGGCCCAAGGCGGCAAGGCAGCTTGCCACGGTGTTGTTGAGGATTTGCAGCCCCATCCTGCGAGTGGGCAAGTCAAAGCCAGCCGCGGTATGGCGCACCTTGCCCTCCGCCAAGCTGCGAATGCGTTCGGAAATCGACAGGATCCGTTCGTCCTCGTCGACCGCAGTGACTTTTGCCGACAGCCGCTCGACCTCATCGATGTTTGCGGACAGTCGCGTTCTGAGGCTGGCATCGTCATCGATTAGTTCGGTGACACTTCCCGTCCATGTCCGGGCTGGGGAGGTGATGTCCGGCAGCTGATCCAGCCGGGCAATCTTGCGGCGCATATCCGCCAGCATCGGCGCAGCACGTACGTGACGAGCAATGGTATCCAGCCTGGCCACCAGCACCGCCCGATCGCTGATGGTTCGGCCGTACTGCTGCGATGCATCGAGACGTTCGGCCTCCAGCCCCTCATAGGTCGATGCAAGTGTGTCGATCGCATCCCTGCGCGACTTCACGTCAACAAGGCGCTTCTTCAGCAGCGCCAGTTCGGTGCCATGCGCCTGCTTCCGATACAGCGCGTCTGCTTCGGCCTCGAGGGCGTTCAACGTATCGCTTGCGTTCCCAAGACCGGCGCTGGCCGTGAAGAGGAGCTTGCCGAGGTCGCCCCGCGATTCCAGGATCGATTTTCCGCCGGCTTCCAGCGTCTCGTCATCGAGTGAAAACATAGTCGTGTAAGCGTCACGCGACAGTCCGGCGAGATGCGCCGTGATCGCCACCTCGCTCATCGATTGGCCCGTCGCGTTCAATAGCGAATTAGTACGCTGTTTCGTACGCGTGAACGTGTGCTCGGAGCCGGCCAGTTCCAGAACCCCACCGATGCGCATGGCGCTGTACTCATGCAGGAAGTTGTAGCGGCTCCGTTCCTCGATGCCGAACAGCAAATCTAGATAGGCGGAAAGCGCTGTCGATTTGCCGGCCTCATTCAGGCCAAACACGATATGCAGATCAGGTCCGGATTCCGGTTTGGGTCCGAAGTCGATCGTACCATCGGTGAACTTTCCATAGCGAATGAGGTCAAGGCGCTGCAGTCTCATGACGCTCCACCGGACTTAAGGCGGGAAGTCACCAAGTCTGCGCCCTTGGAAAGCACCTGATCGAGGAACCGTTCCAGCCCGGCTTCGTCCTTCCCAGCAAAATCCCGTCCGTCGGCCGGAAGGTCGGCGACCATCCTTTGGACGAACGCCCTCGCCTCGGCGCGGAAGGCATCCGAGGTGGCATCGGCGCGCATGGATTGCTCGAGTTCGAAAATCGGATCAGCAATATCCTCGGCCGTCTCCGCCCGAGGTGGCGCGAGGTCAAGCTCGAGCTTCTCCACCCACGTATGGCCTAGCTGTTCCGCAGCCTGTTCGGCTTCGGCAAGAAGGAGATCTCTGTCGCGGATCAGCGCCCATAACAATGGTGATGTTCCTGTTAGGCCAACGCGGGCCACAGCATGACGCGACCGGACGGCGGCCCGCATCTCTTCGAGTGCGTTTCGAACACGCGCGACGGCCTCGGACCACTCCACTGCTCCCGTAAGGTCGACGCTGACCCTTTCGAACTGCGCAACGCTGGTCAGCCTTTCCTCGATCTCCACCGAACGGTCGTCTCGCACCGTCACAAGGGTGACTGATTTCTCGCCGGCCTCGTTGATATCCCTCCCCTGCGGTATTCCCGGCATCACCACCGTGCTTGCGCCGGAATGGACTTGGCGAAGATGAATGTGGCCAAGCCCCCAATAGTCGAAACCGTGGGCGTGCAGGTCAGCGATGCTGCAGGGCGCGTAAACGTCGTGACCGGGCGATCCGGCCAGACTGGTATGCATGATGCCAATATTGACGGCTCCTTCGCGAGCAGCCGGATATTTGGGCAGCAGGCTGTCCGGCGCCTTAGGGTTCGCAAAGCTCAAACCATGGAAAACGACGTCCACACCGCCGGCTGTCTGCAATACCGACTGAGCACGACCGCCAAAAATGGTCACGGTGTGAGGAAACACCAGCTGTTTGGAAATCCGCGACAGGGCGTCATGATTGCCGCGGATCTTGAAAACCCTGATGCCGGCCTGGTGCAGGCGTGTCATCTGCGCTGCCAGGAACCGCGCCGTCTTCATCGAGGTTTGATCACCATCGTATAGGTCGCCGGCTATTACCAACGCATCCACGCGTTCCTCTAGGCAGAGATCCACTATCGAAACGAATGCCTGGCGGCTGGCGTCGCCCACGAGCCCGGCAAGATCGGGATTACGCATCGCGAGCGAACGCAGCGGCGAGTCGAGATGAATATCGGCCGTGTGTACGAATCGAAATGCCATTCGGCCTCCGCCAGCAAAAGAGGTGTTCCGAGCTTCAACAGAGATTGCAACGAGGGCTCTACAATGCCCGGTCACACTTCAGCTAATGCCTCGCTCGCGGACTCGCCGGCCACCAACAAACCGTCTTGGGGCCGCAGCAAGCCCTTGGCAATCAAATCGGCGACCCCAGCTGAAATCAACTGCCGCAATTGTGCACTTGTGGCTTTGAAGCCCAGCATTCTCGCAACGGTTATTGCGATTTCTTCCTCCGTCGCACCGAGGTTGGATTTCACGACTTCCATGGCGCCTTGGGCGACTTCGTCCTGCGCAATCATTTCGGGCTTGCGCAATCCAGCGGACACGACGCCGCTGCGATCCCTGAGACGAACAGGAGCACCTGGCTTGAAGCAGAAGCTGCCTCGACGGGCTACTGCACCACCTCTCTGCGCTAGGCCTACCCCTCGCTCGATTGCATCCTGAATCCTGCCACCGGCCCGCTGCAGACCCCACGCGCCCCGAATACGCGAAACTATTTCGTCGACATGGATTGGTGTTTCTATAGCCACCACCTGCTCGACCAGTCCGGCCATGATTCCGCTGGGCGTCTCGTGGAGTTCGAACGATCCCGGTCGGTTTAGTTCGGCCTCTTCGTAGGCTCGATTGGGTATCTCGGATCCCTTTGTGCTTTCGAGACCGATTTCCGTCACGTTGCCTCTGTCGACCGTAACAACCTGCACGGCTACAGCACGATTTCTCTGGACCCCCAATTCGGCCCGCTCATCGAGCTCTTTTCTCGCAGCCTCAATCGCTAATATGGTTCGCTCCAGCTGCTCGCGTGGCCTCTGAAACCAGTCAGCGTTCCAGATGCGATGGATTATCCAACCATGGTCTTCCAGAACAGACTGCCGTAGCCGGTCTCGATCTCGGGCCGAGCGCGATGAATGATATTCTGCGCCATCACATTCGATGCCAAGAATATAGCGGCCTGGCCTCTCCGGATCAGCAACCGCGAGATCGATGAAGAAGCCTGCAATGCCAACCTGAGCATGAACCTGGTAACCCTTTCCGATCAGCGCGTTGGCTACCTGCTCTTCAAAGATTGAATCCATTTCGCGAACCGTGGCCTGGGCAAGCGAAATTCGCCCTGTTCTCGCGTAGTGCAAGAAGAGCTTGAAGGCGAAGATGCCTTTCCCTTTGCCACGCTCCAGGTCGATGTCCTCGTCTGTGATGGACGCGAATACTTCGCAGCTGCGCTTGGCGCGGCTTATGAGGACGTTGAGCCGACGCTCGCCGCCTTCCGCACCAAGAGGGCCGAAACGCATGGCCATGTACCCCTGCGCATTCTTGGCATACCCCACTGAGATCATGATCACGTCGCGCTCATCGCCTTGAACATTTTCAAGGCTCTTGACGAAGAATGGCTCGCTGGGGTGCGCGTGAAAGAACTCCTCCGTATCGGGATTTAGTCGCCGCAGCCCTTCGAGTTCATCCTGGATCGCGCGGCGTTGGCTAACCGAAAATGTTGCAACGCCTAGAGTCTCTCGCGGGTTCACCTTCGCATGACGTATGATCGCTTCGGCTACTGCTCTCGCCTCTACCGGATTGGTTCCTGTGCCACCGGAATCGAAGACCCCCTCTGGCACATGATGAAACCGCAACCCCATGCCTGCCTCTTGGGTATAGGGGCTTGGCACGATGAAAAGCCGGTTCTCGTAGAACTGGCTGTTCGATACGGCGATCAGAGATTGGTGACGGCTACGGTAGTGCCAGCGGAGCATACGCTGCGGCAAGCCGCGGGCCGTGAACAGGCCGAGGATGCTTTCGATGTCGGCGACCTGCGCGCCCTCACCCTCGTCATCTTCAGACTGCGAGCCTGTCACCTTGGCGAAGAATGTCGTGGGTGGCAGTTGGCGTTCGTCGCCAACAACGACCACCTGATTGGCCCTAGCGATCGAGCCGAGCGCGTCCACAGGCTGTATCTGAGACGCCTCGTCCATCACAAGAAGATCGAAGGACATCCTGCCGGGCGACAGGAATTGGGCCACCGAAAGCGGGCTCATCATGAACACTGGCTTGAGTGCCTGGATGGCAGGCCCTGCCTTCTGCATCAACTGCCGGATAGGCATGTGGCCCCGTCTGCGCGCCATCTCAGAACGAAGCAGTCCGACTGGTCCAGCTCCGCCGTCTCTTGAAGGAATTTTTCGGTGATGAGCCGTCACAACTTCGATGGCACCGGCCTTGATCCTCTGTCGGTCCAGATCCGCGAAGTCACGTACAGCCCTGGAATGCAATTCCCCGTCGAACCTTGCCAGCTCCGGCTCATCGGTCGCCATCGCTAGAAACATTCGTTCGTAGTAGGCCATATCGAAGACTGATCGCGCCGATCCTGTTGTAATCTGGCCGTCGGCCAGGCCGTCTATCAACTGTCCCAGTCCAGCCTTTCGGGCTGTTTCGGATCGCTCTCCATAGGCAACCCATTTTGAGAGCTGTTCCTGATGATCAAGCCACCCCTCCAGTCGAGAAACAACCTCGACTATCGCGACGTCTGGAAAATCGTCTACTCCAAACAAGGAGGGAGCATCGGCTTTCAAATCCCCTGCAAGCGCCTTCAATTCCCGCGCTGCCGCTTGGGCCGCTTCACGCGCTGAACGCGCCAAGTTTGCGATCTCTTTTCTTTCAGGCAACCGCGCAGCCAAATGCCGGATTGAGCCATTTTCTCTCAGCCAAAGTTCGGCTTGCGCGAGAGCGGCCCAATCGGATCCTCGACCGAGCCACGACGAGCCGAATGCGAACTTGCCAAGGCTTTCCCCGTCCTCGATTTCTTGATCAAGCGCTTGTAGTCTGCCTAGTCGGCGTAGTATCTCCACCCGCTCACTGATCAGATCTGGAACGTCAGTCAGAACCTGTCGTGACGCGTCATCGGCTTGAGCTACAGTGCTTGCCTTCGCTTCCATGATTTGCAGCGAGGCCCGCTCGGCGGAAGCCACGTCACCTTGCAGGGATGACGCAAGGTGGCCTAAATCGTTCCAAAACCCCTCGATAATCGGCTGACCGATATCGATCACCTTACGAACTCGGACCGCACGCGCGCCCGCTTCAGAGCGCTCCGCCATCCGCCCGGCTATAATTCGCGGTTCCGAGCCAAGTCCCCTCAGCGTGCGCATCCACTCCACTAAGGCCTGGAGTGGTGCCGAAGACGATCTCTCACCGCGCCAATCGGCTCCGAAGGCGGAACCGCCAAAGGCGTCGCCTTCGCGCACTTTTGCTGCGGCCGCCTGGCCCTTCATTAGAATGTCGAGGAGACCCACTATCTCCGCCGCAGGCGCGCTAGGGGCCACCAAAATAGTCCGCACAAGTGCAGTGGCACGACGGTAGTCGCCATTCAATGCTTTCAATATTCCCGTGTGCTCGGCGAGCGCTTGCCGCGCCGCGGCCACGTTGGTACTCCACGCGGCATCAACAACTTTGCCCTGAAGCTCGGCTCTAGCAGTCTCTAGCTTTGCTACGCTGTCGGCAAGGTCACCAGCCTGTTCCAGCCCGGAGTCCCAAACTGTGGCTGCGAATGCCTCAGGGCTCGCATCGGGGGCTGCCGCAACTCTCTCGCCGGTCATCACTAACCTGAGGAGTCCTGCAAGCGTGTCCGGTAAAACCGTAGACCCCAGTTCTTGATTGAGCCGCTCAGCTTCTTCTCTTAAGCGTGGGAGCAACACGGTTAGCTGGCGCGCACGAACGAAACCATCTTTCGGAAAGTCTGAAGGAAGCTTAGCAAGCTCTGTCTCGAGACCTTCAATTGGCGTGTCGATAGCCGTCGCCACCAACTGCTCCGACAGTTCCTCGGATTTGCGGTTGAAATCTGTTCCTGTCCAGAGAAGCGATGCAATGTCCTTTGGACGCTCATCCCAAACCGGCGAGACTAGCGCCTCGGCAGGAAGTCCAGGTGCGGACGCGAGAAGCTCAGCGCGATCTTCTACCTCGCCGCTGTCGCTGAGGATTTGCGGAGGCTTCGCCTCGATCCGCTCAGCAATATCGGCCAGTTTGGCGTGCAGAGCCTTTGCTTGATCCAGCGACGACGCAATGCGTGGGACGAGCCTCTCAATGGTCGATGGTAGGACGACATCCAGGCCAACTCCCCGCCATGGGTGGTGGATCGGCAAGCCGATCTCGTTGATCCGCTGAGACACGTCATCGAGAAGTTTGCGACGTTGCGAGACACCGTCATTCGTCCAAGCGGTGGCATCCTCAAGTTCAATATCAACTGTCTTTTGCCCGTTCTGCCTTAGTCGGGTTAGCTGGCCAAGAACCTGGTATGGAGTGAGTTCGGACGTTCCAAATGGAACATGCATCCTTGTAGCATGTGCATTGAGTTTATCCCTAGCCTCCAGCAGGCGTTCAGTAAGGGAAGAAGCAAGCTGTCCGCGAGGCGATCCGAGTTGCCAGGTGCGCCGCAACTCCTCCAGCATCATGCGCTTGTTTGCCTTGTTGCTATGGAGCTCAAGGCAGGCGTCCCCCACCCCCGCAGTGTCAAGCCGTCGCTTTACGACCTCAAGTGCGGCCATTTTTTCCGCAACGAACAACACGGTCTTTCCATCGGCAACGGCCGACCCGATAATGTTTGCGATCGTCTGCGATTTTCCTGTCCCGGGAGGACCTTGGATAACGAGGTCGCGACCCTTTCTTGCATCATGGATCGCCAGCGTCTGAGAACTGTCACTGTCGACGATATGCAACATTTCGGCAGGCGCGATATGCGGATCAATCGCAATGTCGTCCGACATCAGCGGTTCGCGTGTTTCGAAACCATCTGAAAGAAGCGAGCGGATCTTCGGTTGTTCGATAATCTTTGCGCCATCCGGCCAGAGATCCGGATCCAGGTCACGGTACATCAAGAACTTAGCGAACGAGAAGAAGCCGAGCACCATATCATCGGCAAGAACCTGCCAACCCTCTTTGGTCGACACTGCTTCGGCAACGGCTTCGAGATAGGCCGAGACGTCGAAGTCGTCTCCTACTTCAAAACGCGGCAGGGCGAGCTTGTGAATGCGGTCGAGATAGAGTTCCAAGGAGAGGTTTGCGGTAAGATCTTCCGTACGAGCTCGCAGCCGAAACTTTTCTCCAGCGGCCCCTCGCTCCAGCCGTACCGGGACCAAAATGAGAGGAGCCTGACGGATGTTTTCTTTGTTGCTCGGGTCAATCCACTTCAGCATGCCAAGGGCCAGAAAGAGGATATTGACGCCCTGCTCTTCCTCAAGTGTGCGGGCATCGTGGTAGAGATCAAGGAGCCGGCGCTGCAGCCCCGTTGGGGTCATCCTCGTCTGAAGCTTGGTGTCAGAATGTCGCGCAGATACCCCTCTGTCGTCGAATCCTTCGTCCTCAGGCTGAGCAAGAGCAACGGGGGAATAGTCGATTTCCTCGTCTGGAGGGCTGCTTTCAACCTGGCCTGCCTTCGGCCGATCCGGCTTGCCGGCCAGGAAGGTAAAAGCCTTTCCTTCGCTCACCAGCAATCGATAGATCTCAGACGACCTCTCGTCGACAATATCGATCGTCTTCGCGCTCTTTGAAAACCGTGGCACATTCAAAAGTCGGTTGCGAGCAGAAAGGTCGAGCAATTCCATCCTGGCTCGCTCGAGCTTTTCGTTTAAAGGCAGATCGCTTTGGAAGACCGATTTTTCAACTTCCGACACTCACACCCCCCTGATAGGCTGGACACATAGAGCCTAGACAAGGGCTGTCCGCAACATAAAATGCTGGTTTTTCAACCTCGAATGGCTGCCACCAACACTTCAATCGTTTAGTATTGTGAGCACTGCGGCTTGGTGGAAAAATTGCGGATGTTTGTTTAATGTTCCGGACACTTCGCATCCCCACCTTGATCTCGAGGTTCCCTTTCAGACAAAATGCCATCATACGTGTGGACGAGGTGTTGGCAGCTCTGGCATCCGCCTCGCCGGCCACGACCAACTGGCGCACAAGCCGACTTCTTTTTGAATCGGCCTCCTAATTTCATTCCGAGAAAACTTGTAGGCTCCAGCGCGGAAAGATGGTCGTGTTTACGGAAAAGGTAACTACAAAGTCGTGACTTCGGGCTGATCTGCGAAGGCACCATGGTGTTCAAAGCGCCGAACTACAAGGCAAACCAGAGCCAGCGAAAAAGGCGCCTATGAATGGTGCAGAGGCACGTTACAAATCATGCAGCTTGCGTTTCGCAAAGGATCGGAAATTGAATAACACAATCGCTATTCTCATCGTCGCCGCGCGCGACCAAGGCGCGGCGCTGAACCAATCGTCCGCAGACGTTTCTCTCCAGATGTGCGCTTGCCTCTGATCCTGGTGATCGTGGTGGCCTTGGCTGCTTACGCGACCCACTATTTTACAGGCTCGGGTGACCAGTTACGTGGTCTCGATATAGCAAACTCGGCCGGGTCGAGACGGGCGCCGATAGTAGGCATAGCATCGGTGATTGATGGAGACACGATAGAGATCCACGGGCAGCGCGTCCGCTTCAACGGCATCGATGCACCCGAAAGCCGCCAATACTGCAATGACGCTAGCGCACATCAATACCCCTGCGGGCGCCGGGCGGCCGAAGCATTGGCGAATTTCCTTGCGGCTTCGCAGCCTGTCCAATGCACATTTGTTTCATGGGATCGGTACCGTCGCTTCGTCGGTGATTGTCGGCGCGCGGACGGTGTCAGCGCCGCGTCCTGGATGGTCGAACATGGCCAAGCCTTGGACTGGCCCCGCTATAGCCACGGCGCCTATGCGCAACAGCAAACTAATGCTGAAACCGCAAAGGTTGGAATCTGGATTGGGACGTTTGACAACCCTTGGGATTGGCGCGAACAACATGCCGAATCTGCGAGCCCAACCAAAAGCCCCCTTGGGCTTGTCAGCCGTCGCCAAGTAGCACAGAGCTACTCATGCCAACCTCGCCGCTTGTGCACGCAGATTTCATCTTGCGAAGAAGCACGTTGGTATCTCGCCAACTGCTCATGGGGGAGCAAGTTGGATCGAGATAGCGACGGGATTCCGTGCGAAGGCGTTTGCTGACCTGGGCTCACGCTTTGAGCCCATCCCCAACCATCACTCCCTAGTGTGCGCATTTAGCGTTATGAATTGGCGGTCGGAGCTTCGATGCAATTGCGCGAGTGCCGATAGAGCCTGGCAAAAGGGCTGGCTGACGTTTGTCTTGGAAAATTCCACCAGCTCGTTAAGTCCGGACGGGCTAGAAAACCGCAACGCTTCGTAGCGGCATACAGGGATCTGCCGATTGTCTTTGAAGCGCTTGTCAGGCCCGCCGTTTTTGTTTGGGTGAGCCCAGGTGTAGCTCACGATCTCCGCATCAGATGGAACTTTGCCGGTCTCGATAAAATTACTCGGGGCGAATTGGGTCTGCAGATCGGCATATCCGACTGCGCCGTATCGGTTTCCGTCCTTCACCAGCACTAGGTCAGGCATGAAGAAGAGCACCTGCCGACCCACATGGATTGAAGGAGGAGTAACGTTGCTGCGTACAACCTTCGGCAAGGAGCTTGTAAGTGTCGTGGGCTTTTTGTCGACCAGCATGCTGGCCCCGGCATTTCGCTTCCAAGCAGTCAGATCCTCTATCTTGCCGCCGGCAGCGACATGCCATCTCCCTGCGCAGCCGGTGAGAGTTTCGAACGCGCCGACAAGTCGCCCGTAGGCGGCCTCCGCGTCTTTTTCCAGATCGTAATAGAGCACGCTCACCCGGCGGTAACTGTCAAACCATTTGCCAATGAGCATACCCGGCACAAAGGCACCGATGCCCAGCACCGGTGCGGCACCTCCGAGCTTGGTCCCCACAAGGAAACCTGCAAGCCCGAACAAAACCGCGAGTGCTACGGACAGCCGCGTCTGCGATTGCCTGGCATTGATTTCATCGAGCACATTGGCGAATGTCTCGTCACGCATTTCCACCACATCGCGGGACTCGATTTCTCTCATCACGACGCCGTCAGAGACGTATTCCGGGCGCGAGGATTGTGGACGGGGTTGCGGCGCAGATGGGGTCTGAGAGAGCTGAACTACCTTCTTCGCGCTGGCCTTGCCTAAAGTGCCACGATAGTAGAGCCCACCCACGCCGGCGTGGATGTAGTGACCTCTTGGCCCAGTGCCGATGCGGAGGCCCTTCACTCCAACGGAAGCGCCAACCCCACCGGACGAAAAGTTAAAGCGGAATGGTCCCGCACTGATCGATTTTCGAACGTAAAACCCCATAGCCCAATCCCCCCAACTCAACTGCCGTACCGACTAAGGCGCCAGTCTCTCGTCCCCATTCATGGCTTGGCGCCACCAACCGGCGCCAATTTTGATCGCTGCCTCACCCTAATCTCGATGCGCCTTCGAGCCCGTACATCGCCAATCTGCGCTCCGTCGGTGAGATGATCGCCGGGCAGGATGAGCTGACCACCAGACATCGGCAAAATCGTAAACCCCTTTAATGCGGGCATGTCACTGAGCACACTTGTAACTGAAATCGCGCGGGCCAGCCCAAGACCGGCATTGTCGGCGGGATGGAGTGAGCCGATTTCCACTTTCCCTGACAGGACCGGTTGGAGCCCCTTGTCCATGTTGGAGGATTCGCCCGCCATTGCCTGTTCGTCCGTGTGTCCAATTACCTCAATCACGTCGACACCGTACGAGGTCGCAGTCCCGGCGATGGTCTTCGCAAGATCGCGCAACTTTGTTTTGAAGGCATTCGAAAGCTCTGCGCTTCCGGTATCGAAATTATAGCCATCCAGTTCGCTGAGACTGATGATCGGCGGCCAATCGTGAGGTTTTGCTGCTTGCGTCGGCTCTGCAGCCTCCTTGAGCACATCAGCCAGATCCTGCAGCCCTTTGTCGGTGCCGGCGTAACCAAATTCTCTCAAGACCTTCGCCGCATCTATCATGGCCTTGGTCTGATCAATGCTTATGTCGTTGTCCGCAAGGACTTTCGCGACAGGGGCATTTCGCACGACCTCCTCCAGAGAAATACCTGCTTCCTTGACCGACTTAACAGCATCCTTGGCCAGGACCAGCTCGCGCCATTGTTCGTCGGGAACGGTTCCTCCCCTCGTGGGCTGAAACACCGCTTTTATCTGAGCCAGAAGCCGCTTGTTCTCGGCTTCGAGCCTCTGCACGTTTTCCTTATTTGATTGAGTGGCTCGCAGTGCCTCATCGGTCTCTTTCTGCTTTTTCGTGATGATAGCACCGGCTGCTAGCAACAGGCAGAACACCAAAAGCAGCATCGTCTCGGCCATGGTCAGGCCCAGTATCAAACCGCGGCCAAAACCCTTGCGCTCGAAGGCGACCGAAGTCCCGCCAGCGTCACTCACCTGCCCCACCAACTGGTTCGCTTAGGCGGTTCCGTTCGTTCGGCGGGAGGCTCGCTTCCCAGAGTTTGGAAAGCGTCTGGTTGGGGCTCAGGCTCGACCCGAATTGGTGCGCTCTCGACGGTGTCATTTGCGGCCAGATCTGCCAGTGGCTGTTCAATCGCGATAGGAGCGTTGAGAGGGGGAACAGGCCTCGGCGCGTGAAGGGTTCTTCCTGCCAAGGTTGCGACAAGGTCTCCGGTGTCCTTGCTTTGCTTTTGCACCACTGCGGCAAGCGCCTGGGTCAAGCGTTGTTGCGCTTGGACGCTCTCCGCTGTTTGCTCTGCGGCTGCCACAGCCTTTTCCACACCTGCGGCCACTTTAGCCACAGCATCAACGATGCCCGCCATGCGGGCTTGCTGTTCCTGCGAAGCCGTCTCTGTTTTGACAGCATACTGAGCGACCGCGCTGCCAAGAAGTTTCACCATCGGCGCCAGATCGTTCTTAAGGACCTCATCAGGGACGACAACCTTCTCCAACTTGGTGGCTACGCTTTCGGCCTGTTCACCCAGTCTGCCAACTGAAGAGGACATTGAGCTGTTGGCTTTGTCGAGCAGATCGGCTGCCGCCTCGACGCGCTGTGCGATCGACGAGAACTGACTTTCGATCTGCCCAAAATTGTGGCTCAAAGCATTGCTGAGCTTTCCCGAGGCCTCTTGAACTGGTCTGATCGATTCCATCGCGATTTTATCCAGGGCCGATCTTATGTGCTCTCCGTTCCGCTCCGCTTGAACGGCGATTTCGGCAAAACCCTCCTCCAACATCTGATTGCTTACGCGGCGAAAGTCAGCGAATTCCCTGGTTACACTTTCCATCTCGGCTCTTACACGCCGCGTCATATCCGCGAGTTCGTGCCTGACCGTCCGTTCGATGTCGGCAGGATCGCGGCGCATCTGATTGTAAAAGATCCGCAAAGCAATGCCCGTGATCGTCGACGTCACCGCGATACCAAAGTTCCTCACGATTGTGTCGGTGGATCCTTCGGAACCAAACTGAAACAGCGATACGCCGAGACTCGTCAACGTAAACAGGAAACCCATGTAGTAGAGATTGTCGCCTGTTTGCTCATCGTGGAGCCGTAGCTTGCCGGTGAAGACGGACGCGGCAAGATAGATGAGCATCAGGCACACCGGTGCGCTCGCCGCCATTATAGGGTCTACGCCCGACAGCTTGGCTATTGCGATGAACACGCAGCCACCCAGGGTTAGCGTCGCAAAGACGAAAAGGGGCAGGCTCGGATGTCCTAAGAACGACTCCCCTCGCTTCTTGGCCATTAGTTTAACCCCTCCAACCCTACCAGCTTCTCAAAATCACCATGATGGCTTTGAACCCACCGGGTCCAGAACTCTGCATGTTCGAAAGAGCCAAATGGCTTCTTCGCCCTATCGACGTAGAGTATCGTAAACCCGACGCCATCGAGCGATGTCCCGTAAGTCCTGTCAGCCGCGCTATCAAGGTACTTCTGATAATCGAGACCCGAACGATATTGTGAGTACAGCGCCGTATGTTCGATCATATCTGACGCGACTATTATTCGCTTAGCGGTCTTCTCTTTCGCCAAACTGCTATCGAATAGCGACAGTTTGATTTTCTGAATTCCGGCCATGATCGGAGATTGGCTCGCGGATTCTCCATTGGGAATCTGGTCGGGAAGGTTCGTCAAAGGGTCCTCGAACGCATCTTCCCATTTCTTCTGCCGCCGAGACGGATTGTTCGTCCAGCTGTCGACCGTCGAGCCGTCGCCCGGATTGCATCCATCAAACATCACAGTCAGGTCGCCGGGCCTCGCGCCCAGCGTCAATATCTTGAGATAGCCGCCAGGCTCGACGCGCCCAATGGTCTTGCGGAATTCATTCTTCAGATCCGCCATGGTTATCGGCGAAATCGGGTCGGTGGCGTCGATCAAGACCGCTGTCAGGCTCACAGGTCCGTTCAGTGGGCAATTCGTGCTGATGTCGATTTGGTCCTTCCCGGATCTCGACCACATCCAAACAAAACCGGCCAGCATCACAGCCGACAGCACGGCCAATCCGGCTGCTGCGACAATTGTGCCGCCACTGCCTTTCTTTCTTCTGCGACCCCGCCTAGCCATTCACGCTATCCGGATGAAGCTTGTCGAGATCTCGGTACTGTTCGATCCCGCGCTCGCATTCCAGCCCGATGAGCCGCACCTGAGCGTTGAGTTCTTCCTGCGCGTCACGAATTGAGGCGCCCAGGTCCTTCTCGCTCCATTCATCGTCGGACGATATCAGGGGTTTTATGCGCTCAAGTTTGTAGGGTGTGGCAAAATGTTTTGGCGCTGGCTCTCTGCGGGCCTGGAAATTGGCCTCCCTGTACTTTGAGAGAAGCTGGTTGCAGGCTCGCTCCAGCTGGTCTTGATGCTGCGCAAAGAGCGTCAGCAGCCTCGACCGATGGTCGATGATCGCTCGATGCTCCCTGCGTCTGCTCCCCAGCCGCTTGACGATGTCCTCCACCTTCTCGTTGTGCTCATCGCGCACCTCTTGCAGAGCCTCGATGAGCTCGCTCTTGCGCTCGATGTAGTCTTCCCGGCGAGCCACCAATCTGTTTTCGACACCCGCATAGCCCGGGTATGGGTCGAGAACGAACCAGCCGTCGATAAACGCAAAGATCGAAAACATGAGACCAATGCCGAACAGAAGCCAGGATTTCACGTCCATAAGGCCAGCCGGATTGGCGAGCATGCTGCGCACGACCTCGACGCCGGCTCCGTCCACAAAGGACCCGCTAACCTCGCGGTAATGCGCAAGCGCTAGGTTTATGGTCAATGCCAAGCCGATATAGGCCACTATCGACAGCGCGCCGATCAACTTCACAAAAAGCGATCTGTGAGTCACCAGGCGTGCACAGAATATTGCGAACAGCAGAGCGGCGCCGATGTTCAAAAACGAGAAAGCGGCGGCTTCGAGGAGCCCGCCAAAGAATCCCTGTTCATTTCCCTTTGCGAGGAAATTTCCGTTCATCGCCGTTTCAATGAGGAACAGGAAGATTAGCAGGGACACTCGGAAAACATGGGCCGCTCCGTGTTGAACCCTCACAGCCCGGACAAGCCCGTGCTTCTGTTTGAACCAGTCGTGTTCTTTCTCCGCATCGTTGAGCGATTTGCGCAATCCGTGAAGTTCGTCCAGGCCCACCGCGATCGAGGCCTTGAAATCGGAAACACTGGCGGCGTTCGCCTGACGGATCAGACCAAACTGCTCTTCAAAGTCGAGGCCAGCCAATCGGCCGGAGAGTAGCTGTAGGCTGTCTTCGAGTGTGTGATGTGCGGCCTTCTTTTCGTCCTCGACCCTCTCGATAACTGTGTGCTCTATATCGTCGAAATTCTTGGCCGTTTTCGGGGGCTGGTTAGCCTCGCCTCGCTGCGCTCCACGACCTGCAAGATCCATTTCGCGATCAATTTTCGCGACATCCAAGCTATTGAACAATTGGGTGCTGGCGCGGAAATCGTGATTTGCCTCTAGTAGAGACTCCCGCAGTTTATTTAGCTTTTCGAATTTTATTCCCACAGCACCGCACCCATTTTTGTACCTCTGCCCGCACAAATGGCTTCTATGCACAGTAGAAGCAAAGGGCAACTGCGTCTTCGCAACTTTGCGGTCCACTGCTCACGAGACGATCGTCTGATGTAAAAATGACAACGATAGCTGCCGTGGCAAGCGGACTTGGGCCAATGAATAGGCCAGGCAGCATACTCTTCTCCGCCGGGCTTTGTGGCGAAGGAACTGAAGATCACGCCAATGAGCTGCTAAAAATCGACTCCAGAGGCGTTCGCGCAGTAGCAGAAGCGCGCGCCCTCGGCGCGCACCACGCCACCAAAGTAAGCGCCGTCAATCTCGACCTCGCCTTCAAGGGTTTCGTTCTTGGTTTCAGCCGACAGGCTTCGCGCAGCTTGTGAGCCAGCACAAAGGCGGTCTTGTACTGCACGTCCAGATCGCGAGAGAACTGGACCGCCGACATGCCCTTCGCGCCGTTAACAAACAGGCAGATCGCGGCGAGCAGATCGACAAACGACAGCTTGCGCCAAGGCGAAGATCGTGCCCTCGTAACCGAGAACTGCGCCCCCGCAAGCGGCGCACTTGAACTTGCGACGGGTCGGAATGTCGTAATGATCCAGGCACCCGCATTTCCGGCAAACAGGCTCGCCTTGAGTTGAAGCCCAGCGAAGGCGCTTGAACGCGTCGTAAGCCTTTTCCTCGCCACCCTTGTAAATCTCTTTCAGAGAAAGGGAGCGGCTTTCGGCGGAAAGGAGGAAGTGTTGGGCTATTGTCATCATATCCGGTTATATGCGGGCTTGTATCGCCAAATACAGGGGCCTGTACCACCGACTGTGATGATATTTTTTGAGGCGAGGCTATGGCAGGCAAGGACGACCCGCAGACCGTCGAATACGAGACGAAAGCCAAGAACCTTTTGAAGTCAGAGTTGAAGCGGAAGGGCGTTACCTATGCCCAACTCGCCGAAAAATTGGCGACTATGGACATCCACGAAACCGAGCGTAATTTGAACAACAAAATAAGCCGGGGGGCTTTAGCGCTGCGTTCTTACTGCAATGCTTAGACGCTATCGGGGCATCCTCATTGCGGCTTTCGGAGTAGTTTTACTCGGGGCGGCTTTACCGCCAGACGAGCGCAAGAGCACTCAGCCCCAACATTCGGAACAGCATCAAGAGACCATAGGCAAACCTGTTGCGGCGAGTCCTCCGCCAGTCCAACAGGCAAATGAACCCCCAAGTTACACTAACCCATGCCAAGCAGGTCACGATGATCGCAGTTCCGATCTGTGTGCCCAGTGGAACGCTGCCGACGCTGCCCAACAGTCGGCGAACTGGACCACCATTGGCGCTATCGTGGGTGCTTTCACGCTCGCCGCTGCTATGGCCGCTGCTTACTACGCCAAAGAGGCTGCTAGGCACACCCAGCGCAGCGCCGACATTGCCGAAAAGGCTTTGCTCGATATCGAGCGCCCGTATTTGTTCGTCACCGCCACCAAACCGTTGGTGGGGGTGACGCACGATTGGGCTGACAAGCCCGACAACAAAAGACCAATTCCGGAAGCGGCATACTCGATTAAGAATTTCGGACGCACTCCTGCCATCATAAACGAGATTCGGGCGAGCCTCCGGCTTTGCAACTTGCCGCCAACTCCGCATTACCATCCCGGAGAAATCAATGATTTGAACGGGTGCTCGGGGCAGACGATGCTCTTAGCCCTGCAGCTTTTGATCGCGGCGGCCCTATCACAAACAATGTGCTGAATGAGCTTTTCCTGTCCGATACTCACATAGGGGCGGGTTCCCTTCCATATGTATCTGTATGGCGAGATCACTTATACGAGCGTCAACGGGATCACCGACCAATTCGGATTTATCTACCGCTACTCGCCTCCCGGCAATACGTTCCATTTGCAGGACATTCCCGGCTACACCTACCGCCACCGTGACGTGAAGAAACATAAGCAAAACGATGAGTTATCGGCCTTAGACTTGCTCCGAACGCGTAAAAGCGGCCTCGGGCGGTTGCAAGATCGCTACAATGTTTATTTTTGATATCCGCTCGACAAGGCGCTTTTCGCTTAAGCAACTAGGCGTTCTCACATTGTTTGTTCAAGAACAAGGCGTTACACAACTTGCCTACGAGGCGAAAGCGTCTTAAGTGTCAACGTTTACATACGCGAAAGTGCCTAAACATCCTGCCTGCTGCGGATGGAAAAACGCCGACTGTAAAAGCCCGCCAACCTTTCGGCGGGCGGGCTTCCACTGCCGGAACTGGAGAGTGTCATGTCGACAGCCCCGACAGGTCGGAAAGGGGTCGCTGGTTAGCGGCGCGAGATCAGCAAGCAGAGCCGGCGCAGCTCACGATCATAGGTATCTTCGTTGCTAAGCACTTCGACGCAGCGCTTCTTCATCCGAGTGACCTGGGCGTTCGACATATCGCCGACAACGCTAGCCAGATTCGGGTTGCTCGAAGCGGTCGGGTTGCTGGGGTTGGCGGCTGGATTGGTTCCAACGCCGACATTTACGTCGGTACCGACCCCGGTGACGACACCGACATTGGCGCGGCCGGTGCCGATGGAAGCAGTCGCTCCGCCAGTGCCGCCGACGGAGGCTGCGGCATTTGCCCCAGAACCGCCTAGGGATACGCTAGCCGTAGCGCCGCTGTTGCCGCCCACATTAGCGCTGGCGCCTCCGCTGCCGACGGATACCCCGCCGACGCCTCCGACATTAATTCCAGCTGCAGTCGCTGGCATGCAAAGAATTACGAGAACACATCCGGCAGTCAGACTGCCCGTAAGAATTTCAAAAATTCTTGCCATAGTACGCCTCCTTGTTGCCCTGCAAAGGATGGGACATTTTTTGGGACCTACGGACCCCATAGTGACGCACTAGAGTTGAAAAACAACTTAACGGCCCGCGAAAGATTCGTTCTTGGATCATTACTTGGTAATTCTCAGGAATCAGATATAATAAAATTTTACTTTGGCTCCCTGCGTGATTTTTCCATTTGTCAGATAATATCATTCCCTAAGCACTCCAGGTGCGGTGCAACAAGGTTCAGGGATGACCGTCCGGCGATCAGTAAGCGGCTACTACCGCCGATCGGACATACAACGCTATATTAGCACCTTTTTACGAACCCGACCGGCGGGCCGAGCCAGAATCCCGTCAGCGCAAAACCTGCAAAATCGCTTCCGATGCTCGCCATTGACTAGCACGGAGGAAGTTCTGAGCGCCAAACACGGTGACCATCAACCTACGGCCGCTGGTAACTGTCGACGTCGAGCATTTCGCCTGGTTGAAAGCTATGTGGCGCCGAAGCGGAAGAAAACACTGCAGACCCCGTTTCGTCCGGCCTGCTCAAGATCGCGCAACGTGTCCTTCAACTCCTTGCGCTTGTAGCGATTGATGATGCCGGCTTAGGTTGTGGCGGCATCTAACAAACATTCGACTCGCGCCTGCCATGACGACGACCCGCCGAAGCGAGCATCGCGAGCGCACAGTATTCAAATCCCCCAAGGCGTCCGTCGAGATTTGACAACAGACAGATGGCGCGGCGCGAGCTCTGACGCTGTACGACTGACGCAAGCGGCTCTCAATCCTGGGCGTTGTCCTTGGTCCGTGTGAGGCGGCTTTCGCCTTCCTCCGGGCCGAAGCAGCTTTCGAAATCATTGCAGTCCCGGCAACTGGGGGAGCTGCACAGCGAAAAGCCTTCGGCCTCGCAGAGCTTTCGGTAAAAGTATTTTTTCCATTTCATGTTTTGGGTGTTGCCGGCCGCCAGCGTCGGAAAATGCGAGGCGAGCAGGCGGCCGAGGTCGCTTCGACTAAAAAGACCAAGGTCTTGCCAGAGGTGGTCATTGCGCATGGCACGGCGGGCGATGATCTTGGCGAAGCGGGCGCTTGCCTTGTCGTCGGGCCGGGCATGCGCCAGCAGCAGTCCGCGCAGAAGTTCTTCTTCCAGATCCGGCTCAGGCTCGCTCCCCTCTTCCAAGGCAAACGCGTTGATAGGAAAAGCAGGGAAACAGCGGGACAGGACATCGCGCAACTCGGCGCGCGAAAGTCCGGTTGCCTCCGTCGCCGTCGCCTCGCCGGCCTCGATCTCCTCGAGCGCACGTGAAAGCACACAGGCAAGCACATGCTGGTCGAACCTTCTCTCCAGCTGCGGCCATTGGCCGGTGCTGAGCCGGGCATAATGTTGGGCAAATATGGTGCGTTCTCCTGGTTTCGCCCTATCAAATCATGCAGAGACCCGGCCTGCCGCAACATGGGTCGGGCAGTTCTTCGGTACGGCACTCCGGGTCGCCTCGCGTCGAGTAGTTCGGCAATTCTCGTCTGGTCCATCGGCTCTGGCGCAAATTCTGTGATTCGAAGAGGTTCGCGAACCCCGGCCCTGCCGTTTGCGCCTCACGGGGAACACTGGCGCCGGAATTTGCCCCGCAGAGTTGGACGTGAACCGTGCGGGACAGAGGTCGCGTGCTGAGTGCGGCCACATGGTTCAAGCCGCCAGACTCACGGTTGAATGCCGTCTCATCCAGAGCGTCAGCGAGTGAGTTCCAGCGCACGTTCAGGACAGGATCGCGCGCCTCGTGATGCAGGCAGTTCCTCCCCTTCCGCAACTTCAATGTCACCAGGCAGGATGTAACCGTCATTATCGAGTTTAAAGATGTCCGGCGCTTGCGCCGCGCATCGCGCGTGGCCCTGGCATTTGGCCTTTTGGACGATGATGCGCATGGCGCTGCCTCCATTGTCTGTGCCCGGGCTCGGGGCGGGCCTAAGACCAGTCCAGGATCAAATTTTCGATCCCGAACACATGGCCGCCAGAAGTTATCGGCGCCGTACCCTGCTTGATCCTAAAAGCCGGGATGCGCGCCAGCCACTCCTCCAGGCCAATGACAATCTCGCGCCGGGCAAGGTGTGAGCCAAGGCAACGGTGGGGACCATAGCCAAACGCTGCGTGGCGGTTGTCCTCCCGCTCCAAATCAATCGTGTTGGGGCATTCGAATTCCGCCGGGTCACGATTGGCAATCATCGTGGCGCAGGAAACATAGTCCCCCTTCCGGATCGGCGCGCCTTCGAAGTCGATATCTTTCGTGGCCACGCGGATCAACTGAATGGGCGGATAGGCCCGCAGCAATTCTTCGGTTGCGAGCGGGATGCGGTCCGGTTCGCTCCGCAGCAATTGCTGATCTTTGAGGTTGCGTGCGAGGTACGCCAAGTCAAAGCCTATAGCTGCTGCGACCGTGTCGAGCCCAGCGACGAAGACAAGCACGCCGATGCCGCGGACTTGGGTGTCAGTCAGCCGGCGGCCCTCGACCTGTGCCTGCACTATAAAGGTCATGAAATCGTCAACCGCCTCATCGCGGCGCATGGCTGCAAGTTCGTCGATGAATGCCACGATCGTCCGGGCAGCCACAGGTCGTTCCTTATCGTCGCCGTGGAGCAGATCTTTCCCCCAGCCGACGAATGTATCGAGTCGGTCATCAGGCAACCCCAGAAAGCGAAGATAGGTGCTCACCGCGAAAGGAAAGGCAAAATCCTTCATCACGTCGCAGCTTGTGCGCGACGCGGCGATCCTTTCGATCAGCTCGACCGCCCGTTCGCGGACAGCCGGTTCCAAAGCCAACACCCGCTTTGGCGAAAGCAGCGGATTAAGCAGTGAGCGAAAGACGCCATGGGCCGGTGGATCGAGCTCAAGCGGGATCGTCGGCCAGTTCTCACCGAGTATGGAGGAGAAGATGCTGCGATGGCTGGAAAAAGTCTCTGCGTCCTGCAGCACCTTCCGCTGGTCCGCGGCACGGGTGATGACCCAGGTACCCCGGCCATCTTGCGTGTTGTAGCGGGAGTAAAAGATCGGAGGCCCGTCATGTACGCAAGCGACAGCTGCGTGTGGATCCCCGTTGGGTGTTGGTGGCATCCCTGGCGATGTAAACAGGCTGAAGTCCCTCACCATTTCGGGCGGGACATGATCTGGAACGGGGTTGGTCGCCATTTTGTTTTCTCTACATTGGCGTTCATGGCTCAATTGAGATTGCACCGCTGTTCATAAAGTCGATTTCCAGCATGGGCACGTCTCTTGTCGGGCGCCTTCTAGATTCTGTCGCCTGATACAGCCCACCTGCACCAGCGCGGATGAGATGGGTTGCGAAGTCGATCAGAGGGGCATCTCCGCCGCGCTCCGGTCATGAAGCAAAGCGGCCGCTTCCCAGTTAGGGTTGAGAGACTGGTCAATCACCTCTGCCCTGCTGATCAAATTGTCGAAGCAAGTCGCGTGCCGGATAGGGTAGCCATGGCGGTGCACCAAGCAATGCCAGCCTGCGCTGGGTCTGCCGCTGATGATCACCTGTCCATCATTCTTATGACAACGTCCGACAACCGACATCCGTGGTCGGTTTTGTCGAGCCCGCGACATCGGGCTGTTCGGCTTGACTGTTGCTGCACAGCCTGCCGGTCGACGAGCGAGTAGATCGCTCGCACGGCCCGGATTGAGCAATGACGCGATCCAGCGCAAGGATCGGGTGCGGTCCGAGAAGACCCGACGGCGCTTGCGCGAGACGATCGGAAATATCAAAAAGGTCAAGCCGCGCTTCGGTTCGGCGCTGATGGCGTATGCGTTTTATCGCTCGCAGGCGCTGCAAGGCTTTTCCGGCAGACGGCGATGCACTCGTGCGCACCGGTGCCGACCGGCGACCAGCTTGACTGTATAGATGCGGTCCATTCCGGCGTGCATCACCTGACCATGCGCATGCGCTACGACGGCATCCTTTCCGCTCATGGACCTCGATTTGCTCGCGAGCCGCTGTCGGAACGTGGTGCTGAGTCCTATCGCGGCCAATTCAATCCGAGGACCTGTCGGCAGTCAACACACCCCTGGAGGTCGGACCGGGAACGCGTGGCAGACTCTCGGCCAGAAACCGCCAGTCGCTGCCCTCGCGTTCGCCTTCCTTGCGCGTGCCGAAGAACTGGATGATCATCTTGCCGTCCGCGCCATAGGCTTCAATGGACGTAACGTGACCATCCCTCGTCGGCTTGCGCACGGCCCAGACCTCGCGGATGCGATGGGTCCTAAGATGCAGATGGAAGGTCTCTTCGAGCACATTGATCCGCGGCCCGATCTGCTTGACCGACCTGATCGGGCCGGAATGGATCTGAATGCAACCACGATTGCCGACAAAGCACATGATCGGCATCTCGTCTTCGGCCGCCTGTTGGAACAGGGCGCCAATGGCATCATTGTCGAGTAGCCAGGCGTCATCCTCGTCGGCCATACGCATCGCCTGGCAGCGGCTGAGCTTCAGTGTCTTCAACATATGGTAGAACTGATGCACGTCGCTTAGCCGGCCCCAGTGCTCGCGTAGGTCGTCGACCGTGGTGGCGTGGTCTGGACTCACTGCGTTATCGCGCGCCCCGCTCGCCTCGAGCGATATGATCGGCTCCTGGTCGGGGGATACAAGCTCTGCCGTCAGATCCTGATAGGCCTGCAGGTTCGAGGCGGGCGTGAGATGAGCTTTGTGCATCGCCTCGCCGGTGGCATCAAAGAATTGCAGGCTGCGGCGGATCTCGGCCCCCTCGCGCTTCTCGACGACGAAGCCATACGCCCACGCTTTCGGGAAGATGCGCAGGTCGATCTCGTCGCCGAGCAGTATGGCATGCTGGTTGCCGGTGACCACTTTGCCGTAGACGCCAATCTTTTGGTGCACGGCACTTTCGTTGCTGGTGACCGCCATCACCTCGCCGACCGCTTCGAGGCCGGTCAGCAGATCATCGACGCGCGGCTCGATGCGCACCGCGCCGTGACCACAATGCGCCGCGACCAACTCGGCTTCCGAAATGCCCAATCGAGCGGCGAGATCATGCTCCCGGATCTTCGGATTGTCTTTGCACGCCCGCCGGATTTCGTCGGGCGACGGTTTCTCGCGTTGGTCCATGCTTACCCCTGTTTCTACGACGTGTGAGGATCATCTGCCCTGCCCGGGAATCTGCAGCCGATAAGGCGCGCCGAAATGCTCGATCCTGATCTGCTGCTGGCCCATGAACAAGGTGTCGCTGGACAGCGTGCGCACGGCGTCGCACCGATGCGAAAACCGGCGAGCAGCCACATGCCGATGGCATCCCATCGAGCCGGTCGGCGGCTACTGGGCGGTGGTGAGCCAGTATGGATGTTGTCGCAATCGGCCAAGCGGGCATTCGGATGCCACGAGCGGCGCTGCTTTGCCAACAACGCGTATCTGACCACGGTCCTGACATGTTACTCCCTTGCTTCGCCCCATCCATCGCGATGGCACCCACGGCATGGTTGTGGATCGGCATGCTCTTGCCGTCTCGCCAAACGGAGCTTCAAAAACCGTGCCAATTGCGCCGAGGCAAGCTCAGAAGAAGTTCTGTCCTTGGTGATGTGAGTTCACCCAAGAACTCAGGCCAACATCCCTCGTGCCGGACCCGACAAACCCGACAGCACGTGTCGATTGGCCGACACCTTATCAGCAATCAAGAGGCACCAGTGCGAGAGATGCCGCGCTGTGTTGAAACGTTTTTTGGCTTTGGCACGGTGCATGCAACGTGATGGGCAAGCAGGTCGCGGACTGAGGAGAATGGAGCCATGATTACGCTCACCGACAACGCTGTTGCCGCCTTCAAGACTGCTCTTTGCCGTGCCAGCGAGCCGGCGGAAGGCTTTCGCATTATGGTCGAGGCCGGCGGCTGCGCAGGCTTCAAATACTTAATGGGCCTGGAGAGCGTGTCGCGCGAGGGCGACGCGATCACTGACACAGATGGGGTCAAGCTGTTCGTGGACGCGGGCTCCCAACCCCATGTAGCCGGCATGACCGTCGACTTCCTCACCGGGCTCCAATCTTCCGGTTTTGTCTTCGATAACCCCAATGCGCGCGAAAAGTGCGGCTGCGGCAAGTCCTTCAGTTAAACGCCCGAAGCGTCTGTGCGGCCGACAGAGTGATTTTGCGGCAGAGGAGACTTATATGGCCGGCACAACAGATGTCCCCGTCCTAAAAAACAAGACAAGGTCAAAGCCGATCTCGGGACCGCCATTCGCTCCCAGTAGGATTCAAAGAACGTCGCCTCCCGAAGCAGCTCGGTTCCTGGTGGCACCCGAGCTGCTTGCGGACAAATCGCGCCGCTGCGCCAAATTCGGCTCATCGGTAGCGTTATCGCGTTCGGGCGTCCTTACCTGCGGGCTGACCTACGGCCACTGCGAACATGTCCATATCGACGGAGATCCGGTTTACGTCAAACACTCCGGGCGCCTGCGCGCGCTGCCAGTTCAAATGATCATCAACGGCATGCGCCAGAGGCTCAACGAGTCGGTCTAGCGCTCGCGTCATTCTGTTTAACTGAGGATCGCACCTATGAAGCCTGTCTACCTCGACAACAACGCAACCACACGGGTCGATCCTGAGGTCGTGCAAGCGATGTTGCCGTTCTTTAGGGATCAATTCGGCAACCCTTCGTCGGCACACGCTCTTGGCGCCTCAGTCAGTGCGGCGGTGAGAAAGGCGCGGAGGCAGTTGCAAGCTCTGATCGGCGCGGAGTTCGAGGATGAGATCACTTTCACCTCGGGTGGGACAGAAAGCGACAATGCAGCGCTTCTTTCAGCGCTCGAGGCGGCGCCCAACCGAACCGAGATCGTGACGTCCGCGGTCGAGCATCCCGCCGTGCTGACGCTCTGCGCGCATCTTGAGAAGACCCGCCGCCTCAAGGTGCACAGGATCCCGGTGGATTGCCGTGGTCGGCTCGATCTCGACGCCTATATGGCCGCCCTCACCCCACAGGTTGCAATCGTGTCAATAATGTGGGCGAACAACGAGACTGGTGTGATCTTCCCCGTGGCAAGGCTTTCCGAGTTGGCCAAGGAAGTGGGCGCCCTATTCCATACCGATGCTGTGCAGGCGGTCGGCAAGCTTCCGATGGACCTGAAGTCGACCGCAATCGACATGCTGTCGCTCTCCGGCCACAAGCTGCACGGGCCGAAAGGGATCGGTGCGCTTTTCGTAAAACGTGGCGTCGATTTCCATTCGCTGATCAAGGGGGGTCACCAAGAGCACAACCGGCGTGCTGGAACCGAGAATACGCCCGGCATAGCCGGGCTCGGCACGGCGGCCGAACTCGCCTTGAAATTCATGGACGACGAGACCACACGGGTAAAGTCGCTCCGCGATCGCCTGGAGGGCGGGATCCTCCAGCGCATCCCAAGCACCTGTGTCACTGGTGATCCCTTGCAACGGTTGCCCAACACCGCAAACATCTCCTTCGAACATGTCGAAAGTGATGGAATTCCACTTCTCCTCAGCCGCATTGGCATCGCGTGTTCCTCTGGCTCGGCCTGCACCTCCGGCTCTCTGGAACCAAGCCATGTCCTAAGCGCGATGAAAACGCCACACGCGGCAGTCCGCTTCTCCTTGGCGCGGGACAACAGCGAAGAGGACATCGACCGGGTGCTCGAGGTCATGCCGGGAATCGTGGGGAAGCTGCGCAGCTTTTCCGGTTCTGGGCCGGGTAGTCCGGTCTATGCGTGAGCCGCAGAAGAACAGGCTGCCTGTCATGACCGGTCATGTCTCCCTCAACGATACGACCTTGCGCGATGGCGAGCAGGCGCCGGGCGTCGCCTTCACCACGACGGAAAAGCTGGAGATCGCTGAGTCTCTTGCGGCGGCTGGCGTGACAGAGATCGAGATCGGCACGCCGGTCATGGGCGTCGACGAGATGGAAACAATTCGCGCCGTGGTAGCGCGGCGTCTTCCGGTTCAGCTCATGGCCTGGTGCCGGATGACGTCGTTGGATCTCGATGCAGCGATCGAGAGCGGCGTCCAAGCGGTCAATTTGTCGCTGCCTGCGTCGGACATCCAACTTGCCGCCAAGCTCGGCCTCGACAAGGCGGGAGCGCTCCAGGTCATCGATCATATGGTCAGGCGCGCCGCCGATGCCGGCTTCTTCGTCGCGGTGGGCTGCGAGGATGCCTCGCGGGCCAATCGGGATCATCTCGCCCGCGTCATCGAGACGGCCGCACGCGCCGGCGCAAGCCGCGTGAGGCTGGCCGACACAGTCGGTGTTCTCGACCCGTTTTCGACCTTCGAACTTGTCGCCCAGCTCGTGGTGCAGTCTCCAATCGACCTTGAATTTCATGCGCACAACGATCTCGGACTTGCTGGCGCCAACACGCTGGCGGCGATCCGCGCAGGCGCGCGCCATGCCTCCGTCACCGTCCTGGGGCTCGGCGAGCGTGCGGGCAATGCCGCGCTGGAGGAGGTGGCCGCCGCAATGGCAGTCTTCGACGGCGCAGACACCGGCATTGAGCTGACCGCATTGCCCGGCCTCGCCGCCCAGGTGGCTTGGGCCGCCCGCCGGCAGACCGCAGCCACTAAGCCGGTCGTCGGCGCCGATGTTTTCACCCACGAATCCGGCATTCACGTCGCAGGGCTGCTGAAGGACTCGCGTACTTATCAGGGGCTCGATCCGACTCTCGTGGGCCGCTGCCGGCGGATCGTCATCGGCAAGCATTCCGGCGCCACTGCGATTGCCCATGTGCTGAGCGAAAGCGGTCGCGATCTCGACCCGGATCTGGCAGCCGCGATGGTGGCCCGCGTCCGACGCGAGGCGGCCGAGACCAAATCGACCGTCACTGCAACTCGACTGGTCGAGCTCTACGATGGAATGTGCAGCGAGCCATCCCTCATCGAGCTGTGCGGGTCCAAGTCAGCCGTGCGCGAGCGCACAAAGGCCACAGTTTTGCGACCAGGAAGAATGCAATGAATTGTTCCGCTGACAGCCGCCCCATGGATGTCACCGACATCCTCGCACGACTGAAGCGCTTGTCGGCTGCAGAGGAATTCTTCTCAGTCCTAGGCGTCGCCTATGACCCGAAGGTACTGAATGTCTCGCGGCTCCATATCATGAAGCGTGTGGGCCAATACCTCGCCGAAGAAGATTTCTCCGGTCTGCCCGACCAGGTGATTGCCGCGAGGGTGCGCGCGACGCTCGAACGAGCTTACGAGGACTTTGCGATTTCCTCGCCGCTCACGCATCGGATTTTCAAGGTGCTCAAGGACCACGATCCGAACAAACCTGCCGCGCCGGGTCACACCTTTGTTCCGTTCGACTCGGTACTGAAGCGGTTCGGACGGGAATGATCGGCGACAAGGGTGCGACGCGACAATGTCGAGCAGCCGCCAAATGCGGTCATCACCACAGCGCCGTCAGAAGCAACCAGCCGAAGTTGTAGGAAAGGGGGAGCGCAAGAGACTTGGCACGAATAATGCGGACAAAGGAGATAACCGCAATGCCGGACCCGGACAGGAGCCTAGAGAAACCGCCAATGCACATCGTAATCTGCATCAAGCAGGTGCCGGACTCGGCACAGATAAGGGTCCATCCGGTCACGAACACGATCATGCGCCAGGGTGTTCCGACCATCATCAACCCTTACGACCTGTTCGCCCTCGAAGAAGCGCTCAGACTGCGCGACGCACATGGCGGCGAAGTCACTGTGCTCACCATGGGTCCGCCCATGGCAGAGGACGCGCTGCGCAAGGCGCTCGGTTACGGCGCCGACCGAGCGGTGCTCTTGACCGACCGCTATTTTGCCGGCTCCGACACGCTGGCAACCTCGTTCGCCCTTTCCCAGGCAATCGCGAAGATTGGCGAGACGTTCGGCACGCCAGACCTCGTCTTCACCGGCAAGCAGACGATCGATGGCGACACCGCCCAGGTCGGGCCCGGCATCGCCAAGCGCCTCGGACTCCTGCAACTGACCTATGTCGCGAAGATCCCTTCTGTCGACCTTGCTGCACGCGAGATCAAGGTCGAGCGCCGTTCCGAAGGCGGCACACAGATGCTGAAGAGCAGGCTCCCTTGCCTCATCACCATGCTGGAAGGCACAAACGAGATCCGCCGGGGCTCGATCCAGGACGCCTTGTGCGCCGCGCGCAGCCAGGTCTTGAAATGGAGCGCGGCCGACGCCGGCATTGAGGATCTCACCAAATGCGGTCTGCGCGGTTCACCGACGGTCGTCAAACGTGTTTTCGCCCCTCCTGCTCGAGCTGAAAAGGCGGCACAAATCGACACCGCCGAGAAGGCCTTGCGCGATGTCGCTGACGAACTCATCACCGCAATCTTCACCCGCCAGCCGGCGCTGGAACATGAGCTCGCCTTTAACGGCGGCGCGTGACGGCAAGGAGCAAAACGATGTCGACCGCGAACGGAGAAACCCCTCGCCCTGCCGCCGGCCGCGCCGGCATAAAGAAGGAATTGCCCGCCCGTTTCAAGGACTATCGGCACGTTTGGGTTTTCATCGAGCTCGAACGTGGCGAGGTCCATCCGGTATCATTCGAACTGCTCGGCGAAGGCCGCAACTTAGCAGACAAGCTTCAGGTCCAGCTTGCAGGCGTCGTGCTTGGACCGCCGGGAGAGGCCGTCGGGAACGCCGTTGCCGAAGCATTCGCGTATGGCGCTGACCTTGTCTACATCGCCGAGGCGCCCCTGCTCGCCGACTATCGGAATGAACCTTTCACCAAGGCGCTGACGGATCTGGTCGATACCCACAAACCCGAAATCCTTCTTCTCGGTGCCACCACACTGGGCAGGGATCTTGCCGGCTCCGTGGCGACGACCTTGCAGACGGGGCTCACGGCCGACTGCACCGAACTCGATGTGGATACCGACAGTTCGCTCGCCGCCACGCGTCCGACTTTCGGCGGTTCCTTGTTGTGCACGATCTATACGCTCAATTTCCGCCCGCAGATGGCGACCGTGCGGCCGAGGGTCATGCCCATGCCGCAGCGGACGGATAAACCGGTCGGGCGGGTCATCCGGCACAAGCTTTCGCTTGCCGAGGACGAGATCGCTACCAAAGTCCTCGGCTTCCTGCCGGACAATCAGTCGGCGAAGGCAAACCTTGCCTATGCCGACGTCGTGGTTGCGGGAGGCCTTGGTCTTGGCGCGGCGGAGAACCTGCAGCTTGTGAAGAACCTCGCACGAGCAATCGGCGCCGAGCACGGCTGTTCGCGTCCGTTGGTCCAGAAGAGCTGGATGCCAGCTGATCGGCAGATCGGCCAAACTGGCAAGACGATCCGGCCGAAGCTTTACATAGCGGCCGGGATTTCCGGCGCCGTCCAGCATCGGGTTGGCGTGGAGGGGGCGGATCTCATCGTGGCCATCAACACCGACCCGAACGCGCCGATTTTCGATTTCGCTCACCTCGGAATCGTCACCGACGCGATCCGCTTCCTGCCCGCACTGACGGAAGCCTTCACCCGGCGGCTGTCGCCCCACAGTCGCGATAAGCTTTCGAGCTAAGGGGATGGACATGATCGAGGAAAACTTCGACGCCATTGTTGTTGGGGCAGGCATGTCCGGAAACGCAGCTGCTTACACCATGGCCAGCCATGGCCTGAAGGTGCTGCAGTTGGAGCGGGGTGAATATCCGGGCTCCAAGAATGTCCAGGGTGCCATCATGTACGCCAACATGCTGGAGAAGATCATCCCGGATTTCCGGGATGATGCGCCTCTCGAGCGGCATTTGGTTGAACAGCGGCTTTGGGTGATGGACGACACATCCCATACAGGGATTCACTATAGGTCGGACGACTTCAATGAGGCGAAGCCCAACCGGTACACGATCATCCGTGCCCAGTTCGATAAATGGTTTTCGCGTAAGGTGCGCGCGGCCGGCGCGACCGTTCTGTGCGAGACGACCGTGACGGAACTCATCCGTGATGCCAATGACAGGGTGATCGGCGTCCGCACAGACCGGGCGGGCGGAGCCATCTACGCGGACGTGGTCGTTCTCGCAGAAGGTGTCTGCGGACTGCTTGGCACTCGAGCCGGCCTGCGCGAGATGCCAAAGCCGCAAACCGTGGCCCTCGCCGTCAAGGAAATGCATTTCTTGCCCGAAGAGGTCATTGAGCAGCGGTTCGGCGTAAAGGGCGATGAGGGCTGCGTGATCGAGGCGGTGGGCACGACCTCCCGCAGCATGGCCGGGCTCGGCTTCCTCTATACCAACAAGGAGTCCATCTCACTGGGCATTGGCTGCCTCGTCTCCGATTTTGCCGCGATGGTCGAGAGCCCCTACGTTCTCCTTGATGCCTTGAAGAGCCATCCTTCGATCCGGCCGCTGATCGCCGGCTCGGAAGTGAAAGAATATTCCGCACACCTCATTCCCGAAGGCGGCTACAAGGCTATTCCGCAGCTCTTTGGCGATGGTTGGGTCGTGGTCGGCGATGCCGCGCAACTGAACAACGCCATTCACCGCGAGGGTTCGAACCTCGCCATGACCTCCGGCCGCATTGCGGCTGAGGCAATCGTCGAGGTCAAGAGCCGCAACGGTCCGATGAACAAACGGAATCTCGCCCTTTACAAAGCCATGCTGGACAAGTCCTTCGTGGTCAAGGACCTGAGGAAATACAAAGACATGCCGGCCTTGCTCCACACCAATTCATGCAATTATTTCACGACTTATCCGCGGTTGATGTCGCAAGCTGCGCAGAACTTCATGCGTGTCGACGGCACGCCGAAGATCGAGAAGGAAAAGGCGACCACGGCGGCCTTCATCAAGGCGCGCTCGCGCTGGGGGCTGGTCAGCGACGCGGTCCGCCTTGCATTGGCGTGGCGCTGAGGGGAGACGAAATGACCAGCGCAGCGACGAAGTCACGTGTCGAGGACAAGCTTTACCAGAACCGCTACTTGGTGGATTCCGGCCGCCCGCACATCAAAGTGCGACCGCACCAGAAGCCGAGCGCGAATTTGCTCGCGCTGACCCACGTCTGCCCGGCGAAATGTTATGAGTTGAACGACAAGGGTCAAGTGGAGATCACTGCCGACGGCTGCATGGAGTGCGGCACCTGCCGGATTTTGTGCGGGACGACTGGTGAGATCGAGTGGAACTATCCACGCGGCGGTTTCGGAATCCTCTTTAAATTCGGATGACCGGCGCACGCATGCCCTAAGCAGATACCGCGCTCAGGGACTCTACGATATGTGAAGGTGCTGACCGCGCCAAGCGAGCTGGAGATTACGCTCGCCATACGCTGGGCAATTGTCGTGAACGTCCTGCCCACGTTTCTGCAGACGGGTGATGGAGAAGTCGTCGTCTGGACGCTGAAGGAGAGCCGGAGATTGCCGCCACTGCCGGCAACACCCACGCACCTCAATCAGGCACTCGCCGCCTCATACCACAGGCTGTACCAGATCGAGCGGATTGCGGCTGCCGGCCAGTCGCATCGGCGCCTCCGCAGCAAGGTATCTCCCCTTACGGCCGGCGTCCGAACCATGCCGCTTGTCGCCCGCATCTGACGGAACGCTAGTGGCTGATCGACGCGATTGACAAGGCCGGTTGGGTTTTGCCAGGGCGGCTCGTATCCCTGGCCTCACGCCCTGGATAATCGGCTACGCCCTGCGCCGGCATGGTATCAAGGTTAAGAAATTCGGGACGTCGTGATGACGTCAAGCGTAAGCAGCCCGGAGTGGTCTCGCTCACACTCTGCGCGCCCGAGGCTGCTAAGCCTCGCGACCCTATTTGCCTGTCCACTGTCGTAAGCCCGACAGGTGTGTCGGAGCAATCCGAAGGAATGTGACACGGGAAGCCTATTCAATGAACCGAAACAGCTCTTTGGGCTGGCATAGCTCTTGCGCTTTGAACTGCGACATCACGCAGCAACGGAGCCGTTCATGTCTGCACCGGCAATTTCGCTTGAGAGCCTCAGCACGACATTCGGTGACCAGTTGCTTGGCACCATGAAACTCGGGGGCTGCGCGTCTTCGTCCTGCGGCTCGTCGACAAAGCCCGACGACACGGATCCGGCTGTCTGGGAGAAGATCAAGGATCACCCCTGCTTTTCAGAAGAGGCGCATCACTATTTCGCGCGTATGCACGTCGCGGTCGCGCCGGGCTGCAACATCCAGTGCAACTACTGCAATCGCAAATATGACTGCGCCAACGAAAGCCGGCCTGGGGTGGCCTCTGAAAAGCTGACGCCCGATCAGGCGCTACGCAAGGTGATCGCGGTCGCCAACGAGGTGCCGCAGCTTTCCGTGCTCGGCATCGCCGGACCGGGCGACGCCTGCTACGACTGGAAGAAGACGAAGGCGACCTTCGCCAGGGTCGCCAGGGAAATCCCAGACATCAAGTTTTGCATATCCACGAATGGGCTGGCGCTGCCCGACCATGTCGATGAGCTTGCTGACATGAATGTCGATCACGTGACGATCACGATCAACATGGTCGACCCTGAGGTCGGTGCAAAGATCTATCCTTGGATCTTTCACGATCATCGCCGCTACATCGGCATTGAAGCCACCCGGATCCTGCACCAGCGGCAGATGTTGGGCCTGGAGATGCTGACCGCGCGGGGCATCCTCACCAAAATCAACTCGGTGGTGATCCCGGGCGTGAATGATGAGCATCTGATCGAGGTGAATAGATGGATTAAGGAGCGAGGCGCGTTCCTGCACAACCTTATGCCGCTGATTTCGGACCCGGCCCACGGCACGCACTACGGTCTGAGCGGGCAGCGCGGCCCAAACGCAATGGAGATGAAGGCTCTTCAGGATCGTGTCGAAAACGGCGCCCAGTTGATGCGCCACTGCCGGCAGTGCCGGGCAGATGCCGTGGGCCTGCTCGGAGAAGATCGTGGCCAGGAATTCACAGTCGACCGGATTCCCGGCGAGGTCACCTACGATGCCAGCAAACGCAAGGCCTATCGGGAGCTGGTCGCGGAGGAGCGCCGTGATCACGTCGAGGCTAGGAGAGAAGCGATGGGATTGGTCAAGGCAGCGAGCCCCGGCAAGTCCCTTCTCTTCGCGGTGGCGACCAAGGGCGGCGGCCGCGTCAATGAGCATTTCGGCCATGCGAAGGAATTCCAGGTTTATCAAGCCTCGCTGAAAGGGATCAGCTTCGTCGGGCATCGGAAGGTGGACAAGTATTGCCTTGGCGGCTGGGGCGCAGAAGCCGCCCTCGATGGCGTCATCGCAGCGCTTCAAGGCATAGATATCGTGCTGTGCGCCAAGATTGGAAATTGCCCGCAGGATCAGCTCGCGGAGGCTGGAATCAGGGCCACCGATGCCTGTGCCCATGACTATATCGAGACAGCAATCAGCGCGATTTACATCGCCGCATCTGGGACCCCCACACTCGCGGCGACGGCCTGAGCTGTCTCATTCATTCGGACCAGGAGTTAAAATGGCTTTCAAGATCATCGCATCCCAATGCACCCAATGCGGCGCCTGCGAATTCGAATGTCCTTCCGGCGCGATCAAGTTCAAAGGCGAGAGCTACGTGATCGAGTCACAGAAGTGCACCGAATGCGAGGGGGTCTTCGATGCGCAGCAATGTGCCTCGGTATGTCCGGTGCCGAAGACCTGCGTTCCTGCGTAACGGACATTGGACTGCCGACATGGTTGGGGGCTGTCTACGCAGGACGCCTGGAACGCCTTGTTCGCAATCTCAGCCGCAAGAGAAATCAGGGAACGGACATGTCGCTCGGACGCGAAGAGGAGATCGAAATCCGCAGGCCTCCACGATTCATGCCGGGAGAGCGGGTACGTGCCACTCGCCACATAAAGAATGACGGCACCTATCCTGGCAGGGAGATCGGCGAAAATCTCGTGCGGAAGGGGGACGAGGGATATGTGCGCGACATTGGCACCTTTCTCCAGCAGTTCTTCATCTATGCGGTCGAGTGGATCGACCGTGGCACCGTCGTCGGTATGCGAGCGCGTGAACTGATGAGCCTCGACGAGGCCGAGGCGCCCTGCAGTGCTGAAAGCAATACCAATGAAGGGACGGCCAGATGAAAGTCATGATCCGCAGGACCGATGCTGGTTTGTCGGCGTATGTCCCCAAAAAGGACCTCGAAGAGCCGATCATCAAACTCGAGAAGGAAGAGTTGTGGGGCGGAACGGTCACGCTCAGGAACGGGTGGCGGCTCCTCCTACCCGATCTCCCACATGATACGCGTCTGCCGATCACCGTCGAGGCAAGGAAGATTTCCGAAGAGGGCTGATGCTGCCCCTAGGTGCGTCGCGAGGAAACGAGATGAACACGATCCTGACATCGGGCCACCTCGTCATTGTGCGGGACAGTTTTGCTGAAAAGCTGCTTGACCTGGCGAAGGAAGCGCTCGCCGCCGATGAGGTGATCCCCTATCTCGGTCCGGGTCTTCTTGAGTTGAACTGTGTGGAACCGCCTGTGCCGCATACCCCGGAGGTTGTTGCCGCGGCACTCAATGCACGGGCTCCAGCCCCTTCCAGGATCCGCACCAATATGTGGTCGGTTGCACAGTTCATCGAACAGCGCCGGCATCGCCGGACGCTTCAAGCTTGGATGACCGACATATTCGCAGCGCCGGTGGGGCCGACCCCCTTCCACGCCTGGCTCGCAAGGCTGCCACTCTCCCTCATCATCGACAGCTGGTATGACAGCGCGGTGCGCACGGCTCTGGTAGAGACCGGCCGAACGGACGTCGTTGAGATACAAGGCGTCACGCGCGCGAATGAAATCGGCAACATTTGGACGAAAACCTACGATTTGTCCGGGAGGGAGCTCGACCCCCGATTGGGGGCCAAGACGGTTCTCTATTCACCTCACGGGAGTATTAAGCCCGCGCAAAACTTTCTCGTCGCAGATTCCGACTACGTCGAAGTCCTGTCCGAGATTGATATCCAGACACCGATCCCAGACGCTGTGAAGGAACGGCGCATCACCCGTGGATTTTTCTTCGTTGGCTGCCGCTTCAACGATCAGATGCTGCGCACCTACGCCAGACAGATCATGAAGCGCTCCCGCGGTCCCTATTGCACCGTAATGGACGCGGAAACCCTGACCAGAAACGAAGCGCGTTTTCTTGCGGCAAGCGGAATCACGGTGATCGACATGCCACTAAGTCAAGCGGCGGCTCGGCTTGTGGGAACGGGCACGGCTGCAGGTTGAGGACGGGATTAACAATGGCGGATGCCTTTGATGATGTCTGCTTCGGCTTTCCTCGAAGGCGCAAAATGCAGTCGGGAATACACCCGTGAACAGTGAAGCTGTCAGCGGCGCAACGAACGCACTGAATTCGTTGGCCCATGTTGAAGCGGAGCGCTGGGGCCGGGATTTGAGTACGCTGTTGCGCATCACGCGTATGAATCTGCGCCATCCGTGGCAGGTTGCCCTCGCTATGGGCTCGACGATCATGGCGGCAATCCTCCAGTTGCTCATTCCCCAGCTTCTCGGCCGGGCTGTCGACCAGACCCAGACAGCTATCGGGGGCGGTGTCGCGGGGGCTGCGGCAGGACAAGCGCTCTGGGCCCCGGCTCTCCTGCTGCTCGCCGTCAGCGCGCTACGCGGCGTTTTCACGATGGCGCAGAACTATTTTGCCGAAGCCGTCGGGCATCATGTCGCGTACGAATTGCGGCTCGCCTACTACGACAAGATCCAGCGTCTCAGCTTTTCCTTTCACGACCGGGCCCATTCAGGCGATCTGATAACCGCCGGAATGCTCGATCTCGAAGGCGTGCGGATGTATTTTTCCACCGGGCTCATGCGGGTGCTCCTGCTGACGATGCTGATCGGGATTGGCGCTTACATGATGATCTCGACCGATCCCGTGCTCGGCTTGGCCGCGCTCAGCTTCGTGCCTTTTGTCGCTTGGCGCTCATCGACCACACAGCTTAAGCTGCGCGCCACCTGGCTCGACCTCTATGAGCGCCTTTCGGTACTAAGCCGCGTGATGAAGGAAAATCTCGCAGGTATCCGTGTGGTCCGAGCTTTTGCGGCTCAATCCTATGAGATGCTGAAGTTCGACGGCGCTTCCAAGAACGCGCTCGACCTCGCCAACGATCTCGTTGACATCTACGTACCCAACACGTCGGCGATGACCTTGTCCTACTTTTTCGCAATGGGATTGGTGCTTGGGATCGGTGGCAACAAGCTCGTCGCTGGCGAGATCAGCGTCGGAACCATGGCGACCTTCCTGACCTTCATGACCATGCTGCAAATGCCAGTCCGCCAGATCGGTCTCATGGTCAATGCGTTTGCCCGCGCTTCTAGCTGCGGTTCGCGGCTTTTCGGTCTCCTCGATCAGGAGATCACCATCAGGGATGCTCTCGAGGCCAGACCGCTTGAGATAAGTGACGGCACTCTGCGCTTCCACAATGTCTCATTTGCCTACCCCAACGCCGAAAACCGCGCCATTCTGAAGAACCTCAGCTTTGAGGCCCGGAGAGGCGAGACGATCGCGATCGTCGGTCCGCCGGGTTCCGGCAAATCGACGATGGCTCATCTGGTCCCCCGCTTTTACGACGTGACCGGTGGCGCCATCACGTTGGACGGCCAGGACATACGCAATGTCACCCTCGAGAGCCTTCGCAAGGCGGTCGCGGTTGTACAGCAGGATGCGTTCCTATTCACCACAACGATCGAGAACAACATCGCTTATGGCGATCCCTGGGCGAAGAGACAGCGAATTGAACGCGCTGGAGAATTCGCCCAGCTCCACGACTACATCCTCGGGCTCCCGGCAGGGTATGAGACGGTCGTGGGCGAACGCGGCGTTTCTCTCTCTGGCGGCCAGCGCCAGCGTCTCACGATTGCTCGCACCATGATGCTGCGCCCCTCCCTCATCATTTTCGACGACTCGATGGCCGCGATCGATGCCGGCACCGAGCTGCGCATTCGCGCGGCGATGCGGCGCTTCGCAAAGGATCGGGTGACGATCATCATCGCGCACCGGCTGAGTGCGCTTAAGCATGCCGATCAAATCCTTTTTGTCGATAACGGCGAAATCGTAGAACGCGGCACGCATGAAGAGCTTCTGGCGAAGCGGGGACGCTACAGGGCCCTTTACGATCTCCAGACGCGCCCGGGTGATAGCATTATTAGCCAGGATGGGGGCGCCCGCTGATGGACCAGGGCCGCGGCGAACTCGAAGCCGAACGTGACCACGGGAGACGCCCTCCGCGCGCGGTCGTCGGCTCGCACCGGATCGAGGAGGAGATGTTCGGCCGGGCTTTCGACAAGAGCATCCTCCGTCGCATCTGGGGCTTCGTCCATCCCTACCGGGCAAAGGTAGTTGTCACGATTGTCGCGATGCTGATCTTCACCGGGACGCAGCTTCTCATCCCCTTGATCATCCGCTACGCGATCGACCTCGGCATGAACCCGGCAAGGCCCGATCGCTCAGCCCAGCTTGCGGCCGTCGGCGCGTTCCTTTCGGCGATTTTGGTCAATTTCGCCGCCGGCTACATGCAGGAAGCCTTGGATGGGAAAATGGCCGAAACTGTCCTGTTCGACATCCGCCGCGCCATGTTTGGCCATCTGCAAAAGGTTTCGCTCTCTTTCATGGACAAGACCGAGGTCGGACGCCTGATGTCGCGCCTGCAAGGCGACGTTAACTCCATACAGGAGTTCCTGGAAACCTCGGTATATTCCCTAGGCGATGTTGCGCTTCTCTTCGGCATCGTTTTCGTAATGCTGTGGCTCGACTTTCGCCTCGGCCTCCTGACGCTATCGGTTCTGCCGATCCTGGTGATCGTCCGCATTGTCTGGTTGCCGCGTGCCCGCGACGCCTTCATGGCTGCACACGAAACCAATTCCGTCGTCAATGGCGCGCTGGCCGAAGCCATTCACGGCGTGCGGACCATACAGTCAATGGACCGCCAGCAGGTGAATTTCAGTCTTTTTGACGATCGGGCCCATGCCAACCTCAGGACCCACCTGATCGCTGCCAGATATGCACTGGTCATGGTGCCCATCGTCGATGGCATCTCCGGCCTCGCCTTGGCCGCCGTTATTGTGGTCGGCGGCTCGATGGTCATGAATAGCCGTATAGATGTGGGCGTGTTGGTAGCCTACCTATTTTACATCCAGCGCTTCTTTGACCCGATCCGCTCACTCACCCTGCAATATTCGGTCATGCAGCGCGCCATGGCCTCAGGCAAGCGCCTGACCGATGTGCTCGACGTCAAGATCGATGTTAAGGACAAACCCAATGCCGAGGTGCTTTCGCCCGAAATGGACGGCTCGGTCGAGTTTAGGGACGTCACCTTCGGCTACGATCCGAACCGTTCGGTTCTGAAAAATGTCTCGTTCAAGGTCAATCCGGGCGAGACGGTCGCACTAGTCGGACCGAGCGGTTCTGGCAAATCGAGTGCGATGGCCCTGGTCCACCGCTTCTATGATGTTCAGCAGGGTCAGGTGCTGGTCGGCGGACATGATGTACGCGACCTCACCCAGGAATCGCTCGGCCGCCAGGTCGCCATGGTGCTGCAGGAGCCATTCCTGTTCACCGGGACGGTCTTCGAGAACATTCGATACCAGAAGACGGAAGCCACGCGCGACAAGGTGATCGAGGCGGCCAAGGCTGTCGGCGCGCATGACTTCGTCATGAGCCTCGCCGACGGGTATGAGACCCAACTTGGCGAACGCGGCGACAACTTATCTCTCGGCCAGCGCCAGCTTATCAGTTTCGCCCGCGCCCTCGTCGCTGACGCCAAGATCCTCGTGCTCGACGAAGCTACCGCCAACATCGACAGCTACACGGAATTGCAGATTCAGAAGGCTCTGATCAAGCTGCTTGAAGGGCGGACTGGCCTCGTCATCGCCCACCGTCTCGCCACGGTCCGGGGGGCCGACCGCATCATCGTGCTTCAGAATGGCCAAGTTATTGCGACTGGCAACCACGATGAGCTAATAGCCATGGGCGGCCTGTATTCCAAACTCTACTATCTCAACTACGCCTCCTTCGACGACCTTCCCGAACACGATACCACCGTCCAAGCTGGCTCTCAGACCTGACATCTTGGCGGCCTTGTGGTAGTGGCGTTGACTTTCGGGCGTGTCGGCAGACCACTCAGGCCACCGCATCCGGCCAGCAGCCAGCATTCAAGAACGAGCACTCCTCGCAATTCGTGAAGACCGGCTGCGAACGATTTCCTCCAGCATCGTATCCGACCGCGGTGCACCACCATCATCGGGCGAGCTCGTTGGAGGTGTTGGCTGGACGTCGCAAAGCCGCTCGCGAGCGCGCCCTCAATAGCGCTGTAGCGAGTGACGGCTTTGCCACCGACGGGCCGCTGATGAAGCTGGATTAGTGGGCGCCGCACCGACGCCGCCCCGGGCGAGAAGAACCTCCTGCGGCTGGCTATGGGCAACGACTAGCGCCAGCGCGACGAGCAGACGCGTGCCGGCATCGTGACGCGCTCGGCTACCCTCTCCTTAGGATCGTGGATGTTCACACGATGGCCCAGACGCCAGCCAACGCACAAGCTGGTATCCTGTGCCGTCTGCTCGTCGTCAGTTTGGCCTCCTCTCGATTGCCCGCCCCACCACGTGCACGCTCGATCACGTGAGTGTGAGAGCGCTGCACAACGATTTAACCTCAGACCGCGAATTTCATGGTCAGCCAAGTCGAGCCATGATTTCGGACTGAATCGTCCTCACGGTGTAAAGGGAAGCATCTAGCGGCAGATTTCCAAATGCCATTTGACAAAGCAGGTAGTTGGCACCTGCCTCTTCCAACTGATCTAGCAGAGCTTTTCGCACAGACTCTGCTGATCCTACCACGCACAATTCACTCTCGACTGCCGCATCGAAGGTCAGCGGCAAGTTTGGTGGAGTGGGGATAGCGTTAAGCTCGTAAAGGAATTGGAAGCTCTTGAGCCAGCGTGCGTAAGCAGGTGCCGCGAGCGAATAGGCATGTGTGTCACAACGCCCAATCACGACCATGCGGAGCAATCCGACAAATCTCCCTTGATCCCCCCCGCCTGCGTTGTCCTCTCGATAGGCGCGGAACGCATCAGTAGTTTTGCGAACAGAAGAGGAAGGTCCTACACACGCGATATTTGTTCCATTCGCAGCGGCCCAAGCTGTGGACTCGGGTCGATTGGCAGCGACCCATGTGGGCGGATGTGGACGCTGATGAGGTCTTAGCGTCAAAGGAACGTCATTGAGATCAAAATGGCGGCCTTGATAGCATAGCGTGCCGACCTCCCTCGAATTAACAAGTATTTGCATAAGAATTTCGCTGGCTTCGGCATAACGGCCCGGCACCGCGTCCGCACCAATCCCGAAGTAGCCCAATTCGGTCGGGAGAGCACCGCGCCCTATGCCCAGTTCGAGCCTGCCACCGCTCAACTGGTCCAGCATACAGATCTCTTCGAACGCACGCAGCGGATGATAAAGCGCAAGCAGCATCACCAAGGGTCCGAGACGCAAGCGCCGGGTGCGCTGGGCGACGCTCGATAAGAACAGATTCGGCGATGGACCTCTCCCATGGGGAGTACAGTGGTGTTCTGCGAGATGATAGGCATAGAACCCTAGCTGATCGCACGCCTCTGCTAATATCAGGCGATCTTCGTACTGCCGGCCTATATCGCGGCCATCCTCATCCAAATGATCGAAGATGCCGAAAGCCAGGTTTGAAGGAAAGACGTTTGTCACTCTTTAAGTCCCCGATTTTAAAAGCAGGCTGTTTTCTTGCTGGGATTACCAGCAAGTCGGAAGAGATGTGTGTGATCGCCGATTAGCGTCAGCGTAACGAAGAAGCAGAGCCTGACGCTTCCCTGCCTCTGGAGCTTGGCACCGTTAAGCTTCCAGCAATGTCGCCAGCGGCAGCAAGAAATTCATCCATCTGCTCTTTTGTGCCGATGCTGACGCGGATACAGTGTTCCAAGCCTTTGTCCGGAAAAAACGCGACAAGTATCTTTTGCCTCTCCAATGCTGCTTGCCACCATGAGCCGTCCTGTCCCGCGGGCACACGGGCCAGCAAGAAATTTGCGCGGGAGGGTGTTACGGAAAATCCGAGTTGCGATAGTGCAACTGTCACTCGCTCTCGTTCATCCTTGATGTGCTTGTGGTTGTCTGCGTAGGCGCCGCGATGCGCAAGCACGCTGATACCAACGGCATGCCCGATCACGTTCATGTTGAAGACGTTCTGGATGTTTCGCAGCCTTCCAATAATTTCAGGGTGACCGAAACCGAAGCCGACGCGAATGCCGGCGGCGGCATAGCTTTTCGAGAATGACCTCAAGATCAGAAGATTCGAATACCGGTTGATGAGGCGCAGTCCGTGATCGGGTGCAAAGTCGACGTAGGCCTCATCAAGGACAATCAAGCGGTCCGATTGTGCTACGAGGCATTCGATATCGCTTATCGGGAGGAATGTTCCGGTCGGATTGTTTGGATTGGCCAACATAATAAACTTGGCGTCTTTTGCCGCACCGGAAAGCAATTGCTCCATTGGCAGGGAATGAGCTTGACATCCGATTTCGAGGAACTCAGCGCCCTGAAGCATGGCAAGTTTGCGGTTGAACGAAAACCCTGGCGACATCATCGCAACCTTGTCGCCGGGTGCGAGGAAAGCTCTGTAGATCAGTCCGAGCAGTTCAGACGACCCGTTGCCAGCGATGACCTGATCCCTGGAAACGCCATAGGTGCTGGACGCAGCTTCCCTCAATCTTAAGTTATCGTCATCCGGATATAGATACTGGCGCTTGAGGGCCGCCACTGCACTTTGCATTATGATTGGCGGCAACGGAAACGGGTTCTCATTCGTATTCAGCTTGATAAGATTTGCGTCCGGCGCTGGTCCGTTGGACGGCAGAGCATCCAACTGTCGTGTCACTTGCGAAAGAGCCGAAAGCACAGTTTGCAGTTTTGCGTCGGACATATTTGACTCCGTTTCAGTACAGGGGGCATGCGTATGAGCTCGCAACGAGAGCAACATGGCGGACGGGATTGACGATGGCAGGGTTGCCTTTCACACAATGGTCGCAGCGCCGGCTGAGATGGGAATTCAGCCAGGCTGTCCTCGGTCGAATCGAGTTGACGCGCACGCGGATCTGCATCGCTGCGCGGCGCCAAGGCGCTAAGCGGCTCAGCTCATGCCCAGGGTCATGCTTTCAAAGACGCTTGATCTCGACGCCGTATTTCCTCAGCACGTAGCCAATCTGGCGCGGGGTCAGCCCAAGCAAGCGCGCTGCCTTTGCCTGCACCCAGCCACATCTTTCCATGGCAGCAATGACGCGCTCTATATCGGGCGTCCTCGCGCCAATTGGGTGGGTTGCGCCAGCAAGCGGGCCTGTAGTCGCGGCCGAACTGGCGGCCTCGTCCGGGGGCGTGGCCAAATTCGCTGACTCCGGCAGGATCGGCGGTGGTTGCAGCGCGGCCTTGCCCGATCTGCACTTCCACAGCGCCTCGGCAAAGCATTGGCCTTGGGAGCAGGCAAAGTCGTTTCTCCCGATTGACAGTCCCTCGGCCAGGATCGCTGTCCGGTGCACGCAATTTTCAAGCTCGCGAATGTTGCCGGGAAACTCACATTTCATCAGCACTTCAATCGCACGCGGATCGAAGGTGAGCGTACAGCCGTTCTCGTTGTTGAACTTCTTGAGAAACTCAGCTGCGAGGAGCGGAATATCGCTGCGCCTTTGGCGCAATGCTGGTACCAGCAAGGGAACCACGTTGATGCGGTAGTATAGGTCGGCGCGGAACTCATTCCTTGCAACCGCCTCTTCCAGGTTCCTGTTCGTGGCGGCAATCACGCGAACGTCGACCTTGATGGTCTGATTGCTGCCGACGCGCTCAAACTCCTGCTCCTGCAGCACGCGCAGTAGCTTTGCCTGGAACGAGGCCGAGATCTCGCCAATCTCATCCAGAAACAACGTCCCCTTGTCAGCGAGCTCAAAGCGCCCCTTGCGGGAATTGAATGCGCTTGTGAAGGCACCCTTCTCATGACCGAACAATTCGGATTCCAGGACTGTCTCTGGGAGCGCTGCACAATTGAGTTTAACGAAGGGCCGCTTGGCGCGCGGCGACAACTCGTGAATTGCCTTGGCAGCCAGCTCCTTCCCGGTACCGGACTCACCTCGCAACAGAACTGTGGTTTTTGCCTTCGCTACGACCGCGATCTTCTCCAGCAGGGCGCTTATCGCCGGACTGTCACCAATCATCCCCTCGACGTGAACCTTTTTGCGCCGGGGTGCAGGGTGCTTAACATCAGAAAATTTCGTTTGCAGCCGATGTTCCAGCTCCGGCGCTCGCTCGCTGTCGGCCGCGGAGAAGCGATGCAACTTGACTGTCTGTCCCACCATGTTGGCAATCATGGTGAGCAGCCGGACATCATCGTCGAGCCGATAGCTTGACCTGCTTTCCAAAACCCGGTCCAAAGTCAGCGCGCCTATGGCGTTCCCATCAACACGAATGGGAACGCCGATGAACGACACGGCGTCGGAGGCCCCAAGCACTTCGATATCAGTGGCAGTGAAGGTCGGATGCATCGCTATGTCGTCGGCGACGAGCGGCGTGTCGGTCGTGACAATCTGATCGATGGCGTTGCGCGGCAGGCGCGACCGGGAGGGCTCATTGCCGTTCGTGCCGCAGCCGCTGGCCACTGTGATGTCCAGTCCGCCCTCGGCATCGCAGAGAGCGATGATGCCGTGCCGCATCTGCACAAACGAGTGCAGGAGATCGACTACCTTGGCCAACTTGAGTTCGAGCCGGGCGGCATCGGCGAGTACTTTCGATATTTCGAAGATGCCGGTTAGCGCGCGCTCGTGCAATGCCACATTCGCAGGATTCGTGTCGGGCTTTGGACAACCCTTTATCGCATTCGGCAGCGAGATGCCGCAGTCGCGGGCATTCTGTTCTGACTTGCTAATGTTGTGGTGCATGTGATCCTCGATCTCGCGCCATCAAATCTAGGCTGGCGGCATGTGCGCCCGCGACGTCGCGGGCACGCGCGAAAATGCTCCGACGTGAACTCGTGCCGCCGCCGTGTGGTCGAGTGCAAAGCGGGTCTAGCCCTGACGCATCGCTTGGCTACTCCCTCACGAGGCTTGGCCATGTTATTGGCTTGCCCCGGGCAAACACACGTTGTTTTCAAAAGACTGGAGCGAGGCGGCATAGTCAATCGAGCTTTCTTTCATCTGTGAAAGGAAACCTCGCGGCCTATGATAGGATTCATCAGTTCTATCTTTGCGTTGAAGCAGAAATACCTGGGCCGGCCATGCGTTGCCCGAGCGGCTGACCGCGCGGAGTGTAAATGCGGGGCCGTGCCATTCACCAGCGCCCGCGAAGGAGGGGCGGGAGCGATAGTAACCGCCAACGGCACTGGTCGGTTGCGGCAACCGCCATTATTCTCGAGTTGATCAGGCGGCGGCGATGTCGGGTGTGAAGGCGCGAAGCTGGCGTTGAGTACGACTTCCTAGGCGGTGCTCGCAACTTCTGAATCGCATCGTCGTGGTCAGCACCATCACCGGCCTGGGGCCGAAATCGGCGCACTCAATGAGCGTATCGAAAAGTCTGAACAGATTACGATGCGACCGCTTGAAAACGGCTGCCCCTGCTGCGGGCGTTGATTTGCAAAATGGGTCGTCCAAAGGACCGTCCGAATTTATTCTGTGCATTGCAGTGGCTGCATGGTCGTAGGCTGTCCAGAAACGAGCGCTTCCGAACAGGGGTAAGTTAGCCTGACATCTGGACGGCCTTGAACAGGCGACCTATTGGTACGCGCTGGCGCCAACGATGGGGCCCGGTCCAAAGCCGGCTAACGAGGACCCCACCACGCTCTGTGCAGCAAACCGCTAGCCAGAGGGATCGACCGGCAGCACTCTGCCAGAGACCATCAAGGGCGTTCGGACCGCGACCTTGCCCGCTGGTCTGACACCGCATTCCTCCATCATTGGCGAGCCCACGTCAGTTCAGGTGATGCGGATTCATCTGGCATGGGTATTGCGGCGGCGTTGGTGCAGCGTTCGACCGGAGCGCCGCGATAGGGAGAAGCCCGGGAGAAGTCACGCCACCTCGATCCGGTCAGGGAGAGAGAAACAGTGTCAGGTGCACAAGTCCGCGGCGCGAGTCCCGCGCCCCGCAAACCCTTCTACACCAAGCTCTACGCCCAGGTGCTTGCCGCCATCGCGCTCGGCGTCGCAATTGGCTATTTTTATCCGGAGACCGGCGAGAGCCTGAAGCCGCTGGGTGATGCCTTCATCAAGCTGGTCAAGATGATCATCGCGCCTGTCATCTTCCTGACAATTGCGACCGGCATTGCCGGCATGAACGATCTTCATAAGGTCGGCCGGGTCGCCGGCAAGGCAATGGTTTATTTCCTCACCTTCTCAACGCTCGCGCTGATCGTCGGCCTCATCGTCGCCAATGTCGTCCAGCCTGGCGACGGCCTGAACATCGATCCGGCCTCGCTCGATGTCCAGGCCGTGAATACCTATGCCGCAAAAGCCAAAGCGCAGTCGGTCACCGGCTTCCTGATGAACATTATCCCGCCAACGATCGTCGGTGCCTTCGCGGAAGGCGACATCCTGCAGGTGCTGTTCTTCTCGGTTCTGTTCGGCATGGCGCTTGCGATGGCCGGAGAGACGGGCAAGCCTGTCGTTTCCTTCCTCCAGGCGCTCATTGTGCCTGTCTTCAAGCTCGTCGGAATTCTGATGAAGGCCGCGCCGATCGGCGCTTTTGGCGCGATGGCCTTCACCATCGGCAGATATGGCATCGGTTCGGTAGTCAACCTCGCGATGCTGGTCGCGACGTTCTATTTCACCGCCTTCCTCTTCGTGTTCGGGGTTCTCGGCGCAGTCTGCCGTTACAACGGCTTTTCGATTTGTTCTCTCATTCGTTACATCAAGGAAGAGCTGCTGCTTGTCCTCGCAACGTCCTCCTCGGAGGCGGCGCTCCCGTCGCTGATGGAGAAAATGGAGAAGGCGGGCGCCAGGCGTTCGGTTGTGGGTCTCGTCATCCCGGCCGGATATTCGTTCAATCTGGACGGCACGAATATCTACATGACGCTAGCGGCTCTCTTCATCGCACAGGCGACGAACACGGATCTGTCCATCGGCGATCAGGTGCTGCTGCTGCTCGTAGCAATGCTTTCCTCCAAGGGCGCTGCAGGTGTGACAGGTGCGGGCTTCATCACCCTGGCGGCTACGCTCGCGGTAGTTCCGAGTGTTCCCGTTGCTGGGATGGCACTGATACTCGGCATCGACCGATTCATGTCCGAATGCCGGGCGCTGACGAATTGCGTCGGCAACGCAGTGGCATCCCTCGTCGTCGCACGCTGGGAAGGAGAGTTGGACCGAGCACAGATGAAAGCTGCCTTCAGCGGTCATCAGCTTACCGAGGCATCAAACCGGCTACCCTCCTGCAAGTAAGATGGGCGGCCCACGACCTGTGAAGTCGCTTAGCTGGTCACATAACTGAACGACCGACCCGCAGCCTCTAAACGGCTCCTCACGGACCATGTATCAGAAGCGCTAAATGTGTGAGTGCAAATCGTCACCGCCCTTTAAGCGAATGAGCCTTTCAGTATACCCGGCCGGTTTACGTCTGCAATGATGTTCGTCCAACACGCTGTGCCCATTCGTATGGGGACGTCTTCACTTTGCCACCCGAAACCGAAACGCGTTAGGCGGACAGAGAGCCGGCCCGCGTCAAAAACCAATCAGAATAGGACCTATGACCAAGCGCCCCACAATTGCCGATCTCGCCCGCGAAGCCCGAGTCAGCGTAGCAACGATCGATCGGGTTCTGAACGCCCGCCATCCGGTGCGCGAGGAGACCGCGCGGCGGGTCCACGACGCCGCCCAGGCGATCGGCTATCATGCTGCCGGGCTAATCAAGCAGCGGTTGCGGCGAGACCTACCGCACTACCGTCTGGGCTTCATCTTGAGAAAACCGGCCCAGCATTTCTACCAAGATTTTGCGCGCGAGGTCGAAGCATCGGTCAATTTGGCCCAGTCCTTCCACGGCATTCCGCTCGTCGAATTCGCCCCGTCACATATGCCGAGCGACCTGATCGCGCCGCTCAAGGAGTTGGGCGCACGCTGCCATGCAATCGCGATGGTGGCACCGGACCACCCGAAAATCACAGCAGCGGTTGAGGACCTCAAGGCCAAGGGCATTCCGGTTTTCTCGCTGCTTTCCGACTTCGCCGCCGGCGTGCGACAGGGGTATATCGGCCTCAACAACCGCAAGGTGGGGCGCACGGCCGCTTGGATGGTGTCCAAGGTCGCAAAACGGCCCGGCAAAGTGGCGGTGTTTGTCGGCAGCCATCGTTTCCAGGGGCACGAGCTCCGTGACGTCGGCTTTCGCTCCTATTGCCGTGAGAACGCGCCCACGTTCGAGGTGCTGGATCCGGTCATGAACCTCGAGAAACGGCAGATCACCTACGAGGCAACGCTTGATCTCATGCAGCGGGAGCCCGAGCTCGTCGGCTTCTATGTCGCCGGCGGCGGCATGGAGGGCGCCATCTCCGCGCTCCGAGAAGAGGGCAAAAGTCGGGATCTCGTCGCGATCGTGAATGAAATCACACCTGAGTCTCGGGCAGCGCTTGCAGATAACATCGTCACGATGGCGGTCGCCACGCCAATGCGCCGGCTTTGCCAGGAGCTGATAACGCTGATGACACGGGCTATCGAGACCGGCACCGCTGAAACACCCGGACAGACATTTCTGCCGTTCGACATCCATCTGCCGGAAAATATATGAAGGCGGAAGCGCGAGGTAGATTGCCTAGATCCGCAGCGTCAACCTCCACCGGCTTCACTTGCCAACATGCCCCACGTTCTCGTGCAGGGGGTGTGGTCAATGATCCCGCACGGCAAGAGCCGAGCGAGGCCAGCACAGTCCATTTGGGGTCGACCTCGTCGACCGCCATCTCCTCGCCTGGCTGCACGTGAAAAGCCGCGGCACAGCCGGCAAGGTAGGAATTTAACCGGGCTAACCATCTTCTGGGACTTCGCACGCACATCGAGGCGGCAGTCAATTCAGTAGCAGCCCGGGCGTGTGTTCTGCTCGTTCCGGCCCCTCGCACTTAGCAAGGAACTGCGCCGCTCTGCCGGGCCAAAGGCCCGACCCCGAAGGGCAACCGCTCCTACGCGATCGCGTCCGCCTCCAGAAGCCGCCATCGAAAAGAATGCTCGCGTCGTCACCACCTACGGCCAAAGCGGGCAATCAAGGCAGCTGGCATCACTCTGCCACACATCCTCGACGAGCAACTCGCCTGAGATCAGCCCCAGAACGTAGGTAACACGCGCCGCGCCGGCGCTTGTCGAACATGCTGATCAGCCTGTCTTACAGGCGGTGATTAGGTGGGGCTCAACATCTTCCGGGACTTCGCACGCGATTTCGAGGTGGCAGTCGGTACCAAGAAACGAAAGGTCGGATCGGCGTGCCCGAGACGCTCAATGATTTCAGGCAAAGGCGCCAGGCGAGATGCCTCCTGCAACATCATTTCCCGCATCCACACGCTTGCCGGATCACTATTGTGAAGCTCAGGCCATTGGACGGCTTCCGTGAATGCAGGAGGAGGAAGTGGCGGCGGAAGTTGGACAATCCGCAGGGGTGTTGTTTTTGCGAAATGCTGCGCCAGCCGTAAGGGCATGGTCCCGATGCGGTTGGTGCCTGACAGGACGGGCGGGATCAGGCTAAAGCCCTGTACGACAACTTCGATACGTCTCTCGAAACCGTGCTCGAGCAAATACCATTCCTCCATGGTGGGCTGCCGGGTGTGCCTGAATCTGAGCACAACATGTCCCATACACAAGTATCGCTCGAATGTAAGTGGCTCCGACAGCTGCTTGTTCGTGCCGCAGCCTACGCCTACGAGCTTATCTTCGAACAGGGCTGCGCGAGGATGTTTCGACATGAACACTTCCGGCATGATCAGAAAATCAACGTCGCCGCGCCGGAGAAGCTCCTCGGGGTCGTCGCAAATAGGCAGACATTCAAAGCGAACGGCGGGAGCTTCCCGCGCAGCGCGCTCTACTATCTTCCTAAAAAATACGAGCGTGATGTAATCGGAAAGCATGATTCGGAAGAGACGATCCGATTGGGCCGGGTTGAAGGCGTCGGGGGAAATAATCGATAGCTGGATGTGCAGCAATGCGTCCCGGACTGCTGGGGCGAGCCCGTCGGCGCGCGGCGTCAAAATGAGCTCGCGGCCGTTCATCGTAAATAGCTCATCGTTGAAATAGGCGCGTAGCCGAGCAACGGCGGCGCTCATGGCCGGCTGGCTCAGGTTGATACTGCGAGCCGCGGCAGTGACTTTACGCTCCCTCATCAGAGCGTCCAGCACAACGAGGAGATTTAGATCCAGCCCTTTAAAACGCATGTCATGTTCTATCCAACGTGTGGATGCGTATCATTCAAACAATCAATTTTACGAATTTACGAGCCATGCATTAGAGGAACGGAAAGTGAGCGACGTCAAGCTCAAATCGACGACACGGGCCGGAACTCGAGAGAGCGTCTGGCTCACCTTCGCCAACGACAACGGCTGAGTGCAGCCACCAACGCCGCTTTGGTCGAGTAATGCGGCCGCAAAAACCAATATGAAGAGAGGTCCTGAATGCGCCATCAGGTGCAGTGGAAGTTGTGCTGGGAAAACGAGTTGCAGCTCTCCGATCACGTTAAGCTCGCCGAGTTCTTTCGTGATACGTACGGGCCGACTGGGGCGTCCAACGCAGAACCGTTCGAAGGTAGTCGAAGCTGGGCCGGAGCCAGGCCTGAACTCCGCGTAATCGCCTATGATTCAAGCGGTGTAGCGGCTCACATGGGCATACTGCGCCGTTTCATCAAGGTCGACGCGGTCGACCTGTTGGTGGCTGAACTGGGCCTGTACGGGGTACGTCCGGACCTTGAGGGTCTGGGAATCGCCCATTCAATCCATGTCATGCTTCCAATACTGCAGGAGCTTGGCGTTCCATTCGCTTTCGGAACGGTCAGGGACGCGATGCGGAATCATGTTGAGAGGTTCGGACGGCGATACAGCCCTATGGCCGTTTTGTCGGGAATTCGCGTGCGCTCCACCCGACCAGAGGCCCGCCTCGACCTGCCGCCCACACGCATCGATGACGCACTCACAATTGTTCTGCCAGTTGGACGGCCGATCAGCGAATGGCCCACGGGCACGATGATAGATCGGAACGGACCAGAGCTATGAGCCGGTCCGATTGCTTGTACGAAGTGCGCCGTGAGTGCTCTGACGGCACCGGCCGTCGAAGCGTTTATCTGACGTTTGACGACGGTCCCAATCCACTTTTCACACCGGAGATTCTCGACGTGCTGGCAGAGCAGCGGGTGCCGGCGACTTTCTTCGTCATCGGCGCCTACGCCTTAGAGCACCCATATCTAATCCAACGGATGATCGCAGAAGGGCACGAGGTAGGCAACCACACGATGTCTCATCCGGATCCGTACCAATGCGGTTTCGGCGAAGTGCAACGTGAGGTCTTTGAAGCGAACGACGCGATCATGAGAGCGTGCCCGCAGGCCTCGGTCCGCTTTGTTCGCGCGCCCTACGGCGCCTGGAGCGAAGAAGTCTGCACAGCATCACAGATCGCCGGGCTGGCGGCCCTTCATTGGTCCGTCGACCCTCGAGATTGGTCTCGCCCTGGAGTCGAGGCGATTATCGATAAAGTGCTCGCCTCCGTCCGGCCGGGCGCAATTGTACTCTTGCACGACGGATGCCCTCCCGGCGAGTTGAGCCAGGGCGCTCACGCCGGCATGCGCGACCAGACGGTCACGGCGCTGTCCCGGCTGATTCCAGCACTGCGTGAGCGCGGATTTGTAATCCGCTCACTTCCTCAACATCACTGAACAACGAGATCCCATGACTCTTCTTGGTACAACCAGCACTGTGGCCATTTCGCTTTATGCACTGCTCTCGACTGCCTATAAGAGCATGCAAGGGCTTTATGCTATGCCGACAAAGGATTCGTCGGCGTTGGAGGTTCTCGCCGGCTCCGACAAACTGCCCAGCGTGGATGTCATCGTCCCCTGCTTCAACGAGGATCCGCGCACGCTTTCAGAGTGCCTGGCTTCCATTGCAGACCAAGAATACGCCGGAAGACTTCGGGTCTATTTGGTTGATGACGGTTCTGGAAATCGCGAAGCCTTAGGAACTGTCCACGAAGACTACGCGCGCGACCCCAGGTTCGACATCATTTTGCTTCCCGAGAATGTTGGAAAGCGCAAGGCGCAGATCGCCGCGATACGACGCTCATCAGGGGATCTGGTGCTTAACGTTGATTCAGACACGGTACTCGCGCCCGACGTCATTTCCAAGCTTGTACCGAAGATGCGAGATTCAGCGGTCGGCGCAGTCATGGGTCAGTTGACGGCCAGTAACCGAACCGAGAGCTGGCTGACCAGGCTGATAGACATGGAGTACTGGCTGGCTTGCAACGAGGAGCGCGCGGCACAGGCTCGCTTCGGTGCCGTTATGTGCTGTTGCGGCCCATGTGCCATGTACCGCCGGTCTGCGCTCCTTTTGTTACTGGACCAGTACGAGTCGCAATTTTTTCGGGGCAAGCCAAGCGACTTCGGTGAGGATCGCCATCTCACTATCCTGATGCTGAAAGCAGGCTTTCGAACCGAATACGTTCCGAGCGCCATCGCGGCCACAGTCGTTCCGAACAGACTCGGACCGTATCTGCGCCAACAACTCCGTTGGGCACGAAGCACATTCCGGGACACACTGCTTGGGCTGCGCTTGCTGCCTAGCCTAAATAGCTATCTCACGTTGGACGTGGTCGGACAGAATCTCGGCGCGCTACTCCTCGCCCTATCGGTATTAACGGGCCTCGCACATTTCGCACTGACAGGCACTGTGCCTTGGTGGACAGGACTGATGATTGTGTCCATGACCATGCTCCGATGCAGCGTGGTAGCATTTCGTGCTCGACAATTTCGATTTCTTGGCTTTTCGCTGCACACGTTCATCAACGTCTTTCTCTTGCTTCCGTTGAAGGCCTACGCGCTGTGTACCTTGAGCAATAGCGATTGGCTGTCGCGAAGCTCTGCTGTCGCTACATCGAACACTGGGGGAAAACAGGCCCCCACCCAAGCTCCGATCACTGGTTCCAGCAGGGCAGAACTCTCGCCCCATTCGGCTCCGCTTCGCAGGCTCAGTCTTGCGCGGGATTCTTCGGAATTAGTCCTGTCGGACAACATTTGCGGCGACGATTGATCGCAAATACCTAATGGACGAGAGGTGCACGAGTTTGACCCAGAACGTGAATCATCAGTTGCTTGATCGGGAATTGGCCGCCGACGATCCGTGGGGCCTCGACGGCAATCCATTCGAGCGGAAGCGCCACACGCAAATGCTCCAGCTGGCGCTTGCCCAAGGCTCCATTACAAATGCCCTCGAAGTCGGGTGCGCTGCCGGCGCATTCACGGAAAAACTAGCCCCCTACTGCCAAGGGCTCACCGTCATCGATGTCGTGGCGCAAGCGATTGCTCGAGCACGTCAACGGATAAAGGAGCCGTCGCGCATCAACTGGATAGTCTGCGATGTTCAACAGTTTTCGACCGACGAGTTGTTTGACGTGATCGTTGTGGCGGAGGTCCTCTACTACCTCGGAGACATAGCCGAGATGCGCGCGGCCGTCAAAAACCTGGTGCGGGTGCTTGCGCCAGGCGGGCATCTGATCTTCGGATCGGCAAGGGATGCTAATTGCCGTCGCTGGGGTCACGCCGCTGGTGCTGAGCCGGTCATCGCCATGCTGAACGAAACGTTGATCGAGGTAGAGCGGCTTGAGTGTCGGGGCGAGTCGGTCAACGAAGACTGCTTGCTCGTCCGTTTCCGGAATCCGATTTCCGCTTCCTGATGAATCTCGAATCTATCGCCGTTAACGTGGAGACACTATGCGCATCTGTGGTACCAAGCTGACCCATGATGGGGCGATCGCCCTGGTCCAGGATGGACGGCTCGTCTTCTGCGATGACCAGGAAAAGCGGCACAACGATCCGCGATACCAACCCATCGATAATCTCGACGCAATTGTCGCCGCTTTAGCGGAGCAGCGGCTAGATCCTTGTGATGTCGATCAGTTCGTTATCGACGGCGGGGATGACGAAGACGAGTCACAGTTTCAGGTCGGCAGGGAACCAAGCAACCGCCAGTTTTGTCGTCCCTCTCGGTAAAATGAACCCATGTCCATGATAGCGATCGACCTTACTGACGTAAGCAAAACTTATGACAAGCTCGTTGTCGACAGGCTGTCGTTCCGCGTTGCGGCGGGGGAATGCTTCGGGCTCTTGGGACCGAACGGCGCGGGCAAAAGCACGATTGCGCGTATGGTCCTCGGCATGACATCGCCTGATGCGGGGAAGATTACTGTGCTCGGCGCTCCAGTGCCGGCGCGCGCGCGTTTGGCACGTATGCGCATCGGCGTGGTCCCGCAGTTCGACAATCTTGATGCCGCGTTCACTGTACGCGAGAACCTGTTGGTGTTCGGGCGCTACTTCCGGATGAGCAGACGCCAGATCGATGCGGTCATACCATCGCTGCTTGAGTTCGCCCGCCTCGAGAACAAAGCGGATGCGCGCGTCGCCGAACTGTCCGGCGGCATGAAGCGGCGCCTGACGCTTGCGCGTGCGCTCATCAATGACCCGCACTTGCTGGTGATGGACGAGCCGACCACCGGCCTCGATCCGCAGGCCCGCCACCTGATCTGGGATCGGCTGCGGTCGCTGCTGGCGCGGGGCAAGACTATTCTTTTGACTACCCATTTCATGGAAGAGGCCGAGCGGCTGTGCGATCGGCTGTGCGTTATGGAGGAGGGGCGCAAGATCGCCGAAGGTCGCCCGTCCGAACTCATTGACGAGCAGATCGGCTGTGACGTGGTGGAGGTCTACGGCGGCAATCCGCATGAACTGGGTGCGCTGATCCGGCCGTACGCACAGCGCATCGAGGTGAGCGGTGAGACGCTTTTTTGCTATGCACCCGATCCGGAGCAGGTGCTGGCGCAGCTACGCGGGCGCACGGGTCTACGCCTTCTGCAGCGTCCCCCCAACCTCGAGGATGTGTTTTTGCGGTTAACCGGGCGCGAGATGGAGGACTGAACAATGGGCGAACGTTATGCGGCGGGCATGCCCGCCAATGCGTGGAATTGGGTCGCGGTTTGGCGCCGCAACTATCTTGGATGGAAGAAAATCGGGCTTGCATCGGTTCTCGGCAACCTCGCCGATCCGATGATCTATCTGTTCGGTCTCGGCTTTGGCATCGGAACAATGATAGGTCCTGTTGAGGGCACTTCGTACATTGCGTTTCTCGCGGCTGGCATGGTTGCCACGAGCGTGATGGCATCGGCGACCGCTGAAACGGTCTACGGGAGTTTCGGCCGCATGGGCGACCAGCGCACCTGGGAAGGAATGCTATGCACTCAGCTGACGCTCGGCGATATCTTACTCGGCGAATTGGCGTGGGCAGCCACGAAGGCCCTCATGGCGGGCACAGCAATCACTATTGTTGCCACCACGCTCGGCTACGCATCGTGGCCATCCATCCTCTGCTTGCTGCCAGTCATCGCTCTCAATGGCCTCGCCTTCGCGAGTCTAGCGATGGTCGTCACGGCGCTTGCGCCCAGTTATGAATATTTCATATTTTATAATACGCTTGTTATTACACCCATGCTGTTCCTTTGCGGCGCGATGTTTCCGGTCAACCAATTGCCCGGCGCTTTTCAGTATGCTGCCTCCTTATTACCGCTCGCACATGCAATCGACCTCATTCGTCCAGCGATGCTTGGCCGTCCGATTGACAAAATGGGCCTGCATATCGGCGCGCTTTGCATATACACAGTTTTGCCCTTCTTCTTTTCGATTGCTCTTTTTCGTCGAAGGCTGATGCGTTGACGCTACTCACCATTCGAATTGAATGTTTGGTCGCAACCCATTCACACGCCGCCTAGATCAAGACATGCGTTTTAAGGGACTCGATCTGAATCTCCTCGTTGTGTTGGACGCTCTGGTCAGGGAACGTAAAGTCACCGCGGCGGCCCGCAGTATTAACCTGAGCCAGCCGGCAATGAGCGCCGCCGTTGCTCGGTTACGCGCCTATTTCAGCGATGAGCTATTTACGATGAGCGGCCGCGAGCTCATTTTGACACCTCGCGCTGAGGGGCTCGCCCCAGCAGTCAGGGAGGCATTGCTGCACATCCAGCTATCGATTATTTCCTGGGACGCCTTCAACCCAGCCCAATCGGATCGTCGCTTCCGGATTATCCTTTCCGATTACATCACGCTCGTATTTTTTAAGAAGATCGTAGAACGTGCTGCGCGGGAAGCTCCCGCCGTTCGCTTTGAATGTCTCCCTATTTCCGACGACCCCGAGGAGCTTCTCCGGCGCGGCGACGTTGATTTTCTAATTATGCCGGAAGTATTCATGTCGAAACATCCTCGCGCAGCCCTGTTCGAAGATATGCTCGTGTGCGTAGGCTGCGGCACGAACAAGCAGCTGTCAGAGCCACTTACATTGGAGCGATACTTATCGATGGGGCAGGTTGTGTTCAAATTCGGGGACACCCGGCAGCTCTCCATGGAGGAATGGTATTTGCTCGAGCACGGTTTCGAGAGACGCATCGAAGTTGTCGTACACGGCTTTAGCCTGATCCCGCCCGTTGTATCAGGCACCAGCCGCATCGGGACCATGCCCTTACGGCTGGCGCAGCATTTCGCAAAAACAACACCCCTGCGGATTGTCAAACTTCCGCCGCCACTTCCTCCCGCATTCACGGAGGCCGTTCAATGGCCTGCGCTCCACAATAGTGATCCGGCAAGCCTGTGGATGCGGGAAATGATGTTGCAGGAGGGATCTCGTATGATTCCTCTGCCTAATAGCACCGGACGTCTGAGTTGTCCCCAAATTGAGAAACTGCCCCCCCCTCGACTATGAGAGGAGGCATGGATGGCGATCCCCCGCCGCCTGCGACCCCGCAACTGCTCAGCAGAAGGGCGAAGCGCACGAGAGTGCATCCATTTCGTAAATGTGTGCCTATCCAAGCAATCGATTTCTGCAACTGTCCGATGACGAATATGAACGCGCCTGAAGGTGTGGAGGCGGAAGCCTGTTCGGGCCCTTGCGGCCGACCACGATGAATCCCTTCCAAACTGTCAGCCGGACGGTGTTGTTGACCCGCTCCATTAAATGCCGGGACCAAACATATTCGGCGGGAGCACTGATCCTGAACCAGCGAGCGGATGCAGTCGGTTGCCGGTCGGGGAGCAATATAGGGAGCTGGGTCGCCAGCCTCCGGAGACTTACGTGACAACCATTCCTTAAAGGATTCAGCTTTGAAACCCTTCCCTCTGACTTCCGCGATTTGGGGCATTGTGTTGATCAGCGGCGTGGTCAACGTGCTTGCGCTCATCTCGCCGCTGTTCATGCTTCAGGTCTATGACCGCGTTCTGGCAAGTGGCAGCGTATCCACGCTAGTGGGGCTCGTCGTGCTTGCTGCGGGGCTTTATGCGTTCCAATGCCTGCTCGACATTTTGCGCGCCCGCGTGCTGCTGCGGATTGGCGAGCGTTTCGATGGACAGTTTTCCGGACGCGTTCACGATGCGATCGTTCGCCTTCCGCTTTCAACGCGCATGCCGGGCGACGGCTTGCAGCCGCTTCGCGATCTCGACAATGTTCGCGGCTTCTTAGGTGGAAACGGTCCGACAGCGTTCTTCGATCTGCCATGGATGCTGTTTTATCTTGGCATTTGCTTCCTCCTTCATTTCTGGATCGGCATGACGGCACTTATCGGGGCGGTCGGTCTCACATCTCTGACACTCCTTGCCAACACTCTCTCGCAAGGGCCGATAAGCGATACCGTTGCCCACAACATGGCACGCAATGGTCTGCTGCAAGCAGCGCGTTGCAATGCCGAGGTCGTGCAAGCTCTCGGTCTTGGAAAGCGGATCGCTGCCCGATGGCAAAAGGCCAATGCCAAGTGTCTGGCCGCCAACCGGAAAGCTGGGGATGTGGCAGGTGGGCTGGGTGCCATTTCAAAGTCGCTGCGCGTGCTGCTGCAATCGGCCATTCTTGCCGTCGGTGCGTACCTTGTCGTCAGGGAAGAGGCTACGGCCGGGGTCATGATTGCCAGTTCGATCATGATGGGGCGTGCGCTGGCTCCGGTCGACCTCGCCATTTCAAGCTGGAAACCCTTCCTCATGGCGCGCCAGGGTTGGGCGCGGCTGGAGGACCTCTTGGAAAAGGTTCCTGAAACCGCTCCTGTTATGCTAATGCCTGCACCTGAACGCGAACTGCGCCTCGAAAGCGTGACAATCGTTCCGCCCGGTGAAAGCAAGCCGACCGTGACCGGCATTGCGTTTGCCATTCAGGCGGGAAGCGCACTCGGGGTCATCGGCCCGTCGGGCTCGGGCAAGTCGACACTCTCGCGCGCCATCGTCGGCGCATGGACGCCGGTCGCCGGGAAGGTTCGCATCGACAGCGCAAGCCTCGATCAATGGGACCGGGAAGCACTAGGCCGTCACATCGGCTATCTGCCACAAGGTGTTGAATTGTTCGATGGCACCATTGCCGAAAACATCGCTCGTTTTGAACATGATCCTGACCCTGAGGCTATTGTCGCCGCGGCGAAAGCAGCGGGCACGCACGAACTGATCCTCCGATTTGAGCACGGATACGAAACTCCGATTGGTGAGGCCGGATCGGCACTTTCCGCCGGGCAGCGTCAGCTTATCGGTCTTGCCCGGGCCCTTTATCGAGACCCTTTCCTTGTCGTGCTGGATGAACCCAATGCCCATCTCGACGCGGAAGGCGAGGCTGCAGTCGTTAATGCGATCGCCTCCGTGCGCGAGCGCAAGGGCATTGCGGTTGTCGTCGCCCATCGGCCGAGCGCCATCCGCGCCGTGGATTTGGTGTTGGTGATGGAAGGTGGACGGCAGCGATCATTCGGTGCGCGTTCCAAAGTCCTGAAGGCCATCGAGTCTACGCAGGATCACGTGGCAGAGCGCGCTGACATGGAGGATCCCGGTGTCCGGCATTCATCAGAACAATGACGTTTCGAGTCCATTCGCCGGCACCTGGTGGCGGGCCTTCTGGCGAGCGTGATCTTTGTGGGAGGAGCCGGAGCCTGGGCGACCTTCACGAATCTCTCCGGTGCGGTTGTAGCGTCCGGACACTTTGTCGTCGTTTCCTAGTGAGAAGATACAGCACCCGACTGGCGGGGTGGTGGGAGAAATCCTGGTGCGCGAAAGCCGGATCGCAGCCGATCTGGCGACGGATGAAAAACCCGGCATTTCGTACTACCTGGTGCGCCTGTCGGTTCCGATCTCGGCTCGCGCGAACGCGCTCCCTAACGTTCCATTGCTCGCAATGGGCAGTGCCGGCGCGACTCGGCAACACAGCCCCATGCCCGTTCTCCCGAGGGCGGCCCAACCAGAACGACCGGTTACAAAGTTTCCTGGACCGTTCTTTGAGTGTGAATGTTCGGGCCGATTGCCTGGGCGCGTCCCCGCCGCCTGCGAGCCCGCAACTGCTCAGCAGAAGCGCGAAGTGAACGAGAATGCATCCATTTCGTAAATGTATGCCTATCCAAGCAATCGATTTCTCAAATTGTCCGATGACGAATATGAACGCGTCAGGCAGGGGCATCACTAGGAGTATTTTCAATGGCAAAGATTATCGAAGGTGGCCCGAGTTCCGAAACACTCCTCGGCACCGAGGGTGTTGACTGGATCGAGGGTTACCAGGGCGGTGACTGGCTTGACGGTCGTGGCGGCAACGACGAGATCTCGGGTGGCGCGGGCAGTGACCGAGCCATCGGCGGCAAGGGTAACGACCGCATCTTCGGCGGAGATGGCTGGGACGATCTCTCCGGCGACAACGGCCGCTTCAACGCGCGCGTCTCCGGTGAGGACAATGACAGGCTCAGCGGCGGACCCGGCCAGGATGTCCTCTACGTGGGTGACGGCCAGGACACGTTGACCGGGGGCAGCGACAGTGACACGTTCGTGTTCCAGTTCCACAATCCGGTGCCTGGGGTTGTCGGGTCGACGTCGGACATTACCACTATCACCGATTTCAACCCGGCGGAGGACAAGTTCGCCTTCGATGCGGTGGGCCTCTACAACGATGGTTTTGGCGCGAACTTCGTCAACAACGCCAGCATACAGTCCGGCTACCCGGTGAGCAGCTTCTACAGCGGTGCGGCCTCGGGTGCGAACGGCGAACACGTCGTGGTGATCACTGGCGAATCTTTCAACTCTGCTAATGAGGCGGCGAGTGCGATCTCCGGCGAGCACGCCGGCGACATCATTGTCTACCAAAGCAGCTACACCGACAGACTCGCAACTCTGGCCTATGTCACCGCCGACGGCAGCGCGCACGAGTTCGCCCACCTGGGCGGTGTGGTCACCGTGGCAGACCTGGGCCTGACCGCGTCCGACTTCACCTTCGTTTGATCCAGAAAACCCATACGGAACCGCGCCCGCCCCGCCCCCCTGGGCGGGCGCTTTCCCGTTTCCGCTACTTGCCATGGGCCGGGGCGCCCGGGAGCAGTCAGCGTGTACAGTGACGAAGCCCTGCGCGTCGCGCTGGTCGTGCACCGAAATCTCCCTGAAGGTGTGGAGGCGGATTCGCCTGTTCGGGCCCTCGCGGCCGACCACGATGAATCCCTTCCAAACTTTCAGCCGGACGGTGTTGTTGACCCGCTCCATTAAATGCCGGGACCAAACATATTCGGCGGGAGCACTGATCCTGAACCAGGTAGCGGATGCAGTCGGTTGCCGGTCGGGGGGCAATATAGGGAGCTGGGTCGCCAGCCTCCGGAGACTTACGTGACAACCATTCCTTAAAGGATTCAGCTTTGAGACCCTTCCCTCTGACTTCCGCGATTTGGGGCATTGTGTTGATCAGCGGCGTGGTCAACGTGCTTGCGCTCATCTCGCCGCTGTTCATGCTTCAGGTCTATGACCGCGTTCTGGCAAGTGGCAGCGTATCCACGCTAGTGGGGCTCGTCGTGCTTGCTGCGGGGCTTTATGCGTTCCAATGCCTGCTCGACATTTTGCGCGCCCGCGTGCTGCTGCGGATTGGCGAGCGTTTCGATGGACAGTTTTCCGGACGCGTTCACGATGCGATCGTTCGCCTTCCGCTTTCAACGCGCATGCCGGGCGACGGCTTGCAGCCGCTTCGCGATCTCGACAATGTTCGCGGCTTCTTAGGTGGAAACGGTCCGACAGCGTTCTTTGATCTGCCATGGATGCTGTTTTATCTTGGCATTTGCTTCCTCCTTCATTTCTGGATCGGCATGACGGCACTTATCGGGGCGGTCGGTCTCACATCTCTGACACTCCTTGCCAACACTCTCTCGCAAGGGCCGATAAGCGATACCGTTGCCCACAACATGGCACGCAATGGCCTGCTGCAAGCAGCGCGATGTAATGCCGACTTGCGCCTGCAGGTGCAATCGGCCATTCTTACCGTCGGTGCGTACCTTGTCGTCAGGCAGGAGGCTACGGCCGGGGTCATGATTGTCAGTTCGATCATGATGGGGCGTGCGCTGGCTCCGGTCGATCTGGCCATTTCAAGCTGGAAACCCTTCCTCATTGCGCGCCAGAGTTGGGCGCGGCTGGAGGACCTCTTGGAAAGGGTTCCTGAAACCGCTCCTGTTGTGCCTATGCCTGCACCTGAACGCGAACTGCGCTTGGAAGGCGTGACAATCGTTCCGCCCGGCGAAAGCAAGCCGACCGTGACCGGCATTGCGTTTGCCATTCAGGCGGGAAGCGCACTCGGGGTCATCGGTCCATCGGGTTCGGGCAAGTCGACACTCTCGCGCGCCATCGTCGGCGCATGGACGCCGGTCGCCGGGAAGGTTCGCATTGACAGCGCAAGCCTCGAACAATGGGACCGGGAAGCACTAGGCCGTCATATCGGCTATCTACCACAAGGTGTTGAACTGTTCGACGGCACCATTGCCGAAAACATTGCTCGTTTTGAACATGATCCTGACCCTGAGGCTATGGTCGCCGCGGCGAAAGCAGCGGGCACGCACGAACTGATCCTCCGATTTGAGCACGGATACGAAACTCCGATTGGTGAGGTCGGATCGGCACTTTCCGCCGGGCAGCGCCAGCTTATCGGTCTTGCCCGTGCCCTTTATCGAGACCCTTTCCTTGTTGTGCTGGATGAACCCAATATCCATCTCGACGCGGAAGGCGAAGCTGCAGTCGCTAAGGCGATCGCCTCCGTGCGCGAGCGCAAGGGCATTGCGGTTGTTGTCTGCCATCAGCCGAGCGTCATCCGCGCCGTGGATTTGGTGTTGGTGATGGAAGGTGGACGGCAGCGATCATTCGGTGCGCCTTCCAAAGTCCTGAAGGCCATCGAGTCTACGCAGGATAACGTGGCAGAGCGCGCTGACATGGAGGATACCGGTGTCCGGCATTGATCAGAACAATGACGTTTCAAGCTCCATTCGCCGCCACCTGGTGGCGGGCCTTCTGGCGAGCGTGATCTTTGTGGGAGGAGCCGGAGCCTGGGCGACCTTCACGAATCTCTCCGGTGCGGTTGTAGCGACCGGACACTTTGTCGTCGTTTCGTATGTCAAGAAGGTGCAGCACCCGACTGGCGGGGTGGTGGGAGAAATCCTGGTGCGCGAAGGCGATAAAGTAAAAGCCGGCGACATCCTTATGCGGCTCGATGCCACCCAGACGCGCGCTAATCTCGCCATAGTCACCAAGCGGCTCGATGAGCTGGGCGCCTACCTGGCACGACTCGATGCTGAGCGTGACGATCTCGCGGAAATCGCCTTCCCGGACTGGCTACTCGCCCGAAGAGATGTTCCAGACGTAGCTTCGGCAATAGATAGCGAGACGTTGCTGTTCGAATTCCGCAGGCAATCCCGCGACGGGAAGCAGGCGCAATTGGCGGAACGCATTACTCAATATCACCACGAGATCGAAGGACTCAAGGCGCAGGAAATTGCCTGTGAAAAAATGATCGAGGTTCTCCAAAAGGAAATTGCTGTTCTAAGTGGGCTGCGCGAGCAAGGCATTGTCTCGGTCCAACGGTTGAACAGCCTGAAGATCCAGGTTGCCACTTTCGGTGGCGAACGCGGTGAGAAGATCGCAGATCAGGCACAGACGGCAGCCCGCATAGCCGAAACGCGCCTGCAGATCCCGCAGATCGATCAGGATTTCAAGACGGAAGTCGGCCAGGAGCTCAGAGAGGTTCAGGCGCAGGTCGGGGAGTATGTTGAGCGCAAGGTGGCGGTTGAACAGGAACTGCGGCGGATCGATGTCGTCGCGCCGCAGTCAGGCACCATTCAACAACTCGCAGTTCATACGGTCGGCGGAGTGATTACGCCCGCCGATCCGATCATGCTAATCGTGCCGGAAGGCGACGATCTTGCGCTTGAAGTACGAATCACCCCGAAGGACATCGACCAAATCCAGCTTGGTCACAAGGCCGTGCTGCGGATGTCAGCCTTCAATCTGAGAACCACGCCGATATTGAACGGATATGTCAGCCGGATCGCAGCCGATCTGGCGACGGATGAAAAAAACGGCATTTCGTACTACCTGGTGCGCCTGTCGGTTCCGCAGGCGGAACTGACGAAGCTCAAGGGCCTGACGCTCGTGCCCGGTATGCCGGCCGAAGCGATGGTCCAGACGGGCGAGCGTACGGCGCTTTCCTATTTCGTGAAGCCGCTGTCGGACCAAATCAGTCGGACATTCCGGGAGGAATGAAGTAACCCACCAGAATATATTGTTGGTATTTCTGTTGGTTGTCCGCAGGCCATGTGCGTGGTAAGATCTGAAAGCACAGACATTTCCTACTTGCCCCTGGGCACCACTTGTTTCTGTAATATTCAGCTCATGTTACACCATGTAGCAACTGAGTATCCTTGGTTTCCGACGGTTTTTACTGATGCGCGGCTGATGGACGCGACATGAAACGCGACATGAAAAACCCGCCACCAGCAGCAGCGGGCTGTTCGTTTCTCTTCTGCGGAATGAAAGTCAGTCAGTGCCGCGTGGCTGACATCGCCTCGAACATATCCCAAGCCGCATCTCGGTTTCGGTGCTTGCCGGGAATGGGGACCCAGCACTGCTTCGCAAAGATCCGAGCTTCTAGATCGTCGTCAGGATGCGTATCGGTGACAAGCGCCGCCCAGTCCCACTTCCGGGCTTCGCGGCGCATCACGTCGACCACAAACCAGCCGGAAGGCGGTCGATCACGTTCGGTCGTTCGCATGGCAGTTTCCTTCTGAACGAAAGATCATTGCCGTTCACTCAGCGGCCTGAAGTCAACGCCGACAGTCTGCAAGACGAGCAGCGCACGCGTGGCTGGCGAGGGCACCGTTTCCCATGTCGGGCTATAACTCTCGGTCATCGTAGCGGGAAATGGTAATGCGCCGCAAGAGTGTTGCAGGGCACGAGGGCTGTTTGGCGGTAGGGGTTGCGCTCGCCAGGGTAGATATCGCGCATAAGCAGCAGACGTTCGAAGAACAGCCACTCACTGTAGGCTTGCAGCAGTTCCTCCTGGGAGGGCAGAGGCGCCGGTTGCGGCGAGACATGCGCCGCGGCCGCGCCTCTTATGCCCGGAATAGAGGCGATGGCACCGAGCAGGGCGCGGGAAAATCTTCTAAGGGAAGGCAGCGGCCATAGCTTCGCCGGCCTCCAGAAGAGGGGTGTTAGGCATTTGGGTCTGCATTTGCGATAACGTTGCACTAATGGTATAAGGCTGCACGTATCGTACAGTCGCACTTTAATGTAAGGTTTAACTAAAATGACAATTTCGCCATCTCAATGCCGGGCAGCCCGGGCGCTTGTTGGATGGTCGCAGGATCAGCTGGCAGCGGCCTCCCAGGTGGCCAAGACGACCATTGCCAATTTCGAAGCTGGCAAGCGGACGCCATACGACCGCACGTTGGTCGACCTGCAGGCCGCTCTGGAGGCTGCCGGGGTTGAGCTCATTCCGCAGAATGGAGGAGGCGCCGGCGTGAGGCTCGCAAAGCCGTAGCCGGGCCGGCGCTTGCGTTCGCGCTCAACCGGCGCGAAGCTGCCTTTTGAGGAACGGGAGGGCATACGTATGGCAATCAGCTATCGGGCGACGACAACGATCCGGCTCAACACGGATGGCATATGGGGTGCTTGGATGTTGATCGTGTCTCCGCTGGTGCAGGCGATTAGCTGGTACTACTATTTTGCGAAGCCGGACTATGGATGGCTCGGCCTTATTGCCCTCACCAGCGTGACAGTGCCCTGCGGCTTCGTGCTGCTACTGATCGGCCGCGACTATGACAGTATCGTCGGCGAGACGAACTGACGCCTCGCCGATGGATCGGCGCGATGCCCAAGGACAATACGTCTGGCATGCAGCGGGGGGAGGAAGACCTAGGCTGGCGCGTCCCGATGGGCTTTGCCGCGTCGCTCTGGCTGCATTCCTGCTTGGAAGGCATTGGCCCGACTACTCGACGATCTGCCGAGATGGCCAAGGCGGCGCCATTTGCGCCCGAGAATGGATCGGCGCGGATGTGGCCTGGATCGGCCAGCTGAGCACGGAGGGGCGTTGGATCGTCATCTCTGGCGATCGACGCATTACCCGGAACAAGGTCGAATATGCTGCATTTCGAAGCTCTCGGCTCGTCGGGTTTTTTCTTTCGAAGGGCCTCTACAAGGCTCCGGTCGTCAAGCAAATGGAGCGGCTACTCGCCCTTTGGTGCCCGATCGAAAAGCAATCGGAAATTGTCGCGGGCGGCGCGATGTTCGAACTTCCAATAAAGAGCACGCGCATCGAGCAACTGAAGGTGTAGTCTAAAGGCAATCGCTACACTTTCGCTTTCCGCCAGCCCGCCCACCACGCTTCCCATTGTGAGCAGAACCAGCGCTCTCCTCGAGCTGGGTTGACGCGCGTAGCAGAGTAATATTCCTGCCCCGGCATATGGTAGATATGCTCGCCGCGCTCGTTAATGTTGCCCTTGATATCGCAGCCCGCCTCGCGGACAGCCGCGTTGCTGGCCGACGAATCGCCGCCATGGTGAACGCGCGGCAGCTCGTGCCGATCGTCGCCGACTGCAAGATAGCCCGCGGAAGTCGCCCCGAGCATCACCAGAACGGCGGCGAGACGATAGCGGAAAAGCGAGCGCCACCAAGGCCGTCGCCTCTCCAACCTCCTGGCATGAACAGAATTGCCCATGATCCCTTCCCCGAGGCGAGAATGCATCGTCTGAAGCCCGGAGTCCAGTATCAGGCCGCAGCGCTGTAGCCCGCTTCCTTGATGCGGCGCCCGAGACGCTACAGGCGCGAGACATGGTCGGCATGACCGCTTCCCTCCTGATGGTGGCGCTTGGCGCCTGGCCCTATCGCTCCCGTGAGAGTAGGCCAGGAGGTCAGGAAGCGTGGCATGTAGGACTATGGTCCGCGTTGCGGCGAACCCCACCAAGCGGAGATCGCCAATGGCCCAGAACCAAACCTTCCGAACAGCTTTCTCGGGCTGAAATCCGAGCGCTTTCTGGCGGCAGCCGAAGCGGCTGCAAAAGAGCATCGTCGGGCCGCTTCTGCGATCGATTGCGCTCAGAAGACGGAAACCCGTCAACTCCACAATACAAGTATTTGGCCCGGAACATTAGTGGTCCCTTAAGCACTTCTCCACAATCGGTACTTGTCCGGCTTGGCGCGTTTTGCTAATGAGTCCGTACAAACGGGGGTTTGGATAATGTCGAAACGCAATTTCCTGTCACCAATGGCCTTGTCGGCCACGATGATTCTCGGCGGCCAAGTTCAGGCTGCAGTCCTTGTCGAATCGGCAAATCAGCCTTCGACCAAGCTCGCTGAAGCTGGCACTGTCCCGGCGGACCTCGGCTACGGTGAGGTGCTAGACCGCTCAAATGGTACGGACGTTATCATGGCGTACCACACCAGCCATTCGAGCCATGCTAGTCACGGGTCTCACTGCTCTGGCTACAGCTATTGTTGATGGCGGACACCCCTCGCGAGAGCGAGCTCGTCCAGACTGCCCAAGTCAAGTTTGATCTGTCAGTCTTCAGCCTCGACTGTGTAAAGCGCGCAGCGTATCGGGTAACCGGCAACGCTGCGGTTGAGATCACGATCGAGGGCGGCTTCGCAGTATGCACGATCAACTTCAGCAAGGCGGCCGCGCGAACTTCGGCCGACGCAGCGGTAGAAAGACTGCGGCTAGAGGTCTTGGATCAGGACCTGCGTAGCAGCATCGCCGCCGAAACCGCCACTGTTAGAAACGCGATACTGGCGCTTGCGTTTTCCAGATCGGGCCTGCAGTCCGATGACTAAGTTTGCTCCGGCAACTGAGTTCCAACGACCGTTGGACGACACTTATCAGCTCGCGTACTTCCGTTTTTCCCAGTTGGACGACGAGCGGTATGTGCTGACCAACCAAGCGGGCGAATATCTGGTATTGCCGCGCGCCGTGCTGGCTTCGTTCATCAGGCACGAGCTTCCCAGCACACACCCCGCCTACTCCCGCCTGCGCAGCAGGCAGTTCCTCTTTGATGCATCCTCCAATATCGGCAAGGAGCTGCTGGCGCTGAAGGTTCGGACCAAGGCAAGAAGGCTTGAGAACTTCACCTCCCTTCACATCATGGTCGTGTCTTTGCGGTGCGAGCACTCCTGCCCCTACTGTCAGGTATCTCGCCAAAGCGAAGATCGTTCAGCCTTCGATATGTCAGAGGAGACTGCCGAGAAGGCGTTGGCGCTCATTTTCCAGTCTCCAAGTCCGGCTATCAAGATCGAGTTCCAAGGCGGCGAGCCGCTTCTGAATTTCCCGTTGATCCAACACGTCGTGCATCGGGCTGAAGCGATCAACAAGGTCGCCGGGCGGTCGCTGCAATTCGTCATCACGACGAATCTCGCCGTCATCACCGACGAAATCTTGGAATTCTGTCGCGAGCACAGGATTCTAATTTCAACGTCGCTCGACGGACAGGCCACTCTTCACAATGCGAATCGACCGCGCCCGGGAAAGAACAGCTACGAATTGGCTGTGGCAGGTATCCACAAGGCCAGACTGGCTCTCGGCCATGAACGCGTCAGCGCACTTATGACAACGACCAAAGCCAGTCTTCCACTGGCGCGCGAGATCATTGACGAATACGTGCGGCTAGATTTCCCCGGAATATTCCTTCGGCCGCTTTCCCCTTACGGCTTCGCGGTCAAGACGAAATCCTACGCAGCCTATGACGTGGACCGCTGGCTCGATTTCTACTTCGACGGGCTGAATTACATCCTGGAACTGAACCGTAACGGCATTCCTTTCAAGGAGTTTTACGCGGCCACCATCCTTACAAAGATGCTCACGCCTTTCGAGCCAGGATATGTGGATCTTATGAGCCCGGCAGGCATCGGTATCTCCGCCGTTGTCTATAACTATGACGCCAGCGTCTACGCGTCCGACGAAGCACGAATGTTGGCCGAAATGGGCGACAAGACATTTCTGCTCGGGAATGTCCACGAAAACACCTATGGCGAGATTTTCGGGTCCGACGCTCTCCTCGATCCTATCGAGCAATCTTTTGCAGGCTCCGTACCGATGTGCGCCGACTGCGCTTACGAGCCGTTCTGTGGCTCCGATCCAGTATTCCATACCGCAACGCAGGGCGACTTTGTTGGCCTCAAAACGCGGTCGGGATTCTGCAATCGCAATATGTCGATCTTCAAGAGGCTGATCGACCTTATGGAGAGGGACGTTACCGCCCGAGAACTCTTTCTAAGTTGGGCGAATTAGGATGTTGCGACTGAGTGGCTTCGCTGCGTCAGCAAGCGTCGGTGATTTCTCACAGCGAGTGGCACTTAGGCTCGTGACGGGCCAAGCTGACCAAGCGCCTAACCGAGAACATGATGCGTATCTTTTCAAGGGGCAGACGTTTCATCCTGAATGCCAGTGGGTTGTCACCTTTGAGGAGCATCGGCCGGAAGCTGAGCGACTGTTTTCAGACCGACGACTAGTCGTTCTGCCCCACGAGTTCGACTACCTTAGCGAAGGAGACGTCATCCGCTTTGTGCCGGATCGGAAGGCAGTGCGTGTCCTGTTCAGAAAGGATGCCAACGCGAACTATTTCCTCGTAACGGAGCGGTGCAACCACCTGTGTTTGATGTGCTCCCAGCCACCCAAAGACGTTGATGATCGCTGGTTGGCGAGGGAGATTTTGGATGTGCTGCCCCTGCTGCCCGTAACGACCCCGTTTCTCGGGATCACTGGCGGTGAGCCAACGCTGGTGGGTGAGGACTTTTTTGACATTTTGTCATCAGCTCGTGACCACCTTCCGTCTACGCCGGTTCATATTCTTTCCAATGGCCGGACATTCAAGGATCGGCAATTCGCAGAGCGCTATCAAGGGATTGGACATCCTAGTCTTTCGGTCGGCATACCGATCTATTCCGCCGACCCGGAAGTTCACGACTACGTGGTTCAGTCCAAAGGCGCCTTCGATGAGACCGTCCGCGGGATCATGAACCTGAAGGCCGTCGGGGCTGAGGTTGAGATACGAGTTGTCGTTCACAAGCAGACCTATGAAGGTCTCGTCGACCTGTCAGATTTCATTTTTAGAAACCTCACCTTCGTAGACCACGTGACGTTTATGGGACTGGAGATCACTGGCTTCACAAGGGCAAATATGGATAAGCTCTGGATGGACCCGTACGACTATCGAAGTGAGTTGCGGGCGGCTGTGCAATATCTGGCTGCGGCTAGGATCAATGTTTCAGTCTACAATCACCAGCTCTGTCTTCTTGATGGCTCTATCCACAAGTATGCAAAGCGATCGATTAGTGACTGGAAAAATGCGTACATGAACGAGTGCACAAGCTGCTCCAAGCGCGCCGAATGTGGTGGCTTCTTTTCATCTAGCCACCTTGCACGAAGCTCCCATATCTCGGCGTTTCAAACAAAATAGAACATCAGATTGGTTGACAATTACCAAAGCCGTTCGCCCGGTGGGATAACCTAGCCTAAATCTTAGAAATACAATCTGTGCGCTGCTGACTCGGATAGCGATTGGAGAGAATATGACCTTCGATTTTAAAAATGCGTCCAAGGCGGAGCTTCGAATTGAGTATAAACGTATCGCCGATGAAATCGGCGACGATCAATTTTTTACAAAGAAAGAGCTAAATCACCTTCCGGAGATTCTTTCAGACGGTGAGCAGGTATTGGCATTCACTTCTGGGCTCATGGACGGCGACACGTGGCTCATCACCCTGACAGACCGACGTATCATCTTTCTCGACAAAGGAATGATCTACGGCCTGAAGCAGGCCAGCATAGGCCTTGACAAGGTAAATGCTGTTAGCGGCAAAACGGGGCTCATCTTTGGTTCGATCACCATCGAAGACGGAGCTTCGCAGCGGCACATCAGCAACGTTTGGAAGAAGACTGTTGTCAAATTCGTCAATAAGGTTAGGGATGCACTGGAGCAGAGAAGGCAGCCAGCTCCAGTCTACAATCAACCGCAGGGTACCGACGTGGTGTCAATGCTTGAGCGTCTCGGCGCTTTGAAGGCGAACGGAATCATCACAGATCAAGAATTCGAACAGCAAAAAAGAAAAATACTGGCGGGATAATGGAATTTATAGGGGTCGTTGTCGGGATTATACTCTTCGTCTCTATTTATTTTTGCGTCGGCATTACCCTGCGCTTCATTTGGGAGTGGTGGATACTCGTTATGTCGACCCCATCGCTTTTTGCGGCAGCTCTGCTGTACGGGTGGATTGGTGCACTTGTATCCATAAGCCTTTGGGCCTGGACGCTTACCTTGAATAACTCATGGCACTCGAGTGCGGTATATTTCAGAGGCGCAGATTGGCTTGATAGGCGGTTTAATTTCAAGGATACCTAGCCGCTGCGGTTCCTTGCGCCCAGAGCCGTTATGACTGTTGGCGGGGCTTTAGTTTTTTTGTCGAGGAAATTCAATGAAAGTAAACGTCATCGGATTGACGGCAGCATTTCTACTCGGCTGCACCGCTTCCGCATACGCTGATTGCTTGGGTGAAAGCGACTACAGGGTCTGCACAGATTCCTATTCCGGTACGAATGGGGATCAACATGTGAGATCGTACGATACCGAAGGGAATAACTATTCGATTGACACCGAAACTCTTCGCTTACCGAACGGAGGCCAAGAGGTCACCAGTAGCGATAGCGAAGGAAACTCCTACTCCATTCGCTCCTGGACAGACAGAACCGGAACTCATTCCGTGGACACTGAAGGCAACGAATGCACCATCACGCCATCAGGTACGATGATTGGATGCGGGGAATAGGTGCGATGCGATGAAGAAGTTCGGCGTCTTTGGCTGCACTGGTTGCGTAGCCGCCATTATCATAGCGTGGCTGCTCGGTGTGCGCATATTGGTAGTTCAACCGATCGGAGCCATTCCTGAGGGTGTAACTGCCATAGTATATGGGGTTCCAGATCTGCATCTCGTTGACAGTCCGGATGCCATCTGCCAACGAACCCAAGGGGGCGTCAGTCTCCTATGTAGAGGAATGACAGCTGCGGCAATTGCCAACCACGGCAAGATCCTTGCTCGGCTACCCTACAGCGAGATGCTTTTTCGTCTTAGCGGCGCTCCCGTTCTTGACCGGTAAGCCGGACGGCTTTCGATTTGCGCATATGTTGTTGTTGCACATCAGGGTATACCTGGAAGTGACACCAAAGCGTCGGGTTCAGCAGGGTTGCGCTGGGCAGCCCGGTCAGCGTCCGACACTTGCGGACGCTCCGTTATAAGACATTCCCTCTTCCTCTCGGGGGCGCGCGCGCCACTGTTCGACCCGCTCGTCGACCCATCCTACGGATGGAGGCCAGGACTTCGACTTGCTGGCCGTTTATGGACCGGCCGCTGGGTTGCTTTTCGGCATCGGCACACCAAGAAGCTTTGGACGCCTACGAGGTAGTGGCAGCTCGCTGAAGCGCCTAGCTCGCCTAATCACTTCGGATAAGATCGTCGTAAAGCGAGAGATATACGAAGCTCCGCCAAACGGGGGGTGCGGCTCGCAGCAGCAACAAATTTGCATCAGGCTTCACGGAAGCTCTTGAAAAGATTGCCGGGCGCAAAGACCATACCCCGCCGTGGGACATGGCCGGTGCAGTTGGGGGGTGCTTGTGAGGCCCCACTCTGCCTAAGATATAGGCATATTAGCAAACGAGCAAATTATCTCGCAATGCCACCTTGAAGGCTCAACCGCGAAGCCAACTTAATTCCGAGAGAGCGGACGGAACTGGTGAGCGCTTTGTCGAACCCCGGAAGCAGTGAGCATCTTTGGGCTTCGGACCTTGCCGACCTGCGCAAGGAGTTTGGAAAGTTTCGTCAAGAGCGCGGGACAACGCCCCTTGAGTGGGACGAGCACACCAAGCTGTTCCTTGAAGAACGACGGGAACGCCGCCGGGAACCGGATTTGTCCGAGCCGTTGGGGAATGGCTAGGCTAGCGTCGCGATCATCATTCACCTTCCGACGTGGGGGTCTTGTTGTCAGCCCTTCGAACGCATGCACACACCCCCCCGGAACTTTTGCCGGGTCGCCGTGTTCGTTGGTGATGACGAAAATTGTTGACCTTGGACCGCCTAAGCCCGGCAAGCCACATGACGCTGACTGGCCGGAGCATTTCCATGCGTGCCCCATCTGCGGCCAGCAGGTCGACCGCCACGACTTCCGGCAGGTGATGTGACACGAGCAGCCCGATCACGAGCCGCTCGATCTCAACCAATAAAAAGCCTGCCGCCCTTCCGGCCGCGCGGGCGGACGACAGAGACGTCACACCGCAAGCCTCACCAGCAATGGAACAATCGGCCATCACCGTCGCGGCCCTGAGGGTACCCAGCCGCAGGAGGGTCCTAAAGCCGCACAACCTTGTCGAGATGCAGGCGTATCCGCTGGCCTTCCGCGAAGGCCAGTGCGAACGATTCCAGGGCGAATGAGCGTGAAATTTCCTGGTCAGTTTCAATGACGCGGACGACCCATTCGCCACTGGCTCCGACCACTTCCACGCAAGGCGCGGCCTTGCAGATTGGCACCACGTTGCCCATCACGTCCTCCCTACGAAAAGCAATGGCGAGTCGACTTAAAACCGTCGTAGCCGGTAGATCTATAACAAATTGCTTGTTCGGATCGGACGAACCAACCTGGATGGGCAATACGACCGGGGGCTAATGCCACTTCGGTCAGGCGAACCCTCCGGGGAACCTCCCGTGAGATAGCCTCTGCTTCAGGTCGTTGGCATTCAGGATGGCGGCCAGCTCTTCGGCATACTCCATGTCGGGAAGGTCGACAGATGGGTGGCCCGCTACAATAGCCGGCAGCCCGGTGAACACGTCGAATACCGTCCACGTCCCATCCGGTTCCTGCCTTTCGTCGTACCGCAGAGTTGCCATGAGGGGATCATATAGTCACCCTTAGGTGTTGGGAATATTTGGTCCACGGAGGCTCGCGATGCGGAGCGCTGAGTTCGCCGCTTTGAAGATTGCCAATCTCGTCGACAGAGATCAGGCCGCTCAATCTGCGATCGAACTTTATGGGATGGAAGCACCGACCGCCGTGGCGCACTGCGCTTTGGAGGCGCATTTCGACGGTCGACCAGATGACTACCGCTTTTGGTGCGATGTCTTTCCCAACTGAGAAAACCAAACTGACGGAACTTTGCCGCAGCATCTTGTTCGGTCGCGCATGGCTAGAATAGCCGACCTTGGACCGCCTATCCCCGGCAAGCCACACCAACCGCAGGACGGTGACTATCGATTTCACGCATGCCCGATCTGCGGTCAGCAGGTCGACAAACGCGATTTCCGCCAGGTGATGTGGCACGAGCAACCAGATCACGATCCGCTTGAACTGGATCAGTGAGGCAGGAACAACTTGGCAGCCTTCAGGGCCACGTCACACTAGGAAGGAAAGGCCGGACCCTTTGCCGCCGGCCGGTGAACCTTGTGGTTCCAAATTCGTCCTCGACCTTCGCAGTGGCTGCATCGCCCGTAATGTCGAGCGATGCGACTGCCCAGTTGGGGCTGGTGTTCGGCGGCAAGGCCGCACTCATCACCTCGCCGACATAGGCATCGACACTCAGCCATGGAGCTCGAAGAGATCGCGGCTATCTACCCGTTCTATCAGCAAACCGGGTATGGGCGGAAAGTGGGCGTAGGCCGACCATGTGGTTGTCGACGCCGAGATGCGCAGTGCTGGTATCGGCGCCAAACTGATGGGGCGGATCGAGAAGGAAGCAGCGCGTTTCGGCTGCGACATCACCCGCATCTCGATACGAGCGCACACACAAATTCTACAGCCTAAACGGTTAGGCCGATGATGCGCTCGTTCTGGTCAGCCACTGAGTGCGTGGGCCGAGGCAGAGTTCCCACAATATGCTGCGCACAAAGTAGCGACAGAGCGGGCCTAGAAGCGACATAGCGCCGGGTGTGAACGCGAACGCAGCCGGCGCCCGAATGCGTTCAGCGAGCGCCGTCGCGTCCACCTTGCCTTTCTTTGACGGCCCTGTGTTCAGCTTCCCACGGCAACGCGTGGAAGTCGGGCTGGTGCCCCGCTTCACGGTAGCCAGCCTGAGTGAGTAACTTGCTTTGTCCCGCTCCACAACGCAAACAAACGGCGGATTCCCCAAGCACCTATAAACGCCTACAGCTTTTTCCATGCGACAGGTGTGCTGCGGGTGCTCGAAGATGTCGTCCTTCATTGCGATGACAGAACAGGGAGCGAGGACAACTCTTTTTTTGATTGCAGAGAGAGTCTGGGCGGGCTTCTTAGCGCGTCGATTCGCTTCGAGGCCTCGGCTTTGCTTAGATCTTCGGCGTAGCTTCTGTCGTCGCCCGCCTGCTCACATCTGGTGTGGTCACTGCGCTCGGCTACGGCACCACGGGGCTTTCTATAGGTCAGCGGGTGTTCGGCCTCGCGGACTGGCATCGCGACGGCACCCTCGCCGAGTATGTTGCCATGGAGGCCCGTAACCTCGCGCCGCTGCCCGGCGATGTCGACTTTACGGTGGGCGCTAGCCTGCCGATCTCCGGCCTAACTGCATGGCAGGGGCTGTTCCAGCATGGCCGCATCAAGGCCGGGCAGAGCGTTCTCGCGCATGGCGCTGCCGGTGCCGTCGGTTCGATGGTGGCGCAGCTTGCCAGGGAGGCTGGAGCCTATGTGATCGGCACCGGGCGGGCCGCCGACCGCCAGAAAGCGCTCGACTTCGGTGCAAATGAATTCCTCGACCTCGCAAAAGACACGCTTGAAGATGTAGGCGGCGTCGATCTGGTGTTCGATGTCATCGGCGGCGATTTCCAGAAGCGATCCGCAACGCTCGTCCGGGCCGGAGGTATCCTTGTCACAGTCGTTGGACCAACGGACATTCGACCTGCCGATGGCCTGACCGTTGACTTCGTCGTCGAGGCTGATCGCCCCCAGCTTTCTGAGATAGTGCAGCGGATCCGCGATGGACGACTGCGGACGAACATTGGCAAGGTTTCGAGCTTGGATGATGCCATCGGCACCTTCAACTCAACGGACCGACGTGCAGGAAAGACGGTTATCCGCGTTCGTCCGTGAGAATTTGGGGAGGCGGGTCCTCTCTCCTTATGGCCGCGTCGGCAGCTGACACGGTGAGGTGCAAATCAGCGCCTTCGAGGGATTTAGCCATCGTAGGGCGGTGTTTGCGGGAACCTGCTTTGTACGTTTCCGACTCTTGCCTTTTTCGGAAAGTGACCCACAGAATAGCTGATGAGGTTCTATCTCTCTGGGAGGATGGGATGGACATTCAAGCACCTGTTCGGCCTACGCAGCAAACGGCCAAGGAGCTGGTCCGCGAGGTCCTGTTGGGCTCTCAACCCGGCGACATTATTTCCGTCAAAGCGACCATTGTAGCGGTCCGTGAGCGCGGCGGCGATCTTCTCGAAACTGACTGCCAGTTAGTCGAAATGATCGTCAAATCAGCCTCCGTTTGCGGACTGTTCATCGCCTTTGACGTTCGAGAGGCGTGATGCCCCACCGTTGGTTCAACCCTCCAGTTTATGTGAAGACTGAGCGCCCGGGGCTTCTCCTTGGTGTCAACCGGGTTGATGCCGCCGCCGAGGAGCTCCTAAAGTGGTCCAATCGTGGCCCCAAGTGGCGGCTGGCGGCCGAGGCTTGCCTATCTGCGATGGATGGCAAAATGCCGGGTAATGACTTCCGGCTGCTGTTCGAAGCCGCGGCTGATGAAGAGGAGATGCTGCTGCCGGATTAACAACGCTATACGACGAGACCATTCGGGTCTGTTCGCGTTGCGAATTCACCGGCAACGGGCATCTATGCCGTCCGGCTACCGAGCGACGCCCCAGATGGACAGTTGTTCGCCGGTGGGCGTACCATAGGGCCGGGGGGTGACCGATGGAGGTCACATGGTTGATGAAGAGCATCGCCGCGAACGGAGGCAGCGGGTGCTTAAAGGCGCCTCAATCATCAGCGGAATTACAAACTCCGAGATCAGTTGCACCATTCGGAACCAAAACAGTGGCGGAGCTGAGCTCAAAGTCCCGGTGGAATCGCGTGTCCCTGAGCGGTTCGTGCTTTACGTGCCGACCGACGGCGTTGCCTACCAAGCAGTCCTGCGGTGGCGCAGGAACGACCGAATTGGGGTTCAATTTACAGGAACGTTGCCAAAGCCGCGTCTCCACTATGGCTAAAGCGGATGCCCGGGATGCACAGACTCGGGAATTTGGACTCCGGCGCTCCACACGTGTTCCATGGCAGTCATACTTTAGAGGTTACCCCCCGGCGAACCTTCGCTTCAGGTCGACATGGTCAGAAGGCTGAAGATCACGGGAATATTCCTCGTCCAGATAGTTAGCCAGACGCCCACGCGCTGCGGGGGTACCCAGTGAAGACATCAAACACCGTCCCGCTTTCGGCGGGTTCCTTCCTCAGGTCGTAGCTTTGGGAAGCCATGCCGTCACTAGGTAAGTCTGCGGTCCAGTTCTCAAGCAGTGATCGACATTCCTGTTGGAATGCGGGTTCTACAGCAGATTCGGTTTCAAGGATCGCGAGGGGTTGGCTCAATGCATCATGAGCGACCCAGCATTCTCAGAAACCGGCACCCGTCTGCGCAGCCTTATCGTGCAGATAGGTAGAGTCAAAATCTGCGGCGCGAACGAGCCCTGCCCAGTCGGGCGCATGAAAACGCGAGCCAAGGGTAGATATCAGACCGTCGCGTCGAAGGTCCTGAAGCACTCGGTTCACGTGCACGGAGGAGAGGCCTAGTGCGTCGCCAAGTGCAGCCTGCGTTATCGGGAGATAGGCCACATGATCTTCAATGCGACCGACCGAGCGAAGGCGGACAATAAGTTCGCAAAGAATGTGAGCCATACGCGAGTAGGCGTCGCGCCTTCCGACGTTGGTGACCCACTCTCGATAGATCGCCGCATCGATCACAGTGGAGCGCCAAAACACTCTCGTTATCGAAGAGTGCTGGTCGCAAATGGCGCGAAGATCGTCGTGCCGCATGAAGCCCACTCGAGAGGGCATCAGAGGGGTGAACGTGCAATCCATGACCGACAAATGCAAACCATGCAGGTCGGGAATGTCGCCCGGAACAAAAAAGGAGGATATCTGACGCTTGCCCTCCCCGGTTAGTTTGGTCGACCCTATCAAGCCGTCAAGAACGACGAAGGAAAGGCTCGGCTTATCGCCCTCGCGCAGAATGTCTTCGTTGGCCTGATATCTCTTCTCCTGAATCGAGATGTTCCCCAAGGTCGCAATGTCTGATTCTGCGAGTTCCGAGATGGCTTGGAGCTTGCGGATCAACATTTTGAAAGAAGGATCATGTGCCATCAAGAACCTGTTCGTGTTTGCTCTCAACTTTTAGTTGGCGCTAATGTTCCCGCTGCCTAGGGAGACGAAGGCCAATGGTCAGTGCGTCGATGATGCGGGCAAAGTTCAGCTGCCCTCAATCCTTTTCGCCTGCCGCACCCTGTTCGAAACGGCTGGATCACAACCTGCTTTCCACCGGATTAACGAGTGCTATTGCGCGCCAGGAACCTTAAGAGTTCGCAGCCGTTCAACTGTTGGGGCGCACGAAGCAGGCTTTCAATGTCATCGGGTTCCGTGCTGTTCGTGGAGACGTCGAGAACTCTCCGGGAGGCCGGGTTCGAGGTGGTCGCCGGCTTAAGGGGCCTTGAAGCGATTGGGACTTTCGGTCGTGAGCCGGAGCGAGTTGTGGCTCTCCTGACAGATATCAGACTTGGGGACGGCCCAAGCGGGTGGGATGTGGCCCGGCACCCCCGAGGCGCCGATCCTACTATGCCAGTTATATGACAGCGTTGGTCGATGCCATGGCCTGCTACGCAATTGACCGACATCAAATCGACATCCTGTCTCTCGGCTGCGTTGAATTGGAGTTCGCCTTCACCAAGGGCCAAATCGCCAAGGGCGGTATCAGGCACTGGCGCGAGATCATTTCTGCCGCCATGCGCCTGCAAAGCCAGAATGCACTGGGCCAAGCTGGGCTGCTGGTAGGACGAGACCGTCTACTACGCGTCGACGGAGCACCTATGAAGTCTAATCCGATCGACCTCGACGACTACACCCGGTCCGCCGCAGAGTTACCTGTTTATTGCTGCCTCACTGGTCAAGCAACATGAGGAACGGCTGGCGGCGCTTTTCGCTGCGCCGCGTCCACCCTACAAAGCGGTGTATGGGCCAAGGTCTCAGGACCCGTAAATAGCCACCTGTTCTTCGCACGATGTCGGCTTTCAGAAACCGCCTAAAGCGATCCCGATATTGGGCGCAATGGCCATCCGTTCTGATTAAGTCGTCTTGGCCAGCCGTGGTCTTCACTCGACCCCACATGATGAGGTATGACCAAGAAGGATGTATACTCAACCGGAAGAGACAAGGTGCAGGTGCAAGGCATTGAGAGAAATAGCAGGAACCGAACCAATCCACAGGAATATTTTGTTGGTATTTATGTTGGTAGCAGATGCGGAAACATTCCCCTAAGTATCTGAAAGCAAAACGGGATTTTCTTCACTTGAATTCCGCCTCTGGGCACCAGTTTTCTCTGAACATCAAGGGCTTGACTTCCTGGCGCCGCACCGACGGATTCCTGATTTCGGCCTGCCGGCTGTGCCGGCAAGCCTGCGCAACCGAGTTATGAACTTTCGGGGCGCACGGTCTCCACGCGCAGCGAGCCGGCTGGAAGCGGCTGCAGCAGTTCGGCTTCCGGCTTGGTCAGACTGAGCCAAGCCGCCCAATCGCCGGGCCGAAGCACCACGACCTGCCGACTGTGATAGGGCGCAATATCCGGTCCAGGCTCGGTTGTCAGCATGGTGAAGGTTGGCGGCTTGTTGCCGGCAGCTTCACGCCAAAGCCCTGCGATGGCCATGAACGGCGAGCCGTTGAGCGTGAAGCGATGCTTTGCCTTCGGATACTTCGTGCCCGTGAACTCGAAGAAGGCGGATGCCGGCACGAGGCAGCGTTTGCTGCCGGCGAATTGCCGGCCTTCGGAGCGGAAGTTGAACACTGGTCCGCCTTTCGGGCCGGCCGGCGGAAATCCAAACGTCATCGACGTCAGTTCAACAACGCCAGTGTCGCCGGCGGCGCGCATGATCGGGGCTGGATCGTTGATATGGATGTCATCAACCCGCGGCAGTTCAAGTTCGGTCTGATGGGTCGGGATCTCGAGTGCCAGCGACTCCAGCATCCGGCAATATTCAGCCCAGAGAATATGCTGCTCATAGTCGTTGCACATGGAAGGCTCCCGACCGGTCTGCCAGTTTACCTCACGCCAAACAAAGAGGCGATGGACCGCTCAACCCTCGCGGTCGCGCTCGAGCAGTATATCGGGCTCGATCGCCGCGTTGACGAAGGCGGCGCGGGCATAGCGCGCCTCTTGAAGGCCTTCCAGAACGCCAAGGCAGGCTTTACGGGCGGCGACGTGATAGCCGCCTGTCTTCACGGGCCATCGGTTCATGAGGATGTCAGCGGCCTGCGCGACACGCTCCACCTTGTAGATCGTGTTTCTGGACCTGCCAAGCGCCACGCGAACCGGCTCATCGAAATGCTGATCTTGCATGCTTCCCCTCCCGAACGCGATCGCGAGTCAATTCGGGGGAGGCAAGTTCGGTTCCACGGGAGCGATTTGCCAACGCAATAAACCCGCCCAATGAAATCACTTTGCGCCCATCGGCCAAATGGCGGATTCGCTTTGCTTGGTGATCCCCTCCACCTAGGGCAAACTGCCTGCCGGGGCTGCAGGAGGAGAAATGCGAGCACGCGCAGCTACGATCGGCGATCTCGAAAGTGTCTTCCGTGATCTGTCCACGCGGATGTCGGACGAGTATGTGGCCGCCGGCAAGGACAGCAAGGTCGCCTACGACAATCTGATGATGAATTTGAAGGAAGGCCGAGCGCACGCGCTGGTCGAGGGCGACAAGACGGTGGCGATCGTCGCCTGGCACGAGAACAGCGACGCCGCCGACACGCTGTTTGCCGCGCAGGAGGGTTTCTTCAGCGCCGCGACGGTCCGCTTCTGCAGGCGCCACATCCGCCACATTCAGGCGCTGGCCGGCAACCTTCCCATCCACTCGCGCAGCTGGCTGCAGCGGGCCGACGTCGGCAAATGGTTCCGTGTCATCGGTTATGTCGAACGCGGCCGAGAGAACGGCGCCACTGTGTTCGAATTGCCGCCGGCACGGGGAGCGTCAGCTGCGCGGGCTGCCTAGGGCTGCGCACCCACGGATGCCATCACGGAAAAGCCCCCGCCAGGATGGCGATGGGCCAATATCGCCTGCAATGGGCTCATATCGGGGGCTCAGATATCGGGCTGATCCAGCGCCTCGAAAATCACCCGTTCCAGCGGACCGAGATCCTCTTCGATCTCGCTGACCTCAAGGCCTAAATGCCGAGCATCCAGGGCAGCTCGCGTGGTTAGGGTTCGAGCCGTTGCCTTGTCGGCAGGCAGTTCGCCCGGCAGGTGCTCGTGGATCCAGCCCTGCAGGAAATCAACGCCGCGCTCGCTCATCGATTTATCCCTTCCCTTATCTGGGGGATCATTCCCCCAGAATGACCCCAGAAGCGACGATCTGAGCCGTCAGGCTGGTGAGCCTGCCTCGCTTCACGAGCGTCGGCTTTTGGTAGATTTTCTTCATGGCGGTGCCTTTCGCGACAAATCGCTCGTCGGCAACAACGTCCGTCGCGGGGCAGCGTTCCATGGCGGGCTGTTGAGCCCGACCCCCTGACACATCGTATTTGAGAACAGCCCCGCTCCCGCGACCCGTGATGTTGATGCCGCGGCAGGTTGCGAAGCCAATGCGGGGCGTGGCATTTGTCGATGCCGATCATTGGGATGGCAAGCAGGACATGGCACGGCCACCAGACATCGCCCGACACCAGGCCGCCAAGGCAGGCGTTAGCCTGAACCGGGCGCTTTCCAAACTCGGCCTGTGTTCGCGCAAGCAGGCCGAGCTGCTGATAGCCGAAGGGCGCGTGCGGGTTGGCGGCAAGGTGGTGCGCGATCCGTCGCTGCGTGTCGATCTCGGCCGCGACCGCATCGCTGTCGACGGCGAGCAGATCGTCGGCGAGGCAAAAGTCTACCTGATGATCAATAAGCCGCGCGGACAGGTCACCACGCGCGATGACCCGCAGGATCGTGGCACCGTCTATGACTGCCTGGTGGAACTGGAGTTGCCTTTCGTGTCGCCGGTCGGCCGCCTCGACAAGGCCAGCGAAGGCCTGTTGCTGATGACCAACGACACGCGCTGGGCCAACCGCCTGCTCGATCCGGCCTCGCATGTCGCCAAGACCTATCATGTCCAGATCGGCACCGCGCCCGACGAAGCGATGCTGGCGCGCTTTCGCGACGGAGCGATCGTCGACGGCGAACTGCTGACCGCAAGTTCGATCGAACTGCTGCGCAGCGGCGGCCGCACTGCCTGGCTGGAAATCGTGCTCGACGAGGGCCGCAACCGCCAGATCCGCCGCCTGCTCGGGGCATTCGATATCGAGGTGCTGAGGCTGGTTCGGGTGGCGATCGGCGGTTTGCAGCTCGGCGAACTCGCCAAGGGCAAGGCGCGGCATCTGACATCGGAGGAATTGGCGGTGCTCGCGCGTTAAGAGGCAGGCTTGCCGCGAAACCCTACTTCTGGTTCCACCTGCGTATCACCGGCTCGCTCAGATCGTGCTCATAGCCGAGGATGCTGAGGCTCGCGGTATCAAGTACGAAGTGCGCACCGCCTTCGGGTGGCAGACCGAGCCAGCGCGCGGCCAGCACGCGCAGGAAATGCGAGCTTGAAAACACCAGCACATTGCCCTCGATTGCCCGCAGCCCGGCGATGATCCTGTCGGCCCTGGCGCCAACATCCGCTACCGACTCGCCGTCGGGACAGCCGTCACGGAACAATTGCCAGCCGGGGCGCTGCACAACAATCTCCTTGGTCTTAACGCCCTCATAGGCGCCATAGTCCCATTCCTGCAGGTCGTCCTTCTTGACGGCAGCAGCGCCGAAGCCGGCAAGCGTGCAGGTGCTGAAGGCGCGCTGCGACGGGCTCGACCACACCGCCTGGAAGGACAGATCCTTGAGCCGGTCTGCCACGCCGCGAGCTGCCGCCTCGCCCTTTGCCGTCAACGGTATGTCGGTGCGGCCGGTGTGTTTTCCCGAAGCGCTCCACTCCGTCTCGCCGTGACGGACGAGGTAGATTTCGGGGTACGGATTGCTCATGCGCCGGCCTTTCGGTTTTACGTCCGCACCCTACCCGGGAGGGCCCGGCCAGCGCCAGCCACGTGCAGGCGGAAAAGGAAAGGCCGCAACCGAATCGGCTGCGGCCTTGTGCTCAAACGTCAGTGCCCGGAGCGGTCAAGCGGGCTGCAGATCGCCCGACAGCGCCAGGTCGGCTTCCTCGGACAATGTGCCGGCCATGGCGGCGGCGAACTTGGTCTGGTCGAGTTCGCCTTCCCAGCGCGCCACAACGATCGTCGCCACTGCATTGCCGACGAAGTTGGTCAGCGCCCGGCATTCCGACATGAAGCGGTCGACCCCTAGGATCAGCGCCATGCCGGCAACGGGTACCGTAGGCACGACAGAGAGCGTGGCGGCCAGCGTGATAAAGCCGGCGCCGGTGATGCCGGCGGCACCCTTGGAGCTCAGCATGGCAACCAGCAGCAGCAGAATCTGGTCGCCATAGGTGAGCGGCGTATCGGTCGCCTGGGCGATGAACAGCGCCGCCAGCGTCATGTAGATGTTGGTGCCGTCGAGGTTGAAGGAATAGCCGGTCGGGATGACCAGGCCGACCACCGAGCGGTTGCAGCCGGCGCGCTCCATCTTGGCCATCAGGCCGGGAAGAGCGGCTTCCGAGGACGAGGTGCCGAGCACCAGCAGCAGCTCTTCCTTGATGTAGCGGATCAAGGCGAGGATCGAGAAGCCGTTGTACCAAGCGACAGCGCCGAGCACGACCAGCACGAAGAGCAGCGACGTCAGGTAAAAGGTGCCGATCAGAAAGGCGAGGTTGGCAATCGCGCCGATGCCGTATTTGCCGACGGTGAAGGCCATGGCGCCGAAGGCGCCGATGGGGGCGGCCTTCATCAGGATGGCGACCAGGCGGAAGATAGGCGAGGTCAGCGCCTGCAGGAAATCGACGACCGGGCGGCCGCGCTCGCCGACCAGAGCGAGAGAGATGCCGAACAGCACCGAGAAGAACAGCACCTGCAGGATGTCGCCTTGCGCGAAGGCGCCGGTGATGGTGTCGGGGATGATGTTGAGCAGGAAGCCGACGATGGTCGTGTCATGCGCCTTCTCGGTGAAGGTGGCGACCTTCGAGGGGTCGAGCGTCGCCGCATTGATGTGCATGCCGGCGCCCGGTTGGACGACGTTGGAGACGACCATGCCGACGACCAGCGCCAGGGTCGAAAAGACCAGGAAATAGATCATCGCCTTGCCGGCGACGCGGCCAACCTTTTTCAGGTCGGAGACGCCGGCAATGCCTGTGGTCACCGTCAGGAAGATGACCGGCGCGATCACCATCTTGACCAGCTTGATGAAGGCATCGCCGAGCGGCTTCAGCGAAGCACCCAGTTCGGGATAGAAATGACCGAGCAGGATGCCGGCCGCGATCGCCGTCAGGACCTGCACGTAGAGATGACGGTAAAAGGGTAGCTTGCCGCGCGGTTCGGCGGCAGCGAATGCTGGCTGCATGACGTCCTCCATGGCGCCCCGATCGAAAGCTCGACCTCCCGGGGCAAGTTGTTTCCGCAGCCTCGCGACTGCTGTACTGGTCACTGCAACTGCCGTGCCAGACTGAGCGGCATTACCGTATCCATTGATTTTGTTGGAGATCTTTGTCGACCGAGCTGGTGCGCCGCAACCGCAAGTGCGGACATCCGCATGACTGAATTGTGCTTTGTGCGAAATCATGCACAAATAGGGAATGCTGCAACGCCCTGCCGCGGTCCTGTCGCCGACGCCCGAGCAACTCGGCAAACGCGCGCGTCGCGCCTGGCTGCTGTTTGCGGCGATCGCGCTGGTGATCGTTGCCACGGCGCTCACCGGCGCCGGCCTCTACGCGCGCCGCGCCGAGGTCGCGGCACTGGCGGCGCAAGGCCGCACCGATGCCAATCTGAAGGTTGCGTTGCTGCGCGCCGTGCTGGAAAGCCCGCGGGGGCTGCCGCTGCTCTTGTCCGAGGACCAGCAGGTGCATGACGCCCTGCAGAACAAGGGCGCTGTCACGATCGACGTGCTCAACCGCAAGCTCGAAGGGCTGGTCTCCGGCACCAAGGCTTCGGTGCTTTACGTCACCGGCGTCGACGGGTTTGCGATCGCCTCCAGCAACTGGCGCGAAACAACCAGCTTCGTCGGCAACGACTATGGTTTCCGCGCCTATTTCTCCGGCGCCATGCAATCCGGAACGGCCGAATATTTTGCGCTGGGCAACATCAGCAAGCGCCCGGGCCTCTATATTTCGCGTCGCGTCGGCAATGCGGCGGCGCCGCTCGGCGTCGTCGTCGTCAAGATGGAATTCGACCAGCTTGAAGCCGACTGGCATGAGGCCAACCGGCCGGCCTATGTCAGCGACGACCACGGCGTCGTGCTGATCACCAGCGTGCCGTCCTGGCGCTTCATGACCACCGCGCCGCTGGCCGGCCCGGTGGCTGCCGCCATCCGGAGCAGCCAGCAATTCGGCAACGCGCCGCTGATCCCCTTGCCGATCACACGCCCCGAGGCATTGAGCCCTGACGTGTCGATGGTGCATGCGATAACACCGGGCGGCAGCGATGCCGAATATCTCAGGCTTTCGACACTGGTCCAATCGACGCCATGGCGGCTCGATTATCTCGTGCCGGTCGAAGCGCCGATCGCGGCTGCGGTGCGTGAGATGCGGCTGCTGGCGCTGGGCGTCGTGGTGCCGTTGCTGGCGCTGGCCGGCTATCTCCTGTGGCGCCGTCAGTCGGCGCAGATGCGCATCGCAGCCGAACAGGCAGCGCGCATCGAGCTCGAGCGCCGCGTCGTCGAGCGTACGCATGACCTCAGCCTGGCTCGCGACCGGCTGCAGGCCGAGATCACCGATCACCGCAGCACCGAAGCCAAGCTGCAGGTCATGCAGCAGGAACTGGTGCAGGCCAACCGTCTTGCTACCCTCGGCCAGGTTGCCGCCGGCGTCGCGCATGAGATCAACCAGCCGGTGGCAACCATCCGCGCCTATGCCGACAATGCGCGTGTGTTCCTGGAGCGCAAGCAGACCGCCTCGGCCGAGGAGAACCTTGGCGCGATTGCCGCGCTGACCGAGCGCATCGGCGGCATCACCGAAGAGTTGAAGGTCTTTGCCCGCAAGGGGCGCACGGCAGCCGAACCGGTCGAACTGCGCGGCGTCATCGAGGGCGCCGTGGTGCTGCTCAGAAGCCGCTTTGCCGGTCGGCTGGACGCACTCGATATCACGCTGCCGCCGGTAACGCTCAAGGTGATGGGCAACCGGCTGCGGCTCGAACAGGTGCTGATCAACCTGTTCCAGAATGCGCTGGAAGCGCTGGACGGGCGCGACGGCGCCAGGGTGCAGGTTTCGGCCCAGGAGACGGCCGAAGGCGTGGCGCTTGCCGTCGCCGACAATGGGCCGGGCATTTCGCCTGCCATCCTCAAGTCATTGTTCACGCCGTTCAACACCTCGAAGGAAAAAGGCCTCGGGCTCGGCCTCGTCATCTCGCAGGACATCGTCGCCGACTATGGCGGACGCATCGAGGTGGCGAGCGACCAGGCCGGCACGCGCTTTACCATTCACCTCGCCAGGGCAGCATGATGGACACCGCACCGGTCGTATTGATCGACGACGACAGCGAATTGCTGAGGGCCACGCGGCAGACGCTGGAACTCGCTGGTTTTTCCGTCTCGGCCTTTGCGGTGGCGAACGAGGCGCTGGCCGGGCTCGACGCCAATTTTCCCGGCGTGGTGGTGTCCGACATCCGCATGCCCGGCATTGACGGCCTGCAGCTCTTCGACCGCGTCTTCCAGCTTGATGCCGACATTCCGGTAATCCTGGTCACCGGGCATGGCGACATCGCGGTTGCGGTCAAGGCGATCAAGGATGGCGCCTACGACTTCATCACCAAGCCTTTCGCCGCCGACCGGCTGGCGCAAAGTGTGGCACGGGCGGCGGAAAAGCGCCGGCTGGTGATGGAGAACCGCGCCTTGCGCGAAAGCGCCGAACAGGCGCAGGACGGCCTGCCGCTGATCGGGCAGACGCCGGCGATGGAGCGGCTGCGCCGCACGCTGCGGCAAATCGCAGACACCGATGTCGACGTTCTGGTGACCGGCGAGACCGGCTCAGGCAAGGAGGTGGTGGCGGGCCTGCTGCATCGCTGGAGCCGCCGCGCCAAGGGCAATTTCGTGGCGCTGAATTGCGGCACGCTGCCGGATACGGTGATCGAAAGCGAACTGTTCGGCCATGAGGCCGGCGCCTTCACCGGCGCACAGAAGAAGCGCATCGGCCGCATCGAGCATTCGAGCGGCGGCACGCTGTTTCTCGACGAGATCGAAAGCATGCCGGCCTCGACCCAGGTGCAGATGCTGCGGGTGCTGGAAATGCGCGAGGTGACGCCGCTCGGTACCAATGAAATCCGGCCGGTCGACCTGCGCGTCGTCGCCGCCGCCAAGGTCGATCTCGGCGATGCCAGCCGGCGCGGCGCCTTCCGCGAGGATCTCTACTACCGGCTCAATGTGGTGACGATCTCGATCCCGCCGCTGCGCGAACGCCGCGACGACGTCGCCCTGCTGTTCTTCTACTTCGCCGAGCGTGCAGCCGCCCGCTTCCGCCGGCAAATGCCAGCCGTGCCTGCCTCAGTGCACCGCCATCTGAGCCAGCACGACTGGCCGGGCAATGTGCGTGAACTCGCGCATTTCGCCGAGCGTTTCGTGCTTGGACTGGAGGAAGCGGCGCAAGCGCCACCTTCCGCCCCGGCGGAGCCGGATGACGCCAGCTCACTGCCGGAACGGCTGGAACGCTATGAAGCCAATGTCATCCGCGAGGCGCTTGGCCGCAATGACGGCGATGTCCGGCGCACGATTGAAGCGCTCGGCATTCCGCGCAAGACCTTCTACGACAAGCTGCAGCGGCACGGCATCGTGCGCAGCGATTTTTCCAGGTAATTCATTTTCCAGGTAATTCAGGCGTGTGGACCCGAAAGCAGGGTAGATTTTGTGAACCGGCGCAAAAAAACCGTGGCAAGTCGGCATCAGAAAGTGTTGAAGACCGCATCGGCGGCCTTCGGCACGGCGCGATCCGGTTGCGCTCGGCAGATGTTGATGATTTGTTGCCGGTCAGCGGAGAATGAATGATGCGAGAACCTGTCGGTCAAGATGAATATGGATCGACCAATCCGTTCGATCCGGACGATCTGACGAATTTGAACGCGATCGGCCCGGCCATGGGCGGCGGCAATGACTTCGAGAAATACGCCGTTGCCGTGATCATCGTCTTCGGCGCGCTGATCATTGGCGGGCTGATGGCCGCTTCCATGACCTTTGGTCACCGGAACGGCTTCCTGTTTGCGCTTGGCGGCGCAACCGCGGCCTGGATATCGGGCAATGCGCTGCTCCTCGACCGTCCCCGCATCTACGCGGCGTTCGTCGTGATCGCGGCGCTGATGCTCGTCGGGTCGACGCTTACGCTCGTCCTCTGATCAATCTCTTGTTTTGATCAGTAGCCAATCGCCTCGCCGGATGCGGCGCGGCTGTCGATGGCGCCGTTGTAGCGGGCGCCGCCGCCCTTCTCGATTTCCGCCAGGCTCTTGCCGCCGACAAGAATGCCGGCCGCCTGACCCCAGGTAGAATCCGCGAGATCGAGGTGGTAGCCCATGCCGGCCAGCAGTTTTTCAGTGTCGGGCGACAGGCCGAACGGTTCGAAATAGATCGTGTCGGGCAGCCATTGATGGTGGATGCGCGATGCGTCGATCGCCTCCTGGATGTTCATGCCGTGGTCGATGACGTTGACGATGGCTTCCAGCGTGATGGTGATGATGCGCGAGCCGCCGGGGCTGCCGATAACCATGAACGGCTTGCCGTCCTTGGCGACGATGGTCGGGCTCATCGAAGACAGCGGCGTCTTCTTCGGCTGGATGGCATTGGCCTCTCCCTGGACGAGACCGTAGAGGTTGGGCACGCCGGGCTTCTGGGTGAAATCATCCATCTCGTTGTTGAGCAGGATGCCGGTGCCGTCGGCGACCACGCCGGCGCCGAACGAACCGTTCAGCGTATAGGTGACCGCGACCGCATTGCCGTCATCGTCGATGATCGAATAGTGCGTCGTTTCCTTCGACTCGCCGAAGCCCTTCGGCATCAAATCCTGCGAGACGCCGGCGCGGAACGGGTCGATCTTGTCGCGGATCTCCTTGGCGTAACCCTTGTCGAGCAGTTTCGAGACCGGATTGTCGACGAAATCTGGATCGCCGAGCGCCGAGTTGCGGTCCACATAGGCGTAACGCATCGCCTCGACCATGACATGCACCGTCTCGGCCGAGCCGGCGCCGAGATAGGACAGCGGGTAGCCCTCCAGCACGTTGAGGATTTCGCAGATGATAACGCCGCCGGAGCTTGGCGGCGGCGAGGACGTGATCTCATAGCCGCGATAGGTGCAGCTCACCGGTTGCAGCTCGCGTACCTTATATTGCTCGAAGTCTGCCTTGGCCAGAATGCCGCCCCTGGCGCCGCTCGCCTTGACGATGGCGCCGGCGATGGCGCCTTTGTAGAAGGCGTCGGCGCCTTTTTCGGAGATGGCGGCGAGCGAGGCTGCAAGATCGGGCTGGAGGAGACGCTCGCCGGCGCCATAGGGTTTGCCGTCCGGCTTCAGGAAGATGGCGGCGGCGGCAGGGTCCTTCGCCAGCCGTGCGGCATTGCTTGCGAATGAAGCAGCGTCGCCCTGGTCGAGGATGAAGCCATCCTTGGCATAGGCAATTGCCGGCGCCATCAAATCCTGGCGTGGCAGCGTGCCATATTTTTCACGAGCCATCTCGAACCCTGCCACGGAACCCGGTACGCCGACCGCAAGGTAGCCATCAAGGCTGGCGCCCTTCACCGGATTGCCGTCCTTGTCGAGATACATGATCTTGGTTGCCGCCAGCGGCGCGCGCTCGCGGAAATCGAGGAAGGTCGATTTGCCGTCCTTGAAGCGGATGGTCATGAACCCGCCACCGCCGATATTGCCGGCATTAGGGTAGACGACGGCGAGCGCATAGCCGACGGCGACCGCCGCATCGACGGCATTGCCGCCCTTCTTCAGCACCTCGACGCCGGCTTCCGACGCCAGATGCTGGGCAGTGACGACCATGCCGTGCTCGCCCTTCGCCGGTTGAGGCGAGGCGGCATGGAGCGCGCCGGATGGCGCGAGCGCAATTGCGAGCGAAAGGGTGACGCCAATCAGCGTCCGGCGGGTCAAGGGCATGGCGGTGCTCCAAGTGCGGTGTGCCTAGAAGAGCTACATGGAGCGGCCGAGTCCATCATCAATATGAGCGAACACATATTGGTGTTCGCCTGCCGGCAGAGGCAAGCTGATCTCCCCCCTGTGGTGGAGATTAGCCAATCTCAAACAATCCCGCCTGAACCGCCCACAACCGCCGGCCGTTCCGCCGCGACCTTCGCCCGGTAGCCCGCCGCGCGATATGCGGCGACTGGATCGATGGCGCCGCCTGTGTTCAGCCGCGCCATGGCAAGGATCGGCTCGACATCGGTGCGGTAGGCAGCTTTCAGAGTCTGCGTCGCCATCAGCGCATCATTGCCGTCTTGGAAACCCTCGAGCGCCTTGCGGTCGACCAGCAGCGCCTGCGCATAGGCGCGCTGCACCTCGACTGCCGACAGCATCAGGCTTTCGATCGGGTCGGTGACGTTGTGGCTCTGGTCGAGCATGTGGGCGGGATCGAAACCCTCGGCGCCGGAAAGCTCTGCATCAACCAGTTCGTTGAAGACCAGGAACAGCCGATAGGGATCGATCGAGCCGGCATCGAGATCGTCGTCGCCATACTTCGAATCGTTGAAATGGAAGCCGCCCAGTTTTTTGAACTGGATCAGCCGCGACACGATCATCTCGATGTTGACATTGGGCGCATGGTGGCCCAGGTCGACCAGGCAGAACGCCTTGTCGCCCAGCTCCTTGGCGATCATGTAATTGGTTCCCCAGTCCTGCACGACCGTGGAGTAGAAAGCCGGCTCGTACATTTTGTGTTCGGTGAACAGTTTCCAGTCGGCGGGCAGTCCGGCATAGATCTCCTTCATGGCGTCGAGATAGCGCTCGAAGGCTTTGGCGAAATTGACCTGGCCGGGGAAATTCGAGCCGTCGCCGATCCACACTGTCAGCGCCCTGGACCCCAGCGTCTTGCCGATCTCGATGCATTCGAGATTATGCTCGACGGCCTGGCGGCGCGTGCCGGCATCGGCATGCGAAAGCGACCCGAACTTGTAGGACAGTTTTTGGTCCCTGGCATCCGAGAAGGTGTTGGAATTCATGGCGTCGAAGCCGAGGCCGAAGCGCGAGGCCGCCTGCTTCAGCCGGTTCGGATCGGCCTTGTCCCACGGTATATGCAGCGAGACGGTCGGCGTCGCCTGTGTCAGTTGGCTGATGACGGCGCAGTCCTCGATCTTGTCGAAAATGTCGCGCGGCTCGCCGGCGCCGGGAAAGCGGGCAAACCGCGTGCCGCCTGTGCCGACGCCCCAGGACGGAATGGCGACGGCGAATTTCTCGACCTTGTCGCGGATGGCATCGATGGCGATGCCGCGGCGGTCGAGGCGTTCGCCGAGCGACGCGTAGTCGCGCTCGAGGTCGGGTTTGCGCTGGGCGTTGTGGCTGGAGACGAGATCGGCGGCGATGATGGTTTCGGACAAGTGCTATTCCTCCCAATGCGTTCAGTCAGCGCTGCCCTTCATCCGGCCCTTCGGGCCACCTTCTCCCCGTATAGTGACGGGGAGAAGAGAAGCGCTCCGCCCTTAACTCAGCGCGTAAAGCTCTGCGCGTTGCCGGCGTCGACGTTGATGATGTTGCCGGTGGATTTGGCCGACATGTCGGACGCCAGGAAATAGATCGCTTCGGCGATGTCTTCGGGAAACACCGAGCGCTTCAGCATCGAGCGCGAGCGGTAGTGTTCTTCCAGATCGTCGGTCGACATCTTGTAGGCGGCGGCGCGCTGTTCCTTCCACTCGCCGGTCCAGATCTTCGAACCGCGCAGCACGGCGTCCGGATTGACGACGTTGACCCGGATCTGGGCTTCCGCGCCTTCCAGCGCCAGGCAGCGGGCGAGATGGATTTCGGCCGCCTTGGCGGTGCAATAGGCGGCGGCATTGGGTGACGCGGCAAGACCGTTCTTGGAGGCGACGAAGACGACATTGCCGCCGATCTTCTGGGCCCGGAACAGCCGGAAGGCTTCGCGCGAGACCAGGAAATAGCCGGTCGACAATATGTCCATGTTCTTGTTCCACAGCGCCAGCGTCGTCTCCTCGATCGGCGCCGAGGAGGCGAGGCCTGCGTTGGAGACGAGAATATCAATGCCGCCGAACTCGACGGCTGTCTGGGCGAAGCCGGAAATCACCTGCTCCTCCGCGGTGACGTTGATCAGCACCGGCCGGACGAAGTCCTTGCCATAGGCTTTCGCCAGTTCGTCGTTGGCGTTGGCAAGTGCGGTCTCGTCGATATCGGCCAGCACGACGCAGGCGCCTTCGCGCAGCAGGCGATTGGCGGTGGCGCGGCCGATGCCGCCGGCGCCGCCGGTGACCAGCGCGATTTGGCCGGCGAGCGACTTCGGCTTCGGCATGCGCTGCAGCTTCAAATCCTCGAGCAGCCAGTATTCGATGTCGAAGGCCTCCTGCGCCAGCAGGCCGACATAGGACGAAACGGTCGAGGCCCCGCGCATGACATTGATGGCGTTGACGTAGAATTCGCCAGAGATGCGGGCGGTGGCCTTGTCGCCGGCGAAGGTGAACATGCCGACGCCGGGCATCAGGTAGACCACGGCGTTGGGGTCACGGATCGGGGGCGAGTCCGGATGCTTGCAGCTGTCGTAATAGGCCTGGTAGCCGACACGGTACTCAGCAATATCGTCGGCGAGGCGCGCAATCACGGCTTCGACGTCGGGCTTCGCTGGGTCGAACTCGATAACCAGCGGGCGGATTTTTGTGCGCAGGAAATGATCCGGGCATGAGGTACCGAGTGCCGCCAGCGGGCGCAAATCCCTGGAGTTGACGAATTCGAGCACAGCGGCGGAATCGTCGAAATGGCCGAGCTTGTGGCTCTTCTCCGAAATCAGGCCGCGGATCCTCGGCATCAGTCTCGCCGCGATGGCGCGGCGCTCAGCGGCGTCTAGCGATTTGACGACTTCGCCGCCGAAGATGGCGAGACCCTCGGAGCGGCGCTCGAACCATTCGATCGCCTGGTTGATGACCGAGATCGTCGTCTCATAGCACTCCTTGGGTGTGTCGCCCCAGGTGAACAAGCCGTGGCTTTCGAGGATGACGCCCTTGGCCTCGGGGTGTTCGACGCAGAATTTCTCCAGCCAGAGGCCAAGTTCGAAGCCCGGCCGCTTCCACGGCAGCCAGCCGATGGCGTCACCGAATATCTCCTTGGTCAACGCCTTGGAATCCTTGGCCGCGGCAATCGCGATAATGGCATCGGGATGCATGTGATCGACGAACGGCTTCGGCACATAGGCGTGCAGCGGCGTGTCGATCGAGGCCGCGCGCGGGTTGAGATTGAAGGTGCAGTGGGGAAGATAGCCCACCATGTCGTCCTCATGCGCGACGCCGCGATAAAGGCCTTTCAGCGCCTGCAGTTTGTCCATGTAAAGCGTGGCGAAACCGTCCAGCTTGATCGAGGCGCTGTCGCCGCCCGAGCCCTTGACCCATAGCACTTCGACTTCGGCGCCAGAGAGCGGGTCCTTCTGCCGGATCTTGGACGAGGTGTTGCCGCCGCCATAATTGGTGACACGCTTGTCGGAGCCGAGCGTGTTGGAGCGATAGACCAGAAGCTCAGGCTCGCTCAGCCCCTTGGCTTTAGCATCGTCCCAAAGGTTGGCAAGGCGCGAGCCGGAGCGCTTGTCGAGCATGATTATCCTCCCTGGGACGCAAAAGGCGCGGTCCATTTTGCCGGAAATGTCTACGCAAGCATCTCGGTTGTCAATCATAAACGATCAAGATCGATCATATTGCACTGCACAATGAAATTATATGAGCGGAAATGATTGACACTGGTGGTTTTCTAGTGCCTCATGACCATGCAGGGAGGAACCATGCACGAAAAAGAGCGCCACAGGATCATTCTGTCCGCCGTCCAGGAAAAGCCTGTGGTGACGGTGCAGGAGATGGTCGACCTGACGGACTCCTCCGAGGCGACGATCCGGCGCGATATCGCGGCTCTTCATGTGCAAAAGCGCCTGCGTCGCGTGCGTGGCGGCGCCGAGGCGATCTCGCCACCGCAGTTCATCGGCCTCGCCGGCCGGCCCTTTTCCGTCAACGAAACGCTTAACGCTTCGCAGAAGCGCGCGATTGCGCGCGAAGCGGTGGAGCTGTGCAAGGACGGCGAACCGATCATCATCAATGGCGGCACCACCACCTTCCAGATGGTGCATTTCCTGACCGGACGCCGCATGCCGATCTTCACCAATTCGTTCCCCATCGCCGAGCACCTGCTCAAGCATTCGAAGAACACCGTCATGCTGTCGGGCGGCACCATCTACCGCGAGCAGAACATCATCCTCTCGCCCTTCGACAATGACGTGACGCGTAATTTCTACGCGCGCCGCATGTTCATGGGCGCTCAAGGGCTCGGGCCGCTTGGCCTGATGGAAGGCGACCCGCTGCTGATCCAGGCGGAGCAGAAACTGATCGACCAGGCCGACGAACTGGTGGTGCTGGTCGACTCATCGAAATTCCGCCAGCGCTCGAGCCTGATCCTGTGCGGGCTGAAGCGCATCGCCACCGTCATCACCGATGACGGCATCGAGGATCGCGAAGCCAACATGCTGGAGGCCGCGGGTGTGACGCTGATCGTCGCCCGCAAGTCGGCAAAGGAAGAATCCTCGCTGCAGGCCTGAGGCCAACCGCAGCGACGATGGAATGCAACGCTCAAGGGAGGAAATACGATGAGCTTTCTGAAGAAATTGATGGTGACGGCCGCGTTCTCGGCCGCCATGTTCGTGAATGCCGCCTATGCCGAGAACGTCAAGATCGCGCTGGTGGTGAAGTCGCTCGGCAACGGCTTCTTCGACGCCGCCAACAAGGGCGCCGAAGAGGCGGCCAAGGAACTCGGCGATGTCGACATCATCTACACCGGCCCGACCAAGGCGACCGCCGAAGCGCAGATCGAAGTGGTCAATTCGCTGATCGCGCAGAAGGTCAACGCCATTGCGATTTCGGCCAATGACGCCGACGCGCTGGTGCCGGTGCTGAAGAAGGCCATGGAGCGCGGCATCACCGTCATCTCGTGGGATTCGGGCGTCGCCAAGGAAGGCCGCCAGCTGCATCTCAACCCGTCCGACACCGGCCTGATCGGCGAGACCATCATCAAGCTGGCCGCCGACTATCTGCCGGAAGGCGGCGAAGTCGCCATTCTGTCGGCTTCGTCGACCGCGACCAACCAGAACGCCTGGATCGACGCGGCCAAGAAGATCCTGCCGGAGAAATTCCCCAAGATCAAACTCGTCGCCACCGTCTACGGCGATGACGATTCGGCCAAGAGCACCGACGAAGCCAAGGGCCTGCTGAAATCCTATCCGAACCTCAAGGCGATCATCGCGCCGACCACCGTCGGCGTCGTTGCCGCTGCCCAGGTCGTCACCGACGCGAACCTGATCGGCAAGGTCAATGTCACGGGTCTGGCGCTGCCGTCGGAGTTCAAGAAGTTCATCGACAACGGTTCCAGCCAGGCGGTTGCCCTCTGGAATCCGATCGACCTCGGCTACTCCGCCGTCTACCTCGCTCATGATCTGGCGGTGAAGAAGGAAGAGGCAAAGCCGGGCGCAACGCTGTCGATCGGCCGCGTCGGCAAGGTCACGCTCGATGACAGCAACTCGGCTGCGATGGCTCCGCCCTTCCAGTTCGACAAGTCCAACATCGAAAAGTTCTCCAAGATCTATTGATCTCGGACGTCTCGGACCAAGCGCGGCGGGACCAAAATCCCGCCGCGACTTTAAACGGACCTTGTTTCAGGGCTTGATACGGATATGGACACGACAGCCCAGCACGGCATTGCGAAGGAGGAGCCCACGGGTCCTGCCCCGCGCCTGACGCTGTCCGGCGTCTCCAAAAGCTTTCCCGGCGTGCGCGCGCTGCACAATGTCAGCCTGTCGCTTTACCCCGGCCAGGTTACGGCGCTGATCGGTGAAAACGGCGCCGGCAAGTCGACGCTGGTCAAGATCATGACCGGCATCTACCAGCCGGACGCCGGCACGATCAGCATTGACGGCCAGGCCGTCACCCTGCCCAGCGCGCATGCCGCCTTCGGCCACGGCGTCACTGCCATTCATCAGGAAACCGTGCTGTTCGACGATCTGAGCGTCGCCGAAAACATTTTTCTCGGCCATGCGCCGCGCACGCGGCTAGGCACCATCGACTGGCGCACCATGCGAAAACACGCGCGCGAAGTGCTCGACACCATGCATGCCGGCCATATCGACGCCGATGCGCGGCTGAAAGACCTCGGCATCGCCAACAAGCATCTGGTAGCGGTTGCTCGCGCGATGTCGATCGATGCGCAGATCGTCATCATGGATGAGCCGACCGCAGCCCTTTCAATGAAGGAGATCGAGGAGCTTTTCCTGCTGATCGAATTCCTCAAGGAGGAAGGCAAGGCGATCCTGTTCATCAGCCACAAGTTCGACGAGATCTATCGGATCGCCGATCGCTACACCGTGTTCCGCGACGGCGAGATGGTTGGCGAGGGCCTTATCAAGGACGCCGGCCAGAGCCAGATCGTGCGCATGATGGTCGGCCGCTCGGTCGACCACATTTTTCCTCAGCGCAAGGCCGAGATCGGCGCGCCGGTGCTGTCTGTATCCGGCCTGTCGCACCCGACCGAATTCAACGACATCGGCTTCGAACTGCACAAGGGCGAGATCCTCGGTTTCTATGGCCTGGTCGGCGCCGGGCGGTCAGAGGTGATGCAGGCGATTTCAGGCATCACCCGCATATCGGGCGGCACGATAACGCTGGAAGGTAAGGTGATCACGCCGAAATCGGCGGCGGATTCCATCGAAGCCGGCATCGTCTACGTGCCGGAGGAACGCGGCAAGCAGGGCGTGGTGATCGGCCTGCCGATCTTCCAAAACGTCTCGCTTCCCTCGCTCAAGCGCACCTCCAAATCCGGCCTGCTGCGATTGTCGGACGAATTCGCGCTCGCCCGCTCCTACACCGAGCGGCTAGACCTGCGCGCCTCGTCGCTGAGCCAGGATGTCGGCACGCTGTCGGGCGGCAACCAGCAGAAGATCGTCATCGCCAAATGGCTGGCGACAGCGCCCAAGGTGATCATCCTGGACGAGCCGACCAAGGGCATCGACATCGGCTCCAAGGCCGCCGTGCACGGCTTCATGGCGGAGCTCGTCGCGCAGGGCCTGTCGGTGATCATGGTGTCGTCGGAACTGCCGGAGATTCTGGGCATGTCCGACCGCGTCGTCGTCATGCGCGAAGGGCTGGTTGCGGCGGTCTACGATAATAAAGGGCTGGACGCCGAAACGCTGGTCCGGACGGCAGCGGGTATCGCGGCATGAAGGCTCTCCTGAAATTCCGCGAGATCTGGCTGGCAGCGGCGATCGTCGTTTTGATTGCTCTGATCTCGACGCGCTTCCCGGCCTTTGCCGACCCCGGCAATCTCGCACAGGTGTTCAACGACACCTCGATCCTGATGATCCTGGCGCTGGGACAGATGGTCGTCATCCTGACCCGCTCGATCGACCTGTCGATGGCCTCCAACCTGTGCTTCACCGGCATGGTGGTGGCGATGCTGAACGCCGCGCATCCGGCGATCCCGATCCCGCTGCTGATCGTCATTGCGCTGGCCGTCGGACTGGTGCTCGGGGCCATCAACGGCCTGCTGGTGTGGCGGCTGAACATCCCTTCGATCGTGGTGACATTGGGCACGCTCACCATCTATCGCGGCGCCACCTTCGTCCTCTCCGGCGGCGCCTGGGTCAATGCCGACAAGATGAGCCCGGACTTCATCGGCTTCCAGCGCGGAGCTTTCCTGGGCATTCCGGTTCTGTCCTGGATCGCCATACTGGTCATCGCGCTGTTCTTCGTGGTGATGACGCGAACCGCGCTTGGCCGTTCGATCTATGCCATCGGCGTCAACCCGACGGCGTCGGTCTATGCCGGCATCGATGTCGGCCGAACCAAATTCATCGTCTTCTGCATTTCCGGCATGATCGGCGGGCTCGCCGGTTATCTCTGGATTTCTCGTTATGTCATCGCCTCGGTCGAGGTCGCCAATGGCTATGAACTCAATATCATCGCCGCCTGCGTCATCGGCGGCATTTCGATTGCCGGCGGCATCGGCTCGGTCGGGGGCGCGGTGTTAGGGGCGCTGTTCCTCGGCATCATCTCCAACGCACTGCCGGTGATCAACATCTCGCCCTTCTGGCAGATGGCGATTTCAGGCAGCGCCATCATCCTGGCCGTCGTGCTCAACGCGCGCGGCGAACGCCAGCAGGGGCGGATCATTCTGAGGAAGGCGGAGGCGGCATGACCGACACCCCCGCCCCGCGCCACATTCCCGACCGGCTCGACAAGCCGCTCTCTTCAGCGATCTTTTCCTGGGAAGCGCTGCTGGTCGTCGTGGCGGTCGCCATCTTCGCCATCAACAGCTTCGCATCGCCCTATTTCCTCGATGCCTATTCGCTGTCGGACCTGACCTTCAATTTCACCGAGAAAGGCCTGATCGCCTTCGCCATGGCGCTGCTGATTATTTCGGGCGAGATCGACCTGTCGGTCGCCGCCATCATCGCGCTCGCCTCGACCATGATGGGCATGGCGGTACAGGCCGGCGCCGACACGCCGGTGCTGGTGGCTATCGGCATCGTCGTCGGGCTCGGTTGCGGCGCCTTCAACGGCCTGTTGGTGACGAGGCTCGGCCTGCCGTCCATCGTCGTTACCATCGGCACGATGAGCCTGTTTCGCGGCATTGCCTTCATCATCCTCGGTGACCAGGCCTACAAGGGCTATCCCGAGAGTTTTGCTTTCTTCGGCCAGGGCTATGTCTGGTGGGTGGTGTCGTTCGAACTGGTGCTCTTCCTCATCGCGGCCGTCGCCTACTGGTTCCTGCTGCATCGCACCAGCTTCGGCCGCCGTGTCTTTGCCATCGGCAACAATCCGGTCGCGGCACAGTTTTCCGGCGTTCGCGTCGGCCGCATCAAATTCATCCTGTTTTGCCTGACAGGGCTGATGGCCGGCATCGCCTCGGTGCTGATCACCTCGCGGCTCGGCTCGACGCGACCGTCCATCGCGCAGGGTTACGAGCTTGAGGTCATCACCATGGTGGTGCTGGGCGGCGTCAGCATTCTGGGTGGCTCCGGCAGCATTGTTGGCGTCGTGCTCGCCGCCTTTATCATGGGGCTGGTGACCTTCGGCCTCGGCCTGCTCAACGTGCCCGGCATCGTCATGTCGATCTTCATCGGCCTGCTCTTGATCTTCGTCATCGCGCTGCCGATCGTCTGGCGACAGCTGCGTGGTAACAGCTGATGCCTGAGAAATACGCCTTCAAGATGCAGCTCAAACCCGGCATGAAAGCCGAGTACAAAAAGCGCCACGATGAGATCTGGCCGTCGCTGGTGGCGCTGCTGAGAGAGGCCGGCGTCGCCGATTATTCGATCCATCTCGATGAAGACACCAACATCCTGTTCGGCGTGCTGTGGCGGCGCGACGACCATGGCATGGCCGACCTGCCGAAGCATCCGGTGATGCAGCGCTGGTGGGCGCACATGGCCGACATCATGGAGACCAGGCCGGACAACCAACCGGTGGCCATCCCCCTGGAAACAATGTTCCATATGGCATGAGTGCGCTGCGCCACATCGCCGTCATCGACATCGGCAAGACCAACGCCAAGGTGGCGCTGGTCGATCTCGTCACGCTGAGCGAGGTGGGGTTGCGCCGCATGGCGAACGCGCCGCTGCGACAAGCGCCCTATCCGCATCACGATGTCGAGGCGCTGTGGACGTTTATCCTCAACAGCCTTGCCAGCCTCGACCGCGAACAGCGTATCGACGCGATTTCGATCACCACGCATGGTGCGACCGGCGTGCTGGTCGACGCCTCGGGCGAGCTGGTGCTGCCTGTCCTAGACTATGAGTTCGATGGCCCCGACAGGTTGGCGGCGGAGTATGATGCTGTTCATCCGCCCTTCGCCGAAACCGGTACACCGCGCCTGCCGGTCGGTCTCAATCTCGGCGCGCAATTCTTCTGGCTTGAGAAGCGTTTCCCCACCGAATTCGCCAAGGCCGCCGCGATGCTGATGTATCCGCAATACTGGGCGCTGCGCCTGACCGGCGTTGCCGCCAACGAGGTGACCTCGCTCGGCTGCCACACCGATCTGTGGAGCCCTTGGGAGGCGGACTTTTCCTCGATGGTCGACAGGCTGGATTGGCGCAGGCTGATGGCGCCGGTGCGGCCGGCCAGGGACCAGCTCGGCCCGATCCTGCCGGCGCTTGCCGCGCGCACCGGGCTCGATCCGCAGACCCCGGTATTCTGTGGCCTGCACGATTCCAACGCCTCCCTATTGCCGCATCTTCTGTCCGACGAGCCGCCCTTCTCGGTCGTCTCGACCGGCACCTGGGTGGTATCGATGGCGGTCGGCGGCAGAGAGATTGCGCTCGATGCTGCGCGCGACACGCTGGTCAATGTCAGCGCGCTTGGCGCTCCCGTGCCCTCGGCGCGGTTCATGGGTGGCCGCGAGTTTTCCCAGCTGACCAAGGACAAGCCGCAGGACTGCAGCGGCAGCGAGGTGCTGGCCGTTCTGACCGGAAAAATGCTGCTTTTACCTTCTACGCAGCAGGGATCGGGACCGTTCCCGCACCATGCCGCGGAATGGCTTGATGCCGACGGCATCAGCAAAGGCGAGCGGTTCGCCGCCATTTCCTTCTATCTGGCACTGATGACGGCGACCTGCCTCGAGCTGATCGGCGCCGACGGCCCGACCACCGTGGAAGGACCGTTTGCTCGCAACCGGCTCTTTGTCGGCATGCTGGCGGCAGCGACCGCGCGCATCGTCATCGCCTCCGAGGCGGCCACCGGCACCAGCATCGGCGCGGCACTGCTCGCATCCGATCAGCCAGTGACGCACGGCAAGGGCGAAAGAATTGAGCCGCAGACCGACCCGGTCTGGGCGGCCTATGTCACCGCGTGGCGCGCGGCAGTCGACGCGCAAGGCTGATCACAAAATCCGCTTCCCAAAGGCCGACATGACGAAGTTGACGGCGTCGGCGCCGATCCGCGGCTCCAGACCGGCGGTCAGCCCGGAAACATCCATCGACAGCAGACCGCCGGACAGCGAGATCGCCTCCATTGCCTGATGCGTCTCGCGCACCGTCAGCCCGCCCGAGCCCGCAGCCCAGCCGGTAAATTCGGTCGCCGTCGGCGAATAGCTGACGTGAAAGCCCTGCGTGCCCGACGTCGCGATGCGGATCGCCTCATGCATGAGGTCGCGCATGCCCATGGCGTCGATGTCGGTCATGGTGAAGGCCGAGACACGCGAATCCTTGAGCACCCTTGCCTCCGCCGGATCGGCATGGCGCAGGCCCACGATGACGACATTTTCCGGCGACAGCTGCGGCTGCAGCGCGCCGGGCTTGTGATCGAGACCGAGCGCGCGGGCCAGCACCGAGACTTCAGGCATGTCTTCGGCCTCCTCGTCCTCGGGCATCAGGGCGGCGAGGGAATCGATCCAGATCAGGCCAAAGGAATGCGTCGCCCGCGCCGTTGCGGTCAGCGCCTTGTGGGCGATACGGCGATCTGCGCCGGCGGCGAGACGGACGAGGCCCGAGGGCGGCCGCTCGACGTCGGCGAGTTCGACCACGTCGAAATTCATCGCCTCCAGCCGCGCGCCGGTTCCCTCGCGGGCGATAATCCCGCCGGCTTCCGGTTCGGCCGAGATCGACACCATCTTGCGGCCGGAGAAATCCGCGACGTCGTGCATCGGCGCCTTCTCGACATATTCCGAGGTCATCGCCAGAAGCATGGCGCCATAATTCATGCGGAAGGCGACGCGGTCGCCGACGGTGGGTCGCGGATCGGCATCCTGCACATCGAGCAGCAGATGGTCGCTGGAAGCGCCGAGCACCCTCACCCCTTTGGCGATCGGCGTCAGCCCTTCCACCAGCACGTCCTCGCGGCCTATATTGGCGATGGCGCGCAGCCGGTCGCCCTCGTCGGCAAAGACCGGCTGGTTGCCGAAGGCGTCGTAGCCGGATGTGCCGATCGGCCGCGAAGGCTTGAGTTTGACCTCGATGATGTCGCTGGTCAGCCGGCAGGCATCGGGTTCGAGTTCGGGCCACGGCACGTCGCGAAAGGTTTCGACACCGCCTTGCAGGATCGCCTCGCCCACGCGCAGATTGTTGATGCCGGGCGGCAGCTTGCCTTCGAGCAGCAGCGTCAGCGATGACGAGGCGCCGCCGGAAATGAAGTCGAGGCTTTTGCCGGACAGGCGCTCAGTCTTGTAGGCATGGGCGACGAGTTGGCCAAGGTTCTCCGGGGTCGGCATTATGGCGCCGAAGCAGCCGAGATTGGTGCCGATGCCGGCGATGCGCACGCCCTTGAATTCCAGGATCTGCTCGACGGTGGGGATCAGGTCGCTTGGCCAGATGCCTTCGCGGAGATCGCCGAGATCGATCATCAGCATGATGTCGTGGACGCGGCCCATGCGCTCGGCAATGCGCGATATCTCGCGGATGGTGGTCAGTTCCGACTGCAGGCTGATGTCGACGGTGCGCACGACCTCCTCGACGCGCGCCATGGGCGGGCTGCGCAGCAGCATGACCGGCGCATTGATGCCGCTGTCGCGCAGCCGCCGAATGTTCTCAAAACGCGATTCCGCGATGCCGGCAACACCGCCGCGCAGCATGGCCCGCGCCACCTGCGGCATGCCGCATGTGCCCTTGGTGACACCGAATACCTTGATATCAGACAATGCGCAGCGTTCGACGATGGTGCGGGCGTTGCGCTCGATGCGGCCAAGGTCGATAGCGACTTGCGGTCCCGACATTTCGTCACTCAGGGTTTGTAGAATCTGTCAGTCGGATGCATCTTCCAGATCGTCGTACGATATTTGTCAAACTTTGCGCAGTGACGGTCTCAATGTTGGAAACCAGAGCAATTGTATGTGGGCACGTCTTTCGATCGGAGAGGCCGGTGACGCTGGTCGTTCATCATTTCGATGGTGAGTGGCAACTGACCTGCGGCGAACATGATCACCCCGCGGACTGCGGAGGTTTCGAAGTTATCGGTCTCGGCCATTTGACCGCCAGGCAGGAAAACTTGGCACAGATTGGCCAGCTTGAGCGCGGATGGCTTGCCGAATGGGTGCACGACGAATGGACTCGATGCCAACACGACGACTAGAGCTCCCTCAGTTCCCGTAGACCAGCCCTTGCGGGTCGATCTCCGGCTTGCGGCCGGCGACGAGGTCGGCCAGGAACTTGCCCGAGCCGCAGGCCATGGTCCAGCCGACATGGCCGTGGCCGGTGTCGAGGTAAAGGTTCTTGTATTTCGCCTTGCCGATGACCGGCACCGAGTTGGGCATCATCGGTCGCAGACCTGCCCACAACAGCGCCTTCTTCTCGTCGAAAGCGCCGGGGAAAAGGTCTTTGCCGGTGCTCAGCATGGACTTGAAGTCGCTGAGCTTGAAGCTGCGGTCGAAGCCGGTGAACTCGGCTGTCGAGGACATGCGCAGGCGGTTTCCGAGCCTGGAGTAACCAACCAGCCGGTCCTCGTCGGCGCCGCCCATGGTCGGTCCCTTGCTCTCGTCCTCCAGCGGGATGGTCGCGCTATAGCCTTTAACCGGATAGACGGGCAGGTCGATACCGTAGCGGCGGCCGATCAGGCCGCTCTCGGGGCCCATGGCGATGACGACGGCGTCGCCCGTCACCGGGCCGGCCGATGTCATGACCGCACGCACCCGATCGCCTTCTATGTCGAGCCCCTCGACCGTGGTGTCGAACAGGAATCTGACGCCGAGCTTTTCGGCGGCATAGGCGGCCAGCCCATCGACGAATATCCTGGAATCGCCGGTCTGGTCGATTGGCGAATAAACGCCGCCGGCGATCTTTTCCTTCACTCCGGCGAGCCCGGGCTCAAGTTCGACCAGCCGGTCGCGGCCGACGATCTCGATCTGCAGGCCATGCTTCGCCAGAAACTGGTAGTTGTCGGTGCCGGTGTCGAGACTGTGCTGCGAGCGGAAGAAATAAAGAATGCCCTTCTTGCGCTCGTCATAGTGGATGCCGGTGGCGTCGGAGAGCGCGTTGATGCAGTCGCGCGAATAGAGCGCCAGGCGCAGTTTGACCTGGCTGTTGGCGCGCAGGCGCGCCACCGTGCACTGGCGCAGGAAGCGCAGGCTCCAGGCGAGGAAATAGGGATCGAAGCGCAGCCTGACCTTGATGCCGAGATCATGGTTCCAGAGCGCGCGCAGGAAGGTCTTCAGCGCCGCCGGGGAGGCCCAGGCGGTGGCGTCGCCCGGCGACACCAGACCGGCATTGGACTGGCTGGTGCCGCGCGCCGGCGCCGGATGGCGCTCGATAACGGTGACCTCATGGCCGTCGGCGGCCAGATAATACGCGGCCGCGGTACCGACAACACCGGCTCCAAGCACCGTTATCTTCATGCCACCCCCTCTTCGCGGCGCAGCGCCTCCACGCCGCATCGCCAATGCCTTCAATAGCGCTTCGCCGCGCGCCTTGCGAGCCCTCGGAAGTGCCCGGCTCAGCCTCGCGCGGAGTTCTTGCCGGTGAGGATGCGCTCCCAGGCGAGCGCATCGGCGACGATCTGGTCAAGGTCGTCGCGTTGCGGGGTCCAGCCGAGTTCGGCGCGTGCAAGGTCCGAATTGGCAACCACGGCGGCGGCGTCGCCGGGGCGCCGGTCGCCCGTCTTGACCTCGAAATCCCGGCGGAAGGCGCGCCGCACGCTGTCGATGACCTCGAGCACCGAATAGCCGTGGCTGTAGCCGCAATTGGCGACGAGGCTGCCGCCGCCGGCGCGCAGGCGCTGCAGCGCCAGCCGGTGGGCCGCGGCCAGGTCGCTGACATGGATATAATCGCGCATGCAGGTGCCGTCCGGCGTCGGATAATCGGTGCCGAACACCTGCATGAAGGGGCGTTTGCCGAGCGCGGTCTCGCAGGCGACCTTGATCAGATGCGTGGCGCCAGGCGTCGACTGACCCGTCCGGCCCCTGGGGTCGGCGCCGGCGACGTTGAAGTAGCGCAGGGCCGTGTAGCGCAAGGGATGCGCAAGCGCTGCGTCGCGCAGCATCCATTCGCTCATCAGCTTGGACAGGCCGTAGGGCGATTCCGGCGCCAGGCGGGCATCCTCGCGCACCGGCTCCAGGCCGGCGCCGCCATAGACGGCGGCGGTCGAGGAGAAGATGAAATGCGGCACGCCCTCTCGTACCGCGGTTTCGATCAGCGTGCGCGTCTTCGAGGTGTTGTTCTCGTAATAGGCGAGCGGGTCGACAACCGATTCCGGGACCACGATCGACCCAGCGAAATGGATGATCGCGTCGACTTTGTTCTCGCGGATGATCTGGCCGACCAATTCCCTATCGGCGACATCGCCGACGACAAGCTTGGCTTCCGGCGCTACCGCCCACTCGAAGCCGGTGGAAAGGCGGTCGAGAACGACGACGCTCTCGCCGGCATCCAGCAGTTCCCAGACCATGTGGCTGCCGATATAGCCGGCGCCGCCCGTTACCAAAACCGTCATCCGCGTCCTCTTTTACTCATAATTTGTCGGAAACTGTCTCAATCACCGCCTTACTGGAAAGCCTGCGGCAAGGCCATTAGAAACGCCTGAATGTTAAATCCGTAACAGTCTCACCGGCCTGTGGCATCGTACGGACACAAAATTGATCCACATCAAGGGAATAGGCCACGATCTGGCATCGTTAGGAACAGGCTTGGGGCGTGGCATTTTGACCAAAACGGCCCGGTGGACGACGAATGGGCCAACGATTATGATCCCGCGCAAAACTGGGAAGGCGACATGAACTATCAGCGGTTCTTCGAGGAAGCGATCGACCAGCTCCACGCCGAGCGGCGCTACCGGGTTTTCGCCGATCTCGAGCGCATTGTCGGCAAGTTTCCGCGCGCCATCTGGCGTTCCAACGGCCGCGCCGAGGAAATCACCGTCTGGTGCTCCAACGACTATCTCGGCATGGGCCAGAACCCCGATGTCATCGCCGCTTTCCAGAACGCGGCCGGCAAGATGGGTTCGGGCGCCGGCGGCACCCGCAACATTTCCGGCACCTCGAACCCGTTGGTCGAACTCGAGCTGGAACTGGCCGACCTGCACGACAAGGAAGCCGCGCTCGTCTTCACCTCCGGCTTCGTCTCCAACGAGGCCTCGATCTCGACCATTGCGCGGCTTTTGCCCAATTGCCTGATCATTTCGGACGAGCTCAACCATGCCTCGATGATCGAAGGCGTACGGCGCTCGGGCGCCGAAAAGAAGATTTTCCGCCACAACGACGTCGCGCATCTCGAAAGCCTGTTGCAGGTGGCGGGCCGCGAACGCGCCAAGCTGATCGTGTTCGAGAGCGTCTATTCGATGGATGGCGACATCGCGCCGATCAAGCAGATCGTCGAACTGGCCGAACGCTACAACGCCATGACCTATATTGACGAGGTCCATGCCGTCGGCATGTACGGACCGCGCGGCGGCGGCATCACCGAGCGCGAGGGGCTGGCCGACCGCATCGACATCATCGAAGGCACGCTGGCCAAGGCGTTCGGCACGCTGGGCGGCTATATCGCCGGCAACAGCGCCGTCATCGACGCGGTGCGCTCCTATGCGCCGGGCTTCATCTTCACCACGGCGCTGCCGCCGGCCGTCGCCGCCGCCGCCACCACGTCCATCCGCCACCTCAAGCGGTCGCAAGCCGAGCGCGATGCGCAACAGCGCCAGGCGTCGCGGACCAAGGAGGTTCTGTCTGCAGCTGGCCTGCCGGTGATGGAATCGCCGACACACATCGTGCCGGTGCTGGTCGGTGACCCCGAACTCTGCAAGATGGCCAGCGACCGTCTGCTCGGCGTGCACGGCATCTACATCCAGCCGATCAACTATCCGACCGTGCCGCGCGGCACCGAGCGGCTGCGCATCACGCCGACGCCGTTCCATACCGATACCCTGATTGCGGGACTGCAGGACGCGCTGGTCGAGACATGGGATGCGCTGGGCATTCCCTACGGCTCCGCCGGACGGCCCAGTGTCGCCAAGAGCGACCGGATTGTGCCGCTGCTGGTGCCGAAGTCGGGCGGCTGAAGCCGCCGGCCATTCACCTCAAACCGTCCTCATCCATCCCGCCAGCCGGTGTGCCGCTTCCTCGAGTTGGTCGAGGCGGCGGTGGAAGCACAGGCGCAAAAACGCCTCTCCGCCAGGGCCGAAGGCGGTGCCCGGCGCCAGGCCGACATTGGCCTTGTCGACGATGTCGAAAGCAGCCCGGCGCGGATCGGTGATGCCGTCGACCGTGAAAAACAAATAGAACGCGCCTTGCGGCACGGTGAAGCGCGCTTTGCCGGTTGCGCCGAGAATATCGCAGACCAGGTCGCGCGCTTTCCTGGCGCGCTCCACCTGCTCGACGATGAAGGCATCACCGTGGTCCAGCGCCGCGACGGCGCCGCGCTGCATGAACTGGGCGACGCCTGAGGTCGAATACTGGATCAGGTTCTCGAACACCTGCTGCAGCTCGGGATGGGTCTTGATCCAGCCGACGCGCCAGCCGGTCATCGCCCAGTTCTTGGAAAAGGAGTTGACGAACAGGATGCGGTCTTCCGCGGTCGAAATGTCGAGGAAGGACGGCGCACGGCCGTGGCCGTAGTGGAACAGCGAATAGATCTCGTCGGCGATGATCCACAGGCCCTTTTCGCGGGCGAGATTCAGGATCGCCTGCAGCGTTTCCTTATCGGCCGTCCAGCCGGTCGGGTTCGATGGCGTGTTGACGAACAGCGCCTTGGTGCGCGGCGTCACCGCAGCTGCAATCTTGTCGACATCGCAGGACCAGCCATTGCCGGACTGGTCGAGCGTGACCGCAACCGGGGTAGCGCCGGAAATACCGGCGGCGGCGGCGAAATTCGGCCAGGCCGGGGAGAGATAGACCACCTCGTCGCCGCTGCCGGCGACCGCTGCTAATGCCAACTGAATGGCATGCATGCCGGAACCGGTGGCGATGAATTCCTCTTCGGCGAAGCTCTTGCCGAAATGCCTGGCATAGTAGCGAGAAAGCGCTTGCCTCAGCTCCGGAATGCCTTTCTGCCAGGTATAGAAGGTCTCGCCATTGGCGAGCCCCTTGGCGGCGGCTTCCGAAATGAAGGCAGGCGTCGGCAAATCGCCTTCACCGGCCCAGAGCGGGATCATGCCCTCGCGCGTACGGCCGTAATTGACGACGGCGACAATGCCGCTTTCGGGGGCGGCCACCGCTTCGGCGCGCAAGCTATCGATCAGGGTCATGACAGGTCCGTTTTGATGTCTGCTTTGATGCATGTCATTATCCAGAACCGCTGCGCACTTATGGGCGACATGCATTGGCGGATGCTCTTAGCAGATGCGGCAACAGAAAACCCCGGCCGCGAACGACCGGGGTTTTGGTCCAGAAATCTGGCCTTGTCTATTTTCTGGCGAGGAGATCGCGAATTTCGGTGAGCAGTGCGACGTCAGCCGGCGGCGGAGCCGCAGGTGCGGCCGGCTTCTCGCGCTCGAGCCGCTTGCGCATGTTGTTCACGGCCTTGACCATAAGGAAGATGATGAAAGCCAGGATGACGAAATTCAGCGCCACGGTGATAAAATTGCCGTAGGCGAACACCGCGCCTTCCTTACGCGCGTCGGCAAGATTGGTCGAATGCACTGTTGATGAGAGGCCTATGAAGTAGTTGGAAAAGTCGACGCCACCAAGTGCGCCGATGAAAGGCATGATGATGTCATTGACAAGAGAATCGACGATCTTGCTGAAGGCCGCGCCGATGATGACGCCGACCGCAAGGTCCATCACATTTCCTTTGGAAATGAATTCCTGGAATTCTTTCAGCATTCGACCCTCCTTGTCATGACGGACCGCGCTGCCGCCGTCCCTCCGGCGTCGGCCCGTGCGCACCATAACAAAAACCTGCGGTTGCAACAGAAGCAAAAGCTGGAAAACACCGCTTTCTCCTTACCTTGGGTCACGGTTCGACAGGGCGGCGTCGCGGCCATGCGCCGGAAAGCCGCGATGGACTTGACCTTAGAGCTGTGATTGCCTCTGGGCAGGCCGGGGTGAAAGCTGGCCGAGGAGGATTTTCGGGCCGTGCAGGGCTGGTTCATCGTCATCATTGCGGTCGCCTATGTAACGCTGCTGTTCGTCATCGCCAGCCTCGGCGACCGGCGTTCAACGGCGCTGGGACCCGGCCGCGCCCGGCCCTTCATCTATGCGCTCAGCCTCGCCATCTACTGCACCTCCTGGACCTTCTTCGGCTCGGTCGGCCTGTCGTCCGAGCGCGGCCTCGAATTTTTGGGCATCTACACCGGGCCGGTGCTGGTGTTCGTGTTCGGCTTTCCGCTGCTCAATCGCATCGTGCGGCTGGCCAAGAGCGAGAAGATCACCTCGATCGCCGACTTCCTCGGCGCGCGCTACGGCAAGAGCTTTGCCGTCTCGGCGATCGCCACGCTGATCGCCACCATCGGCGCGGTGCCCTATATCGCACTGCAATTGAAGGCGATCTCCGGTTCGGTCGGCCTGATGGTCGAGCATTATACGGGATCGCCGCCCTCCTTCGATCCCTTCGTCAGCGACATCTCGCTGGTGGTGGCCATGCTCTTGGCGCTGTTTGCGGTGCTGTTCGGCACCCGCCATGCCGACGCCACCGAGCACCAGGACGGGCTGGTGCTGGCGGTGGCGGTCGAAACCGTGGTCAAGCTCGCCGCCTTCCTGGCGATCGGCCTGATGGTCACCTTCCTGATCTTCGGTGGCCCGGGCGACATGATCGACAAGCTGGCCGAAAACAGCCAGGTGCGGCAAGCTATGGGCTACAACACCTCGCTCGCCACCTGGCTGGTGCTGACTTGCCTGAGCGGCTTTGCCATCATCATGCTGCCGCGCCAGTTCTACGTCACCATCGTCGAGAACCGCGGCGAGGCCGAACTGCGCACCGCGACCTGGGTGTTTCCGCTCTATCTCGTGGCGATAAACCTGTTCGTGCTGCCGATCGCCTTCGCCGGCCTGGCGCTGGTCGGCGCCGAAACCACCAGTGACCTCTATGTGCTGGCGCTGCCCTTGTTCGGCGGCCATGACTTCCTCGCCATGGCCGCCTTCATCGGTGGGCTGTCGGCGGCGACCGCCATGGTGATCGTCGAAAGCGTGGCGCTGTCGATCATGATCTCCAACGACCTCGTCATCCCGCTGTTCGTGCGCCGCCTGCTCAAGACCACGACCTCTGAGAATGAGGATTGGTCGACGCTGATCCTCAACGTGCGGCGCGGCGCCATCTTCATCCTGTTGTTCATCGCCTTCCTCTACTACCGCGAAAGCACCAACTCGGCGCGGCTGTCGTCGATCGGCCTGATGTCGTTCGCGGCAATCGCCCAATTCGCGCCGGCGCTGATCGGCGGGCTGATCTGGCGCGGCGCCAATGGCCGCGGCGCGGCCCTTGGCATGGTCGCCGGCATCCTCGTCTGGGGCTATACGCTGCTTTTGCCGTCGCTCTCGGCAGCCGACGCGGACATCGTCGTGCAGGGGTTGTTCGGTTTCGAGGCGCTGCGGCCGCAGGCTCTGTTCGGCACCGTCGCCGAACCGTTGAACCACGGCGTGCTCTGGAGCCTGTCGGTCAACACGCTGTTCTTCGTGCTCGGCTCGCTGTCGCGCGCGTCAGTGCCGCTGGAGCGGATCCAGGCGTCGATCTTCGTGCCGCGCGAATCCGGCCCGATGCCCAGCCTGCGCCGCTTCCGCACCGCCATCACCGTCAACGTGCTGAAGGACACCATCTCGCGCTACCTCGGCGTCGAGCGCACCGAGCGCTCCTTCCAATCCTTCGAGAAAAGCAATGGCGTCTCGCTGCACGGCAATGAGCAGGCCAGCATGGATGTCATCCGCTTTTCCGAGCAGCTGCTGGCGAGCGCGGTCGGCTCGTCTTCGGCGCGGCTGATCCTGTCGCTGCTGTTTCGCCGCAACGACCGCGAGTCCAAGGACGCCTTTCGCCTGCTCGACGACGCCACCGAAGCGCTGCAGCACAATCGCGACCTGCTGCAGATCGCGCTCGACCAGATGGAGCAGGGCATCACCGTATTCGACCGCGATTTCCGCCTGATCTGCTGGAACAGACAATATCGCGCGCTGTTCGACCTGCCCGACGAGATGGGCCAGGTCGGCGTCTCGCTCGACCGCATCCTGCGCCACCTCGCCGAGCGCGGCGATATCCCGGCCGACCAGCGCGTGGCGATGCTCAACCGGCTGACCAGCTTCGTCAGCCCATGGCAGATGGAGTTGACGACCAGTGGCCGAATCCTCGAACTGCGTTCCAACCCGATGCCGGACGGTGGCATCGTTGCCACCTATGCCGACATATCAGGACGCGTCGAACAGGATTTGGCGCTGAAGCGGGCCAATGAATCGCTGGAGCAGCGGGTCAAGACGCGTACCATCGAACTGACTAGGGTTAACGAGGAGTTGACCCGGGTCAATGAGGAGCTGGCGCAGGCGCAGATGCTGGCCGAGGAGGCCAATCTGGGCAAGACGCGCTTCCTCGCCGCCGCTGGCCACGACATCCTGCAGCCGCTGAACGCCGCCCGTCTCTACTGCTCGTCGCTGATCGAAAAGGCCGGCAAGGGCCCGGCCGGGAAGGCTGCTATCAACATCGAATCCTCGCTGGAATCGGTCGAGACGATCCTGGGCGCCGTGCTCGACATTTCCCGCCTCGACGCCGGCGCGATGAAACCCGATGACAGCGCCTTCCGCCTGGACGGGCTGCTGCGCCAGATCGGCAATGATTTTCAGCCGCTCGCCGCCGAAAAGAAACTCAATCTGACGATCATAGCCTCGTCGCTCAGCGTGTTGACGGACCGCAACCTGCTGCGCCGGCTGATCCAGAATCTGGTCTCCAATGCCATCAAATACACCCCCCATGGCCGCATCCTGGTCGGCGTGCGACGGCGCGGCGAACTCGCCGAAATCCAGGTGATCGACACTGGCATCGGCATTGCCGGCGACAAGCTGAACACGGTCTTCAACGAGTTCACCCGGCTGGACGAAGGCGTGCGCGAGGCCGAAGGTCTCGGCCTTGGCCTGTCCATCGTCGACCGCATCGCGCGGGTGCTGCGGCTCGAGATCCAGATCTTTTCCAACCCGGGCAAGGGTACGCGCTTTTCCGTTGTCCTGCCGGTTGCGGCGGTTGAGGCGCCGCGGCGCGAGGTCGAGCCGAAGGCGCCTGCCCGCACCGCGAATTCGCTGGCCGGCCTGCGCGTCATGTGCATCGACAACGACGCCCGCATCCTCGACGGCATGCGGCTTCTGCTCGAGGGCTGGGGCTGCAGCATCGGCACGTTTTCGGGTTCGGAGGATTTTGGCAGGGCCGATCGTCCCGACATCGTGCTTGCCGACTATCATCTCGATGGCAGAAGCGGCCTCGACATCATCGCCCGCCTGCGTGACATCCATGGTTCCGATCTGCCGGCCGTGCTGGTCACCGCCGACCGCTCCACCGAGGTCCGTGCCGCTGCCGCCGCGCTCGACGTGCCGGTGATCAACAAGCCGCTGAAGCCGGCGGTGCTGCGTTCGATGATGGCAAGGGTCAGGCCGCTGGCGTCGGCGGCCGAGTAGAGTTTCTATCTTTTTGTTTTACGCAATTCCCAAGGGAAAGCGCTACGCACTTTTCCTGGAATAGCTTTAGCCCGCCGGCTGCAGCGGATCGCTGCCGATCTTGGACAGCTGGATCACCGCCTGGGTGCGGCTGTCGACGCCGAGTTTCTGCAGGATGGCCGAAACATGCGCCTTGACCGTCGCTTCGGAGACGCTGAGCTCGTAGGCGATCTGCTTGTTGAGCAGGCCTTCGGCCAGCATGCCGAGGACACGCGTCTGCTGCGGTGTCAGCGCCTGCAGCCGCTTGATCAGGTCGGATATTTCCGGGTCGCGCTCGACGCCGAGGTCGATGCCGACGGGGGCTGCGATATCGCCTGCCAGCACCGATTGCACAGCGCTGCGGATTTCCTCCATGCTGGCGGATTTGGAGATGAAGCCGGATGCGCCGAGATCGAGCGCGCGCCGGATGGTCACCGGGTCGTCGTGGGCCGACACCACCACCAGCGGCACCGCCGGGTGGATGCCGCGCAGCGCGATCAGACCGGACAGGCCGCTGGCGCCCGGCATCGACAGATCGAGCAGCACCAGGTCGACATCCTCATTGGCCACGACCAGGGCCTTGGCGCTTTCGAAATCGCCGGCCTCGTGAATGGCGGCGACATCACCAACGCCTGCAAGCGCCTCTTTCAAGGCGCCGCGGAACAGCGGATGGTCGTCGGCAATGACGAAGGTGTAGCCCGACGGCAAATGTTCCTCCCCAAATCCCGTTGTTGCCCAAACTTCGTTATCGATTGACGGCTTTTACGGGATCGGACGATTATGCGGCGAAGCGCTTTGTTTTCAAGCGGCAATGGCCGGACGGCACTTTGCGCCGGGCAGCTCAGGTCTTTTGCGAGTTGAGCTTGGCGCCGTCGCCATTGTCCTTGTCCATCTCCTTGACGATGCCCATGAAGCCGCGCAGCATGCGCTCCATATAGCTCATCGTCTTGTCGAAATCCTCCTCGCTCGGCAGCTTCGACTCGAGGCGGGCGGACAGCGAGTTCTCGAGCTTGGCGACGCGTTCGTCCATGGCCTTCATCGAGGCCTGCAAACGATCGATCTCATCCTGGAACGCGGCGCGTTCGTCGGCCGCCATCTTGCAGACGAGCTGGCCGGAGCGCTCCTCGCAGATCGACATGGCGCCGGTCCGGGTGTCCATGCGGACATAGCCGTTGGCCGATTTTTCCAGCCGGTAGTGGTCGGCCTCCTCCGACCAGGCCGATGCCGCGACCAGCGAGACCAGTGCGGCGGGGATCAGTATGTGCTGCAGACGCATGTTCCATCCTCCACGAGCCAGTGTGCGCAACCTATCACAGCTTTGCGCCGTAAATGCGGACGAGTTGCCCTTCCCCGCATGAGCCATCCGGACCAGAGCGGGTCGCCGTTCCACGGCGCTCCGCTCTATCTCCTTGTTTTGACGCAATTCCGGGCGGAAAACCGCTTCACACTTTTCCTGGAATTGCTTTATAGCGCAACAATGTCTCAGATTATCTACAAGATCGCGCCCGAAGCGCTTTGGCGCGCGGCCGAGAAAAACGGCCGCTTCACCGGCGCTCCGATCGACATCGCCGACGGCTTCATCCATTTCTCCACCGCTGATCAGGTCAGGGAGACGGCGGCGAAGCATTTCGCCGGCCAGACGGATTTGCTGCTGGTCACTGTCGACGGGGCGCTGCTCGGTGACGCGCTGAAATACGAGGTCTCGCGCGGCGGCGCGCTGTTTCCGCATCTCTATGGCGTGCTCGATATGAGCGCCGTGCTGTGGGTGCGGCCACTGCCGCTCGGCGCCGACGGCGCGCACCAGTTTCCGGCGCTGGAGGCCGAATGAGCGTGTTCGACCGCATCGGCCAGAAACTGCTGTTCACCTTCGACCCGGAAACGGCGCATGGCATGTCGATCGCGGCGCTGCGATGCGGTCTGCCGGTCGGCGCGCGAACGGTGCGCGACGACAGGTTGAAGGTCAGCCTCTGTGGCATCGCCTTCCCCAATCCGCTCGGCATGGCCGCCGGCTACGACAAGAACGCCGAAGTGCCCGACGCGCTGCTTGGCCTCGGCTTCGGCTTTGCCGAAGTCGGCACCGTGACGCCGCTGCCGCAGGCGGGCAATCCGAAGCCGCGCATTTTCCGGCTGACGGAGGATGACGCGGTGATCAACCGGCTGGGTTTTAACAATGGGGGCCACGAAGCGGCGGAAAAACGCCTTGCCGCGCGCCAGGGACGCGGCGGCATCGTCGGCGTCAACATCGGCGCCAACAAGGACAGCGCCGATCGTATCCGTGACTATGAGCTCGGCGTCTCCCGCTTTGCGAAATACGCCAGTTATCTCGCCGTCAACATCTCGTCGCCCAACACGCCCGGCCTGCGCACCATGCAGGCGCGCGAACAGCTCGGCGAACTGTTGTCTCGGGTCATGGCGGTGCGTGCAGCAGCTTCGGCGCAGCCGCTCCTCTTCCTCAAGATCGCGCCCGATCTGGTCGAGGCCGAGCTGGAGGACATCGCCGCCGAGGTCAGCGAAAAGCAGATCGACGGCGTCATCGTCTCCAACACGACGCTGGCGCGGACCGGATTGCGTAGCACAAGCGGCGCCGGCGAGGCCGGTGGTCTCTCAGGGAAACCGCTGTTCGAGCGCTCGACCATCGTGCTGGCCAAGATGCGTCGGCTGCTCGGGCCGGATCGCGCCATCATCGGGGTCGGCGGCGTCGATTCCACTGATGCCGCGCTGGAAAAGATCCGCGCCGGCGCCGATCTCGTCCAGCTCTACACCGGCATGATCTATGCCGGGCCGGCGCTGCCGGGGCGCATCCTTGCCGGGATGGTGCGATTTGCCGACAAGGAGCGGCTGAAATCATTGCGCGAACTGCGCGACAGCCGGCTCGATCAGTGGGCTGCCAGGCCGCTCTAAAACGCCGTGCGCAACCGGAGCCGCAGGATGGCCAGCAGGCTGAAGCCGCGCACCAGCAGGAAAACGTGCAGCGCCGCCCACAGGCCGTGATTGCCAAGAGACGGCGCCAAGCTGAACAATGCGGCGCTGAAGGCCAGGAACGACACCAGCATCATGTTGCGCATGTCGCGCGACCAGGTGGCGCCGATGAAGACGCCGTCCATCTGGAAGGCCAGCACGCCGCTCAGCGGTGTCAGTGCCGCCCACGGCAGATAGATGTCGGCAACAGCACGAACATCCGGCGACGTGGTGATCAACGAAATCAGGCCGGCGCCGCCGAGCCAAAAGATCAGCGTCGCGGTTCCGGCGAGGCCGAACCCCCAGAACAAGGTCAGACGTACCGCCCGGCGGAACGCCGTCTCGGCACGTGCGCCGATCGCGCGTCCCGCCAACTGTTCGGCCGCGGTGGCGAAACCGTCGAGAAAATAGCCGGCGACGAGGAAGAAGTTCATCAGCACGGCATTGGCGGCCAGCGTCAGCGTGCCGAACTGCGCGCCCTGGCGGGTGAACAGCGCGAAAGCGGCGAGCAGCGAGAACGAGCGGATCATGATATCGCGGTTGAGCGACAGCATGCGCAGGAAAGCGGGCATGTCGAGCAGGCGATGCCGCGGCAGGCGGGGTGCGGCCCGGAAGCGCCAGACAACGATGGCGAGACCCAGCAGCATGGCCAGACATTCGCCGGTGACGGTCGCCCAGGCCACGCCGGCGACGCCCCAGCCGAGCTTCAGGCCGAGCAGGATGCAGAGCACGATGTTGATGCCGTTGAGCACCGCCTGCAGCATCAGCCCAAGCCCGCCCTCGCCGCGTCCAAGGACATAGCCGAGGATGGCGTAGTTGATCAGCGTGAAGGGGGCGGCGAGCATTCTGATGTGGACATAGACGCCCATCGCCTCGCCGACGCGCGCTTCGCCGCCGATGAATTTCTGGCCGGCGATGGCGATCAGCGGCGCAAGGCCGACAAGCACGATGCCGGCGGCGACCGCGATCAGCACGGCGCGCCAGAACACCGCCTGCTCCTCGGTTTCGTCGCCGCGCCCAAACGCCTGGGCGACGAGGCCGGTGGTGCCGGAGCGCAGGAAATTGAAGGTGCTGAAGACGACGTCGAAGACCAGGGCCCCGGCCGCCAGGCCGCCGAGCAGGGCGGCATCGCCGAACTGCCCGACCACCGCCGTGTCGACGATGCCGAGCAGCGGCGTCGTCAGATAGGCGAGCGTCATCGGCACGGCGATGGCGAGCACCGAACGGTTGGTGACGGCGAAGGGTCTCGCGTCGGCTGGGGTTGCACCCGTGTCCAGGGGATTGCTGCCTTGCTGGTTGCGGCTTGATCGAACAGCCGATGTGCCCCATTTTCCCGCCACCGCGCAATCACTCTTGCCGTGACGGCCAACCGAAATGTTCTTCTGGCGCGAGCCCGCCGGATCCCAGTACTGGTTTTAAGCAATTCCCAAAGGGAAGCGCTACGCGCTTCTCCCGGGAAAACCGCTGCACACTTTTCCTGGAATTGCTTTAGCCATGCCCCTGCAGATCGTCCATCATCCCGACTACGATGCCGGCTTCGCCGTCAATCATCGCTTTCCGATGAGCAAATATCCGCTGCTGATGCAGGCCTTGCATATCAGGGGCCTGATCCATGCCGGGACGCTGTGGATGCCCGAGCCGGCGCCGGCCTCCTGGCTGAAGCTCGCCCATGCGGCTGATTATGTCGACCAGGTCATCACGTGTTCAGTGCCTGAAAAGATCGAGCGCGAGATCGGCTTTCCCGTGGGACTGCGCGTTTCGCTCAGGGCGCAACTCGCCGCCGGCGGCACGGTGCTGGCGGCGCGACTGGCGCTTATCAATGGCATTGCCTGCAACAGCGCCGGCGGCAGCCACCATGCGCGGCGCGCGCAAGGCGCGGGCTTCTGCACCTTCAACGATGTTGCCGTCGCTTCGCTGGTGCTGCTAGCCCAAGACGCGGTGAAAAACATCCTGATCGTCGATCTCGATGTGCATCAGGGCGACGGCACCGTGGACATCCTGAAAGACGAGCCACGCGCGTTCACCTTTTCCATGCATGGCGAGCGCAATTATCCGGTGCGCAAGATTGCCTCCGATCTCGACGTTGCCCTGCCGGACGGCACCGGCGATGGCGCCTATCTCGAACGGCTGGGTGTCCTCCTGCCGGAGCTCTCGGCCAAGGCGCACTGGGACATCGTCTTCTACAATGCCGGTGTCGACGTGCATGCCGAGGACCGGCTCGGCCGGCTATCGCTCAGCGATGACGGCGTGCGTGCCCGCGACGCCATGGTGATCGGTCATTTCCGCGCGCTGGGCATCCCGGTCTGCGGTGTCATCGGCGGCGGCTATTCGACCGATGTCGCAGCGCTCGCGGCGCGCCACGCCATCCTGTTCGAGGTGGCGTCGGACTTTGCCTGAGTGGCCTTTGGTTTGAGCACAATCTTTTCCGAAAACCGGTTTCCACTTTTCGGGATCGTGGTCCGCTTCACTTCCGGTAGTTCGCGAGCCTGAGCAGGATGAACACCGGCACGACGATCGCGGCGCCGAGCAGGATATAGCCCAAGAAGCGATAGACCGCGTTGAAGCCGAGGTTCCAAAGATCGATGAAGAAACCCTGGATGCGGTAGAAGACGTCCATCGGCGTCCAGCCGAACGCATTCATGACCAGGCCGACCAGGAACGACACGACCAGCAGCTTGACGATCACCCTGACGGGCGAGTCACCGAGAAAGCGCGTCACTGTGGACAAGGGGCCTGCCTCCAGATTGGTGTGCCCGGATTCGGGGTACAAACCCACGAATACGCACTTGCTGCGCCCGCATCAAGGCGGGCGGACGGCGCAATCGGTCGGGTTTCCAACAGCCGTTTCCGAACAGCTGTCCAAGGGCGATTGCCCGAAGCACGCCCATCATGATATCGAGAGGCCGACGCGGGTATGATGTAATGGTAGCTTGTCAGCTTCCCAAGCTGAACGCGAGGGTTCGATTCCCTCTACCCGCTCCAGTTCCTATCCCACTTCCCGCAATATAAAATCGTGCAGCATCTTGGCTGCCGGCGACAGCACGCGGTTCTTCACCGTGATCAGGCTGTAGGGGCGGACCTCGATGTCGAACTCGGTCTGGACGACATCGATGGCGCCGGCGAGACCGTCGGGGTTCTGGATGAATTTTGCCACCTGGATCGACACCGGGGCGATGGCGTCGGACTGCGCCACCATGACCAGTGTGAGCAGCAGCGACGAGGTGTTGAGGATGCGGTCCGGCAGGGCGATGTTGCGGTTCAGGAAATTGCTCTCCATCGCCTGGCGCAGCGGCGACCCGCCCGACTGGAACACCCAGTCGAAGGCGGCGGTGTCCTCCAGCCTCACCGCCTTCCCATTGTTTAGAGGATGGCCGTTGCTCAGCGGGTGGCCTCGGCGCACGATCAGGCAGGCCTTCTCGACGCCGATGACGCGCGATTCGAACAGGCGCGGATTGAGGTCTTCGGGGACACGGGCGATGATGAAATCATGGCGCGTGGCGATCAGTTCGCGCGCCAGCACATTCGACGTCTCGACCTGCATGGTAATCTCGATGCGCGGATAGAGGCGGCGTATCTCGCGGATCGCCGGGACCGCCAGTTCGATCGCCGGCGCCGTCACCGCGCCAAGGAACACCGAGCCGCCCTTGCCGGCCTTGAGCTCCGATATTTCGCGGTCGGCCTCGCGCATTTCGAGCAGGATCGAGCGCGCGCGCCGGGCCAGCGCCTTGCCGTAAGGGGTGAGTGTGATGCCGCGCGGCAGCCTTTCGCAGAGCTTCACCTCGAGCACCGCTTCCATCTCGGAAATCATGCGCGAGGCCGCCGGCTGCGAGATGTTCATCACCTGGGCGGCAGCACTCACCCGACCGTGATCGTCGAGTGCTGCGATCATGCGCATGTGACGCAGGCTCAAGCCGCTACGCAGAAGTGTCTCGCCATCGCCCGGCAATTCATCGTAACCGCTTGAAATTCCCTGAGGACCTCGTAAAGCCGCCATGCCTTTTCCCGCTTCCGCCACTGTTCCAGTCCGGTTTAGTCATATACCGGTTTTGGTATAGCAACCACCGAAGATCGCATTTGACAGTTATGGCAAAGGGTCACACTTTCGCGCGTCCTCAAGACTTGACGGTCGATGACGAGCAAAATCGTATCGATTTAAATCTGAGGGCCGATTGGGAGGATACCGGAGATCGATTATGACGGCGGCAGCGCTTTGGCGCATCCGCCCGACTGCGCGGCCCGCGAAGCCCCGAGGTGTCGCGTCCATCAACCAGGGAGAGTTTTACGTGAAAATCATCAAGACACTGGCCGCCGTCGCGGCCCTTGGCATCGCTGCCATGACCTACTCGGCGCATGCAGCCGACAAGGGTCTTGTCGGCGTGCTGATGCCGACCAAGACCTCGCAGCGCTGGATCAATGACGGCGATGCCGTCAAGTCCCAGCTCGAAGCTCTCGGCTACACGGTCGACCTGCAGTACGCGCAGGACGACATCCCCAACCAGCTCAGCCAGCTGGAAAACGAAATCACCAAGGGCCCGAAGGCGCTGATCATCGCTTCGATCGACGGCACCACCCTTTCGGACGCGCTGCAGAAGGCCGCCGACGCCGGCGTCGTCGTCGTCGCCTATGACCGCCTGATCAAGAAGACCGCCAATGTCGATTACTACACCACCTTCGACAATTTCGGCGTCGGCGTGATCCAGGCGAACTCGCTGGTCAAGGGTCTCAAGGAGCGCTTCCCGAACACCAAGCCGTGGAACGTCGAACTGTTCGGCGGCTCGCCGGACGACAACAACGCCTTCTTCTTCTACAACGGCGCAATCTCGGTGCTGCAGCCGCTGATCGATGACGGCTCGATCAAGATCAAGTCCGGCCAGACCGGCATGGACAAGGTCGGCACGCTGCGCTGGCTCGCCGCGACCGCCCAGGCGCGCATGGACAACCTTCTGTCGGCCAACTACTCGGACGGCAGCCGCGTCGATGGCGTTCTTTCGCCTTATGACGGCCTGTCGCGCGGCATCACCGCTTCGCTGCGCGCCGTCGGTTACGGTACCGACGCCCAGCCGTGGCCGATCGTGACCGGCCAGGACGCCGAAACCGCTTCGGTCAAGCTGATCATCACGGGCGAGCAATACTCGACCGTGTTCAAGGACACCCGCGAACTGGCCAAGGCCACCGTCGAACTCGTCGACAAGGTGCTCTCGGGCGGCAAGCCGGACGGCCTCGACGAAAAGACCTACAATAACGACGTCAAGGTCGTTCCCTCGATCCTTTTGACGCCGCATGAGGTCGACAAGTCGAACTACCAGGCACTGGTCGTCGACTCCGGCTACATCAAGGCCGACGAACTGAAGTAATCCGTTTAGAAAGACAGGGGTCCTGCGCGACGCAGGACCCCTTTCCGTTCACAAGCGACCCCGGTATTGTTTCTACCGGACTTAGTTTGCGTGCATGTCGTTGTCTCAAACCGCAAGCACTTTGGAGCGACATGCAACAGGAGGAGCTTGCCCTGATGACGACGATTTTGGAGATGCGCGACATCACCAAGACGTTCCCCGGCGTGAAGGCGCTGTCGAACGTCAACCTCAGCGTCGAGGAAGGCGAGATCCACGCCGTGGTTGGCGAGAACGGCGCCGGCAAGTCGACGCTGATGAAGGTCCTGTCGGGCGTCTATCCCGCCGGCACATATGACGGCCAGATCATTTTTCAGGGTCAGGAATGCCAGTTCAAAGGTATCCATGACAGCGAACACAAGGGCATCGTCATCATCCACCAGGAGCTAGCGCTGGTGCCGATGCTGTCGATCACCGAAAATATCTTCCTCGGCAACGAAAATGCCCGATACGGCGTCATCGACTGGGATGCCAACGAGGCGCGCACCGCTGCCCTGTTGAAGAAGGTGGGCCTCAAGGAGGACCCCAAGACACTGATCACCAATATCGGCGTCGGCAAGCAGCAGCTGGTCGAGATCGCCAAGGCGCTGAGCAAGGACGTCAAGCTTTTGATCCTCGATGAGCCGACCGCGTCGCTCAGCGAGAAAGACAGCCAGGCGCTGCTCGATCTTCTGCTCGAATTCAAGCGGCAAGGCATGACCTCGATCCTGATCTCGCACAAGCTCAACGAGATCAACCGGGTCGCCGACAAGGTAACCGTCATCCGTGACGGGCGCACCATCGAGACGCTGGCCAAGAAGGATATCTCCGAAGACCGCATCATCACCTCGATGGTCGGCCGTTCGCTAGACGACCGCTATCCGCCGCGCGAGCCCAAGATCGGCGAAGTCGTGTTCGAGGTGAAGAACTGGTCGGTCTATCACCCGCTCCATGCCGAGCGGCAGGTGATCAAGGGCATCGACATCAATGTGCGCAAGGGCGAGGTGGTCGGCATCGCCGGGCTGATGGGCGCCGGCCGCACCGAATTCGCCATGAGCCTGTTCGGCCGCTCCTATGGCCGCCGCATCACCGGCGAAGTGCTGCTCAAGGGCAAGCCGGTCGATGTCTCCTCGGTAAGCAAGGCGGTCCAACACGGCATCGCCTATGTCACCGAGGACCGCAAAACCTACGGCCTCAACCTCATCGACCATATCAAGCATAACATTACGCTGGCCAATCTCGACGGCGTGTCGCGCCACAGCGTGATCGACGACATGCGCGAACTTGCGGTCGCCAACGACTATCGCAAGAAGACCAATATCCGTGCGTCAAGCGTCTATCAGATGACCGGCAATCTTTCCGGCGGCAACCAGCAGAAGGTGGTGCTGTCGAAATGGTTGTTTGCCGACCCTGACGTGCTGATCCTCGACGAGCCGACACGCGGCATCGATGTCGGCGCCAAGTATGAAATCTACACGATCATCGCGCGCCTTGCCTCGGAGGGTAAGGCGATCGTGGTCATCTCGTCGGAAATGCCGGAATTGCTAGGGATTACCGACCGCATCTACGTCATGAACGAAGGGCGCATGGTGGGCGAAATGCCGGCGGCGGAAGCAAGCCAGGAAAAGATAATGCGCGCCATCGTCCGGGGAGAAGGAAAAGCAGCATGAGCACCGAAAGCGCCCCCGCCCCGCAGGGCAACGTCGCCGACGAACAGCGCCCGCGCATCGCCGTCTCGGCGCTGGCGACGAATTTGCGCGAATACGGGCTGATCATAGCGCTGATCGTCATCATGCTGTTCTTCCAGTTCACCACGTCGGGGACGTTGTTCAAGCCGGTCAATCTCAGCAATCTGGTGCAGCAGAACTCCTTCATCATCGTGATGGCGCTGGGCATGCTGCTGGTGATCGTATCGGGCTATATCGACCTCAGCGTCGGATCGGTCGCCGGTTTCATCGGCGCGCTGGCGGCAAACATGATGGTTATCTGGCAGCTCGGACCGCTGAGCAATCCGCTGGTGGTTTCGATCGTCTGCCTTGTCGCGGGTGGCCTGATCGGCGCCGCGCAAGGGTATTGGATCGCCTATCACCGGATACCGAGCTTCATTGTCACGCTGGCCGGCATGCTGATCTTCCGCGGCATTTGCCAGGCGTTGCTTGGCGGCGGCTCGTCGGTGGGTCCGCTTCCCGACGACTTCAAGATGCTCAGCTCCGGCTTCATCCCGGATGTGATCGGCCCACTGACGCTCGTCCCGCCGGTCGTGAACGCAGCCGGCAAGACCATCATGGGCAGCGGCGTGACCCTGCACATGACGACGGTCGTGCTGGGGCTGATCGCCGTGCTCGCCTATGCCTATTTCGGGGTCCGCACCCGGCGCAAACGAGAACGCCATGGTTATGAGGCCGAGCCCTTCACCCTGTTCGTTGTCAAGACGCTGGTCGCCAGCGCGCTGGCGCTGTTCCTGGTCTATGAGTTTGCCAGCTACCGCGGCCTGCCCGTGGTGCTGCTGGTCATGGGCGTGCTGATCACGCTGTTCGTCTTCGTCACCAAGCGCATGACCATCGGGAGGCGCATCTACGCCATGGGCGGCAATCCCAAGGCGGCGCAGCTGTCGGGCATCAACACCGAGCGGCTGACGCTGATGGTGTTCATCAATATGGGCGTGCTGTCGGCGCTTGGCGGCCTGATCATCGCGGCTCGTCTCGGCCAGGCGGTGCCGGCGGCGGGTCTCGGCTCGGAGCTCGACGTCATCGCCGCAGTGTTCATCGGCGGCGCCTCGGCGATGGGCGGCGTCGGCCAGGTCATCGGGGCGGTCGTCGGCGGCTTCATCATGGGCGTGATGAACAACGGCATGTCGATCATGGGCGTCAATGTCGACTGGCAGCAGGTGGTCAAAGGCCTGGTGCTGCTCGGCGCCGTGATCTTCGACGTCTACAACAAGAACAAGGCCTGACAAGCTTCAGGCGAGGCAAGCAGGAGGCATATGATCGCGGCGCAGCCGGCAAATTGTCGGCATAAGAAGTCCCCCGAGGGATCAAGTTCGCGAGCGCAATCCGGACGAAGAGTTCAACCCGTGGCGCGGCGAGGTCCGAGCCGCGCAGGTCAAGGTTTGCCAAGAGGCATCCAAGGCCAAGCACATGAGAGAGGATTTAATCATGCTGATCTCCCAGATCCTCGACGACGCCGAGACCATCCGCGTCGTCGCCCGCAATGGCGGCGGCAAGACCAGGATCATCAACGGCGCCCGCAGCGTCTATTCGCTGGCCATGGAAGCCGCGCGCACCGGAACGGCCCTCGCCGCGCTGATCGAACGCAAGGGGTTCGGTGAAGCGATAGACCTCGACGCCGTCTACAAGAAGGGCCGGCTGGTGTCCCCGATCAACCATCCCGATCCTGCGCATCTGCATCTGACCGGCACCGGCCTGACCCATCTCGGCTCGGCGGCGACGCGCGATTCCATGCACAAGAAGCTCAGCGATGGCGGCGAGGAGCAGCTTACCGATTCCATGAAGATGTTCCGCATGGGGCTCGAAGGCGGCAAGCCGGCCAAGGGCCAGACCGGCGTGCAGCCGGAATGGTTCTACAAGGGCAACGGCACCATGGCGGTGGCGCCGGGCGCCGCACTGATGTCGCCGGCCTTTGCGCAGGACGCCGGCGAGGAGCCGGAAATCGCCGGCATCTATGTCATCGGCGACGACGGCGCGCCGTTCCGCGTCGGCTTCACGCTGTCGAACGAGTTTTCCGATCATGTTACCGAGCGGGTGAACTATCTGTTCCTGGCACATTCCAAACTGCGCAACGCCTCGTTCGGGCCGGAAATCCTGATCGGCGACCTGCCGGCCGACGTCAGGGGCTCATCGCGAATCTATCGCGACAGCAATTTGCTGTGGGAAAAGCCGTTCCTGTCGGGCGAAGCGAACATGTCGCACACAATCGCCAATCTCGAACATCATCACTTCAAATATTCGGCCTTCCGCCAGCCGGGCGACGTGCATGTGCACATGTTCGGCACGGCGACGCTGTCCTTTGCCGACGGCATCAAGACTCAGGCCGGCGACGTTTTCGAGATCGAGGCCGCGGATTTCGGCCTGCCGCTGCGCAACCCGCTGGAGATTGAGCAGCCGGTTAAGGTGGCGGTGAAGGCGCTTTGAGGCAGCATCACAATTTGGGAGCCGCAAATGAACGGAATGCGGCTTGTCATTGTGTTCACGGGCGTGGCCCTGTTTCTGACCCAACCGTCGGTGGCCTTTAGCGCCGGCCAGTGCAGCCCGAAGTCCTATCGTGAAGCCCGTTTGGCGATGACGAGCCGTCTTCTAGCAACCGGCTATTCGAAAGCCCAGGTGAGCTTTCTGATGCGCAACACGGATCACATGACATCAGCGCTTCGCAGCGACAGGCTGAACAACAATGGCCAGGTCTGCGGCATCGACTCCGCCAAGGCCCATGTCCTCGGTTGCCTCGACAAGCAGTTGTTCCCGTTGAAGCGCGGCTCAAACGCTTCGCTCGACGAGGTCAAACTGACCGAAGGCTTTTGGGGCAGGAAACGTTTGGCCGCACGCGAACTGCTGTTTATCGGCCATTTTCATGCCTGCCTTGGCGCCGCGAAATCGTATCTATTTCGCGGCTGACGCCGGCGGACGGGACTCAATAGATATCGAAATCGAAATACTTGGCCTGGATCTTCTTGTAAGTGCCGTCGGCGACGATGGCGTCTATCGCCGCGTTGAGCTTGTCGCGAAGTGCCGTGTCCTCCAGGCGGACAGCGATGCCGGCTTGCGTCTCGGTGCCCTTGACGTCACCGACAAGCTTGCAGCAGCCGTCGCTCGCCTTCTTCAGCCAGTCCATCAGCACGAATTTGTCGGAGATGACGGCGTCGAGACGGCCGTTCTGCAGGTCGGTGATCGCCTCTTCCTGGGTGGGGTAGAGTTTCGCCTCGGCGCCGGCCTTGCCATAGGCGTCCTGCGCATAGTCGGCCTGGGTGGTCGAGGCCTGCGCGCCCACCGTCTTGCCGGCAAGGGCTGCCGGTTCGGTGGAAGTGAGGTCGCTGTCCTTCGGCGCCACCAGCGCCAGCGGCGTCGTGTAGTATTTGTTGGTGAAGGCGACCTGTTTCTTGCGCTCCTCGGTGATGCTCATCGAGGCGATGATGGCGTCGAACTTTTTCGCCTGCAGCGCCGGGATGATGCCGTCCCAGTCCTGGGTGACGATCTCGCACTCGACCTTCATCTGCGCACACAGCGCATTGGCAATGTCGATGTCGAAGCCCTCGATCTTGCCGTCCGCGGTGATGGTGTTGAAGGGCGGATAGGCGCCCTCGGTGCCGATCTTCAATTTCTCCTGCGCCTCAGCCAGCGAGCCGGCCGATATCACCAGCATGGCAGCGCCCGCTGCCGATATGATCCATCTTGAAATCTGCATTTTGGTTCCCCTTGCGCGCCGTTCTCTTGCCGGCCACCGAAAGGCAGCCAAGCATGGTGAGGCAGCGCAGGCAAGTATTTTGCCTGACGGTGATCGAAGGTTCAGCCGGCGGGGCGGAAATGCTTGGAGAGCTTGAGGCCTTGCGCCTGGTAATTCGAGCCGAGATCGGTGCCGTAAAGCGCCTGCGGCCGCTTCAGCATGTGTTCGTAGACCAGCCGGCCGACGATCTGGCCGTGGTCGAGGATGAACGGCACTTCGTGGCTGCGCACTTCGAGCACCGCCCGGCTGCCGGTGCCGCCTGAGGCCGAATGGCCGAAGCCCGGATCGAAGAAGCCGGCATAGTGAACACGGAATTCGCCAACCAGCGGATCGAAGGGCGTCATCTCGGCGGCGTAGAGCGGCGGCACGTGCACGGCTTCGCGGCTGACCAGGATGTAGAACTCGTCCGGGTCGAGCACCAGTTCGCCGGCGCCGCTCTTGTAGAGCGGCTCCCAGAAATCGACGGCATCCTGGGCGGCGCGCTTGTCGACATCGACCAAGCCGGTGTGATGCTTGCCGCGATAGCCGACCAGGCCGTTCTGGTCGCCGTCAAGATCGATCGACAGCGCAATGCCGCCGCCGGAAATGTTGGGCGGCTCGGTCGCCACCAGCATCTCGGCGCGGTGCAATTCGTTCAGCTCTGCCTCCGACAACAGCGCGTTTCCGGTGCGAAAGCGGATCTGCGACAGTCGCGATCCGGCGCGCACGACGATCGGGAAGGTGCGCGGACTGACTTCAAGATAAAGCGGCCCGTGATAGCCGGCGGCGATCTTGTCGAACTCATGGCCGCGATCGGTCATCACCCGGGTGAAGATGTCGAGCCGGCCTGTCGAGCTCTTCGGGTTGGCCGAGGCGGACACGTTTGCGGGCAGCGCCAGGCTTTCGAGCAGCGGCACGATGTAGACGCAGCCGGTTTCCAGCACCGCGCCCTCGGCGAGACTGAACTCATGCAATTTCAGCCGGTGAAGCTTGTCGGCCACCAGATGATCGGGACCCGGCAGGAAGGAGGCGCGCACGCGAAAAGCCTTGTCGCCGAGCCTCAGATCGAGGCTCGCCGGCTGCACCTGGTCGACATCGAGCGCGCGCGGCGACTCCAGCGCGCCGGACTGAAACAGCGCGGAAATGTCCTGATCGGGAAGAATGCCTGTCTGCCGCAAAAGGCTGGCTCCGCTCCAAGGTCGGTCTCTTTGTGGCAGGTTCTTGCCGCAAAACCGCTGGATATTATTGCGGAACCTGCCTGGTACAAACCTCTTAATGAAGCCGGCAATTGACGCAAGCGCAGGTGAGGTCTAAAGGGTCGTTATCCCGTGGTGATTTGGCCGGTCGGCTTGCAGCCACGTTAAACAAGTCGCTAAAGGACCGTCGGGCCGCAAGGCCATATGGACCGGTTGCGACTTTCGCGGCCGGTTTTTTTGTGTCTGGAACAAAAGCGATGAGCACCAAGAAGCGTAACTGGAAACCTCAGACCGCACTCGTGCACGGGGGAACGCTGCGTTCCCAGTTCGGCGAGACGTCCGAAGCGATGTACCTCACCCAAGGCTATGTCTACGAGACGGCGCAGGCTGCCGAGGCCCGTTTCAAGGGCGAGGAGCCGGGCTTCATCTATTCGCGCTATGCCAACCCTACCGTCGACATGTTCGAAAAGCGCATGTGCGCGCTGGAGGGTGCCGAAGATGCGCGCGCCACGGCGTCCGGCATGGCTGCGGTGACGGCAGCGCTCCTGTGCAGCGCCAAGGCCGGCGACCATATCGTTGCGGCGCGCGCGCTGTTCGGCTCCTGCCGCTGGGTGGTGGAGACGCTGGCGCCGAAATACGGCATCGAGGCAACGCTGGTCGACGGGACCGACATCGCCAACTGGGAAAAGGCGGTGCGGCCGAACACGAAACTGTTCTTCCTGGAAAGCCCGACCAATCCGACGCTGGAAGTGGTCGACATCGCAGCGGTGGCGGCGCTCGCCACCTCGATCGGCGCCAGGCTGATCGTCGACAATGTCTTTGCCACGCCCTTGCAGCAGAAGCCCTTGCAGCTCGGCGCCCATATCGTCGTCTACTCCGCGACCAAGCACATTGACGGCCAGGGACGCTGTCTCGGCGGCATCATCCTGTCGGACAAGAAATGGATCGACGAGAATTTGCACGACTATTTCCGCCACACCGGCCCGAGCCTGTCGCCGTTCAACGCCTGGACGCTGCTCAAGGGCCTGGAGACGCTGCCGGTTCGGGTGCGCCAGCAGACGGAAAGCGCGGCCAAGATCGCGGATTTCATGGCAGGACGGCCGGAAATCGCCCGCGTCATCTATCCCGGCCGCGCCGACCACCCGCAGGCCGACATCGTCAAGAAGCAGATGACGGGCGGATCGACGCTGATCTGCCTCGACGTGAAGGGCGGCAAGCAGGCGGCCTTCGCCTTGCAGAACGCGCTCGACATCGTGCTGATCTCCAACAATCTCGGCGACGCCAAGAGCCTGATCACCCATCCGGCGACCACCACCCACAAGAACCTCAGCGACGAAGCTCGCGCCGAGCTTGGCATCGGGCCGGGAACGCTCAGGCTGTCGGTCGGTCTTGAGGATACGGACGATCTGCTGGAGGACGTTGCGCAGGCGCTGAAGGCAGCCGGATAGGCCGCGAGGCGTCACGCTCCCGACGAAACCTCTTCCAGTTCGGCCGTCTTGGTGCCGATGGTCATGATGTTGCCGCGCCAGTCGACGGCGCCGCTCAGCCAGCCGCGCGCCCAGATGGCGGGAAGCATCATGTCGCGCACCATCATCGCCGGGACCATGCGCAGCGACAGGTGCCAGCCCTTGGCCGCGGCCAGCGCGCATTCGGGAATGTAGGCCGCCGCCAGCACGGCCAACACCGTGGCCGGCAGGCTGACGCCGGCACTTGCTGCCGCCACCAGCGCCAACGCCAACGGCACGGCGACGCCGGTCAGGATCTCGGGTGCGAAAAACAGCGGGAAAGTGACGCGGCGCAACCGCGCCCAGCGCGCCTGACGCGACCAGATGTCGGCAAGTCGGCGCTGCCCCAGTGGTTGCTCGAAAGGCGAGGCAACGAGATTGACGCGCAGGCCCAGTCCGTTGACCAGCTTGGTTGCAGCAGCATCCTCGGCGATCTCGGCGGCCAGCGCGCGGATACCGCCATTGGTATCGAGCATCGGCTTGTTCCACAGCATGCTCTTGCCCTGGGCAAAGCCGAGGCCAAGCGCCTCGCCGGCATATTGCCAGCGCGCCTGCAGCGTGTTGAGGAACGCGCATTCGACCTCGGCCCAGAAGCCATCCGGCCGCGAGCCGATCGGCGTCGAGCAGATAAGCCCGGTATTGGTCCCCCAGGCCGCCATCAGGTGCTGGACGTAATCCCTAGGCATCAGCACGTTGGAATCCGCCAGAATGACCCAATGATTGCGCGCCGCTTCCCAGCCCTTGACGCAGTTGTTGAGCTTCGGGTTGCTGCTGACGCGGTCGTCGCCGATCAGCAGCCGGGCCGGCACGTTGGGAAACAGGACGATCGCCCTGTTTATCAGTTTGACGACGGGATCGTCGGCGTGAGCGACGCAGAAGATCAGTTCGTAGCGCGGCCAGTCGAGCGAGAAGGCTCGCTGCAGCGTCTCTTGTGTGAACGGCTCCACGCCGCGCGACGGCACGACGATCGAGACCGGTGGCTGCTCGTCGGACGGCGGAGGGATAAGGCGACGCGCTTGCAGTTTCGACGAAGCAAGCAGGATGCTGGCGAGATTGGAAAGAAGCAAAGCGGAGGAAGCGAAGGCGGCTGTGAGAGCTGGTTCCATGAGATCTGGTCACTCCGGAAAGGCCGCTCGCGGCTGCTTTGTCAGTCGACAGATGGGCCTTGAGTCGCCGGCAAGGTTTGCGCACACCAACACTGTCATGTGTCACTTAAATGACATTGTTTGTCGGCACCTCCGCTTTGAGGCTGGCAGGACATGCCGTTGTGCGCGTATCAAACCGCATAGCGCGACAAATGTTCCTTGCCGCGCAACCGGAGCAGCCCATGTATCGCGCCGTCACGCGCAACATCGAAGTGCAGGTCAGACCGTTCTACCTGGAGGACCGCTCGGACCCGGCGGAGAACCGTTATGTCTGGGGCTACCAGGTGACGATCGACAACCAGTCGGACGATTTCGTGCAGCTTATGTCGCGTTACTGGCACATCACCGACGGCAGCGGCCGGATCGAGGAAGTGCGCGGCGCCGGCGTGGTCGGCGACCAGCCTGAGCTCAATCCGGGCGACAGCTATCAATACACGTCAGGCTGCCCGCTCTCGACGCCCTCCGGCTTCATGGTCGGCCACTACACCATGCGCAACAAAAAGGGCGAGACGTTCGACGTCGCTATTCCCGCGTTTTCGCTGGATCTGCCGGGGACGCGGCGGACGGTGAATTAGGGGTTTTCTCCCCATCTCTATACGGGGAGGAATGCCCGGCAGTGCAATGAGGGGCGCCGCCGGACTCATGAGGTTATCTTCCACGCACATGACGTAGGCTATGCGCGGCCATTCACCAAAGTTCGCGCTGCCCCTCATCCGCCCTTCGGGCACCTTCTCCCCGTGAACGGGGAGAAGGAAGAGATGCTACTGAGCTGCAAACTCCGCCGGGTCGAAGTCGTACCGCTTCGAGCAGAACTCGCAGGCGACGTGGATGCCGCCATCTTCGGTGCTGTCCTTGATCTCCTGCGCGGAAAACCCCTCGAGGATGCCGCGTATCTTGTCCCTTGAGCATGAACATTGGTCGGCGACCGGCACGCCGCCGAAGACGCGCACGCCATGTTCGTGGAACAGCCTGTAGAGCAGCCGCTCGGCGCCGATGGTCGGGTCGATCAGCTCGGTCGGCTCGATGGTGCCGAGCAGCGCCACCAGCTCGCGCCACGAATTGTCGGCCGGCTCCTGCGTCACGTCACGCGGATCGCCGTCGCCGCCCGAAATGTCCGGCACGCGCATGCGCTCGGGTGACTGCGGCAGGAACTGCGCCAGGATACCGCCGGCGCGCCACTGCTCACGAGCGCCGCCGGGACCTGGCGTCAGAAGCTTGGCCACCGACAGCCTGAGGTCGGTCGGGATCTGCTCCGACTGGCGGAAATAGGTGCGCGCGGCGTCCTCCAGCGTCTCGCCGTCGAGCTGGACGATGCCCTGATAGCGCTGCGTGTGCGCGCCCTGGTCGATGGTCAGCGCCAAAACGCCGCTGCCCAGCAGCGTCTGCTGCGAGGTCTGGCCTGCGGCCACCAGGGCCTCCAGCCGGTCGGCGTCGAAACGCGCATAGGCGCGCAATGCCGAAGGCGTGGAGAAATCCGCGACCAGCATGTCGACCGGGCCGTCGGTGCGGGTCTGCAAGATGAACTTGCCTTCGAATTTGAGCGAGGTGCCGAGCAGCACCGTCAGCACACAGGCTTCCGCGAGCAGGCGGGCGACCGGCTCGGGATAGTCGTGACGGTTGAGGATGGCGTCGAGCATCGGCCCGAGTTGCACGGTGCGGCCGCGCACGTCGAGCGGGCCGACCTCGAAGGGTACGACATGATCGTCGCCGGCATAGCCGAACTCGCCGAGTTTGGGGTGATGTTCAGTCACTTGATGCGTTTCCAACATGACAAAGCTCCAGGGCGCGGCCATGCGGCCCGGAGGGGTGCATGCGTCCAAACGCGCTTGATTTGCGTGATGGGGCGCAAATAGGCATCGCGCCGCCCCGGATCAAGCGCTTGGAGATCAAGCGCCTGGAGATCAAGCGCCCAGACACCAGGCCAAAACCGCCTTCTGGGCGTGGAGCCGGTTCTCGGCTTCGTCGAAGACCACCGAATGCGGACCGTCGATGACCTCGTCGGTCACTTCCTCGCCACGATGCGCCGGCAGGCAGTGCATGAACAGGGCGTCGGGCTTGGCCCTGGCCATCAGCGCCGCATTGACCTGATAGGGCGAGAAGACATTATGGCCGCGGGCGCGGTGTTCCTGGCCCATCGACACCCAGCAGTCGGTGACGATGCAGTCGGCCTGGTCGACGGCCTCTTCGGGCGAGCGGGTGAAGTGCAGCTTGCCGCCATTGGTCTTCGACCAGTCGATGTGCTTCTGCGCCGGCTCGCTGCCTTCCGGCACTGCGACGTTCAGGTTGAAGCGGAACCGCGCCGAGGCCTCGAGCAGCGAATGCAGCACGTTGTTGCCGTCGCCGGTCCAGGCGATGGTCTTGCCGGCAACCGGACCGCGATGCTCCTCGAAGGTCATGATGTCGGCCATCAGCTGACAGGGATGGGTGTCGTCGGTCAGCCCGTTGATGACCGGAATCGTGGCATTCTCGGTCAGCTCGAGCAGCCGCTCATGCGACGTGGTGCGGATCATGATGGCGTCGACATAGCGCGACAGCACCTTGGCGGTGTCGGCAATGGTCTCGGAGCGGCCGAGCTGCATTTCGGTCCCGGTCAGCATGATGGTCTCGCCGCCGAGCTGTCGCATGCCGACGTCGAAGGACACGCGCGTGCGCGTCGACGGCTTGTCGAAGATCATGGCCAGCACCTTGCCTTCGAGCGGTTTGGTCCGTTCGCCGGCCTTGAGGCGCGCCTTGCGCACCACCGCATCGTCCAGCATCAGGCGCAGATCGCCTTCGGAAACGGCGGAAAGATCGGTGAAATGGCGAAGGCTCATCGGGAATGGCTCTCGGGATTACTTCGAGGCGGCCGCGGCGATGGCGTCGGTCAGGCCCTTGGCGCCGGCGCGGATGCGATCGAGCGCTTCGCCGATCTCGGCGTCGGTGACGGTCAGCGGCGGCAGCAGACGAATGACGTTGTCGCCTGCCGGCACCGCCAGCAGATGCTGGTCGCGCAGCGCCATGTTGACCTTGGTGTTGGGCATGGCGCATTTCAGGCCAAGCATCAGGCCGCTGCCCCTGATGCCTTCGATGACATCAGGAAATTCGTCGGCGACCGCCGCCAGGCCCTGCTTCATCAGCAATGCCTTGCGCTGGACGTCTTCGAGGAAGCCGTCTTCCAGCACGACGTCGAGCACAGCGTTGCCGACCGCCATGGCCAGCGGATTGCCGCCGAAAGTGGTGCCATGCACGCCTGCCGTCATGCCGACGACAGCGTCGTCGGTGGCGAGGCACGCGCCCATCGGGAAGCCGCCGCCAATGCCCTTGGCAATCGCCATGATGTCGGGCGTCACGCCGGTCCATTCATGCGCGAACAGCTTTCCGGTGCGACCGATACCGCACTGGACCTCATCGAAGATCAGCAGCAGGCCATGCTGGTCGCAGAGCTGCCGCAGCCGCTTCAAGGATTGCGTCGGCACCGGGCGGATGCCGCCCTCGCCCTGTACCGGTTCGATCAGGATCGCGGCGGTCTCTGGTGTGATCGCCTTCTCGGCGGCGTCGATGTCGTCGAAGCCGACCTGGTCGAAGCCTTCGACCTTGGGGCCGAAGCCTTCGAGATATTTGTACTGGCCGCCGGCGGCGATGGTCGCCAGCGTGCGGCCGTGGAAGGCGCCTTCGAAGGTAATGACCCGGAAGCGCTCGGGATGGCCCTTGACGAACTGGTAGCGCCGCGCCGTCTTGATCGCGCATTCGAGCGCCTCGGCGCCGGAATTGGTGAAGAACACCTTGTCGGCGAAGGTGGCGTCAGCCAGCCGCTCGCCGAGCCGGGCCTGCCCCGGGATCTCGTAGAGATTGGAGACGTGCCAGAGCTTGGCCGCCTGTTCGGTCAGCGCCGAGACCAGATGCGGATGGCTGTGGCCCAACGAATTGACCGCGATGCCGCCAGCGAAATCGAGATATCGCTCGCCCTTGTCGGTAACCAGCCAGGTGCCTTCGCCATGATCGAAGGCCAAAGGGGCGCGGGCAAAGGTCTCGTAAAGCGCCGAACCGCTCATTATATGCGTCTCCGGTACCGGAAAAATCAAAAAAGCCGCCAAAGCGGCGGCCTTTGCGGCTTATCGTGTTTTTCGGCCATGAAGTCAACGAAAACGTCGTGCAGAGGCGCGTGGCCAGCTCCCGACGAGACGCCGGCTCATAAGCGACCGGGCAAGTTGGGGAAAACCTAAAAAACCGATTCGTGTTGCACCTGGGACTCTTGTCACCGAGTCAACACATGAGGTAATTGTAGTCGGGAAATAACTAGATTTCGTGCGGCGGACCTAATCACCTAATATATGTGGTGTCTGCCCCGGCAAAGATTGCCGGGTCGGGAACGGATTCCGGCTGCCGCACACTTAGCAGGAGCGCGGTCTCATGAACTGGACTGACGAGCGGGTCGAACTTCTCAGGAAACTGTGGTCGGAGGGCTTGAGCGCAAGCCAGATCGCCGCACAACTCGGCGGGGTCAGCCGCAACGCGGTCATCGGCAAGGTGCACCGGCTGAAGCTGTCGGGCCGCGGACGCTCGACCGCGACGCCGGCGCGTCAGAAGAAGACAACGCAGGGATCTTCGATCCAGAAATCGGTGCCGCGCGCCGCAACCACGCAGCGCCATGTCACGACGTCGATCGGGGCGAACGCGCTGCAGGCGCAGTTCGACGCCGAGCCAGTGGCGCGCCACTACATCCGCCCGGTCGAAAACGTCGTCGTGCCGATCTCGCGGCATCTGCAGCTCACCGATCTCACCGAGCGCACCTGCAAATGGCCGAATGGCGACCCGCTGTCGGAAGACTTCAACTTCTGCGGCAACGAGGCGGCCGAAACCGGACCTTACTGCAAGTACCACGCAAGGGTGGCGTTCCAGCCGGCTTCAGAGCGGCGCAGAAGCCGGTAGTTAGGAATAGGGATTGGGGACTGGGCAGTAGGGAATGGGGTAGCGCTCGTGAGGCGCTACCTTATTCTGCCTACTGCCTACTGCCTACTGCCTACTGCCTACTGCCTACTGCCTACCATCACAGCCACCCACTCTTCCGAAATCGCCAATACAAAAACGAGCAGATCAGCGCGATCGAGACCAATACGACGGGATAGCCGTATTGCATCTTCAGCTCCGGCATGTCGTCGAAATTCATGCCGTAAATGCCGGCGAGCGCCGTCGGCACCGCCAGGATCGCGGCCCATGAGGCCAGCTTCTTGGTGTTCGCGGTTTCCTGGCTCTGGCCGACCAGCAGGCTGGCTTCGAAAGCGAAGGCCAGAACCTCGCGCAGGCTGTCGATCTTTTCCTGCACGGTGCGGATATGATCGGTGACATCGCGAAACAGCGGATGCATGGCGGTATGGATCTGCGGCAGGTCGGCGCTGGTCAGCCGGCGGCAGACCTCGACCAGCGGCAGCGCCGCATTGCGCAGGCGCAACAGATCGCGGCGCAGCATATAGAGCCGCTCGATGTCGGGACCGGTCATCGGCTTCAGCAGCACCCTGTCCTCGATCGCCTCGACCTCGTCCTCGATCTGCTCGAGCACCGGCATGTAGTTGTCGACGATGAAGTCGAGAATGGCGTAGAGGACGAAATCCTCGCCCTTGGCCAGTGAGTGCGGACAGCTTTCCCAGTGCTGGCGCACGGCGGCGTATGAGGTCGAGGGACCATGCCTGACGCTGACGATATAGCCTGAGCCGACGAACAGATGCGTCTCGCCGAAGGTGACGCGTCCGTCGATCAGCTGTGCAGTGCGGGCAACGATGAACAGCGCATCGCCATATTGCTCGATCTTCGGCCGCTGGTGCGGATGTTCGGCGTCTTCAATCGCCAGCTCATGCAAATGGAATTGCGCCTTGACGCGCAGCAGAAGCTCGCGGTCGGGTTCGAGCAGCCCGATCCAGACGACATGGCCCGACTTCTTGGCCCATTCACCGGCTTCCTCGATCGGAATGTCGGCGATGCGCTTGCCGGCGGTGTAGACGCTCGACGCGATGATGCCGGACGATGCCGGCGCCGGCTTGAACTCTCGGACATATTCCATCGCAGCCTCCTGAGCGCCTGGCCTTGGCCAGGAACCGAGACGCTAACATCCGGGCAGTTTAGCGCAATATGATTAAGCGTTCGAGGGGCGCGCGATCACTTCACCGGCAGCGCCGGAAGGGCAATCTTGTCGGTCTTGTCGCCCTTTGGACGCTCGGCCGGCAACTGCTCGCCGGTGACGATGTAGTAGATCGTCTCGGCAATGTTGGTGGCGTGGTCGCCGATGCGCTCGATGTTCTTGGCGCAAAACAGCAGATGCGTGCACGGCGTGATGTTGCGCGGATCTTCCATCATGTAGGTCAAAAGCTCGCGAAACAGCGAGGTGTACATGGCATCGATCTGGTCGTCGCGGTCGCGAACGAAGCCTATTTTCTCGACCGAGCGCGAGGCATAGACGTCGAGCACTTCCTTGAGCTGGGTCAAAGCGAGTTCGGCCAGCGCCTCGAGGCCGCGAAACAGGCTGGTCGGCTGGCGGCCATCAATGACGCTGACCACACGCTTGGCGACGTTCTTGGCGAGGTCACCGACCCGTTCGAGGTCGGCCGAAATGCGGATGGCGCCGACGATCTCGCGCAGATCGGTCGCCATGGGCTGGCGCTTGGCGATGATGACGATGGCTTTGTCGTCGATTTCGCGCTGGCCCTCGTCAAGCACGATGTCGTCGCGGATGACCTTCTGGGCGAGGCCGGGATCGGCATTGACCAGCGCCTGGATCGCCTGCTCGACCATGCGCTCGGCATGGCCGCCCATCGCAGCGATGCGCTTCGCCAGGTATTTCAGCTCTTCGTCATAGGCGCTGACAATGTGTACGGACTGCATGGGCGAAATGCCTTCCTTAAATCTTTGGCCTTTTGAGTCGTTTCCTCGACCCCTGTGCTGATACGCTAGCCGGATGACAGAAAGAAGAAACAGGCAGTTAGCAGATAGTACCGCCTCAGCCTGCCGGCAAATGGACCGTGAACGCCGCGCCCTTGCCAACCTCCGACTTGATCGAAAGCCGGGCGTTGTGGCGCGTCAGAATATGCTTGACGATGGACAGGCCAAGACCGGTGCCTTTCTGCGTGCGGCTGCTCTCCACGTCGACGCGATAGAAGCGCTCGGTAATGCGCGGTATGTGCTCTTCCGGGATGCCCGGGCCGTAGTCCCTGATGGTTACATCGATGCCCGGTTCCGGGCCGGCCTCGCCCCGCGCGATCGACACCGTGACGCGTCCGCCAGGCTGGCCGTATTTGCAGGCGTTTTCCAAGAGATTCTCGAACACCTGGAACAGCTCGTCGCGGTCTCCGGGCACGTCGAGCGGCCCCTCGGCGTAGTCGCGTTCGATGACGACGCCGTTCTCGCTGGCGAGCGGGCCTAGTGAATCGATGACGCTGTCGATGGTCTGGCGCAGATCGACCTCGGTTCCCGGCCTCAGGTAAGGCTTCATTTCAAGCCTCGACAGCGACAGGAGATCGTCGATGAGGCGCGCCATGCGGCCGGTCTGGTTCTGCATGATCTGCAGGAACTGCTCGCGCGCCGCCGGATCGTTGCGGGCCGGGCCGCGCAACGTCTCGACGAAGCCCGAGATTGAAGCAAGCGGGGTGCGCAACTCGTGGCTGGCATTGGCTATGAAGTCAGCGCGCATGCGGTCGATGCGGCGCGTCTCACTCTGGTCCTTGAATACCAGCACATAGAGATCGGTGGCGTGGCCGACCGAGGACGCGCTGACCCGGTAGGCCCGTTCCACCGGCAGCTTCTCGGTGTAGTCGACGGCATCGGAGGCGACGGTTCCCGACAGCACGCCGTCCAGCAAGGCCTGCATTTCCGGCGCGCGGAATTTTAGCGACAGCGACAGGCCGGGCGCGATACCGACAAAGGCGGCAAAGGCGGCGGCATTGGCGTGGACGATGGTGGCGGTGCGGTCGAAGATGATCAGCGGATCGGCAACGGCAGCCGCAAGATATTCGCCGGAAAGCCGCTGCAGCCCACTCGCCTCGATCGTGGCAATGGTCTCAGCGGACCGGCTGGCGCCACCGGTTGGCAGAAGCGCGGCGGCCAGCAGCACCGTCAACGCAGCCATGACCACATAGGCGGAGATACCGGCAAACCCATAAACGGCCATGATGGCGATCGCACCGGCGGCAAGCAGCCATCGGCTGTTCCACAGCCGGCCGGCGACGGCTTGCCCCGTGGTTGTCCGCTCTGCGCCGGTGTCAGCCATTCGTGCTTTCCGTGCTTCTGTGCCGGTCTCGCCGAAACTTCCGCTGGACCGGGTTTGAGGCCCCCCATAGCATGAGTCCGCAAGCTGGAAAGGTTCGTCTCGATGAAAAAAGCCAAGGAAAGTCCCGCCGCAGAGCCGGCAAAGGGGCCGCTGAAGATCAAGGTGGACGGCAAGGAGCGGGAGTTCGACATCGAAAACCCCGAGCTTCCCAGCTGGATCGAGGACCACAAACTGACCGCAGGCGACTACCCCTACGACAAGAAAATGAAGAGCGAGGAGTATGACGAGACGCTGGAGCGGCTGCAGATCGAACTGGTCAAGGCGCAGGCCTGGCTGCAGGCGACCGGCAGCAGAGTGATGTCGCTGTTCGAGGGGCGCGATGCCGCCGGCAAGGGCGGCACCATCTCGGTGCTGCGCCAGTATCTCAATCCTCGAACCGCGCGCAACGTGGCGCTGACCAAGCCGACCCCAACCGAAGTCGGGCAATGGTACTACCAGCGCTACGTCGCCCATTTCCCGACATCGGGCGAATTCGTCACCTTCGACCGTTCCTGGTACAACCGCGGCGGCGTCGAGCCGGTGATGGGCTTCTGCACACCGGAACAGCATGCAAAATTCCTCGACGAGACGCCGCATTTCGAGCGGATGATCTCCAATGAGGGCATCTATTTCTTCAAATTCTGGCTCAACATCGGCCGCGAGACCCAGCTCGAACGGTTTCACGACCGCCGCTGGTCGCCGCTGAAGAACTGGAAGTTCTCGCCGATCGATATTGCCGGCATCACCAAATGGGACGACTACACCAAGGCGCGCGACCAGATGGTCGAGCGCACGCACAAACAGTTCGCGCCCTGGATCATCGTGCGGGCCAATGACAAGCGACGCTCGCGGCTGGCCGTCATGCGGCGCATCCTGTTGTCACTGCCCTATGATGGGCGCGATCTCGACGCCATCGGCAAGGAAGACAAAAAGATCGTCGGCGAAGGGCCGTCGTTTCTCGAGAAGTAGAGACTGGCCTCGATGGGCAGAGGCTGAAATTACAGAGCCCACCCCCACACGGAGGTGGGCTCTGTGGCCATTGTCTAAAGCGCATCGCATTTGAACGGATTCACGCGACGCGCTTTAGGTCTTTGTTTCATGCATGTCGTTCTCTCAAAACCGGGGCCACTTTGAGCGACATGCATTAAAGCGCGTCGGGTGAAGACAGTCTCACGACGCCTGCCGCATGCCGAGCATGTGGGGGGTGCCCCTGGCCAACACCGGGGCGTGATGGTTGCGGCGCGAACGCACGACATCCAGCGTATGCTCGTTGAAGGTCAGCAGTGTGGCGACGACCTGCTGGTTGCCATAGGTGCGCTGGTAACCGAGCGGCGTCGCCAGGAAGTGCAACTGCAGCGTCCGCAGCACCCACACCGGCTCGACCTCGATAATGACCTGATCGACATTGCGAGCAAGGCCCCATTCGACGAAGCCGGCGATCAGTTCGGTGCCGACCGTAGACACGCCGCGCTTGCCATCGCGAAAGCCTGGCGCCACCGCGTAACGGGTTAGCTCCCAGACATTCGGTCCCGAAGGGCGCTTTCCCTCGCAGAGTTCCGGCATCACATCGCTAAGGAGATGCGGCCGTGTGGTCGGCAGCATCCGATGATAGCCTGCAAGCTCGCCATTGCGTATGACAAGGTGGTGTTCGGCCTCATCATGGTCGAATTGATCGATTTCGAGGCCGTCCGGGCGATCGAGATCGGTCCACCGCATCTCATCGACGAAGACCTTGTAACGCAGGCGATGGACGGCCTCCCATAGGTCGGGACGTTCCATCAGTTGTTGAGTGGTAAGGGAAAATAGCATTAGCCGTCTCCTGGGCTTAAGAGGAAGATACGGCCGGGCTTTCCCGAAAAAATTGCGCGAAGGTGTTGGCAAGGATTTCCAGGCTGCCACAGCCGACATGGCTAATATAGCTGCGCCTAAACGCCTCCGCGATGGCGTGCACCCTGTTGGCGACGCCGAGTCTGCTTTTGGCGTTAAGAAAGCATTAGCCGTCTCAAGAGGACGACAGGGGCCGGTCTTTTCTGAAGATATGACGCCGACAATGCGGCCATAAATTTCGGGCCGCCAGAACCGGCCTAGCTGATATAGCCGTGCCTGACTGCTTCGGCGACTGCCTGCACACGGTTGGCGGCGCCTAGTTTGCTCTTGGCGTTGAGAAGGTGTTTCTCAGAGGTATGCTCCGAGATGCCGAGGATCTGCGAAATCTCCCACTCGGATTTTCCGACCGCCGCCCATTGCAGGCATTCGCGCTCGCGCGGCGTCAATTCAATGTGATCGATAGATTTGCCGGCCGTCGTTTGAAGCTGCATGGCGCGGCCGATGGCATAGGTGGAGGCCAGCGAGACCATTGCGAATTCGGCTTCGGACAGTTCGACCGCCTCACCGCCCAGCGAGACCAGCGCGATCTGGCCTTCGAGCGTGATCAGCGGGAAGGCGAGGCCGTCACGCAGCTTGAACTGGCGGGCGTCGCGCATTACCTCGGCGCTGCTCTTGTCGGCGGGCATGCTTTGAACGGCATCGCGCCATTGGAATGGCGCCCGAAACTGCTTCAAATGGCTGACGACCGGATCGTGGTCGACGTAGTTGCGCGATAAGTAACGCTCCAGCCATTCGCTAGGCCAATCGCAGAGCAGCACATGGTCCTTCGTCTGGCTGCTTGGTGTACCGGGCTGCGGCACCGTTGCGGCTATCAGGGCCGTCAATCCGAAATTCGAGGTGACACTAAGTAGCTGCTCGCACACCGCAGCCGACGTGTCGGCACGCTGCACCCGGTCAATATATTCAAGTGTCCGGTCAAAATAACCCATCGCAACATCTACCCCATGTTGCCTACCGCTCTTGAGACCGATGCTACGTGCCTGCCCCGCACTTAGCCATCAACCCCGGATTGCAAAGCCACATCCTTAGCTTTTCTAACGCCAGCGACCGCCAACCCCGGGCCGACTCTGTGCGGCTATTTGCAACCTCGCCAAAGCATAACCCGAAATTTGCCCTTTGAAATCAAAAACAATTGTGCCTGCGCCGTTTTCGTATCACAAGCCAACGGCCAAGACGGGCGGAGTTTTTTGTGACATCACGCTGGATAACCATCGCCTTGCTGTCGATGCTGATCGGAGTGCAGCCGTTTGCCGGCGCTGTGCGGGCAGCGGAACCGCAGGTGCCGGTGCTTTGGGATGCCAAGGAGCGGCTGCCGAAGCCGGACCTTGCGGCGCTGCCGAGGCTCAGGTTCCTCACCACAACCGATTTCCCGCCCTTCAATTTTCTCGACGGCACGGGCCGACTGTCCGGCTTCCACATCGACCTGGCGCGGGCGATTTGCGCCGAACTCGACATCGCCGACAAATGCCAGATCCAGGCGCTGCCCTGGGCCGAACTCGACGACGCGTTGCAGAAGGGCGAAGGCGAGGCGATCATCGCCGGCATCGCCGCAACGCCGGAGACGCGGGCGAAGTACAGCTTTTCGCGCTCCTATCTACAGTTTCCGGCGCGCTTCATCATGCCGAAGACCAAGGCCTTCGCCGAGCCGATCCTCGACAAATTGCGCTCGAAGCGGGTCGGCGTGCTGGCCGGCTCGGCGCATGAAAAGATGCTGCGCGATTATTTCGGCACCGTGCAGATCATCCGCTTTCAACGGCCGGAAGACCTCTACAGCGACTTGAAGAGCGCCAAGATCGATGCCGCCTTCGGCGACGGCATGCGCTTTTCCTTCTGGCTGGGCGGCACGGACGCCGCCGGTTGCTGCCGCTTCGCCGGTGGACCCTACCTGGCGCCGGAATATCTGGGGTCCGGCATGACCATTGCCACCCGGGCCAGCGACCCAGCGCTGGCCGCAGCCATGGACTACGCGCTGCAGGAGATATCGGTGAAAGGCACCTTCGCCGAATTCTACCTGCGCTATTTCCCGGTCAGTTTCTTCTGATCCGGTTCTCGGTCCAGCTTTTTCTGATCCGGCCCCGGTCAGCTTCCTCTACGGGCTGGATCAGGTCAGCGTGCGCAGGCGGGCCTTCGCCCCGCGCGCGATGGCCGCGGCGGTCAGCGTGTCGAGATCGAGCTCACGCCGGATCAACTGCAGCACCCGCAATTCCTCCATGCGCATTTCGAGATCGACGGCGGCAACTTCGAAGGCGACGGCATAAGCGGTGTCGTGCAGCCGTTCGGGCAAAGTCTCGGCGACACGCTCGAGCACGCCTTCCAATCCATCCTTTTCATGCAGCATCTTCTGGCAGTCCTGCGCAATGGCGATCAGCCTGTCCTGCTTGAAATCCTCGAACACCGGCCAGCTGCGGACGACGTCGCCGATGCGCGCCAGTTCGATATCGGTCATGTCGCGATCGGAAGCCGAGGTGATGACCATCAGGTAGATCAGGGCTTCATGGGTGGACGGCAACGGCATTCAAAACTCCTTGATAGTGATGGTCGAAGGTAGGGACGCTACGGCGCCGTCGCAACGAAAACGCCTGATATCGTTGACGCTCCGCCCTGTCGCGCCTAGAGACCCGGTTGAAAAATCTTACCAGCCGCGAAAGCCGGCCATGACTGGAACTTTGACATGACGGGATCAAACATCGCCGATCTCAACCCCGAAATGCTTGCGGCAGCCGCCGAAAGCAAGGCCTGGCCGTTCGAGGAAGCCAAAAAGATCATCGAGCGCTACAAAGGCGCCGACTTTCCCGAGACCGTCCTGTTCGAGACCGGCTACGGTCCGTCGGGTCTGCCGCATATCGGCACGTTCGGCGAGGTCGCGCGCACCTCGATGGTGCGCCATGCCTTTCACGTGCTGACCGGGAACAAGGTCAAGACCAAGCTGCTCTGCTTCTCCGACGACATGGACGGCATGCGCAAGATCCCCGACAATGTGCCGGATCGCGCAGCCCTCGAGCCTTATCTTCATATGCCGCTTTCGTCGGTGCCCAATCCGTTCGGCGGCGACTATGCGAGCTTTGCCGACCACAACAACGCGATGCTGTGCCGCTTCCTCGACACGTTCGGCTTCGACTACGAATTCGCCAGCGCCACGCAGTACTACAAGGCCGGCCGCTTCGATGCGATGCTGGTGTGCGCCGCCGAGCGCTACGAGCAGATCATGGCGGTGATGCTGCCGACGCTGGGGCCGGAGCGGCAGGCAACCTACAGCCCGTTCCTGCCGATCTCGCCGAAGAGCGGGCGCGTGCTCTACGTGCCGATGAAGCATGTCGACGCCAAGGCCGGCACCATCACCTTCGACGATGAGGGCACCGAGACCATACTTTCGGTGACCGGCGGGAAGGTCAAGCTGCAGTGGAAGCCGGATTTCGGCATGCGCTGGGCAGCGCTCGACGTCGATTTCGAAATGTTCGGCAAGGACCACCAGACGAACGCGGTGATCTACGACCGCATCTGCAACATTCTCGGCGGGCGCGCGCCCGAGCATTTCGTCTACGAACTGTTCCTGGACGAGAACGGCCAGAAGATCTCGAAGTCGAAGGGCAACGGGCTGACCATCGACGAATGGCTGCGCTACGCGCCGACCGAAAGCCTCGGCCTCTATATGTATCAGCGGCCAAGGCAGGCGAAAAAGCTCTATTTCGACGTCATCCCACGCGCCGTCGACGAGTACTACACCTTCCTCAACGCCTATCCGCGCCAGGACTGGAAGGAGCGGCTGGGCAATCCGGTCTGGCACATGCATGACGGCAAGCCGCCTGCCATCGACATGCCGGTGCCGTTCTCGCTGCTGCTCAACCTGGTCAGCGCCTCCAACGCGCAAAACAAGGATGTGCTGTGGGGCTTCATCTCCCGCCATACGTCTGGCGTGACCCCGGCAACGCATCCCGAACTCGACCAGCTGGTCGGTTTCGCCATCCGCTACTTCGACGATTTCGTGAAGCCGACGAAGACCTTCCGGCCGGCCGACGATGTCGAACGCGTGGCGCTGGAAGCGCTTGGCAACGCGCTTGCTGGCCTGCCGGCCAGCGCCGACGGCGAAGAGATCCAGAACGCTTCGCTCAACGTCGCGCGCAAGATCGAACGCTATCAGGACCATTCGAAGAAGAGCCCGGACGGCGGCCCTGGTGTCTCGGGCGCTTTCTTCCAGATGATCTACCAGGTGCTGATCGGCCAGGAACGCGGACCGCGCTTCGGTTCGTTCGCAGCCCTCTACGGCATCGCCGAAACCCGCGCCCTCATTGAGCGGGCGCTGGCTGGTCAGCTGGCGGCGTAATTTCCGTCCCGGCCGGCGGCGTGTCTATCGCCGGGGCATCGAGGATCGGTTGCGACGCCGTCGGTGCCGCAACAGGCGTTGGCGCCGGTGGCAGGCCGCCAAGATCGGGCGCAGCGCCGAAGACGCCCTTCTTGGCGGCGCGCGCCTTGTCGCCCGCTTCGACATAGGGGCCGCCTGCCGTGGCGCGCGCCCAGCCGTTTTCGACCAGCCACTGGCCGACATCCAGCTTGCCGATGCGGCATTCGGCGGCGATCAACGCACGGTCGGCCTCCGGCGGCACCTTGCAGGCAACGGCCCGACCGCGCAGGAAAGACCGGAACGCGGTGCGCGCCCTGATACCGCAAGCCCAGGACTTGCCGCCCTCGGTGCAGGTCTCGTCTTGCCTGACGATGTCGATGCCGGAGACCGTCACGGAATAACCATTGGCTTCGATCAGGCCGGCGGCGGCCGCGACCGGCTGGAACAGTTTTGTTCCTCCCCAGTCGTCGACCGCTCTGCGCCCACGCGGCTTGGGCGGTCCGGCCAGCGCCAGGTCGCTCAGCGGCGCGCGTGGCTCGACCCGTTCAAGTTCTTCTGCCGGCAGCGGCGGCGGAGCGATGGCCTCGGGATCGATCGCCCTCGAATGCACCGGAGGCGAGTGCATCGGAGGCTTGACGGGCTGGACCTCGGGGATCGCCGACGTCGCCGGCTCCTCGGGCACGGCCTCGGTGTCCGGGTCGATCTGGTCGACGGTGATGGCGGTGCTTTCGTGATGCAGCGCGCGACCGCCGGCGACGACAATGGCGACCATCACCGGGATCGCCAGGAGGGCTATGAGGATTTGAAGCAGACGCACCGCGAGACCTACTGGCTTGCCCAGACGATCCGCGCCACCCATTCGACATCGCGCATCGCGATGTCGCGGTCCGGATGGTCGGGGTTGAGCGAGATCAGCACGATCGATTTCGTCGTCTGGCGCTCCAGCACCTTGGCCATGACTTCGCCGGCATTGGTCTTGACGACGACGCGGTCGCCCTTGCGGGTAGCGGCGCCCGGCTCGACGATCAGCACATCGCCATTGCGGTACAGCGGCAGCATGGAATCACCCTGCACCTTCAACGCATAGGAGGTTTCGGTTGCCCGCGCCGGAAGCTCGACAAGGTCCCAACCCTGGCCGGAGGGATAGCCGGCATCATCGAAGAAGCCGCCGGCGCCGGCCTGGGCGAAGCCGAGCAGCGGCACCGCCGAACGCTGCGGGGCTAACGAGCCCGAAGCTGTCTTGGCGCGGCCTTCGACCAGTCCGGTGAATTCGTCGAGCGAGGCGCCGGTCGCCTCGATGATCTTGGCCAGCGATTCGGTCGACGGCCAGCGCGGCCGCCCATCCGAGGACAGCCGCTTCGACTTGTTGAAAGCGGTGGAGTCCAGACCGGCTCGCCGGGCCAGGCCGGAGGCCGACAACGAATAGCGCTCGGCGAGAGCGTCGATGGCTGCCCAAACTCGGTCATGCGAGAGCAATTTGCTCTCCTCAAAACAGGAAAAAATACCTTTTCCTTCTAACGCGCGGTTATCCGATTGTCCACCGGCGCGCGGCCCGATCTCTCAAAAAGCTGCGTGCGGCGAAGTCGTCATGGATGCCTCAAACTGCCTTGGGCAGGCTGCGCAATCCCTGGTGGGAGGTCATGCAAACCCGCTCGGCCTCGGTCGGCGGTCGCGGTTGAACGGAGCGGGCAAGCGTCCTATTGGACGCGCCAAGGACGCTGTAGCATTTTGATTTGGCGCATGATCCTTTCCGAAAATCGATTCCGATTTTCGGGGTCATGCGCGAGGTCGGCGAGCATCATGTAGCGGGCGTTGTTGAGATGGAGGTTGAAGTCGATGTCGGCAGGCAGCGAAAAGCCAGCCGACTTTCGCTGCCGACCGCGTAAGGGCCACGGCGCCTTGCCGTGGCCATGCGCGCAAGGCGCCCCCAGACGTACATGGGGCGCTAGCTCAAGCGGCCTTCTGCACTTCGCCTTTCGCATAGGGATCGAAGCGCTGGTAGAAGGTCTCGCCCTTCTCCGCCAGGTCGAGCAGCAGCTTGGGCGCCTTGAACTCGGCGCCGTATTTCTTCTGCAGGCCCTTGGCTATTCTGACGAACTCCCCGGCGCCGATGCCGTCGATATAGGACAGCGCGCCGCCGGTGAATGGCGCGAAACCAAAGGCGAGTATCGACCCGAGATCGGCCTCGCGCGGATCGGTGACGATGCCTTCCTCCATCACCCGGGCCGCTTCCAGCGCAATGGTTACCAGCAGGCGCTGCTGCAGTTCCTCATAGTCGACCTTCTCGGCCTCCAGCTGCGGATAGAGATCCTTCAGGCCCGGCCACAGCTTCTTCTTGGCAGGCTTGGCGGGATAGTCGTAAAAACCCTTGCCGTTCTTGCGGCCGAAGCGGCGATGGGTGTCGACCAGCGTGTTGATCAACGCCATCTGCCTGGGGTCGACAGACTTGTCTCCGAGGTCCCTGATGGTCTGCTTCATGATCTTCTGGGCAAGGTCGATCGCCGTCTCGTCGGTCAGCGCCAGGGGGCCGACCGGCATGCCGGCGGCCTTGGCGGCGTTCTCGATCATCGGCGCCGGAACGCCTTCGATCAGCATCTTGTAGGCTTCCGACATGTAGCGCAGCACGCAGCGGTTGACGTAGAAGCCGCGCGTGTCGTTGACGACGATCGGCGTCTTCTTGATGGCGCGCACGAAATCGATCGCGGTGGCCAGCGCCTTGTCGCCGGTCTTCTTGCCCAAAATGATCTCGACCAGCATCATCTTGTCGACCGGCGAGAAGAAGTGGATGCCGACGAAATTCTTCGGCCGCGCCGAATTCTTGGCCAGTGCGGTGATCGGGATGGTCGAGGTGTTGGAGGCGAAGATCGCCGACGATTTCAGCACGGCTTCGGCCTGCTCGGTGGCAGCCTTCTTGACGGCCGAATCCTCGAACACCGCCTCGACCACCAGATCGCAGCCGGCGAGATCGGCATAGTCGGCCGACGGCGTGATCAGCGACAGAAGTCTGTCCTTCTCCTCGGGCTTGACGCGGCCCTTCTTGACCTGATCGGAGATCAGGCTGTCGGAATGCGTCTTGCCCTTTTCGGCCGACGCCATGTCGCGGTCGAGCAGGACGACCGGGATGCCAGCCTTGGCGGTGACAAAGGCGATGCCGGCGCCCATGAAGCCGGCGCCGAGAATACCGATCTTCTTGAACTTGGTCTCCGGCACGCCGGCCGGGCGGCGGGCGCCCTTGTTGAGCTCCTGCAGCGAGACGAACAGCGAGCGGATCATCGCTGCTGCTTCCTTCGACTGCATGATTTCGGTGAAATAGCGCTGTTCGATCCGCAGACCGGTGTCGAACGGCACCAGCAGGCCTTCATAGACGCATTTCAGGATCGCCGCGGCGGCCGGATAATTGCCGTAGGTCTCGCGGCGCAGGATGGCGATGGCCGGCGGCCACAGATTGAAGCCGGCCGGCGTATAGATTTGGCCGCCAGGCAGCTTGAAGCCCTTCTCGTCCCAGGGCTGGACGGCTTTCAGGCCGTTCCTGATCATCGCCTTGGCGGTCTCGATCAGCTTGCCGGGTTCGGCGATCTCGTGGATCAGCCCCATCGCCTTGGCTTTCTGCGGCGACAGCGTCTGGCCGGTGGTCAGCATCTGCAACGCCTGCTGCTGGTCGGTCAGGCGCGGCACGCGTTGGGTGCCACCGGCGCCGGGGAAGATGCCGACCTTGACTTCCGGCAAGGCCATCTTGACCTTTTCGGAGTCAGCGGCAACGCGGCCATGACAGGCCAGCGACAGCTCGAACGCGCCACCCATGCAGGTGCCGTTGATCGCCGAGACCCAAGGCTTGCCCGACGTTTCGAGCTTGCGCCACAAGCCACCCATGCGGCCGGCATTGTCGAACAAAAGCTGTGCCGCCTTCTCCGGGTCCTTGGTCTTCTCCTTGGCAAATACGGCCAGCATCTTCTGCAGCATGGTCAGGTCGGCGCCGCCGGAGAAGCTGTCCTTTCCCGAGGTGATCACCGCGCCCTTGATGGCGGCGTCGGCCACCACATGGTCGATGATCTTCTCGAGCTCGTTCATCACCTCTTCGGTGAAGACGTTCATCGAGCGGTCCGGCATGTTCCAGGTGACCAGCGCGATGCCGTCTGCGTCGGTGTCGACCGTGAAGTTTGTATAAGTCATGTCTCTCTCCTTCCGGCCGAAAATCAGACGCGTTCGATAATCGTTGCGGTGCCCATGCCGGCGCCGATGCAGAGCGTCACCAGAGCGGTGTTCAAATCGCGGCGCTCGAGCTCGTCCAGCACCGTGCCCAGGATCATCGCGCCGGTGGCGCCGAGCGGATGGCCCATGGCGATGGCGCCGCCATTGACGTTGATCTTGTCGTGCGGGATTTCGAATGCCTGCATGTAGCGCAGCACCACTGAGGCGAAGGCCTCGTTGAGCTCGAACAGGTCGATATCCGACAGCTTCATCTTGGCGCGCTTCAGAAGCTTCTCGGTGACGTCGACCGGACCGGTAAGCATCAGCACCGGCTCGGAGCCGATGTTGGCAAAGGCGCGGATGCGGGCGCGTGGCTTCAGGCCCATCGTCTTGCCGGCCTTCTTCGAGCCGAGCAGTACGGCGGCCGCACCATCGACGATGCCGGACGAGTTGCCGGCATGGTGGACGTGGTTGACCTCTTCGACTTCCGGATGCTTCTGCACGGCGACCGCGTCGAAGCCGCCCATTTCGCCAGGCATGACGAAGGACGGGTTGAGCGAGGCCAGCGACTGCATGTCGGTCGACGGCCGCATATGCTCGTCATGATCGAGGATGGTGAGGCCGTTCTGGTCCTTGATCGGTATGACGGAGTTCTTGAAACGGCCATCGGCCCAGGCCTTGCCCGCACGCTTCTGGCTCTCGACCGCATAGGCATCGACGTCGTCGCGCGAAAAACCGTATTTGGTGGCGATCAGGTCGGCCGAAATGCCTTGCGGCACGAACCAGCCGGGCAGGCCGACGGACGGGTCCATGAACCACGCGCCGCCCGAGGCGCCCATGCCGACGCGCGACATCGATTCCACGCCGCCTGCAATGACGATCTCGTCGGCGCCTTGAGCGATCTTGGCGGCGCCGAAATTGATGGCGTCGAGGCCTGAGGCGCAGAAGCGCGAGATCTGCATGCCCGGCGCCTTGTTATCGTAGCCGGCCTCGAAGGCGGCGGCACGCGGAATGACGGAGCCGGCTTCGCCGACCGGATCGACGCAGCCGAAGATGATGTCGTCGACGTTTGCAGTGTCGAGGCCGTTGCGGTCGCGCAACGCTTCAAGCGTCCTGGCCGCAAGCCGCACCGCCGGCACCTCGTGCAGCGAGCCATCCTTCTTGCCCTTGCCGCGCGGTGTGCGCACGGCGTCATAGACATAAGCTTCAGCCATTTGCTTGCTCCTTGCTTTGCCGACGTCGCTCTCAGAGAGAGCGGCCGATCAGCAATTTCATGATCTCGTTGGTGCCGCCGTAGATGCGCTGGACGCGGGCGTCGCGGAACATGCGGGCGATCGGATATTCATTCATGTAGCCATAGCCGCCATGCAATTGAAGGCATTCGTCGACGACTTTTCCCTGCAGGTCCGAGAGCCAGTATTTCGCCATCGACGCCGTCACCGGATCCAGCCCGCCATTGATGTGGCGGGTGACGCAATCATTGTAGAAGACGCGGCCGATGGTGGCCTCGGTCTTCAGTTCGGCGAGCTTGAACTGGGTGTTCTGGAACTCGATGATCGCTTTGCCGAAGGCCTTGCGGTCCTTGACGTAGTCGATGGTCAGAGCAAGCGCGCGCTCGATCATGGCGATCGCGCCGGTGCCGATCTGCAGGCGCTCCTGCGGCAATTGCTGCATCAGCTGGATGAAGCCCTGTCCCTCTTCGTGGCCAAGCAGGTTCGAGGTCGGCACGCGCAGATCATTGAAGAACAGCTCCGACGTGTCGTTGGCCTTCAGGCCGATCTTGTCGAGGTTGCGGCCGCGTTCGAAGCCTTCGGCCTCGTCGGCCTCGACGACGATCAGCGAGGTGCCCTTGGCGCCTTTGGCCGGATCGGTCTTGGTGACGACGATGATGAAATTGGCCAGTTGGCCATTGGTGATGAAGGTTTTCGAGCCGTTGATCTTGTACTGGTTGCCGTCCTTCTCGGCGCGCGTCTTGACGCCTTGCAGGTCGGAGCCGGCGCCCGGCTCGGTCATGGCGATGGCGCCGATCAGTTCGCCGGTTGCCAGCTTCGGCAGCCATTTCTTCTTCTGCTCCTCGGAGCCGTAATGAAGGATGTAAGGGGCAACGATCGCATTGTGCAGGCCGATGCCGAAACCGTCGACGCCGACATGGCCGATCGCCTCGATGATGGCGCTCTCATGGGCGAAGGTGCCGCCGGAGCCGCCATATTCCTCCGGCATCGAGGCGCAGAGCAGGCCGGCGGAACCTGCCTTGCGCCAGCTCTCGCGGTCGACCATCTCGTTCTTCTCGAACTCGTCGTAGCGCGGCGCGATCTCTTCCGACATGAAGCGATGCGCCATGTCGTAGAGCATGCCGACTTCGTCCGCCGCCCAGGCGGGCTTCGGCAAGGAGAGCACTTCGGCTGGATTTGTCATGCCGTTTCTCCCGCGCCAACGTCCCCCTCCCCCTCGAGGGGAGGGTGGCCGCGAAGCGGTCGGGTGGGGTCGCCGATGACGTGCTCGACCTTATCTTCGGAATTGACGCGGGTTTGGGGCATTGCGATCATCTCCTACCAAAGCGCCAACCAGCCGGCGCACTGCACGCAAGGACCCCTCCCGGCCCTTCGGGCCACCCTCCCCTCAAGGGGGAGGGGGACGCCAGCCATTTCTAGAACGCTTCCGCAGGCAGCGCCATTAGCGTGTCCGCACCACTGGAAATGCGGGCGAGATGTGCCGATGTCTCGGGCATGATCCGCTCCATGAAGAAGCGCGCCGTCACCACCTTGTTGTCGTAGAAAGCCCCATTTTCGTGGACAGATTGGGAGCCATTGGCGCCGGTCTTGCCGAGCGCGGCCTTGGCCATCTGCGCCCACATGTAGCCGAGCGCCACAAGGCCAAAGAGATGCATGTAGTCGGTGGATGCGGCGCCGGCATTGTCGGGCTTGGCCATGCCGTTCTGCACCAGCCACATCGTCGCCGCCTGCAGATCGTTGAGGCCCTTCTTCAACGCCTTGGTGAACGGCGCCAGCTTCTCGTCGGCACGGTTCTCCTCGCAGAACTCGCCGACGTCCTTGAAGAAAGCCTGCACTGCGCGGCCGCCATTCAGGCCAAGCTTGCGGCCGACAAGGTCGAGCGCCTGGATGCCGTTGGCGCCTTCATAGATCATGGCGATGCGGGCATCGCGCACGAATTGGCTCATGCCGTGTTCTTCGATATAGCCGTGGCCGCCGAACACCTGCTGCGCCATGACGGCATGGTCGAAGCCCTTGTCGGTGAGCACGCCCTTGATCACCGGCGTCAGCAGGCCTGTATAGTCGTCGGCCGCCTGGCGATCCTTGTCGTCGGCGGAGCGGTGGGCGATGTCGGACTTGATCGCCGTCCACAGCGCCAGCGCGCGGCCGGCCTCGTTGAAGGCCTTCATGGTCATCAGCGAGCGGCGGATGTCGGGATGGACGATGATCGGATCGGCTTGTCTGTCCGGCGCCTTGGCGCCCGACAGCGAGCGGCCCTGCAGCCGGTCCTTGGCGTAGGAGACCGCGTTCTGGTAAGCGATCTCGGACAGCGACAGGCCCTGCAGGCCGACGCCGAGGCGGGCTTCATTCATCATCGTGAACATCGCCTTCAGGCCGCCATTGGCCTCGCCGAGCAGCGTGCCTTCGGCCTCGTCATAATTCATGACGCAAGTCGAATTGCCGTGGATGCCCATCTTCTCCTCGATCGACCCGCAGGAGAGCGTGTTCTTCTCGCCCGGATTGCCCGAGGCATCGAGCTTCAGCTTTGGCACGATGAACAGCGAGATGCCCTTCACGCCTGCCGGCGCGCCTTCGATGCGGGCCAACACGAGATGAACGATGTTTTCCGACATGTCGTGCTCGCCGGCCGAGATGAAGATCTTCTGGCCGGATATCTTGTAGGTGCCGTTGCCGTTCGGCACCGCCTTGGTGCGCAGCAGACCGAGATCGGTGCCGCAATGCGGCTCGGTCAGGTTCATGGTACCGGTCCAGGACCCCTCGACCAGCTTCGGAAGCCATGTCGCCTTCTGCTCGTCGGTGCCGTGTGTGATGATCGCCGCGATCGCGCCTTGCGTCAGGCCGGGATACATCATCAGCGCCATGTTGGCCGAAACCATGTATTCGGCAACCGCGGTGTGCACGGCATAGGGCAGCCCCTGGCCGCCGAACTCGACGGGCGCCGCCAGTCCCATCCAGCCGCCTTCGCGATACTGGTCGTAGGCTTCCTTGAAGCCCTTCGGCGTCCTCACCGAGCCGTCCTCATGGCGCACGCAGCCTTCCATGTCGCCGACGCGGTTCAGAGGATGCATAACGTTTTCGGCGAGCTTGGCGCCTTCGGCGAGGATCGCCTCGACAACGTCGGGCGTCGCGTCGGTAAATCCGGGAAGGTTGGAGTAGCGCTGATAACCCAGCACCTCGTTGAGCACGAACAGCGTGTCCTGGACCGGCGCCCTGTAGATCGGCATGTGTTTCCTCCACCATGCGGGTCTTGGCCGCGAGATTGGGCCCCGAAACATGAGGTTGGGGGCGGCATGCGGGCCAATGTTGAAAGCGGGATAGCAAAAATTGACGTTTGCGTAAACGTCAATTTGGTCGCCGCGACAATTTACTTATGCCAGCCTGTCGGCACGAGCGGTGCAGGGCTTTGCGCAAAGCTAGGGTGGTCAAACAAAAAGAGCCACGCGGGCGGGCCGCGCGGCTCTTCCGTTCAAAGCTTTCGCCGGGAGCTGCGGAGCGAAATCAGCTGGCGGCGCTGGCCGGGGCCGAACGCTCGGACAGCATCTGGCGCACGGCCGACATCGAGCCGCTCAACTCGTTGATGGCGTCGTCGATCAGCGCGCGCTGCTTCTGCAGGCGGGCAAGCTGCTTCTCCGACTTGTCGAGAGCCAGCCGCAGCTGCTTGGTGTTGGATCCCGTCGGATCGTAGAGATCCATCATCTGCTTGACGTCGCGTAGCGAGAACCCGACCTTGCGGCCGAGCAGGATCAGCTTCAGCCGCGCCTTGTCGCGACGCGTGTATAGCCGCGTCGCCCCATCGCGCTTTGGATTGAGCAGGCCCTTGTCTTCATAGAAACGCAGCGTGCGCAGCGTCACGCCGTGTTTCTTGGCCATCTCGCCGATGCGCACGAGCTCCTCACTGGCTTCGGCAGACATATTGTTGGTGTTGGCCGCGGCTTCGCCGGGCGAAACAAGTTTCATAGTCACTGGCTTTCCCCTGTCGTGGCATCGCGGTCTCGGACCTTGCAACGCCTGAGTGGAAGCGGGGGCATGCTTCCAGTCGTGGTTTCAACTAATTCATCGCAAAAGGCACGAACGGCGCCCCTCTTACGTTTACGTCAATTCTATATCGATAGCCGCCGCATGACGCAAGGGCGTTCTGGGATTGCGAAACCTTATGCCGCACCCCCGGCGCCGGGTCCGAACGGGCACCGCCTGTATTTCAGCAATGCCGTAACTTCTTAAGCTTGGTTAACACCTTGTTTACCACGATGGGTGAAATGTGCGGATGTCGGTCACCCGTGTTTATCCTGTAGCGAATTTTTCACGGTTTTTCGGAGAGCGGGCCTGGCCCGGGAAGCTCGTCTTCCGCCGCAGCAGTGCCGCGCGGCCGCCTTCGTTCCCGACAAGGACTTGGGAAACTGGCAGCAAGCCGGCCATTCTGAAAAACGGACGCATCGATGAACAGCAAGCGGTCCTATCTCGATACACTCAACGCCGGCAGGCCGCGCAGGCCGAACACCACACTTGATGAATTGAACCGCTCGCTGGAAACGCTGGAGCAGCGGCTGGAGCGCAAGCGCGAGGACGCCGCCGAGCGCTTCGATCCGCGCCGGCCGCCGGCAGAGCCGCGCTACGCAAGCGCCCAGCCCTACGCCCCGCCGCGCTGGTACGAGGACCCGCAGCCCACGCCGCGGCCGAAAAGCCCTGTGACGGCCGGCTTCGACCAGAACTATCAGGCGATCGCGCGCGACATCGACCGCGTGCGCGGCCAGGAAGACAGCGTCGCCGTGGTCGGCAAGATCGCCGGCGAATTGCGTGGCCTGCGCGAGGAACTGCGCCATCAGATGACGGCCGGCCTGCAGCGCGAATTCGCCGCGTTGCGCAAGGACATCGAACGGGCCTTCCAGGCGAGCAACCAATCGGGTGGTCAGGCAGGCGGCTTGCCCGGCAAGGGCAGCGCCGAACTCGGCGTCGAATTCGAGCGGCTGTCCGGCGCCATCCAGACGCTGGCCGAGAAGAGCGACGACCGAAGCGTCAACATGCTGCGGCTCGAGCTCGAGCAGGTAAAGACGGCGCTCGACACATTGGCGCGCGAGGAAAGCGTGCTGAAGGTCGACCGCCGCTGGGACGATTTCGACCGCCGCTGGAGCGCGTTCGAGGACCGTGTCGACGCCGACCAGCGCAACCGCGCCGACGGCCCCGGATTTTCGGCCCTGACCGACCGGCTCGAACAGATCAGCAATGCGGTCCACAATCTGCCGGAATCGCTGTCGCTGCGCTCGATGGAAGAAAAGGTCCGCACGCTTGCCGGCGCCGTCGATCATTTCGTCAGCCAGCAGAGCAACCGCGGCGGCGACACGCTTGGCCTGATCGACGAACGGCTCGACGAGATTTCGCGCGCCATCGTCGCCTCGACCGTCGCCGCACAGGCCAATTCCTTCGACCCCGAACCCTTTGAACGCATCGAGAAGCGGATCGCCTCGCTGGCGCAGCAGATTGAGGAAGTCGTGCAGGTTCGTCCGAGCGGCGAGGTTCTCGACCGTCTCAGCACGCTGTCGAACAGGGTCGACGAGCTTGCCGGCCGCGCCAATCTGCCGGAACAGGCGATGGAGCGCCTCGGCAAGCAGATCGCGATGATCGCCGACAAGATCGACCACGCCCCGGCCATGCCCGACGCCGACTATATCTTCCAGGGTCTGGAACAGCGCTTCGACGTGCTGTCGGGCATGATGGAACGCCGGCAGGGCGACGCCATCGAACAGGGCAACATGCTGTTTCGCGATCTCGAGCGGCGGCTGGACGAGGTTGCCGACCGGCTGGACCAGCGCCAGCCGCAGGCTGACAGCGCCGGCATCATGGACGCCATCGACGCACGCTTCACCGCGCTCGCCCAACGCATGGAGACGCGCATTCCCGATCCTGCCAACGAGGCGGCGATCCGCGGCCTGGAAAGCCGGCTCGAAGACATTTCAAGCCGGCTGGAATCGTCGGCCGCGCAGGTCGCCGGCATCGATCCGGCACTGATCCGCAGCCTCGAGGCGCAGGTCTCCAGCCTATCGGCGCATCTGTCGAAGCCCGGCACGCCGCTGCCGGAATTCGAGGACATCAGCCCGCGCCTCAACGAAATCGAGAAGTCGCTGGCTGGAACCCGCGAATCCATCATGGGCGCGGCACGGGAAGCGGCCGAGAGCGCCGTGCGCTCGCTGGCAGATTCCAACGCCAACACCGCGGCCGTTACCGGCCTTGCCCAGGATCTGAAGACGCTGGAAGCGCTGACGCGCCGTTCGGACGAGCGCAATTCACGGACATTCGAGGCTATCCACGACACGTTGCTCAAGATCGTCGATCGTCTGGGCTCGCTGGAGACCAGCGAACCGGCCGATGCGGTGAGCGAGCTTCTGGATGCCCAGGCCGAGCCGGCGCGGCAGGCCCGCGCTGCACGCGCCTCCAAGATTTCGGTGCAGGACGCGCCGTCGATGGATATCGACCAGCCGCTGCCGCTGACCGGAGACATGGCCGACCTGGACGGCCGCGCCGCCGCCATCATGCGCAGCGAGCCGGATATGCGCAGCGACCCGGTCATGGGCAGCGAACCAGTGCGGCGCTCGCCAGCCGAGGCTGCCGCGGCCGCTGCCCAGGCAGCGCTCGGTTCCGACAGGATTGCCGAGAAAGGCGAAGGCACGGCCAAGAAGTCGCTGTTCGGTGGATTGGCGCGCGCCTTCAGGGGCAAGAAGCCGGCTGACATGCCGCCGCTTGCCGGCTCGGGGCCTAATGTCGACATGCCGAGCGTCGATCTCGACGAGCCGCTCGATCCGAAGCTCGCCAACCGACCGTTGGAGCCGGGCTCCGGCGCGCCCGACCTCAACGCCATCATGAAGCGCGTGCGCGACGAGCGCGGCCCGCCGGTGCGCCAAAACTCCGGCGATGCGTCGAAATCCGACTTCATTGCCGCGGCCAGGCGCGCGGCGCAGGCCGCGGCCGCCGAGGCCGACGCGTTGAAACGCCAGTCTACCATGAAGGGCCCGGTCAAGGCGCTTCGTATCGGCGACCTGCTCAAGGCGCGGCGCAAGCCGATCCTGATGGGAGCGGTCGCGATCATGCTGGCGCTTGCCGGCCTCCAGTTGGGCAAGGCCTTCTTCGCCGACCCGGTCGAGGTCGCAAGCAACGATACAGCGCCGATCGTCGCCTCGCAGCCGGTCGAGACTGCCTCGGTCAACGCTGCCAGCCAACCCAAGGCAGATGCGCAGGTGACCATGCAGGACGCGCCGGCCCGGATCGTCAGGCAGGCGGAGCCCTCAGAGCCAGCAGGCGGCAACGATGCGCCAATGAATGCGGCCTCGGTCGCCGGGCCCGAAGTGCCGGCGGTGGAGCCCGCGCCAGCGCCGATGGCTCTGGCCGATCCGGCCCCCGCGCCAAATGCAATGCTGCCGACCACCGCCACTGCGGGACCGGCGGCTGCCGACGCGCAGCCTGCGGCCGCCGTCATGGCGCCCTCGGCCTCGGATACGACGGCCTCGGATACTACCGGCGCCGTTCCGCCGGCTGATGCCGCGGCAACACCTGTCGTGGCCAAGATAGACGTTCCGGCCGATGCCGGCCCGCAAGCCTTGCGCGACGCGGCTGCCGGCGGTGACGCCAAGGCGCTGTTCGAACTCGGTTCGCGCTATGCTGAATCGCGCGGCGTCAAGGAAGACATGGCGGCAGCGGCCAAATGGTACGAAAAGTCGGCCGAGCTCGGCTTCGCACCGGCGGAATACCGCATCGGCAATTTCTACGAGAAGGGCATCGGCGTCACGCGCGACGTCAAGAAGGCAAAGACCTTCTACCAGCTCGCCGCCGCGCAGGGTAATGCCAGCGCCATGCACAATCTGGCCGTTCTGTTTGCCATGGCCGCCGACGGCGTGACCGACAATGAATCGGCCGCGCACTGGTTTCAGGCGGCGGCCGATGTCGGCGTCAAGGACAGCCAGTTCAATCTCGGCATCCTGGCGGCAAAGGGCGTCGGCATGAAGCAGAGCCTGGAGGAATCCTACAAATGGTTCGCGCTCGTCGCCAAGACCGGCGACAAGGATGCGGCTGCAAAGCGCGACGAAGTCGCCACTGCGCTGCGCCCCGAACAGCTGGAGCGGGCGCGCGCCGCCACGGAACTGTGGAAGCCGAAGCCGCTCGACCCGGCGTCCAACTCGGCCGACATTCCTGAATCCTGGCAGGAAGGCACGCCGCAGACCACCGCCAGCGTCGACATGAAGAAGGCGGTCAAGAACATCCAGCTCATCCTCAACAAGAACGGCTACGATGCCGGCGGCGCCGATGGCGTGATGGGCGGCAAGACCAAGACCGCAATCATGGCTTTCCAGACTGACAACAAGATGCAGGCGACCGGCGAAATCGACGAAAAGCTGGTGAAGGCGCTGCTGGCGCACAAATAACGGCAGATGCGTCGCTAACGCGACGCCCTTGCCATACATTTGCCTGCTAACTGCTTGAGATGTTTTTTGTTTCGGTAGGGCGGCGGGGTTTGATCCCACTGCCCCGGCGGTGCAAGAAAGAATTGGCTTTTCGGTGCGACAATGCCCTGGAATGGCTGCAATCGCCGACAGGCAAACTGATCGAGACTGACGGGTGGGCATCTATCTCCCGATCGCGGAAATTTCCGTCAACGTCTTCGTGCTGCTGGCAATGGGCGCGGCGGTGGGTTTCCTGTCGGGCATGTTCGGGGTCGGTGGCGGCTTTCTGATCACGCCGCTCTTGATCTTCTACAACATCCCGCCGGCAATCGCCGTTGCCACTGGCGCCAACCAGGTTATCGCCTCCTCCTTCTCCGGCGCGCTGTCGCACATGAAGCGCGGCACGCTCGACTTCAAGCTCGGCGGGGTGCTGCTGGCCGGCGGCATCGTCGGCTCGACCGGTGGTATCTTTGTCTTTGCCTTCCTGCGCCGGCTCGGCCAGCTCGATTTGTTCATTTCGCTGCTCTACGTCGTGCTGCTCGGCACCGTCGGCGGGCTGATGCTGGTCGAGAGCGTCAATGCGCTGCGCGCCACGCGCAGCGGTGCGGCGCCGGTCTTGAAGAAATCCGGCCAGCACAACTGGATCCACCGGCTGCCGCTGAAGATGCGCTTCAGGGCCTCGAAGCTGTTCGTCAGCGTCATTCCGGTGCTGGGGCTCGGCGCCGGCATCGGCTTCCTGTCGTCGATCATGGGTGTCGGCGGCGGCTTCATCATGGTGCCGGCGCTGATCTATCTCTTGAAAGTGCCGACCAACGTCGTCATCGGCACCTCGCTGTTCCAGATCATTTTCACCTCGGCCTACACCACGCTTGTCCACGCCACCACCAACCAGACGGTCGACGTCATGCTTGCCTTCCTGCTGATGGCGGGCGGCGTTGCCGGCGCGCAATATGGCGCCAAGGCAGGACAGAAGCTGCGCGGCGAACAGCTCAGGGCACTGCTGGCGCTGCTGGTGCTGGCGGTTGCCATCCGGCTTGCCATCGATCTCTTCGTCACGCCGCCAAACCTCTATTCGCTGACCGCCGCGGGCCTGAACTGATGCCGCAGTGGGGGATTTTTTCGGCCGCCGCTTTGCTTATCGCCGTCGCTCTGCCGGCCGCAGCGCAATCGCCGAACCCCTTGCCGGAAGGCATCCAGATCGGTCTCTCCACCGACGCCGTGTCGATCACCGCCGGTTTTTCCGGCGCCGACCTGACCATTTTCGGTTCGCTGGAAAACCCCGACCCGCTGGTCGCGCGACAGGGGCGCTACGACGTCATCGTCGTGCTCGAAGGCCCGCCGCGGCCGGTGGTGGTGCGCCGCAAGGACCGCGTGCTCGGCGTCTGGGTCAACCTGGAATCGGAGACCTTCGAGAACGTGCCGGTATCCTACTCCGTCGCCACGACGCGGCCGCTGCAGGACATCACCGAACCCAACAGCTACAAGCAGCTGTCGCTCGGCGCCTCCAACCTTTACATGCAGCCGGCCGAGGTAACCGACAGTCCGGCGACGATCGAGGAATTCACCGTGGCGCTGCGCGAGCGCAAGGCGGCGACCGGCCTCTATAGCGAGAATGTCGGCGGCGTGCAGTTCCTGTCGCAGAACCTGTTTCGCGCCACGGTGCGGCTGGCGCCCAACGTCCCGGTTGGAACGCATAAAGCCCGCGCGTTCCTGTTCAAGAGCGGCCTGTTCCTCAAGGAAAGCTCGGCCCAGCTCGAAATCCGCAAATCGGGTTTCGAACAGTCGATCTTCCGCGTCGCGCATGATTACTCCTTCCTCTACGGCGTCTTCTCCGTGTCGCTGGCCATGATCACCGGCTGGCTGGGCAGGCTGATCTTCCGCAGGGATTGACGCGCACGACCCATTTCCGGGGAAAGGGGGTTCCCCTTTTCTCAGTCTTGCGATAGACCGCCGCCTCCCAACCCTCGGGTTACACGCACAATCATTCGGCAGAACGGTCAGGCCTCTGGACGGCGCGCGCCTTGCGGACGCCTGCCACAGCGACGACCCAATGACAGGAGGCTGCAATGCACCAGGCATTTGGCGGCATCGATTTCGGCACGTCCAATTCTACGGTGGGCGTGATCCGCAACGGCCAGGCACGGCTGGTGGCGCTGGAAGGCGAACAGCCGACATTGCCAAGCGCGGTTTTCTTCAACTTCGAGGACGGTCACACCTATTTCGGCCGCCGCGCCATTGCCGACTACACCGATGCCATCGAAGGCCGGCTGATGCGGTCGCTGAAGAGCGTGCTCGGCAGTTCGCTGGCGCATGAGAAGACGCGGATCAAGGCCCGGCAGATCGGTTTCATCGACATTGTCGGCATGTTCGTCGGCCATTTGAAGAAGCGGCTTGAGGAAGATGCCGGCGCTCCGGTGGAGAACGTTGTGCTCGGCCGGCCGGTGCAATTTGTCGACGACGATGTGGAAGCCGATGCCAAGGCGCAAAGCGAGCTTGAAAAAGCGGCGCGCGCGCAAGGCTTCAAGCACATCGCCTTCCAGTTCGAACCGATTGCGGCAGCACTCGACTATGAGCAGGACGTGAAGCGCGAGGAACTGGCGTTGATCGTCGACATGGGCGGCGGCACGTCCGACTTCTCGATCGTGCGCGTTTCGCCGCAACGCGCCCGCTCACGCGACCGCAAGGACGACATCCTCGCCAACCGAGGCATTCATATTGGCGGCACCGATTTCGACCGGCTGCTCAGCATCGCCCATGTCATGCCCAAGCTCGGCTATCTCTCGCCCACAAAAGACGGCAAGCGCAACCTGCCGGCGAGCTATTTCATTGATCTCGCGACGTGGCAACGCATCAACCTCGTTTACACCGCCAAGGCGATGACGCATCTGAGGCAGATCCGCTTCGAGGCCGTCCGCGCCGACCTTGTCGACCGCTTCATCCATATTGTCGAGCACCGTTACGGCCATGCGCTGGCCGGCCTGGTCGAACGAGCCAAGATCGCGCTGACAGATCAGGCTTCGGCTGATGTGACGGTGGCACTGCCCGGCGCGGGTTTTGCCGCCGAGATCACGCGAGACGGCCTGGAAGAGACGATTGCCGCCGACATCGAGCGGGTGTCCGCGACGGTGCGGCAGACGATTGCCGATGCTGGCGTGAAAGCGTCCGACATCACCGCCGTGTTCCTCACCGGCGGCTCGACCGCCATCCCGCTGGCACGGCGCGAAATCCTGTCGCTGGTGCCGCAAGCCGCCGTTATCGAGGGCGACATGTTCGGTTCGGTCGGCCTTGGCCTGGCGCTGGATGCACAGCGGAAGTTTAGCTAGAGCTCACGATGCGGTTCCCGCCCTCAGCGCCGAGATGCGCCTTGAGCGCCATCTGGGCCAGGCTTGCCTGGCGGTCACGATGGGTGATCATGGCGAAGTCGCGCTTCGGCAGCTCGAGCGGCACCGACCGGAGACTGCCCTCGGCGACGGCGCGTCCGACGACGAGGTCCGAGATGATGGTGGCGCCGGCGCCGGCCTCGACCGCCTGGCGAACCGCCTCGTTGCTCGGCAGCACCAGAAATATCTGCAGGTCGCCAAGCGATATCCCCTCGCGGCGGGCCAGGTCCTCCAGCACCTCGCGCGTGCCCGAACCACCCTCACGGATGATCCAGCGCAGCCCTCTGATATCCGGGCGGCCCGGCGCGATCTCGGCGATTTCCGGATGCGAGGCGGCGACGACCAGCATCAACCTGTCGACGTCGACCTTGGTGCGGCGGAGGATGTCTGACTCGGTGCGCCCCTCGACCAGACCGAGATCGGCGGTGCCGTCGAGCACATTGGCCTCGACCTGCCTGGTGTTGCCGATGCTGACGCTTAAGCGCACCGCCGGGTAGGCTTCATGGAAAGAGGCCAGCCTGCGCGGCAGCCAGTAGCTGGCGATGGTCAGGCTGGCGGCGATCGACAGGCTGCCGGCGACCGTCTGCGAGACATGCTCCAGCACATTTCGGGCGGCGGCGGCGCGTTCCAGCACCGCCTTGGCCTCGGGCAGGAAACGGTGGCCGGTCTGAGCCAGCTCGATGTTGCGGCCGACACGGTTGAACAGATGAACGCCATGCTGCTCTTCCAAAGCGCGGATGGCCGCCGACGCCGCCGACTGGGAGATGCCCAAAAGCTCCGCCGCCTTGGTCATATGGCCGCGTTCGGCAACGGCAACGAAAATGCGCAACTGGTCCAGCGTCATGTGTGCATTAAGAACCAATTCCGATCGAATTTACAAGAACAACTGATTAGACGGATCGATAGCTTTATTCTACTTTTTCAGTCGAAGTTAGAAAGAATTCGCCAACAAATCGCGGCCAACAAAATGATCGGGCGGTTCAGATCCCTGTTTGCGCATTGGACCCGTGGCCTCAGGCGGCGGCTGGCCGGCGATCGATATCATCCTGAAGAACACTATATGCGTGGCCCCGGACCGAAGACGCGGGCCAAATTCGCAGGTAGCAAAAGCACGCCGGCATCATGAACCCAGCTGCGCCGCGCGGAGCCAATTCCGCACCGTCGCAACGGCCGCTTGGCGATACACGCGCGCCTGATGAAGGCGACGGCGTCGACACCTCGCCCGCTATCTCCGACAGCATCGCCAAGACCACCTGTTATATGTGCGCCTGCCGGTGCGGCATCGACGTCCACATCAAGGACGGCAAGGTGCGCTACATCAACGGCAACAAGGCCCATCCGGTTAACCGCGGCGTGATCTGCGGCAAGGGCAGCTCCGGCATCATGCAGCACTACAGCCCGGCGCGGCTGAAGAAGCCGCTGTTGCGCAGCGGCCTGCGCGGCTCGGGCGAATTCCGCGAGATCGAGTGGGAGGAAGCGTTTTCGATTGCGACCGGGCGGCTATCGCATATCCGCCGGACCGATCCGAAAAAGCTCGCCTTCTTCACCGGGCGCGACCAGTCGCAGTCGCTGACCGGCTGGTGGGCGAGCCAGTTCGGCACGCCGAACTTCGCCGCCCATGGCGGCTTCTGCTCGGTCAACATGGCGGCCGGCGGGCTCTACACGATCGGCGGCTCGTTCTGGGAGTTCGGCGAGCCGGACTGGGACAATACGAAATACTTCATGCTGTTCGGCGTCGCCGAGGACCATGATTCCAACCCAATCAAGATCGGCTTGGGTAAACTCAAGGCGCGCGGCGCCAAGGTGGTGTCGATCAACCCGTGCCGCACGGGCTACAACGCGATTGCCGACGACTGGATCGGGATCCGGCCCGGCACCGACGGCCTCTTCGTCTTCGCCCTCATCCACGAACTGCTCAAGGCAGGCCGCATCGATCTCGATTATCTGCTGCGCTACACCAACGCCCATGTGCTGGTCATCCAGGAGCCGGGCGCGGCCGATGACGGGCTGTTCCTGCGCGACAGCGACAACAATCTTCTCGCGTGGGACAGAGTGGCGAAGACAACCGTCAACGCAGCCGATGCGGATGCGAAGCCGGCGCTGACGGGCAGCTTCACGTTCGCCGGTCGCCGCTGTGTGCCGGTGTTCCAGCTCATCGCCGACCGCTACATGGACGACAGCTACGCACCCGATGCGGTCGCGGCACGATGCGGCATTCCGGCCGACACCATCCGCCGGATCGCCGCCGAACTCGCCCACGTCGCCTTCGAACAGACGATCGAACTGCCGGTTGCGTGGACCGACTGGGCCGGACGGCGGCACGAGACGATCAAGGGACGGCCGGTGTCGATGCATGCCATGCGCGGCATCTCGGCCCACTCCAACGGCTTTCACTCCTGCCGTGCCATCCACCTGCTGCAGGTGCTGCTCGGCACGGTGGACGTGCCCGGCGGCTTCCGTTTCAAGCCCCCCTACCCGCGCTCGGCGCCCCCGGGACCGAAGCCGGCCGGCAAGGTGGTCAGGCCGATGACGCCGCTCGACGGCATGCCGCTCGGCTTCGTCTGCGGGCCGGACGATCTCCTGGTCGACGAGGCCGGCACGCCTTTGCGCATCGACAAGGCTTATTCCTGGGATGCGCCGCTCGCCGCGCATGGGCTGATGCATACGGTCATCCGCAATGCGTGGGCCGGTGACCCGTACCCAATCGACACGCTGATGATGTACATGTCGAACATGGCGTGGAATTCCTCGATGAACACCGTCGAGACCATTGCCATGCTCACCGACCATGACGAAGCGGGTAACTACAAGATCCCCTTCATCATCTATTCCGACGCCTATTATTCCGAGACGGTGCCGTTCGCCGACCTGGTGCTGCCCGACACCACCTATCTCGAACGTCACGACTGCATCAGCCTGCTCGACCGGCCGATCAGCCATGCCGACGGGCCGGGCGACGCGATCCGCCATCCGGTGGTCGAATCGGACCGAGATGTCAGGCCGTTCCAATCGGTGCTGATCGAACTTGGCGCTCGGCTTGGCCTGCCCGGCTTCGTCGAGGACGATGGCTCGGCCAGATATGCCGACTATGCCGACTACATCGTCAATCACGAACGCACGCCGGGCATCGGCCCGCTGGCCGGCTGGCGCGGCAAGGACGGCACTTCCGTCGGCAAGGGCGAAGTCAATCCCGACCAGTTGCAGCGCTACATCGGCAATGGCGGCTTCTGGCACCAGGATTTTGCTGAGGACCAGCGCTATTACAAGATGGCCAACCGCTCCTATCTCGACTTCGCAGAGCAGATGGGGTTCATCCCCAAGGCCGAGCCGATCGTGTTCCAGCTCTATTGCGAACCGATGCAGCGCTTTCGCCTCGCCGCGCGCGGTCATGGTCGCGTCCAGCCGACCGAGAGCGAACGCCAGCGCATCGAGACCTATATGGATCCGCTGCCGTTCTGGTTTACGCCGTTCGAAGAGGCCGCGGTCGATCCGCAGAAATACCCGCTGCATGCGCTGACGCAGCGGCCTATGCACATGTATCATTCCTGGGGCTCGCAGAATGCGTGGCTGCGGCAAATCACCAGCCAGAACCGCCTGTTCGTGCACCACCAGACCGCGGCAGTTCTCGACCTGGCCGACGACGACTGGGTGTGGATCGAAAGCATCAACGGCCGGGTGAAGGGACAGATCAAGCTGGTCGACGGGGTCAATGCGGATACGGTCTGGACATGGAACGCCATCGGCAAAAGGCGCGGCGCCTGGGGGCTGAAGGACAACGCCGCCGAGAGCAGTCGCGGCTTCCTGCTCAACCACATCATCGGCGACCAGACATCGGCTGACGCGAAAGGCAAACGCTATTCGAATTCCGATCCGGTGACCGGCCAGGCGGCGTGGTTCGACCTCAGGGTACGCATTGTCAAATGCTCTGATGAGGAAGCCGGCTTCACCGAACCGCAATTCGAGCGTTTCAGCCAGCCGCCAAATGTCGAGCCTTCGCCCGACATCCTTCGCTTCGGCGCCGAGTTCCGCGTCCATAGGGAAGCCGTGGAATGACCTGCCTTCCCGCCCATACAGACAAGAAGCTTGGCCTAGTCATCGACCTCGACACCTGCGTCGGCTGCCAGGCCTGCGTCACCGCCTGCAAGGAGTGGAACACCGGCGGCCACATGGCGCCGCTGACCGACATCAACCCCTATGGCGGCGATGTCGACGGCGTCTGGTTCAACCGCGTGCACAGCTACGAGCACACGACCGAAGCGGGCGGTCGCACGGTCAACTTCCCCCGCTCCTGCCTGCACTGTGAAACGCCTGCCTGCGTCACCGTCTGCCCCACCGGCGCCTCCTACAAGCGGGCGTCGGACGGCATCGTGCTGATCGACGAAAGCAAATGCATCGGCTGCAAACTGTGCAGCTGGGCCTGTCCCTATGGCGCGCGCGAATTCGACCCCGATGTTGGCGTGATGAAGAAATGCACGCTGTGCGTCGACCGCATCTACAATGACAATCTGGCCGAGGAAGACCGCGTGCCGGCCTGCGTAGCCGCCTGCCCGACCAGCGCCCGGCATTTCGGCGATCTCGGCGATCCCACCTCGGCTGTCTCGCAATTGGTGGCGGAGCGTGGCGGCGTCGACCTGATGCCGGAGATGGGCTACAAGCCGACCAACAAGTACCTGCCGCCGCGCGCCCGGCGTGCCGCATCGGTGCCGGCGGCAAGGCTCGACCCGGTCAGGGCCGAAGGCGGTTTCCTCGGCTGGGTCGACCGCATGCTTTCGAACTGATATCCATGCATCCTGCCGCCTCGGTCGTTTTCTTCACCACTGCTACAGGAGCGGGCTACGGACTGCTGGCGCTGCTTGGCGTGCTGGGCGGGCTGGGCTTCATCCCGGCCGATTTCTGGCTTGGCCTTATCGGAATGGGGCTGGCGCTTGGGCTGATTGCTGCCGGCCTTTTGTCTTCGACCGTCCATCTCGGCCGCCCCGAACGCGCATGGCGCGCCTTCTCGCAATGGCGCAGTTCGTGGCTGTCGCGCGAAGGCGTGGCTTCGGTGGCAACCTTCATTCCGGCCGGGTTGTTCGGCATCGGCTGGGTGTTCTTCGGCCACACCGGAGGCTGGATGGCCATCGCCGGGTTTCTCGCAACTATCGGCGCAATCGTCACCGTCTGCACCACCGGCATGATCTATGCCTCGCTGAAGCCGATCGCGCAGTGGCATAGCCCGTATACGCTGCCGGGCTATCTCATCTTTTCGGCGATGACCGGCAGCGTGCTGTTGAACGCGCTGCTGCAGGCTTTCGCCATCAGCCCGACCGCCGTTGCGGTAGCCGCCCTGCTGCTGACCTTGCTCGGCTGGGGCTGGAAGCTGGCGACGTGGCGATACAATGACGCGCTGGAGATCGCGACCACCGCCAACGCGGCGACAGGGCTCACTGGCGGCACAGTGCGCTCGCTGGAATGGCCGCACACCGAGGAGAACTACCTGCTCAAGGAAATGGGTTTTCGGATCGCGCGCAAACATGGCGCAAAGCTGCGGCTGATCACGCAGTTGCTGGCTTTCGCCTTGCCTGCCCTGCTGCTGCTTTCTGTCTTATTCGCTTTGCCCTGGCCATTCGCAGCGGTGCTGTCGGTGCTTGCGGCAATCGTCCAGTTCGCCGGCATGCTGGTCGAGCGCTGGCTGTTCTTCGCCGAGGCCAAGCACACCGTCACCCTCTATTACGGCCGGTAGAGCGTCCCGCCGTCAGGCGGCCCGTGCTCGTGGCGCCGCCGGCAAATCCTTAAGCAGGATTTCGATCGCGGCATCGATTACAGCTGTCCTGCGGTCGTGCGCGTAAAGGCCGTATTGGACCGTGAGCGGCTCGGGCAGGCCGGCTGACGTCTTCAGCACCCGCATCGAAGCGGTACGCACGGATTCGGGCGGAAGCAGTCCAACGCCCAGTCCGTTCTCGATCACGGCCTGAAGGCCGGTGACGCTCTGGCACGACAGGACGATCCGGTGCTCCCGACCGGCGGCAATCAGCGCCTCGATCATCCGCCTGCGCCAAGGGCAGGTTGCGCCGAAGGCGGCGAGATCGAGTGGCCGGTCATGGTCCAGCACATAGTCCTGGGCGCAGACCCACTGCAGTTCGACGTTCCATGTCGTCACGGCATCGGCCGCGACGACGGATGTCGGGGCAATCATGACATCCAGCGCATCCTCGCTCCACAGCCGTCCCAGCGCGACGCTGTGCTCGACCATCGCGTCGAGGCTGATGTCGGGATAGGTGCGATGCAGCCGCCCAAGCGCGGCCGAAAGCGCGGCCGTGGTGACCTCTTCGGCAAGACCAATACGCACGCCGCCGCCAATGCTAGCCTGCTGCAGACGCGCCACCGCTTCATCGCCGAGAGCGAGGATGCGGGTCGCGTATCCCAGAAAGAGCTCGCCTTCCGCAGTCGGCACAACGCCGCGGCCGGTGCGCTGGAACAGATGCCGCTGGAGCAGGCCCTCGAGCCGACGCATCTGCATGCTCATCGCCGATTGGGTCTTGCCGGTCTGCGCGGCGACCCTGCTCAGGCTACCTTGCCGGCAGACCGCGACATAGGTGCGGAGAAGGTCGAGGCCGATCTGTTCAGATATCATTTTGTTTGAACTCTGATGTCATAGGTATCAGTCTACAATGATATCTCGCCACGCGCTATCTCACACTCAAGAGAACAGCGCAGGAGAGAAAACCATGAAAGCGATCCGTGTTCACCGCCATGGCGGGCCAGATGTGCTCGCCTACGAAGATGTCGACATCGGCCAGCCCGGACCGGGCGAGGTGCGCGTGCGCAACGGGGCGGTCGGTCTCAACTTCGTCGACATCTATTTTCGCACCGGCGAATACGCGCCGCCCGCTCTGCCATTCATTCCCGGCAATGAAGGCGCAGGCGAAATCGTCGCCGTCGGTGAAGGCGTCAGCGGCTTCGCGCCTGGCGACCGAGTCGCCTATGTCGAGACCCTCGGCGCCTATGCCGAAGAACGCATCGTGCCGGCGCATTTCGTCGTGCATCTGCCCGACGCCATCGATTTCGAGACGGGCGCGGCCATGATGCTGAAGGGGCTGACGGCGCAATATCTGCTGCGTCGCACGTTTCGCGTCGAGGCGGGCCATACAATCCTGGTGCATGCCGCGGCGGGCGGCGTCGGCCTCATCCTGACGCAATGGGCCAAACATCTCGGCGCGACCGTCATCGGCACGGTCGGTTCACCCGAAAAGGCCGAACTTGCGCGCGCCAATGGCTGCGACCATGTCATCGACTACAGCAAAGAGAATTTCGCCGCACGGGTGAAAGAGGTCACCAACGGCGAAGGCTGCCACGCCGTCTATGACGGCGTCGGCAACGCGACCTTCCCCGCCTCGCTCGACTGCCTGCAGCCGTTCGGCACCTTCGTCAGCTACGGCACAGCGTCGGGGTCGATCCCGCCCTTCGACATCATGCTTTTGATGCAAAAGGGTTCGCTGTTCGCCACCTGGCAGTTGCTGTTCCATCATCTCGCCAGGCGTGAGGACGTCGTCGCCATGAGCGAGGATCTGTTCAGCGTCGTCCTCAGCGGCGCAGTGAAAATCCCGGTGCACACAAGCATGCCGCTTGCCGAAGTGGCGGAGGCGCACCGCCGGCTCGAAGCACGGCAGACGACAGGCGCAACCGTGCTTATACCGTAGAAACTCAGCCCGGCCGCAGCATCGAACCGGAAATGGCGAAGATGCGCGCGGCGCCCATCATATAAGCTATCAACGTCTCGCGGCGGAACAGGCCGGCATAGGCGCGGTCGAGCACGTTGAGCGAGCCGGTATAAGCGCCGAAGGCCGGCATGATCATGCGGCCGCCATCGCCGGCAAAGCAGCGCCGCCGCACCGAGCGGCCCTGCTGGACGATGCGGGCGCAAGGGTGAAGATGGCCGGCAACTTCGCCCTCGGTTCTTATCTTCGACGGCTCGTGGCGGAACAGCAGCGAGCCGATGGCGAGTTCGCGCACCGTCTCGCCGGGCAAATCCGCCGGCGCTTCCGGGTCATGGTTGCCGGCGACCCAGAACCAGTCGCGGCCGGCCATCAATGCTTCCAGCCGATCGCGGAAGGTTTGATGCATGCGCTCGGCGCCGCCGCCGTCGTGGAAGGAGTCGCCCAGGCTGATGACGATGGCCGGCTGGTAGTCCGCGATTACCGCCTGCAGCCGGAGCAGAGTGGCGCCGGTATCGTAGGGCGGGATCAGTGCGCCGCGCCTGGCGAAGGACGAGCCCTTTTCCAGATGCAGGTCGGAGACCGCGAGCAGCCTCAGATCGGGGAAATAGAGCACGCCGCGCGAATCACAGATCGCGCGCTCGCCCGCGATGCCGACAAAGTCGGCCTCGGCGATCAGCGATGCCCGCGCCAGCGAAAAATTCATTCCTCAACCATCCCAGGACCCATGGCTTCCTCGACCAAAGTCGCGGCATCCATCAGCAGCGTTTCGTCGGCCTCGCCATTCACCGGCATCTTGCCGATTTCGAGCATGATCGGCACGGCCAGCGGCGATATCTGTTCGAGTGCCTTATGCACGATTCGACCCTGGATACGCGAGAGCATGTCGGCAAGTCTGCTGACATCGAGCAGACCGGTCGCCGCGTCGGCGCGCGTCGCCTGCAGCAGGATGTGGTCGGGCTCATGGCTGCGCAGCACGTCATAGATCAGATCGGTCGAGACGGTGACCTGACGGCCGCTTTTCTCCTGTCCCGGGTGGCGCTTCTCGATCAGGCCTGAAATCAGCGCGCAGTTGCGGAAGGTGCGCTTGAGCAGCCAGCTGTCGGCCAGCCAAGCCTCGAGGTCGTCGCCCAGCATGTCCTGGTCGAACAGAGCGCCAAGCGAAGGTTTCCGCGATTTGAACATCGCGCCCATATCGCCCAGCGACCAGATGGCCAATGCGTAGTCGGTGGCGACGAAGCCAAGCGGCCTGGCGCCGGCCCTGTCCAGCCGGCGGGTGAGCAGCATGCCGAGCGTCTGGTGCGCCAGCCTGCCCTCGAAAGGATAAGCGACGAGATAGTGACGGTTGCCGCGCGGAAAGGTCTCGATCAAGAGGTCGTCGCGTTTGGGCAATACCGATTTGTCGGCCTGGAACCGCAGCCAGTCCGATACCTGCTCGGGCAGCTTCTTCCAGCGCTGCGGGTCGTCCAGCATGGCGCGCACCTGCTCGGCGAGGTAAGTCGAAAGCGGAAATTTGCCGCCGCCATAATAAGGAACCTTGGCGTCGCTTCCCGGCGCATTCGAGACGAAGCATTCGTTCTCGCGGATGCCTTCGAAGCGCAGCACTTTGCCGGCAAACATGAAGGTGTCGCCATGCGTCAGCGTTTCGAGGAAGGCCTCCTCGATCTTGCCCAGAGCCCGGCCGCCGTGCGAAGCCGAGCCTTTGCTGCCGGCCTTGACGTAACGCACATTGAGCGCCGGCACCTCGATGATGGTGCCGACGTTCAGCCGATATTGCTGCGCGACGCGGGGATTGGAGACCCGCCACATGCCGTCCTTGTTGAGGCGGATGCGGGCGTAGCGCTCGTAGTTCTTCAGTGCGTAGCCGCCGGTGGCGACGAAATCAATGACGCGGTCGAATGTCGGCCGGTCGAGGCTGGCATAGGGCGCTGCTGTCAGCACTTCCTCGTAGAGATCGTCGGCGCGAAACGGCGCTCCGCAGGCGCAGCCCAGCACATGCTGGGCCAGCACATCGAGCCCGCCATTGACCAGCGGCGGCGTATCCTGGGCGCCCAGATAGTTGGCGTCCAGCGCTGCCCGGCACTCCAGCACCTCGAAACGATTGGCCGGGATCAGGATCGCCTTCGACGGCTCGTCCATGCGGTGATTGGCGCGGCCGATGCGCTGCGCCAGCCGGCTGGCGCCCTTGGGCGCGCCGACATGGACGACCAGATCGACATCGCCCCAATCGATGCCAAGGTCGAGCGTCGAGGTGGCGACGATGGCACGGAGCGCGTTTTCCCCCATCGCCTTCTCGACGCGTCGGCGCTGGGCGACATCGAGCGAGCCGTGATGCAGCGCGATCGGCAAGGTATCCTCGTTGACCCGCCACAATTCCTGAAACAGCAGCTCGGCCTGGCTGCGGGTGTTGACGAACAGCAGGGTGGTCTTGTGGCGCTTGATCTCGCGGTAGATTTCCGGCGTCGCATAGCGCGCCGAATGGCCGGCCCATGGCACGCGCTCTTCCGAATCGAGGATCGAGATTTCGGGCTTCGCGCCGCCGGTTACGACGATGAGCTCAGACATATCGGGACTTGCCAGGCCTTTGGGCGGATTCTGGCTCACCAGCCAGCGCCGCAACTCGTCGGGCTCGGCCACCGTTGCCGACAGACCGATCGTCTGCAGGCCGGGCACGATGCTGCGCAGCCGCGCCAGCCCGAGCGCCAGCAGATGGCCGCGTTTCGATGTCACCAGCGAATGCAACTCATCGAGGACGACATAGCGCAGATCCTCGAAGAAGCGCCCGGCATCGCCGGCCGCGATCAGCAGCGCCAATTGCTCGGGCGTGGTCAAAAGGATGTCGGGCGGCGCCAGTTTCTGGCGCTGCCGCTTGTGGGAAGGCGTGTCGCCGGTGCGCGTCTCGATGGTGACGGGCAGGCCGATCTCCTCCACGGGCTTGCCGAGATTGCGCTCGATGTCGACGGCCAGCGCCTTCAGCGGCGAGATGTAGAGCGTATGGATGCCGCGCCGTGCCATACCAGCTTTGCGTCTGGGGCGGTTGGCCAGTTCGGTCAACGATGGCAAGAAGCCGGCCAGTGTCTTGCCGGCGCCGGTCGGTGCGATCAAGAGCACCGATTGCCCGGCTTGAGCCTTCGCCAGCAGCTCGATCTGGTGAGCGCGCGGCGACCAGCCTTTTTCGCCAAACCATCTGATGAATGGCTCGGGCAGAAGGACGGCGGCATTTTGTTTGGCAAGGCGCGGCTGCTCGGTCACGCGAAAGAGGTAGCGCGACGGCGCGCGATCGCCAAGGAAAATCGGAACAAAAGGTGATCGGGTGAGTTGCCCTCACCCCGTACGGGGAGAGGATGCCGGCAGGCACGTGAGGGACAGCGCGAGCTTTCAATCGCTGGCGCCGCCCCTCATCCGCCGTTCGGGCACCTTCTCCCCGTGAACGGGGCGAAGGAAGAGGCGCTAAGGCCGCCGAAACCCAGTCGGCCCGCCATAGAGATACCCAATCCGATCAACCGCATACTTCAGCCCTTCGCGCGAGACCAGCATGGTGTGGCCGTTGGCGTGGATCATGGTCTCGGCGTCGGTCATAACGGCGACATGCCCCTTCCAGAACACGAGGTCACCGCGTTTTAGCCCGGCATAATCGGATCCCGGATCGAGCGGCTCGCCGAGGCCTGCCGCCTGCATGTCGGAATCTCGAAGCACATTGCGGCCGGCCATGCGCATGGCCAGTTGCACGAGGCCAGAACAGTCGATGCCGAAGCCGGAGGTGCCGCCCCAGAGATAGGGCGTGCCGATAAACATCTCGGCGACCGAGACATAGTCGGCGGCGATATCGCTGACGGGGCGCACATGGCCGGCGATCAGCGCCTCGCCGGAAGGCAACAGCGCATAGTGCGTGCCGCGCGTTTCGGCAGCGCCGGTTACCGTCACCGTCGAGCCCATTGACAATTGGCCGCTGATCGGGAAGCGCAGATCCGGGCCAGGATAGAGGAAGGTGCGCGGCGCCGTGACGATGTGGGTTGGCGCATGCTCGGGTGCGCCCAGCATGGTGGCGCCGACGTAGCCGACATAGCCGTCGCGTTCGGCCTGGACCCAGGCCCATCCCTCGGCTTCCTCGAAGACAAGCACATCGTCGCCGAACAGAATTTGCGTGTTGACGCCGGCATCCGGGCGCGGTGCCTTGCGCACGTCAGCCACCGAGGCTGTGATCCGGGCCGGACGGCCGGTGACGAAGCGATCGGCCGACACCTCCCCTTTCAGCCTGGCATCGGCGAGGTCGGAACGGAAGGCGTGGAGGCGGGCGTCCCTGGCAGGCAAATCGGTACTCGTCTAGTTCATGGATTGATCAGATGGGCAGTTCATGAGCCTTGGCAACGATACCATCCCCGAAGCGCTCGACAAAGAGCGCGCCTTCGACCGTGCGCCGGATCAGCACATTGCGCTTGTCGAGCTCGTCGCGATGGCGCGACACCAGTTTCAGCGCACCCATAGTGTCGAGCGCGCGGGTGATAACCGGCTTGGTGACATTGAGGCGGGCTGCCAGGCCGCGCACCGTGTGCGGCGGCGGGTCGAGATAGATGGTGAACAGGATCGCCGTCTGGCGCATGGTGAGATCTGGCGCGCCGGCGCGCACCTGCGACAGCATCACCTGCTGCCACAGCCGCATCGCCTGGCTCGGACGCATCGAAATCGACATCGCCCGAGCATGACGGCAAATTGTTTCGGTTCCGTTTCAGTTTTGGTGGCCGTCTCAGGCGTCAGGCATAGCGCCTCGAAATGACCCGCTCCAGTGCACGGATGCCTTGCGCCTCTCCGCCGGCGGGTCCGTAGGGGCGATCGGACGGGTTCCAGGCGAAGATGTCGAAGTGCGCCCAGCCCGTTGTCCGTTCGACAAAGCGCTTGAGGAACAGCGCCGCGGTGACCGAGCCGGCGAAACCGTCCGTGGTTACGTTGTTGATGTCGGCGATCTTCGACGCCAGCCTGCCGTCATAGGGTCGCCACAACGGCATGCGCCACAACGGATCCTCGACGGCCACGGAGGCCGCAGCCAGTTCGGACGCCAGCGTTTCGTCGCCAGTGTAGAAAGGCGGCAGATCGGGCCCGAGCGCGACACGCGCTGCCCCGGTCAGCGTCGCCATGTCGATCAGCAGTTCCGGCTCCTCGTCATCGGCCAGCGCCAGCGCATCGGCCAGCACCAACCGCCCTTCGGCGTCGGTGTTGCCGATCTCGACGGTAATGCCCTTGCGGCTGGTCAGTACATCTCCAGGCCGGAAGGCGTTGCCGGCAATCGAATTCTCGACCGCCGGGATCAGGACGCGCAGCCGCACCTTCAGCCCGGCAGCCATGATCATCGAGGCCAGGCCCAGCACATTGGCGGCGCCGCCCATATCCTTCTTCATCAAGAGCATGCCCGAGGACGGCTTGATGTCGAGGCCGCCAGTGTCGAAACAGACACCCTTGCCGACCAGCGTCACCTTCGGCGCGCCTTCGGGTCCCCAGACCATGTCGATCAGGCGCGGCGCGCCGACCGAGGCGCGGCCGACCGCATGGATCATCGGGAAATTCTGCTTCAGGAGATCATCGCCCTTGATCACCGACACCTCGGCCTTGTGAGTGGCCGCCAGGGTCCGAACCGCCTTCTCCAACTCGTCCGGTCCCATGTCGCTGGTCGGCGTGTTGACCAGGTCGCGCGCCAGGAAGACGCCGTCGGCGATGCCCCGGACACGTCCTGGATCTACGCCGAGCGGCAGCGCGAAACGCAGCGCCTTGCCTGATTTCTTGCCGTAGCGAGTGAAGACGTAACCACCGAGCACCAAGGCTATGACCGCGAGTTCCGGCTCGGCGGGAGCGGCGGCAAAATGCCAGTCGCCTTCCGGCAAGGCTCTCGCCAGCATGCCGACGGCCAGCGCGCCCTCGCCGTCACCGACGCCGAACAAGGCGCCAGCAAGGGAACCGTTGTCGCCCGGGACGGCGAGCGTCCTGCCGGCTTCGCCGGAAAAGCCGTTGGCGGCCGCCCATGCGATCGTGGAAGGCGAAAGCCCCAAGGCCTCCAGTCCATCCCTCGCGACCAGATGGATCGGCAAGGCAGTGTTTAGTGTCTCGACGAGTTCGACGGGCATTCGATGGTCTCCGGGAGGCTTGCAGATCGTCCTCAGTCAAGTGACAGGGACGTCGAATGATTTCAACATCTATGCACAGAGCCGGGCATGGGACGTGCCAGGTCAGTGGCTTCCGGCGGGCCGTTTACCGATCCGACGGCTCGCTTTTTAACTGTCCGTTAGGGTTAACAGAATATTTCTGCAGGGATGAAGATGGCCACGTGAATGGCCACGCCCAGAATGGAGAGCCCCGTGCCGATGCCCACCAGCCGAAGGATGAACGTCACGGGCAAACGGTTGGTCACCACAGCGCTGCTGATGGCGCTGGCGGCCGGTGCTGCGGGGTGCGGAACCAGCAAGCTCACGACCGGCTCGATCGGGCGCACCAGCGGCAAACCGCTGGAAACCATGTCGGCCGGCGAGTTGCACGGGGCGACCGGGCGGCTCGGCGAATCCTACGCAAAGAACCCCAACGACAAGCGGCTGGCGACAAATTTTGCGGCGGCGCTCCAGATGGACGGCGATGCCGACCAGTCGCTTGCCGTGATGCGCAAGCTGGCGATCGCCTACCCCAAGGATCGCGACGTGCTTGCCGCCTACGGCAAGGCGCTGGCCGCCAACGGCCAGTTCGAGCCGGCGCTCGACGCCGTGCGCCGGGCGCAGACGCCGGAATATCCGGACTGGCGGCTGATGTCGGCCGAGGCCGCCATTCTCGACCAGCTTGGCCAGAAGGATGAAGCGCGCCAGAACTACCGCAAGGCGCTGGACCTCAAGCCGAACGAACCCTCGATCCTTTCCAATCTCGGCATGTCCTATGTGCTGGAAGGCGATCTGCGCACCGCCGAGACCTATATGCGCTCGGCAGCCCAGCAACCGAATGCCGACAGCCGGGTGCGCCAGAACCTTGCGCTGGTCGTGGGACTGCAGGGCCGCTTCGACGAGGCCGAGAAGATCGCCTCGCAGGAGCTTTCGCCGGAACAGGCGCAAGCCAATGTAGCCTATCTTCGCGAGATGCTTGCCCAGCAGAACGCCTGGAGCCAGCTCAAGGATCAGGACAAGGCAAAGGCGGCGACCAACTGAGCGCCGCATGGGCGCCGGCTCCGCACAGCGCAAAATCCGTCCACGCATCAACGCTGAAAACCAAGAGCCGCACTGCATTGGCAGTGCGGCTCTTTGTATGGCTGCAACGAGGCCTACTGGCTTGAGGAATTGTGCTGGTCGCCGAAGATGCCGCGCTGGCTGACCTGAATGCCGGCTGGGCCCAGAATGATGGCGAACAAAACCGGCAGGAAGAACAGGATCATCGGCACGGTAAGCTTCGGCGGCAGGGCGGCGGCCTTCTTCTCGGCTGCATTCATGCGCATGTCGCGGCTTTCCGCGGCCAGCACGCGCAATGCGTGCGCCACGGGTGTGCCGTAGCGTTCCGCCTGGACCAGTGCCTGGGACACTGACTTCACCGATTCCAGGCCGGTACGAGCCGACAGGTTTTCATAAGCCTGCTTGCGTTCCTGCAGGTAAGAGAGTTCGGCATTGGTCAGCACGAATTCCTCCGCCAGCGCCACCGATTGCGAACCGATCTCCTCGGAGACCTTGCGCAAGGCAGCCTCGACCGACATGCCCGACTCGACGCAGATCAGCATCAGGTCGAGCGCATCCGGCCACGCCGCCTGGATCGACTGCTTGCGCTTGGCGGCACGATTGTTGACGTAAAGGATCGGCGCGTAGAAGCCGGCGTAGGCGACGAGAATGCAGACGAACAGTTTCGCGAAGGCCGGCCGGTCAGGCAGTCCGCCGAGCACGAACAGATAGATCGCTGCCAGCGCGAAACCCACAAACGGCAGGATCAGGCGGAAAAACAGGAAGCGCGTCAGCGGGTTTTGGCCACGAAAGCCCGCCACCTTGAGCTTCTGCAACGTGCCTTCATCGGCCAACGCACGCCGCAGGTCCAGCCTGTCGACGATGTTGCGCATGCCGATCGACTGCTCTTCCCGCAGCCCCTTGCGGCGGCGATCGGCTTCGTTGGCAAGCCGCGAGCGCTGCTTGGCGCGCAATTCGTCACGCTCCAGCGCCACCGATTTCATGCGCGCCTTGAGCTGATTGCCGCCAAGCGCCGGCAGTAACGTGAAGACGGTCGCGAACACCGCAACGCCGACCAGCAATGCGATCAGGAAGGCAGGATCGGTCAGCGATTTTACGACTTGGTCGGTCATCCGTTTTCAGTCTTTTCGTTCGAGCTTTCCAAGGTGGGCCTAAACTTCAAAGTTCATCATCTTGCGCATCACCAGAATGCCGATCGACATCCACACGCCGGAACAGCCAAGGATCAGATTGCCGGTGCTGGTGGTGAACAGCGGCATGATGTAGTTCGGGCTCGACAGATAGACGAGAAGGGCGACGACAATAGGCAGCGCGCCGATGATGACGGCCGACGCCTTCGCTTCCATGGACAGCGCCTGGACCTTGGCCTTCATTTTCTTGCGATCGCGAAGCACGCGCGAAAGGTTGCCTAGCGCCTCGGAGAGATTACCGCCGGCCTGTGACTGGATCTGGATAACGATTCCGAAGAAACTTGCCTCGCTGCACGGCATGGTCTCAGCCATGCGCAAGGTGGCGTCGGGGATGGACATGCCAACCTGCTGCGAATCGACGATCCGGCGGAACTCGGTCTTGACCGGCTCCGGCGATTCATTGGCGATCAGGCGAATGGCGTCGTTGAGCGGCAGGCCGGATTTGACGGCGCGCACGATGATGTCGAGGGAGTTGGGAAATTCGTTGAGGAACGCCTTGACCCGGCGCGCGCGGCGAAACGAGACGAACCAGCGCGGCAGGCCGAGCGCGCCGGCCAGAAGCGTACCCGGCAGGACAAGTAGCGGCGCGCCGGCGAGATAGGCGAGCACCGTCAGCGCGATGCCGCAAATGACGGAGTAGATATAGAAACGCTCGATCGAGACCTGCATGCCGGCCTGACGAATCTGGGCCTTCAACGGCGGCTTCTTGACGGCGAGTTCGTTGGTTTTCTGCTTTTCGTCGAGCTGTTTCAGCGTGTCCTGGACAGATTTACGCCGCTTGACCGCCTCCGCGACACGGTCGCGCGAAGCCTTGACGACCGAACGATCGGTCTCGGCGGCCTTGATCGTCTCGAGCCGCTTGCCGGCCTGCTTCTCGTTGCTCATCTTGGTGAACAGGAAGGCATAGGCGACCGCACCGGCGCTGAAGCCGGCGAGCACGATGAACGCCAGTACGGTGGTATCAATTCCGAACATCGACCTCAGTCCCCACGCCTCGATATGCGTTAGTCAGCGCGTTTCTCCATCGATTCCAGAGCATTGGCGAGGCGCTGTTCCTCGCCATAGTAGCGGGCGCGATCCCAGAAATGCGGACGGCCGATGCCGGTCGACACATGCTCGCCAAGCAGCCTTCCGTTCGAGTCCTCGCCCTTGATGTTGTAGAGCACGATGTCCTGCGTGATGATGACGTCACCTTCCATGCCGATCACCTCGGTGATGTGGGTGATGCGGCGCGAGCCGTCGCGAAGGCGTGCTGCCTGGATGATGACATCGACGGAGCCGACGACGATTTCACGCACGGTCTTCTGCGGCAGCGAATAGCCGCCCATGGCGATCATCGATTCGATACGGTTCAGGCATTCGCGCGGGCTGTTGGAGTGGATCGTTCCCATCGACCCGTCATGGCCGGTGTTCATCGCCTGCAGCAGGTCGAAAACCTCCGGTCCGCGCACTTCGCCGACGATGATGCGTTCGGGCCGCATGCGCAAGCAGTTCTTGACCAGGTCGCGCATGGTCACCTCGCCTTCGCCCTCGAGATTGGGCGGGCGGGTTTCGAGACGTACCACGTGCGGCTGCTGCAGTTGCAGTTCGGCCGAGTCCTCGCAGGTGATGACGCGTTCCTCGCGGTCGATATAGTTGGTCAAGCAGTTGAGCAGCGTCGTCTTGCCGGAGCCGGTACCGCCGGAGATGACGATGTTGCAGCGGACGCGGCCGATAATCTTGAGTATCTCGGCGCCCTGCGGCGAGATGGCGCCGAACTTGACCAGCTGATCGAGCGTCAGCTTGTCCTTCTTGAACTTGCGGATGGTGAGCGCGGTGCCGTCGATGGAGAGCGGCGGCGCGATCACGTTGACGCGAGACCCGTCAGGAAGACGGGCGTCACAGATCGGGCTCGATTCGTCGACGCGGCGGCCAACTTGGCTGACGATGCGCTGGCAGATGTTGAGCAGCTGCTGATTGTCGCGGAAGCGGATGCCGGTCTGTTCGACCTTGCCGTTGACTTCGATGTAGACGTTCTTGGAGCCGTTGACCATGATGTCGGCGATATCGTCGCGGGCGAGCAGCGGTTCCAGCGGCCCGTAGCCTAGCACATCGTTGCAGATGTCGTCGAGCAACTCTTCCTGCTCGGCGATCGACATTGCGAAATTTTTGATGGCGATGATGTCGTTGACGATATCGCGGATTTCCTCGCGCGCGCTCTCGGGATCGAGTTTCGCAAGTTGCGACAGGTCAATGGTGTCGATGAGCGCGGAGAAGACCTGGCTCTTGGTGTCGTAGTAGGTTTCGCTTTTTTCGCGCTGGATCTTTTTTGGCGGCTCCGGCGCCATCGACGGCGCCTCAACGGCACGGCGAGTTGGCGGCGTTGCCAGCGCTCCCGGCGGCGGCGCTGCCGGGGGTCGGGCAAGTACCCCCATCTCCGCAGGCGTTGCAGCAGCCGGCGCCGCTGACGCTGGCTGACGGAACTCCGGGGTGAACCGGCCGCCGTCGTCGGAGCCTCTTTTTCCAAACATGATCGACTACCAATTTCGCTTGAGAAGCGTCATTTCTTGTTACGCGAGAGCTTGCCGAGGAGGCCGCCAAGGCCTGCCTTCTTCCTGGCCTTGATTTCGCTGCGACCGGTCAGCACGTGCGCGATTTCGTTGATCATGCCGACGACCGGGCTCTTGGGATCCATCTCGCCCAGCATGCGGCCGTTGTTCGCGGCATTTCCAAACAACAACGGGTCGAAGGCGATGACCGACATCGGCGTGAGGCTGAGCGGCTCGGCGAAGTCGGAAGCGGAAATCTCGGGCCGTTTCGGCACGCCGGCCTGATTGATGATCAGTTTCGGCGGCGGATCGTTCGGGCGAAGACGCGTCAGCATATCGACCAGATTCTTGGTGTTGCGCAGATTGGCCAATTCCGGCGTCGCAGTGATGACGATCTCGTCGGCCTTGATCAGTGTGTTCTTGGTCCAGCCCGTCCAGATATGGGGGACGTCGAGCACCAGCAGCGGCACGCTGCGCTGGGCGGTATCGATGAGTTGCGTGAAGGCATCGGGATCGAAATCATAGACACGTTCGAGGGTGGAGGGCGCGGCGAGCAGCGACAGATGTTCGGCGCACTGGGCAAGCAGACGGTCGAGATAAACCTCGTCGACGCGTTCGGGCGAAAACACGGCCTCGGCGATGCCTTGCGCAGGGTCCTGGTCGAAGTTTATGTTGGCCGTCCCGAAAGCCAGGTCGAGATCGGCGACGACCACTTCCGACTTGAACAGCGATGACATCGCCCACGCCACATTGTGGGCGATGGTCGAGGAGCCGACGCCACCCTTGGCGCCGACGAAGGCGATCGAGCGGCCGATCGGCTCGGCTTCCGGATCGACGAAGATCGACGAAACCACCGAGACAATATCGGCCATCGACACGGGCGCGATGACGTATTCGGAAATACCGAAGCGGATGAGTTCGCGGTAAAGACCGACATCGTTGTAGTGGCCGATCACCACGACTTTAGAGGAGGGATCGCAATATTCTGAAAGCTGGGCAAGCTGCTCCAGCAACTGCTTCGGTTCGCTGCGCGACTCCAGAAGGATGAGGTTCGGCGTCGGCGCGGATTGGTAGAATTCGATCGCCGTGGCGATGCCGCCCATATGCACTTTCAGATGCGCCTTGGCCATGCGGCGATCCTCGCCGGCCCGCTCCACCGGATGCGCGACACCTTCCGTCTCGCAAAATGCCTGGATGGAAATACGCGGAACCGGCCGCAGCGCCTGCATCGCGGCAATATCCAATTGCGAGCTGTCGCCGCCGTCTACGGGCGTATCGTAGGCAAGATTGCTCATTGTCATGCTCTTTTCCGTGACTTCTCTTCCGGTCTCTACGCGGGACCGGCGCTCCTAGTACGTCACTTCCGAATTGCCGAGGAACTCGTCCGAAATACCTCTGCCGCGGTAGACGTCGATCACCGCGCCGCGGTTCTCGGCGTCGATGTCGGACGACTTTCTTGGCCCGAGCAGATCGGTCGGATTGGCGAGTTGCGCGGCGAGGTTGTTTTGAGACGAGCAGCCGTAATCGGCGTAGTGCTTGTTTTCGGAGGTTTCGAGGATGTCTTCGGGCCAGCGCCCGCATTTGTCGGTCTGGGCTCTCACCGAAATATAGGAAACGCGGATAGGCGCCGACGCTTCCGGGGAAACCGACTGGTAGGAGGTCACCACGATCCGGTTTAGCTTGATGCCGCTGGCAACCGCCAGCCTTGCGAAATCGCGCGCCGCGGCAGTCGCCGCGACCTCATTAGCCGAGCCGATCGGGGTTGCGATCGTCAGCGCCGGGGCAGCGCTCTTGTCGTAACCGTCGAGGAAGCCCAGAAGCGTGTCGCGCTGCGAGCCGGTCATGCCGCGATCGCCGGCGCCGACCGGGAGGTCGAGCTTCTGGTTCTTCTCAGCAATTACGATCGGATGCGTGGTGCGATAATCATCGGGAATCGCCCCAACCGTGATGCTGTCGCGCTTAGCGCAACCGGCAAGCGAGGCGGCGATCGCGACCGCCAGGATCGGCATTGCCGATCGGCGGATCCGGCCACGGCCAGACCATGCCTTTGCGGCAATCGCCAGTACCTTTGATGCTGACTGAGACATGTCCGCTTCCCCGCTTACTTGTAGATGAAGCCGACAACGCCGTGGTAGCGGCCGTTGGGCTTGTCGGTCTGCATGGTGCCGTAGACGCGGTTGACGCGGCCAAGGAACATGGCCGGACCATCGCCGGCGGCATTGAAATTGTCGTCCGGCTTAGCCAGGTCGTTGCGCGCCACCGGCCGAGCCAGATAAGGCGTGATGATGATGACCAGTTCAGTTTCATTGCGGACGAAATCGCGGCTGCGGAATAGCGTGCCGAGCACCGGGATCTTGGTCAGGCCGGGCAAGCCCGATACAGCCTGGCGGACGTCGTCGCGAACGAGGCCGGCAATCATCATCGAACCGCCCGACGGCAATTCGACGGTGGTGTCGGCAAGTCTCTTGCGGATCGACAGAAGCGTCAGGCCGGGCAAGCTGCCGCCGCCTTCCAGGGTGGTAGCACCTTCCGAGGTCGGCTCCGAAACCGATGTTCTGACCTTGAGGCTGATCCGACCCGCCGACAGCACAACGGGCTGGAACTCGAGGCCTATGCCGTATTCCAGCTTTTCGTTGGTGTAGGTGACCTGGCCGGTCTGGTTGTCGGTCGAAACGTTGTTCGTACGTGCCGTGATGAGATTGAATTCGCCGCCGACCCTGAACGTTGCCTTCTCGCCCGAAACCGCGGTGAGGGTCGGTTCTGCAAGCGTCTTCATGACGCCGCTTTGCTCCATGGCATTGATGTAGGCTTTGAGGCCACTGCCGCCCAAGTTAAAGCCTGAATTCTGCGAAAGCGGCTTTCCCAAACCGTAGTTGGGCGAACTCAGCGCACCGTAGGCGATGCCGTCCATGCTGCCGCTGCCAACCATGTTGACGCCGAGCTGCTTCATCACCGAGCGGCTGACTTCGGCCACGGTCACCTTCAGCGTCACTTGGTCGTCGCCGATGATCTGTAGCAGGTTGACGATCTTCGAGACCCGGCGTTCGGCATCCGGGTTGTTGATGTCGACGCCGCCATTGGCATTACCGCCGGCCGCGGTCTGCGAATACTGGCCCGTCGTCGCTTCACCGCCGGACACGAAGATGGTTGCCAGATCGACGGCGCGCTTGGCATCGAGCGGCGTATCCACCGTCCCGGTCAGGACGACGTTGTCGTTCAGCAATTCGACCTTGATCTCGGCATTCGGAAGGAAGCGCTTGAGGTAGTCTTCCAATCCGGCGACGTCGCGTTCGACGGCCAGATCCAGGCTGGCAATCTGCTCGCCATTGGGACCGAAGACGAAGATGTTGGTTTCGCCCACCGACTTGCCGAACAGATAGATGCGCCTTGCGGTGCGGGTCACCGCATCGGCGACCGCGGGATTGGCGACAAGGATGTCGTAGGCGTCGCTCGGCAGATCGATGACGACCGATTTGTTGAGGCCGAGCTTGACACGTTGCGTGGCGGTCGAGGCCGTGACCCCGACGCTCTTTCCGGCGGCCTTGGCGTCGCCGAGGCCACTTGCATGGGCTCCGAGGAAAAGCAGGCCGACGGCTGCAGCCATGGTGACCGGCAGTTTAGCGACTAACCTCATTTCCTTGCCCCTACTTCGGAAACTTCGCCCGATTTGATCAACCGCACCGTTCCGCGCCGCCCACTGCCGGAAACGAGGTAGTCGGCTTCATCGGTACCCTTTTCCTTGTTGTCGGTGATCGAGCGCAGCGCCAGCGTCAGGCGATCGGCCATCTGCTGGGCGACGGTTATGATCTCGGCCTGCTGCGGCGTCAGCTCCAGCGTCGCCGTCTGTCCGACCCTGGTCTTCTTGCCTTCCTCGTCCTCCTGGATGGTCTGATCGATCGCCAGGACGCGGATGTTCTTGAGGATGGTCTCGGTGGTGAATCCGCTGCCGCCGTTGCCGGTGTCGGATCTGCGGGTCATGATGACGTCGACAAAATCGTTGGGCAGGATGAACCCGCCTGCCGACGTGTCAGCCGAGATCGCGGTGGCGACGGCACGCATGCCGGTGGGCAGGATCGAAGACATGAAGCTTTGCCCCTCGCCGATCAGCTTGGAGCGCCGCAGCGGCTCACCGGTGTACATCGCCATGCGGGCGACGGAGCCCTTCAGTTTCTCCCGCGCTTCGGGTTCGGCGGCACGGGTGATGAAATTCGCATTGATGCCATCGGACGGCCAGGACTCCCAGCTGAGATTGTTCTCAAGTGGGCTGCCCATCGGCACGTCGCCGGAAAGCACGAGCACATCCTGCAAGGCAATGGCCGGCGCCTGCGGGGCATCGGCGACGACCTGCTGGGGCGGGACCGCCACCATATTCTTGGCAACATAACCTGCACCACCCGCCGCAGCCACCGCCACGCCCAGAATAATCAGTCGGGATGCTGGCATCTGTCCGAACCCTCGCCTTTAGGCAACCACCTAGCCAGGCCGGACTTTGCAGCGGCAATCGTCAAAACAAGGTTAATGCAATGCTTACGATCGTGATTAATTTAAGGTTTACATAAATTGGACGGACCCGTGCTCCGACGACAGAAAGGGCGAACAGCGGCCTCTTTTCAGACCGATGTCGGAGCGGCAAAGGTTGCTTGCTGTTTCAGTTCGCCAGCTTTGCCAGTGCCCAAACCATCAGGGGTGAATCCGGATAGGTCAGCAGCCCGCCAATGCCGAGTGCAATGCCGTAGGGAACGCCAGTCGTGTCGTCGGCGAAATGGCGCAGGAATAGATTGTGGCTGGTGTAAATCGCCAGCGGCGATTTCCGGTAGAGAAGGATGGCGAGCGTCAGCAGTCCGCCGATGAACGTCGATATCACGAGATACTCGACAAGGTGAATGTTGAACCCCATCCAGACGGCGGTGCCGGCGAGCAGCTTGGCGTCGCCGCCACCCATGCCGCCGAGTGCAAACAGACCGAACGTCACGGCCAGCACCAGGCCGCCGGCGGCGAAATGCCAGCCATAGGTTGCCCAGTCCATGGCCGTCAGCGGCGCAACCAGCGCAAACACCGCCAGCAGCAGCACCGGTACGCGGTTGGCGATCGTCATCGACAGCATGTCGGAGATCGCGGCGAAGAGCATGCAAAAAGGAAAGATGACGAAGATCAACGCTTCGAGCATGGGCGCGACACCCTGTTGCCAACTGTATCCAGCCTCAGCCTAGACATATATGATTAACGATCGATGAGACTGGGTTACTCAAAACCACCCGACGCGATGAAATAAGGGCCGCCAGTCAGGCGGCCCCTATCTCTAAGGCAACCAGTGTATTACGAACCACTCACCTTACCGGCGATGGCGATGAACTTGTTGTTCAGGGCGTTGCCGAGCTGACCAGCGCCAAAAATGATGGCAAGCGCGATGAGAGCGGCGATCAGACCGTATTCGATAGCGGTCGCGCCGGATTCGTCCTTCGCGAAACGTGCGATGAGATTAGACATTCGAGAGCTCCTACTCCACGTGTTACAGCACTTCCGTCAACTTCTGTGGTGGTTGATCGGATGCTGCCAATCTACGGAGAAGCTCTTTCAATCGGCTTAATAAACAGCCTTACCGATTCCTTTCCCGCTTCGAACAGCTTGCGTGGTTAACCGTAAACTAAACGCTGGACAGTAGCTCGCCTGCCCGTGAAGAGCTGTAATTTCACGGCTATCGGCAGGATGCATTGTTATATCAGCTGGCAGCAGGATTGGTGCGAATACCCCGGCGCCGGTCAAGGGTTTAACCGTTGGTTCACCAATCTCCTTCATGTTTCTTTGAACAAGTTTTGCCGCTGTGGAGCGCCTTGATGACTGCCATGAAATCGTCATTCCTGCTTGTCGCGCTTCTCGCCGTCCCGGCTTTTGTGCTGCCGGCCAAGGCCGGAGCCGGCATCGAAGTGACGATGAATCAGGCCAAGATCGTCAAACTGACACGCCCCGCCGACACCATAGTCGTCGGCAATCCGGCGATTGCCGACGCCTCCGTCCAGGATGCATCGACGATCGTACTGACTGGCAAGGGGTTCGGCGTCACCAATCTGGTTGTCCTCGACCACGATGGCAGCCCGATCGTCGACGAGCAGGTGACCGTGGTGCGCCAGGACGCGTCGTCCGTGCGTATCTACAGGCGCGCCTCGGTACAGACCATGTCCTGCACGCCCTATTGCGAAAGCTCGTACAAGAGCGACTCGGAAAAGTCCTCCGAAGCCGAGATGAGCGCTGGGCAGTAAGCGCCTCAGTTGGCTCGATTGTCTCGGGAAAGCCGCGTCGGTTAGCGGCCGGTTAATGTCGCCTGGTCGAATTTAACGGTCATTCAAACCGGAGCTAAATGGGTTCTTGATAGTGGTGCTGACGGTACCGCATCAGGATCGCAGGAACGGGATATGGGCGACGTTTTGGACGAGGATTCAGAACGCGAGATCTGCAAGGCCAAGGCAGGGCGCGTGACGTTTGCCCGTCGTTTCCTTCGTGATCGGCGCGGCAGCACGGCGATAGAATTCGCGATGCTTGCGCTACCGTTTGCGGCTCTCGTCTTCGCCATCCTCGAGAGCTGCGTTTCATTTGCCGGACAGGAGGTGATGGCCAACATCACCGATGATATCGCCCGTCAGTTGCGTACTGGCCAGTTGAGGCAAGCCGATGTGACGGAAGAGAAGCTGAAGGGCTTGGTCTGCGCCAGACTCGAGATCATTGTCGCGAAGGGTTGCCCCGGTTTGCTGGTGGATCTGCGCCCGTTCAAGACCTTTGCCGGGGCAGCCAGTGCGGGTTTCACGATTTCCGGCTCGACCATCACGCTGACGGGCAAGGATCCGGATACAGGCAAGGACCCGGCTTTCGGGACCCCTACAATAGGTCCGGCAGAATCAAAGAACATGCTGCGGGTCTTTTACCCTTGGCCGGTCATGACCGATTTCATGGCTCAATACATGTCGAATATGGATGGCGGCAAGACTCTGCATTACGCGACGACAACGTGGCAAAACGAGCCATTCGACAACTGAAATTGCACGTGTAAGCAAAAGGAAAAGTGCATGTTTCGTGCGGGGGCACATCCGGGGATGTCGGTTAGCTGGAAGAGAGCGGCGCGGTTTTTTTCCGATCGGCGCGGCATAGCGGCCGTCGAGTTTGCCCTCATCGTGCCTGTCTTGCTGATCATGTATTTCATTACGATGGAGGCCTCGCAAGCCATCGAGGCCAGCAAGAAGGTCAGCCGCATCAGCTCCATGGTTGCCGACCTCGTCACGCAGCAAACGTCGGTGGTCAACGCAGATCTCACCGACATCATGAAGATCGGCAACTCCAGCCTTCAGCCTTACAACCGCTCGGTCGCCAATATCTCCATTACGGCAATCGACATCAGAACCGACCCGAACAATCCGATACCGCAAGCAAAGGTGGCGTGGTCCTGGAGCGTGCTGGATGGGAAGACTGGCCGCGACTCCAACCCGACAACTTCCACCACCGTTCCGGCGACGCTCAATGTTGCGGGGACTTTCCTCATTCGTGTCAAAACCACTCTAGCATACCAACCGATCATCTCCTGGTCGGAAGGCTCCGAAAAGCCGCTCGGATTTATCTCGGCCTTCAACGAAGGCAAGATAACGATGAGCGAAACCTACTATCTCAGGCCGCGCCGGACCACGTCGATCCCCTGCAGCGATTGCTGAAGCAGCTCTGGCCCATCCGACCCCGGCTTTATTGCGCGCCGCTGTCGGTGCTGCCCGACACCAGGCGCACGATGGAATCGGCCATCGCATAGTCACTCGCAGCGGCGAGCGTGAACCCTCCCGAATGTTTCGATTCCACGAAATCGTAGACTTCCGGCGACTGCGATCTGAGATTGGTGAGGAAGACGGTCAGTCGGCGTTTGGCTTCGGGGTCGAGATCGCTGCGGACGGCGTGAGGGCCGTATCTGAGCACGCCGGAGGTCCAGATGATCTGGAGCGCGGCTTCTGGAATGCCCGCCGCCTCCAGTCGCGCCGCCGTGCCGTCCGGATCAGCCGGCTGATCGCCAGCAATCGCCGTCCGGTTTTCCGCCGTGGCCCGCTCCCAGCCGAACAAGGCATCGGCCTGGCCATCGACCAGCATCGCTTCTGCGGCGGCAGCCGAGCCGGCATGAGCGAGGAATGGCGCATCCTGGCTGATCTTGATGCCGTCGGCCGCCAGCCCGGCGAGCGGTAGAAGCGAACCGCCGACATTGTCGGAAGGCGCCATGGCGATGCGGTGCGTTTCCAGGGCCGCGAGATCGGAAAGCCTGCCGTCGCGCGTCAAAAGCACGGAGCGGATGCCCGTGGCACCGTCGGCATCGACCGGCGCCACAAGAGGTTCGACGCAGCCGCAGCGCTCCGAGGCGGTGGCGTAGGCGGTCGCCGAATAGACCGCGTACTGAATCCGGCCATTGGCCTGTGCCTCTATCAGCGCCGCATAGTCATGCGCGACGACGAATTCCACCTTCATGCCGAGCGCCCTGCCGTAGGCGTCAGTCAGCATGGCCAGACCCGGAACCGTGTTGCCGGCGCCCGGCTCGGCAACGATGCCGATCCGAAACGTGCCGATCTGGTCGCGCCAGTCGGCGTGCGCGGCGAGATGCGAGGCCAGCAGCGCTACAGTGGTCGCCAGTGCACTCCAACCCAGGTCAGCCCGTCTCATCGATCCATGCCCCGCACGCCGTTCCTTGAAGCGCATCGCATGTCTCAAGGATGCGTACAGCGCGCCTGCCCGACTTCGCGACCATCGCGTCAGGCCGTTGCCGCCTGGTTTACGATTTGCCAATGCCGCGACGGGACCTTATGTCTGGTCAACCAGACTGGCAATGACGGCACCGATGGCACGCGCTTTCCTCTTCGTTCTCGATTCTTTCGGCATTGGCGGCGCCGCCGATGCCGAACCCTATGGCGACGCCGGCTCGAACACATTCGGACATATCGCGCTGGCCTGCGCGGAAGCCCGCGCCGATCGCGAGGGCCTGCGCGAGGGACCGCTGAAGGTGCCCACCATGGTTTCGCTCGGTCTCGGCCGCGCAGCAGAAACCGCAACCGGCTTCCAATTCGACAGCAAAGCCGCTGTTTCAGCCTCCGCTTTCCACGGCGCCGCGCAGGAGATTTCGAGCGGCAAGGATACGCCGTCGGGTCACTGGGAAATCGCCGGGCTGCCCGTGCGGTTCGACTGGGGCTATTTCCCCGATAAGGTGCCCGCCTTCCCTGCCGAACTGACCGAAGCGATGATCCGCGAGGGCAAGGTGCCGGGCATTCTCGGCAACTGCCATGCGCCCGGCACGGAGATCATCGAGCGCTTCGGCGAGGAGCATATCCGCACTGGCCAGCCGATCTGCTACACCTCCGTCGATTCCGTCCTGCAGATAGCAGCGCACGAAGTTCATTTCGGCCTGGAGCGGCTCTACGAGTTCTGCAAGACGGTACGCCGGCTGGTCGATCCGCTGAAGATCGGACGGGTGATCGCACGGCCTTTCCTGGGCGAAACATCGGCCACCTTCGAGCGCACCTACAACCGCCATGACTACGCCGTGCCGCCGCCTGAGCCGACGCTGCTCGACCGCTTGACCGGGCGCGGCAGCCGGGTGATCGCGGTCGGCAAGATCGGCGACATCTTCGCCCACCGCGGTATCTCGGAAGTACGCAAGGCGCCCGGCAACATGGCGATGTTCGACAAGGCGCTGGGCGCGATGGACGATGCCGGCGACGGCGACCTGGTGTTCGCCAATTTCGTCGACTTCGACACCGAGTTCGGCCATCGCCGCGACGTCGCCGGCTATGCTGCAGCGCTCGAAGCCTTCGACCGCCGGCTGCCCGAGGCACTGGCAAAGCTGAAGCCGGGCGATCTGCTCATCCTCACCGCCGACCATGGCAACGATCCGACATGGCGTGGCACCGACCACACGCGCGAACGCATCCCGGTCATCGGCACCGCACCAGGTCTCACGGGCGGCGACATCGGGCTCAGGACCACCTTCGCCGATATCGGCGAGACGGTCGCCGAACACCTCAAGCTGGCGCGCGGCCGCCACGGCGCTTCCTTCCATGCGGCGATAGGCGGCCATGCCTGAACTGCCCGAGGTCGAAACCGTCCGGCGCGGCCTGCAGCCGGTTCTGGAATGCGCGCGGATCGTGCGCGTCGAGGCGCGCCGGCCCGATCTCCGATTTCCGTTTCCGGCGAGATTTGCGCAGCGGCTGACCGGCAAGACCGTCATCGCGCTTGGCCGCCGCGCCAAATATCTCACCATACACCTGGACGATGGCCCGGTGCTGATCTGCCATCTCGGCATGTCGGGCTCGTTCCGCATCGAGGCCGCTGATGACAAAGAGACGCCCGGCACGTTCCATCAAGAGCGCTCGAAGAATGCCAAGCACGACCATGTGGTGTTCCATGTCGTGTCGCCTGTCGGCGTCCAGTCTCGCGTGGTCTTCAACGACCCGCGTCGCTTCGGTTTCATGCTGTTTGCGGAAGGCTTGGCCGAGGCGCATCCGATGCTGGCGGGACTGGGCGTCGAGCCGACCGGCAATGCGCTGGAAGGCGCCTTGCTCGCCTCTCTGCTGAAGGGCCGCAGATCGCCGTTGAAGGCGGCGCTGCTCGACCAGAAGCTGATTGCCGGGCTCGGCAATATCTATGTGTCGGAAGCGCTGTGGCGCGCCGGCCTTTCGCCATTGCGCGAGGCAGGCACCATCGCCGGGACCAGCAAGAAGGCCAAGGAACAGAGCGAACGACTGGCCGAGGCAATCCGTTCGGTGATCGCCGATGCGATCGCCGCCGGCGGGTCATCGCTGCGCGACTATGTGCACACAGACGGGTCGCTGGGCTATTTCCAGCATTCCTTCGCGGTCTACGATCGCGAAGGTGAGCCCTGTCCGACGCCCGGCTGTCGCGGCCACATCGAGCGCATCGTGCAAAGCGGCCGCTCGACCTTTTATTGCCGGACCTGCCAGCGGTAAGCTAGACGGTCCTTCAGTGCCGCAACCAGGAGGCCAGCCCATGAGCTATGAAACCATCATCGTCGAGACGCGCGGCAAGGTCGGCCTGATCACGTTGAACCGGCCCAAGGCGCTCAACGCGCTGAACGAGCAGGTGCTGGCGGATTTGCTGACGGCGGCAAAGGGGTTCGACGCCGATCCCGGCATCGGCGCCATGGTCATCACCGGTTCCGAGAAGGCTTTTGCGGCGGGCGCCGACATCAAGGAAATGCAGGCCGTCACCTACGCGGAGGCCTATGTGCAGGATTTCTTCGTCGGCTGGGAAGAGTTTACCCGTGCGCGCAAGCCGATGATCGCGGCGGTCGCCGGCTATGCACTGGGCGGCGGCTGCGAACTGGCGATGATGTGCGATTTCATCATTGCCGCCGACACGGCGAAATTCGGCCAGCCCGAAATCACGCTCGGCGTCATTCCCGGCATGGGCGGGTCGCAACGGCTGACCCGCTTTGTCGGCAAGTCGAAGGCCATGGACATGTGCCTGACCGGTCGGATGATGGATGCCGCCGAAGCCGAGCGCAGCGGCCTGGCCTCGCGCGTCGTGCCGGCCGGCGAGTTGATCGAGGAGGCGATGAAGGCCGCGGCCAGGATATCAGAGTTTTCACTGCCATCGGTGATGATGGCCAAGGAGGCAGTCAACCGCGCCTACGAGACGACGCTGGCGGAGGGACTGCGCTTCGAACGCCGGCTGTTCCACTCGCTGTTTGCGCTCGACGACCAGAAGGAAGGGATGGCCGCCTTTGCCGAGAAGCGGAAGCCGAATTTCACCAATCGCTAGAGTGGCGGCGGCGAGGACCAAAAAGAAGCCAAAGCGGCGTTGACGCGCCGGAAAAGCTGAACTATAAGCCGCTCCAACCGAGGCGGCCGTTGGCTGCCCGTTTGTTTTTTGCGCCCTGCGGCATCCCGCATGCGCCCACCAGATCAGAAGAGAGGCATCATGGCCAATACCTCCTCGGCCAAAAAGGCAACGCGCAAGATCGCCCGCCGCGCAGCGATCAACAAGAACCGCCGCTCGCGCGTGCGTACATATGTCCGCCAGGTCGAAGAGGCACTGGCTGCCGGCGACAAGGCAGCCGCGCTGGAAGCCTTCAAGACCGCAGAGCCGGAATTGATGCGCGCCGCGACCAAGGGCGTGATCCATAAGAATACGGCATCGCGCAAGGTGTCGCGTCTGGCTCACCGCCTCAAGGTGCTGTCGGCCTGATTGACCGTTCCTGAACTGTCGTTCTTTCAAACCCGGCCAATCGCGCCGGGTTTTTTCGTTTGCCGGCAAGCACTTAAAAAGAACGGCCGCAAAGCATGCCCGAGCCGCATTCCAGAGTCCGGAATGCTTTGCCGGCACATACACTCCCACTGATATTCCAATCCGCCAAACGGCCCACGCCAATAAATTTGGCTGTCACAAATTGCTGATATTTTTCAGTGGCTTGCTGGAAGTGATCCACAGCTTGTTCACATCGCCTGTGGGCGACAGGCAGCAAGTTGGTGTCAAGCGAATTATTTCAGAAAATTTCAAACCGCACAGCCATTTTCATATTCGCGGCAAAAGGGTTTGAATCCCAATGGCTTTGTCAAAATATGCGCTTCCAGCACGGAGCCCGAACCGTTGTTCACTAACCAGATTCCTTAAAAATCCGTTAGAGGTGGCCTTGCCCTATCCACAGCGATTTCGGTAATGTCGATCTATCGAAAGGGACGGGCCATTAGCCCTTAACCCAGCCTGAATCGGCCAGCTTAACAGTGGCAGAATTCATGACGTGGATCAATTCCGCGAACGGGTATGGCTTGCCTTTTCGATACGATAGGGGACTGGCGTAATTGTACATGGCAGCTTGATGGCGCACCGGCGTTTTCGCCGGGCAGCACCGCTTTGCCCGAACATGTCAGACGGACTGGCTTTAAGCAGCCGGGACCGATCCCTTTTTGACGAGGCAACGTCATCCGCCGGCGGCGGCGGTGGTGTTGTAGCGAAGATACGGTCGCCGGAAACATGGGTGCAGGAGGCGCACTCCCGGCGGGAAAAAGGTACAAAGGAAAAAGGGACGCACAATCATGCAGAGCGGCATCGAGCGGGAGCTTACGGGCGACCTGCCATTTCCCGGAACATTGGTCGGAGCGCACGATATGGCGGCTTCCAGCGACGCGGAACAGAAGTTCGACCGGGTCAAGGCCCAGTTGAAGGCGCGCCTGGGAACCGAGGTCTATTCGAGCTGGTTCGGCCGTATGAAGGTGGCTGAGGCTTCCCGGGGCATTGTACGCATCTCGGTGCCCACGGCCTTCCTGCGCTCGTGGATCAATGGCCATTATCTCGATCTCATCGCCGATCTGTGGAAGCACGAGGATCCCGAAATCCTCAAGATCGAGATGGTCGTGCGCACCGCGACCCGTCCTGCCCGCAATGGCGTCGAACCCGAGGCCGTGCCGGCGCGCAAGATGACCAAGCATACGCAGACCGCATTGGCGGCCGGCACGGTCGGCCCCGGCAGGGTGGAGCGGGCGCCCGCCCCTCGTCCCGGCACGCCGATCGAGAGCGAATTCCGGCACAATGTGCTGGGGTCGCCGCTCGACCCGCGCTACACGTTCGGCTCCTTCATCGAAGGCCCGTCGAACCGGGTGGCTTTCGCCGCAGCCAAAGCCGTGGCGGAATCGCAGTCGAGCGCGGTGCGCTTCAACCCGCTGTTCCTTCATGCGACCGTCGGGCTCGGCAAGACGCACCTTTTGCAGGCGATTGCGGCCGAATCCCTGAAACAGAACCCGAAATCGCGCGTCGTCTATCTGACGGCCGAATATTTCATGTGGCGCTTCGCCACCGCGATCCGCGACAACAATGCGCTGACGCTGAAGGAACAGCTGCGCGACATCGACCTCTTGATCATCGACGACATGCAGTTCCTGCAGGGCAAGTCGATCCAGCACGAATTCTGCCATCTCATCAACATGCTGCTCGACAGCGCCAAGCAAGTGGTGGTTGCCGCCGACAGGCCGCCGTCGGAACTGGAATCGCTGGAACCGCGGGTGCGCTCGCGCCTCAATGGCGGTGTCGCGCTGGAAATGTCGGCGCCGGACTTCGCCATGCGCATCGGCATGCTCAAGCTGCGGCTTGCCACGGCCAAGGTCGACGATGCGTCGCTCAATATTTCGGAGGAGATCCTCAACCATGTCGCCCGTACCGTCACCGGCAGCGGGCGTGAGCTGGAAGGCGCGTTCAACCAACTGCTGTTTCGTCAGTCGTTCGAGCCGGCGATCACCATCGACCGCATCGACGAGATCCTGGGGCACATCTATCGCTCTGGCGAGCCGAAGCGGGTGCGCATCGAGGACATCCAGCGCATCGTGGCGCGCCACTACAATGTGTCGAAGACCGAGTTGCTGTCCAACCGGCGCACGCGCACCATCGTGAAGCCCAGGCAGGTCGCCATGTACCTGTCGAAGGTATTGACGCCGCGCTCGCTGCCGGAGATCGGCCGGCGGTTCGGCGGGCGCGACCACACCACGGTGCTGCATGCGGTGCGCAAGATCGAGGACCTTTCCGGCGTCGACAACACGCTGGCGCAGGAACTGGAACTGTTGCGCAGGCTGATCAACGACCAAGCCTGATCGGCGCGGCAAACGGAGCGCGCCGGGTTAGAGTATTCGGTCGTCGCGCTTTAAATTTTCTTGTTTTGATGCATGTCGTTGTCCCAAAACCGCTGCGCAGTTTTCGGCGACATGCATCGGTTGCCGGCCAACGTCCGCTTTATCCCCAGAAAGCCCGCTTAACCGGCGCGAACCGGTGGCCCGGACTTGCGTTTGCTGGCTTTTTCCTGTCAGTTTGCATAGATTCTGAGCCTGTTCAGACCTTTCGCGGGGCGCCGCCCACTGGTGACCCGTCCATTCATTCAAGCGAGCCTGTTTCGTCATGCGTGTTATCCTGGAACGGTCCAATCTCCTGAAGTCGCTCAACCACGTTCATCGCGTGGTCGAGCGGCGCAATACCATACCGATCCTGTCGAACGTGCTGCTCAGCGCCGAGGGCGCCAGCCTTGAAATGAAAGCCACCGACCTCGACCTCGAAGTGACCGAAGCGACGCCGGCAAAGGTCGAGCGCGGCGGGGCGACGACGGTTCCGGCGCACCTCCTCTACGACATCGTGCGCAAGCTGGCCGACGGCGCCGAAGTGATGCTGAAGACCGATGAGGACGGCAACGCCATGACGGTGACGTCGGGCCGCTCGAGCTTTCGCCTGCAGTGCCTGCCGCAGTCCGATTTCCCGGAGCTTTCGGCGGGGTCCTTCTCACACATCTTCCGGCTCGATTCCGTCGCCCTGAGAGGCCTGATCGAAAAGACCCAGTTCGCCATCTCCACCGAAGAGACGCGCTACTATCTCAACGGCATCTACCTGCACACGCATGAAACTGGCGGCAAGCTGAAGCTGCGTTCGGTGGCGACCGACGGTCACCGCCTGGCGCGCGCCGAGATCGACGCTCCGGCCGGGTCCGAAGGCATGCCGGGCATCATCATTCCGCGCAAGACGGTCAGCGAATTGCAGAAGCTGGTCGACGATCCCGATGTCGCGGTGACCACCGAATTGTCCGACACCAAGATCCGCTTCACCATCGGCAGCGTGGTTCTGACCTCGAAGCTGATCGACGGCACTTTCCCGGACTACCAGCGCGTCATTCCGACCGGCAACGACAAGAAGCTGATCATCGACCGCCAGAGCTTCGCCGCCGCCGTCGATCGCGTCTCGACCATTTCCTCCGAGCGCGGCCGCGCGGTGAAGCTTTCGATCACCGAAGGCCAGGTGACGCTTGCCGTCAACAATCCGGATTCGGGCAGCGCCACCGAGGAACTGGCGGCCGACTATTCGTCCGACCCGATCGAGATTGGCTTCAACGCCAAATATCTGCTCGACGTCGCTGCTCAACTCACCGGCACGGAAGCCAAGTTCATGCTGGCCGATGCCGGCTCGCCGACGCTGATCCACGACATGGCCGATGAGACCGCGCTCTACGTGCTGATGCCGATGCGGGTGTAGCCGCACTGCGGCACACTGCAGCATAGTGATTGCGGCGACTTCTACAGGCGGATAGCGGTTGCCGGAACAAAATCACATAAGTAAGCTCACACTTACGAATTTCCGCAATTATGCGGCGTTGTCGATCGGCTTTTCACCCGGCGCGGTGGTGTTTTCCGGCGACAATGGCGCCGGCAAGACCAATCTCCTGGAAGCCATCTCGCTGCTGACGCCTGGCCGCGGCCTGCGCCGGGCGCCCTATGTCGACGTGGCCCGCGAAGGCGGCGATGGCGGCTTTGCGCTGCACGCAAGGCTCGACGGGCCGGAGGGGCAGGTCGAGATCGGCACCGGCATCACCGGGGGTGAAGCGGCCGGCGAGGGCGGTCGCAAGGTGCGCATCAATGGCGCGCCGGCACGGTCGGCCGACGCCATGCTGGAATGGCTGCGCGTGGTCTGGCTGACGCCGGCCATGGACGGCCTGTTCCCGGGGCCTGCCGCGGACCGGCGGCGCTTTCTCGACAGGCTGGTGCTTGCGATCGATCCCGGCCACGGCCAGCGCGCGCTCGACTATGAGAAGGCGATGCGCGGACGTAACCGATTGCTTACGGAAGGTTCGCGAGACGGCGCATGGTTCGACGCCATCGAGATGCAAATGGTCGAAACCGGCGTGGCGATTGCCGCGGCGCGCGCCGAGCTGGTGCGCCTGCTGGCCGCCATGATCGACAGGTTGCCGTCCAGCGGGCCGTTTCCGCAAGCCGACATCAGCCTCTTCGGCGACCTTGAAAGCCATGTCGCCTCAGCACCCGCTGTGGATGTCGAGCAACGCTATCGCGACGCCCTTGCCGACGGCCGCGAGCGCGACCGCGCCGCCGGACGCACGCTCGACGGCCCGCACCGTTCGGATCTACTGGTGCGCCACCGCCCCAAGGCGATGCCGGCCGAACTCTGCTCGACCGGAGAGCAGAAGGCGCTGCTGGTCGGCATCGTGTTGTCGCACGCAAGGCTGACCGGCGAGATGTCGGCGATGACGCCGATCCTGTTGCTCGACGAGATTGCCGCGCATCTCGATGCCGGCCGGCGCGCCGCGCTGTTCTCGATCCTGGAGGAGCTGAACTGCCAGGCCTTCATGACCGGAACCGACGCCGCGCTGTTTTCCAGCCTGAGGGGACGCGCGCAGTTCCTCACCGTCGACCACGGCACGGTTGGGCCAACCGAAGAGACCTGACAAGGTTTTTGCTCCGCTATATGGTCGGGCAATGACCCCTGCCGCCCTCACCGACGAAGAACTCGAACGCTATGCCCGCCACATCGTGCTGCCCGAGATCGGCGGCGCCGGCCAGCAGCGGCTGAAGCGCGCACGGGTGCTGGTGATCGGCGCCGGCGGCCTCGGCGCACCGGTGCTGGAATATCTCGCTGCCGCGGGCGTCGGCACACTTGGCATCGTTGATGACGACATTGTCTCGCTGTCCAATCTGCAGCGGCAAGTGATCCACGCCACCGATACTGTCGGCGCGGCGAAGACCGAGAGCGCCAAAGCAGCGATCGCCCGGATCAATCCCCATGTCGCGGTGGAATTGCACGATTTCAGGCTGACGGCCGACAATGCTGCCGTTCTCGTCGCGCGCTACGACGTGGTCGTCGACGGCTCCGACAATTTCGAGACGCGCTATGTGGTGGCGGATGCCTGCGCGGCGGAAAAGCGGCCGCTCGTGCATGCCGCCGTCGGCCGCTTCGACGGCTCGGTGACGGTGTTGATGCCGTTCGGGACCGGCGCCGACGGCAGACCGAACCCTGGATATCGCGACCTCTTTCCTGAAGCGCCGCCGGAAGGACTGGTGCCGTCCTGCGCGGTGGCCGGGGTCGTCGGTGCGCTGACCGGCGTCATCGGCACCTTGCAGGCAATGGAAGCCATCAAGCTGATCACCGGTATCGGCGAACCACTGGTCGGCCGGCTGCTGCTCTACGATGCACTGTCGGCGCGCTTCGACACGATCCGTTACAAGAGAAACTGAGCTTATGGATCGGTCCACCAGCGTCCTTGTTACGCAGCTTGCCTCCGATTTCGAGCGCTGGGACGAACTGCTCAGCCTGATCATGCGCGCCTTTGCACCGATGGACGGCGTCATCGACCCGCCCTCCTCGGCACATCTGCTGAACGCCGGAAACCTCAGGGACAAGGCTGGCCGAGAGACCGTGTTGCTGGCCCTGCAGGATGACAGGATCGCCGGCTGCGTTTTCGCGCTGGAGAGAGCCGATGATTTCTACATCGGCAAGCTCGCCGTCGAACCTGAGCTTCAAGGGCAAGGCATCGGCAGGCGGCTGATGCAGGCTGTCGAATTTCTCGCCCGCAGCCGGAACAAACCGGCCATCGAACTGCAGACGCGAATCGAACTGACCGTAAATCATGCAACCTTTGCCGGTCTCGGCTTTCGCGAGACTGAACGCACCGCGCATGACGGCTATGACCGGCCGACCTCGATCACCTTGCGCAAGGAGTTGGCGTGAGCCTTGCACTCAGCTCACAGGAGCAGACAGTCGCCTCCGGCCATGACGGGGCGGCGATGGCGATGCGCATCGTTGCCGAAAGCGCTGCGCTGCTCGGCGCGCCGCGACTTATCCCGATCGCCTCGACGCATATAGACGGCGCGCTCTATCACGGCGATTCCGGCACGCTGTTTGCCGAAAGGCTGGTCGATAGCGGCGCCAGGGTCGCGGTGCGCTCGACGCTCAATGTCGGCGCGCTCGACCTGATGGGCTGCTCGCGCGTGCGCCTCGAAGAGCCGGCGCGCGGCATGGCGCGACGAATGATGGAGGCCTACCGCAAACTGGGCTGCGAGCAGAGCTGGACCTGCGCGCCCTATCAGGCCGGCCACAGGCCGGCGCTTGGCAGCGATGTCGCCTGGGGTGAATCCAACGCGGTGGTGTTCTGCAATTCGGTTCTGGGGGCACGCACCAACCGCTATGGCGACTTCCTCGACATCGCCTGCGCCATATCGGGCCGCGCGCCGGATTACGGCCTGCATCGCCCCGAGAACCGGCAGGCACGGCTGTTGTTCGATGTGTCCGGCCTATCCGCCTCGTTCCTTGGCTCCGAGATCGCCTGGCCGGTGCTGGGCAACCTCTACGGCCGTGAGGTCGGCAATGCGATCGGCGTCGTCACCGGCATATTCAGCCATCCCGGCGAGGATGCGCTGAAGGCCTTCGGCGCGGCTGCGGCATCGTCGGGCGCCGTCGGCCTGTTCCACATTGCCGGCGTGACGCCCGAGGCGCCCGACGCCGAGACCATCCTGGTGGGCGGCAGGCCGGAAACGATGATCCGCGTAACGCCGGAGATGGCCATGAAGGCCCGCGCCGGCCTGTCCACCGCAGCCACGCAGACCGCCATCGATGCCGTGGCGATCGGCAGTCCGCATCTGTCTTTGGCCGAATTCGATGCACTTGAGCGGCTGATTGGCGGGCGGCGGCTCAGCGTGCCGATTTACGCCTGCACCGGCCGCCACGTGCTCACCAGGCTGGAGCAGAACGGCAAGCGCAAGATGCTCGAAGCCAGCGGCGTCATCATCGTCGCCGACACCTGCGTGGTGGTGACGCCGATCCTGCCGGATCTGGCCGGCGGCGTGCTGATGACCAATTCGGGAAAATTCGCGCACTACGCGCCGGGCAATACCGGTTACGCCGTGCTTTACGGCTCGCTGGCCGACTGCGTGGAAAGCGCGGTTGCCGGTAAGCCCAGGTTTACGGACATCGCCGCATGAATGCTGCAGCCGACATACTGGTGCCGGGCAGCGGAGGCGAAGGACTGGCCTTGGTGCTGACCGCGCCAATCAGCTTCTGGGGTGGCGTCGATCCGAAGAGCGGCCGCATCGCCGATGTCCGTCACCCGCATCATGGCGAGACCATTTCCGGGCGTGTGCTGTTCCTGCCCGGCACGATCGGCTCGTCCTCAGCGTCAGCCGTGCTGATGGAACTCGTCCACAATGGCCATGCGCCGACGGCACTCGTGCTGCACGAGCCGGACGCGATCTTGCTGCTTGGCTTGATTGTGGCCAGGGAAATGGGCTGGCCGACGCCGGTAGCGCTCAGGCTCAGGCGCGACGCTTTTGAGGCCTATCGCGGCAAGCGTGTGAGTGTCGCGGCGGATGGCGCCCTCACAACCGCATCCTGAACGCGGCCCGCTTCAAGTCCGTAGCGGCAGCACGCGGTCCGGCGGCCGGTGGCCGTCGAAGAAGGCGCGGATGTTGATGATCACCTTCTCGCCCATGTCGATGCGGCCCTCGATCGTCGCAGAACCCATATGCGGCAAAAGCACGACTTTGTTCTTGGCGGCAAGCTTCAGCAGTTTCGAGTTCAGCGCCGGTTCGTGCTCGTAGACGTCGAGGCCGGCGCCGGCGATCTTGCCGTCCTGGATCAGCTTGACCAGCGCTTCCTCGTCGATGATGTCGCCGCGCGCGGTGTTGACCACATAGGCGGTGGGCTGAAGCAGAGCTAGGCGCCGCGCCGAAAGCAGATGAAAGGTCGCCGGCGTCGACGGGCAGTTGATCGAGATGATGTCCATGCGGGCAAGCATCTGGTCGAGGCTTTCCCAATAGGTCGCCTCCAGCCCTTCCTCGACCGCCGGCAGCACGCGATGGCGGTTATGGTAGTGGATCGACAGGCCGAAAGCCTTGGCGCGCCTCGCAACCGCAGTGCCGATGCGGCCCATGCCGACGATACCGAGGCGCTTGCCCCAGATGCGCCGGCCGAGCATCCAGGTCGGCGACCAACCGGCCCATTTCTTGTCGCTGGTGAGCACATTGGCGCCTTCGGCCAGCCGCCGCGGCCCGGCCAGCATCAGCGCCATGGTCATGTCGGCCGTATCTTCGGTCAGCACGTTCGGCGTGTTGGTGACGGTAATGCCTTTCTTGGCCGCCGCCGCCACATCGATCTTGTCGACGCCATTGCCGAAATTGGCGATCAGCTTGAGATTGTCGCCGGCCTGGGCAATCAGCGCCGCATCGATCTGGTCGGTGATGGTCGGCACCAGCACATCGGCTTCCTTGATCGCCGCGACCAGCTCCGGCTGCGTCATCGGGCGGTCCTCGACATTCAGCCTGGCGTCGAAGAGTTCGCGCATGCGGGTCTCGACCGGATCGGGCAGCTTGCGCGTGATGACGACGAGAGGCCGTTTTTTGCCTGCCATTGTTTCCTCGAACCCGATCTCGTTGAGACCTCTTTAACCAAGACAGGCGAAACTGAATACCGGTCGCGGTGCCTGCCACTCCTGTAACAAGCGGTGCCGCCGAAGACAAAGAAAAAGGGGCGCCCGGGCCAAAGGGCACGCGCCGAAAGGAATGAAAGTGTCTGGTTTCGCGTCGCTTCGCCTGATCCTCAGCGCAGCGCTTCTCGGCGCTCTCCTGCATTTCCCGCAAGCCGCGGCGCAAGGTGCCGCCGCACCTGTGCAGACGGTCACGCTCGGGCCGAGCGGCCTGCCGCTGCCGCGTTTCGTCAGCCTGAAATCGGCTCGCGTCAACTCGCGCGTTGGGCCCGGCGCCAACTATTCCGTCGACTGGATGTACACAAAGGCCGGCCTGCCTATGGAGATCATCCAGGAATTCGATACCTGGCGGCGCGTGCGCGATGCCGATGGCTCGGAGGGTTGGATCAACCAGTCGCTGCTGTCGGGCCGCCGGACCGCGATCGTCGCCCCCTGGCAGCGCACCAAGGGGGGCCGAATCAATCTGCTCGACGATGCCGACAAGGACGCCAGCGTCATCGCCATCATCGAGCCGGGCGTTACGGGCACGATCAAAACCTGCGATGGCCAGTGGTGCGAAATGACCTTCGACGGCCACACCGGCTGGATCGCCCAGTCGCAGGTGTGGGGCGCCTATCCCGGCGAGCACGTCAAGAATTGAGATTGCTGGAGGCCTAACGGCCGATACGGCCGAGATGGGTGTCCCGAAAACCGGCCGACAGTTTGAGACCGTAGCCGAGCGCGCGGTCGACGGCGATGTGGATGATCCAGATCAGACCAATCGCGGTCGCCGTCGAATTGGCCAGAACATATCCGGCGAGCGCCAGCAACAGCGGGACGATCAATATGTGCAAGGCATTGTAAGCGACAGCGCCGATCCGTGCCCCGGCGAGATAGCCCAGCATCGACAGGTCTGGCGCCAGGATAAGCAGGGCGAACAGCCACCAGGAAACGCCTGACGCGGCATAGGCGACTATAGCCACGACCGCGACCGCAACCCATTCGAGCCGGATTGCAAAATCGACAGGTTTCACGGGTTGGGGCTTAAACGCTGCGTTTCGGGCGCAGCCTCACCACGATGTCGACATTGGCGATCTCCATACCTGCGGGTGCCTCCGGCAGGTTGGAGACGGTCACCGGACCGCTTTCTATATCGAAGATCCTGTTTTCGCCTTCGATGTAAAAATGATGGTGATCGGAGGTGTTGGTGTCGAAATAGGTCTTGGACCCCTCGACCGCCAGGATGCGCAGCAGGCCGGCCTGGGTGAACTGGTGAAGCGCGTTGTAGACGGTGGCGAGCGAGACCGGCACGCCGGCGGCGACCGCCTCTTCATGCAGTTCCTCGGCCGAAAGGTGGCGGTCGCCCTTGGCAAACAGCAGATCGGCCAGCGCAATGCGTTGGCGTGTCGGCCTGAGGCCGGCTTCGCGAACCCGCTTGTCCACAGCGACATTTTCCTTCCGGCAGCCCAGATCCATCTATCCGTCCAAGCCCACAGTTCTGCCTCAAGACACGCCCAGAGTGGCGAAAAAACGTCATCAACCGAAACTGGATACCTCCCGACATATATTCTGTTGGCGGAATACGATCAATAGAGCGACGTGCGTCCAGTTGGACGCACTAAGTGCGCTCTATTGCTTTTTTGGCGTCGCATCGTGCTTTCCGGAATCGAGATCGATTTCGGGCCGATGCGAGAGCGCGCATTGACCCGGGCAGACGGGCGGGTTAAGCGCAAACGCCGGTTTCCGGACCGAAAGGGATTGTGTTAGGAAACCAACGACAAGGGCGCCCCACCGCCCGGGACATTATGGGGACGAGACATATGGCGGGTTCGAAATCCAGCTACGGTTATGAGGAATTGCTTGCCTGCGCCCGCGGCGAGCTGTTTGGGCCTGGCAACGCCCAGCTGCCCTATCCGCCGATGCTGATGTTCGACCGCATCACCGAGATCAGCGAGACCGGCGGCGCCCACGACAAGGGCTTCATCCGTGCCGAATTCGACATCAAACCGGACCTGTGGTTCTTCGCCTGCCATTTCATCGGCAATCCGATCATGCCGGGGTGCCTGGGCCTTGACGCCATGTGGCAATTGACGGGTTTTTACCTCGGCTGGCTCGGCGAGCCGGGCAAGGGCATGGCGCTGTCGACCGGCGAAGTGAAGTTCAAGGGGATGGTGACGCCTTCGGTCAAGAAGGTGGAATACGGCATCGATTTCAAGCGCGTCATGCGTGGACGCCTGGTGCTCGGTATCGCCGATGGCTGGCTTAAGGCCGACGGCGAACCCATATACACTGCGACGGACCTCAAGGTGGGGCTGTCCAAGCAATCGGCCGCCTGACCGGCGCCACTGCAGCGGCGCGTTCTTCCGAGACGCAACGCCGCTGCGGCATTTTGATTTTGCGTATGATCGCCGGTGAAAACCGACTAGGTTTCGGGATCATCCGCTGGAAGGAGTTGCGAATGAGAAGGGTCGTCGTCACAGGCCTCGGCATCGTATCGTCGATCGGCAACAACGCCAACGAGGTGCAATCCTCGCTCCACGATGCCAAATCAGGCATCAGCTTCTCCGATTCCTTCGCCGAACACGGCTTCCGCTGCCAGGTCTGGGGCGCGCCGACGCTCGACCCGACCCCTATGATCGACCGGCGTGCCATGCGCTTCCTGAGCCAGGGCGCGGCCTGGAACCATGTCGCGATGGATCAGGCGATCGCCGACGCCGGGCTTGGCGAAAGCGACATCACCAATGAGCGCACCGGCATCGTCATGGGCTCGGGCGGCCCCTCGACCCGCACCATCGTCGAGGCGGCCGAGACCACGCTCAAGAACAACAGCCCCAAGCGCATCGGTCCGTTCGCGGTGCCGAAGGCGATGTCGTCGACCGCGTCGGCGACGCTCGCCACCTGGTTCAAGATCCACGGCGTCAACTATTCGATCTCGTCGGCCTGCTCGACCTCGGCGCATTGCATCGGCAACGCCTACGAACTGATCCAGTGGGGCAAGCAGGATGTGATGTTTGCCGGCGGCCATGAAGACCTCGACTGGACGATGTCGGACCTGTTCGATGCCATGGGCGCGATGTCGTCGAAGTATAACGATCGTGCGCCGACAGCTTCCCGCGCGTATGACGCCAATCGCGATGGCTTCGTCATCGCGGGCGGCGCGGGCGTCCTCATCCTGGAGGAGCTCGAACACGCCAAGGCGCGCGGCGCCAAGATCTACGCTGAGATCGTCGGCTATGGCGCGACGTCGGACGGTTACGACATGGTGGCGCCGTCGGGCGAAGGCGCGGTGCGCTGCATGCGCCAGGCTCTGGCGACGGTGTCCACGCCGGTCGACTACATCAACACCCACGGCACCTCGACGCCGGTCGGCGATTCCCGGGAAATGGGCGCCATCCGAGAGGTGTTCGGCGAGAAGATGCCGTTCATCACCTCGACCAAGTCGCTGACCGGCCATTCGCTGGGTGCCGCCGGCGTACAGGAATCGATCTACTCGATCCTGATGATGCAAGGCGGCTTCATCGGCGAGAGCGCCCATATCGAAAACCTCGATCCCGAATTCGAGGGCATGCCGATCGTGCGCAAGCGCATCGACGACGCCAGGATCGACACGGTTTTGTCCAACTCGTTCGGCTTCGGTGGCACCAACGCAACGCTGATTTTCCAGCGCTATTCCGCATAAGGCCAGCGTTTTTTTGTAGGGGGATTGCCGGCCATGGACGGACTGATGAAGGGCAAGCGCGGGCTTGTCATGGGCGTCGCCAACGATCATTCGATCGCCTGGGGCATCGCCAGGAAATTGTCCGAACACGGGGCGGAGCTTGCCTTCACCTATCAGGGCGACGCCTTCGGGCGCCGCGTCAAGCCGCTTGCCGAGAAGCTTGGCGCGTCTCTGGTGGTGCCCTGTGACGTCGAGGACAGCGCATCGGTCGCCGACACCTTCGAGACGCTCGGCAAGGAATGGGGCGGGCTCGACTTCGTCGTCCACGCCATCGGCTTTTCCGACAAGAACGAGCTCAAAGGGCTCTACGCCGACACCAGCCGCGACAATTTCGTCCGCACCATGGTCATCTCCTGCTACTCCTTCACCGAGGTCGCCCGCCATGCCGCCCCGCTGATGAGCGAAGGCGGCGCGATGATCACGCTGACCTATGCCGGCTCTGTCCGCGTCATGCCGAACTACAACGTCATGGGCGTCGCCAAGGCCGGGCTGGAAGCCAGCGTGCGCTATCTCGCCAACGATTATGGCCCGCGCGGCATCCGGGTGAACGGCATATCGGCGGGACCGGTGCGTACTTTGGCCGGCGCCGGAATCTCGGACGCCCGCCACATGTACTCCTACCAGCAGCGCAACTCGCCGCTGCGCCGCACGGTGACCATCGACGAGGTCGGCGGCTCGGCGCTCTATCTTTTGTCCGACCTCTCGTCAGGCGTCACCGGCGAAATCCATTATGTGGATTCCGGCTATCACATCGTGTCGATGCCAACCCTGGATGAGTTGAAGCAGACCGACAGCGTACGCGATTAACTCACCAGTAAAATTAGATGCATCGGCGGAAACTCATTTTAAGGAGATATCCGCTAGAAGTCTTATGGGCTTGGGCTCTGCGCGTTCTTGCTGGGCGCAAAGGATGCTTTAGCCTTTATGAATTTGCGCGTGATATTTCCCGAAAGTCGAGTTGATTTCGGGATCATGCGACAGGGACTGAGCAATGCCTGCTGTCAGCAACCCGAAGCGAACACCTGTGTTCCGGCTGCTCACCGTCGCCAGTTCGGGCCTTGGCAGTTTCATCCTTGGGCTTTGGGGCCTCCGGCATGGTTTCGGGGACGGCTTTGCCGGCATGCAGGCGGAAACCATGATCGGCATCGCGTCGGCGCTATGCGCGCTGGCCGCCGCCGGTGCTGCCTTGTCCTTCTTCGCCGGCGTCGATGAATCGGTGGACTACGTTTTCAACGAAACCCATTTCGACAAGCTGACCGGGCTTTTGGCGCGGCCGGCGATGGTCGGCAGGATCGCCGACGCGGCGTCCGCGACGATCAGGACCGGTGAGCCGGTGTTCCTCATCGACATCGACATCGACCGCTTCAAGCAGATCAACGACGCCATCGGCTACAGCCATGGCGACGAACTGATCCGCGGCTTCACCAAGCGGTTGAAGGCCTGCATGCCCGAAGGCGCGGTGATGGGGCGCATCGGCGCCGGCGAGTTCGCTATCCTTGTCTGGGAACACCAACTCCAAAGCTCGATGGAAAGCACCGTCGAAACCATGATCGAGGAGATGCTGAAGCCGTACCAGCTCGATTCTCACCTGCAGTCGGTCGGCCTGTCGGTCGGCATCGTGGCGATGCCAAAGGATGGCGTCGATCCGGTCCTCATCCTGCGCCGCTCCAACCTGGCGCTGCAGAATGCCCGCGCCGGCGGCGTGGGCAACTGGTCGGTCTTCCATTCCGACATGGGCCAGGTCGCCGACTACCGCCACTGGATTGAATCCGAACTGCACATCGCCTTCGACCGTGGCGATTTCGACCTTCATTACCAGCCGCAGTTCGACCTGCCGACCGGCCGTATCGTCGGCTACGAGGCGCTGATCCGCTGGAAGCACCCGGAACGCGGCATGATCCCGCCGATGGAATTCATTCCGATCGCCGAAGAGACCGGCATGATCCACCCGATCGGCAATTGGGTGCTGAACAAGGCCTGCAGCGATGCCCGTCATTTGCCCGAGGACTGCTTCGTTGCCGTCAACATCTCGCCGGTCCAGTTCATGACCAAGGATTTCGTCGGCATCGTGCGCGATACGATGGCCAGCACCGGCATCAAGCCGTCGCGGCTGGAGCTCGAAGTGACCGAGACGGCGATGATGCAGGACCGCGACCGCGCCGCCATCATCCTGCAGCAGCTTGCCGACATGGGCATTTCGGTGGCCGTCGACGATTTCGGCACCGGCTATTCCAATCTCAGCTACCTGATCGACTTCGCCTTCGGCAAGCTGAAGATCGACCGCTCCTTCGTCAGCCGCATCGGCACCGATTCGAATTCGGGCGCCGTCGTCTCTACCATCGTCGGCCTGTCGCGGGCGCTCGGCGTCGGCATCATCGCCGAAGGCGTCGAGACCGAGAACCAGGCGACGCTTTTGCGAGCAGCTGGTTGCGAGATGGTGCAGGGCTATCTGTTCGGCAGGCCGGCGCCGCTCAAGATCAAGCCCGGCGATATCAGAGCGACCATTCCCGTCCACGAGCCGGCGCGCATCGTCAGCATGCATTGAGGCGACCGGCACCGTCCTATCGGCGCGCGGAGAAAACCTTGAACATGCCGTCGCGGGCGAGCTCGGCATGGCTGGAGAAGACGGCCTTCAGAACCGGTTCGTAAGGCAGCTGACGGTTCGCCACCATGAACAGCCGCCCGCCCGGCTTCAGCGCCTTGCCCGCCGCCTGGATCATGCCGGCGCCGATTTCCGGCTCGGCCGCCCGGCTGCGATGGAAGGGCGGGTTCATGACGATGGCATCATAGCGCCGCTCGACCGGCTCGCTCAGCAGATCGGTCCAGAAGAAGCCGGGCTCGAAGCCTGTCTGGCCGATATTGCCCCTGGCCGCCTCAAGCGCGTCGAAATCCGCTTCGTAAAGGTCGAGCCCCGTTATGCCGGATGAACGTGCCGCGACCTCGGCGGCGACATAACCCCAGCCGGCGCAGAAATCAGCAATGTTGCCGCGCAGGTCTTTGGGCAGGTTGTCGACCAGAAGTTTCGAGCCGGCGTCGATCCGGTCGAAGGAGAACATGCCAGGCGCGGTACGGAAGCGGTCCTCTACGACCAAGGCGGGATTGGCGACGCGCAGTTTTTCCGCAGGCGCCAGATCGGCCGGACGGCGAAGCCAGAAGGCGATGCCGTGATATTTCGGCAGATGCCCTTCGATCGGAACAAGCTCGTCGATGCGCTTGCGCAGGCTGGCGATGCCTTCGTCCTTGCCGCCGGCGACGACGATCAGACCGCCAGGCGTGACGCGTTCGATCGCCTCGGCAATACGCATCTCGTTTAGCCCACGATGGCGGCCGGCAAGCACGAGCGCTGCATCGAATGCGTCGCCTTCCGCGCGCGGCGCTACCTTGTGACCGGCACGCTCCAGCGCTCGGAGATGCGGCCGGAAACCCTGTGCAAGATGGAGCTCTGCCTCGAAGCCTTCCGGCAAGCGGAAGCCGGGCTCCGCACCCAGGAACAACACACGCTCGCCCTTTTGCGGCAGAGGGAGCCCCTCGGCCTCGAAGGGATGGAACAGTGTCTTCAGCGGCTCAGCGGCCATTCTTCGATTCTCATGTCGTAGACGGGTATTAAACGAAAACGGGCGCGACATAAGCCGCGCCCGTTCAACTCTATTGTCAGACCACTCAGGCGGCGTTTTCTTCGCCTTCGGCCTTCTTGTCGCGGGCGATTTCCTTGCCGGTGGCCTGGTCGACGACCTTCATCGACAGGCGGACCTTGCCGCGCTCGTCGAAGCCCATCAGCTTGACCCAGACCTTGTCGCCTTCCTTGACGACGTCCGAGGTCTTGGCGACCCGGTCGTTGGCAAGCTGCGAGATGTGGACGAGGCCGTCACGCGGACCGAAGAAGTTGACGAAAGCGCCGAAGTCGGCGGTCTTGACGACCGTGCCTTCGTAGATTTCGCCGACTTCCGGCTCGGCGACGATGGTATGGATCCACTTCTTGGCCGCCTCGATCTCCTTGGCGTTCGACGAAGCGATCTTGACCGTGCCGTCGTCCTCGATGTTGATCTTGGCGCCGGTCTTCTCGACGATCTCACGGATAACCTTGCCGCCGGAGCCGATCACGTCGCGGATCTTGTCGGTCGGGATGTGCATGACCTCGATGCGCGGTGCGAACTCACCGAGTTCGGGGCGGGCGCCGGTCAGAGCATGCGCCATCTCGCTGAGGATATGCTGGCGGCCGTCCTTGGCCTGGTCCAGCGCGATCTTCATGATCTCCTCGGTGATGCCCTCAATCTTGATGTCCATCTGCAGCGAGGTGATGCCGCCTTCGGTACCGGCAACCTTGAAGTCCATGTCGCCGAGGTGATCTTCGTCACCCAGGATGTCGGACAGAACCGCGAAGCGCTCGCCTTCCTTGATCAGGCCCATCGCGATACCAGCAACCGGCTTGGCCAGCGGAACGCCGGCATCCATCAGTGCCAGCGATGTGCCGCAGACGGTGGCCATCGACGACGAACCGTTGGACTCGGTGATCTCCGAGACGACGCGCAGCGTGTAGGGGAACTGGTCAGCGCTCGGCAGCATCGGACGGATGGCGCGCCAGGCGAGCTTGCCGTGGCCGATTTCGCGGCGGCCCGGCGAACCCATGCGGCCGGTCTCACCGACGGAGTAGGGAGGGAAGTTGTAGTGAAGGAGGAACTTCTCCTTGTACATGCCGGTCAGCGAATCGACATACTGCTCGTCCTCGCCGGTGCCCAATGTGGCAACCACAAGCGCCTGGGTCTCGCCGCGGGTGAACAGCGCCGAACCGTGCGTGCGCGGCAAGACGCCGACTTCCGAGACGATCTTGCGGACCGTCTTGAGGTCACGGCCATCGATGCGCGAACCGGTGTCGAGGATGTTCCAGCGCACGACCTTGGCCTGGAGTTCCTTGAACACCGAACCGATCTGCTCGGAGGTGTACTTGGCGTCTTCGCCTTCGGCCGAAGCGAACGCTGCCTTGACCTTCGCCTTGACGGCGTCGACGGCGGCGTAACGCTTCTGCTTGTCGACGTTCTTGTAGGCATTGCTGAGCTCGTCGCCGACGATCTTCAGCATTTCGGCTTCAAGCGCGGAGTAGTCCGGCGCCGTGAAATCGCGCGGCTCCTTGGCGGCAACTTCGGCCAGCTTGATGATGGCGTCGATGACCGGCTGGAAGCCCCTGTGGCCGAACATGACGGCGCCGAGCATCAGCTCTTCGCCGAGTTCCTTGGCTTCGGACTCGACCATCAGCACGGCGTCGGCGGTGCCGGCGACAATGAGGTCCAGCCTGGATTCCTGCATCTCATCGACATGCGGGTTCAGCACGTATTCGCCGTTGATGTAGCCGACGCGGGCGCCGCCGATCGGGCCCATGAAGGGAACGCCCGAGAGCGTCAAAGCGGCCGAGGTGGCGACGATCGACAGGATGTCGGGATCGTTCTCGAGGTCATGCTGGACGACGGTGACGACGATCTGGGTGTCGTTCTTGTAGCCGTCGGCGAAGAGAGGGCGGATCGGGCGGTCGATCAGGCGGGAAACCAGCGTTTCCTTTTCGCTCGGACGTCCCTCGCGCTTGAAGTAGCCGCCGGGGATCTTGCCGGCGGCGTAGGTCTTTTCCTGGTAGTTGACGGTCAGCGGGAAGAAATCGAGGCCTGGCTTCGGCTCCTTCATCGAAACGACGGTGGCGAGAACCTTGGTTTCGCCGTAGGTCGCAAGCACCGCGCCGTCAGCCTGACGTGCGATCTTGCCGGTTTCCAGGATGAGCGGACGGCCGCCCCATTCGATTTCCACTTTGTGGTAGTTGAACATATCTTGTCCTTAATAAGCGGAAAGGGCCGCGCCGTTTCACGGTGCGCGGATGCCCTTTCCCTGGCTTCCTTTCTCGGGCAGCCACGGGCAAGACAACGGGAAGCTCGGGTAGATTTCGGCGCTGGTTAGCGCACGAGCGTCCTGCAATCCTGCCCCATGACCGTCCATGGGCGGTTTCGAGTGGCCTCTGCGCGCTCGAAACCGGGTCTGGCCAATCGATGCGACTGGCAGAATGCGCGACCGGCGGGCTCTCCTTCGAAAGCCCGCCGGTCAATTCGTCAACGGCGCAGACCGAGCTTCTCGATCAACGTCTGATAGCGCGCGTCATCCTTGCGCTTGAGATAATCAAGCAGGCTGCGGCGCTGGGAGACGAGAGCGAGCAGACCACGGCGGGAATGGTTATCCTTCTTGTGGTCCTTGAAGTGGTCGGTCAGGTTCTTGATGCGCTCGGAAAGGATGGCCACCTGGACTTCCGGAGACCCGGTATCGCCCTTGGCGGTTGCGAATTCACCCATCAATTCCTGTTTGCGCTCGGCAGTAATCGACATCGTGTTTTTCCTTATCTGTTTGAGGAAACGGGTCGCCCTCAGCCGGGATGTCGTCCAGCAGGGGCCGGTGCAAGCAAAGCGACATGGCGCGATGCTGCGGCGCATATAAGGCAATTCCCTGGAAAACACCAGCCCATTCATAAAGCCGGCTCGTCGCAGCCCTTTGCTCAGGAATCCAGGATCCCCCTGATACCTGAAGCTTACAGCCACTTCTTGCTTTTGAAGAAGACGATCAGCCCGACAGCAACGGCCAGCATGAACAGCAGCGAAGCCGGGTAGCCATAGTAGGCTTTCAGTTCCGGCATGTTCCACGGCGAGCTCTCGGGATCGAAATTCATCCCCCAGATACCGACCAGGAAGGTTAGCGGCATGAAAATCACCGAGACGATGGTGAGATAAGAGATCACATCGTTGGTGCGCGCCTGGCTCAGCGACAAATGCATTTCGATCAAGCCGGTCAGCATATCACGCTGGTTCTCGACCAGCTCGATCAGCCGCAATGCGTGGTCGAGCGTGTCGTTGAAGAAGATTTTCGTCTCCGGCTTCACATAGGGCACGTCGTTGCGGATCAGCGTCGCCAGCGTGTCGCGCATCGGCCACAGCACGCCCTTGAGCACATTGGCGTCGCGCCGCAATTCGTGCAGCTGGCGCATCTGATGCTTGTGAGGCGTGTTGAGCATCTCGTCCTCGATGCCATCGACCTCCTCGCTAGCGGCCTCAATCGGCGGGAAATAGCTGTCGACGATGGAATCGATGAGCGCATAGGCCAGATAGTCGGCGCCGCGCATCCGCAAGCGGTTGGGCAACGCTGCGGCGATGCGCTTGCGCACGGGGTCGAACGGATCGCCTTCGCGCTCCTGGAAGGTGACGACGAATTTCTTGCCGAAGAACACCGCGATCTGCTCATAGCGATGCACCTTGACGTCGTCGATCATGCGCATGACGACGAAAGCGTGGTCCTCGAAGAAGTCGACCTTCGGCCGCTGGCCGGTGTTGACGACATCTTCCAGAGCCAGTGGATGCAGGTTGAAGATCCGGCCGATCTCCTCGATCAGCTGGATGTTGGCGAGACCGGTGCAGTCCAACCAGACGACCGGCCAGTTGTCGCAATGGGTGTTGAGATCGTCGATGCTGGCATCGTTGATGGTCTTGAATTTTTCAGGCGAAATCAGCGTCAGCCGCAGCTCGGACCGTCGCGCCGCCGGATCGGCGATCAGCGTGCCGGGCGAGGCTCCAACCGGCGGCCGGCGCGTTGTCACCGGCGCCCGCTTCTTCACCGCCTCAGCCTTTGCCATGTGCCCCTCGGATGTGACGTCGACGTAAAACTAGACGGGAGTGGTCAGCCGGCAAAGACCCGCTTCGGCTTGAACATGCCTTGCTCGATGGCGCCGATGGCGACAAGCTTGCCGCGCGCGGTGGCGCAGGCTTCCTCGGCTTCCACGGGCGCGTCGCGGCCGCGGATGATGACGGGATTGCCAAGGCGGATCTTGGTCGCCGCTTCGTCGCTGATGGCAATCTGCGGCAGGCAGTCGAGCGCGGCGGCCGTGTCGACGAGCAGCGCATCGATTGCGCCAAAGTCGATCGGCGCGTCGGCAACATCGGCGTCGCCCTCTTCGTCAGCTTCGCGCTGTTCGCCGAAACGGGCGGCTTCCAGTTCGGCGACGGTGACGAAATCCTCCTGGGTGAACGGCTCGACCTCGACCCTGCGCAATTCGGCGATGTGGCCGAAGCAGCCGAGGTCGCGGCCCATGTCGCGGGCCAGCGAGCGCACATAGGTGCCTTTGCCGCATTCGACCTCGAACGAAGTGTGGTCGGCAGCGTGCTCGACGATGTCCAGACGGCCGATCTCGATCTCGCGCGCGGGGATGTCGACTGTCTCGCCCCCACGGGCGAGATCGTAGGCGCGTTCGCCTGATATCTTGATGGCCGAGAATTGCGGCGGTGTCTGCATGATGACGCCGGTGTAGTTCGGCAGCAGCGCCCTGACATCTTCTTCCGCCGGACGGCGGTCGGAACTTTGCGTCACCGGGCCTTCGAGATCGTCGGTCGAACGCTCCTCGCCCCAAGCGACGGTGAACCGGTAGATTTTGGCGCCGTCCTGCACATAAGGCACGGTCTTGGTTGCCTCGCCCAGCGCGATCGGCAGCATGCCAGAGGCCAGCGGGTCGAGCGTGCCGGCATGGCCGGCCTTTTCGGCCTGGAAAAGCCATTTGATCTTGGAGACGGCTTCGGTCGAACCCATGCCAACCGGCTTGTCCAGCACCACCCAGCCGGAGATCGGCCGGCCCTTCTTCTTGCCGCGGCGCCCCACTATTTCTCGTCCTTGTCGTTGTCTTCGCCATCGGTACCCAAGTCTCGCGCGACTTCCGGCGATTTCAGCAAATCGTTGATCCTGGCGAAATTGTCGAAGGACGTATCGAGCTTGAAGCGGAACTCCGGCATGAACTTCATCTGGCGGAGCGCGCCGGAGACGCGGCCACGCACGAACTTCGCGTGCTTGTTGAGCGCGTCGATGACCGCACCCGTGTCCTTGGCGCCGAGCGGCGAAACGAAGGCCGTTGCGACCCTCAGATCAGTGGACATGCGCACTTCCGAGACCGAAACCACGGTGTTCTCGATCAGCGGGTCGATAATCTCGCCGCGCTGCAAGGTTTCCGACAGCGCATGGCGCACCTGTTCGGCGACGCGAAGCATGCGCTGGGATGGGCTGGAGGCGGTTGGACGGGGCATTTTTCTCAATCCGGAAAGCGTGAGGCGCGGGATGGGACCGTGCCGCCATGTCTCATATTTGTTCTATGCATGTCGTTTATCCCGCACTTTTGGGCGACAGGCATTAAAGTTAGGGCGGCGGTCTTTCGACCACCGCCCGGTCGTATCGACAGTATACGAACTCAGAGCGTCCGGGTCACCATCTCGACGCGGAAGCACTCGATGATGTCGCCGACGCGCATGTCCTCGTAGTTCTGGAAAGCCATGCCGCACTCCTGGCCGCCCGGAACTTCCGCGACTTCATCCTTGAAGCGCTTGAGGGTCTTCAGCGTACCTTCGTGGATGACGACGTTGTCGCGGATCAGGCGCACGCCCGCTCCACGTTCGACCTTGCCTTCGGTGACACGGCAGCCGGCGATCTTGCCGACCTTGGTGATGTCAAAGATCTCGAGGATCTCGGCATTACCGATGAAGGTCTCGCGGCGTTCCGGCGACAGCAGGCCGGAAAGTGCTGCCTTCACATCGTCGACGAGGTTGTAGATGATCGAGTAGTAGCGGATTTCGATGCCCGCGGCCGCCGCGGCCGCACGTGCCTGCACGTTGGCACGGACGTTGAAGCCGATGATCGCGGCCCCCGAGGTCTCCGCCAGCGACACGTCGCTTTCGGTGATGGCGCCGGCGCCGGCATGAACGATGCGCGCACGCACCTCGTCGGTGCCAAGCTTGTCGAGAGCGGCGTTGATCGCCTCGATCGAACCCTGCACGTCGCCCTTGATGACCAGCGGGAATTCCTTCAACCCGCTCGTCTGCAGCTGCGACATCATCTGTTCGAGCGAGCCGCGCTGGCCGGCATGGCGAGCCACTGCCTTCTCGCGCGCCAGACGCTGGCGATATTCGGTGATCTCACGGGCGCGGGCCTCGTTGTTGACGACAGCGAAGCGGTCGCCGGCTTGCGGCGTGCCCTGCAGGCCAAGCACCTCGACCGGCATTGCCGGCGGAGCCTCCTTGATCTGCTCGCCACGGTCATTGACCAGCGCGCGCACCCGGCCCCATTCGTTGCCGGCGACGAGGATGTCGCCCGGCATCAAAGTGCCGGTCTGCACCAGTACGGTGGCGACGGGGCCACGGCCCTTGTCGAGCTGGGCTTCGATGACCACGCCTTCGGCGGTACGGTCCGGATTGGCCTTGAGGTCGAGGATTTCGGCCTGCAGCAGGATCGCTTCCAACAGCTTGTCGAGGTTGGTGCCCTTGGTCGCCGACACTTCGACGTCCAGCACTTCACCGCCCATCGATTCGACGAACACCTCATGGCGCAGCAGTTCCGACCGAACCTTCTGCGGATCGGCATCATGCTTGTCGATCTTGTTGATCGCCACGATGATCGGAACGCCGGCCGCCTTGGCATGGCTGATCGATTCGATGGTCTGCGGCATGACGCTGTCGTCGGCCGCCACCACCAGGATGGCGATGTCGGTCGCCTGAGCGCCGCGGGCGCGCATCGCCGTGAAGGCGGCGTGACCGGGCGTGTCGATGAAGGTGATCTTCTGACCGTTCTTCTCGACCTGGTAGGCGCCGATATGCTGGGTGATGCCGCCGGCTTCGCCGGAGACGACATTGGCATTGCGGATGGCGTCGAGCAGCGAGGTCTTGCCGTGGTCGACATGGCCCATGATGGTCACGACAGGCGGCCGCGACACCAGGTCCTCGGCATTGTCGGCAATGTTGAACAGGCCTTCCTCGATGTCGGACTCGGCGACGCGGCGGACCGTGTGGCCGAATTCTGTGGCGACCAGCTCGGCCGTGTCGGCGTCGATGATGTCGCCCGGCTTCAGGATCTGGCCCTGCTTCATGAAGTACTTGACCACATCGACAGCGCGCTCGGACATGCGCTGCGCCAGTTCCTGGATGGTGATGGTTTCAGGCAGGATCACTTCGCGCATAACCTTCTCGCGCGGCTCATTATGCATCGCGCGCTTGAATTTTTCCTGGCGGCGACGCATCGACGACAGCGAGCGGGCGCGCGCGTCCTCGTCGGAAAGAGCCGTGTTGAGGGTCAGCTTGCCGCGACGACGGTCTTCCTCGGCCTTGGTCGGCTTGGCCGGGCGCGCCACTTCGGGCGTAACCGGACGGCGTACCGGGGCACCGGCGGCGGTGCGCTTCGGCTTGACCTCTTCCTCATCGTCCGACGCCACAAGCTCGGCAGCCTGCGGCGCGCGGCGGCGCGCTTCTTCCTCGGCGCGGCGGCGGGACTCGGCCTCGGTCTGCAGGCGGGCTTCTTCCTCGGCCTGACGGCGCGCGGATTCCTCGCGCTCGCGCTTGCGGCGTTCCTCATCCTCGTTGCGGCGCTTGGCCTCTTCGATGGCGCGTTGGCGGTCCTCGACGTCGCGAACCTTGGAGCCTTCGAGCGCCCTGCGGCGCGCTTCCATTTCATTGCGCGACAGTTCGTTCAGCACCATGCCGCCGCGTTCGGCCGGGGGCGGCGGAGGCGGCGCCTTGGGCGCTTCCTGCACGACGGGGGCTGCCACTACCGCGGGCTTGGGCGTAAATACGGGTGCAGCCACCGGCTCCGGCTTGTCGCCGGGCATGGAGAATTTGCGCTTCTTGATCTCGACCTGGACCTGCTTGGTGCGGCCATGCGAGAAATTCTGTCGCACGACGCTCTGCTCGGTACCGGGGCGCTTCAGCGTCAAGGTCTTCTTCGGTGTAACACTCAACGTCTTATCGTCGCCCGATTTCGTATCGCTCATTCCATATCCTCTGCAGCATCATCTTCGTCAGCAACGGCCGCAAGCATTGCCAGATCGTCGGGGGTTCCGCCCCGATATCGGTCGAGCGCAACCATGCGCCTCTCAACCGCCTTGCCCGCGTCTCCCGCGAGAACGGCAGCATGTATCACATTTGTACCCCCCAATGCCAAGCTCAACTCGGCCTCGGAGAAAAGTTTGTAGGCAAGGACTGCCGGCCCGCCGAGGTGGACAGTTGCCCGCCGCGCCTGACTGATCTTGCGCACGCCATCGTCGGATGCCTCGGTCGCGTGGAGCACGAAAAGCGCCAACCCCGAGCGCACCGCGCTCTCGACCTTGGTTGCGCCGAGTGCGATCGAGCCAGCCTTGCGGGCAAGGCCGAGCATACCCAAAGCGGATCGTGCAAGCAGTCCGTCGACCATGCCGCCGAGATCGGGCGGCACGACGACCTGCGCCTTGAAGGCGCGGGCAAACAGGTTCTTCGCCGCCGCCTTGTCGATATGTAGGCGGTCGGCGCTCACCCAACAACCACGGCCGGGCAGATTTCTCTTTAGGTCAGGAACGACGGCCGAATCCGGGCCGACGACGAAACGGATCAGCTCATCCGGCTCGGCTTGCTTGCGCGTGACGATGCAGGTGCGATCGTTCATCTCGTCCTGGGGCGGGTTGTGTGCGATGCGGTTTCACCTCACGCACCAACGGCTTCGTCAGCCGGGACCTGTTCGGCTGCAAGCTCGTCTTCGGTGATCCAGCCGGCCTTGAGGCGGGCTGCCAGAACCATCTGCTCGGCGTCGGCGCGCGACACGCCGTGATTGGCGAGCACACCCGGGAATACCTTGGTCTCGCCGTCCTTGCGTTCCTTCCAGCCGGTCAGGTCGTCGGCGGCATAGCCGGCGAAATCCTCGATCGTCTTCACGCCATCCTCGCCGAGCGTCACCATCATGGCGGTGGTGACGCCAGGGATCTCGCGCAGTTCGTCGGTGACGCCCAGCGCCTTGCGCTTGTCGTCATGCTCGGCTTCGATCTTCTCCAGATATTCGCGGGCGCGGGTCTGGATCTCCGAAGCGGTGTCTTCGTCGAAACCGTCGATCGAGGCGATCTCGCCCGAATCGACGTAGGCAACTTCCTCGACGCTGGTGAAGCCTTCGGAGGCCAACACCTGGCCGACCATCTCGTCGACATCAAGGGCTTCCATGAACAGCGACGAGCGTTCGACGAATTCCTTCTGGCGGCGCTCAGACTCCTCGGCCTCGGTCAGGATGTCGATGTCCCAGCCGGTGAGCTGCGAGGCAAGACGCACGTTCTGGCCGCGACGGCCGATGGCCAGCGACAGCTGGTCGTCGGGAACCACCACTTCGATGCGCTCGGCATCCTCGTCGAGCACCACCTTGGCGACTTCCGCCGGCTGCAGCGCGTTGACGATGAAGGAGGCGGCCGAAGGCGACCACGGAATGATGTCGATCTTTTCGCCCTGCAATTCGCCGACCACGGCCTGGACGCGGCTGCCGCGCATACCGACGCAGGCGCCGACCGGATCGATCGACGAGTCACGCGAAATGACGGCGATCTTAGCGCGCGAGCCTGGGTCGCGGGCGACCGACTTGATCTCGATGATGCCGTCATAGATTTCCGGCACTTCCATGGTGAAGAGCTTGGCCATGAACTGCGGATGGGTGCGCGACAGGAATATCTGCGGGCCGCGCTGTTCGCGGCGCACGTCGTAGACATAGGCGCGGACGCGGTCGCCGTACTTGTAGTTTTCACGCGGGATCAGCTCGTCGCGGCGGATAATCGCCTCGCCACGGCCGAGATCGACGATGACGTTGCCATATTCGACGCGCTTGACGGTGCCGTTGACGATCTCGCCGATGCGGTCCTTGTATTCGTCATACTGGCGGTCGCGCTCGGCCTCGCGCACTTTCTGCACGATGACCTGCTTGGCTGACTGGGCGGCGATGCGGCCGAAATCCATTGGCGGCAGCTGTTCGGCGATGAAGTCGCCAAGCTGGGCGTCCGGATTGCGCTCGCGGGCCGAGGAAATGGCGATCTGGGTGGCGTAGTCGTCGACCTTCTCGACCACTTCCATCAGCCGCTGCAGCTTCATCTCGCCGGTGTTGGCGTTGATGTCGGCGCGGATGTTGGTTTCCTGGCCGTAGCGCGAGCGCGCGGCCTTCTGGATCGCATCAGCCATGGCGGCAATGACGATCGACTTGTCGATCGACTTTTCACGCGCCACCGCGTCGGCGATCTGCAGCAGTTCAAGTCTGTTGGCGCTTACAACCATCTTATTTCTCCCGAGCTTGTTGCCGAGCTTTTAGGCCCGGCCGCTCATCATAGTTCCTGTTCGATTTCGTCTTCCGCGCCGCCTTCAGCACCTTCGGGTGCATCATCAGCTTCGCCGCGGCGTTTCTTGGCTTCCTTGCGTTCCCGGTTGTCCTTCGAAAGGGCATCGCGAATAAGGTCGTCGGTGAGGATCAGCCGCACATCGGCGATCGCGTCATAAGGAATGCGAACCGTCGGCTCTTCGCCGTAGGCGGCCTTGTCGCGCTCGAGCAGCATGTCGTCTTCGCCGGCTTCGGCGATCTTGCCCTTGAAGCGCTTGCGGTCGGCGACCGGCACCGAGGTTTCCATCTTCACCAGATGGCCGGTCCAGGTGACGAAATCCGACTTGCGTACCAGCGGCCGGTCGATGCCCGGCGACGACACTTCGAGATGATAGGCCTTCTCGATCGGGTCATCGACGTCGAGCGCCGGCGACACAGCGCGGCTGACCTCTTCGCAATCCTCGACGGTCATGGTGCCGTCCTCGCGTTCGGCCATGATCTGCAGCGTCAGGCCGTTCTGGCCCGACAGATGCACCCGCACGAGGCGGAAGCCAATGCCTCGCAACACCGGCTGAACGATCAGCGCGATGCGCGCATCGATACCGCTTTCGCGGATGATGCGGTCGTCGGCTTCGCTTGCCCTTGCAGTCATGCGGTTCCTGTCGTTCTCCGGATCAGGATGATCGTCGTCCCGAACCATCTCTTTGCTGATGGCTGACCGGCAGGTAATAAAAAAGAGCGGGACCGGGTGGACCCACTCTTCGTCATACCGACCAAGAATTTGAGGCTGATATAGACGATCCCGGCCAGTGTTTCAAGTCTGTTGAGGGGCCGGGCAGAGCTGCAGCCGGCGACGGCTGGCAGGATTGCGCGGGGCGCATGCCGGCTATGCGGTAACGGCCCTGTGATCCCGGATGTCACTTCGCTATCTATGCTGCACTGCACAAATTAAGATGAGCGCGCGGTGGCGCGCGAAAGGTCAAGACAATGAGCAACCGTACCGTGTTTTCCGCCATAGGCGACGCCTTTGCCCTTTTCGGCAGCGCCGTTGCCGCCTCGCGGGCCGTCGAAGCCGGCCGCAAGCCGCGCGCCAACGATCTGCGCCGGCTCGGCATGGACCCGACCGCTTTCGGCAAGATCGGCCGTTTCTGAAGCCAGACCGGCTGTCGATGCGGGACACTTTCCCATCGAACTATTTTCTGATGAAGGTGAGATAGGCCGGCCGTCGGCCCTCGCGAATGGCTTTCGCCTCGTAGCGTGTGCCCGGCCAGCCTTCATAGGGCCGATGCCAGTCGGCCCCATCTTGCGCCTGCCAGAGGAGCGCGCCATGCGCCCGACAGTGCAACAAGGTCCAGTTCACATAGGTGTCGATGTCGGATGCGAAGCGGAATTTTCCGCCCGGCTTCAGCACGCGCGCGAACCGATCGAGGTTGAGCGGGCTGACAAAGCGCCGCTTCCAATGCTTTTTCTTCGGCCAGGGATCGGGGTAGAGCAGATCGATGCCGTCGAGCGACGCCTGCGGCAACCAATCGAGCAGGCGCGTGGCGTCGTCGTCATAAACGCGAAGATTGGCAAGCGGCTTTTCCCGCACCGCCATCATCAACTTGGCCATGCCGTTGACGAACGGCTCGACACCGATGAAGCCGGTCGCCGGTGCCTCCCTGGCACGGTGCAGCAGATGCTCACCGCCGCCGAAGCCGATTTCCAGCCGAACCGTTGAAACATCCGCTGAGAATAGCGCGCGCAATTCTGCCGGTGCCTGGACGGAGAGGTCGAGGCCATACGCTCCAAGACCGCTTTCCAGCGCCGCGGCCTGCTGCGGGCGAATGGTCTTGCCGTGCCGGCGGCCGAAGAACCCTTCGGTCGCCCGGCTCCGCCTGTCCTGTGGATCCATGGCCTGGTCGCGCGCCGCGCTTAGATTGAGATGAGATTTGGGATTGAGATGAGATTTGGCTGAAATCTCATCTCAATCTAATCCTTTGTTGGAGCATGATCTTTTCCAAAAAACCGGTACCACTTTTTGGAATCATGCCTAAGCAGCGATCGCGTCCTTGAGCGCCTTGGCCAGATCGGTCTTTTCCCAGGAGAAGGACCCGTCTCGGCCGGCCTTGCGGCCGAAATGGCCGTAGGACGAGGTCTTTGCGTAGATCGGCTTGTTGAGGTCGAGATGCCTGCGGATGCCGGATGGCGACAAATCCATCACCGTGCGCAGCGCTTCCTCGAGCTTGGCCTCGTCGACCTTGCCGGTGCCGTGCAGGTCGACATAGACCGACAGCGGCTGGGCAACGCCGATGGCGTAGGACAGCTGGATGGTGCAGCGGTCGGCGAGCTTGGCCGCCACTACATTTTTGGCGAGATAGCGCGCCGCATAGGCGGCGGAGCGGTCGACCTTGGTGGTGTCCTTGCCGGAGAAGGCGCCGCCGCCGTGCGGGGCAGCACCACCGTAGGTGTCGACGATGATCTTGCGGCCGGTCAGGCCGGCGTCGCCGTCCGGTCCACCGATGACGAACTTGCCCGTCGGGTTGATGTACCACATGCAATCGTCGGCGATCTTGAGGTCGCCGAGCGCCTCACGGATGTAAGGCTCAACGACCTTGCGGACCTTCTTGGAATCCCAGGTCGCGTCGAGATGCTGCGTCGACAGCACGATCTGCGTCGCTTCGGCGGCTTTGCCATCGACATAGCGAACGGTGACCTGGCTCTTGGCGTCGGGTCCGAGCTTGCCGGCTTCGCCGTTGTTTTCGTGACGGGCAGCGGCGAGCAGTTCGAGAATCTTGTGGCTGTAATAGATCGGCGCCGGCATCAGGTCCGGGGTCTCGCGGCAGGCATAGCCGAACATGATGCCCTGGTCGCCGGCACCCTCTTCGCCCTGGCGGTCGGCGGCGTTGTCGACTCCCTGGCCGATGTCGGGCGACTGGCCGTGCAGCAGAACCTCGATCTTTGCCGTCTTCCAGTGGAAGCCGGCCTGCTCGTAGCCGATTTCGCGGATCGCCTTGCGGGCGACCGACTTGAACTTGGCCGGGTTGACGACCGAATGCCCGGCGGCGTCCTTGAGGATGTTGCCGGCTTTGTCCCGCTTCAGCAGAGTATCGGGAACCCTTACTTCGCCGGCGATGACGACGCGGTTGGTGGTTGCGAGCGTCTCGCAAGCGACGCGGACTTTCCACGGGTCCATGCCGGTCTTCTTGGCCTCGCGATAGACCAGATCGACGATCTCGTCCGAGATGCGGTCACAGACTTTATCGGGATGACCCTCGGCCACGGATTCCGAGGTGAAGAAGTAGTTCTGCCGCGTCACGGGTGTCCCCTCTTGAAAAAACGATCGGCAGGGCTGCCGATTTTGGCGCGCCACGTGTTAACGGTGCCGGGCGCCGCTCGTCAAGCGGTGCCGCGGTTCTGGCATGAGTGCCGCAGCAATATATCTTGTACCACCGGCGGCTTGGCGCCGCCGGCAGTCGAGCCTCTGGGCTACTCGGGCCCGGGGGATTACTGGGGCCAATGGGTCAATCGACCCACCGAATCACTCGGCATCTTCGGCAGAAAGGGACTTCACAAGGTCGATAATCCGGCGGCGCACCTTCACATCCGCGATCTTTACGAACGCGCGGTTGAGCTGAAGCCCTTCCGGACTGCCGCAGAATTCGACGGCGAAAGCCATCGAAGTGTCCTCGGCAAATCCTCTATTACCCACCGGCTCCTGCCCTGGCGCATCCTCGAAAAAGAAGGCGACAGGCACGCTGAGTATCGAGGCTATTGCCTGCAGACGGCTGGCGCCGACGCGGTTCGTTCCTTTTTCATATTTTTGGATCTGCTGAAACGTAATACCGAGATTTTCACCAAGCTTTTCCTGGCTCATTCCAAGCATATTGCGCCGAAGGCGGACGCGACTTCCGACATGGATGTCGATCGGATTCGGTTTCTTCTTGTTTTCTTCTGTCATTTTTTCCTCGCCGAATTTTTCCGGCCTTTTCTATTTTTCTCGCCCAAACGAAGCCGGAGCCAACTGCCCCAACAGAAACACCAACCGACTTCGAGAAAATTAGGCGGTAACAGTATGAGTTTCTAATGTGTCGACTGTCAATTCACCCGTAGCCGTTGCCTTACGTTCAAGCTGAGGGCGATTGCGGCAAACACCAACATGATCAGCATTCCGTTAATGCGCCGCCCCGCGGCGGAGATGAAGGCTTGGCCGGAGATCGGCACCCGCACGTCGATGGCGCCACGTGCATCGACCGCCAATGCGTCGACGATGCGTCCCCGCGTATCGACAACGGCGGAAATGCCGTTGTTGGCGGCGCGCAACAGCGGCAATCCGTTTTCCACCGCGCGAATCTGAGCCTGCCTGAAATGCTGGTACGGCCCAGGCGTGTCGCCGAACCATGCGTCGTTGGTGACGTTCACAATAAGCTGGGATGACGTTGCGTCAACAGCCACAAGATCAGGAAAGATCACCTCGTAGCAAATAAACGGCAAGGCGCTGATGCCGCCGGGCAAAGCGATCGGATGGCGCTCGTTGCCGGCGGCGAAATTCATCGGCCCGGCGACGAGCTGTCCGATGCCGAAGCGGCTGAGCAGACCGGAAAACGGCAGATACTCGCCGAACGGGACCAGATGGACCTTGTCGACGGCATCAGCGATTTCGCCCTTGTCATCGATCGCCACCACCGAATTGTAGTAGCGGCTGTCGGCATCCGCCCCGGATCCGCGCTCCTCGCGCACGACGCCGGCAATCAGCATCTGACCAGGCTGCAGCATGTCGCCGACCGCGGTCAGCGCGTCCGGACGCTCGGTGAACAGGAAGGGTACCGAGGTCTCCGGCCACAGGATCAACTGCGGTTTGTTATGGCCGGGATCGGGCGCTGCGGCCGACAGGCCCATCATCGTGGCGAAGATGCGGTCGCGCACCGAGGCGTCCCATTTTTCGCTGAGGTCGACATCCGGTTGCACGATACGGACATCGAGAGTGCGGGTTGTCGGCTTGTCGGGGGTCGCGAGCCTGAAATAGCCGAAGCCAGCATGGGCGGCGACGAGAATGGCAAGCAGGACCACACCGAGACGGACATGCCGGCGTGCTGCAAGCAAGGCCGGCATGGCGAAGACAAAGACCGCCAGCGCGTTCATGCCGACCATGCCGGTCACCGACACGCTTTGCATCAACAGCGGCACGGGCATCGCCGCATAGCCGACGGCATTCCAGGGAAAGCCGGTGAACAGGAAGCCGCGCAGCCATTCCGTCAGGCCAAAAGCAAAGGCAAGGGCGGCAACGCGGCCAATATCGTTGGTCCATAACAGCCGCGCGACGACGGCGGCGAAGCCGTAGAAAAATGCCAGCGCCAAAGGAATGCCGACGACCGCGAAGGGTAAGGCCCAGGCGAAACTGTCGGCCTCGACCAGAAGCGCCTCGCCGATCCACCACAGGCCGGCGAGGAAATAGCCGAAACCGAACCACCAGCCGATGGCAAAAGTCGGCCGCAGGCGCCTGAGCCAGCCGTCGGAAGCCTCGCCGGTGGCGCCGTCGAGCAGCCAGACCAGCAGTGGAAACGAGACGAAACAGACGGCGAAGAAATCGTAAGGCGCCTGGGCGAGCACCGCCAGCGCCCCGGCAAGAAACGCCACCAGCGCGCGTCGCCAGCCCCAAAGCAGAATTATCCGGCCGGCAAGGCGCTCCATACAGACTTCCCAAGTCGCGCGAATCAGGAGCCAAGATTTATCAGATTTATTGAAACGCGAACCGGCCGATCGCTGCGCTATCGGTGCCATCCCTCGATGGTGAGCCCGCTCAGGTGCTCGGCCTCCTCGCGCGGCACGGTGCGCACGGTCTGGGTGAAGGTCCAGACATGGCCTTCGGGGTCGCGCGCCCGATACTGCCGTTCGCCGTAGAAATGGGCGGCAGGCTCCTCGACGATTTGGGCTCCAGCCGCCATTGCCCGCTCACAATGCACGTCCAGGCCGTCTTTCAGATGCACACAGACCGACTGAGTGTTCTTGCCGCCGACGCTTACCGGACTGGCAATATGATCGGCCCATTCGGAATCGACGATGATGTAGCCGTCGCCAAAACGCATTTCGGCATGGACCAGCCGTCCGTCGGCGTCGCTGACCACCATGCTCGGCTCGAAGCCGAAGGCCGTTTCGAGCCATTTCAATGCGGCTCGCGGGTCCTTGTAGAACACACCCGAGCCAAAGGTTGAGTGCTTGAAGGGATCGTCGATCGTCATCGGCCGGGCGACGTTCTGTCCTAGGCCTGCTCGGTGCGGGGGGCGGTCACGCGGCGGCGACGCTCGCCCTTCTGGTTCTGGACGATGCGCACCCGCTTGACGCGGCGCGGATCGGCGTCGAGCACGTGGAATTCGAAGCCGGGGATGGCTTGCACAACCTCACCACGCGCGGGCACGCGGCCCAGCGTGTTGAAGATCATGCCGCCGATCGTGTCGACATATTCACCATGCTCACCGGCGGTAAAGTCCTCGCCGATCATCTTGGCGACCTCGTCGATCTCGGCCTTGCCGTCGACGACGAACACGCCCTCGCCGGTCTGGGTGATCAGCGGCTCGTCCTCGTCATGCTCGTCCTCGATATCGCCGACGACCATCTCGACGATGTCTTCCAGCGAGGCGAGACCATCGGTGCCGCCATATTCGTCGATGACCAGCGCCATCTGGGTTCGCGTCGTCTGCATATGGCCCATCAGGTCGGAGGCAAGCATCGAGGGCGGCACGAAAAGCACCGGGCGGATCAGATTGAGGTCGCCGATGGTGCGGCCGAGATCGACCTGGGCGAGGTCGAGAAGCGTCGTTGCCGGCGTCTTCCTGGATGTTCTGCCCTTCTTGACCCGGGCGACCTTGGTGATGTGGGCCAGCACGTCGCGGATGTGAACCATGCCGCGCGGATCGTCGAGCGTCTCGGAATAGACCGGCATGCGGGAATGGCCGGACTGCTCGAACAGACCGAGCAGATCGCCCAACGTCGTGGTGATCTCGACGGCCTCAATATCGGCGCGCGGCACCATGACGTCCTCGACGCGTACCTCGCGCAGGCGCAATATGTTGTTGAGCATGGCGCGTTCGCCGGGCGAGAAAGACCCGGCATCGCTGGTCGTTTCGGCAAGCGCGCCGGCGATTTCCTCGCGCAGGCTGGTGCCGTTCCGCTGCCTGAAAAGGCCCAAGACGCGGTCGAACAGGGACGGACCGGCAGGCGATGGCTCGCTGGCAATGCTACCAGAAGCGGGGCTGCCGGAACTGGGACTCGGACTCGATCCCTCTTCCGTCGTATCGGAAGGCTTTGTCGCACTGCCAGCCTCGGGGCGGGCGGCAGTTTCTGGTTTGTCGTTCATCGTCGTCCGGTCAATTGGTCTTTTGTCATTACGTGTAGGGATCGGGAATGGCAAGCCTTGCGAGCGCTGAGCGCTCGATGGCTTCCATCTCATCGGCCTCTGCATCGGTCTCGTGATCGTAGCCCAGCAAATGCAGCAGGCCGTGGATGACGAGATGGGTGATATGGTTCTCGAAGGGCTTGTCTTCCAGGGCTGCTTCGCGCGCCACCGTCTCGGCGGCCAGCACGATGTCACCCAGCATGGGCGGCAGCTTGCCACCCCTGGGGAACGGAAAAACAGGGAAAGACAAGACGTTGGTCGCCTTGTCCTTGCCGCGCCAGCCGGCATTGAGGGTACGGATATGGGCATCGTCGGAAAAGACGATGCTGAGTTCGGAAGGACCGGCAGCAGCGGTTTCGGCAAAGGCAGCCGACACGGCGCGATCGACCAGACGCGTCAGCGCCGCCTCATCGGGCCAGTCGCCGGCTTGGACCGACATATCGATCTCGACTGGAACCGAACTATCCCCGCCGCCAGGTCTTATGTCTTCAGGCATGAGCCCGCATCGTCACATCAGTTCTCGGCGCCGAGGCCGCGCGCCAGCTTGGCGTCGCGGTCATAGGCCCTGACGATTTCGGCCACCAGCGGGTGGCGCACAACGTCGACATCCTTGAAGCGCACGGTTACCGCGCCGGCCACGCCGTCAAGGACACGCAAGGCTTCGACGAGGCCCGACTTGGTGCTTGGAGGCAGATCGATCTGCGTCGGATCGCCGGTGACGATCATGCGCGAATTCTCGCCGAGGCGGGTCAAAAACATCTTCATCTGCATCGGCGTGGTGTTCTGCGCCTCGTCGAGGATGACGGCGGCATGCGCCAGCGTGCGGCCGCGCATGAAGGCCAGCGGCGCGATCTCGATGACCTCGGCAGCGATAGCACGCTCGACCTTGTCGGCCGGCATCATGTCGTAGAGCGCGTCATAGAGGGGCCGCAGGTACGGATCGACCTTTTCCTTCATATCGCCGGGCAGAAAACCCAGCCGCTCGCCGGCCTCGACCGCTGGCCGTGACAGGATGATGCGCTCGACCATGCCGCGTTCGAGCAGCATCGCCGCATGCGCCACCGCCAGATAGGTCTTGCCGGTGCCGGCGGGGCCAATGCCGAAGACAAGTTCCGAACGCTCCAGTGCCCGCATATAGGCGTCCTGATTGAGCGAACGGGCATAGATCGTCTTCTTGCGGGTGGAGATCTGGGCGGCCGAGACCTTGCCCTTGCGTTCCAGCGTCGGCAGCGTCAGCTGGTCGTCGGCGGCAATCGCCATGCGCACGGCGCCATCAACGTCGGACTGGCCGATATCGGTGCCCTTCTGGAGAATGCCGTAGAGATTGTCGAGCGCGCGGCGCGCCTGTTCGGCCGCCGAGGCCGAGCCCTTGATGGTCAACTGGTTGCCGCGCGAGCGGATGTCGACGCCGAGCTTCTGCTCAAGCCGGGCCAGGTTCTCGTCGAACTGGCCGTACAGGGCGCTGGCAAGCTTGTTGTTGTCGAAAGTCAGAACGATGTGCGCCATGTCAGAGGCCCCGGATGTCTGGTTCTGGGGCAGAGTCTTCACTTCAGCAGCGCTCAACCGTCTCTCCTCATCTGCCGAGGCCATCAAGCCAACTCGGCGAACAGGCTATTGTAGCCCGTCTTCGTGATTCGCACCCGGATAATGTCACCGATTTCGCCGGCCTTTTCATCAACAATAACCGGCTGCAGCCAGGGCGAGCGGCCGACCTTCTGGCCGGCCTGACGGCCGGGCTTCTCGATCAGCGTGTCGATGGTGCAGCCGACCAGGCTCAGGCCGAAATCCTGCTGTTGTTTCAGCAGCAGCGCCTGCAGCCGTTGCAGGCGCTCGTCCTTGACCGCTTCCGGCACGTGATCGGGCATATCGGCGCCCGGCGTGCCGGGACGCGGCGAATATTTGAACGAGAAGGCCGAGGCGTAGTTCACCTGGCCCACCAGATCCATCGTCGCCTCGAAATCGGCGTCGGTTTCGCCGGGGAAGCCGACGATGAAGTCACCGGATAGCGCGATGTCGCCGCGTGCAGCGCGAATGCGCTCGAGCAGCGCCAGATAGTCCTTGGCCGTGTGCCTGCGGTTCATCGCCTTGAGGATGCGGTCTGACCCGGATTGCACCGGCAGGTGCAGATAAGGCATCAAAGCCGGGAGGTCGCGATGGGCAGCGATCAATTCGTCGTCCATGTCGCGCGGATGGCTAGTGGTGTAGCGCAGTCGCGCCAGGCCGGGAATTTCGGCCAGCCGGAACAGCAGGCGACCAAGCCCCCATTCCTTGCCATCCTCACCCTTGCCGTGCCATGCATTGACGTTCTGCCCCAGCAGCGTCACCTCGCGCACACCGGCATCGGCCAGCCGCTCGGCTTCGGCGACGATCTGCGCCACCGGGCGCGACACTTCCGAGCCCCTGGTATAGGGCACGACGCAGAAGGTGCAGAATTTGTCGCAGCCTTCCTGCACGGTGAGGAAGGCGCTGACGCCGCGCTTGATCATTTCGGCACGCTTCGGCTGCGGCAGATGCTCGAACTTGTCCTCGATGGCGTATTCGGTCTCGACGATCTTCTCGCCGCCGCGCACCCGGGCCAGCACATCGGGCAGCCGGTGATAGGTCTGCGGGCCGATGACCAGATCGACAGCAGGCGAACGGCGGATGATTTCCGCGCCTTCGGCCTGCGCGACGCAACCGGCGACGCCGATCAGCATTTCGCGCCCAACTGCTGCGCGTTCAGCCTTCATGTCGCGGATGCGGCCGAGCTCGGAATAGACCTTTTCCGCCGCCTTCTCCCTGATATGGCAGGTGTTGAGCAGCACCAGGTCGGCGTCGGCGATGACATCGGTCGCGGTGTAGCCGTCGGCGGCCAGCGCATCGGTCATGCGCTGTGAGTCATAGACATTCATCTGGCAGCCATAGGTCTTGACGAAGACCTTTTTGGCCGGGGCGGACGCCGCAGCCGCGCTTTGCGAGGCGCTGTCGGTTTCGTTCCGCTCTATCGTGTTCAAATCCATCCGGCGGCTTCTAACGCCTTTCCGTGACAAAAAACAGACGATTCTCGGGCATCGGCCTGTAGGCGCTCGGCCTGCGCTAGCAGCTCGGTCGGGGATCGGCGAGCGCGGCCTGCATCATGGCGCGCACCTGGCTTTCCATCATCCTCGACGTTTCCTTGCGGTTCGAGCCCTTGGAAAAGGCGATGGGCTCGCCGAAATGCACCTCGACGTCAATGGCGCCTTCGGCCATCAGCACCTTGAGATGCGGCATCAGGTCCTGATCGCCGATCCAGGCAGCGAGCGGCCGGTGGCGGCGGCCGAGAGGCACGCCGTGCACCCGCGTGTAGGCAATCGCCAGCGGCTGGATGAAGACCTGCTCGGCCGCGCCTTCCGAAATCGCCATCGAGGCGGCGCCGAACAAGGTGCTCTTGAACGGCAGGATGGTGTTGCCGTCGCCGGTAGAGCCCTCGGCAAACAGCACCATGGCGTCGCCCTTGGCCATGCGGCTGGCGATCTCGCTGGCCTGGTCGCCAGCTGTCCGCTTGCGCTCGCGTTCGATGAAGACCGTACGCTGCAGTTTCGACAGCCAGCCGATCAGCGGCCATCCCTCCATGTCCGCCCGAGCGATGAAGGTCACATCGGCAAAGGAGCCCAGCACCATGATGTCGGTCCAGGAGATATGGTTCGAGGCGACCAGCAGCGGGCGCTGGCTGGACAGCGCACCTTTGACATGGATGCGCAGGCCGAGCGTCCGGACGATGAGGCTGTGCCAGGCCTTCAGAATGACCGTCTCGCGCCAGATTCCAGTCTTCATCGACAGCAGCTGCAAAGGCACAAGGACCAGCGAACCGATGACAACGAGGCTCAGCGCCAGGAAAATCCTGATTTTTCCGATCATGCAGCTTGGCCCTGCCCCAAAACTTTGGCTAGCGAAGATCGCGGCGCATGACAAGCGCGCCGGTAGGACCATGTTCGGTCGAGCGGTAATAATTGGCGCGGTGGCCGACCTGGCGGAAGCCGAGCCGCCGGTAAAGGGCGATGGCAGCGACATTGGTCTCGTCGACCTCAAGGAACAGCGCCTCGGCGCGCTGCGCATGCAATTCGCGCAGCACGGCGTCCATCAATTGCCAGCCGAGCCCCTGGCGGCGATGCGAGCGCGCCACCGCCACGGTCAGAATCTCGCCCTCGCCGGCTGCAAGCCTGGCCAGCACGAAGCCGACCGGCGGCTTGGCGCCCTGGCCGATTTCGCGCGCGGCATAGCCGAACACGGTTTCCTGTTCGAGCAACGCGGCGAACTCGCCATCGGTCCAGGGCCGGACGAAATCCTCGCGATGCAGCACCGACGCTGCCGGGCTGTCGGCGATGGTCAGCGGCTCGAGCGCATAGTCCCTGCGGCGCGGCTGGAGGAAAGGGATGCGCATCACTTTTCCTGCCTCAACAGGATGAACCCGGCCTGCGCCTTGGCATCGGCGCCGCGCAGATAGAGTGGCTTCGGCTTGTCGCCCTCACCTTTTGCAGCGGCGAGCCGGGCGTAGACGGCAATGTCGGCGGTGGCAGCCGTCGGGCCGATATCGAAATCGCGACCGGCCGCGGCTGCGATCTGCACGGCGGCCGTGCCGGCAAGCACCGGACGATTGTCCGCCGCCATTCCCGCGGCTTGCGCAAGTGTGGTCACCGCCGGACCATAGCGCAAAATCGCTTCCGCATCGTAAAACGCGGCATGGATCTCCTCGCGGCCTGCATCGAGAGCGGCCAGGATCGGGCGGCCGGGAAATGCCGCCCTCGCCTCGGCCGCCAGCGCCTCCAGTGTCGTTACCCCGATCGCCGGGATCTTCAGCGCCAGCGCCAGGCCGCGCGCCGCCGAGACGCCCACCCGCAGGCCGGTGAAGGAACCCGGACCGATGGAGACCGCAACGGCGCCAAGGCCGGCATAATCGGTGCCGTCCGCTTTCAACGCTTCGTCAATGACAGCCATCAAGTGTTCGGCGTGGCCTTTGCCGAGATCGAGTACCGAGCGGCCGAGCTCTCTGCCGCCCGATGCGTCATAGACGCAAGCGGCGCAGAGATTGGCGGCACAGTCGATGGCGAGCAGTTTCATGGGCGACCGGTTCGAAAAACAGTCTCCCTCTGCCCGCCACGGCGCGCCGCCGCAAGAGCCAGCGCGTAAATTGTTAAGCGGCTTCGCTTCGGTGCAGGCCGGACGGCTTACGCCGCCGGCGCGATGCGCAGCATGTGGTTGTCCCAGACATAGTCGGGCTCGGAGCGCGTCGCGCCGCTGCCTTCGATGATTTCGCCGGCACCCGTGGTTGCCATGAAGCCCGGGCCGTCAGGCGCCAGGCCGCAGACCTCGACCAGCGCCTTGGTGGCGACGATCTTGCCGCTGGCGGCGTCGATGACGGCCAGCGAATTGCCTTCCGGCGAAGACACCGCGACCGTGCCGGCAATCGGGTTGGCGGCGACCGAGCCGATGTAATTCCGGAAGCCGGATAGCACGTCCTGCGGCATGTCGAGCAGCTGCAGCCCCTTGCCGCGCGTGGCGCGGCCGACCAGCGGTGGCCGCTCGGTGCCCGGCCCGCGGTACTGGCAGCCGAACCAGATGGTGCCTGTGGGGTCGGCATCCATGTGGCGAATCGACAGCTGGTGCAGAGCCGGCGGCAGTTCGTGCTTTTCGATGAGATCGCCGGTTGTGCGATCGACCAGCACATAGGACGGCTTCATGGTGGCGATGTTGAGCTCGGCGCGGCCATAGTCGGGATGGGTCTCGATGCCGCCATTGGCGATGGCGATCGTCCGGCCGTCTCCGAGCAGCAAGAGCTCATGCGGCCCCATGCCATAGGTCGGAAACTCGCCGATGCGGCTGAACTTGGCCCGTGCGTCGTAGATCCCGACGACGCCGGCGGCATTGTCGAAATTGTTTTCGGTGACGTAAAGCAGCGCGCCGTCGGTGGAAAACACACCGTGGCCGAAGAAATGCCGACCGGTGATGCTGGCGATGGTCAGCGGCGGCTCGCGGCCGGCATGGTCGAAGACCACGGCGAAGGTGCCGGGTTGCCGGGCGAAGACCACGGAGCGCTTCGAGACCGGATCGAAGGTGACGTCGTGGCCACGGTCGGGCAGGTCGATCGCATGCAATACTTTTCCGGCTTCCGACAACACAGCGGCGCCAAAGCTGCCGTCGCGCTTGACGAAGGCGGTGGCAAAGACGGCATCGGCGGCAAGCGTGTCCGCCCAGGCCCGCGGCGCCATTGACGCGACGAAGCCGGCGCCGGCAGCTCTGAGAAAATCGCGGCGGTCCATCAGCGGCGTGCGTGTCGCAACCATTGGTCAGTCCCCGTCCAGTGACGAAAAGCCGGCGGTCAGGCCGAACTCGGCGGTTAGCCGGGTGCCGATCAAGCCCGACAGGCTGGAGGTGATCAGCGCGAAATGTTCGAGTTTTCCGCGCTCCGCGGGATCGGCGAGCGTCTTGTCGATCCGACCCTGGATGGATTTGGCAGTGGCAACGCCATTGATGAGCTGGATATGGATGGATTCCGCCATCCATCTGCTATCCTCGGGCAGCGCGTCGCCGAGCTTCGAGGCCTGGAACAGCGCATCAATGCCGGAGAGGTTGCCGGCTAATGAAAGGCCGGTGTTTTGCGAGCGCCAGTAGATCGCTTGCCTCGGCTTGTCACCCTGCGGTTTGGCGCCGAGAAAACCTTTGAGGCGCACGTCGCGCACCATTTCGAGTTCATTGATGAACACGCCGACCAATTCGGTCACCGCTTCAGTGCCGTCGCGGTAAAGCGCATTGTCGGGTCCGGGATTGGCCCACAAGGCTGCAAAACCGTCCGGTTTTTTCCAGGCGGCGTCGACATCGGCCGCCATGGTCTCGATATTCTTGGCGATCGCCGCGCCATAGGCGCAGCGATAGGGCTCGTCCTTGCCGACGAGCGTCTCGGCGCCGTCGCCGTAAAGCACGAACTCAAGCGCCCCTAATCCCTGCATCGCGACACTCTTGCCCGCCAGCTGCGCCGGATCGGTGGCGGTCGGATCCTTGCCGGCCAGCGCCGCCTGCACCTGCTTCAGGCCGATGCTCTTTCGGTCCGGCCAGTAGAGCATGCGCTCCAGCCGGTTGTTCTCCTTGATTGGCCCGAAGCCGATGATTTCAGCCGACGACCAGGCTGCGACCGTGGCCGAGAATCCGGCATGCGCGGCATCGAGGTTACCCTGCGACGGCGCCTGGCAGAGCGCGTCCATGGCCTTCGCCAAGGTGCCGGCATGGCCATGCAGGCTGGCATAGGCGGGGCGGACAAAGCCGTCGATCGCTCTTTGGATCACGTCGGAGGCTTTCACCGAGGCCGATGCCGGGGACGCACCGAACAGAGCCAATGGGAGGAGTAGAACAGGCAAAACCCGCTTGAGCATCAGAATGACTCCAGGAATTTGATGAGAGCATCGCGGTCGGCCGTATTGGCGGCGGCGAAGCGATCGCGCGCTTTCTGCCCCTCGCCACCATGCCACAGGATCGCTTCGGCAAGCGTGCGCGCACGCCCGTCATGCAGGAAGAAAGCGTTGCCGTTGACGGTCTTTGTCAGGCCGATGCCCCATAGCGGCGGGGTGCGCCATTCACTGCCCGTGGCATCGCCCACCGCCTGGCCGTCGGCAAGGCCAGGCCCCATGTCGTGCAGCAGAAAGTCGGAATAGGGCCAGATCAGTTGGAACGCCTGCGCCTTGTTCCCGCGCATGGTGACGAATTTCGGCGTATGACAGGCAATGCAGCCCATCTCGTAGAACAGCTTCTTGCCGGCGAGCACGGCGGGTGCGCCGACATCGCGCCGCGCCGGCACCGCAAGGTTCTGCGAATAGAAGGTGACGAGGTCCATCACCGGTGGTGGCGCCTCGACCGGGCCGAGCCGCTTCTGCACGCCATTGGGCATGGCCAAACAGGCCTCTTCGGCTGCGGTGCAATCGCCCCAGTGACTGGGCTCTTCCGGCGTCGAAATGCCGATGTCGCCGGCAAAGGCGTCCGCCGCCTGCTGGCGGATCGACGCGGTCTGGGCCTTCCAACCGAAGCGGCCAAGCGTCAGTTGCCCACTGCTGAGGTCACGCACCATGTTGGGCTTGCCGGAAATGCCGTCGCGGTCGTCGGGATCGGCATGGGCAAGGAGGTCGGCCGGCGCGATCTGCTCGATCAGGCCAAGGCCGATCATTGGCGGCGTCAGGCGCGGCGACAGCGTGGTGCGCGGGTCAAGCGGGCCGTAGCCAAGCCCGTCGACCGAATAGCTCGGCTTGCGCAGCCAAACCAGGCTGCCGTCGCCGAGCGTGACCTTTTCCTCGCGATAGTCGACATACATGCGGCCTTCGCCCTTGAGGCCGGGCACCGCCAGTCCCTGCAACTGCGCGCCGTAGACCGGATCGGGGAAGTTCAGCACCTTGTGCACGGCAATCTCGGCTTTTTCCTCGGCCGTGCTCGCATCGCGCGCCAGCCGCAGGAACATCGACGTGGTGCGGCGGTCGGCGGCCGGCGGTCGGCCGCGGCCATCCTTCAAATGGCAATTCTGGCAGGCGCGCTCGTTGAACAGCGGTCCGAGACCATCCGAGGCCTGGGTCGAGGATGGCGACGACACCCAGTTCTTGCGGAAAAGCGCATTGCCGAGCTTGAAATTGCCCTGTTCCTCGAAGGTGATGTTTTCAGAGGGTTGCGAGAAGGCGTCGCGGTTGACCTGCTTGCGCGACGTGCCGGCGCCGCCTTGCATCGTTTCGAAGGATTCGGGCTTGGAGAAATCCTGGGTTGGCCTGGTAACGGCAAGGACGCGGGACCGGTCCTTCGGCGTCAGGTCGGTGCGGCTCGTGGCGAGGCCGACCGGTTCCGACGATCCGGCCAGGGCCGGGGCCAAAATTGCCGCCAGGGTTACAACCGAAAGCCCGCGAAAGGCCTGATATCGCGGGTTTTTGAGGAGCAGCGGGCCGGCGGCCCGCCGCAAGCGGCGCAGAATATCTAGGGGGCGCCGCATTCCTGCATGGTCCTATTCCGCCTCGTCCGCCGATGCGGCGTTGAGCTGGCCGTATTTTTCCTCGCCGATCGAGGCAAGGAGGTCGAGCTGCGTCTCGAGGAAGTCGATGTGACCTTCCTCATCCGCCAGCAATTCCTCGAACAGCTTCATCGTCACGTAGTCGCCGGCTTCGTTGCAGATCTCGCGCGAACGCTTGTAGGCGGTGCGTGCGTCATATTCGCCGGCGAGATCGGATTCGAGCACTTCCTTGACGTTCTGGCCGATGCGCAACGGCGCCACGGACTGCAAATTGGGATGCCCTTCGAGGAAGATGATACGGGCCACCAGCCGGTCGGCATGGTGCATCTCCTCGATCGATTCGGCGCGTTCCTTCTTTGCCAGCTTGGCATATCCCCAATCTTCGAGCAGGCGGAAATGCACCCAGTATTGATTGACGGCGCCAAGCTCCAGGAACAGAGCCTCGTTAAGCCGCTCGATGATCTGCGGTTCGCCTTTCATGGATTCTGCTCCCATATTGGACGCGCAGGCCTCTGACGCGATCCAGGTGTGAAACGATGTCCACGCCGCTCGCCTCCGAACGGGCGTGGTAATTTTCGGTGACCCGAATGATCGTTTCGACCACATTTGGGAAGCAGCCGCAACAGCGACCGCGCTTTTGCATCGTGTGATAGACCTTCGCCGGCACCATCAGTTGCCAGGGGTCCTGATCCAGCAGATCGACGATCGTCTGCTCAATCTCCTTTTCGGTGATGATGTTGCAATGGCAGATCAGCATGGATTGGCTCTGGCTGACGGCGCCCCTCCGCGCCGTTTGGCTGGTGGTTGGTTGGGGTGCTACTTGAACACCTTGTCCGGTGCGTCGAGGCTGTCGGACCCCTCGAAGGCTATGTTGTTCAGCTTCAGCGCGCCGACGGCGCGTTCGATCGACTTGGTCTGGTCGACCAGCGCGTCGATTGCCGCCTGCACGGTAGCATTGCCTTCGGTGTTGCCCTCGGCGATCTGCTGGTCGTAGGCATCGCCGGCCACTCCCCGCGCCTTGATCGCCTCCATCTTGGCGACCGAGACATCGAGCTTGTCGGACAGTTCCTTGTCGATCGCCGGATCGGCCGCCTTGACCATATCGTGCACCGACGGGCCTGAAACGACGGTGCCGTCGATGCGCGTGTAGCTGGCGAGATAGGCGGCGCGGATGCCGATGGCGTCATAGAGATGCGAGTTGTAGGTATTATCCGAGAAGCAGTCGTGCTCCTCTTCGGGATCGTGCAGCAGCAGGCCGAGTTTCATGCGCTCCCCGGCCAGTTCGCCGTAGGACAGCGAGCCCATGCCGTTGAAGATCACCGAGATAGCGGTGTTCGGCTGGCCATCGACGAGGTTCTTGCGGGCGGCGCCGTCTTCCTTCCAGTTGCCGACCATCTCCTGCAGGTCGGAGACCAGAAGATCGCTGGCCGACTTCAGATACTCGGCCCGGCGATCGCAATTGCCGCCGGTGCAGTTCTTGAGGTCGTAGTCGGTGTACGGACGCTCGCCGGCGCCCGGGCCGGTGCCGTGCAAATCCTGGCCCCAGAGCAGGAATTCGATGGCGTGATAACCGGTGGCGACATTGGCCTCGATGCCGCCGGCCTCCTGCAGCGTGCCGGCGAGGAACTCCGGCGAAAGCTTCGAGGCGTCGACCTTCTTGCCGTCGATCTCGATGTCCTTGTTGGCGATGACATTGGCGGTGTAGAGCGCGTTGGCGTCGGACTCGGTGCCGTAGCTCTTGGCGACGTAGTCGATCAGGCCTTCGTCGAGCGGCCAGGAGTTCACCTTGCCTTCCCAGTCGTCGACGATCTTGTTGCCGAAGCGGTAGACCTCGGTCTGCTGGTAGGGCACGCGCGACGCCTTCCAGGCATCGCGGGCGGCATTCAGCGTGTCCGCCGACGGGTTGGCAAGCAGCGCGTCGACAGCCTTGTCGAGCGCCTGCGCCGTGGTCAGCGAATCCTCGTACTTGGCCAGCGCGATGTCGGAATAGGTCTTGATGACCGCCTTGGCATCGATCTCCGCCGCCTTGGCCGGCAGGATGAAAACCGCCGCCGTCAACATAGCCGTGGCACCGATCGCAGCCAGTCTGCCGCCATATCGCGCTGTCATCATCAGTCTCCAGTTCAAAGGGGATTCGGTAAAAGGCGCGCGTGCCAAACGGTGCCGGGACATAGGCATGCCGTAGGACACCACAGATGCCGCGCCGCTCTGCGGCTCACGGGAGAAAGACACCAAATGCCTCCAATCGAACGGGTTCAAGGCCCAAACATCAAAGGGATGCGCTGACGCGCGAGCCTCCATAAAACGATGGCGAGGCCGGAAGTCAACTGGTGAACCCTAGAAAATTCAATTGAAACAACAGTTTAGAATTATTCTAAACTAGCACTATCAACTTTAAATCGTAGCCAGCAGCCAAGGTGAGAGACGCCGCGATTGACAAGCGACCGTTCCGGGTGCGACCCGGACCGGGGCTCTTGCGACGGCGGCAGACAATCGCCATCTGGCGGAACGGCTCACAATCAAAGCATGATGTCGTCCGAAAACCGCTTCACACTTTTCGGCATCATGCTCCAGATTTGAAACAGGAATTCGGGTTGCGATGAAGAACGGGGTCGTCATTGTCGGTGCGGGTCATGCGGGCGTGCAAGCGGCCGCCAGCCTGCGCGAGGAAGGCTATGACGGGCCTGTCATACTGATCGGCGACGAAACCGATCTGCCCTATCACAAGCCGCCGCTGTCGAAGACCTTCATCAAGGACGCCGATGCCAAGCCGCAACCCTTGCGCGGCGAGGCCTTTTACACCGGCAGCGCCATCGACTTCAGGCCGGGCGTCCGAATCGACAGCATCGATACGGCAGGCCGCAAGCTGGACATAGCGGGCGGCGGCGTGCTGCCGTTCGACCGGCTCATCCTGGCCACCGGTTCGCGGCCGCGGCTTCTGCCGCTGCCGGGCGCCGACCTCTCGGGCGTGCTGTCGCTGCGCTCGATCGCCGATGCGCGGCTGATCCGCGCGCTCAGCGCCCAAAGCGAAGACGTGGTCATCCTCGGCGGCGGCTTCATCGGGCTGGAGATCGCGGCAACGCTGAGGGCCGCCGGCCGCAACGTCACCCTGGTCGAGGCTGTCGACCGGCTGCTTGGCCGCGCCGTGGCGCCGGTGGTGGCGAGCCATGTCCGCCAACGGCTGGAGGCGATCGGCGTGCGTATCCTCACCGGCACCACCATTGCCAGGCTGGAAGGGGAAAACCGCCATGTCTGCGCTGCCATCACCTCCACCGGCGAAAGGCTGCCCGCGCGCATGGTCATCGTCGGCATCGGCGCCGTGCCGAATGTCGAACTTGCGCAGGCTGCCGGACTGACTGTCGCCAATGGCATCCGCGTCGACCAACAGATGCGCACCTCAGTGCCTGATATTCTGGCCATCGGCGACGCCGCTTCCTACCGCCACTGGTCGACCGGCGGCGACGTGCGGCTGGAATCGGTGCAGAACGCCACCGACCAGGCGCGGCTTGCCGCACGCACGATCACCGGCCATACGGACGCCTATGCGGCGGTGCCGTGGTTCTGGTCTGACATCGGCGACATGAAACTGCAGATGGTCGGGCTGACCTCGGGCGGCGACAGCCATGTCGTGCTGGGCGACCTCGCTGAGAACAAGTTCTCGATCTACCACTATGCTGGAAGCCGGCTGCTCGGCATCGAATCCGTCAACAGGCCGGGCGACCATATGCTGGGCCGCAAGATGCTCGGGGCCGGGTTTTCGCCGATGGCGCAGACGATTGCTGAGGGACCTGACGGGCTGAAGGCTGCACTGGCAGCGTTCCAGCAGGATGAGCCGGCACGGGCTGCGGGCTAGACGCACTTACCCTCCCCCTTGTGGGGAGGGTCGCTGCGAAGCAGCGGGGTTGGGGTCGGCGCGAGGCCCCCCACCCGGACCTGCGGTCCGACCTCCCCACAAGGGGGAGGTAGGGTTTTGCGCTAGGCAGCGCAGACTTCGCGGATCGAGCTTTCCAGAATGTCGAGCGCCTCGTTCATGACATTGTCCTGGATGGTGATCGGAGCCAGGAAACGGATGACGTTGCCGTAGACGCCGCAGGTCAGCAGGATCAGCCCCTTGTCGAGCGCCTTCAGCCGGATCGCATTGGCGATCTCGGCCGACGGCAGGCCCCTCTTGACGTCGTTGAGCTCGACCGCGTTCATGAAGCCGAGACCCCTGATGTCGACAATCTCGGGCACATCGTCGCGGATCGACTGCAGCCGCTGTTTCAGCCGGGCGCCCAGCGTATTGGCGCGGTCGCACAGCTTTTCGTCCTCGATTACGTCGAGCACGGCGTGTGCTGCGGCGACACCGATCGGGCTGCCGCCATAGGTGCCGCCGAGCCCGCCAGGACCGGGCGCATCCATGATCTCGGCGCGGCCGGTGACCGCCGCCAGCGGGAAGCCGCCGGCCAGGCTTTTCGCCATGGTGGTAATGTCGGCCGCGACCTCATGATGATCCATGGCGAACATCTTGCCGGTGCGGGCAAAGCCGGTCTGCACCTCATCGGCGATCAGCAGCATGCCGTGCTGGTCGCAGAGCTTGCGCAGCGCCGTCAGGAATTCGCGCGGCGCGTCGTAGAAGCCGCCCTCGCCCTGGACCGGCTCGATGATGATGGCGGCAACGCGAGCCGGATCGACATCGGCCTTGAACAGTTTGTCGAGTGCGACCAGCGAATCGGCTGTAGACACGCCGTGCAGCGGCACCGGAAACGGCGCGTGGTAGACGTCGCCCGGCATGGCGCCGAAGCCGACCTTGTAGGGCACGACCTTGCCGGTCAGCGCCATGCCCATGAAGGTGCGGCCGTGGAAGCCGCCGGCAAAGGCGATGACGGCTTGGCGGCCAGTGGCGTTGCGGGCGATCTTGATGGCGTTCTCGACCGCTTCAGCACCCGTAGTGACGAAGATGGTCTTCTTCTCGAACTTGCCGGGCAGCATGCCGTTCAGCCGTTCGGCCAGCCTGACATAGCTCTCATAGGGCACGACCTGGTGGCAGGTATGGGTGAAGCGGTCGAGCTGTGCCTTGACCGCCTCGATCACCCTGGGATGGCGGTGGCCGGTGTTGACGACGGCGATACCGGAGGAGAAATCGATGTATCGGCGGCCTTCTACATCCCAGATCTCCGAATTCTCGGCGCGGTCGGCATAGATCTGCGTCGTCATGCCGACGCCGCGCGAGATCGACTGGTTCTTGCGCTCAGAAATGGCTGCGTTCTTCATTTCGTCCCTCATCGGGCCGACGCCCGTTCTCGTTAGATGAATGCCAAGGCCTCTTCTGACCTTATTTCACGTTTTCCTCAAGTTGGCACCGCCGCCGGGCGATTGGGCCTGTCGTCGATGCGGGCCACTTCGACAGACCGGTCTTAACCAGCCGACCGATACACGTAAGGGGCAGTCCGTGACAGCTCACCCGTCACCGGGAACGGCGAAGCGATCCCGCTCGCCGCGGTGGCGAACTTCCGCTACGACCTCGAACAGCCGACGGTGTGGCGGCGCAACCGCATCCCGATGATCACCGTTCGCGCAGGCCTCGTTGGCGACGTGCTGCCGGCCACCGTCGTCAACGAATTGAAGCCGTCGGTCAACGCCTTCATCGCCAAACTGCCGCCCGGCTATTCCGTTGCAACCGCCGGCTCGGTCGAGGAAAGCGCCAAAAGCCAGGGACCGATCGCAGCGGTGGTGCCGCTGATGCTGTTCGTGATGGCGACCATCCTGATGATCCAGTTGCAAAGTTTTCAGCGCCTGTTCCTGGTCGTGGCGGTGGCGCCGCTCGGCCTGATCGGCGTGGTCGCGGCCCTGGTGCCGAGCGGCGCACCGCTCGGCTTCGTCGCCATTCTGGGCGTCCTGGCGCTGATCGGCATCCTGATCCGCAACTCAGGTGATCCTGATCGTGCAGATCGAGGATCTGGTGGCCGAGGGCCAAGACCGCTGGGAAGCCGTGATCGAAGCGACCGAGCACCGCATGCGGCCGATCGCGCTGACGGCCGCGGCCGCCAGCCTAGCGCTGATCCCGATCGCGCGCGAAGTGTTCTGGGGCCCGATGGCCTACGCCATGATGGGCGGCATCATCGCCGGCACGGCGATCACGCTGCTGTTCCTGCCGGCGCTTTATGTGACGTGGTTCAGGATCAAGGAGCCTAAGCAGGGGGACGAACCATCTGTTCCGGAGAACGGCGAACTGGCGCAAGACCCCGCTTAAGGCTTTGCCGGATCATTCGTTATCGTTAGAGGGTTCGGGGCGCGATTTCGCTCGCTGCCATGGCGATGATTTTGACGTCCGCCAAGCATGCCAGCCTTTTGGCAAGTCGGCCAATGCCAGGATGCTTTCATCCTGCTGCACCACCTCTTGCAGGCCAACGAGCATTATCTCGCGTTCATCCCAATCTCGAGAGTCGCTGCTATAGAATTGCCAACTGCCCCCTTCATCGTTGTAGTTCTCGTCATCGTCAGCTTCATGCACAACGTATGCGATCCAGTCGCCCCGTTTGAATATGCTCTTGTCCGATAGCACCGCGACATTGGGCGGATCTGCAAACTTCCATTCTTCCATGGAATTCCCCAAGCGATTATTCTGCGGAAGAAACTAGTTCACGCCGTCCGAACAAACCCCTCGCTCGCCCTAAGCAAATTGCGTGTGTAATCCTTCTCCACGCGGTGCCCGATCAGCTGGCCCGCCGTCAGGTTCTCCACCGCTTCGCCATTCTGCATCACCATCAGGCGCTCGCACATATGGGTGATGATGGCGAGGTCGTGGCTGACCATCAGGAAGGTCAGCTTGCGCCGACGGCGAACCTCTTCCAGCAGGTTGAGCACTTCCGCCTGCACCGAAGCGTCGAGCGCCGAGGTTGGTTCGTCGAGCAGCAGGATCGACGGTTCGAGGATGAGCGCCCGCGCGATCGCCACGCGCTGACGCTGACCGCCGGAGAGCTGGTGCGCGTAGCGGAAACGGAAACCGTTGCCTAATCCGACCTCGTCGAGGGCGCGCTGGATGCGTTGCTCGCCATCGGCAAAGCCGTGAATGGCGAGCGGCTCCTGTAGCAGGCGGTCGACGGTCTGACGCGGGTGCAGCGAACCATAGGGGTCCTGGAAGACCATCTGCACTTCGCGATAAAAAGCCTTGTCGCGGCGCGCTCCCAGCGTCTTGCCGTTGACCGTGATAGTACCGGATGCGACAGGCACCAGGCCGGCAATGGCTTTGAGCAGCGTCGACTTGCCGGAACCGCTCTCGCCGACCAGGCCGAAGGATTCGCCGGACTTCACCTCGAGGTTCGCCCCTTTCAGCGCGCGAAAACGGTCGAACACCACCTCCAGCCCTTCAATCGAAATGGCTGGCGTCATGCCGCCCACTCCGGCTTGCGGTCGAGCACCGGCAGCGGGTGGCGTTCGTAACCGATCCTGGGCATGCAGTTGAGCAGGCCGCGCGTGTAGGGATGCTGGGCGTCGCGCAGCTCCGACGCCTTGAGCTGCTCGACCACCTTGCCGGCATACATGACGATGACGCGGTCGCAGAAGGAGGCGACCAGCCGCAGATCGTGCGAGATGAAGATCAGACCCATGCCGCGCTCACTGACCAAGCGGTCGAGGATGCCGAGCACATCGAGCTGAACGGTGACGTCGAGCGCCGAGGTCGGCTCGTCGGCGATCATCAGTTCCGGTCCGGCGATCAGCATCATTGCGATCATGGCGCGCTGGCCCATCCCGCCGGACACCTCGTGCGGATGCAGGTCGAAGACACGCGAGGGATCGCGGATCTGCACAGCTTCCAGCATGGCCAGCGCCCGCTCGCGCGCTTCGGCCTTGGAGACCTTTTCATGCGTGCGCAGCGTCTCGACGATCTGGCGGCCGATGCTCATCACCGGGTCGAGCGAATATTTCGGATCCTGCAGGATCATGGCGATGCGTTTGCCGCGCAGCGCCCGGCGCTGGCGGGCGGGTATGTCCAAAAGATCGATGCCGTCCAAGGCGAGCTTCTTGGCCGAAACCAGAGCCTGCGGCGGCGTCAGCCCCATGATGGCGCGGCCGGTCTGCGACTTGCCGGAGCCGCTTTCGCCGACAATGCCCAGCCGCTCTCGGCCGAGCGAGAAGGTGACGCCGCGCACCGCCTGGATGAGGCCGGTCCGAGTCGGGAAGGTGACGCGCAGGTCGTCGACATCGAGAAGTGCACCGCTCATTGGTCACCACTCATTGGTCGCCACTCCGGGGATCGAGCGCATCGCGCAGGCCGTCGCCCAGCAGGTTGAAGCCGAGACTGACGATCAGGATGGCGAAGCCGGGCGCGCCGGCCACCCACCATTGGTCGAGCACGAAGCGACGGCCGGACGCGATCATGGTGCCCCATTCCGGCAGCGGCGGCTGCGCGCCGAGGCCAAGGAAACCGAGGCCGGCGGCGGTGAGGATGATGCCGGCCATATCGAGCGTCACCCGGATGATCAGCGAAGAGATGCAGAGCGGCATGATGTGGCGCAGCACGATGCGGAACGGCGAGGCGCCCATCAATTGCACCGCCTTGATGTAATCGGAATTGCGCACGGTCATCGTCTCGGCCCGCGCAATTCGCGCGTAAGGCGGCCACGAGGTGATGGCGATGGCCAACACCGCGTTTTCGATCCCGGGGCCAAGGGCGGCGACAAAGGCCAGTGCCAGGATCAGCTTGGGGAAGGCGAGGAAGATGTCGGTAATGCGCATCAGAATGGCATCGGTCCAGCCGCCGGCATAGCCGGCGACGGTGCCGACCAAAAGGCCGATGGGGGCTGCGATGACGGCGACAAGAATGACGACGTAGAGCGTCCAGCGCGAGCCGAAAAGAATGCGCGAATAGATATCGCGGCCGAGATCGTCGGTGCCGAACCAATGCGCCGCACTCGGCGCCAAAAGCCGCGCGTTCTTGAGATCGCCGATGGTCGGCGAATAGGGCGCCAGCACATCGGCAAAGGCGGCGACCAGCAGCAGCGCGGTGATGATGAGCAGGCCGAGAAACGCCAGCCGGTTGGCGGAAAAGCGCCGCCAAGCGACGTAGGCGCGGCCGAGCCTTGCCTGCATGCGCGAGGCCGGCCGATCGCTGAGCAGCCAATCGCGGCGCGTTTGGATTGCTTCGGCGCTCATCCTGTCTTCGTCCTCGGATCGAGCACCTTGTAGAGAACATCGGACAGGAGATTGATGCCGATGAACACCGAACCGATGACGATGGTGCCGCCGAGCACGGCGTTCATGTCGGCGTTCTGCAGCGAATTGGTGATGTAGAGGCCGATGCCGGGCCAGGAGAACACCGTCTCGGTCAGCACCGAACCTTCGAGCAGCCCGGCATAGGACAGCGCGATCACCGTGACCATCGGCACCGCGGCGTTGCGCAGCGCATGGCCCCAGATGATTCGCGTTTCAGACAGGCCCTTGGCGCGCGCGGCGACGATGTATTCCTGCGACAGCTCGTTCAGCATGAAGGAGCGCGTCATCCGGCTGATATAGGCGAGCGAGAAATAGCCCAGCAGCCCTGCCGGCAGGATGATGTGGCGGTAAGCGTCGTAGAAGACATCCCACTGGCCCTGCAGCGCGGCGTCGAGCAGGTAGAAGCCGGTGATCGGTGTGAATGTGTACTCGTAGACGATGTCGAGGCGGCCGGGAAAAGCCACCCATTGGAGCTTGGCGTAGAACAGGACAAGCCCCAAAAGCCCGATCCAGAAGATAGGCACGGAATAGCCGATCAGGCCGACAATGCGAACGATCTGGTCGATGAGACTGCCGCGTTTTACCGCTGCCAGCACGCCGAGCGGCACGCCGATCAACGAGCCTATCAAAGTGCCCAAAGTCGCCAGTTCGATCGTTGCCGGAAAGGCACGGCGGATGTCGGTCATCACAGGATTGGTGGTCAGCACAGAGGTGCCGAAATCACCGTTCAGCGCATGCTTGAGATAGATATAGAATTGCTCGATCAACGGCAGGTCGAGCCCCATCTCGCGGCGGGTGCGCTCGACGACATTGGCCGGTGCGCGGTCGCCGAGCACCGCCAGCACCGGATCGATCGGGATGACGCGGCCGATGAAAAAGGTCACCGCGAGCAGGCCGAGATAGGTGGTGACGGCGATGACCAGGAAGCGGCCGATCGCCAACAAGATAGCGACGGCGCGGGCGCTTCCCTGCCCCGCCGTCGCCTGGTTTTCAATCGCGCTCATCAGGGCGCGTCCGCCGGCGCTATTCCTTGGAGACCGGGCCGACGAAGTTGGTGTCGAAGCTCGGACCGAGCGCAAAGCCTTTCAGGTTTTTGCGCAGGCCTGCCACTTCCAATTGCTGGTGGATGATGACGAAGGGGCTGGTGTCGAGGATCGTCTTTTCAAGGCTCTTGTACATATCGGCGCGCTTGCCGGCATCCTTCTCCAGCAAGGCTGCTTCGGTCTGCTTTGTCAGGTCCGGGATGTCCCAGGCATTGCGCCAGGCCAGCGTCTTGGTCTTGCCTTCATCCGAATTGTCCGGGTTTGAGGCAAAGGTCTGGGCGTTGGAGTTCGGATCGAAATAGTCCTGGCCCCACTGGCCGATATAGATGTCATGATTACGGGCGCGGTATTTGGTCAGCGTCTGCTTGCCGTCGCCCGGGATAATTTCCAGCTTGATGCCGGCCTGGCCAAGCGTCTGCTGGATCGATTCCGCCATGCCCGTTGTTGGCTGTCCCGTGCGTACATCCATGGTTACGCTGAAGCCGTCGGCCAGGCCGGCCTTGGTCAGCAGTTCCTTGGCCTTGGCGACGTCGAACTTGAACGGATTTTCGTCCAGTTCGCCCAGCACGCCCTTGGGCAGGAAGGTCTGGTGGATCTCGCCAATGCCCTTGAGGATGGTCGTGCTCAGCGCATCGTAGTCGACCAGATATTTGAACGCCTGGCGAACCTCGGGCTTGGCGAGGTTCGGATTCTTCTGGTTGAGACTGATGTAAAAGACCGTGCCCTTCGGCGCGCTGGTCGTGGTGAGATCGGCATTCTTGGCGATGGCGTCGAGATCGTTCGGCTCGAGGTTGCGGGCAACGTCGATGTCGCCTGCTTCGAGCGCCAGGCGCTGCGCCGAGCTCTCCTTCATGTTGCGGTAGATGACGCGCGCGAGCTTGGCCTTCTCGCCATTGTAATTGTCGTTGCGCTCGAGCACGACGACCTCATTGGCCCGCCATTCGCGCAGCTTGTAGGCGCCGGAGCCGGCATAACCGGTCTTCAGGAAGGCGTTGCCGAAATCGTTGTCCCATTTGTAGTCGGCACTCGGCGTCACCGCGGCGACATGTTCCTTCACCAGCTTTGCGTCGACGACCGAAGCGACCGTTGCCGACAGGCAGTTTAACACGAAGCTCGGCGCATAGGCCTTGTCGACGGTGAACTGGAAGGTGGTATCGTCGACGGCCTTGGCCTTGTCGGCAACATTGTCGCCGCTGATGCCGAACTGGTTGATGATGAATGCCGGCGGCTTGTCCAGCTTGATGGCGCGCTCGAAGGAATAGGCGACATCGGCGGCGGTCAGTGGATTGCCCGAAGCGAACTTTAGGCCGGGCTTGAGCTTGAACGTATAGACCAGACCGTCGTCGGAAACGGTCCAGCTCTCGGCAAGGTCGCCCTTGACCTTGGAGGTGTCGCTGAGGTCGAGGCGGACCAGTAGATCATAGGTGTTGCCGGTGACTTCGGCGGTCGACAGTTCGAATGCCTCGCCCGGATCCATGGAGATGATGTCGTCGATGGCGAAACCTTCGACCAGCGTGTCGGCGGGCGTCACGGCGAAGGCGGGCGCAACGCCTATGAGCAGAGCGGACATGGCAGCACCTGCGAGCCAGACGCGCGAACGTAGAGCAAACTTTTCCATCATCATGATGATTGTTCCCTGTTTTGTTGATTGTTGACCCCGAGTTCCCGGCTCAGGCTGCAGTAATCTTTTTCGCGGCCGGAGGACGACCGTTAGACCCAATACCGTGTTGATTTTTTTCCAGTTGGTCAACACCCTATCCGGCAGCCCTCCAACCGGCAACGGGCATTTTTGCGAGCCGGCATACTGGACCGGAATATGCTGTGCGCGTCGAAGCATGGGCGAGCCAATTGCAGCCGCCGATGGGGAAAAATCTGCTCTTTTCGGTGCTACTTGATGGCAGCAACCAGATCGGCGTCGGGGAAGCAGGTGGCGGGGCGGCCGTTCTTTTCCTGCCAGCTGCCGATCGAGCGGCGGGTCTTGAAGCCGGGCAGGCCGTCGGCGCTGCCGACATCGTAGCCCTTGGCCTCCAGCGCCTGTTGAAGCGCGGCGATGTCGGAACGATGCAGGCCGCCGACCGCACCCCAGCTGCCGACGAAATCAGCATCGCCATGGGCGATGCGGTCAGCGCCATGGCCGATGAACAGGGCGTAGAGGTCGCTGGTGTTGTATTGCTTCAACACGTAAAAATTCGGCGTGGCGATGAAGGCCGGACCGCTGCGTCCGGCCGGCATCAAAAGGAACCCTTCCGCCTTCAGTTCGTTGGCCGGAAAGGCTTTGCCGCCGACACGGCTGATTCCCATCGCCGCCCAGGCTGAGATCTTCTTGCCCTGGTCGGGACCTTCGAGCGAGCAGGAAACGCTTTCCGGAACCGTCACCTCGAAGCCCCAGCCACGCCCCTTCCCCCAGCCATAGTGGACGAGATAGTTGGCGATCGAGGCCAGCACATCAGGCGTCGAATTCCAGATGTCGGGGTGGCCGTCGCCGTCGTAGTCGACGGCGTGCTTCAGGAACGAGGTCGGCATGAATTGCGGCTGGCCGAGCGCGCCGGCCCAGGACGATTTCATGGCGCCGACCGGCGCCAACCCATGCTCGACGATCTCGAGCGCCGCCAGCACTTCGGTGCGGAAGAAGTCTTTCTTGGTCGACATGAAGGCCTTGGTGCCGAGCACTTCGAAAGCGTCGTAGGGCATTTTCGCCGCGCCGAAGCCGGTCTCGCGGCCCCAGATCGCCAACAGTATCTCGCCCGGGACACCGTAGCGCTTTTCGATCGCAGCCAGCGTCTTGGCGTTGGCCGCCTCGCGCGTGCGCCCACCTGACGTGACGGCGCGCACCGTCTTTTCGGCGAAATAGGCGCCGGGCGAACCGAACTCCGCCTGATGCTGCTTCTGCGGCGTGTTGGGCTTTTCGCCGGGCAGAACGAGGTCGGGCAGTTTGAGGTTCGGCTTCACGCCGTCGAAAGCGGCGTCGAAGGTGGATTTGGAGATGCCTTTGGTCTGGGCTTCCGGCCAGAGATCGGTTTGCAGCCAGGCGCGGAACTGGTCGTCGATTTTGGCGGCGGAGGCGGGGGCTACAAAAAGCAGGGCAACAAGGGATGCGAGAAGCGCAACGAGCGCCAATCGGAAAGGTCCGCTTTCTGTCGCGCCCCCCTCTGTCCTGCCGGACATCTCCCCCACAAGGGGAGAGATTGGCTGTCGCTTCGGTTTTCGCCAACCACCAGCGTTGAAAGAAGAATGCCGCCCGAGAAGCTGCTGATCTCCCCCCTTGAGGGGGAGATGTCCGGCAGGACAGAGGGGGGTGTTTGGCGCAAACCTCGAAGAATGCGAAGCTTTCATGTCGCACATCCTGCCCGCCAATTGCGTCAAAACGCCGTCCGCGATCGCAACGCGGCTGCCAGCGTACCCTCATCCAGATAATCAAGCTCGCCGCCAACCGGCACGCCATGGGCAAGTCGTGTCACCTTGACCTCGAAGCCCGACAACTGGTCGGTGAGATAGTGCGCCGTCGTCTGGCCCTCGACGGTGGCATTGACGGCAAGGATCACCTCCTTCACCTCGCCGCCGGCAACGCGGTCGACCAGCGAGCGCACGTTGAGCTGTTCGGGACCGATGCCGTCGAGCGGCGACAGCGTGCCGCCGAGCACGTGGTAGCGCACATTCATGGCCGCCGCCCGCTCCAGCGCCCAGAGATCGGAGACATCCTCGACCACGATCAGCGTCGAGGCATCGCGGCGCGGATCGGTGCAGATCATGCAAGGGTCGGAGGTATCGACATTGCCGCAGATCGTGCAGATGCGCACCTTGTCGGCGGCTTCAGCCATGGCGGCGGCGAGCGGCGACAAAAGCTGCTCCTTCTTCTTGATGAGGTGCAGTGCCGCACGCCTGGCCGAACGCGGCCCTAGTCCCGGGACCTTGGCCAGGAGCTGGATCAGGCGTTCGATCTCGGGACCGGCGATTCGCTTCGACATCGCACTGATCTAGGATTTTTCCGCGCGCTTTGAAACATGCCGCATACGCACCGAGCCCGCCATGCTGCCATGGCGGGCTTGGAAACTGTTTTAGGCGTCAGTAAGCTGACGCTGGCCGGGTCTGGTCGACGATCATTGCGCCGATAGCGTCGGTGTTCTCAGGCGTCGACTGGAAGCCCATCGACGCTTCCTGCGTTGCCGATGGAACCGAGGTGATGTAGCGGGCGTTCAGCGTGCCGCCGAAACGCGAGGCATCGGGCTCGGCCATCGGCTCCTGCATCGCCACCTCCGTCTGCTTGGCGGCGATGCGGACGCTCTTGGCGGGCGCCGCGGAAGCCGTCACATAGGTCTGCTCGGCTGGGGCACGTGTCGCCTTGGCTGCGCGAACCGCCGCGGCCTGCTTGGCAGGATCTGGACGGACAATGGTCTTCACCACCGGCTCGGCGTAGGCAACCTGCACCGGCGCTTCAGGCACAGGCGCGCGCGGCTGCGCCGAGGCAACCATGGTCGTGGATTCATCCGGCAGCGGCTGCCAGTTGCGACCGCGCTTCTCGTAGAAGGCGTTGCCGCCGGCAACCATGGTGTAATGCATGTTCTTGTAGGGGAACCTCAGTCCGGCGGTGTGGAAGTACATCGTGTTCTTCAGCTTGGCCTTGCGCTCGCCCTTGAGCACCGCATCGGCGGCCTCCTCGACATCGGGCATCGCTTTCGAATTCATCGCCCGCGTCATCACGCCGGGCGCGAACTGGCCCGGTTCGCCAACCACTTGGCAAATGGTGCTGCCATGATTGCCGGAGCGCAGCCGGTTCATCACCACCGTGCCGACGGCGATCATGCCGTCACGGCTCGAGCGGTTGGACTCGAAGAACATCGCCCGCTCCAGGCATTCCTTCTCCTTCGGCGTGTTGCGGTAGGCGCGCGTCGAAAGGAAGCTGGGCGTGATGGCGTCGGTCAGGCTGGCGACCGACAGGCCATGCGAAGACGTAGTCTGGCTGCAACCCGCCAGGAACATAGGGGAGAAGATGATGCCGAGCAGAAGCGGCGTCTTCCATCGCGTCGCGATCAACAAAAATGCCTCATTGTCCAGATGCCAGCCCGCCCCGAGATGTGGCAAGAATGAGACTCTTAAAGGCAAAAAGATGGCTAAAGGATTAGCTTTCGTGCAGCATAGGTAAAACTTTATAAATGGCCGGATATGTCCGCGTGAGCAAAGCCGGAGAAAGTCTTAACGACAGCCTCCGCAGCCGATTTCCCTTCATAATCAATTAACTGGTTGGAGCCGGCTCAGAACGGCAATTTCATTCCGGGCGGGATCGGCAAGCCTGCCGTCAGCGCCTTGGTCTTCTCCTGCATAATCTGCTCGACCTTATTTTTGGCGTCATTGTGAGCGGCAAGCAGCAGGTCTTCGAGGATCTCGACCTCGTCCTCCTTGAACAGCGACGGATCGATCTTCAGCGACTTCATCTCGAACTTGCCGGTCAGCGTGACATTGACCAGCCCGCCTCCGGCCTGCCCGCTTGCTTCTATCGTGGCGATCTCGTCCTGCATGGCCTGGAACTTGGCCTGCATTTCCTTCGCCTTGCCCATCAGGCCGAGAAGATCTTTCATGGTCGGGTCCTTTGCGGATTCGTGGCTATGGTCAGGTTTCGTCGTCGTCCGGCGGCGGCTCGACCGGCGCTTCGGCCTTGTCGGTGTCGACTTCCGGCGCGTCGGGAATGCGCACGTCGATGATCTTGGCGCCGGGAAAGCGCGCCAGGATGGCGGCCACAGCCGGATCGCTTTTCGCGTCGGAGAAAGCAGTCTCGCGCCTGGTCGATTCCATCTCGGCCAGCGTTTGGCCGCCCTCTTCCTTCGACAATGACACCAGCCAGTTGCGGCCGGTCCAGGCGCGCAGCTTCGTCGTCAAGTCGTTGAGCAGCATCTTGGGCGCATCGGCGGTCAGGCCGACGTCGATACGGCCGGGCTCGATGCGCACCAGGCGAATACAGCTCTTGACCAGCACCTTGAAGGCGATGTCACGCTGCGCGTCGGCAAGAGCGACAATATCGGCCAGCGATTTCAGCGGCGGCGATTGCGGCTCGACGACCGGCTGCGGAGGCGCGACAAAGGCGACCGGGGGCGCGTCGACCAATCGCATGGTTTGCGCACCGGCTGGCCCGGACGGCATCCGGGTCTGCGCTACCGCGCTGGCGCCGCCGCCATTGCCGGCATTTACCGGCGCACCATTCGGGCGTGACGCACCACCGGACGCCGGAGCGCCGCTCTCCAGAGATTTCAACGCCTCGTCCAGCGTCGGCAGGTCGGCGGCATGCGCCAGCCGGATCAGCACCATCTCGCCGGCGCTGACCGGTCGGTTGGACGACTGCACCTCGGGAATGCCTTTCAAGAGCATCTGCCAGGTTCGCGACAGAACCTTGACCGACAGCGTGCTGGCGAAGTCGGCGCCGCGGCGGCGCTCATCCTCGGACAGGGAAGCGTCGTCGGCAGCCGTCGGCACGAAGCGCAGCCGGGTGACGAGGTGGTTGAATTCGGCCAGATCGGTCAGCACGGCAGCCGGATCGGCGCCGGTGTCGTACTGGTTGCGGAATTCGGCAAGGGCGGCCGCCACATCGCCCTTCATGACATGTTCGAACAGGTCGACGATGCGGGCGCGGTCGGCGAGACCCAGCATGGCGCGCACCGCTTCGGCGCTGACGGCGCCGCCGCCATGGGCGATTGCCTGGTCGAGAATGGAGAGCGAATCGCGGGCCGAGCCTTCGGCGGCGCGCGCGATCATCGCCAGCGCGTCGTCGTCTACCGATATGCCTTCCTTGCCGGCAATGGAGGCGAGATGCGCGACCAGTGCGCCGGCATCGATGCGTCTCAGGTCGAAACGCTGGCAGCGCGACAGCACGGTGATCGGCACCTTGCGGATTTCGGTGGTGGCAAAGATGAATTTGACGTGCGGGGGCGGCTCTTCCAGCGTCTTCAACAGGCCGTTGAAGGCCTGGGTGGAGAGCATGTGCACTTCGTCGATGATGTAGACTTTGTAGCGCGCCGACACCGGGGCATAGCGCACGCGCTCGATAATGTCCCTGATGTCGTCGATGCCGGTATGCGACGCGGCGTCCATCTCGATGACGTCGACATGGCGGCCTTCCATGATCGCCTGGCAGTGCTCGCCCAGGAGGGCGAGGTCGACCGAGGGATGGTCGACCGTCGGCGTCTTGTAGTTGAGCGCCCGCGCCAGGATGCGCGCCGTCGTGGTCTTACCGACGCCGCGCACGCCGGTCAGCATCCAGGCCTGGGCGATGCGGCCTGTGGAGAAAGCGTTGGTCAAAGTGCGGACCATCGGCTCCTGGCCGATCAGTTCGGAGAAATTCGACGGACGATATTTGCGCGCCAGCACGCGATAGGCGACGGCCTTTTGCTTCTCCAGGTTTTCGGGGTCCGAATTTCCGGCTTCGCTCATTCGCCCGTAAAGCTCCAAAAGGCCGCGTCTCAGCGTAGCCGATTCCTGCTAGATCGTTTCACCGTTTTCTGAAACGGCAAACCGCTCTACCCTTTGCTTTAACGCAATTCCGGACGGGAAACCGCTCACACTTTCCCTGGAATTGCTCCAATAGTCTCGCCCGCGCTGCAATGCGTCGTCAATGTCGCGAGAGGGGCCGATGAGGTGGGAGGCTGGAACAATGACCCGTTCCGGGCTCGTTAGGGCTGCTTCCTTCCGGACCTGACCCGGTTGGCGAGTGGATCGTCCACCACCAACCTCCCGCGTTCCATATCGGCAATTCATCGATCAAATGCAAGGGTGCATTGAGAATCGGATGCCCGTGAACTCCGCCGCTCAATGAATCGCTTGCAGCCCCCGTGCAGCCGCTCTAGCGTCATGAGTTTGGGAATAATGCGAGAAGCGCAAGGGAAACGCCAATGCTACCGGGCCTCAAGGCCGGATTCACGCTCGACTCCAGGCTGGAGGCGGATAGCGAGCAGCTGATGTGGCTCGGCCTGTGCGAGCTCAGGGTGATGAACGATAGCCGCTGGCCATGGCTGGTCCTGGTGCCGCAGCGGCCGGGGGCCGAAGAAATCCACGACATGACGCCGCTCGACCAGGCGATGTTGACGTTCGAAACCAACATGGTGGCGCAGGCGCTGAAAAGAACCACGGGCTGCACCAAGATCAACACCGGCGCGCTCGGCAACATCGTTCGGCAATTGCATGTCCACGTCATCGCCCGCTCGGAAGGCGATCCGGGCTGGCCGGGGCCGGTGTGGGGGCACGGCATGCGCGAGCCCTATGAGCGTTCAGGCATCCGCCAGTTTGCGCAACAGATCAAGGCGGCGCTATAAGCCGCCTGTGTCCATCCCTAGACGTTCGAGCTTCCATGACCTTTCGCCTTTTTGACGCGCCCTTGCGCGAACCGAGCCAGTTCGTCGGCTTCGCCGGAAACACGATTGATCGGCAATCCGAGAACCGCGCCGACGATTCCGTCGAAAGGGCGTTGGCCGATCCCTCGGCACGTCTTCTGCCGATGCATGGCGGACGGCTGTATCTGAAATTGCACGATGGCAGCTTCGACCCTTGGTTCGATCTGGCTGAGGGCCAGAAGCTGCAGCCATCACTCGCACAAGGCGTGCTGCTTGGCTTTGCCGAGAGCGGCCCGGTACTTGCCGTGCCGGTCGGCCTCGATCCCGAACAGCTGCCGGAGACCATGAAGGCGATCGATTATCGCTCGGTCTATATGCAGGGGCTGATCGACGAGGCGGCAGCGGGCGCGCTGGCGCAAGGCGCCGCCCTGCTTGCCTGGCATGCCACCCATCGCTTCTGCAGCAAATGCGGCCATGAATCGCAAATGCGGGCCGGCGGCTACAAGCGCCATTGCCCAAATTGCGGCACCGAGCACTTTCCACGCACCGATCCGGTGGCGATTATGCTGACGGCGACGCGGGAAAAATGCCTGCTCGGCCGCGGCCGACATTTCGGGCCCGGCATGTACTCGGCGCTTGCCGGCTTCATCGAGCCGGGCGAGACGATCGAGGCGGCGGTGCGCCGCGAAACGCTGGAGGAAGCCGGCATCCGGCTCGGCCGCGTCGTCTACCATGCCAGCCAACCCTGGCCGTTCCCCTATTCGCTGATGATCGGCTGTTTCGGCGAACCGCTCAATGACGACATCCAGGCCGATCTCAACGAGTTGGAAGATTGCCGCTGGTTTTTTCGCGACGAGGTGCGTTCCATGCTGGAGAGGACGCACAAGGACAATCTGGTCACGCCGCCGAAAGGCGCGATCGCGCATCATCTGATCCGCGCCTGGGTCGACAGCGAATAAGACTTGTTATTTTACGCAATTCCGGACGGAAAACCGCTTCACACTTTTCCTGGAATTGCTTAACGGGAGCAAAAAATGATCCGTCACACCGTGGTTTTCACCCTGAAGCACCGCAGTACTCGCTGGAGGAAAAGCGGTTCCTCTCCGATGCCAAGCGCATTCTCAGCGCAATCAAGGGCGTCACCCATTTCGAGCCGCTGCGGCAAGTCAGCCCGAAAAACGACTATCACTTCGGCTTCTCGATGGAGTTCGTCGATCAGGCCGCCTACACCAGATATAACGAGCATCCCGACCACGTTGCCTTCGTGCGCGACCGCTGGATCCCGGAAGTCGAAACCTTCATGGAAATCGACTATGTGCCGCTGACCCTGCTGGTTTAGGGAACCTTAGTCCGCGACCTTCCACTGCTCGCGCGACTCGCTGGCGGGATAGACACCCAAAATGCGCACTTCGCGCGAGAAGAAGCGCAGTTCGTCCAGCGCCAGCTTGACCAGTGGATCGTCGGGATGGCCCTCGATATCGGCGTAGAACAGCGTCGCGGTGAAGGCGCCCAACTGATAGCTCTCCAGCTTCGTCATGTTGACGCCGTTGGTGGCGAAACCGCCCATTGCCTTGTAGAGCGCAGCCGGCACGTTGCGGACACGGAACATGAAGGTCGTCATCATCTTGGTGTCGGCCGAGGGCCGTTCGGCCAATCGCTTGTCCTTGGTCAGCACGACAAAGCGGGTGACATTCGAATCCGTGTCCTCGACGTTCTTCTCGATGATGTCGAGGCCGTAGAGTTCTGCGGCTAGCGCCGGGGCGAGCGAGGCCATGGTGCGGTCCTTGAGCTCCGAGACCAGCTTCGCAGAGCCCGCCGTGTCGCCGGCGATCACCGGCTTCCAACCGTTCTTGCGGATGTATTTGCGGCACTGTCCCAGCGCATGGATATGGCTGTGCACGGTCTTGATCTCTTCGCGTTTGACGCCTGGCAGCACCATCAGCTGGAAGTGGATCGGCAGAAAATACTCGCCGACGATGTGGAGTTTCGATTCCGGCAAGAGATGATGAATGTCGGCGACGCGGCCGGCGATGGTGTTTTCGATCGGGATCATGGCGAGGTCGGCCTTGTTGGTCTCGACCGCGTTGAAGGCATCCTCGAAGGTGGGGCACGGCAACGGCTCCATCGAAGGGAACATGTTGCGGCTGGCGGTGTCGGAATTGGCGCCCGGTTCGCCTTGGAAGGCTATTCTGTTGGTCTTGTCAGGCATGCCGATATCTCAGGTTGAAGGTCTCAGGAAAGAATTTGTCGGGCGCGTTCGAGGTCTTCCGGCGTGTCGACGCCCAGCGGCAGCGATTGCACGATCTCGGCATCGATGCGCATACCGGCCTCCACCGCCCGCAACTGCTCCAGCCGCTCGCGCCGTTCGAGCGGCGAAGGTTTTAGCGCGACGAAGCGTTCGAGGGCTGAGCGCCGATAGGCGTAGAGGCCGACATGGTGATAGAGCGGCCCCTCGCCCCAGGGCGCGGTGGCGCGGGTGAAATAGAGCGCCTTCAGCCGCGTCGCCGACAACGGCGAACCGACGATCTTGACGACGTTGGGGTTGGCCTTTTCCTCGTCGCGGACGATCTCGACGCCGAGCGTGGCGATGTCGACCGCAGCGTCCTCGAACGGTTTCAGCGCCGCACCGATGATCTTGGGATCGATGGTCGGCAGGTCGCCCTGCACATTGACGATGGTTTCGACCTTGCGATCGGGGTCGAGGGCGGTCAGCGCCTCGAAGATACGGTCGGAACCGGATTCGTGGTCGGTGCGCGTCATCACCGCCTCGAAACCGTGCGCGCGCACCGCTTCGGCCACGTTGCGCGTGTCGGTTGCCACCACTACCCGGCCAAGCCCAGCCTCAGCGGCGCGGCGGGCGACATGGACGATCATCGGCGCGCCGGCTATGTCGGCCAGCGGCTTGCCCGGCAGGCGCGTCGAGGCCATGCGGGCCGGGATCAGGATGAGCGTGGACATCGAGGTTGCAAGGCGTTCGAAAGAGGATGGGGAAAGTGGCAAAAGGTCTCACTGGAAGCGCCCTTATAGGTGTTGCAACGCCCAAGCAAAAGACCTAGTTTCCGCCCGATTTGACCGGCTCGACGGGGTGGGTCACGATACCGACGGACGGACTGGACGGAGAGGTCCGCCGGAAAAGGGAGCCCTGGGGCGTATGGATTCCAACGAAGTCAACAAACTGCTCGCCGGGTTGCTTGGAACCTGTTTCGTCGTCTTCTCGGTCGGTTTGGTGTCCGACGCCCTGTTTGCCTCGCCGGCGCCGGAAAAACCCGGCTTTGCCATCGAGGCGACGGAGCCTGCCGAAGGCGGCGCCGCCGGACCCGCAGCAGAGGCGAAGCCGATCGCCGACCTTTTGGCCACCGCCAATGTCGAGCAAGGTGCGGCCGTCTTTAAGAAATGCCAGGCCTGCCATTCCGGCGAAAAAGGCGGCCCCAACAAGGTCGGCCCGGATCTCTGGGACATCGTCGACCGCCCCGTCGCCGAGCATGAGGGCTTTGCCTATTCGGCCGGCATGAAGGAGTTTTCCAAGGGCGGCGCCGAGAAGTGGACCTATGACAATCTCAACCACTTCATCACCTCGCCGAAGAAATTCGTGAAGGGCACGGCGATGGGCTTTGCCGGCCTGCCGAAGGACGAGGACCGCGCCAACGTCATTGCCTATCTGCGCACGCTGTCGGATAGCCCGAAGCCGCTGCCGACGCCAGGTGCCGCCGCCGATGCAACGGCGCCGGCCAAGCCGGCCGAGGGTGCCGCTCCGGCCAAGCCGGCTGAAGGTGCAGCTCCAGCCCCTGCGACGCCGGCACCGGCGCCCGCCAAATAACCGAATTGTCATCTCCATGACCTCAAAAAAGCCGGGTTCAGCCCGGCTTTTTGTTAGGAAAATCGCATATGCGGCGACAAAGCCGCCGCATGGCGGTTTTCACCGGCGTCAAATCATTTAGGATTGCCGGGCATCGCGACGAGGAGAACGCATGACGGTTGGCCGAACGCTTCTGAGGTCCTTTCTGGTTGTGGGCGCCCTCGCAGGCGGCCTGCAGGCATCCTTCCCCCAGGAATGGCACACCACCTCTTCGCTGATCGGCCCCTCCAAATATGGCGAGAACTTCCAGCGCTACGATTATGTGAATCCGGATGCACCGAAGGGCGGTACCTACAATTCGGTCGTTTCCGGCACGTTCGACAGCTTCAATCCCTACGTCGTGCAGGGCTCGCCGGCGGCCGGCCTGCAGCCATTTGGCGGCGGCCTGCTCTACGACACGCTCATGGATCAAGCGACTGACGAAGGCAGCGTCAGCCACCCGCTCATCGCCGATGCCTACAAGTACCCTACCGACTATTCCTCGGCCACCTACCGGCTCGACCCACGGGCGAAATGGCATGACGGACAGCCGATCACCACTGACGACGTGATCTGGTCGTTCCAGGTGCTGAAGGCCAACAGCCCGATGTACAGCCGCTATTTCGAAAACGTCACCGACGCCGTCGCTGTCTCGGACCGTGAGGTCGAGTTCCACTTCGACCAGAAGGGCAATCGCGAACTGCCCAAGATCCTCGGCGACCTTGTCGTGCTGCCCAAGCATTGGTGGGAAGGCACCGACGACAATGGCAAGAAGCGCGACATCACCAAGGGGACGCTGGAGCCGCCGCTGGGCTCGGCTGCATACAAGATCGCCAGCTTCAAGGCGGGGTCGGAAATCGTCTGGCAGCGCGTCCCCGACTATTGGGGCGCCAAGCTGGCTGTGAAGATCGGCCGGGAGAATTTCGACACGCAGCACTTCACCTACATTCTTGACGACAACGCCTCCTGGGAGGCGTTCAAGAAAGGTGGCCTCGACGATATCAAGCCGGAAAACAGCTCGAAGCGCTGGGCGACATTTTATGATTTCGCGGCGATCAAGGCCGGCGATGTGATCAAGCAGGAGTTCAAGACCACCTCGCCCGAGCCGATGCAGGCTTTCATGCTCAACCAGAGACATAGGTTGTTTGCCGATCGTCTGGTCAGGGCCGCGCTCACCTACCCGTTCGATTTCGAATCGATGAACCGCACGCTGTTCTTCGGTTTCAACACTCGCACCCACAGCTATTTCCAGGGCACGGACCTAGCCTCCAGCGGCTTGCCGCAAGGCAAGGAATTGGAGATCCTGGAGAAGTACCGCGACAAGCTGCCGCCGGAAGTATTCACCCAGGAATTCAAGTTGCCGGTCTACGATTCGCCGCAGGCGGAGCGCAAATATCTGAAGCAGGCGGTCGACCTGTTCGCCCAGGCCGGCTGGGTGATCAAGGGCGGCAAGATGGTCAACGCCAAGACCGGCGAGCCATTCAAGTTTGAAATCCTAGGCTCGAATGAAACCGACCAGGTCATTTCCAGCCCCTGGATCGCCAATCTGCGCAAGATCGGCGTCGATGCAACACTGCGCATCGTCGACCCGAGCCAGTACACCAACCGCGTCAGAAACTTCGATTACGACGTCATCACAGGACAGCTCCAACAGTCGGAATCGCCCGGCAACGAGCAGCGCGATTTCTGGAGCTCCAAGGCCGCCGACACACCGGCATCGCGCAATTATTCCGGCATCAAGAACCCGGTCGTTGACGCCCTTGTCGACCGCATCATTTTTGCCACGGATCGCGATGACCTCGTCGCCACCACCCATGCGCTCGATCGCGTGCTGCTGTGGAATTACTATGTGGTGCCGCAATACTATCGCGCCGTTGTGTGGCTGGCTTACTGGAACAAGTTCGGCATCCCGGAAAAGCAGCCCGGCTACCGTGGCGCCGATATCGATTCCTGGTGGATCGATGCGGACAAGGAAAAGGCCCTGGCCGCCAAGTACAAGGGCAGCAATTGATGGCGGGGCTCCCTCGCCGCGATTTCCTGGCCCTCAGTGGCGCCGCGGCCGTTGCTGCGCTGCTGCCGGGCAAGGCTTTCGCCGCCAGCCCAACCGGCGTGAAACTGCATGGACTGTCGGCTTTCGGCGACCTCAAATACAAGCCGGACTTCACTCATTTCGACTATGTCAATGTCGATGCGCCGCAAGGTGGCGTCTTCAACTTCCTGCCGCGCAACTGGCTTGCCAACCAGACGCCGCTGACCTTCAACACGCTGAATTCGTTCGTTCCCAAAGGCGATTCGCCCCAGCGCACGGAGATGTGCTTCGATTCACTGATGGTGAGAGCGTACGACGAACCTGACGCCGTTTACGGGCTGATCGCTGACAGCGTGACGATTTCCGACGACCGCAACGACTTCACCTTCTCGCTGCGCCCGCAGGCCCGCTTCCATGACAGCACGCCATTGACGGCAGAGGATGCCGCCTTCACCTTCAAGCTGCTCAAGGACAAGGGGCACCCGTACTATTCCCTGCCGCTAACGCATCTGGATGACGCGATTGCCGTGGATGCCCACACGCTGCAGCTTAGGTTTTCCGGCAAGCAGACAAGCCGCACCATCCTCAACGTCGTCGAGTTCCCGGTCCTGTCGAAGGCGTTCTACACGGCCAACCCGTTCGATTCCTCGCAGATGAACCCGCCGTTGGGGTCAGCCGCCTACAAGGTCGGTCGCTGGTCGGCAGGGGCCTGGATCGAATATGAGCGTGTGGCTGATTATTGGGGCAACGACCTGCCGGTCAATCGCGGCCAGAACAATTTTCAGCGGATCCGCGTTGAGTTCTATCAGGACCGTAGCGTTGCCTTCGAAGCGTTCAAGAAGGGAGAAATCCTCTACAGGGAGGAATTCACCTCGCGCGTCTGGGCGACCGGCTACGACTTCCCAGCGTTCACTGCCGGCAAGGTGGTGAAGCACGAATTCCCGGCCGAAACGGTGCCTTCGATGCAGGGCACCGCCGTCAACCAGCGGCGCGAGCAGTTTCGCGACTCGCGCGTGCGGCAGGCGATCGGGCTCTGCTTCGACTTCGAATGGACGCGGCGCAATTTCTTCTACGGTTCCTATGAGCGCTCGCAATCCTGCTTCGAGAAATCCGAATTTCGCGCCGAGGGCAGACCGTCGCCACAAGAATTGGCTCTTCTTGAGCCGCTGCGTGAGCAGATTCCCGCCGAGGCTTTTGGCGAAGCCGTGATCCAGGACGCGTCGAACGGCTCCGGCCGCGACCGGCAGTTGCTTGGCAAGGCGGCCAAGCTTCTGGCCGAGGCCGGCTGGAAACGGTCCGGCAATTTCGTCGTGAACGACAAGGGTGGTCGGTTGTCCGCAGAGTTTCTTGTCGACGACGAAGTCTTCGAACAGGTCTACTCGCCCTGGGTCGAAAACATGAAGGCGGTCGGCATCGATGCCTCGATCCGGCTGGTGGATGCCGCGCAATATCAGCTGCGGCAGAATTCGTTCGACTACGACCTCGTCTCGGTCGCGGCCTCGTTTCCGGCGACGCCAACCCGTGACGACCTCGAAACCATTTTCCATTCGCGAGCAGCTACCGTATCGGGCTCTCGCAATCTGCCGGGAACGTCGAGCCCGGCCATCGACGCCCTGGTTGACGCCGCAGGTGCCGCCGAGGGTCGCGAAAGCCTGACAATTGCCATGCGCGCGCTCGACCGGGTCTTGCGTGCACGGAGGGATTGGATTCCAAGTTGGTTCCTGGCGAATCATCGAAGCGCCTATTGGGACATGTTCGGTTTTCCCGAGCGGAAACCCGATTTCGACTTCCCGGTCGAAGCGCTGTGGTGGGTCGACAAGGGCAAGGCGGCAAAAATTGGCAAAGGGTAGGCTGTTGCGCGGCACTTTACCCTCCCCCTCGTGGGGAGGGTCGGTGAGCACTTCGTGCGCAGCGCGAATGGCGAACCGGGGTGGGGGTGTGACGGCGTACGCCGGATCGAGACTACCCCCACCCCGCTCCGCTTCGCGGATCGACCCTCCCCACAAGGGGGAGGGTGAAAGCTGATGGGCGCCTACATACTGCGCCGTATCCTGCTGATGATACCGACCCTGTTCGGCATCATGGCGGTTGCTTTCGTCGTCACTCAATTCGCACCGGGTGGACCGGTCGAGCAGGTCATCGCCAGCCTGACCAACCAGGGCGGCAGCGACCGCCTCGGCAGCGGCGGCGGCGATGCAGGAGGCGGCGGCAATTTCGATGTGGCCGGTGACGTCGGCTCGAAGTATCGCGGCGCGCAAGGGCTCGATCCGGAATTCATCAAGAAGCTGGAAAAGCAATTCGGCTTCGACAAACCGCCGCTCGAACGCTTCGGCATGATGCTGTGGAACTATGCCCGCTTCGATTTCGGCGACAGCTATTTCCGTGACATCTCGGTTCTTGACCTGATCCTGGAGAAGATGCCGGTGTCGATCTCGCTTGGGCTGTGGATCACGCTGTTGTCCTATCTGATCTCGATCCCCCTTGGCATCCGCAAAGCGGTCAAGGACGGCTCCGCCTTCGACGTCTGGACCAGCGGCGTGATCATCGTCGGCTATGCCATACCGGCCTTCCTGTTCGGCATATTGCTGATGGTGCTGTTCGCGGGCGGCTCCTTCTGGGACTGGTTCCCACTGCGCGGCATCGTCTCCGACAATTGGGACCAATTGTCGTGGCCCGACAAGATCGTCGATTATTTCTGGCACATGACCTTGCCGCTGACGGCGCTGGTGCTGTCGGCCTTCGCGACGACGACGCTGCTGACCAAGAACTCCTTCCTGGAAGAGATACGCAAACAGTATGTGGTGACGGCCCGTGCCAAGGGCCTGTCGGAGCGGCGGGTGCTTTACGGACATGTGTTCCGCAACGCAATGCTGATCGTCATTGCCGGCTTTCCAGCGGCCTTCATCTCGGCCTTCTTCACCGGCTCGCTTTTGATCGAGAACATCTTTTCCCTCGACGGTCTCGGGCTGCTCGGTTTCAGGTCCGTGTTGGCGCGCGACTATCCGGTCGTGTTCGCCAACCTCTATATATTTTCGCTGCTTGGTTTGTTCGTGACGCTGTTGTCCGACCTGATCTACACATGGGTCGATCCGCGCATCGATTTCGAGCGGAGAGACGTCTGATGACGCAGGCTGCAGCCGAGATCACACCGACAAGGATCGCCCGCCCCTGGCTGTCGCCGCTCAACAAGCGGCGCTGGCAGAACTTCAAGGCCAACCGGCGCGGCTACTGGTCGTTGTGGATATTCCTCGCTCTGTTCGTGCTGTCGCTGTTTGCCGAACTGATCGCCAACGACAGGCCGATCGTCGCCTACTACAAAGGCGAGATCCTGTTCCCGGTGGCGGTCGCCTACCCCGAGGAAAAATTCGGCGGCTTCTACGCCGTCACCGACTATCGCGACCCGGTCATCCGCGACGAGATCAACGCCAATGGCTGGATGATCTGGCCGCCAATCCGCTATTCCTACCGCACCGTCAACAATGCGATCCCCGACGCCGCTCCCGCAAAACCGTCATGGGAATACGACGCGCAGAGGCGATGCAGCCAATATCCGCAAGGCGCTGCCGATCCTGACTGCATTGTCGGCAACTGGAACTGGCTGGGTACCGATGACCAGGCGCGCGACGTGCTGGCGCGCATCATCTACGGGTTTAGGATTTCCGTGCTGTTCGGGTTGATCCTGACTGCGGGTTCGTCGGTTATCGGCGTCGCCGCCGGCGCGCTGCAAGGGTATTTCGGCGGCTGGACCGACCTTCTCTTTCAACGCTTCATAGAAATCTGGTCGGCGATACCGCTGCTGTATCTGCTGCTGATCGTCGCCGCCATCCTGCCGCCGGGCTTCTTCATCCTGCTCGGGCTGATGCTGCTCTTCTCCTGGACGTCGCTTGTCAGCGTGGTGCGCGCCGAATTCCTGCGCGCGCGCAACTTCGAATATGTCAACGCGGCCCGCGCGCTTGGTGTGTCCAACCGCACCATCATGCTGCGCCATCTTCTGCCCAATGCCATGGTGGCGACGCTGACCTTCATGCCTTTTCTGGTCAGCGCCTCGATCTCGACACTGACCTCGCTCGACTATCTCGGCTTCGGCCTGCCGCCCGGCACCGCGTCGCTCGGCGAACTGCTAAAACAGGCGCAGAGTAACCTCAATGCCCCCTGGCTCGGTATATCGGGCTTCATCGTCATCTCGCTGATGCTGTCGCTGTTGGTGTTCATCGGTGAAGCAACGCGCGATGCTTTCGACCCGCGCAAGGCGTTCCGATGAGCAGCGAACTCCTGCTCTCCGTCCGCGATCTCAGCGTTGCCTTCACCCAAGGCGGCAACCAGTCGACCGCCGTCGACCACATCTCCTTCGATCTCGCCAAGGGCGAGACGGTGGCGCTTGTGGGCGAATCCGGTTCCGGCAAATCGGTCTCGGCGCTGTCGGTGCTGAAGCTTCTGCCCTACCCGACGGCCAGCCATCCCTCGGGCAAGATCCTGTTCCAGGGCGCCGACCTTTTGGCGATGAACGAAAAGCAGTTGCGCAGCGTGCGCGGCAACAAGATCACCATGATCTTCCAGGAGCCGATGACCTCGCTCAATCCGCTGCACACGATCGAGCAGCAGATCGTCGAGATCCTGGCGCTGCATCAGGGCATGGGCGACCGCCAGGCCAAGGCGCGCACGCTGGCGCTGCTCAACGAGGTCGGCATTCGCGAACCGGAAAAGCGGCTCGACGCCTATCCGCACCAATTGTCCGGCGGCCAACGCCAGCGCGTCATGATCGCCATGGCGCTGGCCAACGAGCCTGAACTGCTGATCGCCGACGAGCCGACGACGGCGCTCGACGTCACCGTGCAGGCGCAGATCCTCGAATTGCTGGCGGGGCTGAAGAGCCGCAAGGGCATGTCAATGCTGTTCATCACCCATGATCTCGGCATTGTCAAAAAGATCGCCGACCGCGTCTGCGTGATGACCAAAGGCAAGATCGTCGAGACCGGGCCGACCAGGGACATCTTCGCCAACCCGCAGCACGCTTATACCAAGCACCTCCTGGCCGCCGAGCCGAAGGGCAAGCCGCCGGCCGCCAACGATGCCGCCAAGCCGGTGATGACAGGCAAGAACATCAAGGTTTGGTTCCCGATCAAGAAGGGTTTCTTTCGCACCACCGTCGACAATGTGAAGGCAGTTGACGGCATCGACGTCACCGTGCGCGCCGGCCAGACCCTCGGCGTCGTCGGCGAATCCGGCTCCGGCAAGACGACGCTCGGGCTGGCGCTGGCGCGGATGATCTCATCGACCGGCACCATCCAGTTCAATGGCAGCGACATCAACCAGCTTTCCTTCAACGCCATGCGGCCGCTGCGCCGCGAGTTGCAGATCGTTTTCCAGGACCCGTTCGGCTCGCTCAGCCCGCGCATGTCGGTCTCGGAGATCATCGAGGAAGGCTTGAAGATCCACGAGCCGAAGCTGTCGCCCGATCAACGCGACGACAAGGTCGTCGCCGTGCTGAAGGAGGTCGGGCTCGATCCGGCGACCAGGAACCGCTATCCGCATGAATTCTCCGGCGGCCAGCGCCAGCGCGTCGCCATTGCGCGCGCCATGGTGCTCAATCCACGCTTCGTCATGCTGGACGAACCGACCTCGGCGCTCGACATGAGCGTGCAGGCGCAAGTGGTCGACCTCTTACGCAATCTGCAGGCCAGGCACGACCTTGCCTATCTGTTCATCAGCCACGATCTGAAAGTCATTCGCGCCCTTGCCAATGACGTCATCGTCATGCGCAATGGCAAGATCGTCGAAGCCGGCCCTTCCGAACAGATTTTCGAGCGGCCGCAGACCGACTATACGAAGGCGCTGATCTCGGCCGCGTTCAAGATCGAGACGGCGCCGGTCGGTATCGTCAGCGAATAACAGGGAATACAATCCGCAAATGGAAAAAGGCAAAATCCTGCTTGCCGTCACCGGCTTTCATCCGCAGCGCTGGCGCGAGCTGCTGTCGGCCGAGCGCGAAGTGGTGCTGGAGCCGGACGGCGCTTCGGATCCGTCGATCACCTATGCGGTGGTGTGGAAGCAGAAGCCGAACCTCTTGAAATCGCTGCCCAATCTACGCGCAATCTTCTCGATCGGCGCCGGCGTCGACCATATCTTCGCCGATCCCGGCCTGCCCGATGTGCCGATCGTCAAAGTGGTAGCCGACAACCTCACCCAGTACATGACCGAATATGTCGTCTGGCGCGTGCTCGACCATCACCGCCAGGGCATGCTCTATCGTGCGCAGCAGCCGAAGAAGACCTGGCACGAACCGCCGCAGCGGCCGGCCGGTGACATCTCGGTCGGCATTATGGGGCTCGGCAATCTCGGCCGCGCGGCGGCATCGGTGCTGTTGTCGCTCGGCTTTGCCGTCAATGGCTGGTCGCGGAGCGACAAGGCCATGAAAGGCGTTGCGACCTATGCCGGAGAGGCCGGGCTGATCCCCTTCCTCAACGCCACCGACATACTGGTGGTGCTGCTGCCGCTGACGCCGGATACGCACGGCATCATCAATTACGGCGTGCTGAAGGAATTGCGCAAGCGCAACGGCCTCGGCGGCTCGGTGCTGATCAATGCCGGGCGCGGCCGGCTGCAGAAGGACGCCGACATATTGCGCGCGCTGGGCGACGGCACGCTGAAGGAGGCGAGCCTCGACGTGTTCGAGGTCGAGCCGCTGCCGAAGACCAGTCCGCTATGGAGTCACCCGAAAGTGTTCGTGACGCCGCACGCGGCGGCGACCTCCGACCCTGTCCACCTGGCGCCGAGCATGTTGCGGCAGATGGATGCCTTCGAGCGCGGCGAAAAGCTTGATAACGTGGTCGACCGCAAGGCGGGGTACTGAGGAAGTCCAGGTTCAGCTCGGCAGACTGAACTTCTTCTGCTTGTTGGGCGTGCCGCAGTCGCGGCGGACGATCGAGCGGTTCATGGCATCGATCTGGCCGCTTGCCAGGTCGGTGTCGCGCTTGCTTTTGGAGCGCATATCCGGCGTGAACGGGCCGAAGCCCATCGCCGGATTGGAGAAGCTCGGCTTGGCGTCCGTCGACAGATGGTATTGCTGCGCCAGTTCGTTGCGCTGCGCCAGCAACTGGTCGCAAGGCACATTGTCATACTGCAGCGACGATTGTACGTCCTGGTCCTGCCGCTCCGACATCGAGCTGCTGCAGCCGGCCATCGCTAGGCAGGACGCCAAGACCATCATGTTCCAGCGCATGTGTTCCTCCTCAATGCCTGCCGAGGGCTTTTCTCGGCTTGTATCCTACCTGATGCCGCGCCAGCCGCAAAAATCTTATTCACGTTTTCGAACAAGACGAGACATCAACCCTTGGACGAGGGCACCGCCAGCGCGGCAAGCCCGCCGACCGGCTGGCGGCGATCCCAGCGGATGACGGTCGGCTGCATCGACAGCACCGACAGGCCGTTTGCCGCAAGCACCCGCTCGACATAGGCTTGAGAATGGGCGTAGCGACGAGACGGCTGCAGCGCAAAACCGGCGTCGCCGCCCGCCCCGCCCTTGGCTGGCGTTTCGACGGAAAAGGCAAACAGGCCATTGGTGGCCAGAATGCCGGCGACGGTCTTCACCACGCGATCGAGCGCGCCGACATAGATGAACACGTCGGCCGCCGCCACCAGATCGGCTTTCGGCCCGGCATAGGCAAAATGCTGCAGATCGGCCTTGGCGAGCAGGTCGTAGACGCCCTTGGCGCGGGCCTTTTTCAGCATGGCGGCGGAGATATCGTAGCCCTCCAGCCGTTCGGCGACCGGCCGCAGTTTCTCGCCCATCAGACCGGTGCCGCAACCGAGATCGAGCGCCAGCGAAAAGCGGCCCGGTCTTGCCGCGCGAATGGCGCGATCGAGAAACTCCGGCAGCCGGTAGCCGAGCTTGTCGACCAGCGAGTCCTCGAAAGTCTCGGCATAGTGGTCGAACAGCGTCTCGACGAAGGCGCTGGGTGGCGCTGCGGCAGCCGGCGCCTTGCCGATCAGCTGCAGCTTCAGCGCAGCACCCAGGCGATCCGCCGGGTCCAGTTTCAGCACAGCCGCCCAGGCCTGCGTCGCCAGGTCGAGCAGCCCCGTTGCCTCCTGCATCTCGCCCAGGCGGAACCAGCCCGCCGCCCATTGCGGCGCCAGTTCCAGCGCGCCGAGCAGCAGCTCCGCCGCTGCCGCGTGCTCGCCCGAGCCGAAAAGCATCTCGGCATAGTCGGCGCGACGGTCGGCGGTCAGGTCGCCGGACGAGATTTTCAGCGGTTGCATGGCGATGGCCCCGCCGGCTGATGCGGCCGGTGGCTGGCTGTAGGCCGAGTCAGCAGTCTCTTGCAACAGGCTTCCCGCGCTGGAATTAGCCACTATCTTCAGTGGATGCGCGCCAGCGACCTGCTCCATCCCCGGCCTGAAGGCCTTTATTGCCCATGCGGCGATTTCTTCATCGACCCGGTGCGGCCAGTCAACCGGGCGTTGATCACGCATGGCCATTCCGACCATGCCCGATCCGGCCATCGTTCGGTGCTGGCTACGCAGCAGACACTCGACATTATGGGGTTGCGTTATGGCGAGGATTTTGCCGGGACAACGCAAGCGGCCGTGCTTGGCGAAGCGATGGCGCTGAACGATGTCAGCGTCACCTTCCATCCGGCCGGCCATGTGCTGGGCTCGGCGCAGATCGCGGTCGAGCACAAGGGCAGGCGCATCGTCGCCTCCGGCGACTACAAGCGCCAGAAGGACGCGACCTGCGCACCGTTCGAACCGGTCCAATGCGACGTCTTCATCACCGAGGCGACCTTCGGCCTGCCGGTGTTTCACCATCCGCCCGACACGGAGGAGATCGCCCGGCTGCTCAAATCGGCGGCGCAGTTTCCCGAGCGATCGCATCTGGTCGGCGCCTATGCGCTGGGCAAGGCACAGCGGGTGATGCGGCTGCTGCGCGATGCCGGTTATGACAGGCCGATCTATATCCACGGCGCGCTGGCCAAGCTCAGCGAATATTACCAGAGCCAGGGCATCGACCTCGGCACGCTGGAGCCGGCAACCGTCGACAGCGGCGGCAAGCAGGATTTCACTGGGGCCATCGTTGTCGGCCCTCCATCGGCCTTCGCCGACCGCTGGGCGCGGCGCTTTCCCGACCCGATCTCATGCTTCGCCTCGGGCTGGATGCGCATCCGCCAGCGCGCCAAGCAAGGCGGCGTCGAACTGCCGCTGATCATTTCCGACCATGCCGACTGGGATGAACTGACCGCTACCGTCAAGGAGACGGGCGCCGGCGAAATCTGGGTGACGCACGGCCGCGAGGAAGCGCTGGTGCGCTGGTGCGAGCTGGAAGGCATCGCCGCCAGGCCACTGCACCTGGTGGGATATGAGGACGAGGGCGATTGATGGTGATTTTTGATCCAGAAATCGCCGGCGCGGCGATCCTTCCCACCCCCCTCTGGCCTGCCGGCCATCTCCCCCGCAAGGGGGGAGATCAGATGTCACCTCCGCTTTCGCCAATCGCCAACCTCGCAAGATGGGCGGCAAGATCAAGGCTGCCAATCTCCCCCCTTGCGGGGGAGATGTCCAGCAGGACAGAGGAGGGTGTGCCAGAACGCAAACCTCTGCCGTCAACGCGGTCCTTGCATCCATGAACCGCTTTGCCGAACTCCTCGACCGCTTGGTGCTGACGCCGTCGCGCAATGGCAAGCTGACGCTGCTCGTCGACTATTTCCGCAGCGTCGAGGACCCCGACCGCGGGCTGGCGCTGGCGGCGATCACCGGCGACCTCAACATTGCGGCGGTCAAGCCGGCGATGCTGCGCACGCTGGTCACCGAGCGCATGGATCCGGTGCTGTTCGGCTATTCCTACGACTATGTCGGCGACCTTGCCGAAACCGTCTCGCTGGTCTGGCCGCAAACGCCGGGACATATCCCCAACCGGGAGCCGACGCTTGGCGATGTCGTGGCGACGCTGCAGGCGGCGAGCCGCTCGGACGGACCCAAGGTGCTGGCCGGGCTGCTCGACAGCGCCGGCATTTCGGCGCGCTTTGCCATCATCAAGCTGGTCACCGGCGGCTTGCGCATCGGCGTTTCGGCGCGGCTGGCCAAACAGGCGCTGGCCGATTTCGGCAAGGTCGATGTCGCCGAGATCGAGGAGCTGTGGCACGGGCTGACGCCGCCCTATATCTCGCTGTTCGCGTGGCTGGAAGGCAAGGCCGAGAAGCCGAAGCGGACCGCACTTGCCCTGTTCAGTCCGGTGATGCTGTCGAACCCGGTCGGCGACGGCGACCTCGAAAAGCTCGATCCGGCCGCCTATGGCGCGGAATGGAAATGGGACGGCATCCGCGTTCAGGCGGTGTGCGAGGGCGGCGTGCGCCGGCTCTATTCGCGCACCGGCGACGATGTGTCCGGCGCATTCCCCGATCTCGCCCAGGCGATGAATTTTTCCGCCGCGCTCGACGGCGAATTGCTGGTCGGCGAGCCCGCGGCGACCGGCACGTTTTCGGACCTGCAACAGCGGCTCAATCGCAAGAGCGTGGCCCCGAAGATACAGCAGCAATACCCGGCCTTCATGCGCTGCTACGATGCGCTGCAGATCAACGGCGAAGATTTGCGCGCGCTACCTTTCCGCGAGCGGCGGGCCCGTCTTGAGGCCTTCATCACAACGCTGGACCCGCACCGTTTCGATCTGTCGCCATTCGTCGAATTCCGGGATTGGCAAACGCTGGAGGAACTGCGCCGCGCGCCGCCGCACCCGATTATCGAAGGCGTGATGCTGAAGCGCTGGGATTCGCCCTATCTCGCGGGACGGCCGAAAGGGCCGTGGTTCAAGTGGAAGCGCGATCCGCACACGGTCGATGCTGTGCTGATGTATGCGCAGCGCGGCCATGGCAAGCGGTCGAGCTTTTATTCCGACTATACGTTCGGCGTCTGGTCGGGGCCGGAAGGCGCGGAGGAATTGGTGCCGGTCGGCAAGGCCTATTTCGGCTTCACCGACGAGGAGTTGAAGCAGATCGACAAATTTGTCCGCGACAATACGGTCGAGCGTTTCGGCCCGGTGCGCTCGGTGCGCGCCGACCGCAGCCAAGGCCTGGTGCTGGAGGTGGCGTTCGAAGGTCTCAACCGTTCGACTCGCCACAAATCCGGCGTTGCGATGCGATTTCCCCGCATCTCACGGCTGCGCTGGGACAAGCCGACCGCCGAAGCCGACCGCATCGAGACGCTGCAGGCGCTGCTTGATCGCTAGGCGGCGCTTACGGTTCGATCGAAACGCGGATCTCGTAGATGTCGACCGCCTTGCCCTGCTTGTCGAAGTCGGAGTTGATGGCGATGCTGCCGGCCGCGCCCGGGGGCTTGTCGGGGAATTTCACGTCGAACAGATATTCGTTACGCTGCTGGCCGACCGCATAGCGCTTGCGGCCGCAGTCGCCGAGATCGCCGAAATTGCAGTCGACGGAGATCTGCGTGTCCTTGCCGTCCTCGGCGCGGGCGACGATGTCGAACACGGCATGTTTGCCGGCAAGCTTCTCCAGCACGCCCTGCCCGACATCGAAGCTGATGGCCGAGCCGGAAGCACCGGAGCGGATGCGCAGGAAGGAGCCGGTGTCGTCCTGCACGACATCGGCCTTGGCGTCGGACGGGGTCGCCACATGCGTTGGATCGGTGGGTGTAAACACGTTGATCCAGTCGCGCGTCTGTTCGGCGACACCAGGCTGCTGCGGCGCGCCAGGCTGCTGCGGCTCAGTTGTATCGGCAGGCGGCGTGAAGTCGTCATCGTCGACGGTCGGCGGCGCTTCGGGCGGCGCCGTGTCGAGCTGCGCCGGCGTCTTGAAGACCCCGGTCTGCACGGCGAAATAGAGGCCGATGCCGGCGGCGGCGAGCAACGTCACGCCAAAGAAGATCGCCGTCAGCGGCAGGCGGCGGCCCCTTATCCGCCTTTCATCACGGTCAGGCGCCACTTCCGCCGCGGCCTCGGCCGGCGCGGAATCGGCCATATCGATCGCCGGGGCGCCGGGCAGCGTGGCGTCAGGCATGATGTCGGGGACGACCGGCAGCACGCGCGAACGCGGCGCGTCGGATGCCTCGGGCTGAACCGGTTCATCAACGACGATCGCCGGCGACGGTCCGACCGCGACACCTGTCGGGGCATCGACCGCGGGCGCTTCGGTGGCGCCTGGCGCTTGCGCGGCGTCTTGCGTCTGCGCAGCGTCTTGCGTCTGCGCGGCGACATCGGGGACCGCTGGCAGGAATTCGGATTCGATCTCGGCGATCTTTTCCTGCACCGCCTTGCGGCGCTTGATGGCGGCTCCCACCGTCACGCCGGGGTTGGCCTGAAGGACGCGGTCGAGCGCCGCGAAGGCCGACCGGTAGACCCTCTCGCGAAACGCCCGGTCCTCGGCATTGCCTTTCTCGAAGGCGTTTCGGATCGCTTTTTCGATCGCGTCCAAGCGAATTTCCCCTGTCCGTTCGCTCACATTGCCATGATCGTTAGCCGCAGGCGACCAATCAATCAACGGGCGAGCGTGCGCATTCTGCCTTACAGGCCTGTTCAAGGCCCATTTCGATGCGTTTTGGCAATAAAATCAGTCCGTTTTTGCCGCCTTGCCGGGCAGTTTGTGCGCAGTCCACCGCGACGTCTCCGCGTAGCCGAAAAAGCAAATGAGGCGGTGGCTCATTGCGCGCCAATGGAAAATGCCGGGACGAATTGCCGGATGCCGGCTCGAAATCGCGGTTGCCCATCTTGAATTAGCGGCCGGTTGAGTCTATCACCCAGCCGATCCTGGAACCTCGCGCTTCCCGGGCCGCTTTAGCTCAGTTGGTAGAGCACATCATTCGTAATGATGGGGTCAGGTGTTCGAGTCACCTAAGCGGCACCACTATTTTCCAAGGCTTTGCGGGTTCCCGAGGCGTAGAGCGAAAAACGCTCTGGTAGCAGTCTGGTAGCGAATCCGTAGCTCATTTGTTCGCCCTTTGTAGCGCCTCGACAACGGCGCGGCTGGACACCTCGCGGGCGCCTAGAGCGACAGCCCGCGTCCGAGCGGCCGTCTTCGATCTCGGCCAGGACAGCCCCGGCGCAGCCGGTCCGCGAGTCCGGCCCCATCGATTATCGCTGTCTAGACTCCTAAAAAAGTTAGTCGCATTCTCCCAGAGGGAGAGAGGTATGGGGCTTCAAAGGAAAAAGGTCTCTTGGCCTAGGCGCAAACGTTCGTTGTTAGAGCAGCGCGCGCTGCTCCCGGTGTTGCTTTGCGGTGTTGCGGGCGCGAGTTACTTCATCCCGCAATCCGACCAGCATCCGCTCCCGACAGTGCACCACCAAGGTGACTCCGCCGCGCCAAGCGGATGTAACATAAAGGGAAATATCAGTGTCACCACAGGCGAGCACATCTATCACATGCCTGGCCAGCGCTATTACAACGATACTGTGGTTAACTCTGCCAAAGGCGAGCGCTGGTTTTGCTCTCAATGGGAGGCTTGGTGGGCAGGCTGGCGGAAGTCGAGGGTGTAGCTATTCCGGTGACACGCTGCGGGTTTGTTGTCGATTGTACATGTGTCAGTAGTCTTCGCAGACAGATGTCTCACTGCAATCGAAGCTGCAGGGCTTGGTGGCGGAAAATCATCCAGCCCAGACCACAGGCCAGCGCAACGTTCAAAACTGCCAAGCTCAAAAGGACGGCAAGCGTTCCGTGGGCGCCTACGCGCTCCAGCAGCAATGCCCCCATTGATGGCGCTGCTGCCTGAGCGATTAAGCTCGGCATGGCCAGACGCCCCATTAGCTTTGCGTAGCCCGAGGGGCCGAATAGAGCGAGCGGCAGCGTGCCTCGCGCAATCGTTTCTAGGCCAATGCCGCCACCATAGAAGGCCAGTGCCACGGCAACAACAGGCATCCCGACCCAAAGCGCTGCAACGCCGACTGCGACGAAGGTCACCGATGCGAGTTTTGTCCAAATGGGATGATGGAAGCGAGCGATCATCATCTCGACGGCACGTGCTGACACCTGCGAAGGGCCGACCATTGCCCCAAGTCCGACCGCAGCGGCGAGCGTGAGACCGCTGGCCTGCAGGATGGTTAGCAAGTGCACCGACAGCGTTGAGGATATGACCGCAGCCAGGGTCAAAGTGGCAGCCAAGACAAGCATGATCGACATCGATTGAATGCGCATAGGGTTGCCCTCCCCTGTGATCCCGGCTAGGCCCCCATCGCTCTGCTGCGGTGCCCCGCGCGGCAGCGTGAAGATGTACAGCGGAAGCGCGATCAGGAGCTGCACAGCGGCGTAGACCAAGCAGGTGCCCCGCCAGCCGGTCTCGCCCATCAGGAGGGCCGAAAGAGGCCAGCAGACCGTGCTGGCAAAGCCACCGAACAATGAGAGTGTGGTGATTGCGGAGCGAGCGCTATGGCCATACAGCCGCCCAAGCGTCGCAAAGGCAGCGTCGTACAGCCCAGCCCCCATACCAAGCCCGATCACCAGCCATGCCGCGATGTAGACGGCAAGGTTAGGGGCGGCGGCAAGGCCGATCTGTCCGAGGCCGATGCAAGCTGCGCTGAACGCCAGCACGTTACGGCCCCCATGCCGTTCGATTGACGAGCCGACATGCGGCGAAATCAGACCGGCGACGAGCAACCCGAGCGAGAGCCCGCCAACGACCCAAGTCAACGGCCAGCCGGTATCAGCGGCGACCGCCGGCGCAATGACTGCCGGCAAGTAGTATGACGACCCCCACGCCATGATCTGGGTCAGACCAAGTACGGTGATGACCCTTTGGCGACTGCGCGGCGTCGAGGGCGGCGATACGATCATGCGGCGACGTTGCAGCCACAACCACTCTTGCCAGCCACTTTCGCTTCGGCATCAGCAACACAGCAAGCGTCGACCGCCGCCGGGGCCGGGCCACCACAACAGCCTTGAGAAGCCGAGCCTTTGGAGGACGCAGGAACCGTGCAGACGCCTGTCTCAGGTAGCACCAGTTGCAGGGCGTCGGCTGCTGCGATGTCCCCGGCGAGCACTGCTGCGACCGAGCGAACCTGTTCGTAGCCAGTCAGCAGCAGGAAGGTCGGTGCGCGGCCATAACTCTTGATGCCGACCGTGTAGAACCCGGTCTCTGGGTGACTTAGTTCGCGGTGCCCATGGGGTGGCACGTCGCCGCAGGAATGCTCATTGGGATCGATTAGCGGTCCCAGCGCCTTGACGCTTTCGAGCCACGGGTCAAGGTCGAGCCGAAGCTCGCGTGTTAGCGAGAGGTCGGGTCGTTGCCCTGTTGCGGCAATGATGCGGTCGACCGGACCAAGCCGCTGCAAGCCATCCTTAGTCATGCCCTCGACAATCAGGCGACCCTCTTCCATGCGGATCGCCAGTGTCGCAAAACCAGTCACAAGCGCCGTGCGGCCACTTTCGGCCAGTTCGCGGACATCAGCGCCAAGCTCACCACGGGCTGGTAATTGGTCAGCATCGCCGCCGCCATATATGCGCACCAGATCGGCACCGCGCGTCACCCAGACGAAGGCGGTCTCAGGTTCAACATCGGCCAATGATGCAAGATCGAGCAAGGCATTGGCGGCTGAATGGCCTGAGCCAGCAACCAATGTCGTGCGGCCCGCATAGAGGTTGCGGTCGCGGCCGAGAATGTCAGGAATGCCGTATGCAATGCGGTCGGCAAACTCGACTTCCCCTTCTGCGGCGATGCCACCGGCCCCGAGCGGATTAGGCATCTGCCACGTTCCTGAAGCATCGATCACCGCGCGGGCGCTGTCACGCCTTGTACCGTCGGCGGTCTCAATCACCAGCATGAAGGGGCGGGTTTCGCGTCCCTTGCTCAACACCTTGTCAGCGCCCCAACGCGAGATGCCAACGACGCGGGCGCCTGTCTCAATCGAGCCGGAAAGTTCCGGTAGACCCGCAAGCGGCTCCAGATAGTGTTCGACCAGTTCATCAGCCGTTGGGAACGCCTCCGGCTCTGGCGTCTCCCAGCCATGAGCCTCAAGCAAATCTTGAGCGGCGCGGTCAATGCAATAGCGCCATGGGGTGAATACCCTGACGTGACCCCAATCTCTAAGGTTGGACGCAACGCTTGTCCCGGCCTCGTAGACCTTCACAGGAAGGCCCTGTTTAGAGAGGTGCGCGGCTGCCGCCAAGCCAACTGGACCAGCGCCGATGACGGCCACCGGAAGATCGTTTCGAGAGAACAATGTCATAAGTTCTATCCTTCTGGGATTACCGAAATAACGAGCAAAAAGAAATCAGGCTACGGCCTCGCCTGCCACGGCACCGCAAGCGACGTCGGCACAGCACTCGTCGGCGAGGAAACCAATGAGTTCATTCATGATCGGATAATTCGCGCGGCAGATCAGCGTGGTCGCCTGCCGCTCTTGGGTCACAAGGCCGGTCAGGATGAGCCGGTGCAAATGATGCGACAGCGTTGAGGCTGCTATGCCGAGGCTGTCCTGCAGGTAGCCGACGGGCCTACCCGCCTCACCTGCCCGAACCAGCGTCCGATAGAGGTTCAGCCGCGTCGGATTGCCGAGCGCTTCGAGCTGTTTTGCCGCTTGTTCGAGTTTCATCGAAATAGCATACGCAGGTGATGGACGCAGTCAAGGCCTATTTCGCCAAATACCGAAATAGACCGCTGTCAGACTACCCGCTTACCCTCAGCATCAATGATGACTTCGCCGTCTTCCTTAGCGAAGGGGCCGATGCCGGGATTGGGCAAGACGTCGAGGACCAGTTCCGATGGCCTTGCGAGGACGACCCCAAGGGGCGTCACAACAATGGGGCGATTGATCAGGATCGGATGTTGGAGCATTGCGTCGATTAGTTGATCGTCCGACCATTTGGGATCGGCGAGACCAAGCTCCTCATAGGGCGTGTCCTTGGTGCGCAGCAATGCGCGCGGGGTGATGCCCATGGCCGCGATCAGCTCGACCAGTTTGGCACGCGACGGCGGCGTCTTCAGGTATTCAATGATGTCGGGCTCTTCCCCGCTTTGTCTGATCATAGCCAACGTGTTGCGCGAGGTTCCGCAGTTGGGGTTGTGGTAGATGGTGATCGTCATTCGGCGGCTTCCATGGTGGGGATAGTCTTGGGGCCAGCGAGCAGCCAGCCCGCCAGCGCCAAGGCAAGTAGTGCCCCCGCCAGTTCGGCTGCGATGAATGCCGGGACATCAACCGGACGAATGCCCGCGAACGTGTTGGAGAAGCCGCGCGCTATGGCTACTGCGGGGTTCGCAAACGAGGTCGAGGCAGTGAACCAATAGGCGGCCGTGATGTAGAGGCCTACAAGCCATGGGATCGCATCGCTGCGAAATCGGAGGCCCGCTAGGATGGTGAAGACCAGACCAAATGCCGCAACCGCCTCGGCAAGCCACTGTCCGGGCCCGCTTCGCACCGTCGAGGAGAACTCGATCAAGGGCAGGTCGAACATGAGGTGCGCTACAAACGTGCCTGTGATCCCAGCGAGAATTTGGGTGGCCACGTAGGCAAGCGCAGCCTTCGGGTCGATCTCTCGGCGAAGGGCAAACACCAGCGTCACGGCAGGATTAAAGTGGGCACCGGAAATCGGGCCTAGGATGGCGATAAGAACAACAAGGATCGCCCCTGTTGGCAGGGTGTTGCCGAGGAGGGAGAGGGCCACGTCGTCGGTCAGCCGGTCGGCCATGATTCCCGAACCAACCACAGTGGTGACAAGCATCGCGGTGCCAAGGGCTTCGGCGACGAGGCGGCGGGGCAGATCAGCGGTCACGTCTCTTCCTCAGCATTGCACAGACGACCGCCTGGATGATTGGCGGCAAAGCTCTGGGGCACCGTCGCAGCAATCCTCCATGAGATAGGCAAGCAGATCGCGGAAGCCCGTCATGCTGGCGACATAGCGGACAATACGTCCTTCGCGTTCGGTGCCGACCAGTCCGGCATGATTAAGCACCTTCAGATGGGCTGACATGGTGTTCTGAACGATCCCAAGGCGCGAGGCGATGTCGCCTGCCGGAATACCTTCCGCCCCGGCGCGGACGAGCAACCGGAACGTTTCCAACCTCGTATCCTGGCCAAGCGCCGCCAATGCGAGCAGGGCTGAAGTCTTATCCATGCATCCATCCATCCAGATTTGCGGATCTTTAGGCGCGTTGCATGACAGCTGCGTGACGCCATTATGCGGTGGACTGGCTACGGGCGGCAAGGGATGTGTCAGGTGCATATCCGGGACGGGTGCCGTCGCAGCCGTTGGCTAGTGGTTCATTCGCCTCATTGCCGAACTCTCCCATAATCTCTGTTATTGCCACAGCGAGGGCGCGGGCGGTTTGTGCCTTGAGCCGGGCTTGGTGAAGTGCCTTCCAGTAGTCACTGCCCATGGATTGGTGATGCTCTTTAGCGAAGGCCTGGGCGTCCGCTAGGGCATTCTCTTCAATGGCGACCTTCGTCTCGGCTGCCAGCGCCTTAACCTCGGCGGCGGCGTGCAGTTCGGCGAGCGTCATGATGCCAGCCGCCTTTTCAGGATCACGTCGAACCCGAGCGTTTGCGCGATAGCGACAAGGCACCCGAGCGTCGGTTTCCTCGACCCGCTTTTCCAAGCCAGGAAGGTGTTCGCGGACACCCCGGATTTTTCTTCCATATCGCCGAGGCGCATCTTTCGGCGCTTCCGCTCCGCGTCCAAGGCGGCCAGGGCGGCCCCGAGGTCATTGAGGTTGAGGTCGGCGGCGCTAGGTTCCCGGCGTCGCATGATGACGTCGAACCCGAGCGTTAGCGAAATGCAAACAAGACAACCAAGCGTCGGTTCCCGCGAGACGCTACGCCAGGAAAAGAAAGAGTTCATCGAAACGCCGGACCTGTTTTCCATTTCCGCAACGGGCATGGCGAGGCGCTTCCGTTCGGCATCTAAGCCGGCCATCGCGTGGCGTTGGCGGTTCAAGTCGAATTCGGCAATCTGGTAGAATTCTCCTGGTGTGATCGCGTTCATTGTTTCCCCCGATTCCGCGGTTCAAGGCGCGGCACCCGGCCGGCGTTGTAGTCGCTCACGATGGCGAGAAGTTCTTTCGGCCAGCGCTGTTTTCCGTTCCGGTCGGCGTAGACGACATGCGTCCCGGTAGAGGTGCGAACGCGTAGGATCTCGCGTTCGCTGTTCATGTCCGCTACCTCGGCGCCGAGGTCGGAAAGCCAGGACTCGAAGTGGGCGAGGTCGCGGACAGTCACAGCAATCCCGCTTCCCGCGCCACCTCGGTCGGCAGCGTCAAGACGTGCAGCCGGCCGGCCGGCGATAGGTCCGCATGAGCTAGAGAAATCCAGCCCTCGCGGCCCGTTTCATTCACCCGGACCAAGGCGCCCCGGTCGTAACTGTCCAGCACCTTAACGGTGCGGGTGAACGGTTCCGCTTCCCCGATCATGCCGGCACCTCATCCCGCGTCTTGGTGCGCTCTTTGGACGTGACGAAGCTTTGAATCGTCTCGGCCCGGTAGAGGATGCGACCTTGTTTCTTGACATAGCCGGGGCCGGTTCCGAGCACCCGCCAGCGGGCAAGCGTGGCCTTGCTGACATGCAAGACGCGGGCAACGTCATCAGCGGTTAGAAGCACCTCCCCCGTGGCAGCAAAGGCCACGGCGCGAGCTTCGTTGTTCTGGCCGAGTGACAAGGCCAAGGCTTCGGTCTTCTCGACCACGGCGGCGACCGCCTTCTCGCAAATCGCCAGCGCCCGGCGGGCGCCCGTGGTTGCGATTTGGAGGTCGCGCATAAGATCAACGCCAGACATAATAGCTCCTTAAGACGGGTCGTAATTGTCGTCGTCGTCTTCGCCGGTCCCGAACACGTCATCCGCATTCGCGGCGCGGTCGGCATCGCCGTCGACGTCTTCCTCGTCTTCAAGGATCACGCCGTCCGCATCATGGGCGGGAAGCTCTTCCGCTACCGCCTCAATGACCTTGCCGGCGGGCTTCGCCTTCTCTTTCGGCTTGTCCGCTGCCTTCGCCGCTGCCAAAGCGGCATGAACGCCCCTCGGCCTGCCCTCGGGCTTCGCGGTGACTTCCGCCGCCGGTTCCGCTGCCGGCGTGATGTCTCTGATCTCGGCGAGGTCCAAAGCCTCGTCGGCGGTGCTCATGCCGTTAAGGATATGCGGGGCGTAGAGGCGGCCGAAGAAAGCGGCCGACCGATACATCAGCATCAAATCTTCCATCGTCTGCCACTTCGAACCGGCGCGGAAATACCAGCCTTCCGCCACCGCCATTGCGATGGAAACGGTCGGGCCTTCAAGCGTCTCGCCGGTGGCCTTTTCGACCGCGTATGCCGTGCATTCCTTGTTGATGATCGTGGACTTCACAATCCGACTCTGGCGGGCGCCTTTCGGACCGGTCCATTCCGTTTTGGAAACCTCTTGCTGCCCGAGGTTCGCTTTGCGGAAGCGGATCGGCGAGAATAGCCCGCAAGCGTTGAGGGCGGCGATGATGAACTGCGATGCCCACGCCGGCCGGCCCTCGATCACGTTGAGGTTTTGCATAACCATGATGGGTGGAATCTGCATCCTGTTCGCCATGTCGAGCGCGATAAGGGCGTTGCCCATATTTTGCTCGCCCTGGTAGCTGACAGGGACAAGGTTCGAAGACGTAAGCGCCTTGCAAAGGCGCTGCCCGGCGGCGAAATCGGCCTCGCTTGAGAATACCGAAATCGCGCGGTGTGGAGCGGGCGCCGCCAGGGCGACAGCTTGTCCGGTGGGGGTCGTCATTGTCATGAGCCTTTCTTGGCCTTCGCGGCCTTGGGCTTCGGCTTGGACAGCCGAAGGTTTCGGTAGGTGGTTGCGGGGTAGTTGATCGTTGAGGCTTCGCGGTGGACCGTTCCGGCGGAAAGCTTCCAGCCGCCCCCGAACACGGTTTCGGTGTCTTTGACGAAGTCGAGCAATTCGGCGGCGGCCCGCTTCTTGTCTTCCTCGGCGAGCTTGAACGCGATATCCGCGTCGAACTTCGCGGCCATGAGGGCGGTAAGCTTTTCCGGGTCTAGCTCGGGTTCCTCGCCGGGGTGGTCGAGATCAAAAGACTTCGCCACGGTGGCGTGCCGGTAGAGCGTGCGGATCGTCTCATAGTCCGCCAGGTAGTCGGCCGGCGGCGCCTCATTCCTGGCGACGCGGCCGTGCATGTCATCGACGCGAACGATGATCTCATTGATCACTTCGTCGTCACGGTCCCGGCGGAACACTCGCACCGTATTGCCGCCGATAAGGCCGGCCAGGGCGCCCCACTTGAAGCCTGTGACCGCAAGCTGGTGTTGCACCTGAAACTCGATATGCGGGGGCGCCTCTTCGTCTGACCAGTCTTTGCCGGCGATGAAAAAGTCGACGTTCTTGATTTCCAGAACGCCGAAGCCGAGTTCGGGCCGGGCGGGGTCGCGGATGATGTAGTCGGGCGACGCCCCCATGCCTTTAACGGTCTTGGACCTGGCGTAGAGGAAGGGGTGAGCGTCCACGATCTCCCATCGATGATCCTGGCAGACGCCTAAAGCGATTGCGTTTTGCAAACGCTTGCCCCAAAGCATTCGCTCGGTTTCTTCGAATTCGACGGTGATGTTTCCGGCCATCCGGTGGAACATGTCGAACGGCGTCATGTAGGGGCTGCAGCCGAACAGCGTCGCCGAGCCGGTGGCTGTGATGTCCGGTTCCCGTAGCTTGTGCCAGGTGTTTTCTTTGCGCGGCCAGAACCAAGACGCGTCGGGCGAATAAGGGGTCTTGCTCATGCGTCCACCTCGGCGAGCGCGGCGGCCGTGATAACGCTTCGGAAGGTCCGCCAGCGGCCTGCGTGAAAGATGCCGAAGGTGTCAACGGTGGAGCCCTCGAGCGGGATGACAACGCCCCCGGCGCCCTCAACCCAAGCCCGGTCAATGGCGACCGCTTGGCCGTTAACCCGAACCTCGGCGAGTAAGACGCCCACCGGTACGGTGCTGCCGACTGTGATCTCGCGGTCAGTTTCGCCGCGCTCGATATGGCCGTCGATAGAGGGCAGGTCGTTCACCTCGGCGGTGAGGTCTTGGGGACATTCCAAGCCGCCGGTGAGGTAGGCGCCATGCTTGTCAAAGGCGCCGATGCCATCCGCATAGAACCATGCGGAACGGCCCATGATGTCCGTTGCCGGGCTGTCTGATTTGTCACGGAAGGGCCGAAGCGGCCCTACCTTTCTACCGCCGCGAGTGCGGTAAATTCCACCTGTACGAACCAACATGCTGCCCGAATCCTTCGTTTGCAAATCGCTAACCGTTTGTAATATGCAAACACGCTACGGGCGCCGTCAACGTCTAACTGCGACTGATTGATAAAATTGTATCTTATTATCTAGCGGCGTGACTTATCAGGCCGTCGCGGGCTTCATAAGCAGGATCGGCGCATACCATTCGACCTCTACCTCGGCGGATTCCGGGATGCCGAGGCCGAGCAAAGTATGCGAGCCAGGGGTGTAGCCGCGCCGAATCGTGCGCAGCAAAATTTCGCCGGACTTGGTGCCAACAACGCATCCCCGGCCGATCATCCGGTCGTCCGGTTCCCGCCTCGCGCCAGACACAACAATCCAGCCGTCGAGAATATCCATCTTCGTTTGCGGAGTCCGCCACTGCCACGCCGTCGACCCAGGTTCAACGTTTACGCCGATATCAACCATGCGCTTGCGCTTTCCGGCGCCGCTCTCTGGCTGCACGCGGGCGGTGTGATCGATCCAACCTTCGAACGGGAGCATTTGAGGCGCCGCAGCTCCACCGGCTTTGATGCCGTCAACCCTAACGCCCATGTGTTCCATGACATCGGAGGCGGTGACGCCGAGAAGGCGCGCCATATCGGCGGCGGCGGTAAGAGATAGCTTCCGCTTGCCGGCGAGCATTAGACTCATTGTGGATTTGTCTATGCCGAGCATCCGGCCGAGGCCGGATTGTGAAAGCCGGTGCTCTTCTAACTTACGGCGGAACCAATCAACATCAGGCTTCATAATAAGGCACTCCAAAAAAGGCACTGCTAACACCGCATCTGATTCGGTGCATATCGCAGTTGTTAACATTTAGCAAACGATATCAGTGCCGAAAGGCCCATTTCACTTTGCATTTCGTCACGAATCTGTTTGCACTCGGCAGACGTGCCGAATTGGCACAACTCCGCGACATAAGCTTGCCAGGGGTAGGCGGAAGGGATCATAAGCATAGATACCCGGACCTCTCGGACGGGGCAGAACCCGCCGTTACGTGGCCCAAACTGCCGCAGGAATAGGCAAACGCGGGATCAAGCTACCGCTAACGAAATTAAATCGATTTTGATCCTTTGCCTAGTTTTAATTTTCGGCTTGCCATCGGTTAGCGAACATGGTTTGCATTTTGTCAACGTTTAGCGGATTATATCAAACGTGACACGACCGGCCGGCCCAGGTGATTTTGTTTGCGAGAGGTGCGGCGGTGCCGCGAGCTTCGGTTACAACGTGAAATTGAGGGTCGGACGGCTCGGGAACTGGCGTTGCTATGCCCATCGCGTTGACGAAACGCAAACGATTTACAAGGCCGAGCCGGTGGAAGCACCGGCGCCGCCGCCACCGCCCGCACCTCCAAACCAAGGGGACCTCTTTTAGCATGAACACCTCAACCGCATTTTTGGACGGCCGCGTCACGCTGCTTTCCGGCGACTGCTTTGCTCGCCTTGACGATATCCCCGAAAGCTCGGTCGACGCCGTGGTGTGCGACCCTCCCTATCACCTCACCTCAATTGTCAACCGCTTCGGTGGCGATGACGCCGCCCCCGCGACGCCGAAGGAAGGCAGCGCCGGGGCCTATGCCAGGGCGAGCGCCGGGTTCATGGGCAAGACCTGGGACGGCGGCGACATCGCGTTCCGCCCTGACCTATGGGCGAAGGTGCTTCGCGTCCTGAAACCCGGCGGCTACGTTGCGGCCTTCTCGGGCACCCGGACCTATCACGATATGGCGGTCGCCATAGCCGGGGCAGGCTTCGAAGTCCGCGACAACATTCTCAACATGCTCGCCTCCGATACGGCGGTCGTGCAGTTTCTTGAAAGCCTTTCGCCAGCACAGGTGGAAGCGTTCTTTCGGTGCATCGAAGATAGCCAATTCGGTGGGATGCTGGCTTGGTGCTACGGCACCGGATTCCCGAAGAGCCATAGCGTTTCGAAGGGCATCGACGACCATCTGTTTCGCGAATGGCTGGCAACCAAGCCGGCTCTACTCGCCCGATACAAGCGCCTCACAAAATGGGCGAAGCGGCGGGACAAGCGCGGGATCTCAAGCGGACTTCGCGGACGTATCGAAACCGCATTCAAACGCATCGGCGGCTTTCGCGGTGAATTCCTCGGCAAAGAAACGCTTGTCAATGACATGCGCAATTCCGCGCTCTTGAACGTAGGCAAGGGCGAAGAACGCCCCGCCTATGATCGGGATATCTATTCCACCGCAACGGACAAGGCCGCCGAGTGGAATGGATGGGGCACCGCGCTTAAACCCGCATGGGAGCCTATATGCCTGGCCCGTAAGCCGATGATCGGAACCGTGGCCGAAAACACCCTGGCCCACGGCACCGGCGGCCTCAATGTGGATGCCTGCCGGATCGATGCGGAGAAGGCCACAGGATGGGGCGGCAAGGCCAGCGGTGGCGGCACCTGGACCGAAGACAACAGCGGCCTTTGCAAAGACGGTGAAGCCCGCCCGGTGCAAGGCCGATATCCGGCCAACATCGTAACGGATGGTTCCGCCGAGGTGGAAGCCGCGTTCCCCGATGCTGTCGGCGCGCAAGGCCGCGTCACGGGCCGGGAAGACAGCGCCAGCACCAAGAACACTCACGGAGAGTACAACCGGGCCGCCAGCGAGCCGCGAGGCGACGCGGGCTCTTCTGTCCGTTTTTTCTACAGCGCCAAGGCGGACGGCGACGACCGGCTCGGCTCCAAACACCCTACCGTCAAGCCGGTCGATTTGATGCGCTGGCTTGTCCGTCTCGTCTGCCACAAGGGCGGCACGGTGCTTGATCCTTTTGCCGGGACGGGCACCACGGGCGAGGCCGCGTTTTGGGAAGGGTGCAACGCCATCCTGATAGAGCGCGAGGAAGAATACCAGCGCGATATAGCGAAGCGAATGTCGCTAGTGCTGGCCGGCCCTGAAACCAAGAAACGGGCGCGAACCGCCCTCGAGTCCGCCGAGGGCCTCCCACTCTTCGGAGAGGCCACGGTTGCCCACGTCTCGCAAATCAACGCCCGCGAAAAGCTTGTCGCTTGAACTGATCGTTTGCAAAACACAAACGTTTTGGAGAACTCCCCTATGAAATGGAATGCTGAAAACAAGGCCGAGGCTCGGCGCCTATGGGCAACCGGGATGAACGGCGCCGAGATCGCCGAGCTTGTCGGTTCATCGCCGGAAGAGCTTTACGGCCTGGCTCGCCGGAACCCCGATCAGTTTGCACCTCGGGGGCACGGCCGGAAGCGGGTTCGCAAGACCGCTGCCCCGGCTCAAGTCGAGGGGCCGGCGCCCCGTCCGTTCAATGTGAAGTTTCCGGCGAAGGCGCCCGGCTACGATGGCGTTCCCCACGGCCGCCTCACCTCATGCAAATGCGAGTTCCCGCTTTGGGGACATCACCAACAGTTTGACGCCGACACCTCGCTGTTTTGCGGGGCACCGCGGATTCCTGGCTTCCGGCAACCCTATTGCGGTTTCCATGCCCTCGCCACGACCGGGAAGGGCACGCCGGTAGAGCGCCGCGCGGTGCGGGACGCCATAGCGGCGGACACTCGCGAGGCGGTGGTGGCTTAAATGGCTTTCGTCCTTCGCCCCTACCAGCAAGAGCTAATAGTCGAGGCGCGGGACGCGCTTCGCGAGGTCAATTCCGTTCTTGTCCAGATGGCAACCGGCGGCGGCAAAACCGGCCTCGCCGCCTTCATGGCATCGTCTGCGGCGAAGCGCGGCAAGCGAGTGATCTTCGGTGTCCACCGGCGCGAGCTTATCAAGCAAACCGCCCTCACCTTTGACAAGGTCGGAATTCCTTACGGGATCATTTGTTCCGGCATGACTGGCGACCGCCGCCAGCCGGTACAGATCGCCAGCATCCAAACGCTCGGTAAGCGGATGGAACAACACGGCACCCCCGACCTCTATGTGCCGGACGAAGCGCACCACGCGGGCGCAAAAACGTGGTCGGACATCATTGAAGAATACGCGGGCAAGAAAGCCAAAATCGTTGGCCTGTCGGCGACGCCGGAACGCATGGATGGCACCGGGCTAGGGAAGTGGTTCGGCCGCATGGTGCAGGGGCCGCCCGTGGCCTGGCTCATGGAACAAGGCTACCTGTCCACCTATCGCGTGTTCGCGCCTACCTCGCCGGACCTCTCGGGCATCAAGCGCACCGGCGGCGACCTCAACAAGGCCGAACTAGCCAAGCGCATGGCGACTACCGCCATCACCGGCAACGCGGTCGAGCATTACCGGCGTCTCGCCCACGGCCGTAAGGCCATGATCTTTTGCGTGTCCATCAAGCACAGCTTGAGCGTGGTCGAGCAATTCCAGGCCGCCGGCTACACCGCTGCCCATATCGATGGCGACTCCCCTGACCGCGACGCCATCCTTCGCGCCTATGAACGCGGCACGATTCAGATCCTGTCATCGGTGGACCTTGTTTCCGAGGGCTTCGATTTGCCCGCGATTGAGGTCGCCATTCTCTTGCGGCCCACGCATTCGTTGCCGCTGTTTCTACAGCAAGTCGGCCGCGTGCTTCGTCCCGTCTACGCGCCAGGTTTCGACCTCGATACCCAGGCCGGCCGCCTCGTGGCGATAGCGGCGGGGCCGAAGCCTTACGCCCTCATCCTCGACCACGCCGGAAACAGCATCCCGAAGGAACAAGGCGGGCGCGGCCACGGCTTGCCCGATGACGATCGGGAATGGACGCTTGAGGGTCACGAGAAAAAGAAACGGACGAAGGAAGACGAAGACGACGACGAGCCCGCCGTTACGACACGGCAGTGCCCGAATTGCTTCCGCGTCCACCAACCCGCGCCGACCTGCCCGCAATGCCAGCACGTCTATCCCACCATGGGCCGGACGGTGAAGGAACTTGCCGGCGAACTGGCGGAGATCGACCGCACCGCCCGCGTGGTGGCGAAGCAACAGCAAAGCTCGGCGAAGAGCTTGGAAGACCTCGTCGCGCTCGGAAAGATGCGCGGCATGAAGAACCCCCACGGGTGGGCGAAGCACGTTCACGCCGCCCGAATGTCCAAATCTCAAACCCGCTACGTCCGCTGAAAGGAAGCCTATGCCCCGCTCTTATTCCGACTACATCAAAACCGGCCAGATGACCGACCTTGAGGCGATCAAGCACAACACCATTCGCAACGGTGGCCGCGCGCACATGGCCGCTGCCCTGGCCGCTCACGTCCGCGACGGCCTGCCGGCAGATGCCGCCGCGTTCGGCGTGCTCGATACCCTGGCGGTTAAGCTGGTCGAGTGGTATGGCGCCCCCGCTGCCGGCGAGGTGTTGCGCCACTACGCCGAGATTTGCGAGCGCCAGGTTCCAGCGGTGCCTTCCAATGGCTAAGGCAAAAGCCATCTTCGAGTCCGAGGCCGCGCTTTGCGCCGCCTTCATTGCTCGCCTGCCCGAGGGCTGGACCGCGTACCCGGAAACCGCCGGCTTTGATATCCTCTTGGTGCGCGACGTTGACGGCGGCCAAATCGGCGTTGAGGCAAAAATGACCCTCAATCCGAAGGTGCTTCTGCAGGCCATTGAAGGCATCTATTCGGGGCACGGCCGCGAGCACGCCGGCCCTGACTTCCGGGCCGCTTTGGTGCCGTCTGGCGCCGCCGGGGTCGAGTTGAAGGCCGTAGCAAGCTATCTCGGTGTCGTCGTGATCGTCATGACAAGCGAAGGGGAACGCGTCGCCGAAGAAAAGGCTTTCGCGGAAAGGTTCGGGCTTTCCTATCGCCGCGCCCATACCAGCGACAAGCCGTGGTTCACCCCGGAACTTCCGGCCTTCGGCTATGACTGGCGGAAGACCTGGGCGGACCATTGCCCGGCGGAACGGTGCAAGGTTCCGGCCTACGTGCCCGATGTCATCGCGGGCGCTTCGGGGCCTTCGCAGCTATCGGAATGGAAGATTAAGGCGATCAAGATTTGCATAATCTTGGAACGCCGAGGCTTCGTTTCCATCGCCGATTTCAAGCTAATCGGCATCGACCGGAAGCGCTGGCTTGATATGCGCTGGCTTGCCCCTGCCGCCGAGCGGGGCCGCTATATCGCCGGTCGCAGTGCCTTGAACCTCCGCCTCGCCCATCCCGTAAATTACGGGCAGATCGAGGCGGACTTTGACAAATGGAAGCCGGCGGATACCGAACACCGGGCCGAGCTTCAAGCCATGCCGGCGTTGCTATGAGCACCGGCACAAATCTTATGAACCGCTGCCTCATCGTCTTGTCCAAGGCGGGGGCAACGGTGTGGAGAAACACCACGGCATCGGGGTGGGCTGGCAAATCGTTTTCATTGTCGGCCGGCGAGAAATACACTGCCCGAGGCGGCGAGCGAGTCGTGCTTGACGCCTACCCTATCAAGGCCGGTCTATGCCTCGGGTCCGGTGATATCATCGGCCTCGCCTCTATCATCATCACGCCCGAAATGGTCGGCCGCCGAGTCGCCGTGTTCGGGTCCTGGGAAGTAAAAGACGGGACGGGCAGGCCGACGAAGGAACAAGCCCATTTCGCGGGTTTCATCGCTGGCGCCGGTGGCATCGGCACGATCATTAGAAGTGAAGCGGACGCGCTCGAAACTCTCAAGGCATACCGTGGCGGACAGTGAACAACAGATCCTCGATTTCATTGAGGCGATGCGCTCGGCCGGCGTCCACTTGGACACCTCCAACGCTCGCGGCTCATCCCATCCGATAGCGGACGGCAAGATACATCGCGCCAACGCCCAGGGTAAAAAGCAGGCCAAAAATCAACACGTCTGGTATGTGCTGCACTTGGACTCCCCGGCCTCGGGCGCCTTCGGCGATTTGCAAACCGGCGTGCAAGATACTTGGACCGAAAAGCGGCCGTCAACGATGACGGCGGCGGAACGTTCGGCCCTGAAACAACGCATGATCGATACGCAACGCCAGCGCGAGGAAGAGCGAGCCGCGCTTCATGCCGCCGCTGCTGCCGCTGCGGCCCTCATCATGGCGGAAACAGAGAAGGCGCCGGCATCGCACCCCTACCTCGCCCGAAAGGGCCTGCCGCCCTTCCCTGGCCTTCGCAGACTCAAGAAAAGCGTTCGCTACGTCATCGACCCCGAGGAAGAGCCCCGCACCGCTCGGGCCGGCTCGCTTGTCGTGCCGCTCTACTCGCCGGCCAAGGTGCTGGTGAGTGTCCAGCTTATCGCCGATGATGGCACGAAACGCTTTCTCAAGGGCACCGCGAAAGAGGGGAACTATCATTCCATCGGCAAGCCGCCGGAAGAGCCCGGCGCCGTCATCGTGATCGCCGAAGGCTACAGCACCGCCGCCCGCGTTCATGAGGCTACCGGCTACCTCACTATTACCGCTTTCGATGCCGGCAACCTGGCGTCGGTTTCAAAGGCGATCCGCGCCAAGTACCCTGAGGCGCGGTTGCTCTTCGCGGCGGACAATGACCGACTCACCCCGATGCCAGACGGAAGGATGAACCCGGGCCTCACCAAGGCGAAGGAAGCGGCAGAAACGGTCGCCGGGCTTGTCGCGTGCCCCGAGTTCGACGCCGCCGATATCGAGCTAACCGACTTCGATGACCTCGCCCAAAAGTATGGGGTCGGCCGGGTGCGCGATCTCATCAACGCGGTACTCAACCCGCCGGCATCGCAGGATGAAGAAAATCCGGCGCCGCCGCCGGCCGAGGATGACGGCAGCGGCTATCACCCGGACGATCAAGACCACGGCCCCGACCACGCCGAGCCCGGCGCGTCGCGCGTCGATGCGGACGAAGTGGAGCACCCGCTTGCTACGTTCGGCGAACCTCATTTCCGTTGCCTTGGGGTCGATGAAACAACGCTGTTCTTTCAGCCCGCGAACGTGGCGCAAGTGATCTCGCTTACCGCGTCGCAACTGTCATCTTCGAACATGATGCGTCTTGCCAAACTGCAATGGTGGGAGTCCGAATTCCCCGGCGCGAAAACTGGTGTCGATTGGAGCGCAGCGATCAACGCATGTATGCAAGCGTGCATGTATCGGCGCAAGTTTGTGCCTCACAATTCGGTGCGGGGGCGAGGTGCATGGTTCGAGGGCGAAACCGCAATTTATCATGCCGGCGACCGCCTCATTGTTGACGGCTCGGAGTCATCCTTTCACGATCACAAAAGCCGGTTTGTCTATGACGAAGGCGAAGCCCTGGCGGTGGACGTTGACGGCCCGGTGAACACCGCCGAGGCGCGTAAGCTCCTAGAGCTTTGCAAAAGCCTTCGGTGGGTTTCCCCGCTGTCCGGCTACCTTCTCGCGGGATGGTGTGTTGTCGCCCCAGTGTGCGGCTTCTTGAAATGGAGGCCTCACGTTTGGGTCAATGGTCCCTCGGGTTCAGGCAAGTCCACCGTAATGGATCAGATCATCCGCCGGTGTCTCGGCGCCACCGCGTTGAGCGTGGTCGGCAACACGACGGAAGCGGGAGTGCGCGGCGCCCTCGGCATGGATGCGCTGCCCATCATCTTTGACGAAGTCGAGCCCAAGGATCAAAACAACCAAGCACGCATCCGAGCGATTATGGACCTGGCGCGCGTCGCCGCCTCGGAAGGCGATGGCCTCATTCTCAAGGGCACCGCGAACCAAAAAACGAAGGGCTTCCGGGCCAGGTCAATGTTCGTCTTCGCGTCCATCGTCACGCAAATCGAAGGCTACGCGGACGAGTCGCGTATCACGCAATTGACCCTCGCGGATGGTGCGCAAGATTCCGAGGAAGAGAAGGCCGCGAACAAGGTTCACTATGAAAAGCTACTGTCCGATATCGTCAGCCTTCTCACGCCAACATTTTCAAAGCGGTTGATCGCGCGGACCATCCAGCACTTGCCCACGCTTCGGGCTTATGTGGACGTGTTCACGGTGGCGGCGGCTCAACACCTCGGCACGCAACGCCTCGGCGATCAGCTAGGGCCTATGCTGGCCGGCGCGTACCTTCTCAACACCACGAAACCTGTGACTGTTAAAACGGCCCTGGAATGGCTACGCGCCAACGACTGGACCGATCACAGCGCGAAGGGCGCCACCAAGGATTCCGAACGCTTCTTGCAGCATGTCACCGGCCATCTAGTCCGCCACAACACGCCCGAGGGCGGCACCTGGGAGCGGACGGTCGGCGAGCTATTGGAGTTGGCGGCCTATGCCGCCGATCAACTGCCCCTCGGCGATGGCTACAACGGTATGGAGCCGAACAAGAAAAAGGGTTCTGCCGTGGCCGCCCTGGCTCGCCTCGGGATACGGGTATGGCGGGCAGCGGACGGAATGGCCGTTGACATCACCACGACGCACGAAACCTTCAAGCGCCTTGTGCTGCGAAACACGGAATGGGCGGCTACAAAGTATCGAGACATCTTGAAGGCGATCCCCGGCGCCAAGCCAGGCAAGGGCAATCGCTACTTTTCAAGCGGGATCAACACGCCGTTTGTGACTGTCCCGCTTAATGCGTTGCTCGGGGAACGCGAACCAGGCGAAGAGGCGGATTGAGCGTTGACAAAATGCAAACGACTCGCTGATACTTCAAACGTTGGCGGCCGGTCATAGACCTCACGGGCCGGTCGCCCTTTTTTGCCTTCGTCTGAATAAGGAACCAAGATGCACAAGCGCTTCCTTCTGTCTGCACTTGCCGTCGCAATGATCGCCTTTTCCGCGTGTTCGTCGCCGGCCGCCGAGCTCGACCGCGTCACCATCGCCACCGCTGCCCAGGAACACCCGCCAAGCCCAGCGCCGCTTGCTGTTGCTGCTGAATTCGCCATCGTCGCCGCCTCGCGCGAGGCCCGACCTATGCCTGCGGTTGCCGTCACCGGCGCCGCTGTCATGCTGTTCGCGGTCTATCGCCTCCCCAAGGCGGCCGCCGGCTCGCACCGCCCTTATGCCGTACCCTGGCGATAAGCCCGAGTCGTTTGCGTTTTGTCAACGGCAAACGAAAAACCCGGCAGGTAGCGGGCGGGGTAGCTCAGCCTGGTAGAGCGATCGGTTCATGCCCCGTTAGGCCGGCGGTTCGAATCCGCCTGCCGCAACCAATTCGCCGGCATCGACCTTGCACGCCGTGCCGGATCGACGCTACGCTCGACCGATGAAACAGATCCTCGCCGCACTCTTCGCTCTTGTCGCCACCTCGGCCGCGGCCGAAGAAATGAAGCTTACCCCGGACATGGCGAAGGGTGCGGCCCTGGTCATTCGGAACGCCGGGTTCAACTGCCCGGCGGCTAAGATGGCTTGGAAGAAAGGGGAGGACGCCCGAGGCGATGTCGTCAAGGTGCATTGCGGCCCCGATGACGGAACGGACAATGTCTTCGCCGACTTCGCCTACCGCGTCACATTTAGGGATGATGGACGTATTGATGTCGACGAATAATAGCGTGCGGAACCTAACTGCACCGTGCAAGTTGAAGCCCTATGAGCGCACGGGGTATAAATTTTCTTGATCGGTGGCTTGCCGAAAACCTACCGAGCCTGGTGGGGGCAGATGTCATATCGGTGGGCAAGGCAACCGAAAAGCTTTTCCATGACGCGCAACGCCAAGGGATTGACGGCGCCGAGGTCGCCGAGGGTGCCGGCGGCAGCGTTTACGAAGCCATACTCGACGCCATTGTCCATTATCAAACCCCCGGCATCACGGACTAGGGTGTCGACTCATAAGTGCGCAGCCCGATGTACCGTGATGGTTGCGCTCCCGCCGATGATGCGGTGAGCCCGTTAAATCAAAAGATTCGCCTATTCGGGATAAGTAGCGCAGGGTGAAATCGGCCTCGATCGGAGGGGCGCTCATGACAATGTTGCAGGAAGTTGAGGCTTCGGTCGATGTATACATCACCGGCGAGCTAAGCCGTCGCGCGCCCAAAACAACGGACTACCTCATGGAAAAGTTGGCGATACAGGACCTCGCCGCGCGGATGGCTGACAATCCCGGCGAGATCATGCCGCGCCTCGTTGACTTGGCGCTGGAAATGACCGGGAGTGTCACCGGCGGCCTCAGTCTGTTCGAACCGGACCCGGCGCCGGGCATTTTCCGCTGGCATCACCTGCGTGGCCGTCTGGAGAAGTTCACCGGTGAAACGACGCCCCGGATGTTTTCGCCTTGCGGCGTGACCTTAGACCGCAACTCGCCGGTTTTGTGCAAGCGTCCTGAGAGGACCTACACGTGGCTTCAGGATGCGGAGATTTCGCTGCCAGAATTGCTGCTCGTGCCGCTCTATGTTGGCAGCGTGAAACCAATCGGGACGTTGTGGCTGGTTTCGCAAGATGAGGACTACTATGACAGCGGCCATGCGCGGGTGATGACCGAGCTCGCCTCGTTCGTCGGCATCGCGCTTCACGTGCAACAGACTGAGCAGAACTTGAAGCGGGCACTGGAGCATCAGCAGACGCTGACGCGCGAGATGAACCACCGGGTAAAGAACCTTTTCGCCGTCACCTATGGAATGATCCGGGTCAGCGCCAAGGCTGCGTCCTCACCGGCCGAGATGTCGGAACTTCTCTCCGGCCGCCTCCATGCGCTGGCGGCGGCCCACGACCTCGTCAGGCGTCAGATCGGCGACGAGACGGTGAGCGAAGGGACTGAACTCGACCAGCTTCTCCGGAAGATCCTCAACCCGCACGAAGATTCGGCCTTTAGCCGCTTCGAAATCAACGGACCGCCGGTCCACCTCGGTGATCGTGCCACGAATGGCGTGGCGATGGTCTTCCATGAACTCGCGACCAACGCCGCCAAACACGGAGCGCTGACGCTCGGCCCAGGCAGGATCAAAGTGTCATGGACCCGCAAAGACGAGTATCTGCTGTTGCACTGGCAGGAAAACGGCGGCCCGCAGATCATGGCTGCACCGATCAGGAAGGGCTTCGGCAGTACGCTCACCCACAACACCATCGTCCGCGAATTCGGTGGCACGCTCGATTACGATTGGCGGCCTGACGGACTATCAGTCGATATCAACGTGCCGATCCAGAACTTATCAACCTGAAGCCCTGATGCCGCCGCGCGGTGCTACAGTGGCGCTTCATCGAGGGTCTCGCTCGACAGTGCGCACACGGCGGCTAAGACAGCTTGTCGGGCTTAGTAGGCTCCGTCTTTGGCCCGTTTCGCCTCAAGCTCCCACACAAACGCGCGATTTATGAGTACACGCCCTTAGCTTGACCTCCGTTCTTATTCCGTTCTACCGTTAGGAATAAATTCAACGGATGATCTTTTATGCCGAGGCGATGGGCCGGGGAGGCCGAGCTTGCCGCGCTTATCCTGGCGCGTGCCAATGCGGGGAAGCGGGTCACGCTGGCACCGGACACCGCCCTATTCGTGGGGCTTAAGCTCATGACAGCATCAGCGAAGCCAACGGCCGCCGAGGTCGCTCTAATGATATGCGACTCCCGATGCGAACGGCCCTGCTACCCTTGCCAAGGCAAGGCGAACGGGATCGTTCGGGCCTACGGGCAGCGCGCCGGCTAAGCCGGAAAGATTCGCGGCGCGGGATGGCTTGATCCCCTTTCCGCGCCCTGGCGCTGTTGACTATAGGGCGTATCGCAAGTCAAGCAGATTGAAGGATGGCGCGCGCTTGCGTGCCACAGCGAAGGCGAGGTTTCCATGCGGGGTGTCGCAATCTTAACAGAGCAAAGAAGCGGCTCGAACTGGTTAGGGAGTTTGACAAATGCAACTGGCCTGATGGGGCATTCGGAGGAATGGCTCCTAGGTTCGGAAAATTTGCGATTCGAGCCCAGCAGCTACGTTGCTTTCGAAGAAGCTGTTATTAGAAAAGGGTCGACCGATAACGGACGGTTCGCAATCAAGATATTTCCGCGACACTTGGAATCATGTAAGAACAAGTTCGGCAAAGACTTTCTGTTCGAGATAAACAGGAAGCATGATCTGCTCGTCATTTTACTGGAACGTCGAGACCGGCTTCGACAAGCTATCTCAGCTTACCGGGCAAATATGTCCGGAGTATTTACCAGCCAGAACCACGAACGGACCACCTTGCGAACTGTACCCTATAGCTTTAGTGGTATTAGCCAAGCGTATTTCCAAATTGAGCTAAGCTATGCGTATTGGCGATCCTACGTTAACCTACTTGGGTTGGATCATCGAATCTTTGTCTATGAAGATTTGCAGCCTGACCCAACTCTTTATCTAGAAGCGTTCGCTGAGTTTATGGAGGTGCCGGCTCCGGAAAGCACGCCTGCTTCGAAATTCATGATTCAACGAGACAGCGTGACGGAAGAATGGCTGGCTCGCTTTCGCGAAGACGTTGCGGCCAAGGGTGCGATTGAAGGGATCGGGAACACGCCAGTTAGTAGGACATTGGGCAATCTGGTACGCTTTCTCTTGAAGCGTCCGCTTGACCGAAAACGCTTCTGACTCCGGATGCAGAAGCTTCGTCACAGCGGGGCGCCAAAGATGGCGGCGGCGAGGACTCCGCTAAGCATGGAAGCGCCGAGAAAGATGGCGAGGGTGACGGTTCCGATGACGAAGCCGAGGGCGCGTTTCGCGAGGTCCGCGCCGTTGAATCGGGTCCGGCCAACTCGGCGTCGGTATAGTGGTGGGTGTTCATGCGTCTTCCCCGTTTTGATAACGCAACGAATAACACAACGTTTGCTTTTTGCAAACGATCAACGGAAATAAAGGACGAGGCCTAGCGCTCCGCTTTCAAAGCGGAGGCAAGCAATAGGGGCCAAAGCTCCGCAATCGTCGGCATCATGTTTCGCCGCTCGCAATCGTTGAGGTAGCCAATGAACGCGGTATCCATAAGAAGCTGGGGGCGCCTCGGGACCAACACCGCAGCGGCGGTGTCTCGGTCGCGCTTGAAGGCGTAGGCGTTGACGGCGGCCAGGATGAAAGACCATGTGTCGGCCGGCGCAACCATGTTGCCCTCTTCGTCCGAAATAATGACGGGCTCACCGTTGGCGTCGACCAATTCGGTGACGTCTAGCTTGCTGTTCAAGCGCCAGGGCAGCGGCGCGTCGGGCAGTGCGATCATTAGCTTAAACTCCTTACCTGTCCGCCGAAATGACGGGTGCCATAGAATAGGAACCGTACGGCTTCACCGTCTCGGCGCCATCGTGCGAACCGACCCGAAGGGTCTTGCCTTCGGAGGTCTTGATCGTCTTCGCGGTGCGCGAAGCAACCGTGATCGAAAACCAGCAATTGGAGTCGCAAATCGAGCGGGTCTTATAGGTCTGGCCGGGGTTGAAAGCGATCATGTCACGGACTCCTAGAATAGCGTGAGCTGGACGGATGCAGCGGCGCGGGTCGCCCGCTTCGCCAGGTAGGCGGTAGCCGCCTCGATCCGGTGGCCCCGGCGCAACTTCTCCCACTCGATGTCGTTTGCGTCCGAGCGTTCCGCCCTGAAAATCCAGCCCGCAGCCTCGGCCGGCCGTAGCTGGCAGAGGTAGACGCCGTCGCGGTAGATCGCGGTGCGATTCCTCGAAAGCTTTTCAGTGGTGTAGGCCATGGCGGTATCCCCGTTTCGTTAATGGGAATATACATTACGAATATCGGTTTGCAAGGGTTTGAGCGAAGAAAATTGATCTATTTCAATAGGTTCCCCCGTCCATTCCGCGATAAGGTCGGAAAGGCTGTCACCCCGGTGCCCGGTGAGGTGGCGGCCGTATCGATCGAAGGCGCCGACACCTTCGGCCATGAACCAAGCGGAGCGGCCGGCGGCATCAGTGTGGGGTCCATCTTTCTCGTCGCGGAACGGGCGAAGCGGGCCGACCTTGGCGCCGTTCCTGGCCCGGTACGTGGAGCCCGTGGCGACATCGAGCGGTAGCTCTATCGAAGGTTTCGGCTTGCTTCCTGGCGCGAAGACGCCGGCGCTATGAAGTAGGATGGCGAGGCGAGGTTTTGCGAACGTTGCTACAGCTACAACTATGGAATGCAACATGCGGGCGGGGCTTTCCTGGCGAGACTGATTTACGAGAACACAATGAGAACTCACTACGCGAAAAGAGTCAACGCGTTTTGTACGAATTATCGTACGTTTTGTATGATCTATGCGCCGCGTCCGTCGGGCGGCGTGCCGGGGGATAGATACTATCAGTGACGACAAGCCGTCACGCGCCTGGAACTTTCGCCAGGCGGATGCGCGCGGCCAAAGTTCAGCCAAACGCGAAAGGAAGCGCAGCAAAGCCGTTGTGTCGTTTGCCGGGTTACTATGCCCGGCGGCTTCTATCAGGTATTTACGGTGCGGCAACTATGATCGTAATGGTTTCCACCGCCTTGTTACAAATTGTGATGCTCCTTAAGAAATGCTAAGTACTTGCGCTCCCGCTAATGTTAAGCGGTGATAATTTGGACGTGAGTAAGGCCAATGCAGCCGCCGCCGCCCGCTACGTAAACAACGGCGGTATGCCCGCTCAAGACTTGAGCGGGCGCCCTCACTATCCTGGCCGAGGGCGGCCCCTCGCGACGCCAGGCCAGCACATGATGACGTCGCCCACGGTGTGGCGTGAATTGAATTCGGCACAGGCCAGGCTGAGCGCTACCAGATTGCGCGCGGCTTCCTTTGCGAGTTCCCGAGTGGTTAGCGCGGTCCCGCATGTCGGGCACCTCGCTGTCGCCGAGGCGACCACGCGGTAGCAGTCAGGGCAAATCTTGCATGGGATTTCTCGGCGAGTCGTCATCTTCATGCCCCAAGGATGGCGCGGCGCATCCGCAAGATCTGGTCATAAGACAGGTCATTGACGAAGCGGGCGTGAGCGGCCGCGACCTCTGGCCTCCCCTGGCGTTCCAAATGATGGCATTCTGCGAGAAGCGAGTTGCGCACCTTTGTCGCGAGTAAGGCGTGCTCGGCCGTGCGGACCTCGGAATCAGTTGTTACGGTCATGGCGTGGCGTCCTAGTGTCCCATGTTGATGGATGGCCGGACCCTCGCGAACTTCGCGAAAGCCTCGGCCGATTGCTTGAAAGGCGATCATGCGGCTTGTGACATCGGGTTGAGCGGCGCGAGGCGACCCCATTGGTCCGCCATGGCGTCGGCGATGCCGGAAAAGAAACGGCTTCGTTCCTTCCATCTGTCCGGGCTCGGCGATGCCCGATGGACTCGAGCCTCGCGGCCGTCCACCACGTTGGTCGGGGTCAAGGCGGGAAGGTTGCGAAGCCAGAAGCAAGTTCGCTTCACCTCGGGGTGTCCGAACTGCCAGGGCTGGACCGATTGCGCGAAATCTTCGTAATTCGTGATCCGCTGTTTCGCGTGCTTGTGCATCACCGGGTTTTCAATGCAGACGCGATCAATCGGCGCATTCCAAAACGCCGAGAAGAGCGCGGCGCCTTCATTCAACTCGCCCCACATTTGGGCCAGCGTCTTTCCCGGCGGTGCCTTGGTGAGCCAGCGGACACCGCTGTTGCAGAGACGGGTACAAGGCGGGTGAGCTACCATGAGCAAATCCCACCCATCGCCGAGAAGGTCACGCGCGTCGCCCCTGATATGGCGGTTGCTGCCGTCTGCCGAGGGCAGGAGGTCACAGGACCAAGCGTCGTGGCCGCGATCAAGAAAGGCGTTGCGCACAGTGCCGGAAAATTCGCAGGCAACAAGCACGCGAAGAGAGTGGGTTGAAAGCATTTCGGGAGTCCTTTGAGGTGATGGTGTCCGGAGCGCCGAGGGCGGGGCTAAATGCCCCACTTCGTCGCGCAAATCGGGCCGATGCCGGCTTTGACGGATGCGGGGTCGGTAAGCTCGCGACCACAACAGCCGCACTCCCCTGTCGATCGACCGTATTCGGTGGCCGCTTTCATCGGGTCCGCTGCAATCGAGCACAGCAAGGCCAGGGTGTCCGGCTTGGCTTCCCGGCGGGCTTCGAACTTGCCCGCAACGATCTTGCCGACATAGGCATCCGCGAGGGCTTTGTCGGTAAGGTAGAGGGTGCCGGGATGCGTCTTCGCGGGCTTGATAGTGAGGCGTTCGGTGCGGAACACCGGCTTTTTTAGGCCGGCGGCCGAAGCGGTGGCGAACAGTGCGGTGATCCGCTCGACCCCGACCTCGCCTGAGTTCCCCGCGTTTTCGGCGTTGCGTGCAGCGGCGCGGGCGGCCTGGCCTTCCTTCACCTTGGCAATCGAATTCAGGGCGGCGACAACCTGGCCCGTGGTGAGTGAGCCGTATTGATCGAACTTGCCGAGCAATTCGCGGGAGAACGAATGCCATGAGGCGATGGCGCGAAGGTCGGCCATGAGCGCGGGGTTCGAACCTTCAAACTCGGCCTTGGCAGCGGCGAGGTTAGCGGCCTTCGTCACCTTGCCCTTAGCGGCGGCGACAACGCCCTTCGAAACCTTACCCTTGCCTTTGCACTCAACGCACTGGCGAACCGCGAAGCCCCCGCGCCAGGTGCCGGAACCCTTGCACTTCGGGCAGGGGGAAGAGGCGTCGCCACCGTTCGCGATATGAGCGGCGGCGCGGATCGCCTCGGCCGAGGTCGGGGCCAGCGGGGCCGAGGTGTTCGGGTCGGTATCGAGGTCAGCGAAGTCGATCATTTGGAGGCGCCCTTCGTTTGCGTTTCGCTAACTCTCCATACATAGCGAATAGTTGGTTTGCAATACGCAAACGTTTTGGAGGTGATCTTTTCACGCTCGGTGTTGTGGACTGCGGGGCGGACCCTACTGAACAGGCCAGCGCCCACGTGCTACTATTGCGAATATGGGTTCTGGGGGATCGGCGTCATGAAGAGTTCTTTCTTTCGAGCAGTGGTTTTCATTTCTGCTCTCTTCTCGATATCGGGTGCAGTTGCTGAAGGCAGCATTTCGACACTTGGCGCTATAGATTGTGGTAAATGGGTCGAGGCCCGTTCTGGGCGAAAAGCTATTTCCTTCGAGGCCTATCTCGTTGGCTTTCTAGACGGCGTAGCCTTCGGATCGCAAACCGAGTTTTGGATGGCGGACGGACGGCAGATCAATGCCGAACAGACCTATCTCTGGATGGACAAGTATTGTCGTGAAAACCCGCTCACGGAAATCGTGAACGGGGCCTATAAACTGATGGACGAGCGCTCTCGCGGTGCATTCCGGACAAAAATGATGAGCACACCATGATCGAAACGAAAAGGAAATGAGAACGCTTCTAGTTGTAGCGGCTATATTGATCGCTAACCCCGTATGGACCGCCGCTGCCCAACAAAGTGCTGCCGGTGCAGCCGCCGACAAGGCTGCAGCCGAAAATGCCCGCGAAGTTGACTACGCCACTTGTCGCGTCGCCGCCTATCAGGCCCACGCCTCCGACATTGAGGACTATGTGGTCTCATGTATGCGCGTTGCCGGTTACCGCTTAGAAGGCCACGCCGAAATAGGTAACGCCGCGTTCAAGGCATATTGCGAAGGTGGATATCAACCCATGACGACGAACGGTCGTTGCGATGATCAGCCTAGCGTGCACTGACGAGATCGCTTACCTATCCCCGTCTCATAACTTCTATTACCTTTTCCTGTAGCGGGACCATAGGCATGCAGGTTTCGTTGAATTCCTTCGAGATATCTTCAAAGCCCTTCGCGCCAAGCGATTCAACACGGGCCAGGTACTCAGTCTTTTTCGCGTCAACGATATGCTGCATTGTTTCTTTGACATGGAACTGCTGCTCTTCACTTGATCCGTTCAAAATGAAGAGCGTGGCCGCCAATTCCCACCCATTGGCCTTGTTGTTTGCCTGTTCCGCCAAACTGGGTTTGGACGCATAGAGTTGCGCAGCGAGCCTGAAAAACGCCGCGCACTCGGCCATCGTCTGACCGGTCCGAAAATCTTGTTCCTTCTTGGCTTCTTGCGAGAGTGATGAATTAGAAGAACCCACCACCATTGTACAAGCAAGAGCAAGGCCGATTAAGACCCTCATCACGTATTCCCCCAGCAAGCCATTGTGCTGCGTCTAGCACTTTAGCCGAGGCAAGGCGATGCTTGCCGTGCTGCCGGGCGTGCATTTCGCCCAGTAAGCGGCGATGCGACAGGCAGGCGCGAGCCGTACGGCTCGACGTAGGTTTTGAGGCCGTGGGCGTCGGACACACCCAACTGCATCTGTTCGGGGTGAAGCTTTCTGCCTAGTAGGTGGCGTAGGTTGAGGTCGAGAAGAGGGCGAGGGCGGCGTTGATGCCGGCGGCCTGAAAGACCGGCGTGCCGGAGAAGCTGATGTAAGCGACCTCGATGATGCCGGCGGCCTTGGCGGCGCGGAACGCGGCGGCCGAGGCAGCGCGCCCGAACTGCCATGAGAACAGCGCGGGCACCAAGCGGGCCTGCCCCGTGGCAACGGCGGCCTCGATCTCGGCGAAAGCGGCGGCTGTCTTCGGGCTCATGCGGTCACCTTGGAAGCAACAAGGGCGGAAACGGCGGCGGCGTGCAGCGCGTCCACCTTCGGCGCGGGTGAGCCGGTAATAGGTCTCGATCTCGGCGAGGCGCGAGACTTCGCCACAGTTAGTCGACGCGGAAGCGGTCCAGGTAGCGGCCTCATCCTTCGTCATCGTGGCGAGCTTGGCGCGGTTCGGGCACTCGGAACGGGAAGAAAAGTAAATCATTGGTCCGGCATCTGTTTGCGTTTTGGCAACACTAATATACGTTCCGAATATCGAGGTGGCAAGAGGGATTTTGGGGCCGAGGTCCGATTTCTGGCCTGAAAAACCGTAGAGCCAGGCCTATACAAGCTTCCATATGGCGAAAAATACAATCAACCCATTGAAATCATTGCATCAATATGAACTATGGAATTTTCGTCGAAAACATAGAGCTATACAAGCATAGCGCATAGCGAGGCGCATAGAGGCGTGCATTATAAGACCTATATTTATTATATATTTCCATACAAATAAATATATATATATAGAACAGTGGTTTAGGCTGTATGTTTCGATGTATGGATCGGTGTATGGGGCCTCAAGCATTCCATACACTGGACCCGCGAAGCGGATCGGTTGACGAAGCGCAAACGGTTTTGCTTAATGCGCCATCGCTCCCGACTTCCCGAACAAGGATTCCCGAAATGGTTGACCTCATCCGCAACGTGATTGTTTCCGATCATGGCAACGCGCGGCAGTTCCTGAAAGGTCCAGTGCCTTCCAACATCGGCCCCGGTACGCTGGACCGTTTGCGCCGCGCCGGTGGGCTCGCCCCCGAGGCCGTGGTTAAAGTGGTTTCACCGGCACCCGAGGAAGCTCCTGCCCTGTCTGCCCCGAAGGGCAAGGCCAAGTAAGGCCACGATGTCCGACCTTGAGATCCGCGCGGACTGGAATACTTCCGAGGTCCGCGCGTTGATGCGAAAGCTGCAGCCCCCAAGGCTGAATCAAGCGCTCTCCGTTTCAGTCAACACGACAGCGAAACAGGTCCGAACCTTTGCCGCTCGCATCGTAGCGAAGGCAGGGGGATTGAAGCGAGGTGACGTCGATCCCTCGATACGCATCTATCCCCATTCCACCCCGCAAACGCTAAGCGCTACTGTCCGGGGCAGCGGGAGGCCTATAGCCCTCATCAAGTTCGCTGCGAGACAGACAAAGGGCGGTGTGACCGCGAACGCCTGGGGGGTGCGCAAGCTCTACAAACATACGTTCATCGCGACCATGAAGTCAGGGCATGAGGGCGTCTTTGTGCGGGAAACAAAAAAGCGAAACCCGATCAAAGAACTATGGGGTTCCGGTGTCACCCAGGTAATGAGCCAAGCGATCACAATGGGTACGATTGAAGCGGACGCCCAAGCCAAGCTCACCACGAACGTAGTGCGACAGCTTAAGCGCTACGCCTTCCGGGGTTGAATGCACCAACGTAACGAATGGATTAGGGGAAGGCCTACGCGTCACCCCTCGCCCTTGCTACGATCAAGGTGCATCGGTGCCAATCTCGAAACGTCAATGATATCAATGGTTTATAAAAAACGCGGGTCCTTCCCCCTGGGTGCCATGGTGAGGGGAGCGCTGCATCGCACGTTTTCACTAGCGGCAGAAATCCCGGAAAGCATATCCGAACTATTCGCCCCGATAAGAAACCATCGCTTTTGCGAATGCATCAAAGAACCGCGGGCTTTCTTCCCCGACGGAATCCTCCAACGGGATCAATCGCTTAAGGCTTGGGCGTGGTCGCGAGGGCTGGCGCCGGGCGATATGCTCGGCCCGCTAGTGAGACGAATTGAGGGCATAGGTAGCAGGTACGACGCGGCGATCATCAGCTAGGAGATTTGAAGCGGCCTCATCTAGGGAATCACTTTGTTGAAGATGACTCCCTAAATACCCCCTGCGGCCGTCGAGTATGCAAACAATCGTGCCAAGCCCCCAACGAACGACGGTCTGGCCGTGTGCGCCGCTACCGAGCTATATCTGCTCTCCTTCGACAGTTGGGGGCCTCCACGCCGGAGTATCGGCCCTTTGTCAGGGGCACAGCAGCTTAACTGGTGTCCCATCCTTCAAGAGATAGGCTTCCCTGCATTCGTTACTATTTACCTCTACTTCGCGGGAGCCTACGTCAAACGTGTGAAAGAACTCCGCAAATGAGGTATGACCATCACCGTTCCAATCCATATCTTGCCACGAAAATCCTTTGCCGAATGTCTGATCGGCAACGATCGCCAAAGAAATTGAAGCAATGATAGCGAGAATGAGGATCCCTCGTTTTTGCAGAGCCTTCCTCCTTACTGAAATGGAGCCCAAGGTGCACTTGGAACCCACCGCCTTCCACAGACCCACACAAGCATCCACAGGCAAATTATAACTTGTAGATAAACGCGTTGACACGAATCTCTTTTACGCGATGCGATCTTGATCCGCTAACCGCCGCCCTCTTCCCCATCCTCTAGCAACGCCTTTACCGACGCGTGCCGCAAGATCTCTTCGCCTCGCAGATGCTTCACCGTGGCGCGCACCCCTGGCTTGATCCATTGTATCGAGGCGTCGCGTTTCTTCCCGAGCGCTTCGGGCGCCGCGCCGCCGGCCCTGGCCTGGACCCGCTGCCAAAGCCGGTCGCGCATATCTCGGCCGAGGGTGATCATAGCGGTTCCTACGTAGCGTCCGGTTCCTGGTTCCGCGAACAAGCCTTGAGCCGCCTTGCCTGTTTCCCGCTGGTATCCGATTAGATCAAGATCACTGTACATATAACTTTCGTCTTCAGCCAATTCGTGGTTGGGCCGCTTCGATACGGGCTATCGGCCCGCTTCGAAACCATCCCCTCAAGCTCGGCTTGCTCGACCAAATAGAAGATCGCTTTCGCCTCGCCTGGTAGCGCCTCGCTGAATTGAATCCGGGTGCCAGGCTTCACGATGCTATGCAGCATTTCCCGGCGGGCCTTGCAGCCGATGTCGCGGAGGTCGTGGCCGTTGAGGTGGAGAAGATAGGCAGGGACGGCCCAATTCACGGTGAATTGACTTTGCACCGCGATCCTTGTGTGGGTAGGCCAATAGCCGTGTAGAGGGCCGGCGATGCCGTTAGAAAGTTACCGTGGGGTATTCGAACCCAAGGATCCCGACCTGCTTCAGCGGGTGCTAGACCGTTTGAGCGGCGAGCGCGGGAATCGTCCGAGAAGACACGGAAAAAATGGAAGTCCTGGCTTGGGGAGTCATCCTCCTTTTTCAAAATGGAATTACCGACGAGGCGGAACTACTGCGGCGTGCCGGAAACGCTGACCGCTAGTGGCCTCTTTTAAGATTCCGAGCCTCACGAAGTAGCGAATTCCAGTCGGTGCCGATCAGTTCAATAAGCTGGCATGATTGCTCTACCGATATGCCGGTCTCTTTCGCCAATCGGGAGGCGAGGGCTTCAACCTCTATCCGCTTGCGCTCTTTTTCCATGACACGCCTACTACGCAAGCCCAACCTGTCGGCGGCAAAAAGGTTCCGGTCACGCGGCCTTACAGCGAGGGGTCCATGCTCTTAGCCTTCCACGATGTCACCCCGCGAGCGGCACGGCCCGCCGAGGTTATCTTGCGCTGCCAGCGGATAGCCGGCGCCGGCCCCGCGCTCAAGTCAACCAGCCCGGCCGGCGCCTGGCGCATGTCCGCTAGACCCGCATTGACCAAGCCGAGAAAGACGACCTTGCCCCGGACAACCGGGTCCGCCCCGTCCGGCACGTCCACCCACTCGTCGGTAAGCCCGCGAAGGACTCGCATCTGTGCCGGTGTCATGGCCTCACCGCCCTGTAAAGGTGGGTAGCGTACGCGCCGACCGCTTTCCAGTAAGCAGCCATCGGCCCCTTGTTCTTGCGCCAGGATACTTGCGCCCTGGCGCGGGCATCAATGGACAGGTCGCGGAACACCTCGGCGACCTCCTGGCGGACCTCCGGCGGCAGCGCCATAAGCCTGGCCGCCGCCGGCAGTGATAGCACCGGGTTGCGGACATCGGGCCGTTTCGAACGGGACGCCGCAGCCGCGTTGTGTTCCTCGGCAGTCTGATAGCTGCCGGCTTGGTCACTCGGGGCTGTCATGACTGCCACGCCTCAAGCCGGCGATACTCCACCGGCCTGCCCTCGGCCTCCGCGCGGGCGACGCCCTCGGCCATGCCGCGAGAAATCCCGAGGTCAGCATAGACCACGGTTGCCTCGGCAACACGGCCCCACGCCAGGCCGGCGTCGATGCCTGTTACCCGTTCCTCGGGGTTGCCATCGTCCAAGACGCCGCGTTGCGTGTAGAGCAAATGGCTTGCCGCTGGGGCGTCGCCTCGGCTCAAGCAATCCCGCATCGCGGCCCGCGCATAGGCCACGTTCTTTTCGATATCACCGGCATAGGGCGACTCGAGAATGACAAGCCGCCATGACCCAGGCGAACGGAACCGCTTCGCCTCGGCGCGGGCGACCTCTACAGCGGCGCCGCTCATGCTTCCACCTCGGCGCGCGGGATCACGTAGCGGGTTTCCTCGCCCTTGATCCTTTTCGCAACGATGTTGTGGCCGCGCTTCCGAAGCGTGCCGGCGATGTAGCCGCGCAAGGTGTGGGCCTGCCATTCGGTGGCCGCCATGAGGTCGCGAAGGGTTGCGCCGTCCGCCGTTGAAACAAGTTCAATGATCGTGTCCGCTTTCGTGACCTTCGCCACCTTAACCGGCTTCGGGGCCGAGGCGCGGGCGGCGGCCCGAGCGGCGCGGCGTTCCGCGATTTCAGCCGGGGTCGACTTCGTGGGCGGGAGATCGGCGACCGCCGCTTTCATCGCGCCGAGCGTCATCACGGCGGGGCCAGCCGCGATGGCGTCAACAGCCGCTTGTTGGAATGGCCGCAGCTTGGACTTGCCGGTGGCCTTCCCCTGTATCACGGGCTCGGCGAGTGCAGCGGCGACCCGTGCCCCCGTCACCTCCGCGAGCTTGCCGTTGACGTAGGCGGTTGAACTGATCTCTTCCGGGATGCCGGCGGCCATCGTCTTGAACGGCGCAGCCAGGGCGGGGAACCATTCCTTTGCGCCGGGGCTCACCTCGGCCGGTTCATCGGGGCTATAGCCGGGAAACTTTGCGGCAAGTTGTTTGGCAAAGCGCTTCGCATTTGACTTGACATTGTACGACTTCATTGTCGGTTCCGATTCAGCTAGAGTGTTTGCAATTCGCAAACGACGCATAGCGCGCAATATGCGTGGTGTATATAGCTAGGATCAAAAAAGTGGGCGGCAGGAAAAAACTGGACGGCATCAGCCTAGCCGCTTTTGCCCGCGAAATGGGTGTTACGCCTAACGCGGTGCGTCAAAGAGTGCAGCGGGGGAGCTTGGCCGGGTCTATCTTTCCCGATGGTTCGGTCGACGCGGTGGCGGCTCGGGTCCAATGGTTTGCAAATAGCAACCCAAACCAAGCCAGGCGGAAGCCGACCCCGAAGACTTCGAAGCTTTTTCAGGCCGGCGAAGAGGCCGCCGATACCAGCGAATACGACCTCAAGGTCGAGCGGATGCAAGTCGACCTTGAGGCCGCCAAGATCAATCTTGAGCGGCTTAGGGAAACCACGGTCGACAAAGAGGAAGCTCGCCGGGCGATCCGTTCGCTTATGCGAGTGTTCCGCGCCGCGATGCTGAATTTCGCGAACCGCTACGCGTCCGATATAGCGGCGGTTGTAGAGGCCGACCCGGTCCAACTCGCCGGCACCCTTGAAGAGCACATGCGACTCGCGCTCGGCGAGCTGGCGAAGACGCGGGCGCCAATGGATGCCGGCGCCTTCGGGGAATCGGCGTGACCGATTTTGAGTACCTCTTTGAGCAAGGCGCCCAGGCTATCGAGCCCGACCCGCCGTTCACCGTTTCGGAATGGGCGGATGAACACCGACACCTGACTTCGGTTTCGTCATCCGAGCCCGGCAAGTGGCGGACCTCGCGCACCCCATACCTACGCGAGATCATGGACTCGCTGTCCACCTATTCGGCGATTGAAACTGTCTCGCTCATGAAGGGTGTTCAAATCGGCGCCTCGGAAGGCGGGTTCAACTTCGTCGGCTACACAATCCACCACTCGCCAGGGCCGATTATGTACGTCCTGCCCACCATCGACATGGCGAAAAAGTTTTCTAAAACCCGCATCGATCCCATGATTTCGGAAAGCCCGGTGCTGTCCGGAAAGATCAAGCCGGCGAGGTCGCGAGACTCCGGCAACACCGTCATGCAAAAGGATTTTGACGGCGGCGCCCTCTTCATGACCGGCGCGAATTCGGGTTCCGGCCTTCGCGGTTCCCCGGTGTCTCGCTTGGTACTGGACGAAGTGGACGCCTACCCGGCATCGGCGGATGACGAAGGCGACCCCGCGATGCTCGCGATCAAGCGAACCGCAAATTTTCCGCGTCGCAAAATCTTCATTACTTCTTCGCCAAAGCTCAAGCTCAACAGCCGTATCGCTAAGTCGTTCGCCGAGGGCGACCAACGATACTATAACGTGAAGTGCGAGAAGTGCGGGACGGCTCAACCGATCATATGGGCCGCCATCAAATGGGAATCGGGGAAGCCAGATTCCGCGGCGTTTATCTGCCAGGCTTCGGACCCCGAAACCGGCGAGATTTGCGAACACCGGCATACCGAAGCGCGGAAAAAGTTCCTGCTATCGGAAGAGCGCGGCGCCGCCTGGCTACCTACGGAGGTGCCGGTGCGGCCGAACGTGCGCAGCTACCATCTTTCCGCGCTCTATTCCCCATGGTTCAAGTGGGCGGAATGCGTGTCCGAATTCCTGGCGGCGAAAGACGACCCCGCGCTCCTGCAGATCTTCGTCAACACGGTGCTAGGCGAGCCTTGGGAAGACACCGGGGGCGAGAAGGCGGACCCGGACACCTTACTAGCGAAACGGGAAGCGTTCACAGATTGCCCGCCCCGCGTGGCGTTGCTCACCGCTGGCGTTGACGTGCAACCCGACCGTCTCGAGGTCGAGGTCGTGGCGTGGGGCCGAGACGAAGAGTCCTGGTCACTCGATTATCAGGTGCTTGCGGGCGACCCCTCACAACAAGAGGTTTGGGATCAACTCGACGACTTGCTTTCCAAGCGATGGCCGCACCCCGCATTCCCGAACGGAATAGCGATAGCGGCCACGGCCGTAGACACCGGCGGCGCCAATACGCAAGATGCTTACCGCTATGTGAAGCCGCGCGAGGGGCGCCGGATTTGGGGGATCAAGGGTTATGCCGGGCATCGTCCGGTGTGGCCGAGGAAGCCGTCGCGAACCAACAAAGGTCGGATCAACCTTTACGCCATCGGCGTCGACAGCGCGAAAGAAACCATCATCAAGCGGCTTGAGAAAACGGGGGCGCTAGTGAGCGGCGCCGGGGCATGTCACTACCCGATGGAACGCGACAAAGACTACTTCGATCAAATGACGGCCGAGGTGAAGAAAACCCGCTACGTCAAAGGCTTCAAAGATATCTATTGGTGGAAGCCGGACCACGCCAGGAATGAGGCGCTAGACTGCCGCGTCTACGCCTACGCTTCGTTGCAAGGCCTGATCGCCGCTGGCTTCGTCTTGAACCGGGAAGCCGCGAAGGTGGAGCGCTATCTAGCCGAGATCGCGGCGCCGGCCCCGGAGCCCGAGGCCATGGCCTTGCCTGGCGAAGATGAACCGGCAGCGCAGCATCGTGGAATCCAGCCGCCGCCCGCCGGTGCTAAGGTGAACCGGAAACGCCGACGCGTCGTCGGCAGTCCGTTCATGTGATCTCAATGACCGACTTGGAATTGCTCAAAGCTCAAAAGGCCGCCTTGCTTAAGGCGATGCGTTCCGGTGCGCTCATCGTCCAACATGGCGACAAGCGCGTCCAGTATCGCAGCATGTCCGAAATGCGGGATGCTCTGGACGGCATCAAAGACGAGATCGCGGACCTTGAAGGCGCGCCCAAAAAACGGGTTTTCTACATTGACGCTCGGCGGGGGTATTGATGGGCGTTCTCTCCCGAGTCGCGAGCGCGTTCCGGCTGAATAGTGGCGGCAACAACTCATTTGAGGCCGCCGGCAACGGCCGCCGGTTGCGCGGCTTCAACCCATCCAAGAACCACGTCAATGTCGCTATCGCCGCCGCCGGCCCTACCCTGGTAGCTCGCGCCCGTTGGCTTTACGAAAATGACGGCATCGCGGGCAACGCGGTTGACGAATGGACCTCTCACGCCGTGGGCGACGGCATCAAGCCTCGGCCCCGCCTCAAGAAAGAGCGGAAGGCCGCCAAAGCCGCATTGATCGCGCTGTTCATGAAGTGGACAGACGAGGCGGACGCCGAAGGGCTCACCGACTACTATGGCCTTCAAGAGAAGATCGCCCGTGAGGCCTACATGGCCGGCGAGTGCTTCGTTCGCATCCGGGCGCGCCGCCGTTCCGATATGTGGACGGTCCCGTTTCAATTGCAGATGCTTCCGGCCGAAATGCTGGACCTCGCTTTCAGCACCTCGCTTCCTGGCGGAAACTTCGTTGTGGCCGGTATCGAGTTCAACGCGATTGGCGCCCGCGTCGCATATCATTTCTGGCGCTTCCATCCGAACGACACCCGGCCGCCGATGTCTACCGCGACGCGTGACCGGGTGCGCGTTCCGGCCGCCGAGGTGTTGCACGTCTTTGACGGCCGTCAGGGCGGTCAGATCCGAGGCGTCCCGCGCGTCGCCCGCTCGCTTGTCAAAATCTTCGGCCTTGAGGTCTATGACGACGCCGAAATTGAGCGGAAGAAAACGGCCGCGCTGTTCGCTGGCTTTCTCATCGGCCGGGGCGACAACCCGATCACTGTCAACGATGACGATGACGGCGACGAGGAAGACACCCCGATTGCAGGAATGCAGCCGGGCGCGATTATCGACCTCGGTAATGACAGGGATATTAAGTTCTCTTCGCCGGCCGAAGTTGGCGGGTCATATGAGGCCTTCCAATACCGCACAACCTTGAAGATTTGCGCAGGCCTCGGCGTGCCCTATTCCATCGTTACCGGCGATATGACCAAGGGCAATTTTTCGAATGTCCGAACCGCCATCGTTGCGTTCCGGCGCCGCATTTCGCAGTGGCAAAACAATACGCTGATCTTTCAGCTTTGCCGGCCGGTGTGGATTGCCTTCGTTGAGCGCGCCGTGATGGCGGGCCTTATCGAGCTTCCCGGCTATAACGAAGACCCGACCGAATATTGGTCGTGCGATCATCTGCCGCCGCGTCAAGAATGGCTTGACCCGGCGAAGGATATTGCGGCCGAAAAGGAAGCTATCTCGGGCGGCCTCAAGAGCCGGACGCAAAGCGTTGCGGAACGCGGCTACGATATCGAGGACATTGACGACGAGATCGAGCAAGAGCGCAGCCAGGCGGCGGGCCGAGCGATGCCGCTTGTGTTCGACACAGATGGCACGGTCCCGGCGCCGGTGGCGCAACCGGGCCGCGCCAAACCCATAGACGACCCGGAGGATCTTCCAGATGCCGCGTGACCTTCCGCTAGTTGCCAGCCTGCTTTTTGATACGCCGCTGCTTATCCATCGCGGCAAGGCGAACACCATCCTTACCGCCATCGGTCCCCGCATTCTGGACGGCCTAGCGGTATCGGCAAGTGAGTTGCCGCGTGCCCCACGCGAAGCGCGTGCAGGCCAAGGCCGAGCCTTCCGCAGCGGCGGCTACATGGCCGACAACGGCATCGCTGTTTTGCCCGTCCTTGGAACGTTGATCCGGCGCGGTACGTGGCTGGACTCGGAGTCCGGCCTCACCAGCTATTCCGCGCTGTCCGATGCGGTGACAGAGATCATGTACGACCCGGCGGTTCGCGGGCTCATGCTTGAGCTTGATTCCCCCGGCGGTGAAGCCAACGGCTGTTTTGACCTGGCCCAATTCATTCGCAGTGCGAGCGAGGAAGCCGGCAAGCCGGTATGGTGCCACGTCAACGAAGTGGCGGCCTCGGCCGGTTACGCCATCGCGAGCGCGGCGTCGCAAATTTGGGTGCCTACCACAGGCGAGGTCGGTTCAATCGGCTGTCTCGCCGCCCATGTGGACGTGTCCGAAGCGGACAAGATGGCCGGCGTTCGGTGGACCTATATTTTCTATGGTGCCGAGAAGGCAGACGGCAACATGCATGAGCCCTTGAGCAATCGCGCCAAGGCAGCGGTGCAGGCCGATGTTGACGCCCTCGGCGAAATGTTTGTGCAGCTTGTTTCGCAACATCGTGGAATCGACGCCTCGGCGATCCGTGCTACGGAAGCATGCATGTATCGCGGTATTGATGCGGTTGAGTCTGGCCTGGCCGATGTGTCCGGCAGTTTTGACGAAGCCCTTGAAGCGTTCGCGAGTAGTGTTGACGAATTGCAAACAGTCTCTCCGCAAACGTCTTCAAAATCGAAACTAAAGGTAGGTCTTATGCCCAAGCTTCTAACCGCCGCCGAGACTGCCGCCGCTGCCGAGGCCGAGACGGCCCGAGTTGCCGCCGAAGCCGAAACCGCCAGGCTTGCTGCCGAGGCTGAAACGGCGCGTCTCGCGGCCGAGGCCGAGACTGCCAGGCTCGCCGCCGAAGCGAACGCCACCGACGCCGAGCGCGCCACCACGGCCGAGCGGACCCGCTGCGAAGGCCTCGCCGCCATCACTGCCCAGGCCGACCGGCTCGGCGTCACTTTCAACGTGGGCGAAGCCATCAAAACGAACATGAGCGTGTCCGATGCCCGCTCCAAGGTTCTGGACGCCGCCGCCGCTGGCGATGCCGCGCCCGTTTCCACCATCGCAACGCCCAAGGCCGAGACGCCGAAGGCCGGGAAAGTTCTGGACGCGGGCGCAAAAGAGTCCGTGTGGAAAAAGGCAATGAAGCGCCGCTAAGCGCGACAACAGGAGTCGACCGCAATGACCATTCTTTATGAAGGCCGCCGCCCCGGCGCCTATATCGTCAGTGAAGCCGCAGGCGCCACCGGCGGGATGCGTTCCCGCGAGGCCGGCATTCTCACCGGCGCCGCCAAGCTGGTCGACGGAACCATCCTCGGGCAGATTACCGTTGCGGCCGTTCCGGTTGCAGCCGCCAAGGGTGGCAATACCGGCAACGCCACCATTTCGGCGGTAGCCCCCGGCGCCGGCGCCAAGGTCGGCGTTTATTCCGTGGAGTTCACCGCCGCGACCAAGTTCGATGTGGTGGACCCGGAAGGCTTCAAGATCAAATCCGGCTCGACCGGAGTCGCCTATGCCGATGATCTCGGCTTCACCATCACGGTCGGCGCGACCCCGATGGTGGCCGGCGACGGCTTCAACATCACCGTGGCCGCCGGCACCAAGAAATTCAAGGCATACGACCCGGCCGCCGTGGACGGTTCGCAGAATGCCCGCGCCGTTCTCTTCGGCAACATCGACGCCACCCTCGCGGACAAGCCCATCGTCGTGAGTATGCGGGACACCGAAATCAACGGCGCTGAAATCACCTGGCCCGTGGGTATCTCGGCGCCGAACAAGGCAATCGTAATCGCGGCTCTCGCCGCAAAAAGCATCATCGTTCGCTAAGCACGGCGACGGGGAAAACGAGGAATCGCACCAATGCATATGGATATATTCAACGACGACGCGTTTTCCACCGTCTCGATGACCGTGGCGCTTGAAGACTTCGAATTCAAGCCCAACCTGATCGGCTCGATGAACCTCTTCGAAGAGGTTCCGATTGCAACGGAAACCGTCTCGGTCGAGCGCCGCGCCGGCAACGTGCTTTCCATCATCCAGACTTCGGAACGCGGCGCGCCGCTGGCCGAGGGCAAGCGGGACCGTGCCAACCTTCGCAAATACGACACGACCCGCATCGCGAAGGGTCACACGATTCAGGCTTCCGAGATCCAGAACATGCGCGCGTTCGGCACCGAGTCCGAACTGGAAACCATGATCTCCTACGTTGGCCGCTACGAACAGCGTCTTATCGGCGACGTTGAACTGACCTGGGAAAACATGCAGCTTGGCGCGTTGCAGGGCAAGGTCTTGGACGCGGACGGCTCGGTTATCATCGACTGGTTCGCCGAGTGGGGAATCGCGGCGCCGGCCGAAATCGACTTCGCGCTGGACACCCCCGGCACCAACGTCGAACAGAAATGCCGGGACGTTCTGCGCCTCATGCAGAAGGCTTCGCGCGGCGCCTGGACGATTGGCACCCGCGTTGTGGGCCTGGCCGGCGACAGCTTCTTCGACAAGCTCACCGGTCATACCACTGTCAAACAGGTGTATCTCAACACCTCGCAGGCTCAGACCCTCAATCGTGCTTTCGGCGTGGCGACGCAGTCCGCATTTAGCGCGGGCTCCTATGCCGTGTTCGATTACGGCGGCATCCTGTTTATCAACTATCGCGGCACCGATGATTTCAGCGACGCCGCCGATGCCGGCACGAAAACCGGCCTCGGCATCAAGTCGACCAAGTGCAAGTTCTTCCCGATGGGCGCCCCTGGCGTTTATCAGAAGGCTTTCGCACCTGGCGAGGCGTTCGAAATGGTCAACACCATCGGCCGCCCGCTCTACGCGATGATGATCCGCGACAAGGATCGGAACTTTTGGGTTCGCCCCGAGGTCTATTCCTATCCGCTGTTCATCTGCACGCGGCCGGAAATGCTCCTGACCGCTAAAGAGAAGGCCGCCGGCTAAGGCCGGCGACTAGCCATGGATTGGAGCGGGCTCCTTGACGGTATGACCGAAGTCGTTCGGGATACTTTCAGGGAGTCCGTTCTCGTCATCTACAAGAGGTTTGAGACTGGCGAAATCAAAGCGGACCTCGCGGCGATTTTCGATTACGAGCACGTAGGACTCGAGGCTGGCGGCAGGGTGCCGACCACGTCCAAGATCCCGGTGCTCGATGTCCGCGACGCAGACCTCGGCTTTGAACCGATGCCAGATGACGAGGTGACGGTTTCCGGCTTTGGCTCTTTCCGCGTCATCGACACCTTTCCGGACTCATCCAAGAACACAAAGCTTCACCTTCGGAAGAAATAGGCGATGGCCCCGCACCCGCGAAAGCTAATCCGCGCCGCAGTGGCCGCCTTGCTATCAACGCCGGACGCGAGCGACCCGCTGGTGTACCCCACGGCCGCCAAGGCTCGGGTTTACGACAGTCGTGACTTTCCAGCCGACGCCCGCATCATGCCGGTTTGCGTTGTCTACACTGGCGCCGATATTATCGACCCGGATCACCGGCACGATGGCGGAATCCGCCGCCGATTCCTCAAGCTCATCGTTGAATGCTACGCGGTAGGCGATGACGGCGCCGAGGCCGTGGACGATTGCGCAAATCAGGTCGAAACCTGGCTTCATGCAAACCCCACGCTCGGCAATCGGGTCGGGTGGTGTACGATTTTCAGCACCGACACCGCGTTCGCCGAACAAGGCGAGGTCGCGCTTTGGACCGCAATTCTTACCTTCGATATCATCTATTACACGCAACTTATCGAGGATGACGGCCGCCGGCCGACGACTGTCATGCTCGGCTTTGACCCCGAAACCGGCATCGGGAATGAACCGCTCTACAACGATATAACGGCGTTGATCTAATGCTTGAGCGGCGCGAAAAAGACATCACAGAGATCGAGCGGCGCGTTTCCAACACCGTCATTGTCGGCAAGGTTTCGCAGGTCGATCACAAAAAGGCTCGCTACCGTGTCAAGGCCGGCGAATTCGAAAGCGACTGGCTACCGTTTACCAGCGCCAGGGCAGGCAACACGAAGACCTATGACAGCTTAGACGTTGGCGAACAGGTGGTTATGGTTTCGCCCTCTGGCGACCCCTCGCAGGCCGTCATTGTGGGGTCCATCGCTACCCAGGCGAAGCAAGCGGCGGACAAGGGCAACATTCATCGAACCGTCTACCCGGACGGCACGGTCGTTGAGTATGACGACGAGGCCAAGGCCTACAAGATGGACGTCGCCGAGGGCGGCAGCTACGCCTTGAACATTGGCGGCGGCGCCTCGATACACGCGAGCGGCGAGGGGCTCAAAATCAAGGCACCTGGCGGGATCGAAATCGAATCCGCCACGCTTACCCACAACGGAAAAGACATTTCCGAAACCCACAAGCACACCGGGGTCGAGCCTGGCGGCAGCAATACCGGCCCCGTCGCCGGCTAGGGGAACAACGATGCTCGGAATGGACGCCGCCGCCGGCAAGCCGCTTGAAGGGCTGGAACACCTCAAGCAATCGATCAAAGACATACTCACGACCCGCATCGGAACGCGGGTGATGCGCCGCGACTACGGGTCCGATATTCCGAATCTCATTGATCGTCCCGTCACCGCGGATTTTGCCGTCGATATCTACATGGCCCTGGCCGAGGCGCTTGGACGATGGGAGCCCCGGCTACGATTGCGGGAAGCTTCGTTTTTTCCGCTCGGCGACGGTGTTATAGAATTCGGGCTCACCGGCGATTATCTGCCGGATGGAAAGATCATTTCACTTAACGGAATTGTCATCAAATGACGCAAACGCAATATACGCTTGAAGGGCTTCCGGTCCCGGCGATTATTGCGACCCTCTCTTACGAGGAAATCCGCCTAAATACGATCAACAAGCTTGTTGGTATTGATCCCACCTATTCGGCGTTGCTCGAAAGCGACCCTGCGATCAAGGCTATCGAGGCCGCTTCGTACGATGATCTTGTCTTGCGCCAGCGTGTCAACGACGCGGCTCGGGCAAACCTTTTGTTCTTCGCCAGGGGCGCCGACCTTGACCATCTGGCCACTTTCTACGATGTCCTTCGGCTCGTCGGCGAGACGGACTCCGCGCTCCAAACCCGCACCATCCTGGCGATACAGGGCCGCTCCACCGGCGGCACCGAAGAGCAATATAAATACGTTGCTCGCACCGCAGACGTGCGCGTCAAAGACGTTGCAGTCTATCAGGTGGACGGCGGCCCCAAGCTTCGCGTCGCCCTTCTGTCTGCCGTCAACGGCGGCGTGCCGGACGCGCCTATGCTGGCCGCTGTAACGGCCGCTGTGACGGCGCCAGGCGTCCGCGCCATCAATGACGTTATCGAGGTTGTGTCCGCCACCCAGGCACCGCAAGATATCATTCTTAATGTCTGGCTTCTGCCGAACGCGCCGCTCGCCATCATCGACTCGATGGAAACATTGATCCGTTCCGCCTGGTTTGACGAAGGCGGGATCGGGTTCGACTTGAATCCTTCATGGATCACGGCTCGCGTTCACCTTCCCGGCGTTTCGCGCGTTGTGGTGGTAAGCCCGGCGGCGCCGGTCATTGAGAACGACAACCAAGCGGCCACGCTCGGCACTATCACCGTGAACTTTGCGGGACGGTCGCGGTGAACGCTCTTCACCTTCTCCCGCAAAATGCGACGCCGTTTGAGCGGGCACTTTCCGAGGTGCTTGACCGCACCCCGGAATTCGGCCCGTACATCGATAGTATCGCAGGCCTGAAATACGGGACCATTCCGGCGACCTTCTCGCCTTGGGTTGTGGCAGAATACGGACTCGGCCCGATTTCCGAATTCTTCGATACCGACGCCGAGGTGATCGCCGCCGGCATCCCGTGGCAGCGGGTCCGGGGCACCTCGCTTGCGATCACGAAAGCGCTGTCTTGGATTAGCTACGCTTCCCCGGTTATCGAAGATCAAAACGACCGCCGCCGGAAGTGGAACCGCTATCAGATCGGCATGGGTTTGGTCCCCGAGTCCGAGTTGCCGGTGCTTATGCACGCCGAATATCTCGTCGGGATCTCGGACCCCGCGCGCTCCGCGTTCATACGGGGATGGCACGGCTACAATGTGCGCGCCCTGGAATGGAGTGAACAGACCTGGGGCGGCTCGATTTGGGGCGACGACAGCGGCATCCGTCTTGACGGCGGAACCGTCAAATGGAGCCACGGCGAAGACCTCACCCACCCCATCGCGGCGGACACCGCAGACCGCATCGCGCTCGGGGTGAATGTCACTGCCGGCGGCTCGCTGCCCTGGGGCGACTTCCCCTGGAATGCGCCCGGCGTGTCTTGGAATGGGATTACCGATGTCGGCGCCTTCAAGGGTTTTCTAATGGCTCGGTTGCCCGCTTATATAGGCTTCTATGACCCGAACGGCGAGCCCATCGGCTACCGCCGGCCCGTGGCGATTCGGAACGTGACGGCGGGTCACGCCCCCGTGCCTGACCATGTGTTTTTTGAGTACGAAGCCCGTACCGATTTCGGCGACGGCGAGGGTGCGCAATGCGCTTCCGTTGCCTTGGTGTTCCGGGCTCGCAACGCCGATGCCGCGAAGCCGGGCAAGCTTTGGCTTGAGCCGGAAGAGATAGAATTTGAAGACGGCTTTGAATCCGACGACATGACCCTCGGGCCGGTTGCGGTTGATTTCGCTTTCCGCCGCACCGTCCGGCAGCACGTCACGCTCACTTTGGAAATCTGAAAATGGCGAATGAAGAATTTCTAGTGTTCGACCCGGCTCTTCGCCCGGACCTTGCGGACATCTATGATCGTTCGAAGGTGAGCGAGCCGCGTGAGCGCGTGCTTTTTCGCGAGCGCAAATATGCGCAGGCCAGCGAGGCAACCGAAGCGTTTTCCATCGAAGCCCGCAAGCGTACGAATATCGGCAATATGATTGCCCATGACGGCGACCGGATCAAGGGTTGCGACATCATCGTGGGTGATCTCACCGGCGACACCACGATTTCTGCCGGCGAGGTCTATGTGCGCGGCGATGTCCGCCCGGTCGGGGCCGCCGCCTTTAATGGCCTGCCTATCGTGGGCGACGTCGTCATCGGCGTTCGCGTTTTGCAAACGGTCATCACCCACGAGGAAGATGAATCCCTTCTCGGCCTTCATGAGGAATCGATTGTCTCTTACGGGGAACCTGGCGCCGCCCGTGAGGTGCTTTCGCTGGCATGGGGATGGGATGGCGACGGCGAGGATGGCGACCTTTACCGCGTCTATCAGTTGCGCAACGGCTTCGTTGTCGATCAGACGCCGCCGCCTTCCCTGGCAGGCTTCAACGCGGCGATTGCGCCCTACGATTATGACGCCCACGAAAACTACATTGCACGCGGCTGCAGGGTAACGCCGCTCGGCCTTTCGGCGGGCAAGCAATGGTTTTCTATCGAGGAAGGCACCGCCAATATTTTGGGTTACAAGCGGACCCGGAACACCGCGACGCGCTTCGGTCAGACCGAAGAGCCGGACATTCTCAACATTGCTTCCGAGCCCCATTCGTTCGCCGATGGCGGCACTGGCACCGCCGTTATTGCGCTCAACCGAACCCCGATCAATTCGGTCGGGACCGTCATCATCACGAAGGAAGTGACGGAAACGATTGTGCGCGGCGGGGTTGCGAACACCGCCGACCTACTCGGGCATTCTAGCGTTTCGTCAGTCTCGCTAGTAAAGCAGGGAGCCACGACCTACGCGGCGCCCGCCAGCTACTCGCTTGTAAACGACCGGATTGATTGGGCGGCAGGCGGCGCGGAACCGGCCGGCGGCTCATCCTACGATGTCACTTACCGCTATCTTGCCCCGGCGGTTCCCTCGGCTGTCACCTCGACCGGGATCACTGTTGCCGGTGGGGTCACCGGCGGCGCGGTCTTTGTTACCTACAATTTCAACCTGCCGCGTCACGACCTTATCTGCCTCGATAGGGACGGCAATATCGTTTACCTCAAAGGCATTCCGGCGATTGAACAGCCGCAGCCCCCGGCCCCGCCGGCCACGTTGCTGGCGCTTTGCGTGGTCGAAAACGATTGGTTCGGAACGCCGAACGTCATCAATAATGGCATCCGAGCCTATCCGTTTTCAACCATCGACCGCATGTACAACCGCCTTGTCGATGCTATCGACCTGATCGCCCTGGCGCGTCTGCAAATGGACATCACCGCGCGTGAGCCTGTGGCGAAAAAAGGCGTCTTCGTTGATCCCCTCAACGACGACCGCTACCGCGATGCCGGCGAGGTCCAAAACGGCGCCGTGTTCAACGGCACGTTTCAGATTCCGATCATCCCGACTTTCCAATTCTTCTCTCTGCCGAAGCCTCAATATCTCAATTTCACCGAAGAGGTGTTGATTGCCCAGGAAGCGGTAACGGGTTGCACAAAGATCAACCCCTATCAGTCGTTCGCGCCGCTGCCGGGCCGGATGACGTTGACGCCCTCGCAGGATTTTTGGACCGAAACACAAGACGTTTCGCTTTCGCCTGTTACCCAGGTGTTCGGCCAGGGCAACCGAAGCCGCGTCACAAATGTTGAGGTCATCACCTCGACTCGCGAAGTTACCGCGCGCTTTCTTCGACAGATCAACGTCGCTTTCGTTATTGACGGGTTCGGCGTTGGCGAGATCCTTCAAACCCTGACGTTTGACGGCATCGCAGTGACGCCAGCCGGCCCGCTTGTGGGTGACGCCAACGGCCGCGTTTCGGGAAGCTTCGTCATTCCGGCGAATGTGCCCTCGGGCACCAAGCACGTCGCCGCCGTGGGCGCCGGCGGAGACTACGCCAACGCCGAGTTTACCGGCCAAGGCCGAATCGAGATCACGACCAATCAACAGCTTACGACCGTGCAGAGGTTCCAAGAATCACCGCCTCGGGCGACTAGCGGCAATGGCGGCAATTCCGGCAACGGAAGCGCGGGCGGCCGTACCGACCCGGTGGCGCAGTCTTTCCAGTTCACGGAAGGCCGGCATATCTCTTCTATCGAGGTGAAGTTTTGCGCCATCGGCAACGCTTCTCAGCCCGTGCTTTGCGAGATCGTCACGATGGACAACGGCTATCCTACTGCCGATGTCATCGCCCAAACCGAAACCGACATGCACATGGCTTTGATCGGCCCTTGGCATAAGTTCACGTTCGACCCGCCCGTGTTCATCCCGGCGGGCGTTGAAACCGCGTTTGTGCTCAAGACGAATGATCCGAACCATTCGGTTTCGTTCGCCTCGCGGGGCGGCTTCGATGCAGCCCGGCAAGAGTGGATCGGCGCGCAGCCCTATACCGTTGGCGTCCGTTTCTCATCTTCGAATGCGACGACCTGGACGGCTCACCAAGACGAAGATTTGTCGTTCCGGCTTAACGCTGCAAAGTTTAGCCCGGTGTCGAAAACCATCGCCCTCGGCACCGTGACGGCGGCGAACCTTTCGGATTTCATCGCCGAGGCACAGGTGTTCTTGCCGACCGGCGACACCCGCTTGCAATTCGAAATCCAGCCCATCGGCGAGGCGGCGGTGCGTATCGAGCCAGGCCAGGTATGGGAGCGTCAAAGCTTCTTCAGCGGCAACGCCGCTTTGCGTGCCATCCTGGCGGGTACAGAGAAGGTTTCGCCCATCATGGGGCGCGATGTCCTCGCCATCAAAGGAACGATGCAGGCGAGCGGCGTTTACATCAGCAAGGCGTTTGCCTTCGGCGCCGCCATCCGTATCGACGGCGTGATGAAAACCCGTTTGCCCGCCGGCTCCACCCTCACGGTGGAATATGACAAGGCCGACGACGTCTGGCTCCCGCTGCCGCAAGTATCCGCCACGGCTCTAGCAGATGGCACATTTGAGCGGACATACCGCACGACCGGCCTCACCGCGATTCAGGGCCGTATCCGCATTACCGAAACGGGCACCCCGGCGGCGCGCCCGGCTGTTTCCGACCTCCGCGCCTTTTCGATTTGAGGATTGAACGATGCCCACTGACAACGTAACGGCTAATCGAAATTGGCAGCTTCCGAACGGCGGCAACAATCTTGACCACGATGTCGCCCGGTTGATCGCGGCATTGCAGGCCGCAGACCTTGACGTCGCCAACATTCTTTCAACGCTTGTGCTCAAGGCGCCGATACTAAACGCGGGCCTCACCGGCGCCCCTACCGCGCCGACCCCGGCAGCGGCGGACAACTCAAACAAGATCGCGACCACGGCTTGGGCTCGGCTCTACTTCGCCGACATCGTGGGCGCCGCGCCGGCCGCGCTCGATACCATCGCCGAGCTTGCCGCCGCACTGCAAAACGACCCCGGCATCATTACCAGCCTGACCACGTTGGTCGGCACTAAGGCGCCGCTGGCTAGTCCTGGCCTTACCGGCGTTCCTACGGCGCCCACGGCGGCGCCTGGCACCAACACGACGCAGCTTGCCACCACGGCGTTCGCGGCGGCTCTAGGCGCCCTCAAGGCCAACGCTGCCAACGCCGCGCTTACCGGCGTTCCTACGGCGCCCACGGCGGCGCCTGGCACCAACACGACGCAGCTCGCGACGACCGCGCACGTCAAGGCCGCCGATGACCTCAAGCTTGACTACCGCGCGAGCCTCAACTTCGCTGCCGCGCAGATAGTCACGGATTGGAACAGCGCCCTTGATAATGGCTGGTACATGTGCGCCTCGGGCGCCAATGGCCCGACCGTTGATTGGTATATCGGGACCGTCGAATCTCATAGCCAGACGGCGGGGTCGCTCTACCGGACGCAGACGGTTCACAACTTCACCTTGGCCGCCGCCGGCAACACGCTAGCCTATCGCCGGCACCAACAGGCCGGCGTTTGGGGCGCTTGGTATAAGCTCATGCTTAGCCAGGTGGAGCAAGACGCCCGATATCTCCTAGCCTCGACCGCGAAGTTGCAAGGCTTTTACGAAAGCCCGCAACAGACGATCACAGCGGGCGGCCTTCTCACGCTGGCGCATGGCCTGGCCGCCAAGCCAAAGCTTTATATGCCGTTTCTTCAATGCACCACGGCAGATCAGGGTTACGCGATTGGCGACGAAGTGTCCGTTAATCCGAATTTCAGCGCCACCGATCCTAGCGGGCGCGGCCTCTCTATCGTGCCGACCGCGACCACTCTCTTGGTTCGTATCGGCAATGATAGCTTTGCCTACACCATCATCCGAAAGGACACCGGCGGCGTGGGCAGTATCGTAAACGCAAGTTGGAAAATCGTTATGAGGGCATGGCTGTGACGCAATATTTCGTGGATTCCGAGGGGAACTATCTCGGCGCTTTTGCCGGCGAAGGCGTGGAAACGCCGGCCGATGGTATCGAGGTGCCCGAGGCGCCGCACGACGCCCGCCAGGTATGGCTTGGCGAAGCTTGGTCCGAGGTGGAGTCGCTTCCGCCGCCCGTTCCGGCCGTGATTTCGGACCGGCAATTCTTTCAAGGCCTCGCGGTGGCCGGGGTAATCACCAACGCCGAAGCGTTGGCGGCCGTCAAGACAGGCGCGATTCCGAGCGGCATGGTTCCGCTTATCGCAGGCCTGCCCGAGCCGGCCCGGTTCGGCGCTGAAATGCTTCTGTCTGGGGCGACGGAATTCAAGCGGGCTCATCCTCTTACATCGGCATTCGGAGCCGGCTTCGGCTGGACCGAAGAGCAGATCGACAACTTTTGGATCATAGCGTCGACCTTGTAATTCGCTCTACTTCGGTTAATGCGTTGCCGATGCGTATAACTATAGTTGTGCAAGGCAAGATTCCCTGTGAAGGCTACGGCGGTACTCAGCGGCAAATAGACTGGCTCGCCAGCGAACTTGTGAGCCTCGGCCATGAGGTCACGCTCATAGCGGGGCCGGGATCAAGGCACCCGCTTTGCGAGGTCCGGCAGGCCTCAACACCGGAGGAATGCGCAGCCGCGATTCCTGGCGACGCCGACATCGTTCATTTTAACGGATGGTATGAGCTTAGCGGCCCATATCGAGCGCTCTACACGCTGCATGGATACGTCCCGAACACGCCAAGGGAAGGCCAGAATTTCAGCTTTGTAAGCGCTAGCCACGCCCGCCGGCACAATCGGCAAACCTTCGTCTATAACGGTTTCCCCGTTGACGCCTACCGGCTCGCCGGTGTGAAGACAGACCGGCTTTTGTTTCTCGGCGGCATCGCTCGGGCTGGTAAGGGCCTCAACAAGGCGGTCGACCTGGCGAAGAAATTCGGCCTCGGGCTCGATATTGCCGGCGGCTCCCGCTGGAAACTACTAGGGCGAAGCCAGACCCGCAAAGAGGGCGTATTCTTCAAGAGCCTTTCCGGCCGGTTCCACTTCACCGGCGTTATCGACGGAGCGGAAAAGCTTCGATACCTCGGCGAGGCCAGGGCCTTTCTTAACCCGATTTCTTGGGAAGAGCCGTTCGGCATGGCCCCGGTCGAGGCCATGCTTTGCGGCACGCCTGTACTGACAACGCCCCTAGGCGCGTTGCCGGAAACAGTGGACGCCGAAACCGGGCGTTTCTTCGAAACCGACGAAGACTTCGCGCGCGGCCTTAACGAGGTGGGTAGCATTTCCCCGCAACGGTGCCGAGAATCAGCCGCCGATAGGTTCCCGATCGACAAGACAGCGAAGGCATACGTCGCCCTATATCAGCGGGTTCTTGACGGCGAGACGCTTCCCTAAGCTCGGCATCCGCTCCAACTCTCGCATTGTGCGTTTGCGAAACGTCAACGCCGGCCTATAGAAAATGTGACATCGGAGATTGCACATTATGGCTGGCACTGAATTTCTGCACGGCGTCGAACTCATTGAGATCGATGACGGCCCCCGCCCCATCCGCACGGTTCGCTCATCCGTCATTTTCATCGTGGGCACCGCGCCCGATGCCGACGACCTCGCCTTCCCTATCATGACTCCGGTGATGATCGCCGGTAGCCGGGGCGAAGCTTCCAAGCTGGACATGTCAGTCGGCAAAACCCGCCTCGGCACACTGCCGAACGCGGTCGACCTCATCCTCGATCAAATCGGCGCCGTTATCGTGGTGTGCCGAGTCGATGAAGGCGCCAGCGCTGGCGAAACCCTCGCGAACGTTCTTGAGGGCGTCCATGTCGCCATTGATGCAAAGTCGGCGGTAGGCGTCAGCCCCCGCATTCTTGTCGCGCCAGGCTTCACCGGCGAGCGTCCGGTCGGCATCGCCGGGCACGGCGCAATCACCCCCGGCAACAGTGGCGCAAATGGCACCTTCCCGCTCGCCTTCACCGGCGGCACCGGGTCCGGCGCGGCCGGCACCTTCACAGTGGCGGGCGGTTCGCTCACCGCGATCACCATCACCTCGGCGGGCCGCTACACGGTTGCCCCTGCCTTCTCGTTTGCCGCCTCGGCCGGCCTTGTGGGTGCCGCTTCGCCTGTCACGCTCGGCGCCACCGCGAACGCGGTTGTGGCCGAATTGATCGGTATCGCGGAACGCCTTAAGGCTGTCATCATCGCAGACGGCCCGAACACCACGGACGCCGCCGCGCTCACCTATGCCGACGACTTCGGTTCCAAGCGCGTCTATGTGATCGACCCTGGCGTCAAGGTTGCTCGCGGCGCCAATGTCAACAGCGAGCCGGCTTCGGCCGCCGTGGCCGGCCTTATCGCCAAGATCGATAATGACCGCGGATTCTGGTGGTCGCCTTCAAACCAGAATATCAACGGGATCGTTGGAACGGACCGCTCGGTCGACTTCGCACTCGGCGACGCCAACAGCCGCGCAAACCTTCTCAACGAGGGCAACGTCGCAACGATCATCCGCGAAGACGGGTTCCGCCTTTGGGGTAACCGCACGCTGTCCAGCGACCCGAAGTTCGCTTTCCTGTCCGTTGTTCGCACGGCGGATATCATCAACGACTCGATCCTCCGCGCCCACCTATGGGCCGTGGATCGCAACATCACCAAGACCTACATTGATGACGTTGAGGAGTCCGTGAACGCCTACATTCGCAGCCTGGTTGCGATGGGCGCCCTTATCGGCGGCCGATGCTACGCCGACCCGGACCTGAATTCGCCGGCCTCGATTTCCGAGGGCAAGGTTTGGTTCAACATCGATTTCACGCCGCCCTACCCGGCCGAGCACGTCATTTTCCGCTCGCGCATCGTCAACGACTTTCTTGAGGATCTGGTGCTATGAGCAACCCCACTTTCGGACTCCCCCGCCAGCTTAAGGCGTTCAACCTCTACTATGACGGCAACTCCTACGCCGGCCGAGTGGACAGCATCACGCCGCCTACCCTCACGTTCACTTCGGAAGAGCACCGGGCCGGCGGTATGGACGGCCCGAAGAAATTGGAAATGGGCATGGAGGCAATGACTGCCACACTCATTATTTCCGATTACGACCCCGCGCTTATCAGCCTGTTCGGCGTGGACAACGTGCCGCTTGTGGCGCGTGGTGCCGTCCAAGCGCAGGGCAAGCCCGCCGAGCCCGTGGTGCTCAACATGCGCGGCATGTTGATGGCGCTGGAACTCGCCGAGTGGAAGCCCGGCAGTAAGTCCCTCAAGACCCTCACCTATGAACTCGATTACTTCCGCTATCGCCAGGCCGAGGTCGAGTACATGGAAATTGACATCATCAACATGGTGCGCCGCATCGGCGGCGTCGACCAGCTTGCGACGCAACGCCTCGCAATCGGCCTGTAAGGAAAGCATGACATGACCGATATTCGTAAGCAGACGAAATACACCCTTCTCGACCCGATCACGTTCGAAGGCCGGGAAGTGAAGGAAGCGCTTTTGCGTCGGATCAAGGGTAAGGACATTCGCGATATGGAGCGCGAGGAGTCCGGCCTGGACAAAACCGCGCTCATCATCTGCAGCCTTGCCGGCTGGCCGCCCGAGGCGTTCGACCTTCTGGACGCCGCCGATATCGAGGGCCTTACGAAGATCATTGAGGGTTTTATGGGGAGGCGGAAGCGAGCTTAACGCTCGAGTCCGTCTCAAACCTCATGGCGGATATCGCCTCGATCTTCCATTGGCCGCCGTCCGAAATGTGGGAAATGGACCTTTCGGAAATCGTCATGTGGCGCAAGCTCGCCGCCGACCGGACTAAGGCAAAAAGGTAATGGCCGGGAAGCCCGTAGCCGAAGCATCCGTCAAGCTCACACTTATCGACCGGATCTCCGGGCCGATTAAGCGGCTACAGGCGCGCTTGTCTGCTCTTAGCGCCCGTCTTGGCTTCGACCGCATCGGCGCGTCTGTAGGCCGCCTTGGGCGAAGCCTACAGGGCCTTGGCGTGGGCCTGGCCCGAACGACTGGCCGCCTCGCTTCCTTCGTCTCACTGCTCGGCCTCGGCGCCTCGGGTGCAGTTGCCGGCGCCTTCGCCCTGGCGAAGAGTGCGTCGGACCTCGGCAGCGAGATCGGCGAAGCTTCGTTTAAGCTCGGCATCGGGGTTGAGGCGCTACAAGAATACCGCTTCGCCGCGAAAATGAGCGGCATAGAATCGGAGTCGCTGACGAAGGGAATTCAGAAGCTCGGCATCAACGCTTCGGAGGCCACCAAGGGCAACAAGTTGATGGCGAAGAGCTTCAAGGCGCTCGGCATCCCCTTGAAGGATGCTAACGGCAAGATGCGGTCGACCGAAGCCATCTTGAACGATACCTTTACCGGCCTCTCAAAGATCAAAGACCCGTTGCGCCGCAACGCCCTGGCCTTCAAGCTCTTCGGCAAGTCCGGCGTCGATATGGTCAAGATGCTTTCGGACGGCGCCGAGGGCTTGGCGGACATGCGCCATGAGGCCAGGCTTACCGGGTCCGTTATGAGCGCGGGGGCGGCGGCGGCCGCCGACAAGTTCGGCGATAACCTTGACGCCCTCTTGATCCGCGTCAACGGCCTTAAGCTCTTCCTCAGCGTGCAACTCTTGCCCGTCATGAATGAGGTTATTGAATCGACCACGAAATGGTTCGATGCCAACGCCGGCCTTGTCCGCTCCACTATCTCGGAATGGGTCAAGACGTTCGCGCAAGTGCTTCGCGACCTCATGAACCCGGCGTCGGATATCCGGCAAGAGATCAGCCGGGTCGCCGCAAATTTCAATTCGTTTCTTGCTGCCATTCGGCCCGTGGTGGACTTCATAGGCGGCCCGATGCAAGCGACGCTTATCGCGCTCGGCACTTGGACAGCGGCGCCGCTCATTGCCGCCCTGGTAGCCGTTGGCGCCGCGTTCATCAATCTCGGTATCGTCATCATGGCGACCCCGGTCGGGTGGTTCCTCGCCGCTGTGGCGGCCATCGCGGGCGCCGCGTATCTCATCTATTCGAATTGGGATTCCATCGCGAAATTCTTCGGCGATTTCTGGACCTATGTAACCGGGCTGTTCGCCTCGGCGGTTGCCTATATCCAGTCCATTCCGATCAAGCTCTATGACGTTGGCGCCGCCATGGTGGATTCCATCTGGCAAGGCTTGAAATCGAAGTGGGGCGATGTCGTCGCCTGGCTTAAGGGCGCCGTCAATGATCTCATCGGCTGGCTTCCCGAAAGCATCAAGTCGCGGCTCGGCTTTGACCTGTCCAGCGTGACGCCAGGCGGCCCCGAGACGGCCAAGGCGGGCGCCGCCGGTGCCGCCGTGGGCGCAATGGTAGGACCGACAGAGAAGGTACCGGCGGCCTCGCCTGCCTTTGCCCCGAGCGTTCGGCCGATGGATACCGGCGGCATCATGGAAGGCTTCGCCTCGGCGTGGCGGGATCTCATGAAGCCGATTGGCGATATCGTCAAACAGGGCAGCGGCGGCGCCGAGAAGACGGACAAGGTAGAGGCCGGCACCGTCACCACGGGCAGCATTCAAATGTCGGAACCGTTGATCGCTCATGAGCCGCAAACGATCAGCGCGCCGCTAAACGTGGGCGGCATCGTTGTGAACGTGCAGGGCATGACGCCGGCCGAGGCGCAAGCCATGGTCACGGGCGCCATCGGGGCCGCCCAGGCCAAGCACGCCGCGAATCTGCAATCTAGCCTTTCGGATTGATGCCATGCCGACAATGATGGGCCTCGGGCCGTTCCGTTTCAGCCTCTCAACGGCGGCCTACCAGTCCCTTGAGCGGGCCGAGGAATACCGATGGGAAGAGGCGGCCCGCATCGGCCGCGCCCCGGCTATGCAGTTCATCGGCGCCGGCACTTCAACGTTCACGCTAAGCGGCGTCATCTATCCCGCGTTTCGGGGCGGCCTCGGGCAGTTGGACTCCATGAGGGCGATTGCCGCAATCGGCGCGCCTCAAATGCTGGTTTCAGGGGTGGGCCGGATATTCGGCCTGTTTGTGATCGCAAGCGTGGGCGAGACGCAAACATACTTCTTGAGCAACGGCGCACCTCGCAAGCAAGAATTCAACCTTGATCTTAAGAGCTACGGCGCCGATGGCGGTTTGTTCTAGGGCCCGACCCTCTTATTGTGGGTACGGCGCCCCGGCTTGTTCGGGTATGGTGTTTGCGAATTGCAAACAGGTGTGCAAGTGGACATTTACCGCGCCAAAGACGGCGACATGGTCGATGAAATTTGTTGGCGCTTCTATGAGAAGGGCCAGCAACCGCTTGCTGTTGAGCGGGTCTATGAGGCGAACCAAGGCCTCGCCGCCCTGGGTCCGGTGCTTACGGCCGGAACTCTCGTCAATCTGCCGGAACTTCCGCGCCCGTCAGCTACCCCGATAATTCGGATTTGGGGGGCGCAATGACCCCCTTTGCCTCGATCTCGTCCGGGGGCGCTGACATCACCGGCGGCCTCGCCGACCGGCTCTTGTCCATTGAGTGCCATGACGAAGCGGAAGACAAGTCCGACCGCGTGACTATCGAGCTTGACGACCGCGCCAGGTGGAGCGACGGCGCCGTTGCTGCGCTGCCGCTCATCGGCTCCACCATCACCGTAACCCTCGGCTTTCGCGAGGGCGCTTCGGCCACGTTCGGCCCCTACCTCATTGACGACTTGGACGTGTCTTCGCCGCCTCGGGTGCTTCGAGTCACGGGCCGGTCGGCCGCGATGCCGAAGTCGTACCGGACCCCGAAAACGAAGAGCTACCATCAAAAGACCATCGGCGCGATCATGCAGGAAATCGCCGGGCGCAACGGCTATGAGGCAAAGATCGATCCCGCACTGTCCGGCATCGTCATACGCCATATCGACCAGCGCAACGAGTCCGATATGTCTTTCGCGACCCGGCTCGCCGCGCTTCACGATGGCGTCGCCAGGCCGGTGGCGGGCAAGCTGGCGGTTGCGAAGCGCGGCACCGGCAAGAGTGTGACGGGCGAAGCCCTCACCGGCGTTACGCTCATCGAGTCCGATTGCGAAACGTGGTCGTTCAAATACTCGGCTAGGGACGAAGCGGGCGAGGCCGGCGGCCTGGATTCCGGTGGCGGTTCCTCGGCTCAAGGCGCGGCCGGCGCCGCCGGTGATTCCGCCTCGGGGCAGACCGAAGGCGAGTCCATTATTGACGTGCCGGAAGATGAAAGCGGCGACGTCGAGGAAAAGGGCGGGGTTCGCGCTTTCTGGACCGATATTCGCAGCGGCGAGACGAAGGAATCCACGGTCGGCAAAGCGCCGTTCCATGATCTTCGCTACACCTATCACAACGAAGCCGAGGCCCAGGCCGCCGCCGACTCGTACAAGAACAAGAGCGCTCGGGGTAAGGCTTCGTTCTCTTGCACCCTCGCGGTGGGCAGGCCCTCGGTTCAAGCCGAGGCAAAGCTTACCCTGTCCAGCTTCCGCCCCTATATCCCGGCGGCTTGGCGGGTGAAGAGCGCGTCGCACGTCTTCAATGCGAGCGGCTACAAGACGCAAATTGACGCCGAGTTGTTCGCCGAAAAGCAGGCGGACGTTCCGGCCAGTGTCAAGAAAACCACGCCCACGGACGACGACAAGATCGACCCGGATGCCCCGCCCGAGCCGGTGGAATCCACGTCGCCGACCGATGGCTTCATTATCGATGTTCCGAGCTAGGGGCGAGCAATGAAGCTCTTCCCTCGGCTCATCCCCAACGCTCGAAAGGTGGCGCTCCGCGCCTATTCCTTTCACCTCAACCTTGCCGGCGCCGTGTCCGGCTTGCTGTTCTTTCTCGACACCGCCTGGCCCTACTTCAACGGCTACTTGCCGATACCGACTCCGGTGTTCGGCGCGCTCGCCGGGATCTTCTCAGCGTTGGCGGGCGTCTTCCGTTTCATCCCCCAAGAATCCGTTTCAGGAAAAAGGCGCCGCCGTCATGCCCGTAGGTAAGATCAAATCGAGCAACCGCGCGCGCGGGGCTATTGCTGCCGTCATGGCTGTCGCATCCCTGGTAGGCGGCCGATACATGGTTGCGAAGCCCGAGCCTATTCCGGCGGCCGTGCAGCTTGCCGTTGACGCCGCAATCATGCCTTGGGAGGGCTTGGTTCTAACGTCGCATTGGGACCGCTATTCCAACCGGTGGGATATCTGCCACGGCGACACCCTGATAGACGGCAAGCCCGTGAAGCCCGGAATGAGGTTCACGGCGGCGCGGTGTCACGACCTACTGATCGAACGCGTGACCCGCGATTATTACGTGCCGTTGACGAAGTGCATTGCCGGTTTCGACAGCAAGCCGATCAGCCTTCAAGCCGCGCTCATTTCGGGCGCCTACAACTTCGGCGTCGGTGCCGCGTGCGGCTCTTCGGCGGCCCGCTACACCCGGTTGAACCAATTCTATACGGCCTGCCTGGCGCAAACCGCCTTCAACAAAGCCGGCGGCCATGTCGTCAAAGGCTTGGTGCTTCGCCGCGAAATGGGTGACGCGCAGCGTATCGGCGAGGCCGAGCTTTGCGTGTCTGGCCTCGAAAGGGCGCAGTGATGGAAGGCTTCAAAGAGCTAATTATTCCGGCCTTCGACCGCTTTCTGCGAGTCGTTGGCGCCGCCGCCCTGGCCGTCATCGCTGGCTTTCTCATCTGGTGGGTGTGGTGATGCAATTCAAACTCATCATTGCCGGCCTGGTGGCGCTCGCCTTCCTCGGGCTCTTCGCTACGGCGGCCGTCTATCGAGGCAACGCCATCAAGGCCGAGGCGGAAACGGCTCGGGTGCAGGCCTCGCTAGACCTGGCGGTCGATGCGAACAGGGTGAGCGCGGACACCATAGACAGGATGCAAAAGCAGGATGCCGCCAACGACAAGATTGCTGCGGACCTCGCCTTGAAGCTCGCCGCCGCCAACACTGTATTGATCGAAACAACCACGGCTCGGGCCGACCTGAAAGGCAAAGATGAAAACGTTCGCTCTTATCTCGACGCTCCTGTCCCTGACAGTTTGCGCCGGCTGTACGACCACTAGCCCGCCGGTCGTGATCAAGACCGTGACGGTTCGGGAGAAGGTGCCGGCTTACCTGATTCAACCGTGCCCGAAGCGCTGGCACAAAAAGGGCGGCCCCGAGAAAACAGAAGATTGGATCGTGCGCGGCGACGTCAACGGCGCTGGGCTTGATACGTGCGCCGGCCAGGTGGATGGCGTGCGCGAATGGAATGCGGGGCTCTAAGACTATGCTGCAATTTGATATGACCGTGGGCATTCCTACGCTGATCACTATCGTTGTGCTGGCGGGTTCGGGTATAGGCGCATGGTATGCGGTACGCGCAAAAGGGCAGGAAAACACCAAGGCAATCGAGAAGCTTGAGGAAGACATGGGCAAGCAGTTGACCACGCTGGCGGCGTCCGTCGCCCTAGCGAACCTCAAGACCGAAAAGGCCATAGAGAAGGCGGAAGAGGTGCGCGGAAGGACCGCGCATGAATTGGCCGAGTACAAGCTTGCTGCCGCCGAGCGGTTCGCTACGAACGCATCAATCCGCCAGGTGGAAGAGCGAATCGTGCAGTCTATCGACCGGCTCGGCGACCGGCTCGACAAATGGCTGGATAACTCGGCGAAGAAAAAGGAAGCTTAGGCCGGCGTCTTGGCGGCCCCGCCCATCGCACGCACGGGCAGATGCGCCCGCGCCGAAGCCGGCAGCATCAAATAGATCCGCAAAAAATTGATGGCATAGAAGGGCGGGACCCCGCTGTCCTGGCGGTCCCGAAGCCATCGGTTAACTTGAACCGGCGTCTTGCCGAGAAGCCCGGCAAGCTGTTTCTGTTCAAGCCCTGATTTCTCAAAGAGCAATTCGAATTCGCGTTGATCGTCAGCGGCGTTTGTCATGTCGTGAATATACATTGCGCATAGTCCCCCATCAACGCCGCAATACTGCAATCTTACCGCCGCCGGTCATTATCCCCCTGACCGATTCCGCCGCCGTGTCCGCCATCTTTTGAGCGGCCCCGGTGAGAAGGTAGGCGTAGCGCTTGGTTGTCTGCGAATCCATGTGCCCGAGCAAGCCGCCGACCTGGGTGAGGTCTAGACCGGCGGACAGGCCGGCCGAGGCGAAGAAACGCCGGAGGTCGTGCGGCACTAGTCTTTCCTCGATCCCGGCGGCCTTCATGAGCGCGGCCCACGGCTTGGTGACGTTGACTAGATGGCCGTGACCATGCCGGCCCGGTATCAGATACGGGTTGCCTTTCACCTCGGGGATCTTGGCGATGACGTCGCGCGCCAGGGCGGACAGCGGAACGATTTTCTCGCCCGTCTTGGAGTCCGGCAGGTGCAGGCCGTCCGTCTTTACCCATGCCCGTTTCGCGGTTTGAATTTCATTGCGGCGGGCGCCTGTGAAGCAAAGCAGTTCGATCAGCCCGGCGAAAAACGGGCTAGGTTCCCATAGAGCATTGATCGCCAGTAGCAGGCGGAACGCCTCGTCGGCCTGGGGCACCCGCTTGCGCTTTTTCTCTTTGTAGCGCTCGACATGAACCGGGTTCGATTTGCGGGGGCGCCATCCCCATTTTTCGGCCAGGTTGAAGCCCTTGGATAGCAGGGCGGCGACCCGGTTCGCCTGGCTCGGCGTCTTCCGCAACTTGAAATGCAACGCCTCGACCTCGGCGTCTGTAACATCCGCCACGGCCTTGCCCGCCCCGAAGTGGGGCAAGACATGGTTGTTATAGAGGCCTTCGTTGTCGCGCCTGTAGCCGGCCTTATTGCGGCCCTCGGCGTATTCCATGTGCTTGTCGCGAAGCTCGGCCATCGTGGGCCGCGCCGCGCTCTCGGCCCTTTCCCCGGCGGGATCTTCACCCCCGGCAACCTTGGCGAGTATATCTTTCGCCGAGGTTCGGGCAGCGGTGAGCGACAAAAATCGAAAATCGCCGAGCTTCATGTTGCGCTGCCGGCCGACCTTCGTCCGGTAGAACAGATACCAAACCGCCTTGGTGGCGAAGTAGCGGAGCCGAAGTCCTGGCACCTTCGGGTCGTTCCATGCAGTGCCAGAAGCGCCCGAGGCGGCCGGTCGGTCTTTCGTATTCTCGGCCATGCTACCGGATACCTCATTGATCTTTTGCAAACTACGGTATGCATCACGAATAGGGTCTCGTTTGCCGTTTGTCAACGTCTGGTAGCACATCGGTAGCAGAATTGCGCAATGGAAGGCGTTTCACTGATATCAAGTGAGAAGACAGAACGCGCAAACGCTACGGTTTGCGTAATGCTGATATGCGCTAGATAGCCCGGAAACCTGTTTCGTAATGATGGGGTCAGGTGTTCGAGTCACCTAAGCGGCACCAGTTCTCCATCCGACGCAAGCGTGACGGCAGGTGCAAGGCTAATGCACGTCACTCCCTACGCCAACACCGGCACTTCCTGTCTGCCTCGTCGACATGCGCCATATGCCGCCGCCACAGGATTGCGTCGTCAGACGCTTGACCATCGACTATGCTGCATCGCGCAAGATCGACAGCCTAGAGAACCCGACAATACAAGCATAATTTATAAGATACAAAACCACTACCTTAGAATAATCTTCGTCAATTTTGGCCTATACCAGACACTCCGGATTATAGTTGTGTAATTAAACCGTGTCTTTTCTGACATGGTACTACTGCTCGTACAGCATTGCGGACGTGAAAAACCCTCAGCGACGCAACGCACTCGCAAATCATACCCATTTTTAGCACTAACTCACACAAATATTACAGCTCGATAGATATTTTGTGTTGCACTGCACCATTGCCCGGTTGCACCATTTCTTGGGGGATTTGGTACTGAGAAGTGCGCCGTGGAGGATTCCGCCAAGTTGATCAGCTTGAATTTTTCGCTGGCCAGCACCGATTTCGAGGCTGCCCCGCGCACAAGGCGTGGGTTTGATGTTGTCGGCGCACTCTCGACGCTGGCAGGCCTCGACCTGAGGCCCGGAATGCAGGGCCGCTGGCTTCATCGGAGATTTCAGACCGGCGGAAATGGCTGATGGCGGTCGCGCGTGACAATCAGTTGGACGCTCTGCGCGCCATCGCTGTCACGATGGTTCTCTATTCCCATTTCCTTGCACCCAACGGGTCCTCCTTTTGGGGCCACATCGGGGTGCGGCTTTTTTTTGTGCTGAGCGGCTTCCTGATCACACGACTGCTGCTCGAAGCGCGCGCCGCGGCCGAATTCAAAGCCGGCCCTGCATTGAGTTCCTTCTACATCAGGCGCGCGCTGCGCATATTCCCGCCCTATTTCGCCGTGCTTGGGTTCGTCTGGCTGACAGATCTGGAGCAGTCCAGTGGATCGCTCGTCTGGCATGCGCTTTACCTGTCGAATTTTTGGTACGCGCTGCGCAACGAATGGACGCCTTGGCTACTCTGCCATTTCTGGAGCCTGAGCATCGAGGAGCAGTTCTATATCGCCTGGCCGCTGGTCGTGCTTCTCGCACCCCGCCGGCGGGTGGAAGCGATCACTATCGGCGTCATCCTGTTGTCGCTGGCCTATCGCTTCTACTGGCCGATCACCGCCACCCCGGCGCTAGCGCGCGACCTGCTGCCGCCAGCATCGATGGACGCGCTGGCGTTTGGTGCTTTGCTTGCCTGCCGGCGGACCAGAGGCGCCGGCCTGCCGCAATGGATGCGGCTAGGCTGGCCAGCCCTTGCGGCTGTCTTCCTGGCGATTGAGTGGCTTATCCCTGCGCCGGCCGATCCTATGCTGGAATGGGCCCGCTGGGCGTTGCTGCAGATCCTGCCCCTAGTGCCGCTGGTGGCCGTTGTCGCCGCCTGTTCAGCCGGCCTTGGCGGCGTCCTCGGCAGGGTTTTCGAACTGCCACCGCTGCTGTCACTGGGCCGCATCAGCTACGGCGTCTATCTTTACCATCCGATCCTTCTGTCGCTCGCCGTCAAGTCACAGCCCTGGATCCCGCTCAATGTCTCGGAGCAGGGGCCAGGGCGTTTCCTGGTCGCGAGCGCCGCCACGATCGCCGTCGCTTCGATCTCGTGGACGGCTTTCGAAAAGCCGCTCAACGGCCTCAAGCGCCGCTTCCCCTATGTAGCGCGCCGCCGCTCCCAGGCACGCTCTGGCGATGCCGGCTGGCTCGGCAGGGCGGCGGACGCCTATCCCGGCGGATCCCCCGATGGCCGCGCCGCACTCGAACTCCGGCGAACGGATGCGCAGAGATGACCACCGCGCCGCTCGTCTCCGTCCTGCTGCCGGTCTACAATGCCGGGCCTTATCTCACCGCTGCGCTGGAGAGCATTCTGCGGCAAGACTACGATCGCCTGGAGGTCATCGCTATCGATGACGGATCGACTGACAACTCGCTCGAGATTCTCGAACGATACCGCCGGGCAGACAATCGCGTTTCTGTCATCTCGCGTGAGAACCGCGGCCTCGTCGCCACCCTCAATGAAGGGCTACGACTGGCCCAGGGCGAGCTTGTTGCGCGAATGGATGCGGACGATGTCGCCTATCCCCGGCGCCTCTCGCGCCAGGTCGCACTGTTCGAGCGGCGGCCCGATCTCGGCTTCTGCGGCGCCTGCGTCGATACCTTGCTTCACGGCCGTATCGCCAAAGGCAGGCTAGACCCGGTGTTCCGGCTCGGCCGGCTCGACATATTGTCGATGTTCTTTACGATATTCTTACATCCGACGGTGATCTACAACAGGAATGTCATTGGGAACAACGATCTCTATTACGATCCCAAATATAGACATGCCGAGGATTTTGATCTCTTCAGACGGCTTGCCGGCCGTTTCCCGGCGACCATATTGCCCGATAGCCTGCTCGTCTATCGCATCCATGCGGGAAGCGTGACCATGCGGCATGCCAAGGAAATGCGCAGGACGCATTTGCGGATCGTGGCCGAAAATCTCGAGCGTGAGGGGCTTGCGGAAACCACAGCGGATCTGCGCGACATCGGCGAGGCCGTCTCTTTCGACACGGTTTCGCGCGCAGCCGATTTCATCCGTGCGCTCGAAGAGCGGATTTCCGAGCTGCCGACCGACACACGGCCAAGCTTCGAGGCAGGCGCGCTGAACCTGTTCTATTTCCTCTACCAACTCGTCGGCGACGAAGGAGAACCGCCGCTGACCCACGAATTGCTCACGCGGACGGCGAGATGGAATTTCATCCGGCGCCGCGAACAATATGCGCTGCGTCCCGGCGTCCGGGCGCCTTGGCTCAGCCTGCTCTCGATAAGGGCCGGAAAGCGGGCGGACGCGGTGGCGTACTTCTTCAAAACCACGCCGGCCGAAGCGGTGCTTGCGCGTTATCAGCGGGGACTGGTATGACCGACAGGCCCCACCCGCTCCTGCGCGATCACCAGTTTGCGAGTGCACCTGTCCCGACATCTCCCCGATCGGAGCGGCCGTCGCTCGAGGTCAGTTTCATCGTCTGCACGCGCGACCGCGCCGCTGTGCTGGAGGCTTGCATAGCCTCGATCCAGACCGCATGCCGGGTGCACGCCACCTTCGCGGCAGAGTTGGTGGTGGTCGATAATGGTTCACGGGACGGCACGTCAAAGCGGCTGGCCGCTATCGCCGAAACTTCCGACATCCCAGTCACAGCCGTCTCGGAGACTCGCCCCGGACTAGCCGCTGCCCGCAATGCCGGATTGGCGCGAGCGCGAGGCCGCGTGCTGGTCTTCGTCGACGACGACTGCAAGCTCGACCGCGACTATCTCCGCGACCTGGAGCGGCACTACCGGAGTGGCGAGAAGTGGCTGATCCGCGGCGGCCGGGTCGAGCTCGGTGATGCCCGGGACCTGCCCTTCACCATAAAGCTCCGCGAGGCAAGCGAGCGGCTGACCCCGGCGGTCCACCCCGGCGGCTTCGTGCTCGGCTGCAACATGACCATGCACCGCGACGTCGCGGCCCGCATCGGCTCGTTCGACGAACGCTTCGGCGCTGGCGGCCCGCTACGCTCGGCTGAAGATACTGATTATCTCGTGCGGGCGATGCTGCTCGGCATGCCGGTCGAGTATGTGCCCGACATGACGGTCTTGCATCATCACGGCCGGCGAGACCGCAAATCGATCGACAGGCTGCACCGCGACTATAGCCTCGGTAATGGTGCGCTGTGCCTGAAACATGTCCGCCACGCCCCTTGGCTGCTTCGCCATGTCTATTGGTCCGCGCGGGCCGCGTTCAGGGAACTGGCGGGCCGTCCTCGCTTTGACCGCGACCTCGATCTGTCGCACTGGCCTATTGTTGTTATGAATCTGGCAGGTGCCGCCAGATTTGCGCTGCTCGTCATGATGGGATGGCCAAAACGGCTGCCGCTGCGCCACGACCGAGAAGCCAGCGAAGCCAATGCGGAGGCCAGAGCGCGATAATGTCACTGATTCCGTCAGCCCTGCCAATGCTGCGCCGCGCGCTTGGTGGCAGGCTGTTGCGGCTCGTTCCCGTCGTGGTGGGGCTCGGGCTTGCGGGCGCCGCGCTGGAAGGCCTCGGCATCGGTCTCATCATTCCGCTGCTCGGCATCATTATGGGACGTGGCGAAACATCAGGCATGGCCGGTTTCTCCGCCCTCCTCCAGCAGGTTGGAGCGGACCTCGGCGAGCGCCAGCGGCTGATCGCCATTTCGGCCGCGATCCTCGGTTCGATCGTACTGAAAAATGTCTTTGCCTTCGCCAACACTCTGCTGACCAGCTACATCTACGGCAAGGCAGGTTATTCGATCCGTAGCGCACTGTCGGAGCAGTTGCTCAGGGTCGGCTACCCCTTTTTCCTGCAGCAAAGCCCCGGGCGGCTGCTCAACATCATCTCCAACGAATCCTGGCGAGCATCCGACGCTATCCAGGCCCTGCTCGGCGCGATCGTCAGTGCCTCGGCCGCCGTCATCCTGCTCGCCTTCCTCCTGCTCCTCTCTTGGCAGATGACGCTGCTGGTGACTCTAGGGCTGGCGCTTGTCCAGCTGGCGCACGGGGTTTTGTCGTCCAATCTGAAGGCGCCGAGCCGCAGCGTCGTCTCGCGCAACAGCGCACTGGCGTCGCAGATGCTGCATCTGGTGCATGCCGGGCGCCTGATTCGCATCTTCGGGCAGGAGAACCGCGAAAAGGCGGTCTTCGCCAAAGCGTCCGACGGGGTGCGGCGGGCGGCTTTCGTGCTTTCAATCCGCCAGGGCGTCTTGCCGCCACTGACCGAGGTATTGCACGCGATGCTGTTCCTGGCGGTGGTGATCGGAGCCTGGCTGGCGAATGTAAGCTTCCCGCTGACCGTCGCCTTCCTCATCCTGCTCTACCGACTGCAGCCGCATATGCGGGCCTTGCAGATGTCCTGGAGTCAGTTGCAAGGCATGAGCGGCTCGCTGGAGGAGGTACAATGGCTGCTCGATCCTTCCGACAAGCCCGAGGCGCCGCAGGGCAGCCTGCCGTTCGACGGCTTGCGCCAAGGGATCAGCTTCGATGATGTGAGCTTCGCCTATTCCGGTCCCCTGTCAGGCCCCGACGCGCGCGAGGCGGTGCTGCATAAGGCGGTGTTCGATATCCGCAGCGGCCGCTCGACGGCGCTGATCGGCCGCTCGGGCGCCGGCAAGACGACGATCGTCAATCTCCTGTGCCGCTTCGTCAAACCCGACAGCGGCAGGATCCTCGTCGATGGGGCACCGCTCGATGAAGTCGACCCAAGCCAGTGGCGGCGGAACATTGCCCTGGCCAGTCAGGAGCTGGAACTGGTCGATGGCACCATTTTTGAAAACATTATCTACGGCTACGACACGGCCTCGTCCAGCGACGCCATGCGCGCCGCAAGGCTGGCCGAGGCACATCAATTCATCGAGCACCTGCCGCAGGGTTACGCGACGCTGGTCGGATACCGGGGCATCAACCTGTCAGCCGGACAAAGGCAAAGGATCGCCCTGGCGCGGGCGCTGGTGCGCGATCCCGATATTCTCATCCTCGACGAAGCCACCAGTGCGGTGGATGGGTTGTCAGAAGCCGCTATTGTCGAGACGCTGAAGTCGCGGGCCGGCCGCCGCACCACCATTGTCATCAGTCATCATTACAGCACCATATCGTTCTGCGACGACGTGGTGATCTTGAGCCGCGGTCGGGTGAAAAAACAGGCCCCCTTCGCAACCCTGGCAATGCTCAGCATGGACGAGCTTTACCAGCACGGAGCGGGTGAGTGATGGGGCGCACCCCAACCTGCGACGCGGCTTACGCCCGGCAGCTCGCAGATCGCGATCAATCCTGCCGGCAAACCACCGCCGCGACGCATTTCCGATTGTTCAAAAACAATTCTCGGTGAGAGGTCAGGCGGCCTTCTTCTTCGCCAGCCGCGCCTTGATCGAGGCGACGTCGGCGCGCGGCGTCGCGGCGAACAGCGTCCTGGTGTAGTTGTGCTTGGGGTCGGCGAAGACCTCCTCGCGCGAGCCGTATTCGACGGCTTCGCCGAAATACATCACCATCACATCGTCGGCGATGTAGCGCACGACCGACAGATCGTGGCTGATGAAGACATAGGTCAGCTGGAATTCGTCCTGCAGGTCGGCGAGCAGGTTGAGCACCTGCGCCTGCACCGAAAGATCGAGCGCGGAGACCGGTTCGTCAAGCACCAGCAGGCTCGGGTTCAGCATCAGCGCGCGGGCAATGGCGATGCGCTGGCGCTGGCCGCCCGAGAACATGTGAGGATAGCGATTGTAGTGCTCGGTTCCGAGGCCGACTTTCTTCAGCATCCTCATGGCGAGGTCGCGCCGTTCTTCGGCCGGCTTGTCGGTGTTGATGAGCAGCGGCTCGCCCAGCACATCTCCGATCTTTTGGCGCGGATTGAGCGATCCGTAAGGGTTCTGGAAGACGATCTGCACCTTGCGGCGCATCTCCCTGGTCAGGCCGTTCCTTGCGATGTCGACCTTGTTGCCGTCGATGAACAGTTCGCCCGACGTTGCCGGATCGATCAGCGTGATGATGCGCGCCAGCGTTGACTTGCCGCAGCCCGATTCACCGACGATGGCCAGCGTCTTGCCCTTGTCGACGCTGAACGAGACGCCCTTGACCGCATGCACGGTGCGCGCGCCGCGAAACAGGCCGCCGCCGACGTGATAGTCGCGCACGATGTCCTTGCCTTCGACGACCTTGATGCTCATCAGACGCCCCCGGCAGCCGGTTCGAACAGCATGTCCGAGACGGTCGGTAGCCGGTCGCCGACGGCATTTTCCGGCAGCGCCGACAAAAGCGCGCGGGTGTAATTGCTCTTCGGCGATTCAAACAGCGACAGCACGTCGGCCTCTTCCATCTTGCGGCCCTTGTACTGGACGATGACGCGGTCGGCGGTCTCGGCGACGACGCCCATATTATGGGTGATCATGATCAGGCCCATGCCGTATTTGACCTGCAGCGAGACCAGCAGGTCGAGGATCTGCTTCTGGATGGTAACGTCGAGCGCGGTGGTCGGCTCGTCGGCGATCAGAAGCTTGGGATTGCAGGCGATGGCGATGGCGATCATCACCCGCTGGCACTGGCCGCCCGACATCTGGTGCGGGAACGAGTTCAGCCGTTCGGCCGGCTCGGCAATGCCGACCTGCGTCAGCAATTCGATGGCGCGCTCGCGACGCTGGGCCTTGTCCATGCCCATATGGAAGCGCAGCACTTCCTCGATCTGGAAGCCGACGGTGAAGCACGGATTGAGACTGGCCATCGGCTCCTGGAAGATCATCGACATGTCCTTGCCGACGATCTTGCGACGGTCGGCCGGGCTCATCTTCAGAAGATCGCGACCGTTGAAGCTCATCTGGTCGGCAGTGACCGTCGCCGTCCACGGCAACAGCCCCATCACAGCCAGCATCGACACCGACTTGCCGGAGCCGGATTCGCCGACGATGGCCAGCACTTCACGTTCGTTCACATGGAGCGAGACGCCATCGACCGCGCGGAACGGGCCGGATGCGGTCTGGAACTCGACGACGAGATTGCGGATGTCGAGCAGCGCCATTACGACCTCCTCAGCTTCGGATCGAGCGCATCGCGCAGACCGTCGCCGATCAGGTTGATGGCAAGCACGGTGATGAGGATGGCCAGACCGGGGAAGGTCACCACCCACCAGGCGCGCAGGATGAATTCACGCGCCGAGGCGAGCATGGTTCCCCATTCCGGTGTCGGCGGCTGGGCGCCAAGGCCGAGAAAGCCGAGAGCGGCCGCCTCCAGGATGGCGTTGGAGAAGGACAGCGTGCCCTGCACGATCAGCGGCGCCAGGCAGTTGGGCAGGATGGTGCGCAGCATAAGCCTTATATGGCCGGCGCCGGCGACCTTGGCGGCGACCACATATTCGCGGCTCTTTTCGGCCATGACGGCAGCGCGCACCAGACGGGCAAAGTGGGGTTGCAGGACAAGCGCGATGGCCAGCATGGCGTTGAACAGGCCGGGGCCGAGGATGGTGACCAGAACCAGCGCCAAGAGCAGCGACGGGAAGGACAGGATCAGATCCATGACCCGCATGATCGCCACGTCGACCCAGCCCCGGAAATAGCCAGCCAAAAGGCCGAGCGTGATGCCGCCGACAAGCGCCAGCGTGACCACGACGGCGCCGATGAGCAGCGAGAAACGCGCGCCATAGAGCAGGCGCGAGAGCATGTCGCGGCCGACCGCGTCGGTGCCAAGCAGATATTCCATGCTGCCGCCTGCCTGCCAGGCCGGCGGACGCAAGAAAGCGGTCTTGTCCTGGATGTCGGGCGCATAGGGCGCGAGCAGCGGTGCAAAGAGCGCGGCCAGCACCAAAAGGATGAAGACGAACAGGCCGATGACGGCGCCGCGGTTTACCGAGAAATAGTGCCAGAAAGTCCTGAAGCCGGTCAGTCGGTCAGGGTTGCCGGCGGCCATCGGGGCGATTTCGGTCGACTGGCTCATCACGCCGCCCTGATGCGCGGGTTGATGACGGCATAAAGCACGTCGACGATCAGGTTCACCGCCATGACGATAAGGGCGATCAGCAGCAAGCCTGACTGCACGACGACATAGTCGCGCTTGGATATGGATTCGACCATCCACTTGCCGATGCCCGGCCAGGCGAAGATGGTTTCTGTGAGAATGGCGCCGGCGAGCAGGGTACTGACCTGCAGGCCGATGGTGGTGACCACCGGGATCAGCGCATTGCGCAGCGCATGCACGCCGATGACGCGGGACGACGACAGGCCCTTGGCGCGGGCGGTCCGCACATAGTCTTCGCCCAGCACTTCGAGCATGGCCGAGCGCGTCTGGCGCGCGATCACCGCCAGCGGGATGGTGCCGAGCACAATTGTCGGCAGCACCAGGTGGCTCAATGCCGAGCGGAAAGCATCCCATTTGCCGTAGAGCAGGCTGTCGAGGGTCAGGAAGCCGGTGATCGGCTTGATAAAGAACTGAAGGCCGATGCGTCCTGAAACCGGGGTCCAGCCGAGATAGCCGGAGAAAAAGATGATCAGCAGCAGACCCCACCAGAAAATCGGCATGGAATAGCCGACAAGGGCGGTGCCCATCAGCCCCTGGTCGAACCAGGAGCCGCGTTTGACCGCAGCAATGATGCCGGCCGGGATGGCCAGCACCATGGCGAAGATCATGGCGAAGACTGAGAGCTCGACGGTTGCCGGGAAGAGCGTCATGAAATCTTCGATGACCGGCCGCTTGGACGAAATCGACACGCCGAAATTGCCGGTCGCGGCATCGCGGACATAATGCGCGTATTGCTGCCAGATCGGCAAATTGTAGCCGAACTGTTCCTTCAGTTCCGCGTAACGCTCGGGCGACACGCCATGCTCGCCGGCCATGGCAAGAATGGGATCGCCGGGCAGCAGCCTGACGAAAGCGAAGGCGCAGATGGTGATGCCGATCAGCGTCGGCAGCACCAAGACGATTTTGTTTAGGAGATATCGGAGCATCTTGAAAAGCGGGCGGCGCCTGATTGCGCGCCGCCCGCCTAACAGTTCTATTCGGCCTTGTCGACGCCGTCGAAGCGATGAATGCCGAGCGGGTCCATCATGAAGCCGCTGACATTCTTGCGCACGACTGCGTAGACCTGGCTGTGTGCCATGAGGAAGGCCGGAGCCTGCTTCTGGAAGACAACCTGCGCCTCTTCATAGAGCTTGGTGCGTTCGGCCTGGTCGCTGGTCTTCTTGGCCTTCTGGATCAGATCCTCGAAGTCCTTGTCGCACCAGCTGGAGTAGTTCGACACGCCGATGGCCGAGCAGGCGAACAGCGTGGCGAAGAAATTGTCCGGATCGCCATTGTCACCGGTCCAGCCGATCTGGAAGGCGCCCGGGCGCTCCTTCTTCTTGCCTTCTTCGCGGTACTTCGTCCACTCGTAGCTGACGATCTCCGCCTTGACGCCGACCTTGGCCCAGTCAGCCTGGATCAGTTCCGCGGCGCGCTGGAAGTTCGGGTTGTAGGGACGGACGCGGTCGGAGGCCCAAAGCTGGATCTCCTTCAATCCGGCATCGGCCAGCACCTTCTTGGCTGCTTCCGGATCATAGGCGTCGGACTTCACGTCCTTGTTCCACGACCACATGGTCGGCGGGATCAGGTTTACGGCCGGCGTGGCGCCGGCGTCCTGGAACAGCGACTTGATGAGCGATTCCCGATCGATCGCCTGGTTGAGCGCATGGCGCACTTCAGGCTTGTCGAGCGGCGGGATGGTGGTGTTGTAGCTCATATAGCCGATGTTGAGGCCAGCCTGATCCATCAGGGTCACGTCGGCGTTGGCCTTGATCGTGCCGATGTCGGCAGGATTCGGATAGGGCGCGATATCGCATTCGCCGGCGAGCACCTTCTGGATGCGGGCGGTGGCATCAGGCGTGATCGCGAAGACGAGATCGTCGATCTTTTCCTTGCCCTTGAAGTAGTCCGGGTTGGCCGCATAGCGGATGACCGAATCCAGCTGGTAGTCGACGAACTGGAACGGACCTGTACCGACCGGCTTGGTCGAGAAGTCGGCCATCTTGCCGTCTTTTTCCAGCTGGTCGGCATATTCCTTCGACACGATCGAGGCGAAGTCCATGCCGAGATTGGCCAGCATCGGCGCGTTCGGCTCGGTCAGCGTCAGCTTCACGGTCAGGTCATCGACCTTTTCCCACTTGGCGACGTATTTCGGCATGTCCATGCCGGTGTAGTAGTCCCAGGTCAGGTTCGGCAGGTACTTCTCGCCGTTCCAGGGGTTTTCCTTGTTGAACTGGCGATCGAACGAAAAGACGACGTCGTCGGCATTGAAATCACGCGTCGGCTTGAAGAAATCTGTCGTCTGGAACTTCACGCCCGGATGCAGGTGGAAAGTATAGACCAGGCCGTCGTCCGAAATCTCCCATTTGTCGGCGAGACCGGGCACAACTTCGGTGCCGCCATGCTTGAACTCGACCAGGCGCGAATAGACGGTGCGCGACGAGGCGTCGAAGTCGTTGCCGCCCGTCGTGGTACCCGGGTCGAAGTTGGCCGGCGAGGCCTCCGAGCAATAGACCAGCGTCTTGGCATTGGCCACACCGCCGAGGACGCTTGCAGCCAGCAACGCGGCTGCAAAAGTCAGTTTCTTTTTCATTGAGCACTCCCTGATGTTCTTCCAAGCCCCTCTATAGGCTCGCGAAGCGCGCATATAAGCACCGTTTTTCCGGCTTTGGAACACCCTGTTTGCCTACCCCACCGTAAGCAGAAAATATTTCTCGGTCTTTGACGAACTGCAGAAACAAATAGCAAAATCTGCTAATCACGGGATTGTTAACGACCGCATTTTTTCATTGATCGCAGCAATCGTAAGCCAAAAATCCACAAGCCTGGGTTTCGCCACCGACACGACAGGACGGCATTGCCGAGCCGGCGTCGCGGGAAGGATTTCGACGGCAAATCTTTGCCGTCCTGCCGCTGGGGCAAGACTTGCACGGCCGCCGATAGTCGCAATAGATAGATGACACGCTGGATTTTCCGGGATCCGCGACATCGCTGCAGCGGAGGACGCCTCACCACATCGAGGCGGCGCAGCATGGAGCAGGCAACAGAACGACTTAGGGAGGCTAGAGGTGGCGAAAGCAACAAAGTCAACGGCCCCGGCGAAAGCAAAAGCGGCGAAAGCTTCAAAACCGGCCGCCGCTGCCGCCAAGTCGAAAGCGCCACCGGCCAAAGCCACTCCCGCCGTCAAGCCAACGGCAACCTCGACGCCGGCGAAGGCAAGCGCCAAGCCGGCAGCGAAACCTGCGGTCAACCGCGCTGCGAAGACAGCACCCGCTGCAAAGCCCGCCCAGCCGCCAGCCGCCAAGACAGCCGCGGCGAAGCCCGCCTCGAAGCCGTCGACGGGCGTGGCCAAAAAACTGCCGAATACGCTGACGGCGCTTGCCGCGGGCTTGCCGGAAAAGCCATGGCTAAAAAGCTATTCGAAAGTCGTGCCGGCGGAGATCGGCGCCCTGCCCTACAGTTCGATCGGCGACTTCCTCGTCGGCGCCTGCAAGCAGTTTTCCGGCCAGCCGGCATACGTCTGCATGGGCAAGTCGATCTCCTATGCCGAACTCGAGCGGCAATCGGCCGCCTTCGGCGCCTATTTGCAATCGAAGGGCCTGCAGAAGGGCGAACGCGTGGCGCTGATGATGCCGAATGTGCTGCAATATCCGGTGGCGATGATGGCCGTGCTTCGCGCCGGCTATGTCGTGGTGAACATCAATCCGCTCTACACGCCACGCGAGCTCGAACATCAGCTCAAGGATTCCGGCGCGCAGGCGATCGTCATTCTGGAGAATTTCGCCAGCACCCTGGACGCGGTGATTGCCAGGACGGCGGTCAAGCATGTGGTGGTCGCGGCGATGGGCGACATGCTCGGCCTCAAGGGCACGATCGTCAACCTCGTCGTGCGCCGGGTGAAGAAGATGGTGCCGGCCTGGTCGCTGCCCGGCCATGTCAAGTTCAATGCGGCGGTGAAGGCCGGCGCCGGCATCGCCTTCAAGCCGGCCAAGATGGAAGCCAGCGACGTCGCCTTCCTGCAATATACAGGCGGCACCACGGGGATTTCCAAAGGTGCTGTGCTGCTGCACTCCAATGTGCTGTCCAATGTCGCGCAGAACACGCTGTGGCTGCAGGACGCCTATGCGATCAAGCCGAAACCGGCGCATCTCAACTTCATTTGCGCACTGCCGCTCTACCATATCTTCGCGCTGACGGTGAACGCGCTGATGGGCATGCAGCAGGGCGCCCAGAACGTGCTCGTTCCCAACCCGCGCGACATTCCCGGCTTCGTCAAGGAGCTGCAGAAATACCCGATGCACATTTTCCCCGGCCTCAACACGCTGTTCAACGCGCTGCTCAACAACGAGGATTTCCGCAAGCTCGACTTCAAGCCGCTGATCATGACGCTGGGTGGTGGCATGGCGGTGCAGAAGGGGGTTGCCGAGCGCTGGAAGGCGCTGACCGGCAATTCGATCACCGAGGGCTACGGGCTGTCGGAGACCTCGCCGGTGGCGACCGCCAACAAGTTCAGCGACAGCAATTTCACCGGCACGATCGGCCTGCCGCTGCCGTCGACCGAGATCGTCATCCGCGACGATGACGGCAACAACCTGCCGCTCGGCGAGGTCGGCGAGATCTGCATTCGCGGGCCGCAGGTCATGGCCGGTTACTGGAACCGGCCGGACGAGACCGCCAAGGTGATGACCAAGGACGGGTTTTTCAAATCCGGCGACATGGGCTTCATGGACGAGCGCGGCTACACCAAGATCGTCGACCGCAAGAAGGACATGATCCTGGTCTCCGGCTTCAACGTCTATCCCAACGAACTCGAGGAAGTCGTCGCCCAGCATCCGGGCGTGCTCGAAGTGGCGGCGGTCGGCGTGCCGGACGAGCATTCGGGCGAGGTGCCGAAGCTGTTCGTGGTCAAGAAGGACCCGGCGCTGACCGTCGAGGCACTGACCGCCTATTGCCGCGAGAACCTGACCGGCTACAAGCGACCCAAATACATCGAGTTCAGGACCGAGCTGCCGAAGACGCCGGTGGGCAAGATTTTGCGCCGGGCGCTGCGGGAATAGTTTGAACGGCGAGCCTGGCGACGGCGGGATGGCGGACGATAGTCGGCGTCCCGATGCAGTAGTGTTCATCAAGGCGAACCTGCGGCTTGCGCCCGTTCCCGCCCTTCGTGAAATCCAGCTCTATACGGCTCATCCCGGCAGCGGCCTGAGGCGGCTTGTCGAGTGGCGAGCTCATGGACCGGAAGACGGCAGCCAAACCAAGGAGCACGAAGCTGAGCCGCAGCCGCCCTACTGGGCCTATGCCTGGGCCGGCGGCGCCGTGCTTGCGCGCTATATACTCGACCATCCGCAAAGCGTGGCCGGCCGCCGCGTGCTCGACCTCGGCGCCGGCTCGGGCCTTGTCGGCATCGCCGCCGCCAAGGCCGGCGCCAGCGCGGTGATCGCGGCCGAGATCGACCGCAACGGCGTCGCCGCGATCGGCATCAATGCCGCGGCCAACGGCGTCGAGATCACCATTGTCGACAAGGACATCACCACAGGCCCGCCGCCGGCCGTCGACCTCGTGCTTGCCGGCGACGTGTTCTACGGCCGCGAGGTTGCTCTGCGGGTGATCCCGTTCCTCGACCGCTGCCTGGCAGCCGGCATCGAGGTGCTGGTCGGCGATCCCCGCCGCGCCGACCTGCCGCTAGCCCGGCTGCGGTTGCTGGCCGAATATCAGGTGCTGGATTTCGGCGACGTGAGGGGTGCTGTGACCAGGCCGAGCGGGGTGTTTTCGTTCGAGCAGGAAGACTGCTAGCTAGCGCCAGGATCAAAAACAGATCAGTCGAAATGAGTGAGTTCGCCCCCATCTCTGCCGTTCATGGCCGGAGGCCGCACGCCGCCGCTGATAACTCGGATTCCGACTGCGATCTTTACGGTTTCGCGAGGTGGTTCCTGTACCAGTGTGCGCTGTGTCGATCCCGACGCCCTCGCCGCCGTCTTCGGCCCGGGCTATGTCATGAACCGGAGCCCGGCCTTGGCAATTGCTTTCGGGGCCATACTATAGAGGGGGCAGTCGGATGACCAAGAGAGCGAAGATCATCTCCTACGCCGTGGTTCTGGTGGTTCTCGCCTTCTCCAGCTGGCGGCTCATATTGCTTGTCACAACCGGCCGATGGAAAGGCAGGTTCACTAGCTGGAGGACATGCGAGGCCTTTTGGTGCTATTCGACTGGCATTTTGCTCTGGGCGGGCTCGGTCGCGTTCTGTCTCTTTGTGCTCTACCTGCTGCGCCACCATGAGAAATACGTTGCGAAGCTCTATCACCAATACCGTGAATTCAAAGAAACCTTCGACAAGCATTCGGAGCGCGGACGCCGCCGCTAGGGGAACCGGGAAAGCGTTGAGCTACTGAAGACTGCTTCTTCTTTAACCAATCCGAAATCGGCCGTTCCGCTTTCCACCAATCTCGGCCATTGGCGGGAAAGCCCAGCTGACTTTCGCCTTGCCCTAACTTCCCCCGTCAGATCGCCTCCTTGACCCGCGCCGACAGAAAGTCCGGCAGGTCGGCAACAGAATCGAGAACGACATCGGCGATCGAGGACAGCGATTCACGCGTGCCGGTGCCGGAGAGCACGCCGACCGCCTGGCCGCAGCCGCCGGCACGCGCCATCTCCAGGTCGTGGCGGTTGTCGCCGACCATGGCGATCTCTGACGGCCTCAGCCCGGTCAGGTCGCAAAAGGCGACGATCGTGTCCGGCGCCGGTTTCGGATTGGCGACCGCGTCATAGCCATAGGCGGCGGTGAACAGCTGGGCGACGCCGAGCGTGACCATGGTCTTTTCGGCACCGGCGGTCGAATCGTTGGTGGCGACGCCGAGCCGGTAGGCACGCTTGTGCAGAGCCGTCAGCGCCGCGACGACGCCGGGCAAGGCCACCGCCATCGACGAGCCTTGCACCGAGGTGATCTCGTTGAAGCGGGCGACGGCCAGCATCTGGTCCTCGTCGGACAGGCGCGGGAACCACAGTTCGACGACATCCATATTGGTGCCCGAGGCGAAGATGGAATCCGGCTTGAAGCGCTTGGCGACAAAATCGAAGCCCGCCGCTGAAAGCAGCCTGTCGGCTTTCCAGCGATCGCCCTCGGCGGCATCCATGGCCATGAAATCGGCGATGCCGAGCCAGGTCGCGTTGAAATCGACAAGCGTGCCGTCCTTGTCGAACAAGATGCCCTTGATGTCGGCCGGATTTTTCATTGAGCCCCCCGCAGTTGCTGGATGCGCGCCACCAGCCCGGCGGTCGATGCGTCGCGCTTGTCGGCGCTCTCCTTGCCTTCCACGACTGGCAACAGGCCGGTCGCCAGCTCCTTGCCGAGCTCGACGCCCCATTGGTCGAAGGAATTGATGTTGAACAGAGTGCCTTCGACGAAGACGCGGTGCTCGTAAAGCGCGATCAGCCGGCCGAAGGTGCGCGGGTCGAGCTTGCGGTAGAGGATCGTCACCGATGGGCGGTTGCCGGAGAAGACGCGGTGCGGGGCTATTCTGTCGACATCGGCCGGCTTCATGCCCTTGGCCAGCATCTGCGCGCGCGCCTCGTCCAGCGTGCGGCCCTTCATCAACGCTTCCGATTGGGCCAGGCAATTGGCAAGCAGTAGATCGTGCTGGTGCTTGAGATCAGGCTCATGGCCGACGGCAGCGGCAAGGAACTCGACCGGGATGAAATCGGTGCCCTGGTGCAGCAGCTGGAAGAAGGCGTGCTGGCCATTGGTGCCGGGCTCGCCCCAGACCAGCGGTCCGGTCGGCGTCGTCACCGGCGTGCCGTCGAGGGTGACGCCCTTGCCGTTCGATTCCATGTCGAGCTGCTGTAGATAGGCCGGCAACCTGGACAGTCGCTGGTCATAGGGGATGACGGCACGCGCCGGATAACCGCAGATCACGCGATGCCACCAGCCGACCAGCCCAAGCAGCGCAGGCAGGTTCTTCTGCAGGGGTGCGGTGCGGAAGTGCTCGTCCATCTCATGCGCGCCGCCCAGGAAGGCGCGGAAATTGCGCGGGCCGATGGCGATCATCACCGGCAGGCCGATGGCGCCCCACAGCGAATAGCGGCCGCCGACCCAGTCCCAGAAGCCGAACACGCGATCCGCTTCGATGCCGAACTTGGAAACCAGGTCGAGCGCGGTCGAGACGGCGGCGAAATGCTTGCCGACAGCTTCCTTGCCGAGCGCCTTCTGCACCCATTTGCGCGCCGTCTCGGCATTGATCATCGTCTCGACCGTGGTGAAGGTCTTCGAGGCGATGATGAACAGGGTGGTTTCGGCCGACAGGCCCTTCAGCGTGTCGTGGATATGGGCGCCGTCGATGTTGGAGACGTAGTGCGCGCGCGGGCCGTCGTGATAGGGCGCCAGCGCCAGCGTCGCCATGGCCGGGCCGAGATCGGAGCCGCCAATGCCGATGTTGACGATGTCGGTGATTTTCTTGCCGGTGGCGCCGGCGGCCTTGCCGGAGCGAATGGCATCGGCGAAAGCGCCCATGGCGTCGAGCACGGACAGCACATCCGCCTTGACGTCCTGGCCGTCGACGGTGACGCCCTTGCCCGAGAGGTTGCGCAGCGCCGTGTGCAGCACGGCGCGGTCCTCGGTGATGTTGATCTTCATGCCGGAAAACATTGCGGCACGGCGCCCTTCGAGATCGGCGGCGGCGGCGAGCTTCTCGAGCAGTTCCATCGTGCCCTGGTCGACCGCGCATTTCGACCAATCGAGAAAAAGGTCTCCATCGCTGGCCGAAAATGTCTCGAAGCGCTTGGGGTCCGCGGCAAAAGCCTCGCGCATCGTGCCCGATGCAGCCGAGCGCGCAGCACGCAAGGCGACAAGCTGTTTGTCGAAGGAGGAATGATCCACTGCCGGCTCCTGATCGTTTTTCACGACATCTTATCAGACCGGATGTTTCCGGCGCGTGTCGTCGGGGTGATGTTATCGAGCCGAATTCCGCATGTTTCAATGCGTGGGGATGACGCAGTGCAGCATAATGCGATGTGATGGAGCTACGACGCTGCGCGTCGCGCTGGAGGATGTGATGGGAGTAGCGACGACGCTGCGCGTCGCGCTGGGGATAGTGAGGCGCGACGACGCTTCGCATCGCGCGGGCGTCCGCGCTGCGGGATGACGCAAGCGTCACCCGGGGATGCGACGACGCTGCGCGTCGCGCATAGATCACTGGCATAAATCCCAGCGATCAGAAAAATTGATTGGCGCAACCCCTTGTGCCACGGTTACCTTCCGCTGGTCCAGCCAAGCAAAAAAGACTGGCCATCGAGGAACACCTTCCATGCCACAGCGTAACGACACGGCCATATGGTCCGGCCTGTTCCGGATTTCGGCGGAATCGGGCCAGACCCTGCAGGCGCAGATCCGTCAGGCGATCGTCGCCGCCATTCTCGACCGGCAGATCGCCGCTTCGATGCCGCTTCCGTCCTGCCGCATCCTGGCTGAAAAACTCGGCGTCGCGCGCGGCACTGTGGTGCTGGCGTTCCAGCAATTGGTCGACCAAGGTTTCCTGGTGGCGCGCGAACGGCGCGGCCATTTCGTCAATCCGGATGTGCTGGCCACCCCCGCCAAGCCGCACCAGAAGGCGCCGGACCAGCAAAACGAGATCGACTGGAAGGCACGCCGGCAGATCGCTGCCAGCGACATGCCGCCGCCGGCCAAGCACGACAACTGGATCAAGTCGTCCTACCCCTTCGTCTACGGCCAGTTCGACCCGGCATTGTTCCCGACCGCCGAATGGCGTGAGTGCAACCGCATGGCGCTGGCCGTGCTTGAGATCCGCAACTGGGCCTCGGACATGGTCGACCGCGACGATCCGCTCTTGATCGAGCAGATCCAGGCGCGGCTGTTGCCGCGGCGCGGCATCTTCGCCAATCCGGACGAGATCATCGTCACGCTCGGCGCCCAGAACGCGCTCTATATGCTGGCGACACTGCTGATGACAAAGGGCTCCAAGGTCGCGATGGAAGACCCGGGATACCCCGACGCGCGCTCGATCTTCCGCCTGGCAGGCGCCGAAATCCAGCCGGTTCCGGTCGATCAGTCCGGCATCGTCACCTCGTCCATCCCCAACGATTCCGGCTTTGTCTTCGTCACCCCCAGCCACCATTGCCCGACCATGGTGCCGCTGTCGGCAGAGCGGCGGCAGGACCTTCTGGCGCGCGCCAACCGCCACAACCAGATCATCATCGAGGACGGCTATGACAGCCAGCTTCTCGACGAGGCGCCGCAGCAGGCGCTGAAGAGCCTCGATCGCTCGGGTCGCGTCGTCTATGTCGGCTCGATGTCGAAGACGCTGGCTCCGGGCCTGCGGCTTGGCTACATCGTCGCTTCGGCTGGACTAATCTCCGAGCTCAGGGCGCTGCGCCGCTTCATGCTCAGGCACCCGCCGGCCAACAACCAGCGCGCGGTCGCGCTGTTCCTGTCGCTCGGCCATCACGAGGCCCTGGTGCGGCGGCTGTCGTCGGCCTTCGATGAGCGGCGCAAGCGTCTGGTCCATGCGATTTCCGCATTCCTGCCGGAATGGCGCTCGACCGATTCGGCCGGCGGCACATCGCTCTGGCTGGAAGGCCCGCGCGGCACCGATTCACGTGGACTGGCCGAGGCCGCGGCGTCGCGCAGCGTCATCATCGAGCCGGGCGACCGCTTCTTCGATCGCACCGAAAAGCCCTCGCGTTTCATGCGCTTGGGCATTTCCTCGATCGCGCTGCAGCACATCGAGCCGGGTATTCGCGAGCTCGCGACTGCGGCCGGACGCAGGCCCGCGGCAGCCTGATTTGCCTGTGCCGGAGCTTTGAACAGCCCCGGCCCTTGGCATGATCACCAACATTCTGCATTAGCTCTCTGGCATACTCGGCTGCGTTGACTGGCCCATAGGCTGGGCCAATGGCAACGGCATAGTCGGCTGACAGAGGGACGAAGCAAGCCGACGGTGGACCAATCACCGCGCCGTGTTTCGCAAGCTAAAGGTGGAGTGCCCCCCATGTCAGTGGCTGTTGAGCAGCAGGATGCGGCTCTTAAGGATGCGGCTCCTAAAGATACATCAGCCGACCAGCGTTCGCGACGATCCGGCGGGCGCGAAGCGCGCCGCGCCATGCGCGCCGCACCGCTTGCCGACGATATCCGGCCGGTGCGCGCCGGCCTCGAAGGCGGCAGCTACGGGCCGCTCAACCAGAACGACCAGGAGCGCATCCATGAAGCGGTGCTGACGCTGCTGGAGACCGTCGGCTTCGCCAATGCCATTCCCTCCTGCATCGAGGCGCTGACCGGGGTCGGCGCCGTCTATGGCGATGACGGCCGCGTCCGCTTCCCACGCGGGCTTGTGATGGACACGATCAGACGAGCCGCGCGGAATTTTACGCTGCACGGCCAGGACCCCAGGCATGACATGCTGATCCAGGGCAAGCGCGTGCATTACGGCACGGCGGGTGCGGCGGTGCATCTGGTCGATGTCGAAAAGCGCGAATACCGCGAGTCGCTGGTGCAGGACATTTACGACGCCGCCCGCCTCGTCGAAGGGCTCGACAACATCCATTTCTTCCAGCGGCCCATGGTGCCGCGCGACATTCCCGATCCGCTCGAAATGGACTTCAACACGCTCTATGCCTGCGTGATGGGGACGTCGAAGCATGTCGGCACCTCGTTCACGGTGCGCGAGAACGTGCAGCCGGCGCTGGAAATGCTTTATGCGATCGCCGGCGGCGAGGAGAATTTCCGCGCCCGGCCGTTCGTGTCGAACTCCAATTGCTTCGTCGTGCCGCCGATGAAGTTTGCCGAGGACGCCTGCGGCGTGCTCGAAGCCTGTGTCGACGGCGGCATCCCGATCCTGCTTTTATCGGCCGGCCAGGCCGGCGCCACCGCTCCCGCGGCGATTGCCGGCGCTGTGGTGCAAGCGGTGGCCGAAGTGCTTGTCGGCCTCATCTACGTCAACGCCATCAAGCCCGGGCATCCGGCGATCTTCGGCACCTGGCCGTTCGTCTCCGACCTCAGGACCGGCGCCATGTCGGGCGGCTCGGCCGAGCAGGCAGTGTTGACTTCGGCCTGTGCGCAGATGGCGCAGTTCTACGATCTGCCGGGCGGTTCGGCCGCCGGCATGACGGATTCGAAACTGCCCGACATCCAGTCCGGCTATGAAAAGGGCATCACCGACGTGATGGCCGGCCTTGCCGGCCTCAATCTGGTCTATGAATCGGCCGGTATGCATGCCTCGCTGCTCGGCTTTTGCCTGGAGAGCCTGATCATAGACAATGACATGCTGGGCCACTGCCTGCGCTGCGTGCGGGGCATCGAAGTGACCGACGAAGCGCTGTCGATCGACACCATCACCGGAGTCTGCATGAATGGCCCGGGCCACTATCTCGGCAACGAGCAGACGCTGCGCCTGATGCAGACCGAGTATTTTTATCCGGCCGTCGGCGACCGCTTTTCGCCCAAGGAATGGAACGAGAAGGGCCGGCCCGACATCTTGCAGCGGGCGATCATCGAAAAGAAGCGCGTGCTTGCCGAGCGCTTCCCGCGCCATGTGCCGAAGCTGCTCGACGACAAATTGCGCGCCCGCTTCGGCGAGATGATCAAGCTGCCACGCAGCGGCATGGGCGGGTAAGCTTCACCTTACGTAGGTCAGTCCGCACTTAACCCAAAGCGCTCGACCACTTCGGCGCTAATCAGCTTGCCATGCAGCGCCATCAACACGATCTGGGCATCCAGGCTGTCGCCGGTTTCAAGCGCAGCCTCGATGCGGCGCTCAGCGTCCAGCCGCCGCTCCGGCCCATTGGCCTGCTCGAAGGTTTGTGGGCCCGCGATGCAATAGCCAAACAGCTGCGCCACGGACCGGTAGGCGTCGGGCGGCGGCTCGTCCGGCCAATGATCCTTCATCAAATTGACGATGGTGAGCTTTACCCCCTCAGGGACAAGCGCCGGATGCAGATCGGCGCCGCGCAGCGCGGTGTCGAGTTCCCGCAAATCGCCGGAGCGACCGAACATGCCGAGGAAACCGATTGAAGAGCGCCGTTTAGTCACGTTGATACTTTCCGTCCGATAGCCGACCACTCATATGGGAATGTAGGATCGTTTTTCATCGCCCTTGCGGAGTCTCAGGCAAGCCAGGCGTCGAGCCCGAATTCCCGCTGCAACAGGTCTTCCGCACTTTCCAGCGCGCCCTCGATCCAGCCGTGATTGTTGGACCACGCTTCGCCACAGACATGAATGCCCGGAGCAAGCGTATGGCTCGCCAGTTTTATACCGGAGATATCTATGCCACGGTCCCAGACATGCGACGCGCCGCCATAGGCCGGCGCACCCCAATCCTGCGCAAACCCGCCGATGGGTTTCGAGATGGCGCCGTGTTTGCCATGGACTTCGACCATCTGGCCGTGAAAGGCCTCCAGCGCGGAATGTCCCTCGGCCAAAACCGCAAAACCGTGGCGCCGAGCGAGCTCAGGCAGCAGTGAGCGCCAGAATACCATGTGCCTGCCATCGCAATAGGCCATGGCGACGCTCCGCCGAATCGTCGCGTCGCGCGCGTCCGCTTTTGTGAACTGCCATATCTGGCGAGCCGGCAGATCGGTCACGCTGTGGCCGGCCGCGATGCCGTTTCGAGCCCACCATGGGCTGGCATAGCAGGCGGCCAGCGTGAGCATCGGCCAGGGTTCCGGTGCCGGCAGATCGCTGGGCTGCTCGATGCCGGACTTTTCCAGCAGGGTCCGCAGGGGGCGGACCGGTAACGCCAGCACGACCTTGCGCGCCTCGACCGTCCCGCCCTGCCCCTCGACAGACAAGACCATCCCTTGCGCCGAGCGGGCGATGGCGGTCACGGTGTGATCGAGATGGACGGCGCCGCCGCTGACAGCGATCCGCCCGGCCATTCGCTCCGCAACCGGCTGGAACCCACCATCGGGGGAACAATAGGAGCGGCCGCCGCTCAGCTCGCCGAGCGCAAGCCTGAACGTCTCGGCGGCGTTGGGTCCGCGCAGGAGCAACGAATAGCCCACCGCGTCCTCGGCAAAAGCCATTTCCTCCGGGGTCAAGACCGTCGCCAGCACATCCCAAGTCGCCCAATCCGCCAGCTTGCGGCCGCGATAAACGAAGCCTGCGGCGCCGTTCCATTCGGCGCTGCCGAAGGCCTCCGAACCCGGCAGGATCAGTGCTGCCGCCTTTCGCAGCAGGCGGGACGGGCCTTTTTCCTGCAGCCGACGCGTCACGTCATAGGCAAACAGGCGGCGCGGCGCAAAGCGCGATATAGCGGCGTAGGGCAGGCTCCTACCGCGCAGATGGAGCCGGTTGGCGCCGGTGACGACGTCCATACCCGACAGCTTTACATCCAGCGTCGCCATGAGTTTTTTGAGCAGCCGATGTTGTGGCATCAGCATCATCGCGCCGAGATCGATGCCGAAGTTCGGCTCTCCGGGAAATGAGACCGTGGAGGCCCGACCGCCGACGCGACCGGCGGATTCGAAAACTGCGATCCTTGCGGGCTTTTCACTTTGGGACAAGCGCCACGCCAGGAAGAGACCGGCCATGCCCGCGCCGACAATAGCAATGTCGACCGGGGCAATGTCGATCGGGCTAGGCGGCAAGGATACGCCCGTGGCGGAAAACCATCATCATGGACGACGCTCTGGACCCCTCTTGATTTCGTGTCAAAAAACCCGAAACTGACGAGGACTGCAATGTCATACTGACAGGTGGGATCAGTTGGCGTGCGAGCAGTGATCTAAAACGGGCAACGGGTCCTATGAAGAAACAGTATCACACACCAGTCATCCGCAAGGCAGGACGACTCTCCGGCATCACAGCCATCGCCGCTTCGTCCGGCCCGCCTCCACCCTGAGGCCGCCATCCAAACAAGCTTACGCCAAGGCTTTCATGCCGGCCCGATCAGGCCGGCATTTTCATATCAAGCGGGTGCTCAGTGGTTGTCCCTCGGCACGCCGCTGGTGTGCGCGACGTCCTGGTATTTCACCGCCGGCTTCAGCACCATGCCCTCCGAGAACTGGTCGACCATGGAGCGCTGGATCTCCTGCCATGGCGTCTGATGCTTGGGATAATGATAGCCGCCATCGACCTGCAGTTCGGCACGGCGGCGCGTGATTTCCTCGTCGGTGACGAGGATGTTGGCAGTGCCTTTCCGTAAATCGATGCGCACACGGTCGCCGGTCTTGAGCAGCGCCAGGCCGCCGCCAATGGCGGCTTCCGGCGAGGCGTTGAGGATAGAGGGCGAGCCCGATGTGCCCGACTGGCGGCCATCGCCGATGCAGGCCAGCGCGTGAATGCCCTTCTTGATGAGATAAGCGGGCGGCTGCATGTTGACCACCTCGGCGCCGCCGGGATAGCCGATCGGGCCGGCGCCGCGCATGAACAGGATGGTGTGCTCGTCGATGCCTTGCGCCGGATCGTCGATGCGGGCGTGGTAGTCCTCCGGCCCGTCAAAGACCATGGCGTTGCCTTCGAAGGCTTCCGGGTCGTTCGGGTTGGAGAGATAGCGTTCGCGGAATTCCGGCGAGATGCCGCTCATCTTCATGATGGCGGAATCGAACAGATTGCCGCTGAGATTGATGAAGCCGGCATTGGCCTTCAGCGGCTCGGCAACAGTGCGGATGACATCGGTATTCTCGTTGGCGACCCCCTTGCAATTGTCGCCGATCGATTTCCCGTTGACGGTCATGGCTTCGGGATAGGGCAGCAGCTTGGCCTTCATCAGTTCGGCAACCACAGCCGGCACACCGCCGGCATGATGATAGTCCTCGCCGAGATATTCGCCCGATGGCTGCAGATTGACGATGAGCGGCACATGGAGGCCGACCGTCTGCCAGTCGTCATTGGTGAGCGGCACGCCGAGATGGCGGGCAATCGCGTTGAGGTGGATCGGCGCATTGGTCGAGCCGCCAATCGCCGAATTGACGACAATGGCGTTCTCGAAGGCCTTGCGCGTCATGATGTCGGACGGCTTCAGATCCTCATGCACCATCTCGACGATGCGCTTGCCCGTCTCATAGGAGATCTGGCCGCGCTCGCGATAGGGCGCCGGGATGGCAGCCGAGCCCGGCAATTGCATGCCGAGCGCCTCGGCCAGCGAGTTCATCGTGGTGGCGGTGCCCATGGTGTTGCAATAGCCGGTCGACGGCGCCGATGAGGCGACGATGTCCATGAACTCGTCATAGTCGATCTCGCCGGCGGAGAGCCGCTGGCGCGATTCCCAGACGATGGTGCCGGATCCCGTGCGCTTGCCTTTGTGCCAGCCATTGAGCATCGGTCCGACCGAAAGTGCTATGGCCGGAATATTGACGGTGGCCGCCGCCATCAGCAGCGCCGGCGTGGTTTTGTCGCAGCCGATGGTCAGCACGACGCCGTCGAGCGGATAGCCGTAAAGCACTTCGACCAGGCCGAGATAGGCAAGGTTGCGGTCGAGTGCCGCGGTCGGGCGTTTGCCGGTCTCCTGGATCGGATGGCACGGGAATTCGAAGGGGATGCCGCCCATCGAGACGATGCCTTCGCGCACGCGCTTGGCGAGTTCGATATGGTGGCGGTTGCACGGCGACAGATCCGAGCCGGTCTGGGCGATGCCGATCAGCGGCTTGCCCGACATCAACTCGGCCCGCGTCAGGCCGTAGTTCAGGTAGCGCTCGAGGTAGAGCGCGGTCATGCCTGGATTGTCGGGATTGTCGAACCACTCCTGCGAGCGAAATTTCTTCTTTCCGGTGGGGGCGCCTGCCATCATGGTCTCCGTATTTGTAAGACAAATCGATATGGCAACGCGCGGAAGCAGGCAAGAGGGCGCACCGTCGCAACCGGACTTTGGTGCGATAGACACAGACCAGACCGTGCGTTAGGCCTTCGAAGTCTGTCCGGGAGGTGTCGATGGCTTTGGTGATCGAAGGCGAGGAACGCATTGCCGCCCCCCTGCAGAAAGTGTGGGACGCGCTGAACGATCCGAAGGTTTTGCAGGCGACCATTCCCGGCTGCCAGCACCTGGAGATGAAATCGCCGACCGAAATGGCGGCGACGGTGGTGTTGAAGATCGGACCGATCAAGGCGACATTCAACGGCGAGGTGACATTGAAGAACCTGAAGCCGCCGCACTCCTACACCATCCAGGGCGAGGGCAAGGGCGGTATTGCCGGCTTCGCCAAGGGTGGCGCCGACGTGACGCTGACGGCGGACGGGCCGGATGCGACGGTCCTCAAATACTTTGCCAAAGCCGAAGTCGGCGGCAAGATCGCCCAACTCGGCAGCCGGCTCATCGAATCGACTTCGAAGAAGCTGGCCTTGCAGTTCTTTTCAAGCTTTGGCGAGAAGGTGGGTTCCCCTCCCCCTTGAGGGGAGGGATATCCGAGCTACTCGAACACGATGTTCGGCACCGCCGCTTCGGCCGCGCCGCGTTCTTCGTTGACCCGGTCCCAGACCTTCGAAGCAATGCCGCGATAGATCTTCGCCTCGGCGCTGTCTGGCTTCGACGCCACCACCGGAGCACCTTCATCAGAACTTTCGCGAATGCCCATTTCCAACGGCACTTCGCCGAGGAAAGTCACGCCGAGGCGCTCGGCCTCGCGCCGCGCCCCGCCATGGCCAAAGATGTCGTAGCGCTTGCCGGTATCGGGGGCGATGAAATAGCTCATGTTCTCGACGATGCCGAGCAGCGGCACGTCGACCTTCTTGAACATATTCAATCCTTTGCGGGCGTCGATCAGCGCCAGGTCCTGCGGCGTCGAGACGATGACGGCGCCGGCCAGCGGCACCTGCTGGGCCATGGTCAGCTGGGCGTCGCCGGTGCCGGGCGGCATGTCGACGACGAGCACGTCGAGGCGGCCCCATTCGACCTCGCGCAGCATCTGCGTCAGCGCCGACATCACCATCGGACCGCGCCAGATCATCGGCGTCTCCTCGTCGACGAGGAAGCCCATCGACATCACCTTAAGGCCGTAATTCTCCATCGGTTTCAGGATCTTGCCGTCGACGGTCTGCGGCCGGCCATGGATGTTGAGCAGCCTGGGCATGGACGGGCCATAAATATCGGCATCGAGCACGCCGACACGCAAACCGTTGGCGGCGAGGCCAAGCGCGATGTTGACAGCGGTGGTCGACTTGCCGACGCCCCCCTTGCCGGACGCCACCGCGATGATCGCCTCGATTCCGGGCACGCCGCGCTTGCCCGAGCTTTGCGAGGCCGAGGCGTGCGGGGCTGGAGTGTGTGGAGCTGGGCGCGGCCCGCCTGGCGCAGCCGGCGGTGCGGGCCTGGGCGCGGGACGCGACGCAACCGGAGCCTCCATGCCGCCGCCCTTCTTCTCCGCCGTCAGCGCGACGACGGCGCCGGCGACACCAGGGATCGCCTTGACGACACGCTCGGCTGCGGCGCGCAGCGGCTCCATCTCCTGTGCGCGGGCGGCGGGAACGGTGATCGAGAAAAACACTTTCGAATCGGCGATGAAAATCTCCGAAACCATGCCGAGGTCGACGATGTTGCCGGTGAAGTCCGGCCCGTTGACCGTCTTCAGACGCTCGGTGACGATTTCCTTGGTGACGGACATGCATTATTCCCTAAGGCGTTTGGCTGCGGCTCAGATAGTGCAGATTGGCAGCGACTCCAAGCACCACCGGTGTCCGCCTCACCCTGCCAGGCCAACCGCTAGGTAGGTGAGCGCCGAAATTGCAGCCGTGGCCGGCAAGGTGACGATCCAGGCGATGACGATGTTGCCGGCAATGCCCCAGCGCACGGCCGAGACGCGGCGGGCGGCGCCGACACCGATGATGGCCCCGGTGATGGTATGGGTGGTCGACACGGGGACGCCGAGCCAGGTGGCGGCAAACAGGGTGATGGCGCCGCCGGTCTCGGCGCAGAAGCCCTGCATCGGATTCAGCCGGGTGATCTTCGAGCCCATCGTGTGAACGATGCGCCAGCCGCCGAACAAAGTGCCGAGCGCCAGTGCTGTCTGACAGGTGAGGACGACCCACAGCGGCACGTAGAACGTCCCGCCGAGCATACCTTGCGAATAGAGCAGCACGGCGATGATGCCCATGGTTTTCTGGGCGTCGTTGCCGCCGTGCCCTAGCGAATAAAGCGAGGCCGAAAAGAACTGCATGACGCGGAAGGTGCTGTCGACGGCGAACGGTGTCTGGCGCACGAACAGCCAGGAAACGGCCAGGATCAGGACCAGCGCCAGAACAAACCCTGTCGCCGGCGACACGACGATTGCGGCGACCGTCTTGCCAAGCCCGGTCCAGACGATGGCGCCGGGCCCAGCCTTTGCAACGCCGGCGCCGACGAGCCCGCCGATCAGGGCATGCGAACTGCTGGACGGGATGCCGGCAATCCAGGTGACGATGTTCCAGACGATGGCGCCAACGAGCGCCGAGAAGATCACCGCCGGCGTGACGATGCTGACGTCGACGATACCTTTTCCCACAGTTTCAGCCACGTGAAGGCCGAAGAACATGAAGGCGATGAAATTGAAGAAAGCCGCCCACAGGACCGCATATTGCGGTCTCAGCACGCGGGTGGAGACGATGGTGGCGATGGAGTTCGCTGCATCGTGCAGGCCGTTGAGAAAATCGAAAAACAGCGCGACGGCGACAAGGCCGATCAGCACGGGAAAGGCGATGGTGGCTTCCATTGCCTAAACGTTCTCGATGACGATGCCGCTGATCTCGTTGGCGACGTCCTCAAAGCGGTCGACCACCTTCTCCAGCTGGCCGTAGATCTCCGAGCCGATCAGGTAGGCCATCGGATCGCTGCGGCCATGCCGCTTGAACAGGTCCTTCAATCCCTGCTCATGCAGATCGTCGGCGCGGCTTTCGACGCGCATCACCTCTTCGGCGATGGCGTTGAGGCGTACCGTGTGCGTGCCGACCTTGCTGAGCAGCGGGATTGCTTCGGCAACCAGCCTGGAGGCGGCAACGATGACGCCGCCCATCTCCTGCATCAGCGGGTCGAATTCCTTCTTTTCGAACAGCTTCACCGTCTTGACGGTCTTGTGCATCGTGTCGATGGCGTCATCCATCGACTGGATCAGGTCCTTGATGTCGCCGCGATCGAAGGGCGTGATGAAGGAACGCCGCACCGCCAGCAGCACTTCGGCCGTGATATGATCGGCCTCGTCCTCGAGATCGATGATCTTCTGGCACCAACGATCGATGTCCTTGCCCTGCAGGAGCTGCTCCAGCGCCTCGGCGCCGCCGACCACGGTGCGGGAATGCCGTTCAAAGAGGTCGAAGAAGCGATCTTCGCGCGGCAAAAGCTTGCGGAACCAGCCCAGCATGTCCGATCTCCTCGTATTCCATCCAACCACATAGCGCCGTGTTCGGCCGGGGGAAACAGCCAGCCGGCCCAAAGATGTGGATGCATGGCCAATTGCGGGTAGAGCTTGCGGCGAAAGGCAATTTCCCCGACCTTGCGCGCAACGAACGGACGGATGGTATGATCGACAAGCTCGAATTCTTCATCGCGCTGGCCAAGGAGGAGCATTTCGGCCGGGCGGCGGAAGCGTGCGGCGTCACGCAGCCGACCTTGTCGGCCGGGATCAAGCAGCTGGAGGGCCAGCTAGGCGTCATGCTGGTCAATCGCGGTTCGCGCTTTCAGGGGCTGACGCCGGAAGGCAAGCAGGTGCTGGTGTGGGCGCGTCGCATCGTCGGCGATTCCAGGACCATGCGCGAAGAGATGCGGGCGGCGCGACATGGCCTGTCCGGGCGTATCCGTATTGCCGCCATCCCAACCGCCCTCGCCATGGTGGCGCGGCTTACGACGCCATTTCGCGAGAAGCATCCGGGCGTCACCTTCTCTATCCTGTCGCGCACCTCGATCGAGGTGTTGTCGCTGCTCGGCAATTTCGACGTCGATGCCGGCATCACCTATCTCGACAACGAGCCTCTCGGACGGGTGACCAGCGTGCCGCTCTATGACGAGCGCTACCAGCTGATCACGGCGGTCGGAAATCCCTATTCGGATCGCGACAAAGTGACATGGGCCGAAATCAGCCAGCTGCCGCTCTGCTTGTTGACGCCGGACATGCAGAACCGCCGCATCATCGACCAGCATCTGGCCGAGGCCGGCGTGCAGGTGCGGCCGACACTGGAATCCAACTCGATGATCGTGCTGTTCTCCCACATACGGACAGGCAAATGGTCGTCGATCATGCCGCTCAACCTGGCGGAAACATTCGGTTTTTCCGAACCGATCCGGGCCATTCCGATCGTCGAACCGGATGCCAGCCACACTGTCGGGCTGGTCGCCGCGCCGCGCGAACCGCACACGCCGCTGGTGCAGGCGCTGCTGGACGAGGCGATGGCGCTGGCAGACGATTTCCGCGCCAATCGCTGAGCTAGTCATAACTGGTCAATCGGCGCGATAGAAATTTTCTATCGTGCAACGAAACCGCTTTATTGATTTCAGAGGTTTTCTCTGATTTCTTAAGCACTTAGCGATTAAGCGGCGTAGGCATGTCGTTGTTCCAAAACTGCTTCATGCTTTTGGACGATTATATGCATCGGTCGCTACGATAGGGAGGGCGCTGCGTGACGATGCAGCCTGCAAGTACCGAGATACAGTCGCGCACGGCGGCGATCATCCAGGAGTTGAAGGGCCTCGAAGGCCCCCTGCTGCCGATCCTGCACGAGATCCAGGAAGAATTTGGCCACGTGCCGCAGGACGCCGTGCCCGTCATCGCCGATGGGCTGAACCTGTCGAGGGCCGAAGTGCATGGCGTCGTGACCTTCTATCATGATTTCCGTGCCCGGCCGGCTGGCCGGCATGTGCTCAAGCTTTGCCAGGCGGAAGCCTGCCAGTCGATGGGTTCGGATGCGATCGCCGCAAAGGTCAAGCAGTTGCTCGGCATCGATTTCCATGAGACCACCCGCGACGGATCGGTTACGCTTGAGCCTGTCTATTGCCTCGGGCTGTGCGCCTGTTCACCGTCGGCGATGCTGGATGGTGAGGTGATCGGGCGGCTCGATGACGAGAAGATCGAAGAGATCGTCGCGGAGGTACGCTCATGATCCCGCGCATCTACATTCCAGGTGACTCCGGCGCGCTGGCGCTCGGCGCCGAAAAAGTCGCCAAGGCTGTTCGTGCGGAACTGGCCGAACGGGGTGTCGAGGCCAAGATCGTCCGCAACGGCTCGCGCGGCGCCTATTTCCTCGAACCGATGGTCGAGGTCGCGACCGAAAAGGGCCGCGTCGCTTACGGGCCGGTCAAGCCATCGGACGTCAAGAGCCTGTTCGACAGCGGCTTTCTCACCGGCGGGCATCACAAGCGCTGGCTGGGCGCGCCCGACAAAATCCCGTTCCTGGCCAAGCAGACGCGCCTGACCTTTGCGCGTTGCGGCATCAACGACCCGCTATCGCTCGATGCCTACAAGTCACTGGGCGGGCTCAAGGGCCTGCAGAACGCGGTGGCCATGGCGCCGCTCGACATCGTCAAACAGGTCACGGAATCGGGCTTGCGCGGCCGAGGCGGCGCCGGCTTCCCGACCGGCATCAAGTGGAAGACGGTGCTCGATACGACATCTGACCGCAAATACATCGTCTGCAATGCCGACGAGGGCGACAGCGCCACCTTTGCCGACCGCATGATTATGGAGGGCGACCCCTTCGTGCTCATCGAAGGCATGACGATTGCCGGCATCGCCACCGGCGCGACCAAGGGGTTCGTCTATATCCGCTCGGAATATCCGCATGCGGTGGCTGTCATGAACAAGGCTGTCGAGGTCGCCCGCAAGGCAGGCGTGCTCGGCGTCAGCGTGCTGGGTTCGCCCAACGCCTTCGACATGGAAATCCGCGTCGGCGCCGGCGCATATGTCTGCGGCGAGGAAACTTCGCTGCTGAACAGCCTTGAAGGCAAGCGCGGCGTGGTGCGAGCCAAGCCACCGCTGCCGGCAATCCAGGGTCTGTTCGGCAAGCCGACGGTGATCAACAACGTCATCAGCCTGGCCTCCGTGCCCATCATCATGGACAAGGGTGCTGCCTTCTACAAGGATTTCGGCATGGGCCGCTCGCGCGGCACGATCCCGATACAGATCGCCGGCAACGTCAAGTTCGGCGGCCTGTTCGAGGCGGCGTTCGGCATGACGCTGGGCGAGATCGTCGACGATATCGGCGGCGGTACGGCCACAGGTCGCCCGGTGAAGGCGGTGCAGGTCGGCGGCCCGCTCGGCGCCTATTTCCCGCGCGGCCTGTTCGACACGCCGTTCGACTACGAAGAGTTCGCGAAGCGCGACGGGCTGATCGGCCATGCCGGCATCACCGTGTTCGACGACACGGCCGACATGCTGAAGCAGGCGCGCTTTGCCATGGAGTTCTGCGCCATCGAAAGCTGCGGCAAGTGCACGCCCTGCCGCATCGGCTCGATACGCGGGGTGGAGACCATCGACCGGCTTGCCGCCGGCATCGAGCCGGAGAAGAACCTGGCACTGGTCACCGATCTCTGCAACACGATGAAGTTCGGATCGCTCTGCGCGCTGGGCGGCTTCACGCCCTATCCGGTGATGAGCTCGATCACCCATTTCCCCGAAGATTTAAAGCCCGCGCCGGCGCGCGTGGCTGCTGAATAGGAGCTGGCAGATGAATATCAAGGCCGACTTCCCGACACTCATCGAAGAACTCGATTACGGAACCCCGGAATCGAAGGCGCAAAAGCAGGTTACGCTGATCGTCGACGGCCGCAGCATCAGCGTGCCGGAGGGTACGTCGATCATGCGCGCGGCGATGGAAGGCGGGGTCGAGATCCCAAAACTCTGCGCCACGGACATGCTGGACTCGTTCGGCTCCTGCCGCGTCTGCCTGGTCGAGATCGACGGGCGCGGCGGCACGCCGGCATCCTGCACGACCCCCGTCGGCGAAGGCATGGTGGTGCGCACGCAATCCGAGCGGCTCGACGCCATCCGCCGCGGTGTCATGGAGCTTTACGTCTCCGACCACCCGACCGGCTGGAACGAGAAGGCCGGCACCGGCGCCAGCGAGTTCGACGTTGTGGCGAAATCGGTCGGCCTGACCGAGAACCGCTTCGGCATTGAGGGCCGCAACCACGTCAAGCAGGAAAACGGCGTCGCGCCCGGCCATGGCTCGCTGGCGGTCGACTACATCGCCCGCGACGAGTCCAACCCCTATTTCACCTATGATCCGGCGCAATGTATCGTCTGCTCGCGCTGCGTGCGGGCCTGCGAGGAGGTGCAGGGCACCTTCGCGCTGACGATCGAGGGCCGCGGTTTCGAATCGCGCATGGTCGCCGGCATGCACGAGGATTTCATCGCCTCCGAATGCGTGTCCTGCGGCGCCTGCGTGCAGGCCTGTCCGACCGATGCGCTGCGTGAAAAGACCGTGCTTGAGAAAGGCATGCCCGAGCGTTCCGCTGTCACCACCTGCGCCTATTGCGGCGTCGGCTGCTCGTTCAAGGCCGAAGTGAAGGACGACGAAGTCATTCGCATGATGCCCTACAAGGACGGCAAGGCGAACCACGGCCACTCCTGCGTGAAGGGCCGTTTCGCCTATGGCTATGCCACCCACAAGGACCGCATCCTGTCGCCTATGATCCGGGAAAAGGTCAGCGATCCCTGGCGCGAGGTGAGTTGGGAAGAGGCCATCGCCCATACGGCCAAGGAATTCCGCCGTATCCAGTATCAATACGGCCGCACCTCGATCGGCGGTATCACGTCCTCGCGCTGCACGAATGAAGAGACCTATCTCGTCCAGAAGCTGGTGCGCCAAGGCTTCCGCAACAACAATGTCGACACTTGCGCGCGCGTCTGCCACTCGCCGACCGGCTACGGCCTCGGCCAGACCTATGGCACCTCGGCCGGCACGCAGGATTTCGATTCCGTCGATTTCACCGATGTCGCCGTCATCATCGGCGCCAATCCGGCTTCCGCGCACCCGGTGTTCGCCTCGCGGCTGAAAAAGCGGCTGCGCCAGGGCGCCAAGCTGATCGTGCTCGATCCGCGCCGCACCGAAATGGTCAAGTCGGCGCATATCGAGGCCGACTATCACCTGCCGCTGAAGCCCGGCACCAACGTGGCGGTGCTGACGGCGCTGGCGCATGTCATCGTTACCGAAGGGCTTTTCGACGAAGCCTTCATCCGCGATCGCTGCGACTGGGCGGAGTTCCAGGATTGGGCTTCTTTCGTCGCCTTGCCGGAAAACAGCCCCGAAATCGTGGGCAAGCTGTCCGGCGTCGATCCCGAACTGATCCGAGGTGCTGCACGGCTCTATGCCAAGGGCGGCAATGGCGCGATTTATTACGGCCTCGGCGTGACCGAACACAGCCAGGGTTCGACCACGGTTATGGCTATCGCCAACCTTGCCATGGCGACCGGCAATATCGGCCGCCCGGGCGTCGGGGTGAATCCGCTGCGCGGCCAGAACAACGTGCAGGGTTCCTGCGACATGGGCTCGTTCCCGCATGAACTGCCGGGCTACCGCCACATCTCCGGCGAGGCGGTGCGCGACATCTATGAGACGTTGTGGGGGGTGAAGCTCGACGACGAACCGGGCCTGCGCATCCCCAACATGCTGGATGCCGCCGTCGACGGCTCCTTCAAGGGCATCTACATCCAGGGCGAGGACATCCTGCAATCCGACCCTGATACCAAGCATGTCGCGGCCGGCCTGGCGGCGATGGAATGCGTCGTCGTGCACGACCTGTTCCTCAACGAGACAGCTAACTACGCGCATGTCTTCCTGCCGGGCTCGACCTTCCTGGAAAAGGACGGCACCTTCACCAATGCCGAGCGCCGCATCAACATGGTGCGCAAGGTGCTGGAGCCGAAGGCGCGCTATGCCGACTGGGAAGCGACACAGGAGCTTGCCCGCGCGATCGGGCTGGATTGGAACTACCAGCATCCCTCCGAAATCATGGACGAGATCGCCAAAACGACGCCAAGCTTCGCCGGCGTCTCCTTCGATCTGCTCGACCGTGTCGGATCGGTGCAATGGCCCTGCAACGAGAAGGCGCCGCTCGGCACGCCGATCATGCATATCGACGGCTTCGTGCGCGGCAAGGGCAAGTTCATCCGCACAGAATATGTGGCGACCGACGAGCGGACCGGGCCCCGTTTCCCGTTGCTGCTGACCACCGGCCGCATCCTCAGCCAGTACAATGTCGGTGCACAGACAAGGCGCACCGAAAACGTCATGTGGCACTCGGAGGACCGGCTGGAGATCCATCCGCACGATGCCGAGAACCGCGGCCTGCGCGATGGCGACTGGGTGCGGCTGACCAGCCGTTCGGGTGAGACGACGCTGCGTGCGCTGATCACCGACCGGGTGTCGCCAGGTGTGGTCTACACAACGTTCCACCATCCCGACACGCAGGCCAACGTCATCACCACCGACTTCTCCGACTGGGCGACCAACTGCCCGGAGTACAAGGTGACCGCGGTGCAGGTCGGCGCCTCCAACGGGCCTTCGGACTGGCAGCGCGATTATAACGAGCAGGCCGAGCAGAGCCGCCGCATCGCAAAGCTGGAAGCGGCGGAGTAGTCTTGCCACGGCGTTCGACAATAAGAGCTTCAATCTTGACGGTTGGTCGACCCCTACTCCGTCGAGCTTTGCTCAACACCTCTCCCCCGATCGACGGGGGAGAGGAAGGACGCGAGCTTATGCCGCCTGGCGCCTTTCCTCTCCCTCCGGTGGGGGGAGAGGAAAGGCGCGAGCCTCCACAGCTACTGCGAAGGACGGACAGGGCAGAGGGGCGCGCCTCGTGACCCGAAAAGGCCAAGCCACCACCCAAATCTCTCGCCTTGCCCACCGCGCCAGCGGCACTGCGGCGGCCAACCGCATGGTGCCGGAGGAGACGCCGGTGGCGTTCTCCTTTGCCGGCACCACCCATGCGGTGATGATGGCGAGCCCGGCCGATTTCGAGGATTTCGCGCTCGGCTTCTCTCTGACCGAAGGCATCATAGCCTTGCCTGACGAAATCGATGCGATTGAGGTCGAGGACCATGGCGCCGGCATCGATATCCAGATCCGGCTGAAGGACCAGGCCAATACGCGCTTCGAGACGCGGCGCCGGCGCTTGGCCGGGCCGGTTGGCTGCGGGCTGTGCGGCATCGAATCGATTGAGGAAGCGATGCGCTCGGTCGACAAGGTTGGTGCGTCCAAGCTTACGCTTGAAGCCGACGATATCACCCGTTCGGTAAAGCTTTTGTCCAAGGTGCAGCCTCTGCATTCAGAAACCGGCGCCGTGCATGCAGCGGGCTTCTACATTCCCGGCAAAGGCATCGTCATGGCGCGCGAGGATGTCGGCCGGCACAATGCGCTGGACAAGCTGGCCGGCGCGCTGGCGAAGGCCGGCATTGACGGTGCATCGGGCGCGGTGGTGGTGACATCACGCGTCTCGGTGGAGATGGTGCAGAAGACGGCGGCGATCGGCTCGGCCTTCATCATCGCCGTCTCGGCGCCGACAGCGCTCGCCATCCGCACCGCTGATGAGGCCAGCATGACGCTGGTGGCGCTGGTGCGCGGCGACGATTTCGATGTTTTCACCCACCCGGAACGGGTGGTCTTGGGAGTTGCCCAGCATGTCGCATGACGAAGAACACATCACGAGCACCGGGGAAAAGCTGGTGCGCATGGCCAACCAGATCGCCGCCTTCTTCCATTCAAGGCCCCGCGAGGAAGGTGTGGCGGGCGTGGCCGAGCACATCAACAAGTTCTGGGAGCCCAGGATGCGCCGGCAGTTCTTCGAGATGCTGGACAGCGGCGGCGAAGGTTTTGACGAACTCGTCGTCGTGGCCTCGGCCAGGATCAAGCGGCCGAAGACCGAGGAGCAGGCCGATGTGAGCATCGGCTACGTCCAACCCACGGGTGCAGAGAGCGCCGCTCCCCAGAAATAGCCTCCCCCAGAAATGGCGGGCGAACACGGTTCGCCGCGGGCTATATTCCTGTCTTCTAAAGTTTGGCTGCCGCATCCGCCGGGCGTCTGCTATGGTCGGCGATCAGAAATCGTCTGGCCGGGCGGGATAGCAACGTGAGGCCGATCGAGACGCGATATGCCCTCAGCGGCGACGTGCGGATCGCCTATCAGGTGGTCGGCCAGGGATCGTTCGACCTGGTTTTCGTGCCTGGCTTCATCTCCAATCTCGACCTGCATTGGGAAGACGAGGGCTACGCCAGGCTGTTGAAACGGCTCTCGGCGTTCTCGCGGCTGATCCTGTTCGACAAGCGCGGCACCGGCCTGTCCGACCGCGTCGACCCACGCCACCTGCCCAGCCTCGAAACCCGCATGGACGATGTGCGCGCGGTGATGGATGCCACCGGCAGCGGCCGCGCGGCCTTGCTCGGCGCTTCGGAAGGCGCGCCGATGGCAATGTTGTTTGCCGCCACCTATCCGGAACGGACACGAGCGCTGGCGCTCTATGGCGGTTATGCGCATTTCCACAAATGGGTGATGTCGCCGGAGCGCCTCGAGGCCTTCATCGCGACGGCCGGCACGGAATGGGGCACGGGCGCCACACTGCCCAACTTCGCTCCCGGCCGGGTAGATGATGCGCATTTCACCCAGTGGTGGGCCCGCTTCGAGCGGCTGTCGGCCAGTCCGACGGCAGCGGCCGCTCTTGCCCGAATGAATGCCGGGATCGACGTGCGCGGCGTGCTTTCGGCGATCGGCGCACCGACTCTGCTCATCCATCGCCGCAACGACGCGCGGGTGGACCCCGGAGCCAGCCGCTTTCTGGCGAAAAACATCTCGAATGCGCGACTGGTCGAGGTCCCCGGGCGCGACCACCCGATCTGGACCGGCGATGTCGACCGGGTGGCCGACCTGATCGAGGAATTCCTGACCGGCGAGCGTGCCGTGGCCGAAGCGGAGCGCGTGCTTGCCGCTCTTCTGGCGACACGCATCTACGACACGGCGCGGGTTGGCGACCGCATGTGGAGCGAGCGCAGCGAGCGCTTCCAGGAGAGCTGGCGGCAGCTGGTCGGCCGTCATGGCGGACGCGTTGCCGGCATCCATGGCGAATTGATGATCTCGCGCTTCGACGGGCCGGCGCGGGCCATACGCTGCGCGGCGGCACTGCGCGATGCGGCGCAACATATGGGCATTGCAAGCGCCCAGGGCGCCCATGTCGGCGAGGTCGAAATGCGCGGGCCGCCCGTGGGGCTGATGGCACGGGTGACGATGCAGATCGCCGCCCATGCCGGGCGCGGCGACATTCTGGCGTCGCGGCTGGCGGCCGATCTGGCGGCGGGGTCCGGCCTGTATTTCATCGATGCCGGGCGTGTCACGGTGGATGAGCTGGACGAGCCGCTGGCGCTGGTCCAGGCGACGTCGGAACAGCACCTGGAGCCGGCCTGCCGCCCCAAGGCGAAACCCGCCGAGCCGGCTCAACTGACGGCGCGCGAAAGCGAGGTGGTGATCCTGATCGCCGACGGCAAGAGCAATGCCGCGATCGCCGCCGAGCTGAGGCTCAGCGAGCATACGGTCAAGCGTCATGTCGCCAACATATTGCTGAAGCTCGATTTGCCGTCACGGGCGGCGGCAGCGGCATTTTCCGCCAGGCAGGCTGGCCCGGACGGGCCATAGGGACCATGGCGCTTTCGGGCGAAGCGGCCAGGTGGGGTCGAGGCGTACCAATTCTCTCCACGCAGGCCAGGCGGATGTCGCCGGGAAAGGCACTGCGGATGGAGGATGCAATGCTGAAGTCAAACAGGTCGATCAAATCGCTGGTGATAGCGGCAGGCGTTGGCGCGCTGTTCACGATCGCTCCCGCCAGGGCCGAGGATGCCTCGGCGGCCGCCGCCTACAAGGACATCGAGGCGACGCTCGGCTCGGTGCCGGACATGTTCAAGACGCTGCCGGATGTCGCGGTTGCCGGCGCCTGGGCCGAGATCAAGGGTGTGCAGCTCAACCCCAAGACCGCGCTCGACGGCAAGACCAAGGAACTGCTGGGGCTGGCCGTCGCCTCGCAGATCCCCTGCCAGTACTGCATCTATTTCCACACCGAGGCCGCCAAGCTCAATGGCGCGACCGATGAGGAGATCAAGGAAGCGATCGCGATGGCGGCCATCGTTCGCCACTGGTCGACGATGCTCAACGGCAGCCAGGTCGATTTCGCGACCTTCAAACAGCAGACCGACGGCGTGTTCGCAGCCGTCAAAGCCAAGTCGCAGTGAAAGACAAACGCCCGGCGGTGCGCGCCGGGCAGTGCTTGATCATCAACCGCCCGATCGACGGGCCATGGAGGAAGAAATGCTGACAAAGACGCAAAGCGTGGACGGCGCGGCGATCAAGAAAGCGATCGAAGGACGGGACGGCAGGATGCTGGCGAGCTTCTATGCCGACGACGCGCTGGTGCGGGTGATCGACCGCAACAATCCGCCGAGCAAGCCGCGCGAGATCCGCGGCCGGGCGGCGATCAGCACGTTCTGGGACGACATCTGCAGCCGGGCGATGACCCACAAGGTCGACACCACCATCGCCGACGGCGACAATCTCGCCTTCACCCAGGCCTGCGTCTATCCGGACGGAACGAAAGTGTTCTGCGCGGCGATGCTGGAGCTGAAGAATGGGCGGATTGCACGACAGACGGTCGTGCAGGCTTGGGACGAGTAGTTGCACCGCGAAAAGATCAACCGCGGTTTGGGCCGCAAAACTGGAGGAGACAAAAATGTTCAGCGCCAGATGGCAGATCGACGCCAAGTTCGGGCACAAGCAGACCGTGCTCGACCTGTTGAAGAAATGGGAACGCGAGATCGGCTCTCAGGTCGGCATTGCCGATCTCGAGTTCCAGATCATGACCGGTTCGATCGGAGCTCGGGAAGCGACGGTCGAATCGCATCATCAGGTCGAAAGCCTTGCCCAGCTGGAGGGTTTCTTCGCCAGGATCGGCATGATCGACGCCCACGCCAAATGGGGCAAGGAGATGGAGCCCTACGTCGTTTCAGGCACCAGCCTTTGGAACATCTACCGCATCGTGGAGTAGCCGTGGCAGGTGCAGCAGTTTTCGGCCATCAGTTGCGGCGGCCGAAACTCGTCCGCTGCCCGGAAAACCGCCCTTCCCTGGCCAATCCGGCAGCCGCGACACGTGCCGGCTGATTGGGCAATGTGGCCTGCTTGGCCAGGGCCGCCGCTATCAAGGCGTCGGCCTGGCGCGCGCGCTGGTCCGCGCCGGCATCTCCGGCAGGGTTGCCCGCCACGGCGGAGGTCGACATCCGCCGGCGGGGTTTGAAAGCAAGATAGAGAAGCAACGCGCCGAGCAGTCCAGCCCCAATGACGATCGTCAAACGCGTGCCGGTCATGCCGGTGCGTTCGATCTGGGTGGGGTTGGCGGGGTTCTGGACGACGGTGAGCTTGTCGCCGACCTGCGGTTCGCGGGCACCGTTCTTGTTCAGCTCCATCGTGGCCTCGACGGCGTCGGCGCCGGTGCCGACGCGCAAGGTGCCGGTGAATTTCTGGGTCACCTTCCACTCTTTGTCAGCATGAACCGTCTTGAACGCATCCACCAGTTCGCACGGGATCGTGGCGGTGCTGACGGTCTTGTAGACAATCTTGTGGGTGGTCGATTCCATGTCGCATTCGACATTGACCGCGAGGATTTCAGCAGGCGCCTCGGGCCAGCCGCTCTTCTTGATCATGTCCTTGCCGCCGAACACAGCGATCATCAGACAGAAGCCGGCAATGAGTACCAGCTTGATCTTGGTCGTGTTCATGCGCAAACCCCTCGCCGCGCGGTTTCCCGGCAAGAGGCTGCTCGTTCAGGTTGAATATTCAGTAAATCGTGAACTCCCGCCGTACCGCAAAAGTAACTCTCGCTTAATGTACAGAAAACGGGTTGGCGAATATTTTAGAGATAGTGGCGGCCTCTACCCATGCGCCACCATCACATGACGAACGGCGGTATAATCCTCCAGCGCATAGAGAGACATGTCCTTGCCGTAGCCAGACTGCTTCAGCCCGCCATGCGGCATCTCGTTGGTCAGCATGAAATGGGTGTTGATCCAGGTGCAGCCATATTGCAGACGGGCGGCCGTCGCCATGGCGCGCGAGACGTTCTTGGTCCACACCGAGGATGCCAGGCCGTAGTCGCTGTCATTGGCCCAGTTCACGGCTTCATCGACTTCGGAGAAGCGGGTGATGGAGACGACCGGACCGAACACTTCGCGGCGCACGATCTCGTCTTCCTGCAGCGCGCCGGCAACCACCGTCGGCTGGTAATAGAAGCCGGAGCCTTCGCCGGGCTTGCCGCCGGTGGTGATCTCGATGTGCTTCAGTTCCGAAGCGCGCTCGACGAAGCTCGAGACGCGATCGCGCTGGCGGCGCGAGATCAGCGGCCCGATCTCGTTTTCGGTGTCGTCGGGCTGGTTGTATTTGATGGTCGAGACGGCAGATGAGAGATCGGCGACGAGCTTGTCGTAGATCTTCTTGCCGGCATAGATGCGGCAGGCGGCTGTACAATCCTGCCCGGCATTGTAGTAGCCGAAAGCGCGCAGGCCGTTGACCACGGCGCCAAGGTCGGCGTCGTCGAAAACGATGACCGGCGCCTTGCCGCCGAGTTCCAGATGCGTGCGCTTGACCGACTTGGCGGCGGCCTGCAGCACCTTCTTGCCCGTGGCGACGTCGCCGGTGATCGAAATCATGTTGACCTTGGCGTGATTAATCAGCGTGTTGCCGACGCTGTCGCCGCGGCCGAGCACGACATTGACGACGCCCTCGGGCAGAACCTCGGCCAGGATCCTGGCCAGCTTCAGCGCCGTCAGCGGCGTCTGCTCCGACGGCTTGAAGACGACGGTGTTGCCGCCGGCAATGGCCGGCGCCAGCTTCCAGGCCATCATCATCAGTGGATAGTTCCACGGCGCGATGGAAGCGACAATGCCGATCGGATCGCGCCGCACCATCGAGGTGTGGCCGGGAATGTATTCGCCGGCGACCACGCCCGGCATCGAACGCACAGCGCCGGCAAAGAAACGATAGCAGTCGACGATCGCCGGGATCTCGTCATTGAGCACGGCGTTGATCGGCTTGCCGCAATTCAGCGCCTCGAGCGCCGCGAACTCCCGCGCGTTGGCCTCGATGCGGTCGGCGATCTTGAGGAGATAGCCGGAGCGCTGCGCCGGCGTTGTGCGTGACCACAAGACGAATGCTCGCCCGGCGGCAGTAACAGCCGCCTCGATCTGCGCCTGGCTTGCTTCAGGCAGGTTGAGAATGGTCGCCCCGGTCTTTGGATTCAGAATCGGCTCCTCGGTCTCGGTGCCGTTCTCGAACTTCGAGCCGATCAGCATCTGGGTGTCCATGCAGGTTCTCCTCGGTCAGGAGCGAGTAGCGAATAGCGAGTAGCGAATAGGGCTGGTCGTGCAATCTCCCCTATTCGCTATTCGCTACTCCCTATTCGCTGTTCTTCATTTGCCCGAACCGGCGATCTGGTCGCCGTCGCGGGTCAGGTAATAGGCGGCAAGGATGGGCAGCAGCGTCACCAGCACCACGACCATGGCGACGACATTGGTGACCGGACGCTGGCGTGGGCGGATCAGCTCTTCCAGCATCCAGATCGGCACGGTCTGCTGCTGGCCGGCGGTGAAGGTGGTGACGATGACCTCGTCGAAGGAGAGCGCGAAGGCGAGCATCCCCCCGGCAAGCAGAGCGGTGGCGATGTTGGGCAGCACGACGTGCCGGAAGGTCTGGAAGCCGTCGGCGCCGAGATCCATCGAGGCCTCGATCATTGAGCCGGAAGTGCGGCGGAAACGGGCGACCGCATTGTTGTAGACGACGACAACGCAGAAGGTGGCGTGGCCGAGCACGATCGTCCAGAACGAGAACGGGATGTCGGCTAGCGAGAAGGCCGAGCGCAACGCGATGCCGGTGATGATGCCGGGCAGCGCGATCGGCAGGATGACGAGCAGCGAGATCGTCTCGCGGCCGAAGAATTTCGTCCGTGACACGGCGGCGGCGCACAGCGTGCCCAGGATCAAGGCAATCGCCGTCGAGATGGCGGCGACACGGACCGACAGCGACAGCGCCTGCCAGACATCCGGCCGGTTCCAGGTGACGGCAAACCATTGCGTGGTCAGCCCCGGCGGCGGCCAGACGAAGCTCTTCTCTTCCGTGGTGAAGGCATAGACGAAGATCAGCAGGATCGGCAGGTGCAGGAAGAGCAGGCCGCAAGCGGCTGCGATCTTGAGGCCGAGCGGGGCGGATTGCGAACCGTCAGAGCGCATCGAAGGCCCCCATGCGCTTGGCGCCCCAGAGATAGAAACCCATGATGACGATGGGCACGACGGTGAAGGCGGCGGCGAGAGGGATGTTGCCGGCTGTGCCCTGCTGCGAATAGACGGCCTGGCCGATAAACAGCCGCGACGTGCCGATGATCTGCGGGATGATGTAGTCGCCCAGCGTCAGCGAGAAGGTGAAGATCGAGCCGGCGACGATGCCGGGCAGCGCCAGCGGGAACAGCACGTTGCGGAAGGTCTGGCCCGGCGACGCCCCGAGATCGGAGGACGCCTCGACCAGATTGCCGGGCACGCGCTCCAATGCCGCCTGCACCGGCAGGATCATGAACGGCAGCCAGACATAGACGAAGGCGATGAAGGTTCCGGTGGCGGAGACCGACAGGGAATTGCCGCCGACGACCGGCAGCGACAGCCAGCCATCGAGCATCCAAAGCAGATGCAATTTGGCCAGCAGCCAGGTCAGAATGCCTTCCTTGGCGAGGATCAACTTCCAGGCGTAGATCTTGACGAGGTAGCTCGACCACAGCGGCAGCATGATTCCGAGATAAAACAGCGCCTTCCACCGGCCGCGGGCATAGCGCGCCGCGTAATAGGCAATGGGGAAGGCGATGACGGCGGAGGCCAGCGTGACCAGAACCGCCATCGTCACCGTGCGCAGGATGATGTCGAGATTGGCGGGCTGGAACAGGTCGCCATAGGTCTTCAGCGTGAACTCATGGTTGATGAGGCCGGAAAATTCGTCGATCGAGAAGAAGCTCTGCGCCAAGAGCGCGAACAGCGAACCGATATAGACGACGCCGAGCCACAGCACCGGCGGCGCCAACATGAGGAACAGCAGGAGTTGCGGCTTGCGCCAGAACAGGTCGGACAGCCCACCGCGCACGCCGCCGCTGCCGGGCAGGATGGCGGGGGCGGTGGTTGAGTCGAGCGCGGCGATGGTCATGGGGCGCTCGCGTGCTGAAGGAACCCTGAGAAGCCGCGTTCCTTCACACCCCCCTCTGTCCTGCCGGACATCTCCCCCTCAAGGGGGGAGATCAGCAGTTTCGCTGCCTCGCCAAATCCCCAACGTTGAAGATTGGCGAAACCGGGAGGAACAGCCAATCTCCCCGCTTGAGGGGGAGATGTCCGGCAGGACAGAGGGGGGTGCTTGGCGCAAACCTCAATCATGCCGGCTCGTCCATCAAATGCAAATGCTCGCGGTTGAACGTCAGCACCACCGCTTCGCCTTCCGCCGGCAGCTTTGTCCCGACCGGCACGATGGCGTGCAGCCTCAAGCCGTCGGCGTCGAGCGCCAGCCTGGTCGTGGCGCCGAGATAGTTGGTTCCGACCAGGCGCGCGGCAACCCCTTCGCCTTTCGCAATGCTGCCGATGCGGATCGATTCGGGGCGCAAGCTGCCCCAGCGGTCCTGGCCGGAATAACGCTGGACGAAATCCGGCGGCAACACATTGGAGGAGCCGACGAAATCGGCGACGAAGCGGGTCTTCGGCCGCTGGTAGATGTCTTCCGGCGTGCCGATCTGCATGATCTTGCCGTCATTGAAGACGGCGACGCGGTCGGCCATCGACAGCGCTTCGCCCTGGTCGTGGGTGACGAAGACGAAGGTGATGCCGAGCGCCTTCTGCAGCGACTTCAGCTCTTCCTGCATGTTCTCGCGCAGCTTGAGGTCGAGCGCGCCGAGCGGCTCGTCGAGCAAAAGCACCTTGGGCTGGTTGACCAGCGCACGGGCCAGCGCGACGCGCTGGCGTTGGCCGCCGGAGAGCTGGCCGGGACGGCGGGCGCCATAGCCGGGAAGCCGCACCAGTGACAATGCCTCTTCCGCCGCCTTCTGCCGCTGCGGCTTGGCGATGCCCTTGACCATCAGCCCGTAGGCGACATTGTCCAGCACGTTCAAATGCGGGAACAGCGCGTAGTCCTGGAACACCGTGTTGACGTTGCGGCGATAGGGCGGCACGCCCTCGGCGCGGTCGCCGAAGATCGAGATCGAGCCCGATGTCGGCTGCTCGAAGCCGGCGATGAGGCGCAGGCAGGTAGTCTTGCCGGACCCCGACGGACCAAGCATGGCGAAGAACTCGCCCGGCACGATGTCGAGATCGACCGCATCGACGGCGCGCACGCTGCCGAAATGGCGAGAGACTTTCTGGAAGGAAACGGCCGAGGTCATGGGCTGTCCTGATCTGTTGCCGGTTTGTGGTTCGTCGAAATAGCTCTTGCCGCCACCAATCAGGCCAGCGGGCACGGCACTTCACCTCCCCCTCGATGGGGAGGTCGCGGCGAAGCCGCGGGTGGGGGTGACTAGCACCGGACGTCAGCGCTGCCCCCACCCCGACGCTGCGCGTCGACCCTCCCCACAAGGGGGTGGGTTAAAGGGAGCTCAACGCCCGCCGATGACGCCGATATAGTCGGACACCCAGCGGTAGTAAGGCACGCACTGGTCGTTCTGGGTTGCGCACTTGGAGACCGGGGTCTTCCAGAACTTGATCTTGTCGAAGTTCTCGTAGCCGTTGGTCTTGCAGCCTTCCTCGCCGAGCAGCTCGTTGCCCTTGCAGGCAGCGGGCACCACGGGGAGCGAGCCGAACCAGGCCGAGACATCGCCCTGGACCTTGGGCGACAGCGAATGCTCAAGCCACATATAGGCGCAGTTGGGATGCGCGGCGTCGGCCTCCATCATGGTGGTGTCGGCCCAGCCGGTGACGCCTTCTTCCGGCACGGTCGAGGCGACCGGCTTCTTGGCGGCAACCAGCGTGTTGACCTGGTAAGGCCACGAACCGGAAGCGACGACGCCTTCGTTCTGGAAATCGTCGACCTGGATGGCGGCGTCATGCCAGTAGCGGCCGACCAGCGTCCGCTGAACACGCAGCAGCTCGAGCGCTGCCTTGTACTGGTCTTCGTTCAATTCGTACGGGTCCTTAATGCCGAGTTCCGGCTTGTGGAACATCAAATAGTTGGCGGCGTCGGCGATGTGGATCGGGCCGTCATAGGCCTGGACGCGGCCCTTGTTGGACTTGCCGTCCGGCAGGTTCATTTCCTCGAAGACGACGTTCCAGCTCTTGGGCGCTTCCTTGAAGACATCGGTGTTGTACATCAGGATGTTCGGGCCCCACTGATAGGGAACGCCGTAATGCACCTTGTCGACGGTGAACCAGGGCGCATCCTTCAGACGGTCGTCTACCGCCTTCCAGCTCGGGATGAGATCGGTGTTGATCGGCTGCACGCGCTTGCCGGCAACGAGGCGCAGCGATGCGTCACCCGAAGCGGTGACTAGATCGAACCCACCCTCATTCATCAGCGAGACCATCTCGTCGGAGGTGTTCGCGGTCTTGACGTTGACCTTGCAGCCGCTCTCCTTCTCGAAGGAGGTCACCCAGTCATAGCCCTTGTCGGTTTCGCCGCGCTCGATGTACCCCGGCCAGGCAACGATGCTGACCTCCCCTTCGCCCTTGCCAAGTTCCTTGACCTGGGCGACGGCCTGACCGGAAAAGGTCAGCGCGACCGTCAAGGCGGTGCACGTCTTCAGGAATGAATTCATCGTCAATCTCCCATTTTGGCGCCTGACTGCGAAGCGAGTCGCCGCCGCGGTCAGCCGCAGGCTGAAAAGCGTCAGTTCATCCGATGGCACGTTGCCGCTCTGATCGCGGCTTTCGTCCCTGACATGAAAAGTGCTCGGAAAATTCCGGTTTCGCAAATTCATTTATCAGAAACGCGATATCGGTTTTTCCGATAGATAACCACGCACCCTATCAACGCTGCTGGCGTACCATACGCTGCGACTGGGCAAGGCCGATGAAGTCGCGCGACGCCTGCGGCAGACCGGAGCCGCGGCGCCAGACCATGCCGACCTGGACGACCGGCAGGGAACCCGAAATGTCGCGCGATTCGATGCGGTCGCCTTCCAGCGACCACGGCCGGTAGACTAGGTCGGGCAGCAACGCCACGCCCGCACCTGTGGCGACGAGGCTGCGAACGGCTTCGACCGAGCGGGTGCGAAAGGCGACATGCGGCCTGGCGCCGATCGCCGCCAGAAGCTTGCCGGTGTTCTCCTCGATCTCGTCGACGGTCAGCATGATCAGCGGCTCGCCGGCAATGTCGCCTATGCCGATAATGTCGGCGCTGGCCAGCTTGTGGCCGAGCGGGACCCACAGCCGGTAGGCCGAGACCTCGAGGATTTCCGACTGCAGAGCGGTGCGGTCGCGCAAATTGGAGGTGACCATGACGGCAATGTCGAGCTTGCCGCCGATCAGCAGATGTTCGAGATAGTCGCCATTGTCCTCGATGGCCGAGACATCGACGCCGGGATAGGCGCGGCGGTAGCGCGCCAGCAGATCGGACAGCACATAGCCCGCGACCAGCGAGGTGACGCCGAGCTGCAGCCGCCCGCCGGCCACCACCTGGTCGTCGGAAAAAGCGCGGCGCGCGTCGGAGACGTCGGCCAGGATCTTGGTCGCATGGCGCAGGAACTGGTGGCCTTTGTGGGTAATGTTGAGGCCACGCGGATGGCGCTCGAACAATTCGACGCCGAGATCGCTCTCCAGCTCCTTGATCGCCTCGGTGACCGAGGATTGCGAGATGGAGAGGTTTTGTGCGGCGCCCGACACCGTGCCTTGCTCGGCGACGGCAATGAAGAACTGCAGCTGGCGGATGGTGAAAGCCATGGCCGGACTAAACACCGGCGCGCCGGGGAAGGAAAGCCGAAGGCGGAGCTTATACCCATACGGCTTGAGGCGCCTCCTGGTCAGCCGAACCCGAGGCGCCGCCGGCAGGCAGGACCGTAGCGAAGCGCGAGCATGAACGCCGTCTCCAGCGCCAGGACGATGACGATGATGCGAAAGCCGATGGCATAGGAATCCCGGCCGCTGCCGCGCATAAGGTAGCCGGTGACGAGGAAGCCGGTGTTCCATAGCGTGGCGCCGAGCAGCGTCGCCGCCGCGAAGGGCAAGAGTGGAAGACGGAGCGCGCCGGCCGCGATCGGCAGATAGTTGCGAACCGTCGGGATGAACTGCGCCAGCAAGGAGACCCGGACATGATGGCGGCGGTAGGCCTGACCAAGCTTGCTGTAGGTCGCATAGCGCAAGCAGACATATTTGCCGAAACGCTCGACCAGCCTGTCGGCACGATCCAATCCAATCCTACGGCCCACACTATACCAGACAAGGCAGCCTGTGATGGCGGACAGCGTCGTCACCAGAAGCAGGATCGCCAGCGCCAGGAGATCGGAGGCTGCCGTCATGCCGAGGAACAGCAGCAGCACATGCGAGGGCGGCAGCGGCAGGATCTTTTCAGTGAAGGCGAGACAGCCGACACCAAGCAGGCCGAAGCCCAGGATCGCCGACAGTGGATCAGTCATGCGAAGCGCCAGTCATAGGTTTTGAGGTTCTTGATCCTGGACACCTTATACACCGTCATACACCGTCGCCGGCGGAAAGTTGCGGAATGTCCGGCCAAGCCGGGTCCGCTTCCAGGTCGGAGCGCGCAAGCGTCCAGGAAAGACAAGGCATCGTTTGCAGCATGGTGGCCTCATTGCTGATGCGGGCGATTCGCCCGGCCCGCATTTCGACGAGGCGCTGTTTGCGGCTGCCAAGTTGCATGGACATTGCGAAGAGCGGGATGATTGAAAAAAGCAATTTTTCACCAGAACGACATCTTATGCGGCCGGCGACGCGGCGCGCATGATGCACAACATCGCCTTCGTGGTATCGGGTGGCGGCATGGGCCGGGATCGCGGCGCGCCAGTCGCTGGTGTTTGGCTAGGCCGCAGCGATGCTGAGGCGCGCTCCAGCCTCGGCAAGTGCCGAGGCAATGTCGCGCGGCGGCGGCTGGTCGGTGGCGAGTTCGGAAAAACCGTCGAAGCCGCAGACCTGGACCAGACCCTGGCGACCGAACTTGGTGTGGTCGGTGATGACCAGCGAGCGCTGGCCGCGCGACAGCACCATGCGGGCGAACTCCGCCTCTTCCAGATCGTAGTCGGCAAGGCCTGCGGCGGCATCGACGGCGCCGATCGAAATCACCGCATGGCTGACCGAGAAGCGGCTGACGAAATCGATCGCCGAGGCGCCGAAGGCGGCTCCGGAATCGCTGCGCAATTCGCCGCCGGCCATATAGACCTTGTTGCCGTTGACGGTGGCCAGCGTGCGGGCGATGTCGGATGAATTGGTGACCACGGTCAGCCGCCGGTGGCCGAGCAGTTCGCGGGCCAGGAACGAGGTCGTGGTGCCGGTGTCCAGCATGACCGATTCACCGTCGCGAATGGTGGCAGCGACCATGCGGGCGATCAGCCGCTTGGCCTCCGCATTGTCGCGCATGCGCCGCTCGAACGGCGCTTCGCCGGCCATCGACGGCAGGCCGATGGCGCCATGCATCTTGAGCACCGAGCCATTGCCGGTCAGTGGCTTGACATCCCGGCGCACCGTTTCAAGCGAAACCCCCAGCCGGTCGGCGAGGCTGGCAATGGTGACGGTGCCCTCTTCCTTGAGGAGGCGGAGGATTTCGCCATGCCGTTTCGAATGGATCATCTGGCTTCCTGAATTTGCGGCCTGCCCGGTTTTAGGGCAATGCCGCCGTTTTTAAAGGAATTGCTCGTGGTTTCGGGCAAAACACCCAAAAAAAGTCACAACATTTCATTGACAGTTAGGTAGCACTGGCGTGACATTGACGGCGTGACAGCTTCGGAACTGCCACGGGAGGGTGATGGCAGAGCCGCAATTCACGGACCGGACCGTCTGGCCAGACCGTCTGGGTTTGAACTGGCACAAAAGTTTCTCAAATCCGCGGGGGCGGAGACCGGGTATCAAAACCTGGCCAGAGGGGCTCGTCGGTGCGGCGCGGGATAGGAGTTCCTGCGTCCCGCACCGACGAGATTTTTTGCGTTTCCCAACGCTCGTTGCGCGGCGCATGGCGCCCAGGAAAGCTCCGCAAAAGTCAGGGATGGCCCCGTGACTGCTGAAGACCGCATCCGGGCCTTGCCTTGCTGGAATGGCAGCATCGACATTGCGCCGCTGCCGGGCGGCCTCAGCAACGCCAACTATCTGGTCAAGGACGCGGCCGGGCGGCATGTCGTGCGCTTCGGCCAGGACTATCCATTTCACCACGTCTTTCGCGACCGCGAGGTGATGACGGCCCGCGCGGCGCACGCCGCAGGCTTCGCGCCGGCGGTCCACCATTCCGAACCCGGCATCATGGTCACGGAATTTCTCGGCGCGAAAACCTATGTTGCCGAGGACGTGCGCGCCAATATCGGCCGCGTCGCGGCCCTTATGCGCGGGTTCCATCGCGAGATGCCCAATCACATCTCCGGCGCCGGCTTCATGTTCTGGGTCTTCCATGTCATCCGCGACTATGCGCGAACGCTGAGCGAAGGCGGCAGCCGCAAGCGCGACGAGCTGCCCAGGCTGCTGGCTCTGGCCGACGAGTTGGAGCGGGCCCAGAAACTGCTGCCGATCGTCTTCGGCCACAATGATCTTTTGCCGGCAAATATTCTCGACGATGGCGACAGGTTGTGGCTCATCGATTTCGAATATGCCGGTTTCAACACCGCGATGTTCGATCTTGCCGGCGTTGCCTCCAACGCCGAGATGAGCGACGCGGAGTCCTTCACTTTCCTCACCGCGTATTTCATGCGCGAGCCGGATGAGGCGATCCGCCGCTCGCACGCGGCCATGCAATGCGCCTCGCTGCTGCGCGAGGCGATGTGGAGCATGGTTTCCGAACTTTACCTCGACGCGCCCGGCATCGACTACGTCGCCTACACCGCGCAGAACCTGACGCGGCTCGACGCGGCGCTGGACAATTACCGGACGAAATACGGGACACAGCCATGACATTGCCTACACATGCCGGCATCGTCGTCATCGGCGGCGGTATTATCGGCTGTTCGACGGCCTATCACCTGGCACGCGACCACAAGGCCGATGTCGTGCTGCTGGAACAGGGGAAGCTGACCTCGGGTTCGACCTGGCACGCGGCCGGGCTGGTCGGCCAGCTGCGCTCGTCCGCCTCGATCACCCGCGTGCTCAAATATTCGGTCGAGCTCTACAAGGGGCTGGAAGCCGAAACCGGGCTCGCTACCGGCTGGAAGATGACCGGGTGCCTCAGGCTTGCGACCAATGCCGACCGCTGGACCGAATATAAACGGCTGGCGACGACGGCCAGGAGCTTCGGCATGGACATGCAGTTGCTGTCGCCGGGGGAGGTCAAAAAGATGTGGCCGCTGCTGGAGACCGGCGACCTCGTCGGCGCCTCCTGGCTGCCGACCGATGGGCAGGCCAGCCCCTCCGACATCACGCAGTCGCTGGCCAAGGGCGCGCGCATGCATGGCGCCAAGCTGTTCGAGGACGTCCGCGTTACCGGCTTTGACATGACGGACGGGCACATCACCGCGGTGAAGACCAACAAGGGCGACATTGCTTGCGACAAGGTGGTGAACTGCGCCGGGCAATGGTCACGCCAGGTCGGCGCGATGGCCGGCATTTGCGTGCCGCTGCAACCGGTCAAGCACCAGTACATCATCACCGAGAAGATCGACGGGCTGGCGACCGACGCGCCGACAATCCGCGATCCCGACCGCCGTACCTATTTCAAGGAAGAGGTCGGCGGGCTGGTGATGGGCGGCTATGAGCCGAACCCACAAGCCTGGGCGACCGGCCTGCCCGGCGGCGATGTCCCCGATGACTGGGAGTTCCGGCTGTTCGACGACGACTACGATCATTTCGAGCAGCATATGAGCCAGGCGATCGCGCGCGTGCCGGCGCTGGAGACGGTCGGCGTGAAGCAGATGATCAACGGGCCGGAGAGTTTTACGCCGGACGGCAATTTCATCCTCGGTGTCGCGCCCGAATGCGCCAACATGTTCGTCGGCGCCGGCTTCAACGCCTTCGGCATCGCTTCCGGCGGCGGCGCCGGCTGGGTGCTGGCGCAATGGGTTGTCGACGGCGAAGCGCCGCTCGACCTTTGGGTGGTCGACATCAGGCGGTTTTCCGGTCTGCACCGCGATCGGCAATGGGTCAGCGATCGCACGCTGGAAGCCTATGGCAAGCATTACACAATCGGCTTTCCGCATGAGGAGTATCTGTCGGGCCGGCCGCGCATCGTCTCGCCGCTCTACGAGCGGCTGAAAGCGCACCGCGCGGTGTTCGGCTCCAAGCTCGGCTGGGAACGGCCGAACTGGTTCGCGCCGCAGGGCGCCACATCCGAAGACATTTATTCCATGGGCCGGCAGAACTGGTTTGGCCCGGTCGGCGAGGAGCACCGCCATGTGCGCGAGAAAGTCGGCATCTTCGACCAGTCGTCCTTCGCCAAATACGAAATGACGGGTTCGGATGCGGCTAAGGCGCTGGACTGGATCTGCGCCAACGATGTCGCCAAGCCGGTGGGACGGCTGACCTACACGCAGCTTCTCAACACGCGCGGCGGCATCGAGGCCGATTTGACGGTGGCCAGGCTCGCCGAAGACAAATTCTACATCGTGACCGGCACCGGCTTCCGCACGCATGATCTCTCCTGGATCGGCGACCATGTCGGCAAGGGTCTCGACGTGACGCTGAAAGATGTCACTGAGGATTTCGGCACGCTGTCACTGATGGGACCGCGGGCCCGCGACGTTCTGGCTGCCGTGACCGATGCCGATGTCTCGAACGCCGCCTTCCCGTTCGGCCATATCCGCGAGATCACGACTGCCGGCCATACGGTTCGGGCGCTGCGCGTCACCTATGTCGGCGAGCTTGGTTGGGAATTGCATGTGCCGATCGCCGCCACCGGCGAGATTTTCGACACGCTGATGGCGGCAGGCAAGCCGCACGGCATCCGGCCGATCGGCTACCGGGCGCTGGAATCACTTCGGCTGGAGAAAGGCTACCGCGCCTGGGGCTCCGACATCACCCCCAACGACACGCCTCAGGAGGCCGGCCTCGGCTGGGCGGTGAAGCTGAGGAAGAACACCGATTTCGTCGGCCGGCGGGCGCTCGAAAAGATCAGCGGCGCCGACCTGAAGAAACGCTTTGCCGGCTTCACGGTCGACGATCCCGATATCGTGCTGGTCGGGCGCGAGACGATTTTGCGCAATGGCGAACCGGTCGGCTATCTCACCAGCGGCGGTTATGGCTACACGCTGGCTAAGAACATCGGCTATGGCTATGTCCGCAACGCCGATGGCGTCAGCGACGATTTTCTCAGCTCAGGGGACTATGAGCTGGTGGTCGCGATGGAACGGACGCCGGCGAAGATCCATCTCGAACCGATGTACGATCCTTCGATGAGCAGGATCAAGGCATAGGCTGCGCCAGACTCAGCTCACGCGCAGCACAAGGCCGCGGCTGGGCACGGTGTCAGCCTCGCCCGGCATCGAAACATAAGGCGCAGTCTCCTCGGCACGAACGACCCTGCCCTCAGCTTCGAGTACAGCGATGCGTTCGGCGAAGCCGGCGTTCCACAGCGTGTTCTTGACCGTCAGCACGATGATGCCGTCCGGCCGGCAGATGCGGATCAGTTCATCCAGCCCCCCGGCGCCGACATGGCCGGAGGTGAAAACGCCGGCCGAGACGATGCCGGCATAGGCATTGTCGGCAAAGGGCAGCGGGCCGCCGAGCGCCAGGCAATGCAGCGCCGAATAGACGCCCTTTGCCGCTGCCTTGGCCAGCATGCCTTGCGAAATATCGAGCGCTTCGACCTGGGGATAGCCGGTGATGGCCAGCCACTCGCCGATCAGCCCGGTGCCGGCGCCGGCGTCGAGAAGCGGTGCGGCGCCGCGCGGCAGATGGCGGGCCAGCAGGGCCAGGCAGATCGTCGGATGGCGGTAGCCGGCGGCCGACATATCGGCATCGTAGGTTTCCGACCATTTGTCATAGATCGCGGCGACGTCCTCGGGCCGTTGCGCCGCATAGGCGGCGCCAAGCCCGCCATGATCCTTGTTGCCCGCCATGGCTGTTTCTCCGCCAGCTCGCTGCTCACCCTCGATCGGGATGATAGCCAAACGGCGAAAACTGTGGAACCGTTGTCGCAAGAAATAACACGCCAGGGGCAACAGGCATGGGGACCGACGAGGCACGCGCAACACTTGCGGCGATTCCGGCATTGGCGGGCTATGACGGACCGCTGGAGCGGCTCGGCGGGATGACCAATCTCGTCTTTCGGGCCGGCGATATCTGCCTGCGTATCCCCGGCAAAGGCACCGAGGAATATATCAACCGCGCCAATGAAGCGGTGGCGGCGCGTGAGGCGGCCAAAGCCGGCGTCAGCCCCGAAGTGCTGCATGTCGACCCTGCGACAGGCGTGCTGGCGAGCCGCTTCGTTGCCGGCGCCGTGACGATGTCGCCGGAAAAATTCAAGCTGCGCGCCGGCAGCCCGGCCCGCGCCGGCGAAGCCTTCCGCAGGCTGCACGCGTCCGGTGCGGTGTTTCCGTTCCGCTTCGAGCTGTTTGCAATGATCGACGACTATCTCAAGGTCTTGTCGACCAAGGACGTCGCCTTGCCGCCGGGCTACCACGACGTGGTGCGCGAATCCGACACCGTGCGTGCCGCCCTTGCTGCCCATAGACTGCCGATTGCCGCCTGCCATTGCGATCCACTGTGCGAGAATTTTCTCGATACGGGCGAGCGGATGTGGATCGTCGACTGGGAATATTCGGGGATGAACGACCCGCTCTGGGACCTCGGCGACCTCTCGGTCGAAGGTCGGTTCGACACCACGCAAGAGGAAGAGATGATGCGCGCCTATTTCGGCGGCGAGGCGAAACCGGCCGAGCGCGGCCGCGTCGTTATCTACAAGGCGATGTGCGACCTGTTGTGGACGTTGTGGGGGCTGATCCAGCTTGCCAACAACAACCCGGTCGAGGACTTCCACGCCTATGCCGACGGCCGCTTCGCCCGTTGCAAGGCGCTGATGGAAACGCCTGAGTTTTCACGGCATCTGGCGGCGGTGCGCCAAGGTTAGGTCAATTCACGCCTTTCGGCACGTTCTCCGGCGGCACGACTGTTTCGACCACCTTCTGGCGGTGGAAGATGAACAGGCCGGCGAACACGACGATGGCCGAGCCGATCAGGATGCGCGGTCCCGGCAGGTCGCCGAAGAATGCCAGGCCGAAGATCACCGCCCATAGAAGCAGGCTGTAGTGCAGCGGCGCCAGCGTCGAGGCAGGGGCCAGTTTCAGCGCCCTGGTAATCATCAGATGCGCGCTGCAGGAGACGATGCCGAGCAGGAGCATGGCGCCGAAATCGAGTGCCGAGGGCGTCTGCCAAGCGCCTATGGTCATCACGCCGCCGACCAGCAGCGTGCCGATAGTCTGCCAGGTGACCAGCGTTGTGTCGCTGGTGCCGCGCAGGCGGCGGCTGAGGATGATGGCAAAGGCGAAGGCGATGCTGCCGACCAGTGCGAACAGCGAGGACTGCGAGAACGCCGCCGAAGACGGCTTCAAGATGATCAGCACGCCGCAGAAGCCGACCATGATGGCGGCCCAGCGGCGCCAGCCGACCTTTTCGCCGAGCAGGAAATGCGACAGCGCCGCCACATAGATCGGCCCGGCCATGTAGAAGCTCATCACGTCGGCAAGCGGAAGATAGACGACGGCGGCATAGAACAGCGCCGTGTCCGCCGTGGTCGCCAGCACGCGCAGAATCTGGAGGACCGGCCGCTCCATCCGGAACAGTCTGCGGGCGCCCTGGTTGGCGATCATCGGGCCGAGCACGATGAAGGCGCCGATGGATCGGATCAGCACCACCTGGCCGACCGAGAAGCTGGCGACCAGCCATTTGCCCATCGCGTCGTTCAGCGCGAACATGAAGTCGCCGGCCAGCATCAAGAGGATGCCGGCCAGAAGCGCGTTCCTGATAGTGAAGGTGCGGACGAGCGACTGGGCCATGCGGCTCCCTAGCTGCAAGCGGTCGCTTTGACGAGGCAAATCGGTAAGACCAGCGGCGGAAATCGGCTGTTTCTACGCAGTTTTGTGCCGCCGGTTCACCTGTCCGGGACGGCCGGCGATCGACAGCCGTGTCTCCTGTTTCGTGCGCTCGGCCACCACCTTGCCCCTGGCGACGACGCACAGCCGTTCGGCACGTAACCTCAAGGCTTCGATCGGATTGCCGGCATCGAGGATGACGAAGCTGGCGCGCTTGCCCACGGCAAGGCCGAGATGATCGAGGCCCATGATGGCGGCGTTGACATTGGTGACCATGTCGAAGCAGCGTGCCATGTCGGCAGGGCTCGACATCTGAGCGACGTGAAGCCCCATGAAGGCGACGTCGAGCATGTCGGCGGTGCCCAGCGAATACCAGGGGTCGAGAACGCAATCCTGGCCCCAACCGACGCGGATGCCGAGCGCCAGCATCTCCTTCACCCGGGTCATTCCGCGCCGTTTGGGAAACGTGTCGTGGCGGCCCTGCAGCATGATGTTGATCAGCGGATTGGGGATCGCCGACACACCGGCCTCGGCAATCAGCGGCAGGAGCTTGGAGACGTAATAATTGTCCATCGAGTGCATCGAGGTGAGGTGCGAGCCGGCCACCTTGCCCTGAAGGCCAAGGCGGTGGGTCTCATAGGCAAGCTGCTCGATGTGGCGCGACAGCGGATCGTCGGTCTCGTCGCAATGCAGGTCGACCATCAGCCCGCGCTTAGCCGCGATTTCGCACAATTCGGTCACCGAGCGCGTGCCGTCGGCCATGGTGCGTTCGAAATGCGGGATGCCGCCGACGATGTCGACGCCCATGTCGAGCGCGCGCAGCGTGTTCTGGCGCGCCGTCGGCGAACGGTAGAAGCCATCCTGCGGGAAGGCTACCAGTTGCAGATCGATATAGGGCGCGACAATCTTCTTGACGTCGAGCAGCGCCTCGACCGCCAGCAGCCGGTCGTCGCAGACATCGACATGGGTACGGATGGCGAGCAGGCCCATCGAGACCGCCCAGTCGCAATAGGCGAGCGCCCGCTCGCGCACCGCGTTATGGGTCAAGAGCGGCTTCAGTTCGCCCCACAGCGAAATGCCTTCCAGCAGCGTGCCCGAAGCGTTGATGCGTGGAATGCCGTAGGACAGCGTGGCGTCCATATGGAAATGCGGATCGACGAAGGGCGGCGAGATCAGATTGCCACGGGCGTCGATCGCCGTGCCGGCGCTGACATGCAGTTCGGGCTCGATGGCGACGATCGTCTCGCCGATGATGCCGAGATCGGCGACGGTGCCGTCGGGCAGCGTTCCGCCGCGCACAACAAGGTCGAAATCCATCTGTCGTCATCTCCCTGAAGCTCGAACGCCGCAATCGTGGCGCAAAAGACACCGTGCCGCAGCCGATTGTCTCCGCGACAGCGAAAGGTTCCATCCGGCCACAACTCGCTCTATAAGCCGCCTTTCGCCCCGGTGGCGAATCCGAAATTCGTCAGTCAGTCATGGGATCGGCCATTTGTTTCGCTTCTTCCGTTCGACGGAAAACCAGCGCCTTATCGCAAGGCTTTTGCGGGAATCCTTTCACGCACATAGATTTGGCTACGCTGCGGCCATTCTGTCGATGCTGGTGGTGGCGGCAACGACAGCAGCCAGCGCCTATATGCTGCGCGAAATCACCAATGAATTCGTGGTTTACAAGAGGATTGGGCAGGTCAATCTGATCGCGGCGGCGACCGGAGCGATTTTCATTCTCAAGGGCTTCGCAAACTTCATCCAGGCCTACTTCATGAGCAGGGTCGGCAATGCCATCATCGCCGACCGGCAGCGCAAGATCTATGACAGCATTCTTGCACAAGGCATCGAATTCTATCATTCGACCTCTTCGTCCGAACTGATTTCGCGCATGACGAACAATGCCCAGGCCGCGCGCAGCGTGCTCGACCAAATCGTCACGTCCTATGTTCGCGACCTGGTGACGCTGGCTGCGCTGGTGGGTGTGATGGTCTGGCAGCAGCCGGCGCTGTCCCTGATCTGTCTGGTGATCGGGCCGATCGCCATTTACGGCGTCAATCGTATCCTCAAGCGCGTCCGAAAAATTGCCTCGCAAGAATTCCGTTCGCTCGGCCAGATCGTGCAGGTGATGCAGGAAACGGCGATCGGCGTGCGCGTCGTCAAATCCTTCGGTCTCGAAGGCGCCATGCGCAAGCGCATGTACAAGGCCGTGTCGGACGTGGAGAGCCGCGCCAACAACATCGCCACGCTGGAGGCCGCCACCAGCCCGGTGATGGAAACGCTTGCGGGGCTGGCCATCGCTGGCGCCGTTTTTGTCAGCGGCTTCCTGGTTCTGGGCGGCGGCGGTCAGATGCCGGGCAACATCATGGCGTTCATCGCGGCGCTGCTGTTGGCCTATGAGCCGGCCAAGCGCCTGGCCCGCGTACGCATCTCGCTTGAAACCGGCATTGTCGGCGTGCGCATGATGTTCCAGCTCGCCGACCGGCCGCTGACGCTGGCCGAAAAGCCGGATGCAAAGCCGCTGCGGGCCGGGCCGGGCGAGATCCATTTCGACAATGTCAGCTTCGCCTACCCCGAAAGCGCGCCGGTGTTCGAGGGACTGGACCTGACGCTTGCCGCAGGCAAGATGACGGCGCTGGTCGGACCCTCGGGCAGCGGCAAGTCGACCATCCTCAACCTGATCATGCGCATGTACGACCCGCAGGTCGGCAGGGTGATGTTCGACGGGCAGGACATTTCTTGTGCCACGCTCACCTCGGTCAGGGAAAAGATCGCCTATGTCAGCCAGGACACGTTCCTGTTTGCCGGCACGATCATGCACAACATCAGGCTCGGGCGCGAGGGCGCCACGGACGAGGAAGTAATGGCCGCCGCAAGGGCCGCCAATGCACATGACTTCATCAGCGCCCAGGCGAAAGGGTACGACACGGATGTCGGCGAGAATGGCGCGCTGCTGTCAGGCGGCCAGCGCCAGCGCATCTCGATCGCGCGCGCCATGCTGCGCAATGCCGAAATCCTGCTGCTCGACGAGGCGACCAGCGCGCTCGACGCCGAATCCGAGGCGCTTTTCCGCGACGCGCTGCAGCAGCTGACGGTCGGGCGCACCACCATCGTCATTGCCCACCGCCTGTCGACCGTGCACCAGGCCGACACGATCGTGGTGCTGGAGGCCGGCAAGGTGGTGGAAAGCGGCGCGCATCGCACGCTGCTCAACCAGGGCGGGCTGTATCAGAAGCTTTACGAATATCAGCTGATGCCGTGAGCTTTACCCTCCCCCTTGTGGGGAGGGTCGCTGCGCAGCAGCGGGGTGGGGTCGGCGCCGCACCCCTCACTCCGGTACGTGCCGCACCGCGCCCTTGTCGGCGCTGGTGGCGAAGGCGGCGTAAGCGCGCAGCGCGGTCGTCACCTTGCGCTTGCGCTTTTCCTCGGGCTTCCAGGCCATGGCGCCCTTCGCCTCCATGGCCGCGCGGCGCGCGTCGAGTTCAGCGTCGCTGACAGCAAGCCGGATCGTGCGGTTGGGGATGTCGATCTCGATCGTATCGCCTTCCTGCACCAGTCCGATCGTGCCGCCTTCCGCTGCTTCGGGCGAGGCATGGCCGATCGACAGGCCTGATGTGCCGCCGGAGAAGCGGCCGTCGGTGACCAGCGCGCAGGCCTTGCCGAGGCCTTTCGACTTTAGATAGCTCGTGGGGTAGAGCATTTCCTGCATGCCGGGACCGCCGCGCGGTCCTTCATAGCGGATGACGACGACATCGCCGGCCTTGATTTCGTTGGACAGGATCGCCTTCACGGAAGCGTCCTGGCTTTCGAACACGCGGGCCGGGCCGGTGAACTTCAGGATCGACTCGTCAACGCCGGCCGTCTTCACGATGCAGCCGTCGAGCGCCAGATTGCCTTTCAGCACGGCAAGGCCGCCGTCTTTCGAGAACGGCGTCTCGGCTGAGCGGATGACGCCCTTCTCGCGGTCGAGGTCGAGCTCGTCCCAGCGGCGGTCCTGGCTGAAGGCGACCTGTGTCGGCACGCCACCCGGAGCGGCGAGAAAGAAGTCGCGGACGCTCTGGCTCGAGGTGCGGGAGATGTCCCAATGGTCAAGCGCTTCGCCCAGGCTTGCCGTATGCACCGTGGGCAGGTTGCGGTTGAGCAGCCCGGCATTGTCGAGCTGGCCGAGGATCGCCATGATGCCGCCGGCGCGGTGGACGTCTTCCATATGCACGTCGGACTTGGCCGGTGCGACCTTGCACAGCACCGGAACGCGGCGTGACAGCCGGTCGATGTCTTCCATGGTGAAATCGACCTCGCCCTCATGGGCGGCGGCCAGGATATGCAGCACGGTGTTGGTCGAGCCGCCCATGGCGATATCGAGCGTCATGGCGTTCTCGAAGGCGCCTTTGGAGGCGATGCTGCGCGGCAGTGCCGACTCATCATCCTGCTCGTAGCAGCGCTGGGCGAGATCGACGATGAGATGGCCGGCCTCGACGAACAGCCGCTTGCGGTCGGCGTGGGTTGCGAGGGTCGAGCCATTGCCGGGTAGCGACAGGCCGAGCGCCTCGGTCAGGCAATTCATCGAATTGGCGGTGAACATGCCGGAGCACGAGCCGCAGGTCGGGCAGGCCGAGCGTTCGATGACCTTGACGTCCTCGTCGGAGATCTTGTCGTCGGCGGCGGCAACCATGGCGTCGACCAGGTCGAGCGCTTGTGTCTTGCCGGCGAGCACCACCTTGCCGGCTTCCATCGGCCCCCCGGAGACGAAGACGCTTGGGATATTGAGGCGCAAGGAGGCCATCAGCATGCCGGGCGTGATCTTGTCGCAATTGGAGATGCAGACCATGGCATCGGCGCAATGCGCGTTGACCATATATTCGACCGAGTCCGCGATCAGCTCGCGCGACGGCAGCGAATAGAGCATGCCGTCATGGCCCATGGCGATGCCGTCATCGACGGCGATGGTGTTGAATTCCTTGGCGACACCGCCGGCCTTCTCGATCTCGCGCGCCACCAGCTGGCCAAGGTCCTTGAGATGGACATGACCCGGCACGAACTGGGTGAAGGAATTGACCACCGCGATGATCGGCTTGCCGAAATCCGAGTCCTTCATGCCGGTGGCGCGCCACAGGCCGCGGGCGCCGGCCATGTTGCGGCCGTGGGTGGTAGTGCGGGAGCGATAGGCCGGCATGAATGTTCCTTGGCTGGTTGGCTGCGCTCAACGCGGAGCGTGGCGGCGCTTAATTTGGACCGCGGGGTTTATAGACCGGCAAGTATGGTCTGGCCACATTTTTGCAATGCGCCAGAGTCTCGCTGAAATCAGGGTTTCGAAAAAGATTGCCGGCCAGTGTCGGATCGCTAGCCCGGCATCCGTCCTTGGGACGACGGCAAGGGAATGGCACCATTTCTATAAGTCAGCCGCTTCACCTGTAACCGCAACCAAACACCCGAGGAGCATGACATGCAAAAGATCACCACCTGCCTGTGGTTCGATGGCCAGGCCGAAGAGGCGATGAATTTCTACGTTTCCATCTTCAAGAACTCGAAGGTACTGAGCGTGCTGCGTTGGCCCGAAGGCCATACCGATGCCGGCAAGGCGCTGGTAACCACGTTCGAACTCGACGGCGTGCAGTTCCAGGCGCTGAACGGCGGACCGCAATTCAAGTTCAACGAGGCGATGTCACAGTCGATCGACTGCAAGACGCAGGAAGAGGTCGACTATTTCTGGGACAAGCTCATCGAAGGCGGCGGCGAACCGTCGCAATGCAGCTGGCTGAAGGACAAGTTCGGCGTCTCCTGGCAAGTCGTGCCGGAGCAACTGCCGCGCCTGCTTCTGGATCCGGACCGGGCCAAGGCCGGGCGGGTGATGTCGGCGATGATGCAGATGAGCAAGATCGATATTGCCAAGATCGAGGAAGCTGCGAAGGGGTGAGAAGCGGCCGCGTAGCGGACGAAAAGCCAATTGCTTTGCTTTTCGAGCTTCGAACGCCCTGAGCCACGCGAACGGCCGGCGCGCGTTGGAGCCAATTGACCCTTCAAGGTCGGCGCTGCCCCTCATCCGCCCTCGGGCACCTTCTCCGCGTAAGCGGGCAGAAGGAAAAGGGGCGCCTTACGCCGCCTTGTCGCGGACCTGGTAGTCCTTGATGGTGGCGAAGCGGATCGCCCTCCAGCGTTCGGCTTCGTAGTTCAGCGAGAAGGCGTTCTGGGCCAGAAACACCGGGTCGTTGTCGAGATCGCGGGCGATGTCGCCGCGATGCGCCTCAATGAAGCGAAGCGTTTCGGCCTTGTCGTCGGCAGAGATCCAGCGGCAGACCGAGAAGCGCGACATTTCGAATTCGACCGGCAGCGTGTATTCGAAATTCAGCCTTTCCTTCAAGACGTCGAGCTGCAGCGCGCCGACAACGCCGACGATGGCCGGCGAGCCGTCTTCCGGCGAAAACAGCTGCACGACGCCTTCCTCGGCCATCTGGTGCAGCGCTTCCTTGAGTTTTTTCGCCTTCATCGCGTCGCCGAGGCGCACACGGCGCAGGATTTCCGGCGCGAAGTTGGGTACGCCGCGGAACAGTATCTCCTCGCCTTCGGTCAGCGTATCGCCGATACGCAGCGTGCCGTGGTTGGGAATGCCGACGACATCGCCGGCAAACGCTTCGTCGGCGGTGACGCGGGTGCGGGCAAAGAAGAACTGCGGCGCCGACAGGCTCATCGGCTTGCCGGTGCGCACCAGCTTGGCCTTCATGCCGCGCTCGAGCTTGCCCGAACAGACGCGCACGAAGGCGATGCGGTCGCGATGGTTGGGGTCCATATTGGCCTGGATCTTGAACACGAAGGACGTCATCTTCTCCTCCGTCGCCTCGACCTTGCGGGTGTCTGCGTCCTGCGCACGCGGCGGCGGGCCGAAGGCGCCGAGCGCCTCGATCAGGTCGCGCACGCCGTAATTGCGCAGCGCCGAGCCGAAATAGACCGGTGTCAGATGGCCTTCGCGGAAGGCGTCGATGTCGAGCGGGCGGCAAGCTTCGCGCGCGAGCTCCAGCTCCTCGATGAAGGCCTCGCGCTCGTTTTCCGGCAGCAGGCCGGCGACGCGGTTGGAGTCGGGGCCGTTGACCGGCGTGCGGTCTTTCTCGGCATCGCCCCTGCGCACAGCGTTGAGCGCCAGGTGGTAGGTGCCGGCAAAAGTCTTGCCGCGGCCGATCGGCCAGGTGATGGGGGCAGTGTCCAGCGCCAACTTCTGCTCGATCTCGTCGAGAATTTCGAACGGGTCGCGGCTTTCGCGGTCCATCTTGTTGATGAAGGTGATGATCGGGATGTCGCGCAGCCGGCAGACTTCGAACAGTTTCAGCGTGCGCGGCTCGATACCCTTGGCGGCGTCGATGACCATGACGGCGCTATCGACCGCCGACAGGGTGCGGTAGGTGTCGTCGGCAAAATCCTCGTGGCCGGGCGTATCGAGCAGGTTGAAGACATTGTCCTCATATTCGAAGGTCATCACCGAGGTGACGACCGAAATGCCGCGCTCGCGCTCGATCTTCATCCAGTCGGACCGGGTCTGGATGCGATCCTTCTTGGCCTTGACCTCGCCGGCAAGCTGGATGGCGCCGCCGAACAGCAGCAGCTTTTCGGTGAGCGTCGTCTTTCCGGCGTCGGGGTGGGCGATGATCGCGAAAGTGCGGCGGCGCGATACCGCCTGTTCGATGTCTTCAGCCAATTTCTGGAATCCTGTCTGTGGCGCGGGCTTCTAGCAGCGCATTGCTGGCCTGTCGACAGTTTCGGGCCGGCAGGCCGACCACACTTGAGCTTGAATCGTTACGGTGGCATCAGAGGAGCCCATTCTGAGAGGTCCGGTATGAGCAGCGCTAAAGAAGTCATCGTCATTGGCGCCGGCATTATCGGGGCGTCCATAGCCTGGCACCTGACCAAGGCCGGGGCGCGGGTGACTGTGATTTCCGATAGTGGTGCCGGCGGCGTCGCCACGCCAAACTCCTTTGCCTGGATCAACGCCAGCTGGGGCAATCCCGAAATCTATTTCCGGCTGCGCATCCGTGCGATGGCCGAATGGAAGCGGCTGGCAAACGAGCTGCCCGGCCTGCCGCTCGCCTGGTGCGGCGGGCTGTGCTGGGATCTGCCGGCCGACAGGCTCGAAGCCTACGCGGCTGAGCACGCTTGCTGGGGTTACGGCATCGAACGCGTCGACGCCGGGCGGGCAGCGCAAATCGAGCCCAATCTCGTCGAGCCGCCGGAATTCGCTGTCTATGTCGCGGAGGAAGGCGTGGCCGAACCGGTCGCAGCGGCCAAGGCGCTGCTGGCCCACGCAGAACGGCAAGGTGCGCGCGTTCTCTCCAGTTCTGTAACCGCACTTGTCCAGACCGATGGCAGGATTGCCGGTGTCGATACATCGCATGGGCTGATGCCAGCCGAAGAGGTGGTGATCGCAGCCGGTGTCGGGGCGCCCGATATTGCCGCTACCGCCGGCATCAAGCTGCCAATCGAGACGCCGCCCGGTCTGATCGTCCACTCGCAGCCCTACAAGAAGCTCCTCAACGGGCTGGTGCATGCCGAAAAGCTGCATATGCGCCAGACGGCGGAGGGCCGCATCATCGCCGGCTCGGATTTCGCGGGGAGCGATCCCGGTGAGAATCCCGACGCCACGGCGCGCGAGCTGTTTGCAGCAATGAAGGCGGCTTTGCGCGGCGCCGACGAATTGGAATTCGATTTCCACACGGTTGGCTACCGGCCGACGCCGATCGACGGCTTTCCGATCATCGGCCGCGCCGAGGGCACGGAAGGTCTCTATGTCGCCGTCATGCATTCCGGCATAACGCTGGCGCCCGCGGTCGGGCTGTTCGCCACGCGCGAAATTCTCGACGGCGAGCGTGATCCGCTGCTGACGCCTTATGGGTTGGGTCGGTTTGCTCAGTAGCCCGGCGGACGCTTGAAGCCGCCGGTCAGCGCTTCGATCGCCTTGGCGATGCCGAGCAGCCGCGATTCCGACCAGCGCTTGCCGACCAGTTGCAGGCCGATAGGCAGGCCGTCGCGGTCTTGCCCGCAGGGCAGCGAGAGTGCCGGATGGCCGGAATAATTGAAGACCGCGCCATAGGCCGGTAGCATCCAATAGCTTTGCTCCTTGCCGTCGACTTCGATCGGCGTGCCGGGCTCACAATGCGCGAAGGCCGTGGTCATGGCGACCGGGCACAGCAAGGCATCGCAGGTTTCGAAGAACCTGTCCCAGGCCAGGATCGAGCGGTCGCGGCGAGCGAGCGCCTCGAACCAATTGGTGATCGGCGTTGGCTGCTCCGGCGGTTCGGGCTGCGCTGCCTCCAGCATCATGCCGATCAGATCGCCGCCCTGCTCCAGATCGTCATGCAGATCGATCTCAGGCAAGTTCGCTTCTTCCACAATCACCCCTGCTGATTGCAACCGCTTGGCCAGGCTTTCGACCGCGGCAGCGATTTTACCAGCCACCGGAAAGCCGGGGAAGGACGGCGCGACGGCGATGCGCAATGTCTTGAGGTCGAGCCTGGGCATGGCCTCTACGGGCACCGGCGCGAGGTCGGTGTCTGCTCCGTCCGGGCCGGCGATGATTTTGTAGATCAGCGCAAGATCCTCCACGCTGCGCGCCAGCGGGCCGAGGCAGGACATCAGCCGCACGCTACGCGCCGCGCCGTTCGGATCGGGGAAGGCGCCGGCCAGGGACACGCGGTGCTCGGTCGGTTTCAACCCGTAGACGCCGCAAAAAGCCGACGGCAGGCGGATCGAATCCTGCATGTCGGTGCCGACATCGAACGGCGTCATGCCGGTCGCCACCGCTGCCGCTGCGCCACCGCTGGACCCGCCTGACGTGCGCGATCGGTTCCACGGATTGCTGGTGCGACCGAACAGCGGATTGTCCGATTGCCAGTCGCCCAGCATCGTCGCGACATTGGTCTTTCCAATCAGGATGCCGCCTGCGGCTTTCAATCGGGCGACGACCGGGCTGTCTGCCTTTGCCACATAGTCGGCGAATGGTGCGAAACCAACCGTGGTCTTCATATCAGCGGTTTGGTGCATGTCCTTCAACGTGAAAGGCACGCCATGCAGCGGTCCGAGCGCATCGCCGCGCGCCTGCACCGCGTCGGCTTGTTTCGCGCGCTCGCGGGCGCCTTCCCGATCGAGATTGACGACCGCGTTGACCGCCTCGCTGTGTCGGTCGATTTGGGTCAGATGGGCGTCCAGAGCTTCGACGGCGGAGATCTTTCGCGCCGCGATTGCGGCGGCGAGATCGATGGTCGAGGAAAAGGCGAGGTCCATGATTGCTCCGGCTGCTGCCAAACGTATCGCGGTTTAAAACCAAGTTCAGCATTCGGAGATCATCGGCGCTTGATCAAAATTGCGCTTGCCGGTCGGTAGAGGTTGGCGCTCTACGGCGCCCCCCTCTGTCCTGCCGGACATCTCCCCCACTTTGGGGGAAGATTGGCAGCTTTGGCTTCGGCGCCCCTTTTCCTGCGTTGAAAATTGGCGAAGGCCGCCGTGACCTCCAATCTCCCCCCTCGTGGGGGAGATGTCCGGCAGGACAGAGGGGGGCGCGAAGGAATGCGGCTTAGACTAGGGCCTAGACGACCAGTGCCAGCCTTGCCACAGCCGGCACGAACGGCCGAATGCTCATCCCATCGCCAGTGATCGTGACAAAACTCGCCGGCGGGATCGCCTGCCAGTCGCCGCCTTCGCGGTCGAAGGGTTCGGACACGATGCAACGACCGCCGTTGCGGAGCGACGTGTACAGGGTCGGTGCGTGGGCATCGCTTGCGTAGCGCACGGCATAGAGCGCGCGCCCATCCGAAAGGGCCGCAGTGAGTTTCAAGGCCGGTTCGAGACCGGCGTGGCGTGACGCCTCCAGAACCCGAGCGGTGGCGCGCGATACTGCCCCTTGCGGGTCGCCAGCAAGACCCTCGTCGATCATCAGCAGGAAAAACAATTCGGAATCGGTGGTGCCCTCGCGCTGGTCGAAGACGGCGTCAGAGAGCGAGTTCTCCAGCGCGCGGCGGATCTTTTCGAAGCCGCCGATCTGGCCGTTGTGCATGAACGACCAGTTGCCGGAGATGAAGGGATGGCAGTTCATGCGGCTGGTGGCGCCGCCGGTCGACGCCCTGACATGGGCGAGGAACAGGCCGGATTTGATCTGCCGGCATAGGCTTTTCAGATTGGGATCCGACCAGGCCGGCAGGATGTCGCGGTAGAGGCCGGGCTCGGGCCGGTCGCCATACCAGGCAAGGCCGAAACCGTCGCCATTGGTCGGCGACTTGGCTTCCTGGGCGCAATGGCTCTGGGCGATCAGCGAGTGGCAAGGTGCGGTGACGACGTCTTCGAGGAAGACCGCTTCACCCAGATAGGCCGCCCATCGGCACATGGCTTCTAACCAATCCTAGGCGCGATCCAAGAGAGCCTGGGGCTCCTTGACCGCGTGCGAGCCTCTGTTGTGCGTCCGCTCGTAGAGTTCGCGAACGATTCGGCTTGCCGTAGTTTCGAAGAGAAACGGCAAGAAAGCGTGAACGAGTGCCGCACCAGCGGCCATCAGGAGGCGCGAGCAGAACCAGGCGGCAAAGGCCATATGGCTGAAATAGGTCTCGCCCACCTTGGCCGGGTGAGAGGTGAACAGCTTCGAAAACAGCGTCGTCATGGTGATCCCTCCTGCCGGGATAAGCCCCGATGTGGGTATCCTGCCACAGGGTAAAGGTTCATCGGTCTCAATTTGTCCTTGTCTAACGCCGTGGTTCGGGACATTCATCCCACATGGCGCTTGAATTTGATGAAATCGACCGAAGATTGCTGGCCGAGCTGCAACGCGACGGCACACTATCGGTCGATCAGCTCTCCGAAAAAGTGTCGCTGTCGCGCAACGCCTGCTGGCGCCGGGTCAAGCGGCTGGAAGAGGACGGCGTCATCACCGGACGGGTGGCGCTGGTCGATGCCGACAAGCTCGGGCTCGGACTTTCGGTGTTCATCCTGATCCGCACCTCCAATCATGACCCGGACTGGCTGCAGAAGTTCCGTGCGGCGGTGACCGGTTTTCCCGAGATCACCGGGGTCTATCGCATGTCCGGCGATCTCGACTACGTGCTGCGCGCCCGCGTCGCTGACATGAAGGCCTATGACCGGCTCTATCAGCGGCTGATCGCCAAGGTGGCGCTGTCGGACGTTTCGGCCTCCTTCGTCATGGAGGAGATCAAGGAGACGACCGTCGTTCCGATGGAATTGCGCTAGGTCACACTGACGCCTGAAAGAAAGCCGTTGATAGGCCTGCGGACGAGTTGACCGAATCGCCGTTCGCGCCGATAGGATCGATTTTATGCGCGCAGCCTTCCAAAATTCCTCCGTCATTGGTCCCACTGTCGGCTTCGTCAGGTTGCCGCATGGAGATGGACTTCCCCTTCCCGCCTATGAAAGCACCGGCGCCGCCGGCATGGATCTGCGCGCCGCGGTGCCGGAAGACCGGCCGCTGCTGATCCTGCCTGGCAAGCGCGCCTTGGTGCCGACCGGTCTGATCCTGGAAATTCCCGAAGGAATGGAAGGCCAGGTGCGGCCGCGCTCCGGCCTTGCCTTCAAGCATGGGCTGACCGTCCTCAATTCACCGGGCACGGTCGACAGCGACTATCGCGGCGAGGTCAAGGTGCTGCTGATCAACCTTGGCGACGAGGATTTCGCGGTGACGCGCGGCATGCGCATTGCCCAGATCGTCTTTGCCGCGGTGACGCAGGTGACGGTTGAGGAGCGCTCGCTGGCCGGCGCCACGACGCGCGGCGCGGGCGGGTTCGGATCGACCGGCACCGCCTGAAATGAGCATACCGAAACTGGTCATCTTCGACTGCGACGGCATCCTGGTCGACACCGAGAACCTTGCCAACCGGCGGCTTGCCGAGTGGTTTGTTGCCGCCGGTTATCCCACCACATTCGAATATTGCCGCAAATATTTTTCCGGCCGCAGCATGGCTTCGGTGCAGAAGGAAATCGAAGAGACGACCACGGTGCGGCTCGGCGCCGATTTCGTCGATCGCTGGAATGCCGGCCTGCCCGATCTGTTTGCGCATGGCGTCGAGGCGATCCCCTATGTGCGCGACTTCATCGAGGCGGTTCGCGCGGCCGGCATTCCCTATTGCGTCGCCACTTCCGCGCGTATCTCGAAGATGCACATCACGCTCGGCCAGACCGGGCTGCTGCCGCTGTTCGAGCATGGCATGTTCTCTTCGACCATGGTCAGCCGCGGCAAGCCGTTCCCGGACCTGTTCCTGCATGCGGCAAAGACCATGGGCTTTGTGCCCGCCGACTGCATCGTCATCGAGGACAGCGTTGCCGGCACGCAGGCCGGCATTGCCGCCGGCATGCGTGTCTATTCCTATCATGGCGATCCCTATTCCGACCGCGATGGCCTGGCCAGCGCCGGCGGCGTCCTGTTCGACGACATGCGCGAACTTGCCGGGCTGGTGCCGATCCACTGAAGCTGTGTTAGGTTCCGCGCGGCCAGCCTGAGGCGCCCATGCCAACGAACCTGCTTCGCTCCATCCTAAAGCGTTTCACCGTTTCATGGAAACGGCGAACCGCTCTATCTTTTTGTTTTGTCGCAATTTCGGCCGGAAAACCGCACACACTTTTCCTGAAATTGCTCTAGCGCTTGTGCTGCTGCCGTGGCTTTGGACCGCAGCCGGCGCGCAAGCCGTCAGCTTCCCGGAATTCGGCAGCGCCATCCCCGGCCACATGGATGTGACCTATCTGGACCTCGCAAGGATGGTCATTCCCGGCCTCGCAGGTAACAGCAACGGTTTCTACCGGGGTGGATTGCCGATCGAGATGCGCCACATCGAGGGACCGGATGGCGGCGGTTCGCCGCCTGAGACATCGGGCCTCTCCAACGCCGGCGTGCTCGCCATCAAGGCCGGGGGCAAGGACCGGCTGGCGATGCTCTACGACCTCGGCGACTCTCCCGACAGCGCCGAAGGCTATGCCGTGCTGGCGCTCTACGACATCACAGACAAGCCGAAGCTGCTCGACGCCGTCAATGTCGCGCTCGACCGCGGCACCTATTTCCGTGAACCGGGCAAGCTTTCCGTTGGGCCGAACGACGACATCGTGATCACCATGAGCGCGCATTTCAATTCAAGCCAAAACTACGCAATCACGCCGCTGATCATGGTGCGCGACGACAAATTCCAACTGATCGACATGATCTTCACCTTCGATGAGGACCTGTGCGCCTACAGCCGGAAGCAGGACGTTGCTTTCCAGACGATCGCTGACGGACAGCCTTATGCCGCGGTCAAAGTGACGGTGACCGACGCCACGGTGCTCAACGGCGAGAGCTGCGACGACCAGCCGCCCAAGCCTGAAGCCCACGCAATTTCCGTCACCTATCATTGGGACAAAAAAACGTTGCACTATGTCAACGATTCCGATGCGCTGGACAGATTGGCAGGAGAGAACGCCAAACGCTTCTGAGCCAACCGCATTCGTTTGCTCGGTGCATTGCTGCACGATAGAATCTGCCGGCATTTCGCATCTGAAGGGAGCACTCATGGACAAGGGCAAGATCTTTCGCGACCTGCACGCCTCGACCTTCGTCATGCCCAACCCCTGGGATGTTGGCACGACCAAGCTCCTGGCGTCCTTCGGTTTCAAGGCGCTGGCGACCACCAGCGCCGGTTTTGCCTTCTCGCGCGGCCTGCCCGATGGCGCAGTGACCTTCGAGGCGATGATCCACCATTGCCGCGAGCTGACGGCGGCAACCAGCCTGCCGGTGTCGGCCGATCTCGAGAAAGGCAAGGGCGACAGCGCGACGAGTGCCGCCGAGACGGTTTTTGCGGCCGAAGCGGCAGGTCTCGCCGGCTGCTCGATCGAGGACCATACCGGCGATCCCGACAAGCCCATCTATGAGTTTTCACACGCCGTCGAGCGCGTTGCAGCTGCTGCTGAAGCCGCACGGGCGCTCAAGCATGATTTCGTCTTCACCGCGCGGGCCGAGAATTTCCTTTGGGGCAAACCGGATCTCGACGACACGATCAAGCGGCTGCAGGCCTTCGAAAAGGCCGGCGCCGACGTGCTCTATGCGCCGGGCCTCAAAGATGTCGAGACCATCCGGAACGTCTGCTCGGCAGTGAGCAGGCCGGTCAATGTCATGGCACTCCCGGCCTTCACCATCGCCGACCTCGCCATGGCCGGGGTCAAGCGCATCTCGCTTGGGCCGTGGCTGACCAATTTCGCCTTCGGCATGCTGGAAACCGCGGCGCGAGAGATCCAGCAGGACGGCACGTTCGGCTTCACCCGCGCCGCCATGCCGTTCGGCAAATTGCAGGCGCTGTTTTCCAAATCCTCAGGCTAGGGGTCCCGGCGCATGACGCTCACCGTCGTCGACATGCACACCGGCGGCGAGCCGCTCAGGATCGTCACCGACGGCTATCCAGACATTCCCAAAGGCACGATCCTGGAAAAGCGCGCCTATGTGCGCGACCACCTCGACCATTTGCGCAAGCTGCTGATCTTCGAGCCGCGCGGCCACTACGACATGTATGGCGCGCTGCTGGTGGAGCCCGACCTGCCCGGCGCCGACCTGGCCGTGCTGTTCATGCACAATGAGGGTTATTCCACCATGTGCGGCCACGCCATCATCGCGCTTGGCCGCTACGCCGTCGACGAAGGACTGGTGGCGAAACAGGAGCCAATCACCATGGTCAACATCGAGGCGCCGTGCGGCTTGGTCGTCGCTTCGGTGGAGGTCAAGGACGGCAAAGCGGGATCCGTGTCGTTCGAAAGCGTGCCGGCCTTTCTGTTTGCCCATGACCAACAAATCGAATTGGCGGGATACGGCAAGATTGCGTTCGACATCGCCTATGGCGGCGCCTTCTACGCGCTGGCCGACTGCCATCAATTCGGCCTGGAGTTCGGCCGCAGCCGGGTGCGCGATTTCGTCGACGCGGCAACCGCGCTGACCGAGCGGCTGAAGGCGGAGTTCCCTCTATCGCATCCCGACCATGCCGATCTCGCTTTCCTCTACGGCACCATCCTCACCGATGGACGAGATGCGTTCTCCAGCGAGGCAACGAAAAACATCTGCGTCTTTGCCGATGCCGAGGTCGACCGCTCGCCGACCGGCTCCGGCGTCACCGCGCGGCTGGCGGCAATGCATGCCAAGGGTGAAATCAACCCTGGTCAGGAGCGGTCCTTCGAAAGCATCGCCGGCTCGCGCTTTTCCGGAGCGGTGGCGCGCACGACCATGGCCGGCCCGCATGATGCGATCATCGCCCGCGTCGGCGGCCGCGCCTACTATTCGGGCCGGGCGGAATTCACCGTCGAGCCGGATGACGAATTGGGACGCGGTTTTCTTCTGCGTTGATAGGCCTATCGCCCGGCGCTCTCCCGCGCGCCGACCGCCTTGTGCAGATGCACCATCATGGCGGCGGCAAAGAGCGGCGTCAGCAGGTTGAGCAGGGGCACGGCGAGGAAGGCAGCGATGAGCAGCCCGGCCAGAAAGACGGTGCCGGCATATTTCCGGCGCAACGCCCTCGCCTCATCTTCCGGGCGGAAGCGCATGGCGGCGAATTCGAAGAATTCACGTCCGAGCAGATAGCCGTTGACGATGAAGAAGGCGGCGATGTTGACGCCTGGAACCAACAGAAGGAGCAAGGCGACGATGTTGCCCAGGATGACGACGCCGAAGAATTTCACCGACAACACGAGCGAGCGCAGCGCCGGCATGGCGCGTCCGACGGGATCGGCCGGATAGTCGGTGCGCTCGACCACTTCGGCGATGTCGTCGAGAAACAGGCCGGCCACGATTGCCGTCACCGGCGCGATCAGCAGCGCCATCCCGAAGGCAAGCGCGATGGCAGCGATGATGCCGCTCAGCCATCCGGCCCAGGACGGCAGGCCGGGCAGCAAGGAGTGAACCCATGGCAGGGCCAGCCAATCGACAAGCCCGGTCAAGACGAACCACAAGGCGACCAGCGCCAGGACGGTCAAGCCCAGCGTCTTCAGGAAAACCGCGCGGAATTCGGGAGAAAACAGCCGGCTGAAGGCGGCGCGGGCAGCGTTGGAGATCACGGCGTTTCACCCCCAGGAACAAACGGATATCTCCGACATAGGCGGAGACCCTGTCAGCCGCAAGCCTGCCGGAGCGGGCGCAATTCCGGACGGGAACTAGAGGATGATCCCAAAAAGTGGGTACCGGTTTTTGGACAAGATCATGCTCCAACAAAGGGTTAGATCATGATGAGATTTCAACCAAATCTCATCATGATCTAGCGCGCCAGCGCCCGGGAGCGGGCGGGGATGGTCATCGCCGCAACGCCGGCGACGACGCAGCCCATGCCCCAGAAAGCTGTCGGCCCAAGGCTCTCGCCGAGGAACACGACGCCGATTCCGACGCCGATCGGCACGCGCAGATAGGCCTGCGACGTCGTGCCGACCGAACCAAGCGTGTGGATGAGGCGGAAAAAGATGCAGAAGGCCAGCGCCGTGGAGAACACCGACAATGCCAACAAGGCCAGTATCGACGCCATTGAAGGCGACAGGGTCCACGGGCGGTCGAAGGCCAGGCTCAAGGGGACGAGGATGACTGCGCCGCACAGCATCGAGCCGGCGGCCGGCAGCATCGGGTCGAGTCCCCTAAAGCCGCGGCCAAAGATGGCGGCGCCGGCATAGCAGACCGTGGCGGCAATGACGGCAAGTTGCGCCCACAATTGATGGCCGAGCCCGCCAAGCGCCTGGGTGCCGACGATCAGGCAAATGCCGGCAATGCCGGCACCGACACCGAACAGCTTGCGTGCGGTCACGGATTCGTGGCGGATGATAAGCGCGGTCAGCAGGAAGGTGAAGATCGGCGAGGTCGCGTTCAGAATGGTGGCCAGACCGGCGTCGATGGAGCGCTCGGCGGCGGCGATCAGCGTGAACGGCACGACGCTGTTGAGGCAGGCCTGGACCATGAACCGCCACAAGGTCGCGCCGTCCTTGGGCATGGAAAGGCCGCGCCAGCGGATCAGCGCGAGCAGGATGGCGCCGGCGATCAGGGTGCGAGCAGCGATGAAGGTTATCGGCGGGATCGTCTCGACACCGATCTTGATGAAGGTATAGGACGCGCCCCACAGGGCGGCCAGCACGCCAAGCAGCGCCAGTTCGGTGGCCATGTCGGTCTTTGCTTGCATGCAGGGTGCTTCCAGCGCTTGATCTGAGGCCAAGCTTGTAGGCGACCCGGCGGTCAGATGCTTCGGCCACGGTCGAACTGTGATGGAGCCTCGTCCCAGGCGCGCGCGCCGGCCTGGGCGGCAAAGGGTGGAAATCGGTTGCCATTTTTCGGGGTGATGCTGTAGACCCGCCCGGGCGCGGCAGAAAGCCGGCAGGTTCCAAGGCGGAGACATTGATGCCGGATTTTGACGTGCTTTGCATCGGCAATGCCATTGTCGACATCATCGCCCAGTGCGACGACGCTTTTCTCGAGACCAACGGCATCATCAAGGGTGCGATGAACCTCATCGACACCAAGCGCGCCGAGCTGCTCTACAGCCGCATGGGGCCGGCGATCGAGGCCTCGGGCGGCAGCGCCGGCAACACGGCGGCGGGCGTCGCCAGCTTCGGCGGCCGCGCCGCCTTCTTCGGCAAGGTGTCGAACGATCCGCTCGGCGAAATCTACGCCCATGACATCCATGCCCAGGGCGTTGCCTTCGACACCAGGCCGCTTGAGGGACAGCCGCCGACGGCGCGCTCGATGATATTCGTCACCCCCGATGGCGAGCGTTCGATGAACACCTATCTCGGCGCCTGCGTCGAACTCGGCCCGGAAGACGTCGAGGCCGACAAGGCATCCGGCGCCAAGGTTACCTATTTCGAGGGCTATCTGTGGGATCCGCCGCGCGCCAAGGAGGCGATCCGGCAGACGGCGAAGCTCGCACACGAGGCCGGGCGCGAAGTGTCGATGACGTTGTCGGATTCGTTCTGCGTCGACCGCTACCGGGACGAGTTCCTCGAGCTGATGCGCTCGGGCACTGTCGACATTGTCTTTGCCAACAGCCACGAGATCAAGTCGCTCTACCAGACAAAATCCTTCGACGAGGCGCTGGCGGCTATCCGCAAAGACTGCAAGATTGCCGCCGTCACCCGCTCCGAAAAAGGCTCAGTGATCGTGCGCGGCGACGAGACCGTCACCATTCAGGCGACGACGATCCGCGAACTGGTCGACACCACCGGCGCCGGCGACCTCTATGCCGCCGGTTTCCTCTACGGCTACACCTCGGGGCGCAGCCTGAAGGATTGCGGCGATCTCGGCTCGCTGGCCGCCGGGCTGGTGATCCAGCAGCTCGGGCCACGGCCGCGGCAAAACCTGCGCAGCGCGGCCCAATTGGCGGGGTTGCTGTAGGGCCGTCTTTCGGCGCGCAGCGCCGAGCCAGATGAGGGGTTCCCGCCGGATCAGGCTGTCCGGCGCTCCGCTCAGGCGGTGCGGCGAAGGTCGTCGGACGTAGGCCCGGGTTCCAAAGCCCCGGCGGTGACCAGCCGGTTGCGGCCGCTCTTTTTGCCGATGTACATCAGTCGGTCGGCGAGCGTTATCAGCGCCTCCGAATCGGACGCTTCCGCCGGGTAGATGGCGACGCCAACGGTGCAACCAACATGGATGGCTCCATTCGGCGTCGGCACCTTGATCCGCAGCTTTTCCAGGATACGTTCGGCGACGCCCACGGCCTTCTGTCGGGCCCGGCTAGCCTCTCCTGAAAACAGGAATGCGAACTCGTCTCCACCGAGCCGCGCCACGAAATCAGCGCTGCGCAGGATGGTGCGAAGCTGACCCGCCACCTCCTGCAGCAGCGCGTCGCCGGCCTCGTGGCCGAGCGTGTCGTTGACCTTCTTGAACCTATCGAGGTCGATGAACAGCAGGCCGGCCGCCTGGCCGGTGCTGTCGCAGCGGTCGATCACCGACCTCAGCTCGTTGTGAAAGGCGCGCCGGTTGGGCAGGCCGGTCAATGCATCGTGGTTGGCCGAATGATCGCTCTGCTGCTTGGCCAGCTCGATCTCGCGCTTTTGTACGGAGAGTTCCTCATTGGCGGCCTTGAGTTCGAGCAGCAGTTCGGCATTGAGATCCTCGACTACCTTACGGTCGCTAATGTCGACGACGAAACCTTCGAGGAATTCGAGTTCGCCGGCACCATCCCAGACCCCGCCTCCGATCTCGCGCACCCAGAGCGGCTCGCCGACCTGTGGCACGATGCGGTAGTCGACGTTCCAGTTGCAGCGCGCCTCGAGCGCGGTATCGACGGCGGCATAGACCGCAGCGAGATCATCCGGGTGGATCGCCGAGACATAGTCGCGCACGGCATTTTGAATGAAGTCGCTCGGCCGATAACCGCTGACGGTTAAAATGCCGTCGCTGATGTAGAGCATGGTGTAGGACGCATCGTTGCGGCAACGGTAGAGATAACCGTCCATGCGGCCGGTGATGCTCAGCAGCGCATCCAGGCGCTCGTCGTGATAGACCCCCTGGCCGACCACAGATGCCGTGTCATGCTTCATGGCCGCACCCCCGTTTTGGCGGTCTGAGCGCGCCGCCAATGCCATAAGGCCATAGGGGGCGAGAACGTTCCCTATAGCAGCCGAATATTATCAATCTCTTATGCGTTGGCGATTTTGCCGCCAATCAGGCTCCCGCGCTATAGGCCGCGATCGCAGCCATGTTGACGATGTCCGAATCCTTGGCGTTGAGCGAGACGATCTGGACCGGTTTGTTCAAGCCGACCAGCAGCGGGCCGATGACGGTGGAGCCGCCGAGTTCCTGCAGCATCTTGGTCGAGATCGAGGCCGAGTGGAACGCCGGCATGATCAGCACGTTGGCCGGGCCGGTCAGCCGGATGAACGGATACTGCGCCATGGCACGGGCGTTCAACGCAACGTCGGCGGCCATCTCGCCGTCATATTCGAAATCGACGCGGCGCTTGTCGAGGATACGCACCGCTTCCTGCACCCGCTCGGAGCGTTCGCCCTGCGGGTGGCCGAAGGTCGAATAGGCAAGCATGGCGAGCCTCGGCTCGTAGCCCATGCGGCGGGCAAATCCCGCCGCCTCTTCGGCGATGTCGGCGATCTGTTCGGCATTGGGCATGTCGTGCACGGCGGTATCGGCGACGAGGACTGTTTTGCCCCGCGCGAGCACGATGGAGACGCCGATGACGCGGTGTCCGGGCTTGGCGTCGATGACGCGGCGGATATCGTCAAGCGCCGTGGAATAGTTGCGGGTGACGCCGGTGACGATGCCGTCGGCATCGCCCAGCGCCACCATGCAGGCAGCGAAATGGTTGCGGTCGTTGTTGATCAGCCGCTGGCAGTCGCGGAACAGGAAGCCTTTGCGCTGCATGCGCTCGTAGAGATAATCGGTGTAGATGCCGTTGCGGCGCGAAAGCCTGGCATTGATGATCTCGATGCCTTGCTTGTTCAGGTCGATGCCGGCGTGCCTGGCGTTTTCCTTGATTACATCGTCGCGGCCGAGCAGGATCGCGGTGCCGAGCTTCTGGTTCACATAGGAGACGGCGGCGCGCATCACCTGTTCTTCCTCGCCCTCGGCAAAGACGATGCGCTTGGGCTGGCGGCGGACGCGATCGTAGATGCGCTGCAAGGTCGAAGCGATCGGGTCGCGGCGGGCCGACAGCTCCTGCGCGTAGCGGTCGAGGTCGAGGATAGGCTTGCGGGCGACGCCCGACTCCATCGCCGCCTTGGCCACCGCGAGCGGGATGGCCGAAATCAGGCGCGGATCGAACGGCACCGGGATGATGTAGTTCGGGCCGAATTTCGGCCGGTTGCCCTGATAGGCGGCGGCGACATCGTCGGGCACGTCCTTGCGCGCCAGGTCGGCCAGCGCTCTCGCTGCGGCGATCTTCATGTCGTCATTGATGGTGGTGGCCCTGACATCCAGCGCACCGCGGAAGATGTAGGGAAAGCCCAGCACATTGTTGACCTGGTTCGGATAGTCGGAACGCCCGGTGGCCATAATGGCATCGGTGCGGATCTCGGCCACTTCCTCCGGTGTGATCTCCGGATCGGGATTGGCCATGGCGAAGATGATCGGGTTCTTGGCCATCGACTGCACCATCCTGGTGGTCAACGCGCCCTTGGCCGACAGGCCGAGAAAGACGTCGGCGCCATCGAGCGCCTCGGCCAGGCTGCGCGAGTCGGTCTTGACCGCATGCGCCGACTTCCACTGGTTCATGCCTTCGGTGCGGCCCTGGTAGACGACACCCTTGGTGTCGCACAAGATGATGTTTTCCGGGGCGAAACCCATCGCCTTCATCAGTTCGATGCAGGCAATGCCGGCGGCGCCGGCGCCGTTGCAGACCATTTTCGTGGTCTTCATGTCGCGGCCGGTGATCTCCAGCGCATTGATCAGCCCGGCGGCCGAGATGATGGCGGTGCCGTGCTGGTCGTCGTGGAAGACCGGGATGTCCATTAGTTCGCGCAGCCGCTGCTCGATGATGAAGCATTCCGGCGCCTTGATGTCTTCCAGGTTGATGCCGCCGAAGGACGGCCCGAGAAAGCGCACGCAGTTGATGAATTCGTCGGCATCCTCGGTGTCGACCTCGAGGTCGATGGAATCGACATCGGCGAAGCGCTTGAACAGCACCGCCTTGCCTTCCATCACCGGCTTGGAGGCCAACGCGCCGAGATTGCCGAGGCCGAGAATGGCGGTGCCGTTGGAGATGACGGCGACCATGTTGCCGCGCGTCGTGTAGTCGAAAGCGCGGCTGGGGTCTTCGGCAATGGCCAGCACGGGAACCGCGACACCCGGCGAATAGGCGAGGCTCAGATCGCGCTGCGTCGCCATCGGCTTGGTGGCGACGATCTCCAGCTTGCCGGGGCGGCCCATGGCGTGGAATTCCAGCGCCTCCTCGGCGCTGACGGAGGGGCCGCTATTTTCGGTTTTCTTGGCCATGATGCTTTTGATTTCCTCGCCGGTGTCGCCCCCTTGAGACGGGTGCGTGCTTTTGAAACTTCTGGATCAAGGCTACACGCCACCGCTGTAAATCGCCAAGCGATCTTCACGCCCGCAGCGAATCTCCCGAAGTCGAACGGCGTCACGTCGGCTCTGGCTCGCTGACGAAGGCAGCGATTTCGCGCACCGTTCCCCGCCGCATCATGCCGTCTGTGCCGGGGAAAGGCCACGTCTCGATGGGTGGCGCACGGCTTCCCTTGCGCCGCAGCAATGCAGTCAGGAACGCCATGAGTTCGATGCGCTGGGCGTGAACCTTCTCCAGCGTGCGGCGGCGGATCTGCTGACGCGGTATGGCACGATCTCGCAGCGTATCGACGGCGCGGCGAATGGCAGCCGGTTCCGGATCGGCGACGATGCAATAATCCGGATCGAAATAGACGTCGCGACCGCCAAGGCTCGGCGTACTGACGATCGGCAGGCCGGCCATCAGATATTCCATCGAGGAGTACATCGCTCCTTCCACGGCCGACAGGCACAGCCCGACGGCGGCCTGGTTGTAGACGTGGTTGACCTGTTGCGCCGTCAGCTTGCCCGGCCAGCCGTCGACGAGCGGATTGGCGATCTGGTGGAGCGGCGAACGCGCCTGCAGTCGCCGAACAAAGGCGAGGGCGGCAACCGGCGGCAATTCGCCGATCGAATAGGTGATGTGGGCCAGCCGCTCTATGTCGAAGGCCAGGTGATGACGTTTGATCGGCGAGATGCGGCCATTGTAGACCGCGTCGAATTCGACCGGCACGTCCGGCAGCGGCCGGAATATATCCTCCGACACCATCAGATTGTGGTTGGAGAAGATGGCATTGCCGCCCGCAGCCGCGACGAGACGGCGCTCTTCCTCGGTGTTGCACAGGAAGATGATTTCGTGCAGCGGAAACCGGCCGGCATACCAGGCGAGATCGCGGCCCATCCGGGCGATGACAGCCGGCCGCTCCATGGTCCAGGTCTGCATCGTCAGGAAGGTGACGCGCCGTCCCGCCAGGCGCCGGCCAAGGGCCGCCAGCGGATAGAGCGGACGGGCTCCGCCAATCGGGACATAGAGCACCAGCGGGTCGCGGCTGAGCACATGCAGCGACATCTCGATGCCGCTATCGAGATCGGACAGCGGTCCCCGTGTCGGCAGGAGGAAGGGGACGCGCTTGCGCACTGTCCCCCTAAGCTTGCTTTTGGTGCGGTGGACGCGCCGCGCCGCCAACAGCAGCAGGCGCTCAAGCGCCGATCCAGCCGGACCGACCAGCTCTTCGAACGCCTCCTGTTTGTCCTGATCCATGCCGCTTATCCCCGCCATGGCGATCATAGGGTCTGGTTGTCGCCCGATGCAACCAACGGCTTCACCCGGCATAGAGGGAGCACAAGCCGCCGTCGAGGCCGGTCGTCCCCTGCTTTTCGAGCCGCCTGCATTAAACCCCGCACCCACATCTGCTAGCGTGCGGGCATGAACATGCACACTTCAGCAGAAACCGACGCCCCAGAGGTGACACCGTCTGCGCCCGTCGGCAGCGTCACGCCGATGATGGAGCAGTTTATCGAGATCAAGGCGGCGAACCCGGATTCTCTGCTGTTCTACCGCATGGGCGATTTTTACGAGCTGTTCTTCGACGACGCCGAAAAGGCGAGCAAGGCGCTGGGCATCGTCCTGACCAAGCGCGGCAAGCACCAGGGTAACGACATTCCGATGTGCGGCGTGCCGGTGCATGCGGCCGACGACTATCTGCAAAAGCTGATCGGCCAAGGTTTTCGCGTTGCCGTCTGCGAGCAGATCGAGGACCCGGCGGAAGCCAGGAAGCGCGGCGGCAAATCGGTCGTACGCCGTGACGTGGTGCGCCTGGTGACGCCCGGCACCATCACCGAGGACAAATTGCTGGCGCCGTCGGAATCGAGCTTCCTGATGGCGCTAGGGCGGGTGAAGGGCGGCAACAGCGGTGACGCCTTCGCCCTGGCCTGGATCGAGATCTCGACCGGCGTCTTCCGCGTCGCCGAAACCACGACCGACCGCCTGCTGGCCGATGTCTTCCGCGTCGACCCGCGCGAGCTGATCGTCGCCGAGCCGGTGTTTTACGATCCCGAGTTGAAGCCGGTGTTCGACGTCATCGGCCGCGTTGCCAGCCCGCAGCCGCCGTCGCTTTTCGATTCGGCTTCGGCAGCGGGGCGGATCGCGCGTTTCTTCGAAGTGGCGACGCCGGACAGTTTCGGCGCCTTCTCGCGCGCCGAATTGTCGGCGATCTCGGGCGCCATCGCCTATGTCGAAAAGACGCAGAAGGCCGAGCGGCCGCCTTTGTCGCGTCCCGAACGCGAGGAGCAGGGCTCGACGCTGTTCATCGATCCTGCGACACGCGGCAATCTGGAACTGTTGCGCACGCTGTCGGGCAGCCGCGACGGCTCGCTGTTCAAGGCTATAGACCGCACGGTCACCGGCGGCGGCGCCAGGCTGCTCGCCGACCGGCTGATGGCGCCGCTGACTGACCCGGCGGCGATCGGCGCCAGGCTCGATTCTGTGTCGTTCTTCCGTGCGGAGACGCAGCTTTGCCAGGCGGTGCGGTCAGGCCTGAAGAGCGTCGCCGACATGCCGCGGGCGCTGTCGCGGCTGGCGCTCAACCGCGGCGGCCCGCGCGATCTCGGCGCGCTGCGTGCCGGCTTCGAAGCGGCGGCCACCATTGCCGAACTGTTCGGAACGGCCGTCCTGCCCGCGGAGCTGACAGCGGCACTTGCCGCGATAAAGGCGCTGCCGCGCGCGCTGGCCGGGCATCTGACCCAGGCTCTTGGCGAGGAACTGCCGCTGCTGAGGCGCGACGGCGGCTTCGTGCGCGGCGGCTACCATGCCGAGCTCGACGAGATGCGGGCGCTGCGCGATGAGTCTCGCAAGGTGATCGCCGGGCTGGAGCGCTCGCTGATCGAGGAGACTGGCATCCGCTCGCTGAAGATCCGCCACAACAATGTGCTGGGCTATTACATCGAGGTGACCGCCAACCATCATTCGATCATGACCGGCAGCGATGGCGCCAAGGCACGCTTCATCCACCGCCAGACCATGGCCAATGCCATGCGTTTCACCACGACGGAACTTGCCGAACTCGAGACCAAAATCGCCAATGCCGCTGACCGGGCGCTGAGCATCGAGCTTGCCGCTTTCGATACGCTGACGGCTGAGGCGGTCGGCGAGGCGCAGAAGATCCGCGCCGGCGCCGATGCGCTCGCCGTACTCGACGTGTCGGCGGCGCTCGCGCTGTTGTCGGAGAGCGAAGCCTGGTGCCGGCCGCTGGTCGATTCCAGCCTCGCCTTCGACATCTCGGGCGGACGCCATCCGGTGGTCGAACAGGCGCTTCGCCGTTCGGGCGAAGGGCCGTTCGTCGCCAATGATTGCGATCTGTCGCCGCAAGACGGTGCCAAGGCCGGCGCCATCTGGCTGCTCACCGGTCCGAATATGGGCGGTAAGTCGACCTTCCTGCGGCAAAACGCACTGATCGCCATCCTTGCCCAGACCGGCTCCTTCGTGCCGGCGACATCGGCCCATATCGGCGTCGTCGACAGGCTGTTCTCGCGCGTCGGCGCCTCGGACGATCTGGCGCGTGGCCGCTCCACCTTTATGGTCGAGATGGTAGAGACGGCCGCGATCCTCAACCAGGCCGGTGAGCGGGCGCTGGTGATCCTCGACGAAATCGGCCGCGGCACCGCCACCTTCGATGGCCTGTCGATCGCCTGGGCGGCGGTCGAGTATCTGCACGAGAAGAACCGCTGCCGGGCGATCTTCGCCACTCATTTCCACGAAATGACGGCACTCTCCGGCAAGCTGCCGCGACTGCACAATGTCACGATGCGGGTCAAGGAGTGGGAAGGCGACGTCGTCTTCCTGCACGAGGTCGGCAAGGGTGCCGCCGATCGCTCCTATGGCGTTCAGGTCGCTCGCCTTGCCGGTCTGCCGGAAGCGGTGGTCGGCCGCGCCAAAGAGGTGCTGCATCAGCTCGAGGAAGGCGATGTCTCCGGCAAGGCCAACCGACTGGTCGACGATCTGCCGCTGTTTTCGGTGGCAATGAAGCGGGAAGCGGCAAAGCCTGCGGAGAGCGACGCATTGGGCGCAGCGCTGGGTGAGATCAATCCAGACGAGATGACGCCGCGCGAGGCGCTGGAAGCGCTCTACCGGCTGAAGGGGCTGGCGGGGAAAACCTAGCCCGATTTCGGCCTTGACCAATTGTACCGATTGGTACAATGCTCGCCATCGCCTTTGCCGATGGGAGAATGACATGAGCCGTCCGCCGCTGCCGCCCTTCACCGCCGAGACCGCCGCGCAGAAGGCTCGGCTTGCCGAAGACGCCTGGAACAGCCGCGATCCCGAACGGGTTTCGCTCGCCTATACGCAGGACAGCACCTGGCGCAACCGCGCCGAGTTCGTCTCGGGCAGAAATGAGATCGTCTCCTTCCTCACGCGCAAATGGGCTCGCGAGCTCGACTACCGCCTGATCAAGGAGGTCTGGACCTGGAACGACAACCGCATCGCGGTGCGCTTTGCCTATGAATGGCGCGACGACAGTGGCCACTGGTTCCGCTCCTACGGCAATGAGAATTGGGAATTCGACGCGGCCGGGCTGATGCGTAGGCGCGTCGCCAGCATCAACGACCTGCCGATCGCCGAGGGTGAGCGCAAATATCACTGGCCGCTCGGCCGCCGGCCGGACGACCATCCCGGCCTGTCCGAACTCGGATTTTAGAATATGATCCCTAGAGCTGTGTCGCGGTTTTCGGCAAAGATCATGCTCAAGCGGAAAAACTAGCGCATGCGCAGGATCGCGCCCGATCGCGCCGATTTGCTCTCCATCATCGGCGAGGTTTTCCGCGAACACGGCTATGAAGGGGCGAGCCTGGCGCGGATCGGTGCGGCGACCGGCCTAGGCAAAGGCAGCCTTTACCACTTCTTCCCCGGCGGCAAGGAAGAGATGGCGGCGGCTGTCATTGCCCATATAGATGGCTGGTTCGAGGAGAATGTCTTCGTGCCGTTGCAGGACAGGGCCTACCCTCGCACGGGCATCGATCGGATGTTCGAAGCGACCGACAGCTATTTCCGCTCGGGACGCCGGGTGTGCCTGATCGGCGCCTTCGCGCTGGACGAATCCCGCGACCTCTTCGCCATTGCGATCAAAAGCTATTTCGGCCGCTGGGTGGCGCATCTTGCCGAAGCGCTGACCCGAAGCGGGCACAGCGCTGCCAGGGCGGACGAACTCGCCGAAGAAACGGTCGGCGCCATCCAGGGCGCGCTCACGCTGGCGCGCGCCTTCGACGACACCGTAGTGTTTTCGCGCGCGTTGCGACGGGCGTGGGCGGCGCTCGGCTAGAGTGCTACAAGGGCTCGAAGCGGAAAGCCGTCTCGGTTCGAAAAACCCGGCCGACGCCGGGCGAATCAAGATGCGCGCCGGCGACGTAGCAGTCGTTGTTGGCCGCAAGCGCCAGCATTTGCAACCGGCTTGCCCTCGCCTGCTGCTGGTCTGCGTCGAATTCCCACGTGATCTCGGGTCGATCGAATTGAAGCGACGGCACATGTACGATGTCGCCCCAGATCAACAGTGTTTCGCCTGCGCTCACAACGCGAAAGCAAGTGTGGCCGGCTTCATGGCCAGCGGAGCCGATCGTATCGATGTCAGCGCTGACGCGCTGTCCAGCATCGAGAGGCTGGGCGCGATCGTGGAAGCGTTCCAGCCTCGCCACGTCGCGAAACATGCCGAGCTCAGCGCGCGGGACAAGCAGCCGAGAGAGCTGCGGGAAGCCGTCGCCACCATCGGCAAGGATGAGCCCGTGTATATGGTCGAGATGGGTGTGGGTGAAAGCAACAGTCCGAATCCGCTCGGTGGCGATCTTCGCCTCGCGCAGCGCCTCGGGCAGGTGCCCCATTGTCGGGTGCCAGGCGTTCGAAGCCCCTGTGTCGATCAGCGTGATGTCGTCGCCGTCATCGATGGCGAAGGCGTTGACCGACAGCCTGAGCGCACCGTCGACGAGCGGTACATGCGAGGGCAGGTTGTCACCGAATGTCCGGTCTCCGGGCTGGCGCAGCCGCCTGATTGGCATGTCGACGTAACCGTCGCGCAGCGACGTGACCGTCATGGCTCCGACTCTATACGCCGTATGATTATACCCGGTCGAAATCCGTTCCAATCTAGATCATCTCCAGGCCGCGCTTGCGCGTCGGCGGTGGAAAGGCGCGGTCGAGTTCGACGAAATCCTCAGCCTCCAGCTCGATGTCGAGCGCGGCAACATTCTGGCGGACGTGCTCCTGGCTGCTCGCCTTCGGGATGGCGATGACACCGGGCTGCGCCATCACCCAGGCCAGGGCGATCTGTGCCGGCGTTGCGTTGTGGCGGGCGGCGATGGTTTCCAGCCTGGAATTGCGCGCCAGCGCGCCCTGCTCGACCGGCGAATAGGCCATCAGCGGGATGCCGCGCTGCCGGCTCCATGGCGCGAGATCGAATTCGGGGCCGCGCCGCGACAGATTGTAGAGTACCTGGTTGGTCTGGACATGATCTCCAGACGACAGGCCGGTCAGCTCCTCCATTTCGTCGGTGTCGAAATTGCTGACGCCCCAGTGACGGATCTTGCCGGCCTTCTTCAACGCCTCGAAAGCCTCGACCGTTTCGCCTAGAGGCACACTGCCCGGCCAATGCAGGAGATAGAGATCGATGCGGTCGGTGCGCAGGCGCTTCAAGCTGTTTTCGCAGGCCCGCGCCACGCCGGCGCGCGAGGCATTGGACGGCAATACCTTGGAGACGAGAAAGAGTTTGTCGCGGCGCCCGGCAATGGCTTCCGCCACCACCTCCTCGGCGCCGCCGCTGGCATACATTTCAGCGGTGTCGATCAACGTCATGCCGAGGTCCAGCCCGAGCTTCAGGGCATTGACCTCCCCGGCGCGGCGGCGGGAATCCTCGCCCATCTTCCATGTGCCCTGTCCCAGCACCTGGACGGCCTCGCCCGAAGGCAACGTGGTGGTTCTTATGGTCGTGGGCATGGAGGCTCCTCGTATGGCGGTCAATGCGCATGGCATCACAAGCACAGGGAGAAATCCAGAATAGATCCCGCATTCTTCTCCGCAGTCGTTGCTGCGCTATTTGACCGGATGGGCGGCGAGCCAGGCCTGCATCTTGGTGATCTCCGCTTCCTGCGCGGCGATGACATCTTCGGCCAGCTTGCGGATTTCGGGATCCTTGCCGTTGGCGAGTTCCACCTTGGCCATGTCGATCGCGCCCCGATGATGCGGGATCATGCCGCGCACGAAGTCGACATCGGCATTGCCGGAATATTCGATCATCATGTCGGTGTGCATCTTGTCCATCGCCGCCTTGTAGCCGTCGGTCGAAGGACCTTGCGCGCCCATCGCGCCCATGTCGTGTTTCATCTCTTCGGATTGCGCCGGGACGCTTTCGAGGAAAACGGCAAGCAGCATTCCCGCCGCCATCATCAAAAGCACGATCTTCTTAGCCAAGGTCATCCATGATCTCCTGTTGATTGATATTCGTATCTGGGGGCTTTGCTCAGAGTTTCAACGTCCGCAGCCGCAATGCGTTGGCGATGACCGAAACCGAAGACAGGCTCATGGCCGCCGCCGCCAGCATCGGCGACAAAAGCGTGCCGGTGAGCGGATAGAGCACGCCGGCGGCAACCGGCACGCCAAGCACATTGTAGAGGAAGGCGAAAAACAGATTCTGGCGGATGTTGCGGATCGTCCCCTGGGCGAGCGTTCGGGCCCTGACGATGCCGTTGAGATCGCCCTTGACCAACGTAATGCCGGCGCTCTCGACAGCGACATCGGCGCCGGTGCCCATGGCGATGCCGACATCGGCGCTGGCCAGGGCCGGCGCATCGTTGACGCCGTCGCCGGCCATGGCTACGCCGGCACCTTTCGCACGCAACTCCTCGACAAGGGCTGCCTTTTGTTCCGGCAGCAGGCCGGCGCGCACCTCGTCAATGCCAAGGCTTTTGGCGATGGCGCGCGCCGTGCATTCATTGTCGCCGGTCGCCATGATGATCCGCAAGCCTCTGTCGTGCAGCGCCCTGATCGCCTCGGCTGTCGTTGCCTTGACCGGATCGGCGACCGCGACAATGCCGGCCAGTTTTTTGTCCACCGCAACGAACATCGCCGTCTTGCCTTCTGCCTGCAGCGCCTCGGCCCTGGCCGACAGGGAAGCGGTGTCGATGCCGACATCGGCCATCATGGCGGCGTTGCCGAGCGAAACCTTCCTGCCAGACACCGTGCCGGATACGCCCTTGCCGGTGACGGCGTCGAAGCCGCCGGCCTCAACGAGCGTCAGGCCGCGTTCGCCGGCGCCGCCGACAATGGCCTCGGCCAGCGGATGCTCCGAGCCTTTTTCCAGGCCGGCGGCGAGCGCCAGCAATTCATTCTCGGACAGGCCTTCGGCAGCGACGACATCGGTCAAGCGAGGCTTGCCTTCGGTCAAGGTGCCGGTCTTGTCGACGATCAACGTGTCGACCGAAGCGAAGCGCTCGAGCGCGGCCGCGTCCTTGATCAGCACGCCCGCGTGCGCCCCGCGCCCGGTGGCAGTCATGATCGACATCGGCGTCGCCAGGCCGAGCGCGCAGGGGCAGGCGATGATCAGCACCGAGACCGCCGAGACGATGGCAAAGATCAAGCTGGGTTCGGGACCGAAGATCGCCCAGGCGGCAAAGGCCATGAGCGCGACCAGCACGACGGCCGGCACGAAGTAGAAGGAGACGCGATCGGCTAAACCTTGAATCGGCGCGCGCGAACGCTGCGCCTTTGCGACCAGCTCGACGATGCGCGAAAGCGTCGTTTCGGAGCCGACCTTTTCGGCGCGCATGATCAGCGAACCGTTCTTGTTGAGCGTGCCGCCGGTCAAGGCATCGCCTTTCGTTTTTTCGACCGGCAGCGGCTCGCCCGAGATCATCGATTCGTCGATGGAGGAACGGCCTTCCGTTACGATGCCGTCGACCGGCACGGCGTCGCCTGGACGGAGGCGCAGGTGGTCGCCGGTCTTGACCGCATCGAGCGGCACGTCGGTGTCGGAGCCGTCCTCCCCGATCAGCCGTGCCGTCTTCGGCGCCAGGTCGAGCAGCGCACGGATGGCCGAGCCGGTCTTTTCGCGCGCCCGCAATTCGAGCACCTGACCGAGGAATACCAGCGCGACGATGACGGAAGCTGCCTCGAAATAGACCGGGACGGTGCCGCCATGGCCACGGAACTGATGCGGAAAGATGTCCGGAAACAGTGCGGCGACGACGCTGTAGAGGTAGGCCGCACCCACACCCAGCGAAATCAGCGTCCACATGTTGGGGCTGCGGTTGACCAGCGACTCCCAGCCGCGGTGGAAGAAGGGGAAGGCCGCCCACAGCACCACCGGGCTGGCCAGCGCCAATTCCAGCCAGACCATCGTGCGCTCGTCGACAAACGCCTGGAACGTCAGGCCGAGCATCGGCGCCATGGCAACGATCAGCAGCGGCACGGACAGCATCGCACTGACCCAGAACCGTCTGGTGAAGTCTACCAGTTCGGGGTTCGGGCCCTCATCGCCAGTGGGAACGCCCATCGGCTCAAGCGCCATGCCGCAGAACGGGCAGGAGCCGGGCTTGTCTCTTATCACTTCGGGATGCATCGGGCAGGTGTATTGCGTGCCTTTCCGCACCGGCGACGGCGTCGGCCTGTCGCCGAGATAGTTTTGCGGCTCGGCCTCGAACTTCGCCCGGCAGCCGGCCGAGCAGAAATAGAAACCCTGGCCTTCGTGGCGGAAAAAATGCCTGGCGGTAGCGCGGTCGACACTCATGCCACAGACGGGGTCGGTGGCGGTCAGGTATTTTTCGGGCCCGGCGACGAATTTCGTACGGCAACCCTCGCTGCAGAAGTGAAAGAGACGGCCGCCATGCTCGGCCGTCGGCTTGCCCGCGGCCGGATCGACGCTCATGCCGCAGACCGGATCGCGCACCACGGCTTCGGCGGCCGGCTCAGCAGCCTTTGCCGTACAGCAGTTGCCATCGGCCGCGTGCGCGTGGTGGTGATGCTCGGAATGCGCCATCGAAAAATGCCTTATATCTGTCTGGGTGAGGAGGTAGTGCTTCCAGTAACTGGAAGGTCAAGGGGCGATTTCGACTTTTCGATCATGGCCGTCATCGCGCACATCGAGGGAAAATCGCTTACGCAACTTTGTTCCCATGCTATGGACGCGCGTCCCACTGCATCGATCCCACCCAAATGAAATGCCTGATTATCAATCTCGATCGGTCCCGCGATCGCCTCGCCCATGTAACGGCGGAGTTCGCGCGCATCGGCACCGCCTTCGAGCGGGTCGCCGCCATCGATGCGCGAGATCGGCCGGATCTGGCCGAAATGCCGCAGGGCAAGAAGCATTTGCGTCTGGCCGACGCCGAGATTGCATGCCTGCTCAGCCACCAACAGTGTTGGTCGATGATCGCGACAGGTGAGGATGCTTACGCGGCGATTTTCGAGGACGATGTCGTTTTCCCGGACAAAGCCGGTGCTTTGCTTGCCGATGCGGGCTGGATCCCCGCCGATGCGGACATCGTCAAGTTGGAAACGTTCTTCAACCGAACCGTAATATCACGCAAGCAAGTCGCCTGCGGCCACGGATTTTCCGCGAGCAGACTGCACGGGCTCCATATCGGTACGGCGGGATACATCCTGTCCAGACAGGCCGCGCGGGACCTTCTTGCGGCAACGAACGAGATCAGCATTCCCGTCGATCACCTCATCTTCAATCCGCGTTTTGCGACCTCGTCCGACAAGGTCATTTACCAACTCGTCCCGGCATTGTGCCTGCAGGCACAATTCCTCGGCGACATTCCGGTGAGATTGCCAAGCCTGCTCAAGCAGGAGCGAACAGAGGAATGGGTGGCAAGCGGGATAGGTAAACAGCGCCAGAAGCCAATCACCGCCAAGGCAAGGATCGAGGCCAGGCGGTTGACGCGGCAGATCGCCGATCTCTTCCGGCTCCGGCGCGAGATGATCATCCCTTTCTGGTATCGCGGCCGACGCGTCCGTCCGCCCCATACACAGCGCCGTGAAAACGCGCTATAGACGCCGCGCAAAGGCGAGGCCCACCGGCAATCCATGGCAAAAATCTCCCTCAAGCTCGACGCGCTGATCGACAGCGAGGCTTTGCGCCGCGACATGACGGCGCTGATCTCGGCGGCCAGCGGCGCCGAGCCCGGCGCGCGCGTCGGTGCGCTCCGGCTGCTGAAGGATCGGCTGACCGAGGGCCGCAAGGTTGCCGAGCGCATGCTGATGGACGATGGCAGCGGCACGGCCTGCGCCGCCCGGCTGTCGCATCTGATGGACGAGATCATCCGCGCCCTCTACGAGTTCGCCGCGACCCACGTCTACCGGGTGAAAAGCCCCTCGACCGCAGAGCGCATGGCGGTCGTTGCCGTCGGCGGCTATGGCCGCGGCACGCTGGCGCCGGGCTCCGACATCGACCTGTTGTTCCTGCTGCCCTACAAGCAGACGCCGTGGGGCGAACAGATCGTCGAATATATGCTCTATATGCTGTGGGACCTCGGGTTGAAGGTCGGCCACGCCACCCGCAACATCGACGAGTGTCTCAGGCTGTCGCGCAGCGACATCACCATCCGCACCACGATCCTGGAAGCGCGGTTCCTATGGGGCGAACAGAAGCTCTTCGACGAATTGCTGACCCGCTTCGACCATGAAGTGGTGCGCACCACCGGACCGGAATATGTGCAGGCCAAGCTCGCCGAACGCGATGATCGCCATGCCAAGGCCGGCGAAAGCCGCTATCTGGTCGAGCCCAACGTCAAGGACGGCAAGGGCGGCCTGCGCGATTTGCAGACGCTGTTCTGGATCGCCAAATACTTCTATCGCGTGCGCACCGGCGAGGAACTGGTCGAAAAGGGCGTCTTCACCGAAGCCGAGTACCGCGAATTCCAGAAGGCCGAAGACTTCCTGTGGGCGGTGCGCTGCCACATGCATTTCCTCACCGGCAAGCCAGAGGAACGGCTGCATTTCGATATCCAGCGCGAGATCGCCGAACGGCTGGGCTACACCACGCATCCCGGTCTGTCGGCGGTCGAGCGCTTCATGAAGCACTACTTCCTCGTCGCCAAGGATGTCGGCGACCTCACCCGCATCTTCTGCGCCGCGCTCGAGGAAGAGCAGGCCAAGCATGTGCCCGGCTTCAACCGCATCTTCCTCACCTTCCAGCGCCGCAAGCGCAAGCTGGCAGGCACGTCGGACTTCATTGTCGACAATCACCGCATCAACGTCGCCGACGACAGCGTGTTCGAGCGCGACCCGGTCAATCTGCTCAGGCTGTTCTGGTTCGCCGACAAGCACGGGCTGGAGTTCCATCCCGATGCGCTGAAGCTGCTCACCCGCTCGCTCGGTCTGGTCAACAAGTCGCTGCGGCGCGACGAGGAGGCCAACCGGCTGTTCCTCGACATCCTGACCTCGGACCGCAATGCCGAGCTTAATTTGCGGCGCATGAACGAGGCCGGCCTGCTCGGCAGGCTGATCCCCGATTTCGGCAGAATAGTCGCCATGATGCAGTTCTCGATGTACCACCACTATACGGTGGACGAGCACCTGATCCGCTGCATCGGCGTCTTGGCCGAGATCGAGCGCGGCGATGGTGAAAAGGTGCATCCGCTGTCGCACACGCTGATGCCGGGGCTAGAGAAGAGCCGCGAGGCACTCTATGTCGCGGTGCTGCTGCACGACATCGCCAAGGGCCGGCCGGAGGATCACTCAGAGGCCGGCGCCCGGATCGCACGCCGCATCTGCCCGCATATGGGGCTGTCGGCCGCCGACACCGAGACCGTCGCCTGGCTGGTCGAGAACCATCTGGTGATGTCGATGACGGCGCAGACGCGCGACCTCAACGACCGCAAGACGATCGAGGATTTCGCCTCGATCGTGCAATCGGTCGAGCGGCTGAAAATGCTGTTGATCCTGACCGTCTGCGACATCAGGGGTGTCGGGCCGGGCGTGTGGAACGGCTGGAAGGGCCAGCTCCTGCGCACGCTCTACTACGAAACCGAACTGCTTTTGACCGGCGGCTTCTCGGAAGTGTCGCGCGCCAAGCGGACGGCGGCGGCGCGCGAGCGGCTGGCCGAGGCGCTGGCCGATTGGCCGGACAAGGCCCGCAAGCGCTATGTCGGCCTGCATTACGAGAACTATCTGCTGACGGTCGACCTCCCCGATCAGTTGCGCCATGCCGAATTCATCCGCGAAGCCGACGCGGCAGGCAAGAAGCTCGCCACCGTGGTCAGGACCCACCAATTCGAGGCGGTGACCGAGATAACCGTGCTGGCGCAGGATCATCCGCGCCTGCTTTCGGTCATTGCCGGCGCCTGCGCGGGAGCCGGCGGCAACATCGTCGACGCGCAGATCTTCACCACGTCCGACGGCCGCGCGCTGGACATCATCCTGATCTCACGGGAATTCGACCGCGATGAGGATGAGCGCCGTCGCGCCGAGCGCGTCGGCCGGCTGATCGAGGACGTGCTGTCGGGCAAGAGCTGGCTGCCGGAGATGATCGAGAAGCGCACCCGGCCGCGGCGCGGCGCCAAGGTGTTCAAGATTCCGCCGCGCGCCGAAATCCGCAACACGCTGTCGAACCGGTTTTCGGTGATCGAGGTCGAGGGACTGGACCGGCCTGGGCTGTTGTCGGAAATCACCAGTGCGTTGTCCGATCTCTCGCTCGACATCGCCTCGGCTCACATCACCACCTTCGGCGAGAAGGTGATCGACACTTTCTATGTCACCGACCTTACGGGGCAGAAGATCGACAACCCGGCACGCACCGCCACCATCCACGCCACGCTGATCGCGGCGCTTGAAGGCGTTGTCCCGGAGCGCGGCGGCAAGGCCAAGGCGGCGGCCGAGTGACCATCACTTTGTTCCAATCACCCCCTTTGTCCCAATCATCCCCTTTGTCCCAATCATCCAGGCAATCTCCCCGCGCATGAGCCTCGTCAAGAAATTCGCCACGGTTGCGTCCGGCACGCTGATGAGCCGCGCCCTTGGCTTTGGCCGCGAAATGCTGATGGCTGCCGCACTCGGCACCGGGCCGGTGGCGGACGCCTTCAACGCCGCCTTTCAGTTTCCCAACACGTTTCGCCGGCTGTTTGCCGAAGGCGCCTTCAACGCCGCTTTCGTGCCGCTGTTTGCCAAGGAGATCGAGACTCACGGCACCGACGGCGCCAAGCGCTTTTCGGAGGAAGTGTTCGGCGTCCTGTTCACCGCACTTCTGGCGCTGACCATCGTCATGGAATTGGCGATGCCGCTGATCGTGCGCTATCTCGTGGCGCCGGGCTTTGCCGACACGCCGGGCAAATTCGAGACGACCGTCCTGCTGGCGACGATCATGTTCCCGTATCTCATCTGCATGTCGCTCGCAGCCATGATGGCCGGCATGCTGAATTCGCTGCGCCGCTATTTCGCGGCTGCCGTGGCGCCCGCATTCCTCAACATCATCCTGATCAGCGTGCTCGGCTACGCCTGGTACCACGGCATGGATGCCCGTGAGGTTGGTTTCAGCCTGTCCTGGGGCGTGCTGGCGGCGGGGCTGGTACAGCTCGCCATTGTCTGGGTGGCGGTGCGCAATGCCGGCATCGCCATCGGCTTTCGCCGGCCGAAGATGACGCCCAACGTCAAGCGCCTGCTGATCCTGGCGCTGCCGGCGGCGATCACCGGCGGCATCACCCAGATCAACCAGCTGATCGGCACGGCGATCGCGTCGGCGCAGGACAGCGCCGTGTCGTCGCTTGCTTACGCCGACCGCGTCTACCAGCTGCCGCTCGGCGTCGTCGGCGTCGCGGTGGCCATCGTGCTGTTGCCGGAGCTGTCGCGGGCGCTGAAATCGGGCAATCTGGTCGAGGCGGCCAATCTGCAGAACCGCTCGGTCGAGTTCACCCTGTTCATGACCTTGCCGGCGGCGGCGGCCCTTTGGGTAATGGCGGAGCCGATCGTGCGGCTGGTCTATGAGCGCGGCGCCTTCGCCGCCAACGCCTCGACGCCGACCGTGGCCGCGATCCTGGCGATTTTCGGCCTCGGCCTGCCGGCCTTCGTGCTGATCAAGGCCTTCACTCCCGGCTATTTCGCCCGCGAGGATACGCGCACGCCGATGATGTTCGCCGCCATTTCGGTCGGCGTGAACGTGATCACGGCACTGACGCTGTTCCCGAAAATGGGCGCGCCCGGCATTGCGGTGGCCTCGGCCGTGGCCGGCTGGGTCAACGCTGTGATGCTGCTTGCCGTGCTGATCCGACGCGGCCATTGGGGCCGCGACGCGCCGCTGCTGAAGCGCATTCCGCGCCTGGTGCTGTCGGCTGCGGTGATGGCGGTGGCGCTCTATTTCGCCGAGCACTGGCTGGCCGTCAGGCTCGGCCCCGGCTCGCCACTGGTGATCAAGGCCGTGACGCTTCTCTCATTGGTGGCCGGCGGGGCGCTGCTCTACTTCGTCACGGCTTTCGCCACCGGCGGCGCCGATTTCGGAATGATCCGGCGCAATGTGAAACGCGGCTCGGGCAAGGCAGCGGCGCCAGCGCCAAACGCCGATCTGGACGAATAGTCCGGGCGAGCTAACAGCAACACCGGTCTTGATCCTCTCCGCCCCTTCGTCCATAAGCGCGCCGTCGCAAGACTTTCGCCGCGCGTGGTTTCCAGCCGCGTGATTGGCTCCGAAAAGTCTGCAACTTTTCGGAATCACGCTTATACGGCCCTCCACAAGCCATGAGGAACCCATGACCGCCTTCAAACAGCTCGTCTTTTCCGGGGTACAGCCGACCGGCAATCTGCATCTCGGCAACTATCTCGGCGCCATCAAGAAATTCGTCGCCCTGCAGGACACGTCAGACTGCATCTATTGCGTCGTCGACCTGCATTCGCTGACGGCACAACTCGTCCATGATGACCTCGCAGACCAGACCCGCTCGATCACCGCCGCCTTCCTTGCCTCCGGCATCGACCCGAAGAAGCACATCGTCTTCAACCAGTCGCGGGTGATGCAGCATGCCGAGCTTGCCTGGATCTTCAATTGCGTGGCGCGCATCGGCTGGATGAACAAGATGACGCAGTTCAAGGACAAGGCCGGCAAGGACCGCGAGAACGCCTCGCTGGGCCTGCTTGCCTATCCCTCGCTGATGGCCGCCGACATCCTGCTCTACCGCGCCACCCATGTGCCGGTGGGCGAGGACCAAAAGCAGCATCTGGAGCTGACCCGCGACATCGCGCAAAAGTTCAATAATGATTTTTCGAGCCGCATCGCCAGTCTTGGCGTCGGCGTCGAGATGCAGGTTGGCGAGGAGACGGTAAACGGGTTCTTCCCGATAACCGAACCGGTGATCGGCGGGCCGGCGGCGCGCATCATGAGCCTGCGCGACGGTTCGAAGAAAATGTCGAAGTCGGACCCGTCCGACCTGTCGCGCATCAATTTGACCGACGATGCCGACACCATCTCGAAGAAGATCCGCAAGGCCAAGACCGACCCGGAAGCGTTGCCAAGCGAAGTCGACGGACTGGAAAGCCGCCCGGAAGCGGAAAACCTGGTCGGCATCTATGCCGGGCTGGCCGAGATGTCGAAGGCGGACGTGCTGAAGGAATTCGGCGGCCAGCAGTTTTCCGTGTTCAAGCCGGCGCTCGCCGACCTTGCCGTGGAAAAACTGGCGCCGATCGCCGGCGAGATGCGCCGTATCGAGGGCGACCGCGCCTATGTCGACGCGGTGCTGAGAGACGGCGGCGAACGCGCCGGCGCGCTGGCTGAGACCACCATGAAGACAGTACGCGACATTATCGGCCTGTTGCAGGGCTGATCCTACCGTCAGTGCACCGCACCATTCTGGCCCAAGGCCGGCGGCTTGCCGCCGGTCTGTCGCGGTGGCAGATTGCGGCCGAAAACATCGAGTAGATAGACATGGTCTCCAAACGCCTCAGTCGCGAAGCCGGCCATCGCAGGAAATTCCTGACGATCATCGACGACACGCCGGAGTGCGAGCGCGCCGTCGCGTACGCCTCCAAGCGGGCGCAGAGCACCAGCGGCACGCTGGTGCTGCTCTACATCATCACACCGGACGACTTTCAGCACTGGCTGGGCGTCGAGAAGATCATGCGCGAGGAAGCCAACGCCACGGCGCGCGCGGCACTCGACGGCTACGCCAACAAGGTGCGCCAGAAGCTCGGCATCGAGCCCGAGATGGTGGTGCGCGAAGGCAAGCCGACCGAGGAGATCCACAAGCTGATCGAGGAAGACCAGGACATCGCCATCCTGGTGCTGGCGGCAGGTGCCGGCAAGGAAGGACCCGGGCCGCTGGTCGGGGCTGTTGCCGGCAAGGGCGCCGCCTTCCCTATTCCGGTCACAGTGGTGCCGCAGAACCTGTCTGACGAGGAGATCGACAGCCTCGCATAGAGAGTGATGCCGGAAGTGTGAAGCGGTTTCGGATAACATCACGATCCTGGATTTATAGCCCGCGCGGGATTCATTCCCAGCCAGCAAAAACATTCCGCCAGCCAGCCGTTTTGAGCGACGCGTTTCGCTTGAATGTCCAGCCGATTGAGCCTATTTAGAACTATTCCAAACTAGCTGCCCGACTGGGGCACGGAGACGGCCATGTTCATCCAGACCGAATCGACGCCGAACCCGGCAACGCTGAAGTTCCTGCCCGGCAAGGAAGTCCTTGTTGAAGGCACCGCCGATTTCCGCGACGCCGACAGTGCAGCCAGCGCCTCGCCGCTGGCAGGCCGGCTGTTCGAGATCCCCGGCGTGACCGGCGTCTTCTTCGGCTATGACTTCATCACCGTGACCAAGGACGGCCCGGACTGGCAGCACCTGAAGCCGGCGATCCTGGGCGCCATCATGGAGCATTTCATGTCGGGCGCGCCCGTCATGGTCAATGCCGGCCCCGCCGCCGAGACCAGCCAGACCGGCGAATTCTACAACAAGGCCGACGAGCAACTGGTCATCACCATCAAGGAACTGCTCGACACCAGGGTGCGCCCGGCGGTTGCCCAGGATGGCGGCGACATCACCTTCCGCGGCTTCGAGAACGGCACCGTGTTCCTGCACATGAAGGGCGCCTGCGCCGGCTGCCCGTCCTCGACGGCGACGCTGAAGCACGGCATCCAGAACCTGCTCCGCCACTTCGTGCCGGAAGTACAGCAGGTCGAGCAGGTCTCCTAAGACCCCTTCACGCATTCGAGCGAGCAACAAAAAACCGGGCCAGATTGCCCGGTTTTCTGTTTTGGACGTCCGTTGTTGCCTAGACGGTCCGCGTACGAAGGGTAACGCCTACTTTGACCATGATCTTCCCGAAAACCGGTTCCACTTTTCGCTTTCGTGGACCTCGGTTCCGGATCATGGTCCCTACATCACGATGACCTTGGCGCCGACCGACGTGCGGTCGTAGAGGTCGATGATGTCCTGGTTCATCAGCCGGATGCAGCCTGACGACATCGCCTTGCCGATCGAATTCCATTCCGGACTGCCGTGCAGGCGGTAGCCCATATCACCGCCCTTGTTGAACAGATACATGGCGCGCGCGCCGAGCGGGTTCTTCAGGCCCGGCTCCATGCCGCTCGCGAACTTCGCTAGCTCCGGCTGGCGCTGGATCATCTGCCGCGGCGGCGTCCAGGTCGGCCATTCGCGCTTCAGCGCGATATGGGCGGTGCCGTGCCATTCAAAGCCTTCGCGGCCGACGCCGATGCCGTAGCGGATCGCCCGGCCGTCGCCTTCGACGAAGTAGAGAAACTTGTTCTGGGTATCGACGACGATGGTGCCCGGCTTTTCCGATGTGTCGTAGTTCACCTCTTGCCGGTGGTACTTCAGCGGCACCCTCTCGATCGGGATGCGCGGCAGTTGGTAGCCTGCATCGTTCACCGAACCGTAGTTGTTGGTGAACAGCTGCGAGCCGATCGTGCTGCAACCCGAGATCGCGGCCGACAACGCAAGTGCGGCGACGATTGCAAATGACTTCATGCGCATGAAATGGTCCGATGCCCCACCAAGATGTCGCGACACGTTACGGCCGCTTTTCCTGAAATCATTCATGCTGGCATTTGCTTTGCTTGCCAAGCGCGCGATGCCTATATGCAGGAGCTTACGTGCCGGTAAGCCGGCAACTATGGCATTTCGGCAACAGGACTCACGGGATTGTGAAGGAAAAACAATGGTCGGTCCTGTCGGATAGCCTAGAATCAGGGAACCACATCGAGGAATCACAATGAATGTAGGCGATGCCGCGGCGCGGTCCGGCCTGCCGGCCAAGACCATCCGCTACTATGAAGAGATCGGCCTGATCGCCCCGGCGCGCGCCGGCAATGGCTATCGCGATTATTCCAGCGACGACATCCATCGGCTAGCCTTCCTGCGCCGCGCTCGCAACCTCGGCTTTTCAATCGACGATTGCCGGCAGCTGATGGCGCTCTACCGGGACCGCAGCCGCGCCAGCCACGATGTGCGCGAGATTGCCGCCGCCCATGTCAGCGCCATCGAGGAAAAGGTGCGCGAGCTGCAGTCGATGCGCACGACCTTGCAGAAGCTGATCCATGCCTGCCATGGTGACGACCGGCCGGACTGCCCGATTTTGGATGATATTGCGGGGGCTGCGCTGCTCGAGAACAGGCCGGCTTCGGCCATATAGGTAGTATCTCGACTGACTAAAATACGGGAACGTCCAAGGGACAAGAACGGAACCAAAGCGGTTACATCAGACCTTTGCGTTCCCGGCGCAAGACTTTAGTCCGGCCGCCTTATAGCTAAGAACGGAAGTTGATCGGCGGACGCAAGGGCGTTCCGGAGCAATACCAGACCGCGCCGATACAGATATGGTGCGATCGCGGAAGGCGCTCGGATCAAGTCGTAGCCTCAGTTCTGTCAACCGTATAATTGCCGCCATTCCCCTACGGCTGGGTAGCGCTCGTGAGCAGTGGGTCATCTAGCTCTGCCTTTGTCTTCAGGACGGCATCAACGAGGGAACCGAACTCCTCGACGCTGAATGTGTAACTATCCTGGACCGCTCCCATATGGCTGAGGCGGAAGCGTACGAATTTCCGGTTTTCGGCTGGGATGCGCTTCACCAGAAACATGAATGAATAGGGACCCGCGATCGCTGAGTACCGGCGCAACTCTTCGGTCGCGGGGAAAAGCCGGTTGATGAATCCCAAAAACCCCATGGTGTCTCCCCTCGTGCCAAGGACCGTGCTTCTTATCATTGCGATGAGAAAATTCGCCTATGGGTTTGTCAACCGGATAATCGCCGTCCAAGCACGGGTTCAAACCGTGAACAAAATCTGGCATGGTGGCTGCCATGCCGATGATCTCCCCGATTCTCCTCAATCCCCTGATCGATGGCCGCCAGTCGGAACGCGCCATGCTGGTGCGGCGTGGCGTGCAGCGGCTGCTTATGCAAATGGGCATGCATGTGCTGCCCGAACTGTCGCTGGCCACCGGGCGGCGCGCCGACCTTGTGGCGCTGACCCGGCAGGGCGATATCTGGATCATCGAGATCAAATCCTCGATCGAGGATTTTCGCGTCGACCGCAAATGGCCTGATTACCGGCTGCACTCCGACCGCTTCTTCTTCGCCACGCATCCCGGCGTGCCCTCGGATATTTTTCCGGAGGAATGCGGCTTCATCCTGTCCGACGGCTACGGCGCCGAGATTTTGCGCGAGGCGCCCGAGCACCGCATGGCCGCAGCAACGCGCAAGGCGCTGATGCTGCGCATCGCACGGGCGGGTGCGGCGCGGCTGCTGGCGGCGGAACTGGCGGGTGTGGCGGTGCCGGCGCTGGCGGGAGAGAGCGAGTAGACGAAGCTCAAGTTCCTCGCCCCGCTTTGCGGGGGCGAGGAACCCAAGAACACCTACTCCACCACCTCCTCCACCCCTGCCGCCGGCGCCATCAGGAGCACGGCGGCACCCAGCAGCGCTGCAACGAAGGACCCCGCCAGGATGCCGACCTTGACGGCGTCCTGCAGCGCCATGTCGTTGGCGAAGGCGAGCAGGCCGATGAACAGGCTCATGGTGAAGCCGATGCCGCAGAGCAGCGAAATGCCGATCATGTGCAGCCAGCCGGCATTGACCGGCAGGTCGGCGAAGCCGAGCCGGATCGCCAGCGCCGAGGAGCCGAAGACGCCGGCCAGCTTGCCCAGCACCAGGCCGGCGGCAACGCCGAGCGTCAGCGGCTCGACCAGGGCAGAGGCGCTGAGGCCGGCCAGCGACACGCCGGCATTGGCAAAGCCGAAAATCGGGATGACGAAGAACGGCACGATCTTGTGCAGGCCGTGCTCCAACCGGTGCAGCGGCGAATGGTCGAGATCGTGCCCGCTGCCGGGAGAAGTTTTCAGCGGAATGGTGAGCGCCAGCGCCACGCCGGCCAGCGTCGCATGCACACCCGATTTCAGCACGAGCACCCACAGCACGGCGCCGAGCACGAGGTAAGGCGTCAGCCTCGTCACCCGCATGCGGTTGAGCACGATGAGCACCGCGATGACGGCGAAGGCCGCACCGAGATAGGCCAGCGACAGGCCGCTTGTGTAGAAGATGGCGATGATGATGACGGCGCCGAGATCGTCGATGATGGCGAGCGCGGTGAGAAATATCTTGAGCGACGCCGGCACGCGGTTGCCGAGCAGCGACAGTACGCCGAGCGCAAAGGCGATATCGGTGGCGGTCGGGATCGCCCAACCGGAGAGCGCGGCGGCGTTGTTGCGGTTGATGGCGACATAGACCAGCGCGGGAACCAGCATGCCGCCGGCGGCGGCGACGCCCGGCAGCACGCGGCGCGGCCAGGTCGAGAGCTGACCGTCGAGCATCTCGCGCTTGATCTCGAGGCCGACCAGCAGGAAGAATACCGCCATCAGCCCATCATTGATCCAGTGCGACACGCTGAGCGGGCCGAGATAGGCGTGGAGAGCGGCGAAATAGGTTTCGGCCAATGGTGAATTGGCGACGATCAGCGCAAGGGCTGCCGCAACCATCAGGATGATGCCGCCCGCCGCCTCGCCATCGAGGAATTCGCGAAGGATGGATTTCGGCTGCTTGTCGCGCATCTGTGCTCCGTTGCCGGGTTTTCCGGCGGCGTTATTGCCGATGATGGGCAAAGGTCGATGGCACGGCAAGCGCAACTGTTTCCAGCGTTGGCGCCGCCCCTCATTGTCCTGCCGGACGTTCGTTATTCGAAAAGCCAAGCAGTTGGCTTTTCGTCCGCTTCGCGGACCATTCCTCAACTCCCCGCATAGCGACGGGGAGAAAGAGGCAGCTTCAGCCTAGCCGTCGTCTCCTGCAACGCCGGCGATTGGCGAAACCGGCGATGAGAGCGCCCCTCTCCCCCGTCTCTATACGGGGAGAGGATGCCGGCAGGCAGGTGAGGGGCAGCGCTGAGGTTCGGCAATTGGCGGCCGGCGCCGGAACCTCAGCGTGGTGCGCGCTTGGCGAGTATGCGCTGCAGCGTGCGGCGATGCATGTTGAGCCGGCGCGCGGTTTCCGACACGTTGCGGTCGCACATTTCGTAGACGCGCTGGATGTGTTCCCAGCGCACGCGGTCGGCCGACATCGGATTTTCCGGGGGGGCGGCGCGCTCGCCGGCGGTGCGGGTGAGCGCTGCAAACACGTCGTCGGCGTCAGCCGGCTTCGACAGATAGTCGATGGCGCCGAGCTTCACCGCGGTCACCGCGGTGGCGATGTTGCCGTAGCCGGTGAGGATGACGGTGCGGGCATCGTCGCGCTTCTCGCGGATGGCGGCGACGACGTCGAGGCCGTTGCCGTCGCCAAGCCGCATGTCGACCACCGCATAGGCCGGCGGGTGGGCGCGCGCCTTGGCCACTGCCTCCTCGACGCTCTCGGCCGTCTCGACCACGAAACCCCTGGTTTCCATGGCGCGGGCCAGCCGCGTCAGGAACGGCTTGTCGTCGTCGACGATGAGCAGCGAGGTGTCCTCGCCTTCGACCATTGCGCCAATTGCTTCTTCGCCAGTCATTATCTCAAAAAATCCTGCTGCCTTAATTTTACGCAGATATAGTTCCTGAACGCCATTGTCCAATTTTGCCGCCTCCGCCAAGGCTTTTACGCGGTGTCGAACATCGAGATCCCCACCGATTCCGGGTTGAGGAAGACCGTGCGCGGCCACGATATCTGCACGATCGCGCCTTCGCCCAGTCCGCTCGAATTGCGGAAATCGAGCGTGGCGCCGGAGCGTTCGAGCAAGGTCTTGGCGATGAACAGCCCGAGACCCAGGCCACCGCCAGCCTCGTTGCCCTGGCGTGTCGACATATAGGGCTCGCCGATGCGATCGATGATTTCGGGGGGAAAGCCCGGCCCGTCATCGATGATCGAGAAGGTGACGTCGAGTTCGTCCCAGCTCCATCGCACCGTCACACTGTTGCGGGCGAAGTCGACGGCGTTCTCGACCAGATTGCCGAGGCCGTAGATGACGCCGGGGTTGCGCCGTCCCACCGGTTCGGGGCCGACGCGCTCGCCCGGCCGAAGCTTGATCGAGATGCCGAAATCGCGGTGCGGCGCGGTCACCTCCTCGACCAGCGAGGTCAGCGGCAGACGCGACAGATGCGCCTCGCCCTCGGAGGACAGGCTGGTCAGCCGCTTCAGGATCTCGCGGCAGCGCTCGCTCTGCGACCGCAGAAGTTTGACGTCCTCACCGTATTTTGGGTCGTCGCCAAGTGCCTTTTCCATCTCCTTGGAGACAAGGGCGATGGTGGCGAGCGGCGTGCCGAGTTCGTGCGCGGCGGCGGCGGCAAGCCCATCCAGAGCCGACAGATGCTGCTCGCGCTGCAACACCAGTTCGGTGGCGGCAAGCGCATTGGCGAGCAGGCGGGCTTCCTCGGCAACGCGGAAGGCATAGATGGCAGTGAAGGCGATCGAGGAAAACACCGCCATCCATATGCCGGCGACATAGATGAATGGCATGGGCAGAGGCGCGCCCTCATACCATGGCAGCGGCTGGTGGAAGAAGACCAGCAACGTGGCCGCCGCCATGACCAGCGCGCCGAGCACCGCAGTCAGCCGCAGCGGCAGCGAGGCCGCCGAGATGACGACGGGCACGGTCATCAGCACCGAGAACGGGTTGGTGAGGCCGCCAGTCAAATAGAGCAGGCCGGCAAGCTGCAGGCTGTCGAAGGTCAGGATGAAAAAGGCTGAGAACGGGGTCAGCCGGTGCGCTGCTGGATAGCGGAAGGTCAGCACCAGGTTGAGCCAGGCCGAGCAGGCGACCAGCGCGAAGCAGAAGCTGACCGGCAGCGGGAATTTGAGCCCATAGGCGACGACCAGCACCGTCAGGCTCTGGCCGACGATGGCCAGCCAGCGCAGCCGGATCAGCGTGTTGAGGCGCAGCCGCTGGCTTTGCTGGAAGTCTGGGGCGTGCAGGATGTTGATCATAGCCAAGGATTATAACCGGGAAAGGACGAGCGCTAGGTCCCTCGCGGTTTGGCGCGGGCCGTCGCCGCAGCGAGCAGCGGATTTTCCGGCCAGACATGGCGGGGATAACGGCCGCGCATATCGGTGCGCACATCGGCCCAGGAGCCGCGCCAGAAGCCGGGCAGGTCGCGCGTCGTCTGGATCGGCCGGTGCGCCGGTGACAACAGCTCGAGCGTCAGCTGTACGGTGCCGTTGGCGATTGCCGGATGGCGGTCAAGGCCGAACAGTTCCTGCACGCGGATGGCCAGCACCGGCCATTCGCCGTCATAGCGGATCGGCACATGGCTGCCGGACGGCGCGTCGAAATGGGTCGGCGCCAGTGTGCCGATCTTGCGCTGCAAATCATGCGGCACCAGCGCCATCAGGCCCGACGACAGCACGCCGGGATCGATGGCGGCGAAGGACGCCTTGCCCGACAGGAACGGCAGCAGCCAGTCGTCGAGGCGTTCGAGCAGGGCGGCTTCCGAAACATCGGGCCAAGGCGCACCGAGGCCGCGATGCAGCCAGCCTAGGCGCTGGCGCAGCGTCTCGCCGTCCTTGCCCCATTCCAGCAGCGACAGGCCGTGCTCGCGCAAGGCATCTGTTATGGCGCGGTCGGCGTCTGTTCCAGTTGGTGCGGGCAGCATGCGCTCCGACAAAGTGATGGCGCCGAGCCTGGCGGTCTCGCGCACGCGCACCGCGCGCCGCTCGCGGTCGAAGCTTGTCTCGCGGCGCGTCTCGATCCTGTCGGAGAGTGCGGCGCGGATATCGGCCTCGTCAACGGCTGCCGCCGCCGTGATGCGGGCATTTTGCGCCTTGCCTTGCAGATCGGCGACGACCAGCCAGGTCTCGCCGGCCAGCGGATCGGCGGCGTCGAGCATGGCGCCGGAGCCGTTGGCGAGCACGAAACGCCCGCGCTCGCCCCGCGCTCTGGCGACACGGTCCGGCCAGGCGTGCATGAGGAGAAGACCGGCAGAAGCGGCTTCGCTGCTCTTGGAGCCGCCCGCCTGCTTCGCCAATCGCTCGGCAAGCTGCCTTGCCGCAACGGCGCGCGGCGACTTTTCCGTGCGGAAGCGCATCAGGCGCCGTTCGAGGTCGGCGCCGTCGCCGCCGAGACCACGCTCGGTGAGCAGGACGGCTAGCATCGCAGCTTCGAGCGCGTGGCCGCCGCCAGCGGCTTCAGCGACCATGTGTGCGAGGCGCACGGGCAGCGCCAGCTTGCGCATCGCGCCGCCCGCCTCCGTCAGCCGGCCGGCCGCGTCGATGGCGTGCAGCGCCAGGAGCAGGGCCTGCGCCTCGTTGAGCGCGGGAATGGGCGGCGGATCGAGGAAGGACAGGCTTGCGGGATCGGCGACGCCGAAGGCGGCGCAATCGAGCAGCAGGCCGGACAGGTCGGCTTCGAGAATCTCGGGTGGGGTGAAGGCGGGAAGGGCCGCCGTCTGCTCGGCCCGCCAGAGGCGGATGGCGACGCCTGGCTGTGTACGCCCGGCACGGCCGGCGCGCTGATCGGCGGACGCCCTGGAAACGCGCACCGTCTCCAGCCGGGTCAGACCGCTTGCCGGCTCGTAGCGCGGCAGCCGCGACAGGCCGGAATCGATGACGACGCGCACGCCGTCGATGGTGATCGAGGTCTCGGCGATCGACGTCGCCAGCACCACCTTGCGGCGGCCCGGCAGCGCCGGTTTGATGGCTGCATCCTGCGCCCTGTTGTCGAGCTGGCCGTAGAGCGGCACGATGTCGGTGTCGGCGCCGAGGCGGCCCTGCAGCCGCTCGGCCGTGCGCTCGATCTCGCGCTGGCCGGGCAGGAAGGCGAGCACGCTGCCGCTCTCGCCGGCAAGAGCGGAGCGGATCGCCTTGGCCATGGCGTCTTCGATGGGGACGCCGGCCGGCCGCTCGTCGTATCTGACATCGACGGGGAACGCACGGCCTTGGCTTTCGATCACCGGGGCGCCGGACAGGAGTTTCGCGACGCGCGCGCCATCGAGCGTTGCCGACATCACCAGCAGCCGCAAATCCGGCCGCAGCGCGCCCTGCACGTCGAGCACCAGCGCCAGGCCGAAATCGCCGTCGAGCGAGCGCTCGTGGAATTCGTCGAAAATCACCGCCGAGACGCCGGGCAGCTCCGGATCGTCTAGGATCATGCGCGCCAGGACGCCTTCGGTGACGACCAGGATTTTTGTCCGGGCCGATGTGCGGTTTTCCATGCGCATGGCATAGCCGACGGTGGCGCCGGGCTCTTCATCAAGCAATTCGGCCATGCGGCGGGCGGCGGCGCGGGCGGCGAGCCGGCGCGGTTCGAGCAGGACGATCTTGCCGGCGACCAGCCAGGGCGCATCGAGCAGCGCCAGCGGCACCAGCGTCGTCTTGCCGGCGCCGGGCGGCGCCACCAGGACGGCGCTGTTGCCGGAGCCGAGCGCCTGGCTCAGGGCCGGCAGCACGGCGGATACCGGAAGCTCCGGCAAGGATCTCGTCGTCATTGCGTCCGCATATCAGCGGTCACCACAACCGTGCAACGGCTCAAAGCCTTGTGCGTGAAAACGGGTTCCAGCGCACCGTGCCCAGCCGCACCTCCTCGCGCACCATGGTGAGCAGGCCGGACGCGCCGACGACGGCAAGGCCGACCAGCGATATCCAGTCCGGATACTCCTGGAAGAACAGCGCGCCGAGGATGACCGCCCAGACGATCTGCGAATAATGCGTCGGCGCCATGCGGTTGGCCGGTGCGTATTTGGCGGCCAGCAGCTGCAGCAATTGGCCGCCGGCGGTAAAGGCGCCGCCCAGCACCAACCACAGCAGCTGCATGGCGTTGGGGAGGGTGAACGATGTGGCGATGGTGCCGGCCCCGTTGAACAGCAGCCCGTAACCGATGAGCACGCCGAGCATGGTGGTGCGCTTTTCCTGCTGGGCGAGCGACCGCATCAGGATGACGCTCGCCGCGGCGAGGAAGGCCACCGTGAAGGCGGCAAGGTGTCCGAGATGCAACTCGCGAAAACCTGGCCGCACCACCAGCATGACACCTGCAAAGCCGGCAACCACCGCCAGCCAGCGCCATGGGCCGACCTTTTCCTTCAGGATGACGGTCGAGAGAATGGTAACGCAAAGCGGCGCCAGGAAGATCAGTGCATAGGTCTCGGCCAGCGGAATGGTGGTGAAGGCGTAGACGCTGAGCACGCCCGAGGCGATGCCGGCCCAGGCGCGGGCCTGCACCGCCCATGGCCGCCCGGTGCGCCAGAAATCGCGCCAGCGCTCATCGACTGGGCGGCTGAAAAACAGGAAGCAGCCGGCAAACAGCGTGATGAAGAAGCCGATCTCGAAGACGGTGAACTGTCCGCCAAGGCTCTTGATAACGGCATCGCTGCACGAATAGCTTGCATAGGCGATGAGGGCGAGCAGGATTCCGTTCGTCACGTTTTTCCATTTCCGGGGAGAGTGCAGTGAAGGTATTGGCGCTCGGCGCGCATCCCGACGACATCGAGATATTCATGTTCGGTACGCTGGCTGCCTATGCCACGCAAGGCGCAGAACTGACTTTTGCCGTGGCCACGGATGGCGCCAGGGGCGGCATGGGCGACCCGAGCGTTCTGGCTCGTGTCCGCCGCGACGAGGCGGCGGCCGCAGCGGCGCTGCTCGGCGCAACCCTTCGCTTTCTCGACTTCCCCGACAGCGAACTGGTGGCCGATGCGGCACTGATCGCTTCGCTGAAAGCGCTGATACGCGAGACCGCGGCGGATCTGGTGATCACGCATGCCCCCAACGACTATCACGCCGACCATCGTGCTTTGTCGGACGGCGTGCGCATCGCGGCCTCGTTCGGCGTCCCCGTGCTGCATGCCGACACGATGGGCGGCACCGGCTTTGCGCCGACGCATTACGTCGACATTTCCGCCTACGGCGATATCAAGACGCAGGCGATCCGAGCGCACCAGTCGCAGTGGCCGGAGCAATATGTCGACAGAGCGCGCGTCCAGAATGAGTTTCGCGCCGGGCAATGCAACAGCGTTCCCGGCTCCCTGGCCGAGGCCTTCCGATTCGAGCCGACATTTCCCTTCGCCGACATCCGCGCGCTGCTGCCGCCCGCGCCCCCTGTTCGGCCGGTGACGCCGCAGACGAAAATTATAGGCGACCCCGGCTAAGCAACTTCCGGGCGAGCCGTCCGGCAATCATTTCCCAACGATTTCAATCGCCGTTTCGCCATGTTGCGGCGCAGCGACGAATTCGCTTGCCTTGTTTAGTAAAAATTGCATCACTAAACAAATTACTAAACATCTGCGGCGCACCGCGCCGCCCTGGCGACGCATAGCGCGCCGTGTTTAGCCCCTCGGAGGAGCGAGGGTTGAGGGGTTCTTGAAACGGCCATCCGGGCGCGTTTCGCAAATGGGAGGAAGGCATGAAATCGAGCTTGAAACTGGCGTTGGGGCTGGCCTCGGCGATTACCGCGTCGACAGCCGTCTCGAACGCGGCGCACGCTGAAGACCTGACGCTTTGCTGGGCCGCCTGGGATCCGGCAAACGCGCTGGTCGAACTGTCCAAGGATTTTACCAAGGAAACCGGCATCGGCATGAAATTCGAATTCGTGCCGTGGACCAACTATGCCGACCGCTTCCTCAACGAGCTCAACTCGCACGGCAAACTGTGCGACCTGATCATCGGCGACAGCCAGTGGATCGGCGGCTCGGCCGAGAACGGCCACTACGTCAAGCTGAACGACTTCTTCGACAAGGAGAAGATCAGCATGGACGACTTTGTGCCGGCAACAGTCGTCGGCTATTCCGAATGGCCGAAGAACACGCCGAATTACTGGGCGCTGCCGGCCATGGGCGACGTCGTCGGCTGGACCTACCGCAAGGACTGGTTCTCCAAGCCGGAACTGCAAAAGGAATTCAAGGAAAAGTATGGCTGGGATCTCGGCCCGCCGACCACCTTCGACCAACTGAAGCAGGTCGCCGAGTTCTTCCAGAAGCGCGAGATCGACGGCAAGACCGTCTATGGCGCTTCGATCTACACCGAGCGTGGCTCGGAAGGCATCACCATGGGCGCCATGGACGTGCTCTACAGCTACGGCTTCCAGTATGAAAACCCCAAGAAGCCCTACGAGATGGAAGGCTTCGTCAATTCGCCAGACGCGGTCAAAGGCCTGGAGTTCTACAAGTCGCTCTACGATTGCTGCACGCCTCCGGGTGCCTCGAACAGCTATATGGGCGAAGGCGTCGACGCCTTCAAATCCGGTCAGGTGGCCATGCACATGAACTTCGCCTTCACCTGGCCCGGCCTGCAGAAGGACGAGAATGTCGGCGGTGACAAGATCGGCTACTTCGTCAATCCGAAGGGTCCCGGCGGCGCCCAGTTTGCGCAGCTTGGCGGCCAGGGCATTTCGGTCGTGTCCTATTCCGACAAGCAGGAATCGGCGCTGAAATACATCAAGTGGTTCGCCAACAAGGATGTGCAGGCCAAATGGTGGTCGCTCGGCGGCTATTCCTGCCTGAACGCGGTGGTCAAGGACCCGGCCTTCCCGTCCAGCCAGCCTTATGCGCAGACCTTCCTCGACTCGATGGCGATCGTGAAGGACTTCTGGGCCGAGCCGAGCTACGCACCGCTGCTGCAGGCGTCGCAGAAGCGCTTCCACGACTATGTCGTTGCCGGCCAGGGTTCGGCCAAGGACGCGCTTGACGGCCTAGTCAAGGACTGGACGCAAGTGTTCCAGGACGACGGCAAGATGTAACCGGACCAACGGCTCCTCCCGAGCCTGACCCCAGAGGCGGATGATTTTCAGGCCGAATCGATCAGAAATCATCCGCCTCAGGGCTAAAAAGAGAGAGAGCATGATGTCGTCCGAAAACCGCTTCACACTTTTCGGCTTCATGCTCTTGGTCCCGTGCCGCCCTTGGCACGGGACGCAGTTCAGATAAATTCCAGTGTCGAGACTTGACGTGACCGAAGCAGGACTCACCATGCTCAATCGGACTGCGGAGAACGTTGCCCGGGCGACCCCGGAGCCGTTGGCCCGCAAGGTCCGGGGGATCAGCGACAAGGGCCTCGCCTGGCTGTTCATCTCGCCGACGATCCTGTTGCTCTTTGCCATCAACATCTTCCCGCTGTTCTGGGCGATCTACCTGTCCTTCACCAACTTCCGCGCGAACCGCCCTAACGAGGTGGTGAAGAACCTCGGGTTCGCCAATTACCAGCGCATCCTCGGCGACCAGGACATCTGGATCGCCATGCAGACGACGGCGCATTTCGTGTTCTGGACGATCCTGCTGCAGACGCTGATCGGTTTCACGCTGGCTTGGCTGATCGACAGGAAGTTTCGCGGCAACGCCTTCTGGACGACCATCATCCTGGTGCCGATGATGCTGTCGCCGGCGGTGGTCGGCAATTTCTGGCGTTTCCTCTACGAGCCGCAGATCGGCCTGTTCGCCTACGCCATCTCGTTCGTCACCCGGATACCACCGACCGACATCCAGATGCTGTCCAACGTGTCGCTGGCGCCGTGGTCGATCATCATCGTCGACACCTGGATGTGGACGCCCTATGTCATGCTGATCTGTCTCGCCGGCCTGCGCTCCATCCCCGAATACATCTATGAAGCCGCCGAGGTCGACCGCGCGTCCAACTGGCGGCAGTTCTGGTCGATCACGCTGCCGATGGCGCTGCCCTTCATCATGCTGGCGGTGCTGTTTCGCGGCATCGAGAACTTCAAAATGTTCGACATGGTCAACCTGCTGACCGGTGGCGGGCCGGGCTCGACCACCGAGGTCGCTTCCATCACGCTGAAACGGCAGGCGTTCGAGAGCTGGCGCACCGGATATTCCTCGGCCTTCGCCATCATCCTGTTCGTCGCGGTGTTTGGGCTGGCCAACATCTACGTCAAGGCGCTGAACAAGGTGAAGCAGAGATGAGCCTGACCACCGCCCACTCCGTCGTCGCCCCCTCGGCCAATTCAAAGCGGATCGCCGGCACGATCATCGTGCTCTACGCGCTGATCTCGATCGTGCCGCTGCTGTGGATCTTCGCCACCAGCTTCAAGACGCCGCCGGATTCGATCGCCTATCCGCCCAAGATTCTGTTCCAGCCGAGCATCGAGGGCTATTGCAACCTGTTCACGACGCGCACCAGGCAAACGCCCGAGTATATCAACTCGCTCGGACCCGCGACCGGTTTCTGCGACGAGACCTCGCGCAAGCGCAACATGGTGATTGCCGGCCCGTCCAATTTCCTGCCGCGCTTCGTCAATTCGCTGATAATCGCCTTCGGCTCGACCTTCTGCGCGGTCTTCCTCGGCACGCTGTCTGCCTATGGTTTCTCGCGCTTCAAGGTGCCGCTGGCCGACGACCTTCTGTTCTTCATCCTGTCGACGCGCTTCATGCCGCCGATCGCGGTCGCGATTCCCATCTACCTGATGTACCGCGAGCTCGGCCTGTCCGATACCGCGCTGGGCATGATCCTGCTCTACACCGCGGTCAACGTGTCACTCGCGGTGTGGCTGCTGAAAGGCTTCATCGACGAGATCCCGCGCGAGTATGAGGAAGCGGCGATGATCGACGGCTATACCAGGCTGCAGGCCTTCTGGCGCACCGTGCTGCCGCAGGCGACCACCGGCATCGCCGCGACCGCCATCTTCTGCCTGATCTTCGCCTGGAACGAGTATGCCTTCGCGGCACTACTCACCTCCGGCACGGCGCAAACCGCACCGCCCTTCATCCCGACTATCATCGGCGAAGGCGGCCAGGACTGGCCGGCGGTGGCGGCCGGCACGACGATCTTCCTGGTGCCGATCCTGGTCTTCACCATCCTGCTTCGCAAACAATTGCTGCGCGGCATCACTTTTGGGGCGGTGCGCAAATGATTGGTGTGCCAGGTCAACCCCCACTCCGTCGAGCTTCGCTCGACACCTCTTCCCCGATCGACGGGGTAGAGGAAGGACGCGAACTTCATTCAGGCAGGCTGCCTTCCTCTCCCTCCGGAGGGGGGAGAGGTGGCGCTGCGAAGCAGCGACGGAGTGGGGGAACCACCTGGCAACCGTCTCGCCCCGTTGCCGGGCAGAAGGAAGGCAGCTACGCATGACGCGCCCAGCCATCTCCAAAAAGTCATCCTGGCCTCGCTGGGCCCGGCGCGGCCTCATGGAAAACATTGCGACGGCGCTCATCGCCGTCGGCTTCCTGATGCTGTTCCAGCCTTTCGCGCTCGCGCTCTACACCTACTCCTTCATCACCATGCTCGCCGGCACAGTGATGTTCATCATCGTCTCGAAATTCCCGGAATAATCATGGCCGAAATCCGCGTCCATCATTTGAGAAAGGCCTTCGGCGATTTCGTCGCCGTGCAGGATTCCAGCTTCATCGTCGAGGATGGCGAGTTCTTCGTCATGCTTGGCCCGTCGGGCTGCGGCAAGACGACGACGCTGCGCATGATCGCCGGGCTGGAACTGCCTACGGGCGGCCAGATCCTGCTCGGCGGCGAGGATGTCACCATGCGCCGGGCGCGGGAGCGGGACATCGCCTTCGTGTTCCAGCTGTTCGCGCTCTATCCGCATATGAATGTGCGCAAGAACATTGGCTTCCCGCTTCTCGCGCAAGGCATGCCCTCGGCCGAGATTCGAAGCCGTGTCGAGGAAACGGCGAAGCTGCTGCGCATCGACCATCTGCTCAACAAATCGGTCTCGGGCCTTGCCGGCGGCGACCGCCAGCGCGTGGCGCTCGGTCGCGCCATCGTGCGACGGCCAAAATGCTTCCTGATGGACGAGCCGCTCGGCACGCTCGACACCGAATTCCGCGATCTGATGGTGCATGAGCTGCGCGAGCTGCACAACCGCATCCACGCCACCACCGTCTATGTCACGCACGACCAGATGGAAGCGATGTCGATGGCCGACAAGATCGCCGTCATGAACCATGGCGTCATCGAACAGTTCGGCAGCCCGCGCGAAATCTACGACCGCCCGGCAACCATGTTCGTCGCCGATTTCATTGGCTCGCCGCCAATGAACTTTCTGGGCTTTGGCGGCGGATTGGCGAAGGGGGCGAAGGAGATCGTAGTGCAAGGCGCCAAGGTGGCGGTGCCGGAAGTGCGCGAGGATATCGCGCCGGCCGACATGGCGCTCGGCATCCGCCCCGAGCACATTCGCTTCGACGACGCCTCGAAACTACGCGGCGCCATCTATGGCACCGAATATCTCGGCACGACGCAGATCGTGGCCGTGGAAACGGCGGGCGGGATCATCAAGGCGCGGGTACCGGCCGAAATCCGGCTTGCTGCCGGCGACCATGTCGGCCTGACGCTGAACAGCGCGCGGTTGTCGCTGTTCGACAAGGGCTCGGGCCGCGCCGTGCGCACCGCTGTTCACGATACCGCCTCTCAAGGGAGAGCGCAGCATGGCTGACGTGCACATCAAGGGCGTGACAAAAAGCTTCGGCGACCATGTCGCCGTCGATGGCCTCGACCTTAACATCGCCGATGGCGAATTCGTCGTGCTGCTCGGCCCGACCGGCGCCGGCAAGACGACGACGCTGAGATTGATCGCCGGACTGGAGCGGCCGGATGGCGGCAGGATCGATATTGGCGGCCACGATGCGACGACGCTGTCGCCGGCCGAGCGCGACACCGCTTTCGTCTTCCAGCAATATTCGCTCTACCCGCATCTGTCAGTCTACGACAACCTCGCCTTCCCGCTGCGCTCACCGGCGCGGAAAGTACCGGAGGACCAGATTCGCCGCCGCGTCGAAGAGGTGGCAAAGATGGTGCGCATCCACCACAAGCTCGCCAACCGCTCGACCAAGCTGTCGGGCGGCGAGATGCAGCGCGTCGCCATCGGCCGAGCGTTGGTGCGCAAACCGTCGATCTATCTGATGGACGAACCGCTGTCGTCGCTGGATGCCAAATTGCGCGCCGATCTCAGGCTCGAACTCAAGCGCATCCAGGCCGAACTCGGCGCCACCATGCTCTATGTCACGCACGACCAGATCGAGGCGATGACCATGGCCGATCGCATCGGCATCCTCAATGACGGCGTGCTGGTGCAGATCGGCACGCCGCGCACAATCTATTCGGAGCCGGCAAACCTTCATGTCGCGGCCCGCCTCGGCCAGCCGGCGATCAACCTGCTGCCGGCCGGGCTGCTGCCTGATGGTGGGGCGCCGACCGGAACCAAGACCATCGGCGCGCGCACCGAGCATCTGTCGATCGAGAAGACCGCAAACGGCCATGCCGACGGCGTCGTCGACTGGGTCGAACATCTCGGGGACCAGAACCATCTGCATGTTACGGTCGGCCCGAAGAAACTGGTGACGCTCACCGACCCCGATACGGATCTGGCCGAGGGCGACAAAGTGGTGATCCGCTACCGCTCGCCGCTGTATTTCGGCGCCGACGGACAAAGGCTGATGTGAAGATTTCGGCGGTCTAGACGCCGGCTTCTGACTGACGATTGCGAATACGGGACGAACTCGATGAAGCACTTTTTCAACCGCAGGGAAACGATCGTCACCGAGGCGCTGGATGGCCTGTTGCGGACCATCGGTTCCGGCGATCTCGCGCGCCTCGACGGTTATCCCGAGATCAAGGTCGTGCTGCGCGCCGACTGGGACAAGGCGAAAGTTGCCGTCGTCTCCGGTGGCGGCGCCGGACACGAACCGTCCCATGCCGGCTTTGTCGGCAAGGGCATGCTGACGGCGGCGGTTTCGGGCGAGATCTTCGCCTCGCCCAGCGTCGAGGCGGTGCTGGCCGCCATCCGCGCGGTGACCGGCCCGGCCGGCTGCCTGCTGATCGTCAAGAACTACACCGGCGACCGGCTCAATTTCGGCCTGGCGGCCGAGAAAGCGCGCGCCGAAGGGTTTCGCGTCGAGATGGCGATCGTCGCCGACGACATCGCCCTGCCGGATATCAACCAGCCGCGCGGCGTCGCCGGCACCTTGTTCGTACATAAGATCGCCGGCCATTTGTCGGAGACCGGTCAGGACCTGGCAGCCGTTGCTACAGCCGCTCGCGTGGCGGCGAAGGACATCATCTCGCTCGGCATGTCGCTGTCGTCCTGCTCGATCCCCGGCCAGCCACATGAAGAGCGGTTCGGCGAAAATGACGGCGAACTCGGCCTCGGCATCCATGGCGAGCCGGGCGTCGAGCGCATCGCCGTGCAGAGCGCCGACAGACTTGTGGCGATCATGGCGGAGCGGCTGGCGGTGCGGCTCGACCCGAACGCCAGCCACGCGTTGCTCATCAACAATCTCGGCTCGGTGCCGCCGCTCGAAATGTCGCTGGTCGCCAATGCCGTGCTGGCCTCGCCGCTGGCCAAGACCGTGAAGCTTGCGATCGGCCCCGGACCGCTGATGACGGCGCTCAACATGAACGGTTTTTCGCTGTCGCTGATCAAGCTCGATGCGGCGCGCGAGGCAGCCTTGCTGGCGCCTGTCGGCCCACATGCCTGGATGCCGGCCAAAACCGTCGTCGCGCCGGCTATCGTGCCTATGGCGAAAGCGGCTGGAAACAGCGCAGCCCAAAGGGCCAGCCAGGATTCCGGCACCAGGCGTTTGATCATCACGGTCTGCGAACGGCTGATCGCGCTCGAAGAGACACTGAACGGGCTCGACGCCAAGGCGGGCGATGGCGATACCGGTTCGACGGTTGCGACCGGCGCGCGCAGCGTGCTGGAACGGCTCGATGCGCTGCCGCTGGCCGACCCTGCCGCCACGCTTGCGGCTATAGGCGATAGTCTGGGCGTCGCAATGGGCGGCTCCTCAGGCGTCTTGCTGTCGATCTTCTTCACGGCGGCGGCTCAGGCTTCGAACGGCGGAGCAACCCTGTCCAAGGCGCTGCTTGCCGGGCTTGACCGGATGACCTTCTATGGCGGCGCCAGGGTCGGCGACCGCACCATGGTCGATGCCTTGGAGCCGGGGCTGAAGGCGCTCGATGCCAAGGGGCTGGATGCCGCGGCTACAGCGGCACGGCACGGCGCCGAGGCGACCGCGGCCATGGAGAAGGCGAAGGCCGGACGCTCCGCCTATGTCGGCGCCAAATTGCAAGGCGTAGTCGACCCTGGCGCCCATGCCGTGGCCGAAGTGTTCGCGGCCGCCGCCGCGCTGCATGCAGCGGCCTGACGGCATGCCTCGATTGTCGAATGAAAACTCTTGCGATACTGCCGGCAGGATCGAAACCGGGAATCTGGACATGGCAGCGTTCGACCTTGCCAGGCTGATCACCGCCGCCGCGGACACGATCGCCGCTCACTCGGAAGAGTTGACCGCGCTCGACCAGGCGATCGGCGACGGTGACCATGGGCTGAACATGAAGCGCGGCTTCGAGGCTGTGCGCGCCGATGCCGGGGCGTTCGCTGCAAAGCCGCTGCCCGAGGCGCTGAAGGCGATCGGCACCAAGCTGGTGATGACGGTTGGCGGTGCGTCCGGGCCGCTGTTCGGTACATTGCTCCTGGCGCTGGGCAAGGAGATTTCAGGAGAGCCGGATCGCCCCAAGCTGACGGCTGCTTTCGGCAAGGCAATCGAGGCGGTGGCCGCTAGAGGCAAATCCCAGGTTGGTCAAAAGACCATGCTCGATGTGCTGCAACCCGTGCATCACGCATTGGTCAAAGGAAAGACGGCCATGGAAATCGCAGATGTCGCCGACGCGGCTGCCGAAGCGACCGTGCCGATGAAGGCAACACGCGGTCGCGCCTCATTCCTCGGCGACCGCTCAATCGGTCATATGGATGCCGGCGGACGCTCTGTGGCGCTGCTGGTGCGGACCGTCGCCGAAACCGTCGAGGGCCAAGCATGAGCAATGTCGGCATCGTCATCGTCTCGCATTCGCCGCTGGTTGCCGAAGGCACGGCCGACATGGTGCGGCAGATGGTGGGCGACGAAGTGCCGCTTGCATGGTGCGGCGGAAACGGCCATGGCGGGCTCGGCACCAGCGTCGAAGCGATCATGGGCGCCATCGACAAGGCGTGGTCGGAGGCGGGCGTCGCCATACTGGTCGATCTCGGCGGCGCCGAGACCAATTCGGAAATGGCGGTGGAAATGATCGGCGAGCCGCGGGCGCAGAAGATCGTCGTCTGCAACGCGCCGATCGTCGAAGGCGCGGTGATGGCTGCGACGGAGGCGTCCGGCGGGGCCTCGCTGAAGGAAGTGGTGGCGACGGCGCATGAATTGTCGCCGTCGTGAGCGAACGGGAATTTTGACCTGATGTCCGCATTTGCCGAGGCCACCGTCCTGATCACCCACGAGGTAGGTCTGCACGCGCGCCCTTCGGTGAAGTTCACCAAGCTTGCCAAGAGCTTTGCCGCCGAGGTGGAGATTGCGCTTGCCGCCAACGGCCCATGGTTCGACGCCAAGAGCATCGTCAAGGTGATGGCGGCCAGGGCGCCGAAAGGCACCATGCTGCACATCCGGGCCACAGGCGACGGCGCCGATGATGCCGTGAGAGCGCTGGCCGAGCTGGTGCGACGCGGTTTCGACGAGGATGCGGGCCATGCCCGAACCGCTTAGGCTGCAAGGCATTTCGGCCTCGGCCGGCTATGCCGAGGGGCCGTTGTTCAACCTCGACAACGGCACCGCGCACTACACGGGCAAGGCGAGCGCCGCGGACGAGAAGGCCGCATTGGAAGCAGCTATCGCCAGCGCGACGGACCGGCTCGCGACCCTGATCGAAACCGCCGATGACGAGGCCGCCGGCATTCTCGAATTCCAGCTCGCCATGCTTGGGGACGAGGCACTGACCGGCCCGGCTTTTGCCGCGATCGCGTCCGGCATGCCGGCTGACATGGCCTGGCGACAGGCGCTGGACGCCGAAATCTCCGGCTACGAAACGTCAGACCAGGACTATTTCCGGGCTCGCGCCGCCGATATCAGCGATATCCGCGACCGCGTGCTGCGCGCCCTTACCGAGGAGCAGGAGAGCGCTCCACCAGCCGGCGCCATTCTCTATGGCGAGGACATCGCGCCGACGCGCTTTCTCGAGACCGACTGGAGCACCGGCGGCGGCATCGCGCTGAGGGCCGGCAGCGCCGCCAGCCACGTCGCCATGCTGGCGCGCTCGCGCGGCGTGCCGATGGTGGTGGGGCTTGGCGCTTCGCCGGCTAATCCCGTCGGTCTGGCTCTGCTCGATGCGGAGCATGGCGGTATCGTGCTTTCGCCGACCACGACCGAGATCGAAGCGTTCCACCGGTCCTCGTCCTCGTTTGTGGCACATCGAGATAAGGCCGGAGTCTATCTCGCGAAACCGGCGGTAACCCGGGCCGGGACGACAGTGCGCGTGCAGGTCAACATCGCCGATCCGTCCGAGGTCGACGGCATCGACATTTCGACCTGCGACGGGGTCGGGCTGATGCGCACCGAATTCCTGTTCGGCAAGGCGCCGCCGGACGAGGAGACGCAATACCAGGCCTATCGCAAGGTGCTGGAATGGGCAGGCGACAAGCCGGTAACCATCCGTACCGTCGACGCCGGCGGCGACAAGCCGGTGCCGGGCTTCACCGTCGAGGAGAGCAACCCGTTCCTCGGGCTGCGTGGCATCAGGCTGTCGCTGGCAAGGCCGGAGGTGTTTCGCGTACAGATCCGGGCGCTGCTGCGCGCGGCGGTGCACGGCAATCTGAAGGTGATGTTTCCGATGATCGCCGTCGCGGAGGAATACCAACGCGCCGCCGCTCTGTTCGTGGAGGAGCAGGCCGGGCTTGCCGCGCGCGGCATCGCGCAAAAAATGCCGCCGCTCGGCATCATGGTCGAGGTGCCTTCGGTGGCGATCGCGCCGGAGGCGTTCGCCGATGTCGCCTTCTTCTCGATCGGTTCGAACGATCTGACCCAATATGTAATGGCGGCTGCCCGCGATAACGCAGCCGTGGCGCATCTTAATTCTGTCCGCCATCCCGCCGTGTTGCGGCTGATCGGCTCGGTTGCCGCTTTTGGCCTGCGCGCGAAAATCCCAGTCAGCCTGTGCGGCGATGCCGGCGGCGATCCGGCATCGATCCCGGCACTGCTCGAGGCCGGCCTGCGGGATCTCTCGGTGGCTCCCGCCCAACTCGCCATGGCCAAGGCGGCCATCTCGGATGCATCGGTCTAGGATGACTGAGATGGCCGACAAGACACCAGAAGCCGGCTCCGAAGAGGCGATCCGCGCCTACAAGACGATCCTGTCGCAGGTCATCGACCAGCGACCGTCGGGTATGCGACAACGCCTTGCCGACGCGCTTGGCAAGCACCGCAGCTTCGTCACCCAGATTTCCAGCGCGGCCTATTCGACCCCGATCCCGTCAAAACATCTGCCGGCTATTTTTTCGGTCTGCCATTTCAGTCCGGCCGAGCGCGATCAGTTTCTGGCTGCCTATCATCTGGCGCATCCCGGCAAGATGTCGGTTGCGGCAGGCATGCGCAAGACCCGGCATGTCTCGCTGATCGTGCCCGATTTCGGCGACGACAAGCAGAATGCAGCGCTCGACAAGGCGATCAACGAATTCATCCAGAAGATCACCAGCATCACCGGCAGGAGTGGCGGCTGATCGTGTTGTGTCGGGAGGACACATGAAGAAGTTTATGAATTCCGTCGACACGGTGCTGACCGAAAGCCTCAACGGCTTCGTTGCAGCTCATGCCGACATCCTGGTGCTGGGCGAGGAGCACAAATTCATTCGCCGCAAGGTGATGAAGCCGGGGAAGGTGGCGCTGATCTCGGGCGGCGGTTCCGGCCACGAGCCGTTGCATGCCGGCTTTGTCGGTCACGGCATGCTGGACGCCGCCTGCCCCGGCCAGGTCTTCACCTCGCCAACGCCGGACCAGATACTGGCGGCGGCCGCCGCCGTCGATACCGGCGCCGGCTGCCTGTTCATCGTCAAGAACTATGAAGGCGACGTGATGAATTTCGACATGGCCGGCGAAATGGCCGACGGCGTCCTGCAGGTGGTGATCAATGATGACGTCGCCGTCGAGAATTCGTCCTTTACGACCGGCCGGCGCGGCGTCGCCGGCACGCTGGTGGTGGAGAAGATCGTCGGCGCCGCCGCCGAGCAAGGCATGGCGCTGGCGGATCTCAAGGCGCTCGGCGGTCGCATCAACAGCGCGACGCGTTCGATGGGCGTGGCGCTGACCAGTTGCACGGTGCCGGCGGCCGGCAGGCCGACCTTCGAGATTGGTGATGGCGAGATGGAATTCGGCGTCGGCATTCATGGCGAGCCCGGCCGGCGTCGCGACACGTTGAAAAGCGCCGATGCGATCGCCGAAGAGATTTGCGCCGCGATCCTGGGCGATCTCGGCGACAGGGCGAAAGGCCCGGCACTGTTGTTCATCAACGGCTTTGGCGGCACGCCGCTGATGGAGCTCTATCTGATGTACAACAGCGCCCGAAACATCTTCGAAAAACAGGGCGTGACGGTGACCCGCTCGCTGGTCGGGTCCTACGTGACATCGCTCGACATGGCCGGCTGCTCGATCACGCTGACCATGCTGGATGACGAGGCAACGTCAATGTGGGACGCGCCGGTGCAAACAGCCGCGCTGCGCTGGGGACTGTAACGGAGGGGCCTTGCCCATATCCCGAACAGGCGGCTTATGAACTTGCCTTAGCCTGCGGGACCGGACGGACCGTTACCCGCAGTCACGCCGACAGATTGCCCGCCTGCAGCGCGGCTTGCCTTGCGGCCGACCGCTCCGGCTTCATCCAAACCGAAGCCGTAGAAGTCTTATCGCGGTATCGGCAGCGACGGCCCGGCCACCACGCTGGACAACTTTCCTGCCTTGCGCAGCACGGGCGCTTCATACTTTTTCTTGGCCATTCCAAACACCCTTTTCAGTCCAGTGCAAAAGAATGGACCGAAACCGTGGAAAGTCAATTCATGAGCTGGTTCTGCCACCACACGCTGGCTTCATGCATGCTTTTCTGCAACATACGCTCCTCTGAGTTGGTTGTTTGACGCAATTCCGGACGGGAATTGCTGATGTGGGCGAACGCAATCCGGGTTGATGCTGCCATCTCTTGCGCCTGCCGATGAAAAACTGCTGCTGACCTTCGCCGACCCGGAGGCGACGGTTGCCGTTGGCCGTGACGTTGCTGCCGAAAGCTTGCTGGCACTGCTCGCCAATGCCGAGTTCCACGGCGTGCTGCCGATCATGCTGCGCAAGCTCAGCGAGATCGGCGACGCCCAACTGCCTGCGGACGCAGCCTTGCGGCAAAAGCTGTCGGAACTGCGTGATCGCTCGACGCTGGCGACCGGCCAATCGATGCTGCTGCAATATCATGGCGACCGCATCATGAAGGCATTGGCGGCGAAAAATGTTCCGGCCCGCATCGTCAAGGGTCCGGTCTTCGCACGCAAACTTTACCGCCACGCCGCTGACCGGCCGTTCACCGACATCGACATTCTGGTCGAGCCGGCCAGCATCATTGAAGCCAACACGGTGATTGCCGGATGCGGCTTCGAGCTCTGGAGCGGCGAGGCGCAGTCGCAGGATCTGCAGGAGTTCAAGTGGCTGGAGAAGGAGAATACCAGCCTGCTGATCGAACTGCACGGCAACCTGGTGCATGATTCCGGCATGCGGCGGCGGCTGTCGCTGGGCTTTCGCGAATTGCAGATCATCGACGGCAGCGAGGCCGACACGCCGGCCGCGCTGCTGACCATCGCCATTGTCCACGCCGCCGGCGGGCACAAATTCCACCGGCTGCAGCTTTGCGTCGATGTGCTGCAGGGCGTGCGCGCGCTGCGGTCGCCCGCGGATGAAGACCGGCTTTTCGAGGCGGCGCGCATCAGCGGCATCGAGCTCGAACTGGCGACGGTTCTCAATGTGACGGGGCGGCTGTTTGATGCACCGCGCGCGATCGAACTGGCCGACCGCATCAAGCCCGACCTCTCGATATTTTTGGCCAAATGGCTGATCACCGGCGATACGCTGCTCGGCGTCAATTCCAGGGACAAGATGCATTCGCGCCTGCGCCGCGACGCCTTCCGCTGGATCCAGCGGCTCGCCAGGCCAAAGTCACGTTTTGCCTGAACTTGCCGCGCCGGCCGTCAGTCCGGCGCCGGCAGCGCGGCGCGGATCAACGGTGACGCCTCGGCCGGTTTTTCGCCGACTTCCAGCGTAAATGTCGGGACGGCCTTTACCAGCGTTGCGATGGTTGCCATGCGGCGCTTCTGCGCCGGCAAAAGGCCGGTCATGCCGGTCCTGACATTGTCGGTGGCAAGCGCCACCATGGCGTCTGTCCTGGTCATGGGCACGAGCCGGGTTTGCGCGTCCGCCGAGCGGGCGAGATGAAACAGTGCCGCAACCGGTCTGCCGACAGTTTCCTCGATGCGGATGATCTCGGCGAGACGTTCCAGCGAGACGGCCTGCTCGCCATTGGCGTCCCATTTGTCGCCAAGGCAAGGGGCCACGAAGGGCAGCATTGCCACGGTGTGGCGGTGGACCTTCACCTTGCGCGGCAAGCCCCAGGCCGTGATGCCGCCACCGGCCAAAACCTTGAGGATCATGGCGTCATCCGAGCACAGGCCGAAACCTTGCGACGCCAGCGCCAGCGACGTCGTCGACTTGCCGGTGCCGCTCGGCGCATGGATCAGCACGAGCGCCTCGCGGCCGGGCAATGTCAGGCCGGCGGTGTGCAGCATGTGCTGGTCGCCGGCATCAAGTGCTGCATCCAGCACCATCATCAGCACCGTCCATTTGACCTTGGCATCGGGATGGACTCGTATCTCGGCCCAGCCTCCATCGGCATTGATCGAGACGGTCTGCAGGCCGGGAAAGACCAGATGAACCGTGCCGCCATCGTCGATCAGCCGGCAATGGCCGTCCTCCGGCACCTCGCCGTCGAAAGCGAGTTTTCCGGCAGGCGATTCCGGTAACTCCCGCGTCTCGACGATGTCGACGCGGAAATCGGGCTCGGCCGGCCCGCTCACGCGCAACGTGCCGAGCATGAGGTCGAAGCTCGGCCAGAGATCGGCCCGCGAGGCCGATATGCTGATGACCTGGCCCTGGAGATCGTAGCAGAAGGTGGTCGCCGGACCGGTCAAGCAGCGTGTGCCTTTCCGGCATCGGCGTGATGGCGATAGATCTGGACCATGCCGGGGAGGCTGTCCGAGACCACTGGGCGGCCATCGAGACAGACCCAGCAATGGGCAGACATACGCGGCGCCTGCATCGACTTCGGATCGACGCCGAAGCGCAGATCCGGATCGAAGCCGGCAAAGCGCAGGAAGCGGTGGGCGAGCAGGCCCTCGCGCAGGCATCTGCGGTCGCGCATCAGCCAGGGGTGCCGGACAGTCCGGTTGACGGCAGCGACGATGTAGGCTGACGACAGGCCGCGATAAGGGGTGGGTGCGCTGAGCGGCGCCCATTTCAGCACCGATTCGAAGCTGCGGCGGCCGATCAGGGTCGGCATCAGCCGCGCGCTTGCCCATAAATGGACACGAAACAAAGCGCGCAGGAGAACGCCGTCCACCATCAGGGAGCCGGGTCGGCGAGAATGCCTTCGCTCACCAGTTCGGCGGCCAGCGCCGCCATGTCCTGGTCGAGCGTGCCCTTGTCGACCTCGAACTCGTCGGACAACAGGACGACGATCTGGTCGAGGCTGCGGGCGCCGTCCACCTTGTCGAGAAAGGCTTCGGTGGTGCCGTTGCAGGTGTAAAGCTGGCCGCTGCGCGCCAAGAGCACGACGGCGCCATCGCCGACATGCTGGACCGAGGCGTCGTCCGCCAGCCGCAGAACCATTTCAGAACCGATTTGGGCCATGGAGCCCCTCCACCATTTTCCTGGAGAGCAGATAGCGCGGCGATGCGGGTCTGTCCATTGCGCGGGCGAGAGGGAGAACAGGCAGGCCCGACCGTTCTGTGGCAATCCGGCAACGCCAAAATCCTCACGACACACGCAACCGAAGACGGCGGAGACATCCAATCCTGAGCTGTGGTAGCTTCCACATTATTCAGGGTCTTAAAACAGGGAAGCACCCCAGAAATAGTCGGTGATTGCAGCTGGTAATCACCGCCGCAAACCGTCAAGCCGGCTATCTCGCAGGGTCAAGGTCTTGCTTTTCCTACCTAAAGTAAGCTATGCAGTCGCGGGGTTTTGGGAGAGCATTGGGTATGCGTTACAATTGGGAGCGGGCGCCGACCGCGTTCGAACGTCATCGAAAAGCGTTGGCAGCCGCCATATTGATTGCGGGTGGCGTCGGGCTGATGCTGGCGGCCTTGCCGCTTTAAGACTGATATCCGACACGAACGCCCTGCTTTCTCCGGGCGCATGAGCTTTTTCTGCCTGCCACAAGACGGGCCGCGGCTTAGCGTGCCTGGCCGGTTACGGCGATGAAGCGGCGGTCGCGTCCTTCGAAGCCCTGGCTGAAGCGCTGCACCAGCACCGCCAGTACCGCGGGCCTGCCGGGCGGGGTGTATTCGTAGGATTCCGACAGGCTGTAGGAAGTCGGGCAGTTGCGCGAGCCCGGCACGGCCTCATCCTCGTGCAGCACCTTGAACGCCTTGCCGTCCTGCCCCTGCAGCGACAGGCGGAAGCCGCGCGCCTTGCCCGTCTTGTCCCCTTGAAGTGTCTTGTCGCCTTGAAGTGTCTTGTCCCCCTGAAGAGGCTGGTCGCCTTCCTTGGCGTCATCAAAGCTTGCCGAGCAATCCTCCTTGCTGTCGGCCAAAATCTCATCGAGCTGGATGGTCGAAATCTGTGTTTCGCCATAGAACGGCGACAGCCATTTCTGCGCGGCCTGCTCGAGGCGGGAAATGTCGTTGTACTCGACCGTGTCGTCCGGGAAGGTGAACCTGTCGGAGGCCGTGCGCGTGCCGCGCTCGGCGATGCCGTATTTAGCCAGGATTGGCGCGGCCTGCTTTGCGGCCTGCGCCCGTGCCTGCTCCACCGTCGTGGTCGCCTCTTCCGATTCGTCGAGGACAAGGATCGGCTTGCCGCCGACGAACTCGTCTGTGCTTGTGTCGATGATGTCGATCTGCGACCAGCCGGAAACGGCAGCGTCGAGCTCGCCATATTGCTCGAAGGCGAAATATCTGCCGTCGGGGGAAAAGCCGATGATGCGCCGCGCGGCGGCATCGCCGGCCTGGGCGGCGGAAACGATCGTCAACAGCAGCGCTGCTCCAACGGCAGATCCAACCCCGTATCGTACCGTCATTGCGCGCCCTGCCCCGATTTCAAACCCGGCCATGGTGCCTGCAATTTATGGCCAAGGCGAGATCGGCCAAGCCCCAAATTTCGGGAAAGACATGGCATTTGGGGAAAGACGTGGCCGGGAAAACCCGCATAGGCTATTGCAAGATAGAGAGTTTTCCCGAGGAGGGATGAATGGCGTCACGCTACCACGAGGTCTATGACGGCTGGAAACGCGACCCGGAAAAATTCTGGGCCGCTGCCGCCGAGGCGATCGACTGGTATTCGCCGTGGACCAGCGTCTTCGATGCCAAGGCCGGCGTTTACGGGCGCTGGTTCAACGGCGCCAGCTGCAACACCTGCTTCAACGCTCTCGATCGCCATGTCGCAAGCGGCCGCGCCGACCAGATCGCACTTATCTACGACAGCGCGATCACCGGCACGGTCAAGAAATTCACCTATGCCGAATTGAAGCGCGAAGTGGTAGCGCTGACTTCGGTGCTCAAGAACCGCGGCATTCACAAAGGCGACCGCGTCATCATCTACATGCCGATGGTGGCCGAAGCGGCGGTCGCGATGCTTGCCTGTGCCCGCATCGGCGCGGTGCATTCGGTGGTGTTCGGCGGCTTTGCCTCGCACGAGCTCGCCACCCGCATCGACGACGCCAAGCCGAAGCTGGTCATCTCCGCGTCCTGCGGCCTGGAGCCTGGACGTGTCGTGGCCTACAAGCCGCTGCTCGACAAGGCGATCGAAATGTCCCGCCACAAGCCGGACGCCTGCCTGATCCTGCAGCGCGACCAGCTGCGCTGCGATCTGAGGGAGCATTACGATATCGATTTTGCCGACGCCGTTGCCCGCGAGCGCGCCGCGGGCGCCAACGTCGATTGCGTTCCGGTGCTCGCCACCGACCCGCTCTACATCATCTACACCTCCGGCACGACCGGCCAGCCTAAGGGCATCGTGCGCGACAATGGCGGCCACATGGTCGCGCTCAAATGGACGATGGAAAACGAGTTCGGCGTCAGACCGGGCGAAGTATTCTGGGCGGCCTCCGATGTCGGCTGGGTGGTCGGCCATTCCTACATCGTTTACGGACCGCTGCTGCATGGTGCGACAAGCGTGCTGTTCGAGGGCAAGCCGATCGGCACACCCGACGCCGGCACCTATTGGCGGGTGATCGCAGAACACGGCGTGGTCGCGCTGTTCACCGCGCCGACGGCCTTCCGCGCCATCAAGGGGCAGGACCCCAAGGGCGAATTCGTGCCGAAATACGATCTGTCGAAATTCCGCACTCTGTTCCTGGCCGGCGAACGCGCAGACCCGGAAACCATCAAATGGGCGGAGCAGAAACTCAACGTGCCGGTGGTCGATCATTGGTGGCAGACCGAGACCGGCGCGCCGATGACCATCAACCCGGCGGGCCTCGGCCTGCTGCCGGTGAAATACGGCTCGCCCGGCGTGCCGATGCCGGGCTACGACATTCGCGTGCTCGACGATGCCGGCCATGAAGTGCCGCGCGGCACACTTGGCAATGTGGTGGTGAAACTGCCGCTGCCGGCCGGCTGCCTGCCGACGCTGTGGAATGCCGACGAGCGTTTCCGGCAAGCCTATCTCGAGGAATTTCCCGGCTTCTACAAGACGGCCGATGCCGGCATGATCGACGAGGACGGCTACCTCTATGTCATGGCGCGCACAGACGACATCATCAATGTCGCCGGACACCGGCTGTCGACCGGGGCCATGGAGGAGGTGCTTTCAGCGCATCCCGATGTTGCCGAATGCGCCGTCATCGGCGTCGCCGATGTGATGAAGGGCCAAGTTCCGCTCGGCTTCGTCGTGCTCAATGCCGGTGTGTCGCGCGATACTGCTGCTATCGAAGGCGAAGTGGTGGGGCTGGTGCGCGAACGGATCGGCCCGGTCGCCGCCTTCAAGACGGTGGTGACGATCAAGCGCCTGCCCAAGACGCGCTCCGGCAAGATCCTGCGCGGCACCATGCAAAAGATCGCCGACAAGGAAGAATGGACGATGCCGGCGACCATCGACGATCCCGCTATTCTTGACGAGATCACCGCGGCGCTCAAAGCCCGCGGCATCGGGGTCTGACGGCCCCAGTGGCGTTGTTTCAGCGGTCCAGACCTCCCCGGCCGGCGCCGCGCGAGCGCCTGGAAATGGATTCGGACGACACCGTCGTCTACGCGATCGGCGACGTGCATGGCTGCTACAAGGAATTGCTGTCGCTGGAGCAGAAGATCCAGCTCGACGCGCTGCAATTTCGCGGCCGCAAGATTATCGTCATGCTCGGCGACTATATCGATCGCGGGCCGCAATCGGCGCGCGTGCTCGACCATCTCTTGGCGCTGCCGCCAACAGGGTTCCTGCGCGTCTGCTTGGCGGGAAACCACGAGGTGGCGATGCTGAACTATCTCGACGGCTATCTGTCGCGGGACCGCTGGCTGGCGGTCGGCGGCCGCGAGACGCTGTTTTCCTATGGCGTCGATCCGGCGCGGCTTGCCAGCCTCTATGCATCAAGCGACGCGGTCGACCGGCGCGTGAAGGAAGTCATCCCGGCCAGCCATATCGATTTCCTGCGCAGCCTGCCGGTCTTGCTCTGCTCGGATAAATTCGTCTTCGTCCATGCCGGTATCAGGCCGGGTATCGACCTGGTCGCACAGGATGAGCAGGATCTGCTCAACATCCGCGACGAGTTCTTCAACGCCGGCCATCTGCTCGACCGCCTTGTGGTGCATGGGCACACGCCGGTCGATATCCCCAGGCTTGACGGGCGAAGGCTCGGCATCGACACCGGCGCCTTTCAGAGCGGACGGCTGACAGCGCTCAGGATCGCGGGTAAATTCGGCAAGCTGATCTTTTCCTGACCTGCCGTGCTTCTTCGTTTGAGCGTGATCCTTTCCGAAAACCGGATCCGCTTTTCCGGATCACGCTCCTTTTCAGGATCGCGCTCCGTTCAGGCGGCGGTCTTGGCCCGCACGTCCGATTTCTCCAGATAGTAGGTCGAATAGCGGTCGAAGAACTTTTCCGAGCCGCCGAGCGAGCCGTATTTCGGCAGCTTCTTCAGATCGACCTTGTTGAGCACGGCGCCGACGACCTTGCTTGCGACGTAGGGTTCCTGCTCCAGCAGCGAGCGCACCATGGCGCGCGGCGTGCGGCCCCATTCGGCAACCAGCACGAAGCCGTCGACCAGCGGCGCAAACGCCTTGGCGTCGACCACGGGGCCGAGCGGCGGCAGGTCGACGATGATGTACTCGAACGTCTCCTTGGCGTTGTCGATGAAGCGCCGCATGCCGGCCGACGACAGCAGCTCGCTGGTATGCGAGAACTGCCCACGCAGCACGGCCGGGATGATCGCCAGCTTGGTCTGGCGGTCGACTTTGCCGACCGACTGCCAGGTCTGGCCGTTGACCACGGCCTCCATCAGCCCCTGCTCGGCCTCCATGCCGAGGTTGCGGCTGAGGCCAGGATTGCGCAGATCGGCGTCGATCAAAAGCGTCTTCGAGCCGTTGGCGGCCAGCAATCCGGCGAGATTGGCGGCGACCGTAGACTTGCCCTCGCCGGGCAGGACCGAGACCACGCCTATGACCCGGCTGCCTTGCCCTTCCATGACGACGTCGAAGGCGATCTTGGCGTTGCGCAGCGTTTCGGAGAACATCGATGCCGGCGCATCGACGCTGACCCGCATGCGCGCCCGTTTCTCGGCCGCCGACAATGTGTTGGCGCCTTTGGCATCCGCCGCACCGCCGTCGGCGTCCTTGCCGAGCCTGCCGCCGATCATCGGCAAATAGCCGAGGAATTTGAGGCCGACGCGATCGCGAATGTCCTCGCCGGTCCTGAAGAAGCGCTCGTTGAACTCATTCAGGCCACCGAAGCCGGCGCCAAGCAGCACGCCAAGCACCAGCGACAGCGCCAGCACCCTGGAGGTGCGCGGGCTTGAGGCGGAAAGCGGCGTTGAGGCATCCGAGATGATGCGGACCTTGCCGACCGGGAAGGATTGCTGCTGCGAGGCCTCCTCGTAGCGGCTAAGGAAGGTCTGGTAGAGCGTGGTCAGCGCCTGCGCCTGCTGGTCGAGTTCGCGCAGTTTGACCTGGCTCTGGTTGTCGATGGAGCTCTTGCCGGCCGCGTCGGCGATCTTCTGCCTCAGTGAGGTCTCGCGTGAAAGCGCGACTTCATATTCATTGCGATAGCTTTCGGTCAGTTGCTTCAACTCGCCGAAAATCTGGGTCGACAGGTCGGCCTTTTCCTTGGCCAGCGCCACCGCCTGCGGATGGTCGGCGCCGAAATTGGCCGTCACGTCCTGCAGCCGCTTGGCCACTGCGAGGTAGCGGGTCTTGAGCGTTGCAATGACGGAGCTTGCCGGCTGATCGCTTGAGATGGCGGAATCGTTGAAGGCATTGTCCGAGCCGCTTTCGACGATGGTCTTGTATTGCTGATAGCGGGCGCTGGCGCGCGCCGTATCGGCCTGCGCGACGATCAGTTGCGCGGTCAGATCGGCAATCTGCTTGTCGCTGATCAGCTGGCCGTCGCTGTTGGCGGCCAGACCATGCTCGGCCCTGAATTTCTCGACCGCCATAGCGGCCGCCTGTGAGTTCTGACGAAGCTCGGTCAGCCGGCCCTGCAGCCAGACCGCAGCGCGCTCGGTGGCGTCGAAGCTGGCATTGAGCTGGTCGGCGAGATAGGCGTCGGCATAGGCCTTGGTGATGGCGGTGGCGAGCGCCGGATTGGTCGACTGGTAACCGATGGCGAGCACATAGGAGCGGCCGTTGCGCTGCGCCAGCACCTCGCTCTGCAGCTTCAGCACGGCATAGTCGTGGCGCGCCGTCTGCATCATGGCCTGGCGTGTCGCCTCATCGACGTTTTCCATGCCGGGAATCTGCTCGGCGGAACTTGAGCGGAAATAGCCGATCACGCCGCGCACGAAGCCGATGCCCTTGACCAGCGCCGATTGCGGCGGGTTCATGAACTCTGCGTTCTGGTCGAGTTTCAGCTTGTCGACCACCACCGAGGCCAGCCGCGCCGAGGTGATGATTTCGATCTGGCTGAGCAGGGCGGCGTCGGTCTGCATGGTGACGGATGCAGCCGAGATGTCGTCGATGACCTTGTTCAGGCCTTCGTCGATCAGCACGCTGGCGACCGACATGTATTGCTTGGGCGTGGTCTGCAGATAGAGCAACCCCAGGAACAGGCCGATGATGGCGCAGACCGCCACCACCTTGACCTGACGCGCCGCCATGCCAAGCAGGCGCTCGACGTCGATGAAGTCTTCACCCTTTTCCTGATCGGGGTTGGGCAATGGCATCCTCTTGTCGAGAGGAAAGCTGGCATAATTCATCTTCGATCCAATTCTAGGTTACAGGCGCCGGAGCGAGACGGGTCAGGTCCCACCTCGTCCGAAGCTGCGGAGATCGGGGGCAAGATATGCAACGCAAGCTTCATGCCATCCGGCGCCGGGCCTGAGCGGCCAGGCGTGCAGGCATGAGCCGCGCCATCGTCCAAACGCATATGCCCTCGAAAGATGGGCATTATGCGGCCACTTCCTGACGCTCATGCGACCGCACGAACGCCTGCAGCATTTCCAGCACAGGTCCCTTCATGTCGTCGCGCGCCAGCGCGAAGGCGATGGTCGCCTCTATGAAGCCTTCCTTGGAGCCGCAGTCGAACATGCGGCCATTGAAAGGCTGGGCAAAGAAAGACTGGCTTTTCGCCAGCCGCACCATGGCATCGGTAAGCTGGATTTCGTTGCCGGCGCCGCGCTGCTGGTTGCCCAGCAGCGAGAAGATCTCGGGCTGCAGGATGTAGCGGCCGTTGATGTAATAGTTCGACGGCGCATTGGCCGGCGCCGGCTTTTCGACCATGGCCGTCACCTCGAAGCCGCTGCCTGTCTCGGCGCCGCGCCCGACGATGCCGTATTTGCTGGTCTCGCTGGGATCACAGCGCTCGACGGCGATCACATTGCCGCCGGTCTGCTGATAGAGATCGACTGTTTCAGCCAGGCAACCTCGGCGACCGAACGACACCATATCGGGGAGCAGCAGGGCGAAGGGCTCGTCGCCGATGACTTCGCGTGCGCACCACACCGCATGGCCGAGACCATGTGGCGACTGCTGGCGGATGAAGCTGGTGGCGCCGGCCACGGGCAGCATGCTTTCGAGCGCCTCCAGCTGGGTCTTCTTGCCGGTTTGTTCGAGCGTTCCAATCAGTTCGGGGTGCAGGTCGAAGTAGTCCTCGATGACAGCCTTGTTGCGGCCGGTGACGAACACGATGTGCTCGATGCCGGCTTCGAAGGCCTCGTCCACCGCATATTGGACGACCGGCCGGTCGACCACGGGCAGCATCTCCTTCGGAATCGACTTGGTTGCCGGCAGGAACCGTGTTCCAAGCCCCGCCACAGGGATGACTGCCTTCCTGATTTTCTTCATCGCAAATTCCTTCTGAGCAGATCGATTTCAGCCTGTTGCAGGCCACGAACAAACGTCTTCATGTACTCGCCCTCCTTACTCCGCGCCGACAGCAAACTGCGCCGCCACCCTTTTGAGGCGGACGGCGATCGGCATCGACATGTGCCTGACAGCCGCCGGATCACTTAGCGCGGTGCGTATCGCTTTCAACGGCGAACGCGCCTTGATGTGCTGGACCAGCGACAGGAACGATGCCGCCTTGCGCAGGCTGCGGGCGCGTTTGGCGAAGGCGGCCGCAGCAGCAGCGTCCATGGAATTGGTCTCGGCGAAGACCGCGTCGGCCTTGCGCATCGCCTCGATATGGTGAAGCTCGAGCACGCGCGAGATCGAGCCCGTGCGGATGTGGTAGATATAGCCGGTCGTCGGCTCGACGACGCATTTTCCGCCCTTGGCCAGCGCGTTGGCGAGCAGGATGTAATCCTCGCCTATGCTCAGACTTTCATCATAGCGAAGCCCGTTTTCGATCAGGAAACGGCGCTGGAAGATCGGCTTGAGATAGCCAAGGTTGAACGTGGATTCGAAAACGATGTTGCCAGCGATGTAGTCGGCGAGCGTGATTTCACGCAGGCCCTCCAGATATTCGGCGGGAAACATCGTCGCTTCGGCAATGCCGTCCTCGCGCACCACCTGGAGGTTGTCGACGGCGATCACAGCGCCCGCGCTTTCGGCCCGCGCGATCATGGCAGAAAGCCGCCCGGGCAGGACGGCATCGTCGGAATCGAGCACCGCGACCCAGCGGCCGGAAGCCAGTTCGAGCCCGGCATTCCTGGCGCCGCCAGGGCCACGATTTGCCGGCAGCGCAACCACTTTGACGACATCTTTTGGATAGGCTCTTGCGACGTCGGGCGTGTTGTCGCGCGACTGGTCATCGGCGACGATGATTTCGACGCTGACATCGCGCTGGGCCATGGCGCTTGCGATCGCCCGGTCGAGCGTGGCCGCGGCATTGTAGGCTGCGATGACAAAGGAGACGTCAGGCTGCACGCTTGCCTCCTTGCTGCGGGGAAGACAGTCCGTATTGGCGAATTTCGCTGATACCGACCAGGCCGCTGACGACGCCGACATGCATGATGCCGCGCAGCACGCTGCGGTTGCGGCGGACCGGGCTAATCGCGGTCAACGCCGCCATGCCGAAGCAATAGACGGCCTTGGCCGAGGCAAGGCCGACAGCCTTCGCACGCTCTATCACGCCTGCGTCATGGCCGATGAGGTGGCCGTGCGTCTGGCCGAAGCGGAAGCGGCGGCGGCGCAGCCAGTCGAAAGCGGCTCGCGAACGCGGCACGACTTCCTCGACCCACGCCTCCGGCGCAAAGGCGATGCGACCGCCTGCCTTGACCATGCGGTTGAAGAATTCGGTGTCCTCGCCGCCGCTCTGGCCGCGCGCCAGGCTGAAACGACGGTCGCGCAAGCTGTCGGCGCTCATCCTCAAAAGGACGTTGCAGGTGTAGCCGGTGCGGATTTCGCCCTGCACCCAGACCGGCAAGGTCGAATGGAAATCGCCCTTGCGCATCCAGTCCGGCGCATCCGGGCGGTAGAGCGCCCGCACCGGACCGAGCACGGCCTCGGCGCCCCTTGTCTCCGCGATAGCAATCAGTTCGGCCAGCCATTGCCGGGAAGCGGTTTCATCGTCGTCGATGAAGGCGACAAAATCGGCCGTGCTGGCATCAAGACAGGCGTTGCGGGCAACCGAGATGTTGCGCGCCGGAGCGTGCCGGTAGCGGGCCACGAGCTTCAATTCGCTCGCCAGCGCGGTCACCAGCGGCTCGGCGGTCGGCTCGTCGTCATTGTCGGCGACGATGACGCCGATGCCGAAACCGGCAGGCATATCCATGGCAGCGAGCGACCGCAGCGTGTCGGCCAGTTCCGGCCGCCGGAACGTGCAGACGCAGATGTCGATTCGGCGGCTGTCGGCGACCATCATGCCACCCCGCGCTGCGATCGCGAGCCGAGCAGTTGCAGCCAAAACCCGAGCGACCAGCCGAAATGCATGACCATCGCCGAAATGCCCGCCAGCACATTGTTGGGACTGCGCTGGCTGATGGCGGTCACAGCGCCGTAGCCCAGACAGACCGAAGTCCAGACCAGCAGCGGCACCGCCGCCAGCCAGTGGATAAAGGAAAATACCGCGAGAAGGACGACCGGCGCCACCAGCAGCGGGATCATCTGCCGAGCTTTCGGGATCATGCGGTGCTTGAGCACATTCTTGGCGCGGCCGCGGCCATAGCCGAGATATTGAAAATACAGGCCCTTCAGCGACGAACGCGGATAGTAGACCATCTGGGTCTTGCCGCTCATCCAGATGCAGTAGCCAGCCTGGCGCAGCCGGTAGTCGAGTTCGGCATCCTCATTGTGGCTGAAGGTCTCGTCATAGCCGCCGACCGCGGTGAAGGCCGAGATCCGGATCAGCGCGTGATGGCCATGGTCCACCCATTCGCCGGCGGAAAGGTGCCGGTGCTTGGAGCCGCCGGTGCCGAGCTTGGAATTCTGCGCCGCCGCGACCGCTTTCTGCACCGCGCCGCTGCCGCTGGTCAGCATCGAGACGACGACCGAATCGGCTGAAGTGGCGAGCGCCTCCTCGACCAGCCGGTCGCAATAATCGGCGGGATAGCCGCCATGGGCATCGATGCGGATCAGATATTCGGCGCCGTCACCGAGGCAGGCAACGGCGAGGTTGATCGCCGCGCTCTGGATACGTTTTGGGTTGTGCAGGAGGACGACCTGAGGGTCCTTGGCCGCAACCGCTTCGACAATGGCCAAAGTGCCGTCGGTGCTGCCGCCATCGGCAACGACGATGCGGGCGCCGAGCCTTAGCGCTGCCGGCCTGAGCTGCTCGAGCAGCGCGCCGATATGGGCTGCCTCATTCAGGCACGGAATGACGATCAGGCTTGGCGGCAGCGCTTCGGTTTGCGTCATCGGCGCCTTCCCATGCTCTGTACTTTTCCCATCATCAGCCATCGCTAAGCCAGCGCTTCGGTGACGAAGGGACCTGGGACCGCCGCCAGACCGCGCAGCCTGTCGACAAAGGCGCGGCAGTCGCTGCGGTCGTAGCTCCAGGTTCGTGGGTTGCGGGCCAGCACACGCGCCTTGGCCTTGCCGAAGTGCTCCTGGTCCATGCGGCCGAGCGCGGTTTCCAGGATTTCGGGCGTGGCATCGGAAAGCAGGACGCCAATGTCCTGCTGGTCGAGAAAGCGCCCGGTCTCGGTATTGCCCATCGAGATCGGCACGGCGCCGAAGCGGCAGCCCTCATAGAGGCGGTTGGGCAGCAGCCATTCCGAATTCTGCCCTTCCTCGAAGAAATCGATCGCCCAGGAAAAATGCACTTCGCCGTAGATCGCGGCCATGTCTTCCGGGTTGCGGTAGGGGCCACGAAAGGAGAGATAGGGTTCGGCCTCGACAAAAGCGTGGAAATCCGGGAATTCCGAGAGTGCCGGACGGCCCCGGAGGACGACCTCGAAGCGCCCGCCCTGACGGCGCGTGAAGTCGGCCAGCAGCTCCAGCGAGCGGCGGCAGCGCAGCGCGCCGAACCAGCCGATGCGCCACGGGGGTGCTGCAGGGTTTTCGGCCTTTGACCTGTCATCCAAGGCGATCGGCGCGGTTTCGAAGTATTTGTTTTCGACCAGTTCCACCGGTGCGGCGACCTGCCCGAACGGCTTGAAATAATTGGCGATGAAGGCCGGTGAGCTCGTCACCAGAAGCTTCACGTCGCGGGCGAGATAACGCTCCGCTGTGCGCAGTGCTTTGCCCAGCATGTCATTGCGCAGCACCAGGCGATGGATGTCGAGGCATTCGTAGACGATCGGCACGCCGCCGCGAAAGGCGGCCTTGGCGCGCCTGGCCAGCGCCAGCATTTCCAGATTGCGCGCGATGATGAGGTCGGGCTTCGGCATCGCCGCAAGCTTTGAGCCTATCGACAGCGCCGCCTTGGCGACCGCCGCCAGACGCTGGCCGAATCGGCCGTCACGCGTCGCGCCGAGGTCGACCGGCTGCAGCCCCTCGACGTCGGGAACAGCATTTGTGGTCCGACGGAAGCCGGCCAACGTGACCCGCGCGCCGCCTGCCTTGAGCATTATGATCCGCCGGCGCACCGCCGGGTCGGAAACATCGTGCACAAGGTACAAGACATGCAGCATGAAAACTCGACCGCTGTTGGCCCACCCACGGGAATGCTAACCCAGCTTTTGCTGCATCGCAACATTTTTGGTGCGCCGTAGCATAAGTGCACCTTTTTTGTTGCACTGCAAAATTGATGCGTTACCCTCCGTCGGGCTTGAGCGCCGCTCTGGCTGGTCACCCAGCCCGATGCAGCGATGGATTGTGACGCGAGCCGCATCGGGATCGTCCTGGCGTGGGTATTTTCGGTCACCATGCCCGTCCTAGGCACCGCAGGCCACGCCGCGGAATCTGCTGACGAAATGAGGTATCCCATGAAGATCGTCGTTGAAAACACAGTCTGCCTGAATACCGGGGATGCGGCGATTCTGCTGGCGATCCGCCACATTCTCAAGACGATCGTGCAAGGCGACGTGCGGTTTGCCGTCTTCGACAGCCAGCCCGAGGTTGCGGAACGACTCTATCCGAAGACGGATTATCCCGACCTCGAATTCCATAAGCTGCTGTCGGAATCCCTGTTCCGATACAAGAATGGCAGCGGGCTGAGGGACCGGTTCAAGCCGATCTACAATCGGCTCGTTCTCCAGGCCCTGCGCTGGTTTGGCAGCAGCGCGCTAGGCAATTTTTTCAGCCATCGCGACCGGCGCGGTCTCGATATCTACGCCGACGCGGACATGGTGGTCACCACAGGGGGAACCTATCTCGTCGAGAACTACAATCTCGAACGACGCCTCAATCAGTTCAGGCTCGATGCCGTATTTGGCAAAGATCCGGTCTTCTTCACGCAATCCCTCGGTCCGTTCGACAAAAGTTACAACCGCCAGGAGCTTGGCCCGATCTTTGACCGCAGTCCGCTCATCCTGTTGCGCGACGAACGGTCGCGGACCCATATCCGGGACTTGGTGAAGGATCTCGGCAAGTGCCACGTGGTGGCCGATGCCGTATTCGCCTTGGCCGATACCGACAGGATCCGCAAGCGTCTCGCTTCCAGCCAGCCGCCGGCGTCGACGGGCCGCGTCGCTATTTCGGTCCGCCACTGGAACTACGTCAGCGACGGTGAGGGCGGCATGCGCCGCTATCTGGATTCGGTCCGCGAGATCGCCACAATTCTTGTCAGGGACCTTGGCAAGGAGGTGACCTTCGTCTCCACGTGTCAGGGCGTGCCGGAATATGCCCATGACGATTCCAAGACCGCACAGGCCATCGTTGCCGAGCTCGATCCTGAGATCGCCAGCCACGTGACAGTGGACGCTTCGTTCCACACGCCGGACCAGTTGATGGCGCTGGTGAAGGGCTTCGACTTCGTCGTCGCGACGCGCATGCATATGATGATCATGTCGCTTTGCGTCGGCACGCCGGTGCTGCCGATCGCCTACGAGTTCAAAACCAAGGAAGTGGCCAAGCGAATCGGTGTCGACGATGTGCTGCTCGACATCGACACCGTGACGCCCGAAGAGGCGCGCGAAAAGCTCGGCCGATTTGCGGGAAATCTCGACCGCTATCGCAAGACAAGCCTTCAGGCCGTGCTCGAAGAACATGCTTCGGCAATGTCGGCCACAAACCTGCTGGCGCCGCTGATCGCCGGCCGCTCAGCGGATATTGCGCGCGGCGTTGGACAGGGTGGTGAACAAAGCGCGTCGCGACTGCGGGACGGCAAGCATGAAAACGAGACCGATGCCGTAGTTGAGGGCAAGCGCCAAAAAGACCGCGAGCAGGTCTGACCGGCCCGTTAGAGACGCCGGCAACCACAGGTACAGGAACCAGGCAAGCAGGGACGAGGCGATGAAAAGCCCCTGCATGAGCAGGAAGTCGGCGGCGGTCACCGGACCGACGCGATGGACCAGTAGCGCCAGCACGGGAACGCGCAGCACGTAACCGCTGATGGCATAGGCCGCGGCAACGCCGACGGCGCCCCAGTGCAGGCCAACGACGAAGGCAGCGACGGTCGTCAGCGACGAATAGATGCCCCAATGGAACATGGTCTTCGTCTTGCCCTGACAGATGAATATCCATCCCGTCGTGCTTGAAACGGACTGGACCAGGCTGGCGATGCCCAGCCAGGCAAAGATCGGTGCGACCGGTGCCCAGCCCGCGCCGAAGAGAAGTCCGACGATCTGATTGGAGGTCAGCGTCAGCGCCGCGATGCCCGGCATGGTAACGGCCGCCAGCATCCAGTTGGTGCGCACATAGATATCGCGAAAGCGGGCCTTGTCATCGTGGATGCGGCTGAGCAGCGGCACCATGACCCGTGTAAGCGGCTGGTTGATGTTCTGAAGCGGGAACAACAGGAGCTTGTAGGCGCGGTCGTAATAGCCGAGTTCGATCGCCCCGGAATATTTTCCGATGAGAATGTTGTCGAGATTGCGCGAGAAGAAGTTGGCGAGGTTGAAGCCGGTCAGGTTGGCGCCGAACGACAATATATCGGCATCGACCTTCAGGTCCGGCCGCAAAGGCGTCCAACGCGCCACCAGCCAGGCGGCAGCCAGGGCGATAGCTGCCGAAACCGCCGGGCCGATGACCAGCGACCAGTAGCCCAACCCCGCATAGGCCGCGATCGCGGCGGCCAGAAGTCCGGCGGCGGCGCTTATCACGTCGTTCAGTGCGAGCTGGCCGAACTGCAGGTGCCGGTTCATCAACGCCAGCGGCACTGCGGCGAGACTGCCGAGAAGCAGCGGCAGGGCGGAGCCAAGGGTGATGCCGGACATACGTTGATCGCCATAGAACGCGGCGATGGCAGGCGCCAGGCCGGCCACTACCACGGCACTACCCAGCCCGACGAGCGCGCTGATCCAGAACACCTGGTTGAGCTGCTGGTTGCTGATGTCCTTGCGCTGAACCACAGCCTGCTGCAGGCCCAGATTCTGAAGCAGCCCGACGAAGGCCACGATCGGCCCGACGGAAGCCACCAGACCGAAATCCTCGGGGACGAGCAGACGGGCCAGCACGATGACGGAGAGAAACTGGATCGCCATCTTGAAGCCCTGGGCGCCGATGGTTACCAGCCCGCCGCGCAGGGCGACACGACCGAACTGGGGGGGCGGATTGGCGTTCATGCAAGCGACCTCGTTTCGCCAAGCCGCATGGCGATTTCCACGAAATGTTGGTTCAGCAGATCGGAGTTGAACTCGGCCTCGATCTTCTTGCGCGCTGCGAGAGCGATCTCTTCACACGGCTTCGGATTCTCGGCGATCCAGGCAAGCTTTCCGGTCAGCGCCGCAACGTCCCGCTCAGCCACGAGAAAACCCGTCTTGTGATCATCGATCAGTTCAGGGATCCCGGAATGATACGTGCTGACCACCGTCAGGCCGGCGGCCATCGCTTCCATCAGGGAAACCGGAATGCCTTCCAGATCGCCATCGCGGGCGCCGACGCTGGGCAGCAGGAACACATGCGCATCGCGCAGACGCTGTTTGACTTCGCTGTGCGGCCGGGGCCCAAGAAAATTCACCCTGTCGGCAATGCCAAGCTCTGCGGCGATCCCCTTCAGCTGCTCGAGAAGTTCTCCGCCGCCGATCACCGAGTAGATCCAGTCTCGCCGCGGCAGGCCAGCAAGCGCGCGAAGCGCATATTCGATGCCCTTCTTTTCAGTCAGGCGGCAGACCGAGATGAAGGAGAGCGTAGCCTGCTCCCATGAACGCCACCGATAGTCGATGTCACTCGGCCGCACCCCCATATGGTGAACCACAACCTGCTCCGGCGATGCACCGACCTCAATCAAGGCATCGCGGAAAAACGCATTCACCGGCAGTTGAAGAACGCCCTTTTCGAACACAATCTTGTAGCGCGCGAGCGTATTGTCATGCAGCGGTTCGCCGACATCACGGCCGTGAAATATCGTCACCAGGGGAGCGGAAATCCTCCCGCGCTTGATCGCGCGGGCCACGCGCATGCCGTTGTTGCCGAAATGGGCAACGATGACGTCGGCGCCCTGCAGTTTTCGCGCATGAGCAATGTCGATGGCGGTCGAGAGCTTGTCCCAGAACCTGCCGGACCACTTCCTGAGCAGCGGGCGATAGCGACCCAGGCCACCCCACCAGCATACGACCTTTCCTGGCAACGCCTGCCAGCGCGGATCATCGATGTTGCTGTCCCTGCCGAAGGACGTCTCGTTGCAGACGACGCCGACTTCCATGCCGCGCTCAAGGCATCCGGCTATCTGGTCGAGAACAAAGGTTTCGGACAATGAGGGAAACTTGTCGACTACAAAGCAGATCTTCATCGGCAGGATGCGCTCGTCCGGGGAGCCGGTGTCCCTTTGACAAAAGCCGGGCCGAAGACAGGGTGGCGGAAGCACAAGACATGCAGCATGGAACTCTACCGCTGTTGGCCCACCCGCAGGAACGTTAGTACAGGTCTTGCTGCACTGCAACATTTTTGGTGCAGTGTAGCAAGATTTCCCTCAGCTTGGCGTGCCTGCCGATCAAACGCAGAGGAGCAGTGTCAGCCGGCAGATGAAGGATCCGCCAAGCCCTCGGAAACGCCGACATGACCGGTGGGTGCATGCGCAGGGCTCGATGTGGCCAGTTGGGTAACGATCTGCGCAAAACGTTCATTCAGAACATCTGCGTTGAAGTCCTCCTCGACTTTGCGGCGTGCGGCAAGCGCGATACGCTCGCATTCGGTCGGGTGCTCCGCGGCCCAGGTAAGCTTGCCGGCAAGCGCTGAAATATCTCGCTCGGGCGCAAGCAACCCCGTCTCCCCATCCTTGATGAGCTCCGGGATTCCCGAATGATACGTGCTGACCGCAATCAATCCGGCGGCCATGGCCTCCATGAGCGCGACCGGAATGCCTTCCATATCCCCGTCGCTGGCAGTGATACTTGGCAGCAAAAAGAGATGCGCCATGCGAAGCCGTCTTTTCACCTCTGCGTGAGGGAGGCTGCCGAGGAATGTTACGCGACCAGCCAAGCCCAGCTCTACGGCCAGCTTCTCCAGATTCATCCGCAGAGGACCGTCGCCAACAATGTCGTAACGCCAGTCTAGCTGCGGCTGGGAGGCCTTGAGGGAGGCCAGGGCTCGCAAGGCGAACTCGACGCCTTTCTTTTCGACCAGGCGGCAAACCGTCGTCACGACCAGTTGGGTGCCTTCCCACGATTCCCAGCGATAGCCGATTTCGCGGGTGTCAATTCCCATATGGTGGACCGTCGTGCTCGCCTGGGACAGGCCGGCTTCCAGCAGCATCGTGCGGAAGTAATCGTTGACGGGCAGGTTCAGGGTCCCATGCTTGGTCAGCCCGGCATATTGTGTCGCGAGCACTGCCTGCCGCGCCGGGATCGCCACGTCCGCGCCGTGAAAGATGGTTATGATCGGTGGTTTGAGCACCTTCCATTTCTTCAGTGCGGCTGCTCTCTCGCCGTTCTGTCCGAAGTGGGCGACAATCACGTCGCAGCGGTTCAGGCGGCGTGCAAAGGCGATGTCGAGAACGGTCGAGGCCTTGTATCGCAGACGCGGCGGCAGACGCTGTACAAATTTGCTGATTACAGCGGCCCATCGCCACCAATGTCGGGTTCTGGCGAGCAGCGTCGCCATCGGCTCGCTTTGCCGGTCAATTCGGTGGTCACCTTGCATCTTTTCGCAGACCACTTCGACCTGAAAGCCCCGCGCCAGCAGCCCAGCCATCTGGTCCACGACGAAGGTTTCCGAAAGCAGAGGGAATTCGCCGACGACAAAGCCCACGCGCATGACCCGCCCATAAGGTTGGGGCTTGCTCGGACCAAGCGGTCCATATCGCACAAGCCCTAATGTAGACAGGCAGAATACACGTTGATTGCTGCAGTGCCACAAAATATTGCACTGCAGCAATTAAAAGTGATCCGCACGGGCGCACGACGCCTGGACCTGGCTAACGGGAACTTTGCGCGACCACGGTCGTGCAGCGTCTCAGCTGAAATGCAACACGACGCGTTTAGGCTGCGCGCTCCAAACCGACACGTCTTGCGCGGTCGAGAACGCCCATGAACGTTGCGAACTGGCTGTCGGGGTTCATCTGCCGCCGCTCCGAAAACTGACGTGCTGTCGCTGACAGCCGCTTGTACTCGGCCTCATCGCTCCACAGCCGCCTGATCGTTGCGACCCAGTCGGCGAGCGGGGCGTCGTAGTCCAGTACCACGCCGCCGGCGCCGATCGCTTCCGGCAGACCGCCGCGCCGCGAGCCGACCACGGGAATGCCACTACAATGCGCTTCCGAGGCCACCCGGCCCCAGGCTTCTTCCCATTTGCTGGGCGCAAGCAGGATTTTCGTGCGGCCGTAGACCGTCTTCATGTCGCTGGTGCGGCTTTCCAGCTTGACGTTCTGGAGGGGAGAGATTGTTGCTTCGATCCGGGCTCGATGATCGTCGTCGAGCTTCCAGCTTTCGACGAACAGGAACGGGATCTCGGGACAGGAGGCGGCAATGCGCACCGCAAGATCGAAGCCTTTTTCCTCATATGGATTGATGAGCGTGACAAATTCACCGGTCGTCGGTGTGCTGTAGAACGCGGGATTGATGGTCGGCGGAATAACCGTCGAATCGATATCGAATTTTGCCTTATAGGCGCGCGCGGTGAACTCGGAGTTGGCGATATAGACCGCCGAATGGAGCTCACGCAGATCGCCGGCCAATTCGTCGAATTCGACATTCCTCAGATAGACGGTCAGCGGCACGCCAAGCCTCTGCAGCTCTCTGCCGATCGGCACCGAATTGTGGCACTGCACGACCGCGACATCCGGCCTCAACTTTTTGACGGCGAAGTCGGCCGCTTCCCAGGGGAACCACGCCCGTACAACCGGATAGCCCGGGAAATTGTCGATGACCGCGCGCTGACGAAGGAGCTTCATCTTGGCGCGCGCCCTGAAGCCGAACATGCCGTCGCCGAACAGCGCTGCCAGAACGGATGCCTCGTGACCGTTTTCGCGCAATTGCTCGACCAGGTGGTGGGTGCTCGACTGGACGCCCCCGCTGAATTGCGGCGTGTAGCCGGTGCCGCCTGCAAACAGAACTTTCATGAACCTGGCTCCGCGTTGTGCCGCCCTGCCTTCACGCCGCCATCCTGCCGATCGAGAAATACTCGATGCCGTGACGGGCGATGACCTTGGGATCATAGAGGTTACGGCCATCGAAGATGACCGGCGTGGTCAGGGCATCCTTCACCGCGTCGAAGGACGGGGCGCGGAAACTCTTCCATTCGGTGGCGATCAGCAACGCGTCGGCGCCGCGCAGTGCCGCCTCCTTGGTGCCGCACAACAAAAGGTCGTCGCGCAGGCCGTAGATGGCCTGGCATTCCTGCATCGCCTCGGGGTCGTAGGCCTGCACATTGGCGCCGGCCTGCCACAGCGCCTCCATCAGGACGCGCGCCGGCGCCTCGCGCATGTCGTCGGTGTTGGGCTTGAAGGCGAGGCCCCAGAGCGCGAAGGTCTTGCCCTTGAGACTGCCCTTGAAATAACGGTGCACCTTGTCGAACAGCACCGACTTCTGGGCATTGTTGCGCTCCTCCACGGCGCGCAGCAGCTTGGCGTCGAACTTGACACCTTCGGCGGTCTTGATCAGCGCGCGGACATCCTTGGGAAAGCACGAACCGCCATAGCCGAGGCCGGGATAGATGAAGTGGTAGCCGATGCGCGGATCCGAGCCGATGCCCTTGCGTACCTCCTCGATGTCGGCGCCGAGCTGCTCGGCCAAATTGGCCATTTCGTTCATGAAGGAGATCTTGGTCGCCAGCATGCAGTTGGCGGCGTACTTCGTGAATTCGGCGCTGCGCACGTCCATCACGATCATCTTCTCGTGGTTGCGGTTGAACGGCGCGTAGAGCTCCCGCATCACCGCCTCGGTGCCCTCGCTGTTGGTGCCGACAATGATGCGGTCAGGCTTCATGCAGTCGGCGACGGCGGAACCCTCCTTGAGGAACTCAGGATTGGAAGCGACGTCGAAAGCCAGGTCCTGGCGCCCGCGCGCCTTCAGCGTCGCGGCGATTTTGGCCTTCACCTTTTCGCAGGTGCCGACCGGCACGGTCGACTTGCCGACGACGATCTTGGGACCGTCCATCTCGCGGCCGATGGTCTCGGCCACCGCCAGCACATATTTGAGGTCGGCCGAACCATCTTCGCCGGGTGGCGTGCCGACCGCAATCATCTGGATCTCGCCATGCTTGACGCCGGCGGCGGCATCGGTGGTGAACTTGATGCGGCCGGCGGCGTGGTTCTCCTTGACCAGTGCCTCCAGTCCCGGTTCGAAAATCGGCACCAGGCCCTGGTTGAGCCGCTCGACCTTCTTTTCATCGACATCGACGCACACCACCTGGTGCCCGACCTCCGCCAGCACCGCGGCCTGCACGAGACCGACATAGCCAATTCCAAAGACCGTCAAATTCATTCGGGTTAATTCCTGTTCACGCCCTTTGGCCTTATATAGCCGGGCCGGTTCAGATCTACTTTATGCTGCTTACACTGCATGCCAGCGATTCCGGAAACTGGCACGGCTGGCCGAGCGCGGTGAAGGCGACGCGCTGCACCTGCATCGTCACCTGGCGGCCGGGGTCGGAAAAGGCGCCCATCCAGTTTTTCAGCGTGTCGCTGCCCCAGAGGCTGAAGAATATCTTCTGCGAGTGGGTCGGCAATTGCTCGGGATTGGTCACTTCCTGGACCAGCTTGCCGTTGACGTACCAGCGCAGCCGGTCCTTTTCCCAGATAAAGGCATAGTCGTTGAAGCCCTTGTCGGCGCCGCCTTCGACCTCGGCCAGCTTCTCGTTCTTGGGCTTGCCGGCGATGTAGCTGTTGACCTGCACCTTGGATGTATCCTTGGTCAGCACCTCGAAGTCGATCTCATACCAGGGCTGTTTGTCGGCAGGGCCGATATAGGTGAAGAAAGCGGCGTTGAGACCGGATCCGGTGTCGGTCTTCATCCGTGCTTCATAGGTCCCATAGCCGAAGCGCTGCTTGGTCTGGATCTCGGCGCAGGCGAACTCGCGGTCCTTCAGTTTGCGCTTTTCGAAGCCGAGCGTCAGCATGTTGTCGGAAAATTTTACCAGGCTTTTCGACCAGGTGCAGTTCTGGTGATTGCCGTTCGACCAACCGTCGGAGACATACCAGCGCGAACGATCGAAACTCTTGAAATCGTCGACGAAGGACGGTGCGCTTTGCATCTCCGGGGAGGCGTCCTGGGCGCGGGAGGGGTGGGCGGCGCCGAGCAGAGCTGCGGCTGCCGCCAACAGAAGCGCACCAACGGATAGAAGACGCGTTGGGTTTACAAGACGCATTGGCCGATTTGGCCGCGTCGAAATCATGGCATCGATTGCCGCCATGGGCGTCGTCTTCGGATCTGCGTTCATATCAATTCACCTTTGTGCTGTTCCGCCCCAACCCAAAGTCACCGATTGGCCCACATTGCTAACGGGCCGATCCCGATCCTCCGTCCCCGAACTTTCTCTTCTGTGTCTCGTGTGACCGTGTTCAGCCGAAGCGACCTGCGGGTTTGACATATTCCCCGTGCGAATCAGAACTCTGGCCATCCTCGCCGACGATCGCGTCGAGTGAATGACGCAGTTCCTTCATCCGGCTCGTCTGGCGCACCAGCTCGGCGATGCGCTGTTCGCAGTTCAGGATGGACTTCGTCAGCTCGCCGACTTCCGACAGCTTGCGTGCCGACGCCGAGCCGTTCTCCATCGACTCGACCAGGAAGGCCGCGTTGGTGGACTTCGACCGGTAGCGGGCCTCCAACCCGGTCTTCTCGGCCGCAATCTCGGCCGTGATCTGATCCAACAGCTTTGCCAGACGGTCGAAACGCGCCAGATCGGTCTGCTTGTCGCGCGCTGGGTCCCTGGACCTGAAGCCGAAAATTGAAGCCATCCGGTTGGCCTTCCAAAATTGCTGCACCGCAACATACAGTGCCATCGTCGGGGCGTGTAGGCAACCTCCGAGTTTCAGAAAGGCAATTTTTTCAGCCTTGCGGCCGCCGTCCCGGACTTGGCGGAGCCTACTTTTGCGCCGCCGTGTTGGTAGCGGCCATGAGGAAGCGCAAAGGCGGCACCGGCTGCTGCCGCGGGGACAGACCGGCGTGGCGAAACAACGCATCGAGCTTGTCGGCGGCCACGCCGACAACGATGGGAATGAAGTTCGACTGGCTGGCCAGCGCATAGGCGGCGGCAGACGCCATGCCGCGCTCGGCCTTCACATCGAGGAAATTGCGCAGCCGGTATTTGTCACGCACATGCCGCTCGTGCTTGCGCAGCAGGGCCTTGGAGCCTTCCGGCAGGCTGTCGATCTCGAGCAGTGCCAGATCCGCATCGGCGAGGCGCTTCAGATCCTGTGTCTTGTGGCGCCCGCTCAACGAATCGGCGCGCACGATCGCGCCATAGCCGCAGGAACGGATGACCTTGAAGCGTGCGCCAAGGGCAAAGGCGCGAGCGTAGAGTTCGTAATCTTCGCCGAGACGCAGGTTCTCGTCGTAACGCAGCCCATGCCTGTCGAGGAAAGCTCTTGATATCACCGGCTTGAGAAAGCCGAGTTCGCCGCGCTGGACACGCCGTCTGGAGATGTTGCCCTCGATGAATCGCTCGAAGTCGAGGAATTCCGGGTCCGCCGAAAAGGACGGGGCGACGATCTTCGAGACATCGGTCGCCGTATCGTCACGGATCAGCATGATGTTGTCGGCGGCGAAATCCCAGTCGGCGCTGGCAAACAGCTGGCGAAACCGTCCCTGAAGGAAGAAATCGTCGGCGTCGAGAATGCTGATGAAAGGTGATTTCGACCCGGCAATGGCGGTATTGCGGGCGAAGGACGGGCCGCGATTGGCGTCGAGCCGGATGACCGAAAGCCGGCCGCTGCCATCATCGGCAGCGCTGGCCACCTTTGCGGTGTCATCGGTGGAGGCGTCGTCGACGACGACGACTTCCGCCACCTCCGGCTCGCGCAGCGCCGAGGCGATGGCTGCGGGAATGGTCCGGGCCCCGTTGCGCGCCGCGATGATCACGCAGACCCGGGATTCTGTCATGGACATAGGGTGGCCTTTCGATTGCATAAAGTGTCGCGAGGCCCCTCGCCCTCCCGGCGCGCGGCGCCGGACCCCGATCCATCCCCCGATCCATCCCCAGCGGATCGGGACGGAACGTTATCTGCCTGCTGCATGACGACCCTCATCGTCACCGGCTTTCCCGCTCGAAAATCCGCCGGCTGAGGTCGGCTGACGCGGCCCAGCCGGCCTCGGTCAGATAGCGGACAGGTTCGCGGCCGCACAATTCCCACAAAACGGTGCGCCGTTGCGGCCATCTGAGCGACGACAGCCACGGCGCGATGACCATGTGGAACAGGTCTTCATTGCCGATGCGTGACAGGATCCCGGTGGCCCGATCCGACAGCAGCGTGCCGGCGCCACCAAGCAGCACATCGGCGGCGCGCAGGCCCAGCAGCAGGGTGTCAGCCAGCCCCTGCTCGGCCGCGTAGTCGAGCACAGTCTGCTGCTCGGCCTCGCTCAGCCGACTGGCAGCGGCCCGGATATCGCAGACATAGCCCGCGCATGGCTCGCGGTTGAACAGCGCCTTTGCGACACTGATGCAGGACAGAAGCAAAGTGTCGGAGGCCGAGATGAACGGCACGCTGGAGCCGGCGATCGCAAGCGCGCGCTTGCGGCGCAGGAACCCTTCCGTATCGCGCGGGCTGGGCGATCCCGGCTGCTGGAGCCGGTAATGGAGATCGACGGTGGACAATTTCCGACCCTGGCTGCGAACCATGTGCTGCTCGCCCAGAAAGCGCACCCACCAGACGGAGCGGGACTTGCCGGCGACCTCGTAGCCGATCGAGCGCAGCGCATCGCGAGCTCTAAAGAAGCCGGCCGGCGACACCAATATGTCGACATCTCCGGACGGCTTCATGAAATGGTCGCCATAGAGCAGTTGCTGCTGGAGGGGCCCCTTCAGGAACACGAAATCGATGCCGCTGCCGCGCAGCGCCTTGTCGATGGCCATCGAATCCATGATGCCGGACGAGTTCATCGCAATCGTGCGCCGGCGATAAGTGTCGAGCCACTCGAGCAATCCCGGCGGCGTCTCGCCCGCCGGTGGGCGCGACAGCGCCTTCAGCATGAAGGTGGCGACCTTGTTCAGCCTGGCGATGTCGCAAACATCGGCAACGGAGATGGCCGGTGCAGGCGCGGTGCTGGGGCTCGCCCCGGAGGCGAAGAACAGCCGCAGGCACGCCTGCACATAGGCCACTTCGTCGGCGCAGCCAGCGGCGCGCAACCTTTCGAAGGTCCCTTCCTGCAAGGCCATCTGCTGCAGCATCTCCGCAAAAAATTCGCCAGGCGCGTTATATTGCAAGTGCGAAGCAAAGCATCGCCAAATTCATGCGCCGCGTCCAGTTTTTCCTTTGGCGCCAATTTTCCTGCAACCTGAACGTTTCGCAACACAGTCCTACAACGAGATGCAAGGCGCCGCCTGATCGGGGCTTGTGGCGGGTACGTCAGCAACAATTTTGTGGGAATGCGCCAGCGCCCAAGTGAGGAGCATTCGAAGGAAAATTTAACGTAACTAAATCAGATACTTAGTTCATGGCCTCGGACACTCTGCTGAATTCTCCTGGATGTGAAAATGCAAAGCGCTTTGATCACCATTGAAGGGAGTCGCAACCGAGAATTGATTAACGGCTGGTAAATCAGGCTTGACTCATAAATGCTGCCATGCAGCTATTGCGGTGCAGCAATAGCTCGCTGCCGGCAATCGACAGGCCGCTTCCAGTCCACAAGTGGAGAGTAAATTGGAACAGAATGTTGAAAAGCATGAGTACGAAACCCCTAGCCTGACGGTCCACGGCTCGATCGAGACCATCACGCAAGGCGGTAGCGGTACTACGGCACTCGACGCCTCGTTTCCGGCACATACGCCGGTCGGCGAACTCACCTTCTCCTGAGTATTCTCTCGTTGGGGTGACAAAGTCCGGACTCTGCAAACAGAGCGCACTAAGGAGAGTCGGGGGTCAAACCCCGGCTCTCGCGTCTTTGTCCGGAATTGTCGAAGCGTTGGTTGTGAGCGAGGTTTAGGATGGACTGGAACCCCACGGACCATGATCGGATGAGCGCGAGCAAGGATGCCGTGGCCTGCGAATTCGGCAACGGCCTGGCGCTGCTCGATATGAGGTCCAACATCTATTACAGCCTGAACAGCGTCGGCGCCTATATCTGGGAGCTGATCCAGGAGCCGCGGCCGATTTCCGAAATCCGCAGCGCCGTGCTGGATCGCTACAATGTCGATCCGGAACGCTGCAAGGCCGATGTCGATGGATTGTTGAAGGGCTTGGCGGACGCCGGGCTTGCGAGGCTCCATGATGAGGAACTTGTCTAGAGCTTTCTCACTGAGCGGGCCGGAGATGCTCTTTCTCGCCCACTGCCTTGCGGTGGTCGTGGCGGTGCGGCTGGGGCTGACGCTGCTTTCCTACAACAAAGTGCGCCGCATGGTGACCCGGCTCGACGCGCGCGAACCAGCCGACATCGGCGATCTCAGGCGTGTCGCCTGGGGCGTGGCTGCGGCTGCCCGCCTGGTGCCTGGCGCAAGCTGTCTGACCCAAGCGCTTTCCGGCCAGTATTTGCTTGCTCGCCAGGGCAACGCCTCAAAAATCCGCATCGGCATCGAGCGCGACACCGGCACCGAGTTGAAGGCGCATGCCTGGCTGGTCAGCGGCGACCATATCGTGCTCGGCGGCTCGCTTGGCAGGTTTAACCATCTCGTCGACCACGGCCAGTGAGCGATGAGCGGCGTCGCCGGAATTCTGCTTAGGCAGGAAGGCAGGCAGGCCGCCGCGGCCGACATCCAGCGCATGCTTACCCGCATGCAACATCGCGCGCCTGACGGCAGTTCGTGGTGGATGGACGAGGGCGTCGTTCTTGGCCACGCCTGGCTCAACACCACCGATGAAGCCGGCCCCGGCCCGCTGACCATGGCCGGCGGCAAGCTCGCGATCACCGCGGACTGCCGGCTGGACAATCGCGACGAATTGCTGGCCAGGCTTGGCATCAGGGACAGTTCGGTTGCCGACGCCGTGCTGTTGATGCGCGCCTATCTGCGCTGGGGCGAAGCCTGCCCCGAGCATCTGCAAGGCGACTTCGCCTTTGCCATCTGGGATGGCGAGCGCCGGCAGCTGTTTTGCGTGCGCGACCATTTCGGCGTCAAACCGTTCTACTATCATTCGAGCGACCGGCGCTTCGTCTTTGCCTCGGAGATCGGGCCGATCCTCGATGTCGGCGGCGTCGACATGCGCATCAGCGAACACCAGATTTCCGGCTTCCTCGCCGGGCTGCCCGATAATCCGCAATCGACTGCCTATGCCGATATCTTCCGCCTGCCCGCGCGCCATAGCCTGACGGTGACCGGGAACCAGGTGGTGTTGCGTCGCTACTGGCAGATCGAACCCTCGCCAAGGCCGATGCGATCGGATACGGCCGAGGAATTCCGGCATTTGTTTTCGCAATCGGTCCGCAACCGCATGCGCGGCACGCCTGCGGTCGGGGCGATGCTGAGCGGAGGCCTCGATTCCTCGTCGATCGCCTGCGTGGCGGGCCTTCAGAATGCCGCGCAGCGCAAGCCGAGGCTGCCGACCTTCTCGCTGGTGTTCGAAAAGGGTTCGCCGATGGACGAGCGGCCTTTCATCGAGGCAGTGCTTGGACAGGAGCAGGTCGACGGCACTTTGATTTCCGTCGGCAACTACGCGCCCTTCGCGGAATTCGAACGCATTCTGGAGGAGCAGGAAGAAACGTTCCTGGCCCCCGGCCTGTCGCTGACCCGCGACATCTACAGGACGGCCGGCGCCAAGGGCATGAAGGTGCTGCTGGACGGCCATGGCGGCGACGAGGTGGTTTCGCAGGGCCACGGCCATCTGCACGAACTCGCCTATGCCGGCAAATGGATGGAGCTGTGGCGCGAGCTGCGCAGCGCCTCCAACACCTATGGCGATGGCATGCTCGGCCTCTACTACCAGTTCCTTACCCTTTACGGGCCGGCCTGGCGCATCGCGAGAATCAAGCGGTTCGCGAACCGCGTGCTTGGCAAATTGCGGCGCCATCCCACTGGGCGGCCGGCGACGAGCTGGCGCGCCCTGATCAATCCGGACCTGGCGATGCGTACCGACCTCGTCGAACGGTTCCGCAGGGCCGGCTATATGCCGCCCGCGGTCAGCGCCAGCGAGACCTTGACCCATCGCTGGCTGCTGTCGAACGGCATGGTGCCGCACGCCTTCGAGGTTCTCGACAAGGCGGCGGCGAATTTCGGCGTCGAGCCGCGCTACCCCTTCTGGGACAAGCCGCTGGTTGAGTTCTGCCTGGCACTGCCCGGCGCGGAAAAGCTGAACCAGGGCTTTGGCCGCTCGGTGTTGCGCCGTGCCATGGAAGGAATTTTGCCCCCGGCGGTGCAGTGGCGGCGCGACAAGATCGATTTCACCTCCAATTTGGTCAAAGGCATGCTGGGCAATCACCGCGATCTCCTGGACAAGGTGCTGGTGAAAGATGCGGCGCGGATTGCCCCTTACGTCAACCTGCCTGAGGTGACCGCCGCCTATGGCCGCATTTCCAGCCAACCCGAGGCCGCGACCTTGCCCGATGTCCAGTATGTATGGCGTTCGATTTCGCTATCGTTGTGGCTGCGGCAGGTGCAACAGCGCGGGAGCCACTGATGATGCCGGCCAACATGCCTCTTGCCGCTGATGACCGCCATGCAATTGCTGCTCGCGCACAGCACTTCTACAAAGCCTATGGGCTGACGATCGCTTCGCAGGTCGAACTGCCTGAGCTAGAGCCGAGCGAACCAGCTTGCGTCGATGTGCTGATCACGGTCGGCCCGATCGACCTGCCAAAACCCTCGCCCGAGACCGGAACTGCTTTCCGTTTCGAGCCGCGGCAGCAATATTTGGCATGGCAGACGGTCGGCGCCTTCCTGATCACCGATGCCTGCCGCATCGAGGTGGAGCCGGCGCCCGATGTCGACGATGCGCTGCTGGCGTTTCCGCTGCTCGGTCCGGTCATGGCACTGCTCCTGCACCAGCGCGGCCTGCTCATCCTGCACGCCAGCGCCATTGCGGTCGGCGGCAAGAGCGCTGTCTTCATGGGCGACAAGGGCGCCGGCAAATCGACGACGGCGAGCGCGATGATCCGTGCCGGGCATCGATTGCTGACCGACGATGTCGTGGCGCTCGATCTCACGGACCGGCCGATGATCGTTCCGGGTTTTCCGCAGTTGAAGCTCGCCGCCGATGCCGCCGCCGCGTTTCCCATCCGCCAGGCAGAAATACGCCCGCAGGTGCATGCGGCGATCGACAAGATGCAGCATCGCCTGCACGCCGGATTTGCGGCAGACGCGGTGCCGGCGACCCGGATCTATATCCTCGAGCGCGGCGACAAGGCAGCGATCACGCCGCTGCCAGGCATCGGCGCCCTGCCGGCAATCATCAAATTTTCCTATGTGACGCGTTTCGGCCGTCCAGCCCTGGTCGGCGATTTTGCCACGACACATCTTCGCCAATGCGCCGCCCTGGCCAGCCAGATCGGCGTCTGTCGCCTCGAAGTGCCGACCGGGCTCGACCGTATCGGCGAAGCTGTCGCCCTGATCGAAAACGATCTGGCGGCCGACAAAGGACCGCGGTGAGCTGACATGGCCGCATCGCAGATCCTACGCTTTTCGTTTTACCGCGATGTCGCCGGCTTCGGCGCCGCCATGGCCCGGATCGGCGGGCGCAGGACCTTCACGGCATTGCTGTTCCTGATCCTGGGAAGCCTGACCGAAGGCATCTCGATCCTGCTTCTGGTGCCGCTGCTGCATCTGGTCGGGCGACCCGAGCAGAATTTCGCGGTCAGGTTGCCTGACCGCGACTGGGTGCGCTGGCTGGCTCCGGACGGAACGCTGCAATTGACCACGGTGCTTTGCCTGCTGGTCGGGCTTGTCGCGCTGCAGGCAGCGTTCAACCGCTATAAATCCGTCTACATGGCGCGGCTGCTGCTCGACTTCATCAATCGCCTGCGCATGAACCTGTTCGAGAGCATCGGCAAGGCGCGGTGGGGGATATTCGCGCGCATGCGCAGCTCCGATCTCGACCATGCGCTGACCGGCGATATCGACCGCGTGCAGTCGGCGGCGTTCTCGCTGCTGATGCTGGTGCAGATCGCCGTGCTTCTGGCGGGTTATCTCGTTGTCTCGCTGTTCATTTCGACAGTAATGACGGCGTTTGCCATTGTCGTCGGCATCGTCACCTTCCTGGCACTGCAGCCGTTTCGGGCACGAGCCAGCGCCTTCGGCCGGGTTTTGACCAGCAATCGCCAGGAGCAGTACCGAACGGTCTCGGAGTTCCTCGGCGGCATCAAGGTGGCCAAGAGCCTGAATGTCGAGGCGACCTATTACGCGCAGCTTCGCGCGACGCTGGAGAAGATGAAGGCCGACAACATCAACTATGTGCGCAACAGCACCATCGGCACCGCTCTGTTCCAGGTCGCCAGCGTCATTGGTCTGAGCCTGTTCATCTATGTCGCTTTGGTCCGCTTCAACCTCTCGCTGGCCGAGATCGTTGTCCTGCTTCTGGTGTTCATGCGCATCGCGCCGCGTTTCATGGACATGCAGATGCAGGCGCAGCAGGTGCTGATCAACCTGCCGGCCTATGCCTCGATGCGCGACATGCAGGCGCGTTTCGATGCCGAACGCGAGCCGGCAAACCTCGAATCGGATGCCAAGCTGTCGCTCGATGTCGGGCTCAACATCCGCAACGTCTCCTTTGCCTATGAGGCCGGCGGCAAGCCGGTGGTGAGCGATGTGACGTTTGGCCTTCCCGCCGGCAAGGTAACGGCGCTGATCGGTCCGTCAGGCTCGGGCAAGAGCACGCTTGCCGACATGCTGCTTGGCCTGCTCGAACCGAGCGAGGGCAAAATCCTGGCCGATGGCGTCGAGATCGGCGCGGCCAACCGCCGGCGCTGGCGCGACCAGGTGGCGTATGTGCCGCAAGACGTGTTCCTGCTGCACAATACGATCGCCGCCAATCTGCGCCTTGCCGCGCCGCAAGCCACTGACGCGGAGCTGTGGACTGCACTGCGCGCTGCGCATGGCGCCGACTTCGTCGAGCGGCTGGAGTTGCGGCTCGACACGGTGGTCGGCGACCGCGGCGTCCGGCTCTCGGGCGGCGAACGCCAGCGCATCGCGCTGGCGCGCGCGCTGCTGCGCAAACCTTCGCTGCTCATTCTCGACGAGGCGACCAGCGCGCTCGACTGGCAGAACCAATCCCTGATCGCCAAGTCGATCGACGGCTTGCGCGGATCGATGACGATCCTGACCATTGCGCACAGGCCATCGATGATCGCCTTCGCCGACTGGGTGGTTGCAGTCGAAAACGGACGAATCGTCGAAGTCGGGCAATATCAGAGGTTGAAAGCGAAGGCCGGCAGCCGCCTGTCGAAAATGCTTTCAGGCGAGCAATCGGAACCCGAGCCGGCCGAAGCAGGCTGAGTCCGGCAGCAAGATGATCCGAGGCCGACCTTGCGGCTTCAGACTGCTCAATGCACGCTGCGCCTCGCCGAGAGCTTCTCGCCTTCAACCGCCTTGTCGGCGCCGAGGCTTCTTTCGGCGTCGCGAGCCCTGTCGGCCGATGTCGGCGCGCTCCTGGCGATCATAACATACACCAACAGGAAATAACCGACTTGGATGAGGACAGCGCAGCCGATGACGCGAAGCACCGTTGTGGTGACCGTCGCGCCGTCGACATAGGACCACGCGACCACGATCGCGAGGGCGAAAACCATTCCAATGACGAATTTTGGTAATGACATGTTCGGCGGCCCGTCAACCGGCCCGAGCATGCAAAAGCGATGACTTACCCACCCGAGTATCTCCCCATTCGCCATGCGAGCTTATTTAGCTGCTCTTTTTCGGCCGGTTGCTTCCGGCCTTCCCAACCCATCCAGACTCTATCAGGAATAATTTGCGACTCTATTAAGGCGCGAAACTGACGGCAAGGGCAACCAGCAATAATTTTCGGCTTGGCGGCGGCTTGGACTCCGCCATGCTGCGATGCACACGCAGGGGTGGTGGCCTAAATCGTCATGCGCTTTATACTACAGTAGAATCTACAATGTTAATTAGTATTTTACTTGTTTAATTTAGCAAAGCCAGTGATTCGAAAATCAGTTAAAGCCGTTCCCTCTGCGGCAAAGGACGATTTGCCCAAAACCCGCCGAAAAAAGGCATTACATTTCCTACGGTTGCTAATTATTCGTCACAAACCCGCCATAAAGGGCAAAATTTGGGCAAGGAGGGTTTATTATTTAGTCAATTCCTGACGTGACTATTTCAGCCATATGGGAAATTGTGTGTTGCGCTGCAGCATTTTTTTGGTATCGTGGCATAAACCATCCGTTCAACGTATGGAGCTTTTGCATGAGGGACGTTGCCAAGTCGGCCAATGCGGCATTTTCGCATGTCGGCGTAGATTTTCCGCCACCCATCGGCGGGCTGCTGAAGCGCAGTTTCGATATTTTCGGTTCACTTGTCGGCCTGGTGGCGCTTAGCCCGCTGTTCCTGATGGTGGCCCTTCTGGTCAAGCTTTCCGACGGCGGCTCGATCTTCTACGGCCACAAGCGCATCGGACGCGGTGGGCGGATTTTCCCCTGCCTCAAGTTCCGCACCATGGTCGAAGACGGCGAACGTGTGCTGGCCGCCTATCTCGCGGCCAATCCGGAAGCCAACGCCGAATGGATCGCGACCCGCAAGCTGAAGAACGATCCGCGCGTCACCCGCGTCGGCGCCGTTCTGCGCAAGCTCAGCCTCGACGAGCTGCCGCAGATCATCAACATCCTGCAGGGCGACATGAGCCTTGTCGGGCCTCGCCCGGTGGTGCGCGACGAGCTTGAGATCTACGGCAGCGCCGCGGTCTATTATTTGAAGTCGCGGCCGGGCCTGACCGGGCTCTGGCAGGTCAGCGGACGCAACGATGTCTCCTATGACAGTCGCGTCGCGTTCGACCGTCACTATGTCGAGAACTGGTCGCTGTTCGAAGACGTTCGCATCATCCTCAAGACCGTGCCCGCGGTGTGGATGTCGCGCGGTTCCTACTGACCGACCGCAACTGGTCAGCAATCGGGCCGGCACGGCCCGAAGCCAATCCGGTCCAAAGCTATTCGGCGATGGGCCGGTCTCGCATTGCAGCCATAGTGTTCTGCCAGGTTCCGAAGGAGGCACTCGGCAGCAGGCCTATCGGGCGGATGGGGCCAAAACGGATCGGAAACGTCAGTTGAAAACAGACATATCAGCGCATTTTTGCCTTGCCGGCCCGATGCGGCCGGCATGGCTCGTCGCCACGTGCCTCGCTCTGTCGCTCGCGGTTCCAGCCATGGCCGACGAGTACCGGCTCGGCTCGCAGGACAAGCTCAACATCCGCGTCGCCGAGTGGCAGACGGTGGAAGGCACGTTCCGTGACTGGTCGGCGGTAAACGGCGAATATTCGGTCGGTCCAGCCGGCAATTTGTCGGTGCCGTTCGTCGGCGAACTGCCGGCCGCCGGCAAGACCACGTCGGAGGTTGCGGCCGCGATCAGCGTCGCCCTGCAGCGCAAGCTTGCCTTGTCGGACAAGCCGGAAGCCTCGGTGGAAATGGTGCAGTTCCGGCCGTTCTACATCTCGGGCGAGATCCAGACGCCTGGCCAGTTTCCCTATGTGCCGGAGCTGACCGTGCTCAAGGCGATCAGCATCGCCGGCGGCATCCGGCGCAACGCCGATTTCGGCACCCAGCTCGGCAAGGATCTGATCACCGCCAAGGGCAATTTCGACATTTATGACGACCAGCGCGTGCGATTGATCGTCAAGCGTGCCCGCATCGATGCCGATCTCGCCGGCAAGGAGAGTTTCGAGGCGCCTAAGGAAGTCGAGGGCGACCCGCGCCTGGCGACAATCGTCGCCGACGAAATGCAGATCCTGATCTCCGACCAGAAAGCGTTGAAGCTGAAGCTGCAGGCGCTTGACGATCTGAAAGGGGTCCTGCAGTCCGAAATCGAGGCGCTGCAGAAAAAGATTGTCAACCAGCAAAAACAGGTCGACCTGGCGCAGCAGCAGGCGGACAGTATCGGTCCGCTGGCGCAAAAGGGCCTGGTCGCCAACGCACGCCTGCTTTCCTCGCAACAGTCGGTCACCGATCTGCAGGGCAAGATCCTGGACTATGAGACGGCGATCCTCACCGCCAAGCAGTCGGTCAGCAAGGCGACGCAGGATGCCATCGATGCCCAGAACACGTTGAACTCGAGACTTGCCGCCGACCGGCAGCAGGTCGAAGCAGACCTCAACGAAGCCGCACTCAGGGTCAACATGCAACAGGGCCTGATGGCCCAGGCATCGGACCCGGCCACGACCGCCGCCATCACAAACAACAATGAAGAGCCGGCGCTCATCTATTCGCTGGTGCGCGTGACCGACGGCAAGACCAGCGAGATAGACGCCAAGGAAGATACACCGGTGCTGCCGGGCGACGTCATCAAGGTGAAGCTGGCGCCGACGGCCAGCCAGTAAGTTCCTGTCTCGCTCAGCTAGACCGGAACGACGGAGGGGCGGGATGAACAAGTTCGGCTCGTTCGCGCCAGGGTGCGGGCGGGAACTTCCGTTTTTCGACCGCTTGAAGGCATTCCATGCAGCCCGCCGCACCGCGCCACGTCTACCTCAATCTCGATGCCATCCGCGGCGTCGCGGCGATCAGCGTCATGCTCTACCACTTCTCGCCGTTCCTGGTCGCCGGCAAGGTGCTGCCGTCGAGCTATTTGGCCGTCGACCTGTTCTTCCTGCTCAGCGGCTTCGTCATCGCGCATGCCTATGACCGCAAGATCGAAAACGGCATGGGCGTCGGCACCTTCGTGGCGATCCGCCTGATACGCCTCTACCCGCTCTACCTCGCCGGCACGCTGCTCGGTTTCTTCTATCTCGTCGTCAAGAACCGGCTGATTCCGGCGGAATACATGCCGATCTCCGAGATCGGCACCATGCTGACGACCGGCATGTTCTTCATCCCGCTGGTCAGCGATGCCTATCACACGATCTTTCCGCTCAACCCCGCGTCGTGGTCGCTGTTCTTCGAGCTGATCGTCAACATAGCCTATGTCGCCGTCTTCTTCCTGCTGACGAAACGCGTGCTGAGCACGCTCATCGCCGTCAGTCTGGTGCTGCTGGTCATCGCTTCGATCGTGGCCGGCACCCTCGACTTCGGCATGACCGGCTCGACCATCATCAGCGGCCTGCCGCGCGTCTGTTTCTCGTTCTTCCTGGGCGTGCTGCTTTGCCGGTCCATGACACGCTATCAAAGCGGGCTCGGCTTTCTGCGGCGCGGCTGGTGGATAGAGGCCGCGATCGCACTGACGCTCGTTGTCTTTGCCATCGCGCCGGTCGGCGGCGCGCGCGTCGCCTACGATCTCGCCTGCGTCGTCTTTGTTTTCCCGGCGCTGGTGGTGGTCGGCACTATTGCGCCGACGGCGCCGCGCCTGTCAGGCCTCTATGGCTGGCTGGGGCGGATTTCCTACCCGATCTACATCATCCACACGCCGCTGCTGATGATCATCGCCGGGGCGGGCAAGGCCGCAGCGATCGACCCGTTCGCGCATCATCCCTGGTTCGGCATCGTCATGGCGGTTTCCGTCATCGTCATCGCCGACATCGCCACGCGCCTCTATGACGAGCCGTTGCGCCGCTTCCTGCAGCGGCTGATGCTGCGCAAGCGCGCCGTCGCCTGAGATAAGCAAGTCAGACGCGCGCCGGCATGCGGCCGTTGGCGGTGTTCTCGTCCGGCACCGGAACATAGGCCCGCCTTGCCCTGGCGAGCGGCACCGGGCGCAGCTTGAACAGGCCGTAATAGACGATGAACGAGGCCATGAAATAGGGGCCGAGGATCTCGACCTCGAAGAAGGAGCGGATCAGCATCATGCCGACCGCGCCGGCGAGCACCACTGAATCGGCGCTCCAGTCACCGAACACCACCTTCGAAACATGGCCCCAGAAGGAGCGCAGGATGATCAGCGCCAGCATCGTCACGCCGATGAAGCCGAGCTCGACCAGCGTCTCGATATAGGTGTTGTGGAAATGGAAGCCGGTGCGGGTGGAGATGTAGAACTCGGCCCAGAGCCGTTCCGGATCGGCAAAACCCTGGATCCAGTAGGCGGCATAGCCATAACCGAGCACCGGACGCTGCTGCGCGGCGGCCCAGCCCTGTTCCCAGAGATAGGTGCGGCCGGTCAGCGTCGAATCCTTGCCGAAGATGCCGAGCACGACATCGAGCAGGCCAAGGTTCAGCGCAGCCATCACACCGCCGACCAGCGCGGTAGCGCCGACGACGAACAGCACGCGGCGGTAGCGGCGTGACAGAACCTTGCTCATGGCAAGCAAGGCAACGACACCGATCACCGCCGGAAGCGAAGCGACCGACGTCGCCGAGTGGGCGATCGCCAGCATATAGACCGACAGCAGGATGATCGGCGCGGTCCAGACGAAGCTCATCCAGTTGCGCCGGTAGAAGGCCAGAAAAGCGAAGCAGAAGAAGATGCCAAGCGAGGCGAAGAAGCCGATCTGGTTCTTGGAGCCGAAGGCGCCGACGAAATTGGTGGTGCCGTCGATAGTGTCGAGCGCATAGGCGCCAACCTTCAGCGAATACAGCAGCACGATGAAGATGCCGATCAGCGAGCCCAGCACCAGCGTGCGCGTGCTGATGGTGCGCGCCGCGATGTAGGCGCACAGCATGTGGGAGAAATATTGCAGCCCCGCCCGCGCGCTGGTGCCGGCCGCTTGCGACCAGAACAGCGACAGGCAGACATAGGCCGCAAACAGCAGCGGCAGCCAGGCGCTGGAGAGATCGCGGGCGAAACGCCGGTAATCAACGAACAGCAGCGGCAGCCATACCAAATAGTAGGCGAGGATCAGGATCTGGCCGAAATTGGTGGAGTAGGCGAAGGCAAACACCGACACCGCAACGGCGAAGGCGGCATAGGCCTTGTTGTTGTCCGGATCGATCAGAATGGATTTCGGGATCTTCATATCCGTACCGGATTTCTCATGCTGCCGCCTTTCGGCTGGGCTGAAGCGCCCATGGTCGGCTTTTCTGCGTCAGGTCCGCCCTTGCTGCAGGCGCGACTGCCGAAACGGCCCTTACCGGAACCCGCACAACGGGCATCCATTGTGCAGTGCAATATAACCTCTATTGCCCGTCACTCAATGGTAAATTTGCCGCGAGGGGTAAAGTTGCCGCGGGCAGGGCCAAAACGACCATGCAACCGACAAATGGCGTTAATGCGGCTCGCTCGTTCGAAAATTCAAAACTGTGGCCGCTACCACAGCGCTCCGCCGGTGACCTGAATGTTTTCCATGGTGATGCCCTTGGCCAGATCCGAGCACAGGAACACGGCTAGTGCCGCGATTTCCTGCGGCTGCAGCATGCGCTGCTGGGGATTGCCCTTGGCGATCTCGGCCATCGCTTCCTCGGCGGTTCTGCCCTTGCCCTCACGCTCGACGACCTGCGTCACGTTGCGGCGCATCAGTTCGGTCTCGACCCAGGTGGGGCTGATCATGACGCAGGTGACACCGTGCGGGGCGCCTTCCAGCGCCACGCAGCGGGTAAGGCCGAGCAGCCCGGCCTTCGAGGCGCAGTAGGCCGGGTTGTCCTTCCAGCCGACGGAAGCCGCTGTCGAGCCGATGTTGACGATACGGCCCCAGCCGCGCGCGATCATGCCGGGCAGCACAGCTCGGGTGACGCGGAACGCTCCGCTCAGATTGGTGTCGACGATCTTGTCCCACAGTGCGTCGGAATGGCCGCAGACCGGCTGTTCGGCGGTGGTGCCCGCGGCATTGACCAGTATGTCTCCCGGGCCGATGGCGGCCTGCGCGTCAGCCGCAAACCGGTTGGTCACCTCGCTATCGCGGACATCGAGGTGGGCGGCATAAACCCTGGTGCCGTGTGCCGACAGGGCCAACCGCACGCGCTCGATTTCATCGGCGCCGGGATAGTAGGCGGCGTCGGTTCTGTCGGCGCCGGCGGGGGCGATGTAGGAGCCGACCGCTACATTTGCGCCGGCCTGCGCCAACGCCGTCGCAATGGCGAAGCCCATGCCGGAAAACCCGCCGGTGACGATCGCGCTGCGGCCGGAAAGGTCTGTCATGGGCAGTGAATCTCCGATGCCGACGTTTGATGCCATAGTCTTAGACCCAGCCCGGTGACGAGCGCTACCTTGCCTGCAGCGCTGGTCACCACGTCGTTAAAGCGGTTTGCCCAGCCACTCGCGATAGAAGCCTTCGAGATCGGGTTCGAAGTCGTGCACGATGGGGTAGCCCGGAGCCGCCGCCTCGACCTCGTGCATGGTGCCGCATTGCGGGCAGATGAATTCGCGGATTTCCATCCATTGCGGATCGGGGATATCGCTATTGGGATAGATCTCGCGCAGCGCCTCCTCGGTGTTGCGCACGTTGATCGCGGCCTTGAGCTTCCAGTTCTTGCGATAGTCACCGAAAGAGTGGCCGCATTCGCAACGGGTGATGCGCTCGTCGCCGCTCTGGCAGATGAACAAATGATCCGAGACCGGCAGCAGGATCGGGTCCTTCCAGGTGACACGGTCCTGATAGACGGCGAGCATCTTGAAGAAGCGGTCGTCGTCCTTGTAGGCGCTCATGATGCGCTTTGTCTGCGGCCAGGGCAGCTTGCCGGCTGAGAGATCGCCGAGGACTTCCTTGCTGTATGAGGTCATGGCTTTGCTCCCGGCATGAAGATCGATCTGGCGTCGACGGTCCAGAAATCGCTGAAATCCCTAGTGAAGCGCGACGATAGCTTGATCGCGCTGGCATACATTTTCTTCACCTCGGGCGCGAAGTCGGCCTTCTCGACACGGCCGCGTTCGGCAGCGATCCAGTCCGAAACCGGGATCGCCTTGGCCAGACGCTCCTTGCGCATGGCGGCACGACGTTCGACGGTGGCGTCGATATAGGCAACCGGATAACCCTCGGCGTCGTCCTTCAGCACGATGCCGAAAATCTGGACCGCCGCCTGGCGGGTGAGAAAACCGTTCTCGACATCCCAGGCGGTCTTGACCGGATCGCGCTCCAGCACGTCGCCGTAACCGCCGCCACCATTGTAGGAATGGCTGAAGATGTCCCCCGACTTGTGCGGCGAGGTGATGTAGGGGCCTTCGACCACGGCATGGTCGCCGCCGATGTTCTTCTCGTAGTCGGAGACATGCGGATCGATACCTGGGGCATGCGCGAGCGGTTCGCCTTTTGCCGCCAGTTCATGGATGTTGGAATTGCGTACCGCGCGATGCTTCTGGCAGGTCGGCGCGGGATAGCCGCCACACATGCCGCCATTGTCGAATACCCGCGAGGAGTGTTCCGAGGTGTGCAGTCGCAGGTGCGAGGTCTTGTTGATCAGCCAGGTCGAGACGAAGGAACAGCCGCCGCGATATTTGCCGGCGCCGCCCGAATTGGGCATGATCGAGCGGCCGATATAGACCATCGGCATCGACTGTTCCCAGACCTCAATGTTGCCCATGTCGGATTCCGGATTCCAGCCGACATAGGCGGTGTCGAGGCCATCGGCGATGGCCAGCGCGCCGGAGCCGGCGGCGGCGCATTCGAAATGCGCCATGCCGAACGGCGTGCCGTACTGGCTTTCGCCGCCCATCTCGATCATCGGGCTGTTGACCTGGCCGACGAAGGCTTCCTCGACGAAGCCGCGCGCGACGAAGCCGCGCGACAAAAGGCGCTGGAACACGCCATAGGCCGGCAGCAGCAGCGCCCAGGATGTGGCGGTCGCCACCATCTCATTGTCGGGGTTGGTCCAGGTGCCGTGCGGCAGCTTCAGCTCGGTCGCCATCCAGGCGCCGTCATTGACCAGGCCCTCGAAATTCATGTGCTGGGTCAAGGTGACGAACATGCCGCCATCCATGCCGGCCGGCGTGCAGTTCATCGAATGGTAGCCCCAGGGCTGTGTGCCCTCGAAGTCCATGGTGATCTTGCCGTCGGTGGTGATCTCCATCTCGATCGGGATGTTGTAGAGCCAGTCGGGATCGCCGAGCAGCTGGAAGCCGGGCTTGCCCGCCGTGACATGGCCGTAGAAGGTGTGGCCACGATAGATGCCGGGCACGGTGAGCTGGCGGGTGCGGGCGAGCTGGGCGCGACGGCCCTCCTCGATGAACTCCTTCGACACCTTCATCCAGTAGTCGAGGCCGATCTCGGAGATCAGCTGCTTGACGCTTTCGCGCATGTCGATGCAGGAGGCGACCTTGGCCTTCTCGTCGAGCACCCAGTAGATCGGCATGCGTAGATTGCGCTCGCAGCGGATGACGTAGTCGCGGCGGATCTCGTCATTCTCGCCGATCTTCTCGGCGCAGACGAACAGGCCTTCGGTGAAGCGCTCCTGCGCCAGGCAGACGTCGCCGCCGGGCGTGATGCCGCCGGCTTCGAGCTCGTGGCAGACCGCACCGGCCCAGCCGACCAGCGTGCCTTCATGGAAGATCGGCACCACGTCCATGACGTCGGGCACCTGCACGGTGCCGATGAAGGCATCGTTGTTGGCAAAGATGTCGCCTTCGCGGATCTTCGGGTTTTCCTCGTAATTGTTCTTGATCATCCATTTGATGAAGCGGCTCATCGTGTGGACGTGAACCATGATGCCGTTGGACAGCGCGATCGCATCGCCCTCGGGCGTATAGATCGCCACCACCATTTCGCCGACTTCGCGCACGCCGGGCGAGGCCGAGATGCGGCGGGCCATTTCGCGGGCCGAGACGCAATAGGCGCGCAGCTTGGTGTGCAGCGTCTCGAATTTCAGCGGGTCCTGGTTGCGTAGCGTGAGCTCGGTGATGCCGTCATAGCAGCCGGTCTCTTCCATCAGCCGTTCTGAATCGAGCAGCCGTTCGCGAAGGCGCAGGGCCGAGGCAGGTCTGTCCAACATGGCGGTGCCCTTTCAAGAATGGGTGTAATGCAGCAGCGTCCACTCATCGACGTGGACACGGTCCTGCGGATGAACAACGAGCGTGGTGGCGGGATGTTCGATGATGGCCGGACCGATCACCTCATGGCCGGGCTGCAGTAGGTCCATCTCGTAGAGATTGGCCTTGTGCCAGCGTCCCCCGATATAGGCCTCGCGCACGCCCTTGTGCGCTGCTGCCGGGGCCGACTTGCCGAGCGGGCGCTTCAAGAGCACCGGCTTGACCTTGTCGGCAGTGGCGATCAATCCGAGCTCGGTGATGGTGAAGCCGGCTTCGCCATAGCGCGAAACGCGATGGTTGACCTTGGCGTAGACCGCCTCGAACTCGTCGATGACCCTACGCATGTCGTCAGCCGAATTGACCTCGGCAAGCGGTGCCATGACCTCGACATCCTCGAGCTGGCCGGTGTAGCGCATCATCAGGAACGGCACGGTCTTGATCTTGTCTCTGATATGGCCGTCGCTGATCATCTCGTCGACCGCCGCCTTGGTGAGATCATTCCAGACGTCGGTGACCTTCTTGCCGAAAGCGAGCAGCTCGTCATCGCTTGCGCGGGCGCCGATGTCGTGCTGCGTCGAGACCGAATGCCGACGCATGAAATCGGCGGTGGTGCAGCCGAAGGCCGAGAAGGCGGCGGCAAACTGGAAGGTGATGATGTCCTTGAAGCCGATGCCCCTGGAGCAGCCGGCCAGATGCAGCGGACCCGAGCCGCCATAGGACAGCAGCGTGAATTCCGAGGGATGGATGCCCTGGCCGGAGATGACCCGGCGCAGCGCGTTGTTGGCATCGGCTTCCAGCATGTCGATCACGCCTTCGGCAGCCTCCTCGACACCGACGCCAAGGATGCTGGAGCATTTTTCCTCAAACGCTTTGCGCGCCTTCTCGACCTGCAAGACGACCTTGCCGCCGAGGAAATAATACGGGTTGAGGCGGCCTAGTATGGCGTCGCAATCGGCGATGGTGGGTTCAGTGCCGCCCTTGGCGAAGCAGATGGGGCCGGGGTCGGAACCGGCGCTTTCCGGCCCGAGCGAGACTTTCTTGGTCAGCGGGTCGACCTTGAGGATCATGCCGGCGCCGGCGCCGATCGTGTCGAGATGCAGCGTCGGCACGTTGAGCTTGAAACGGTCCATCAGCGGCTCGTTCTCGATCCGCGTCTGGCCGCGCGAAATGACGCCCATGTCGAAGGAGGTGCCGCCCATGTCCGAGCAGATCAGGGAGTCGTTGCCGATGAGCTTGCCGACATAGGCCGCGCCGAGAATACCGCCGATCGGGCCGGAAATCATGGTTTCGTGCAGGCGCGGATGGTTGATTGAGGTCAGGCCGCCAAAGGACAGCAGCGTCTGCACGCCGTATTTGAAGCCGTATTTTTTCGAAACGTCCTCGATACCCCTAAGCTGCTTGCGGCCGCGCGACGTCGCGTAGGCTTCGATCAGCACCGAGTTCAGCCGCGACTGTTCGCGGATGACCGGGCGGACCTCGTGGCTGGTGTAGATGAGGATGTCGGCGCCGGCTTTCAGCACCTCCTCGCGGCATATCTCGGCGATGCGCTTTTCGTGCACCGGATTGACGTGCGAGAAGATCGTCATGATGCAGATCGCCTCGACCTTGTCGGCGATCAGCTTCCTGGCTGCAGTCGCGACCTCATGCTCGTAGAGCGGCAGCACGATGTCGCCGAACTGGTCGATGCGCTCGGTGACGCCATGGGTGCGACGGCGCGGCACCAGCGGATCGGGATGATGGTGGGTCACCGCATGCAGCCGGTCGGCATAGGAATAGTCGGCCCAGGCCTGCAGGCCCCGACCCATCAGGATCATGTCTTCCAGACCCTTGGTGGTGATCAGGCCAAGCCGGCGCCCGGTGCGCGACAACAGCGTGTTGAGCATGCCGGTGCCGGAATAGAGCACGACGTTGACGCCGGAGAACAGCTGCTCCAGCGAGATGCCCCAGGCGTCGGCCGCGTCTTCGGCCGATGCGAGGAAGCCTTCGGCCTCGTTCTTGGGCGTGGTTGCCGACTTGCCGATCTTGAAGTGGCCGTCCTGGTCGACAAGGATCGTGTCGGTCATGGTGCCGCCGGCGTCGATGCCGATGACGATTGGATTGCCGACGATGGGACTGGTGAGGTTGGGTTGTGTCACGGTCGCCTCGGGATTGCTCTAGGATGCTCAAGCTAGATTCCTTGGGCGGCCTTGCGCCATGTGCCAAAAGACACAATGACCGCCGGACCGGGATCGCTGAGAAAAGGGCATGCGCATGGGCAATATCTGGGGGCCGCTCGCCAAGGCGATTGCCGCCACCGGTACGGACAGGCATGTCGACTGCCTGATCGACCTGATCGGCGCCGACATCGAGCACGATCTCGTCACCGTGACCCGATATTCGGCGACGAAGACGCCGGAATTCATCAAGCACCGGCGCTTCTCCGACGAGATGGTCCGGCGCTATCTCGACAATTACTACGTCTTCGACCCGTTCTATGCCTCGTGGCGGCGTGAGCAGAGGCTGGGCATCCTGCCGCTGAAGCGGCTTGCCGATGACGAGGCCAAGCGCGGCCAGTACATAGCCGGCTTCCTGGCGCAGTCGGAAATCTGCGATGAGGTCGGCATCATGCTGGCCGATGGCGGCGACTGGTGCCTCGGCATCTTCCTCGACCGCTCGACCTCCACCTTCAAGGAGAGCGAGATCGCCCTGCTGGACGAGCGGCTGCCGGTGTTCGAGGCCTTGCATGCGCTCGACATCAAGGCGCGCGGCACCGAGTTCTCCCGCACATCGGCGCCGACCGGCCCCGGCGCCTCGCCCCGGCAGGAGCCGACCATCCCGGCGAGCCTGTGGCCGGAGCTGTCGCTGCGCGAGCGGGAATTGGTGCAGTTGATCCTGGCGGGACATCCGACCGCCAACATCGCGGAACGGCTCGGCATCGCCGTCGGCACGGTGAAGAACCACCGCCGCCGCATCTACGAGAAGCTCGACATAACCACCGAACGGGAGCTGTTTTTGCAGTTCTTCCAGCATCGGGCAGACGGTTAGTCCGCCATCGATATGGCCGTCAGTCGTGCAATTGCCTGGAAATCGGCGGGCCGACAGTAAAGCCGGAGAATGTTACCTCAAACCCTTCGCGCTGCGGCGAGCAGCACATCATGCCGACATCGACGGATTTGGAGATCGGGAAATAAGCCAGCCGCACCGGCTTCCACTTGCCGTCGGTGGTATCAAGATATTGGATGCGGATCGCCTCGGCATGGCGGGTCAGCCGGATGCGCACGCCGTCGGGGCCGGTGGGAATGCTGAGCAGCGACCAGTCCGAGGTGTCGTTGGTGACCACCACCGAAAAGTAAGCCAGCCCGTCGGTGTATTCGATGCCGGCCTTGATCCAGTGCGTTTCACTCAGCCGCAGCATCAGCCCGGCCTGGTCGTAGAGCACCTTGTAGTCGCCCTTGACGGTGACTTCGGCGCTGAAGTCACCCTCAACCGGGCGATAGAGGAAATGGCCATTGTCACGCCAGAAGCCGTAAAAGGTTTCGCGCCAGAAGTCGGTTTCCCCGCCGGTGCGCACATGCACGATGCCATTACCGAAAGCATGGTGCGGCGGCGGGTTGAGCCAGGTCAGTTCCTCTTTCGCCGCTGTCATCGGTTCACCCGTCAATTAGCCGGCAAAGGTGTAGGCTGTCTTCACCGTAGTGTAGAACTCCGCGGCATAGCGGCCCTGCTCGCGTGGGCCGTAGCTCGAGCCCTTGCGGCCGCCGAACGGGACGTGGAAGTCGACGCCCGCCGTCGGCAGATTGACCATCACCATGCCGGCCTCGGAATTGCGCCGGAAATGCGTGGCATGCTTGAGGCTGGAGGTGCAGATACCGGAGGTCAGGCCGAAGGGCGTGTCGTTGGCCACCGCCAGCGCCTCGTCATAATCCTTGACGCGGATGACATTGGCGACCGGACCGAAGATTTCCTCGCGCGAAATGCGCATGGCGTTGGTGCTCTCGGTGAACAGCGCCGGCCTGAGATAGAAGCCGGGTGTTTCGCGGTCCAGCCGCTCGCCGCCGAAGGCGAGGTTGGCGCCTTCCTGGCTGCCGATGGCGATATAGTCCTCGTCCTGCTTCAGCTGGCTCGCATCGACGACGGGCCCGATCTGGGTCTTGGCATCAAGCGCATCGCCGATGACGAGTTTTTCCAGGCGCTCCTTGAGCACGGCAACGAAGCGGTCATGAATGCCTTCGGTCACCACCAGGCGCGACGAGGCCGTGCAGCGCTGGCCAGTCGAGAAATAGGCGCCGTTGATGGCGCACTCGACCGCCGTGGCGAGGTCGGCGTCGTCGAGCACGACCATCGGATTCTTGCCGCCCATTTCGAGCTGGAACTTGCGCATGTGCTCGACGCTTGCCGCGGCCACGCGTTTGCCGGTGCCGACCGAGCCGGTGAAGGTGATGGCGTTGAGGTCGGGGCTGTCGAGCATGGCCTGGCCGACCACCGAGCCCTTGCCCATGACCAAATTGAGCACGCCTTTCGGCAGGCCGGCGCGGTGCAGGATGTCGACAATGGTCCAGGCGCTCTCCGGCACCAATTCGGCCGGCTTGAAGACGATGGTGTTGCCGTGGGCGAGCGCCGGCGCGATCTTCCAGGTGGGAATGGCGATCGGGAAATTCCACGGCGTAATGATGCCGACGACGCCAACGGCCTCGCGGGTGATCTCGACGCCGACGCCCGGGCGCACGCTGGGCACCAATTCACCCGACAGGCGCAGCGTCTCGCCGGCGAAGAAGTCGAAGATCTGGGCGGCGCGGATGGTCTCGCCAATGCCCTCGGCCAGCGTCTTGCCCTCTTCGCGCGACAGCGCGCGGCCGATCTCGTCCTTGCGCGCCATGATCTCGTCCGACGCCTTTTTCAGCACGGCGTGGCGCACCAGCGGCGCCGAACGCGACCAGGCCGGGAAGGCGGCTTTGGCCGCCGCTATGGCCTGCTTTGCCTGTTCGGCGCCGGCCGAGGCATATTCGCCAACGACATCGCCCGTGTTCGAGGGATTGATGTTGCGCGAGCCGGCCTCGCCCACCCACTCGCCATCGATCAGATTTTTACGAAACAGGCTCATGTCGCGGTTTCCTTGTATTGGTTCGCTGGCGGTGCCGTATGCCTGAATCATTTATCAGACAAATGACGACACTGTGAGGGCTGAAATCTAGCTGCGGACTGGATAGCCGATGGCGCGCGGCTATGAAAGCCGCGACCTCAAGATGGACAATATGAAGCGGCCCTGTCAGGTCGGAAAAGTCCAGAACAGGCAAGCCAGCGTCGCCGCGGCGAAGATGACGAAGAACAAGCTCCTGAGCAGGATGTTGCGGCGCAGCCCGTTCATGGTGAAATGGCTGCCAACGATGGCCGCGGCGAACAGGAAACGCCAGTTCAGGAGCGCCCACAGCACGCTGCTCTGGCCGAAAGCCCAGCGGGCGACGAGACAGCCGACAATTGTGGCGAACAGGGCAATCACCGCCCAGAACAGCGCATCCGCAGCATGGGTCAAGACGATGCCGGCGGCGCGGATCGGCAGGATCATCATCAGCATGGCGCCGAAAAAATAGACGGCGGCGAGCGGCAGGAACGAGCGGGCATCGGCAATGCCGTCCAGCCGCCTCACGCCGATCGCGCCATAGGGATAGCCGTGCCTGGCCACCGCCAGGCTGAGCGCCATGAGCAATGCGGTGAGCACCGCGACCAATGCGAATGTAATGAGGGCCTTGCTCATGCCGTTCCTTTCTTTGAGGCCTGTCAGAGCCGAATCACGAGGAACGATTTTAGCGCACGGTCCGCGATTGCGCGTCAGCTTTGCTGAGCGTTCCGCTCTTCACCGATCGCTGTTTTCGAAGGCGCCCATGCCTTGCGCGATCAGATTGGTTGCCATGACAAGCGAAACGATGGCTGCGGAGTTGAAGATCACCACCCACCATTTGCCGCCGGTCAGGAAGCCGTAGCCGTCGGCGACCGCCAGTCCCCAATCGGCTGAGGGAGGCTGGATGCCGAGGCCGAGGAAGCTCAGCGTGGCGATCGAAAAGAAGGCGTAGCCAAGCCTTGTGACCAGCTCGATGAGGATGGTTTCCCTGACATTAGGCAGGATCTCGAGGAACATGATGGAAAGAGCGCTCTCGCCGCCGAGACGGGCGGCGCTGACATAGTCGCGTTCGCGCTGCTCGCGCACGGCGGCACGCACCGTCCGTGCCACCAGCGGGGCATAGGCGATGCCGATCACAAGGATGACGGTGAGGTTCGATGACCCAAGCGCGACCAGCGCCATGGTGACGAGGACGATGAAGGGAAAGGCCATCAGCGTGTCGAGCAGCCTGGCGCCGATGGCGTCGATCAGCCCGTCGAAATAGCCGAGCACGAGGCCAAGCACGCTGCCGGCGGCAACGCCGAGCAGTGTTGCTGCCGGCGCGACCAGCAGGATGTCACGCGAGCCGACGACGATGCGCGACAGCACGTCACGACCGAGCTGGTCGGTGCCGAACCAGTGCGCCGCGTCGGGCGGCGCCAGCATGACGAGGAAATCCTCGGCATAGGGATCGTAGGGCACAAACAGGCTGCCGAACACGGCACAGCCGACCCAGAACAGCAGGATCAGCGAGCCGATGATGACCGAGGGCGGCAGCTGCGAAACAGTCTCGCGGATGCGACTTGCTGCCCGCCAGCGCAGCGTACGGCGCTCCGGCAATTCCATCAGTTCCATCATGGCGAGACACGGCGGCGCTGCCGCGGATCGAGCAAGGCATTCACGAGATCGCCTGCCGCGGCCGACAGCACGAAGATGGTCGCCATGACCAGCACGCCGGCTTCGAGCATCGGGAAATCGCGCGCCTTGGCGGCGTTGAGGACAAGGTTGCCGAGGCCCTGTATGCCGAACAGGGCTTCGATGACCACCAGACCACCCAGCATGTAACCGGTCTGGGTCGCGAGCACGGCGATGGTCGGCGTCAGCGCATTACGCAGCACGTGCCGGATGAGTATCTCGCGACGCTCGAGGCCCTTCAGGACGGCGGTGCGCGTATAGTCGGCGGCCAGCGCCTCGATCACGCCGGCCCGCGTCATGCGAGCGATGTAGCCGGCAAGGTTCAGCACCAGCGGCAGCGCCGGCAGGATCAGATAATAGCCACTGACCCACAGCCCGGCGCCATCGGGAGCAGCGCCGGTGATCGGGAACCAGTTCAGCCACAGGCCGAAGACGATGAGCAACAGCAGGCCGGAGACGAAGTCCGGGACGATGCCGAAGGACACGCCGGCGAGTACGATCAGGCGGTCGATAAAGCGGCCCTGGTTGAGACCGGCGACGATGCCGGCGCCGATGCCCAGCGGCAACAGAAAGACGAGGATAATTCCGGCAAGGGCCGCCGAGCGCTTGAGGCTTTCCAGAACGAAGGGCGCCACCGGCAAACGCAGCGACAGGGAGGTGCCGAAGTCGCCTGACAGCACGCTGCTGAACCAGTGCCAGTATTGCACGAGCACCGGCTGGTCGGCGCCGAGCTGCCTGTTCAGCGCCGCGACCGCCTCGGCATCGGCGAACGGCCCGAGCATGAGGCGACCGACATCGCCGGGCAGAACCTGCCCGGCGAAGAATACCAGCATGCTGACCAGCCACAGCGTGAGCAGAAGCGAGGCTGCCCGCGCCGACACAGTGCGGCCGGTCAGCATCGGATTTTAGTGCCCGGAGTGGCTGGACGTCTCGCAATCATGCCTGGGCGAACGTCACGCGGTCGAGCAGCAGATGCGAGATCGCCGTGAAGCGGACGCCCTCGACCTTCGACGAGACGATGCGGCTGTATTGCGAGAAGTAGCTGATGATCAGCGGCGTCTCGTCCAGCAGCAAGGTCTGGATCTTGCCCGCGGCAAGGCGTTGCGCCTGAAGGTCGCGGGCCTTGCCGTATTCGAGCAGCAGCCCGTCATAGGCCGGGTTGTTGAAATGCGCGGCGTTCCAGGCGCCCGAACTCTTCAGCGTCGCGTTGAGGAAGATGTCGGGCGTGCCGCGATGTCCGAAATCGGTGATGCCGAGATTGGAATCGAGCCATGGCGACGAGCCGAACTTCGCCGAGCCATAATAGGCGTCCTGCGGCAGCACGTTGAGCTTGATGTCGATGCCGGCCTTCTTGGCGAAGTTCTGGATCAGCACCGCATAATCGGGAATGTCATAGGCGCGTTCGGTGGTCAGCGTCACCGGGAAGCCGTTCGGCACGCCGGCCTCGCCAAGCAGGCGCTTGGCCTCGGCGATGTCCTGCTTGCGCTGCGGCACCGACGGATCGGCCGAGGGGAAGATCGGCGCGAACGGGGTGTCGTTGCCGACGATGGCGCGGCCCTTGAGCAAGCCCTTGACCACCGCCTCGCGGTCGATGGTGAGCGCCAAGGCGCGGCGGATGCGCTTGTCGGTGAACGGCGCCTGGTCGGTCCGCAGATGCACCTCGTCATGCGAACTTGCCTGCACGCTGAGCAGCTTGAAGTTGGGATTGCCCTCGATCGCCAGTTCGAGCCGGGTCGTGCTCGGGATGACGTCGAGCTGGCCGGCCTGCAGCGCCAGCACCTGCGCCTGCTCGTCGTCGAAGAACTTGATCTCGACGCGGTCGGGCAGCGCCTTGTCGCCCCAATAGTCTGGGTTGCGCACGAAGCTGGCGCCCTGCTTGGGGCGGAAGGATTCGAGCTTGAACGGGCCGGTGCCGTTGAAATTCTTCTCGAAATCGCCGGCATAGTCGGCCGGCAGGATGACGGCATTGTAGACGTCGGACGAGACATAGAAGGGGAAGTTGCTGTTGGGCCCGTCGAGATCAAAGGCGACTGTCTGGTCGTCGACGACCTTGGCGCCGCCCTTGGACAGGATGCCCTTATAGGCAGACAAAGCGGACGAACCGCTGGCCGGATCGACCAGCCGCTCGAAGCTCGCCACCACATCCTTGGCGGTGACGGTGCGGCCGTCGTGGAATTTCACGCCCGGCCGCAATTTGAAGGTCCAGCGGCTGGCGGTCTCGTCGGCCTCCCACGACAGAGCGAGCTTGGGCTGCAGACCGTCCTTGGGATCGTCGAGGATGAGATATTCGCCGACCTGGCTGATGACGCCGATGCTGGCCGGATCGGTGATGGAGACGGGATCGATCGCCTTGGTCGGCTGTCCGAGCCCAACGCGGACCGTGCCGCCGGCGCCGGCAGCGCGCGCAGTGCCGAAACCAGCAAGTCCCTGCGAGGCGGCAAAGCCGGTGAGGCCGATCAAGGCTGCGTATTTCAGCAGATCGCGGCGCTTGAGGAAGCCGGCCTGGTGCTCATCGACGGCGACGTTCCAGATGTCGCCGGACAGATTGCGAAGCGTATCGATGTCGTTGCGTTTGGTCATTTTGAAACCCCTGTCTGAAATGACTGTTGAATGGCTTAAGCGACTGGTTCGCCGTCGAGATGGATGCGGTCGACGGCTTGCGGGTAAAAGGCGATGAGGCCCCTGATCTTGGGCATTTCGGCAATGGGATCGCGGTAGCTCCAGGCGACATCGGGGCTTACCGAGCCGTCGGCGCGCCGGCCCGACCAGTAGGAGGCGATGCCCTTGTAGGGACAGCGCGTCGTGCTGTCCGAAGCGACCAGCCGGTCGAGCCTGACATCGTCCGGGTGCAGGTAGAAACGCGTCGGTAGATGCGTTTCGAACAGCAGCACCGGGCGATGGCTGTCGGCGATCAGTTCGCCGTCGAACCAGATTTGGACGTGACTTGAACTCTGCAGCACATCGATGCGTGCGTATGGATCGCGGGCGTGGACGAAGACCTCTTCTTCCTCCTCGAACCATTGGTCGACCGCCTTCCAGGTGAAGGCGATACGCCCGGCCAGCGGCGACAGATTTTCATCCGGCGGCGCGACAAGCGACCAGGCCGCGTTGGGCGAAGCTTTTTCTCCCGTCTCCAGGTTCCAATAGGTGGTTTCGCCACCGACGGGATGGCGCTGGCTATGCTCGGACGGCTTTAAGAGCGAGCGGTCCACCGAGGAGGCCGGGAAGAAATAGATCGGCAGAAAATGGTTGGAGCGCAGCACCAGGACGTTGCGGCTGTCGGCGATGGTGCGGCCGGCGAATTTGACCCGAATGCGCTTGGGGCTGTGCAGAACATTGATGAGCTGCGGAGCCGTGGCTTCGCGGGGCTGAAGTTTTGGCGCTGCGGTCATATCAATTGCCCCAAGTCAGGATACGGCGCGCACATTGTCGCGCTGTTCGGCGAAGCGGTTGGCCGGCCGAGCCAGGCCGAAACGGTCACGCAGCGTCCCCGGCGCATATTCGGTGGGGAATACGCCGCGGCGCTGCAGTTCCGGCACGACCTGCTCGGCAAAATTCACCCAATCCTCCGGGAGCAGCGGGAACATCAGGTTGAAGCCGTCGGCGGCACCTGCCTCGAACCAGTCCTGCAGCTGATCGGCGATCTGGTTCGGTGTGCCGACGACGGTCGGCACCGAACCGCTGTTGGCGAGCTTGCGAGCGATCTCGCGCAGAGTGAGGTTCTGCTTCGACCATTCCTTGACGCGATTGAGCGAGGTGCGGCCGCCATTGAAGGTGCTCTCGTCCGGCAGCGGCGGCAGCGGGCCGTCCGGCGGATATACGGAGAGATCGACGCCGCTCCAGCTCGAGAGAAGGTCGATGCCGACCCTATCGGGAAGCAAGCTCTGCAGATACTCCTGCCGCTCGCGTCCCTCCGCTTCGGAAGCTGCGACGATCGGCAGGATGCCCGGCAGGATCTTGAAGCTCTCGGGCTTGCGACCGTAACGGGCGAGGCGCTCGTTGATGTCCTGCCTATAGTTGATGCCGTCTTCCTTGGTGCTGTAGATGGCAAAGTGCGCATCGGCATGCGCGGTAGCGAAATTCTTGCCGTCTTCGGACGAGCCGGCCTGGACGATCAGCGGATGGCCCTGCGGCGGGCGCGAGACATTGAGCGGTCCGCGCACCTTGAAGTGCGGGCCCTTGTGGTTGATCGCATGGACCTTGTCGGGATCGGCGAAATAGCCCGATGCCTTGTCGATAAGCAGGGCTTCGTCTTCCCAGCTGTCCCACAGTGCCTTGACGATATCGAGGAATTCGGTGGCGCGCTCATAGCGAAAGGCGTGCTCGATATTGCCGTCGCGGCCGAAATTGCGGGCCTCCTCGTCCATGGCCGACGTCACCACATTCCAAGACGCCCTGCCCTTGCTGATATGGTCGAGCGTGGCAAACATGCGGGCGACATTGTAGGGCTCGCTGTAGGAGCTCGAGGCGGTGGTGATGAGGCCGATATGCCTGGTCACGCCGGCAAGCGCCGACAACAGCGTCAGCGGTTCCAGGCGGGCATTGGCGTAATGGGCTACGCCGCTCTGTACGGAATCCCAGATCGCGACATGGTCGGCGACGAAGATCGTATCGATCCTGGCGCGCTCGGCAGACTGGACGAGATCGCGGTAGAAGTCGAAGTCGAGCACTTCGCGGCCCGGCGCGCGCGGATGGCGCCACGACATGCGATGATCGCCCTGCGGATTGAAGAAAAACGCGCTGAGGATCATGTGGTCGCGTGCCATGCCGGTCTCCTTGCAGAACTGCTTCAGGCGACCGTCGCGATGCCTCGACCGGCTGCGACAATCTCTCCTGAGCGGTGAAAGGTAGATTGCGCTCCAGCTTAATTCGAGTAATTTTATAGAGATTGTGCGGCGCGAAAGCGGAAGCGATTGCCCTCGAAGACCGCGCCGAAAGAAAGTGGTTTCAGCAAGACATGTCGTCATCGGTTCTGAACGTCGAGCAGCTCACCGTCGCCTATGATGAACGCCGAGGATCGCATCCGGCCGTCAACGGCGTGTCGCTCACCATCGGCGAAGGCGAAGCGCTCGGCCTTGTCGGCGAGTCCGGCTCGGGCAAAAGCTCGGTGGCACTCGCTATTCTGCGCTATCTGCCGAGTAACGCCCGGATCGCCGCGTCGGCGCTCGAGTTCCAGGGCCGCGAGATCCGCAATCTCTCCGGCGAACAGCTGCGCCGGCTAAGGGGCGATCGCATCGCGGCCGTCTACCAGCATCCGGGTGCGGCGCTCAATCCGGCCATGACGATTGGCCGGCAGATCACCGAGACGATCATGCGGCATCGCCCGGTTCGGCAGGACGAAGCACGCACCCGCGCCGCCGAGCTGCTCGGCCGCGTCAGGGTGAGCAATCCGGAGCGGGTGCTCGATCTCTATCCGCACGAATTGTCGGGCGGCATGCAGCAGCGCGCCAACATCGCGATTGCCATTGCGCTCGACCCGTCGCTGCTGGTGCTGGACGAGCCGACGACGGCGCTTGACGACAGCGTCCAGTCCGAGATCGTCGCCATCCTGCAGGACTTGCGCCGCGATCACCAAACCAGCGTTCTGCTGATCAGCCATGACATCAACATGGTCCGCCGGGCCTGCGATCGGGTGGCCGTGATGCAGTCGGGGACGGTGGTCGAAAGCGGCATCGCCAACGATGTCTTCGAGAACCCTGTTCACGCCTACACCAAGGCGCTGATCGCCTCGATCCCGGCGCTCAACTTCACCAAGCGCGACGGCAGGCTGGCCGAGATGCACACAACCGGCCCGTCGAAGCCTGTCCGCAGCGATCAACCGGAAGCCGCACGTCCGATCGCCGTCGCCTGCAAAGGCATCAGCCACGCCTTCGGCTCCCAGGCCGTCCTGCACGATATCGACCTGGAGATAGCCCAGGGCGAGACGTTCGGGCTGATCGGCGAATCCGGCTCCGGCAAGTCGACATTGGCAAGGATCGTGACTGGCCTCCAGACGCCGGACGCTGGGTCGGTCGAGCTGTTCGGCAGCACTGTCGCGCCGCGCGTCGAGAAAAGAAGCCTGAGCGAACGGCGCGACGTGCAGATGGTGTTCCAGTCACCCGACCGCACGCTCAATCCGCGCCAGCGGATCGGCAGGATCCTCGGCCGTCCGCTGCGGCGGCTCGCCGGCTTTGGCCGCAGCGAGGTGAAGCAGCGTGTCGGCGATCTCCTGGCCTCGGTTCGTCTTGCCGCTACGACCGTCGACCAGAAGCCGAGATCGCTGTCTGGTGGCCAGCGCCAACGGGCGGCGATTGCGCGCGCCTTTGCCGGCGTGCCGAAGCTCGTGGTGTTGGACGAGCCGACCTCTGCGCTCGACGTTTCCGTGCAGGCGACCGTGCTCAATTTGCTCAACGACCTGCAGCGCGACAAGGACACCACCTATCTGTTCATCAGCCACGACCTCAGGGTGGTGCGCTATATGGCCGACAGGATCGGCGTGCTCTATCGCGGCCGGCTGGTCGAGGCGGGGTCATCCGAGCAGATTTTCCGTGGCCCCAACCACCCCTACACGAAGCTGCTTCTGGCCGCCTCCTCGGATGAGACGGCGCCGAGGGCTCCGGCTCAGCTCGACGTCGCGGCACACGATGCCGAAACCTCCGGATGCTCCTTTGCCGCCCGCTGTCCTGTCGCGCTGCCCGATTGCCGAAAGGCGCAACCACCCGTCAGGCAGGCCGGCGACGGTCATCTGATCGCCTGCTGGAGGGACACAGGCAGTCTCTGATTGCGAAGCGGGCCGGCCCAACTGCAAGCCTGCCTTCGAAGAGATGTCCCCCGGCCGATGCGCCGGAGGACAGGCTTGGGAGGCGCCGGACGTCGGCTGGAAATTTCCGGCGATGGTTTTGACCAGCGTCGATTTGCCGGCACCATTGTCGCCCATCAGGCCGAGAACCTCGCCCTCATTGATGTCGAGCGACACATTGTCCAGCGCGCGGACGGCACCGAAATCCTTCACGATATGTTCGAGACGCGCTAGAACCGGCACGCATCCTCCCATGCCAATTTGTAAGTTTCTGATACAAATCCTCGTTTGAAACTTGGGTCAAAGGGCTTGGGGATGCTGAATATCTTGTTGCAATGCACCCAACCTTGGGTCTTTCAAACCGCCTAGAAATTCTATTAGTATGCAAATCAAACAAATTGTGGAGAACGACGTGCTGGTGTCGACCGATCTTCGGCCGAACGAAACGAGGGCACTTGCGGCGCTGTTTCGTGCCGGCGCGTTGAGCCGAGCGGCGCTCGCACGCGATCTCGGCCTGACCCGGTCGACCACCGGCGCCCTGGTGCTGGGGCTGACCGAAGCCGGTCTGGCGCGCGAGCGGTCGGATGGAACGGATGACGAGCAGGATAGCGAGGGTCGGGTCGGCCGTCCCGGTATCCTGGTCGAGATCGAAGGCAATGGCGGCTTCTTCCTTGGCGCTTATATCGGCGTCAACTGGATCGCAGTCGTGACTGTCGACCTTGCCGGCGCGCGGCGTGCGAGCGCCTCTAGGGCATTTGCCGGCCCCGGTAGCACGCCCGAAGCCGCGGTCGACATCATCAAGGAGCTCGTTGCCGAGATCCGGTCGCAATTGCCTGAAGGCACGCGCCCCTACGGGCTCAATGTCGCCGTGCCCGGCTTCCCCGCAGCTGATGGCGTCTCATACCATGCCACCATCCTTGGCTGGCACGGGGTCAATCTGGCGGAGCTTTTGGGCAATGCCTTTGGCGACGATTTTCCGATCCTCTTGGAAAACGATGCCAATGCCGTCGCGGTGGCCGAGACATACCGGCCGCAGCCGGGAAAGGACGATGAGGATGCCCTGGTCATCCTGATCGAGAACGGCGTCGGCGGCGGCATCATCAATGCCGGCAGGCTGCATCGCGGCCGACTCGGCGGCGCCGGCGAAATCGGTCATCTGCGCATCGGCGACGAAGGTTTTGTCTTCGACGCGAAGCGCCCGGGGCGGCTGGAATCCTATGTCGGCAAAGATGCGTTGCTGGCTCGCTATTTGCACATAAGCGGACTGCGCGCCGGCGTGGATGAGTTTGTCGCGGCGCTTGCCGGCGGCGATCCGGCAGCCGTCGCCACCGCGCGCGACTGGGCGCTCTGGTTCGGCCGCGGCCTGGCGACGCTCACCTGCACCTTGCAGCCGGAGCGCATCATCCTCTCGGGCTCGGTCAATGCCGTCTATCCTTTCGTCGCTGAGCAGGTCGAGGCTTTCCTGTCGGACTTCCTCGCCGAAGGCTATCCCGTTCCCCGGATCGAACTGGCGCGCGTCCGCGCCGACGGTCCGGCATTGGGCGCTGCCTGCCTGCTGCATCAGGCAGCTTTGTCGGGCGATCCGCAATTTCAACTTCGCGGCCTCGCCGCGCGCTAATCAGGAGAAAGATTCCATGCCTCGCAAAGATGAAAAGCGGCTGCGTGTCGGCGTGCTCGGCTGCGGTCCGATTGCGCAGGCGGCGCATTTCGAATCCTGCACCAAGGCGCGCAATGCCGATCTCTATGCCATCTGCGATGTCGCCGACGATCTGCGCGACAGGATGGCGGCGACCTACGCGCCCGAAAAATCCTATGCCGACTATGGCCAGATGCTGGCCGATCCCGACCTCGATGCCGTCATCATCGCGACATCGGACACGTTCCACGTCAAGGCCACGGAACTGGCGCTGGATGCCGGCAAGCACGTGCTGTGCGAGAAGCCGCTGGGCGTTTCGGTCGAGGAAGTCGAAGGCTTGCGGGCGGCGGTCGACAGGAGCGGCAAGGTGCTCCAGGTCGGTCATATGAAGCGCTTCGATCCCGGCATCCAGGCGGCCAAGGCCTTCGTCGACGACGAGATGGGTGAGCGGCTGGCGTTCAAGGGCTGGTATTGCGACAGCACCCATCGCTACCCGATGACCGATGCGGTCCAGCCGCTGATCATCACCAGCACCAAGGCGCGCAAGCCTTCCGTCAATCCCAAGGCGGATCTGCGCCAGTATTACATGCTGGCGCATGGCAGCCACCTCATCGACACGGCGCGCCATCTGCACGGCCCAATCGAGGCGGTCGAGGCCCGGCTCACCGAGCGCTACGGCGCCTATTGCTGGTTCATCACCACCATCTTCGCCGACGGGTCGGTCGGCCATCTCGACCTGACGGTTGCCGTGCGCATGGACTGGCACGAAGGGTTTCAGATGTATGGTCAGAACGGCAGCGTTCTCGCGAAGACCTATAACCCCTGGTACTACAAGAGCAGCGAGGTCGACATTTTCCGCGAGGCCGATGGCAGCTGGCATCGCACGCTTGGCGCAGACGGTCACTTCTATCGCCGCCAGCTCGAAGGCTTTGCCGATGTCGTGCTGAATGGCGCGCCCATGGTTGGCGCCGGCATAGACGACGGCATCGCATCGGTCAGGGGGATGGCGGCCATCGCCCGCTCCGCCGCTGCCGGCGGCCGCGCCGTCCGCCTCGCCGACGTCGACGGGGTCGTGTGATGCAGCTTGGGATCTTCGCCAAGACCTTCACCACCACCGGCGCCTTGCCGGTTCTGCGCGCGGTCGCGGACGCCGGCTACGCGGCGGCGCAGTTCAACCTGGCGTGCCTTGGACTGCCGTCGATGCCGGACAGCATCGAGCCGGATGCGGCCCGATCCGTCGTTGAGGCGAGCCGCCAGACCGGTGTTTCGATTGCAGCAGTGTCTGGAACCTACAACATGATCCATCCCGATCGCAGGGTTCGCGATCAGGGACTCGCCCGGCTCGAGGTACTGGCTGCGTCATGCGCTGACATGGGCACGCGGCTGATTACGCTGTGCACCGGCACCAGGGATGCTGAGGATCAGTGGCGCTGGCATGCCGACAATGCCACTGACGCCGCCTGGAGCGATCTTCGGGTGGAGATGGAAGCCGCGATCGCGATTGCCGAGCGCTTCGACATCGAGCTTGGCATCGAACCGGAACTTGCCAATGTCGTCTCCAGCGCGCGGGCCGCACGCCGCCTGCTCGATGAGGTGAACAGCAAGCGCCTGCGCATTGTGCTCGACCCGGCCAATCTGTTCGAAGTGGCTGACAGCGCGGAGCGTCATCGCCTGATCGACGAGGCCGTCGACCTGCTGGCCGCCGAGATCGGCATGGCCCATGCCAAGGACCGCCATGCCGACGGCAGTTTTGCCGCCGCCGGACAGGGCGTTGTCGACTTCCCGCATTTCATTAGCCGCCTTCAAGCTGCCGGGTTCGACGGCCCCCTGATCACGCACGGCCTGATGGAGGCCGAGGCGCCCGGCGTGGGCGCCTTCCTTCGCTCTGCGCTCGAAGAAAGCGGAAGAGCGTGAAACAGACCTTCAGCCGCGACGGTGCCGACCTTGCTTACCGGGACGTCGGCGCCGGCTTCCCCGTCATCTTTCAGCATGGGCTGGGCGGTGATGAAGCGCAGGTCGCCGACGTGTTTCCCGATCTGCCGGTGACCCGGCGCGTGACGCTCGAATGCCGGGGCCAGGGCGGATCCAGCTACGGGCCGGTCGAGCGGCTTTCGGTTGCCACGTTTGCCGAAGACGTCGAAGCGCTGGCCGACGAACTCGGCCTCGGCTCGGCCGTCGTCGGCGGCATCTCGATGGGTGCCGCACTGGCGCTGCGCCTGGCAGTGCACAAGCCGGCTCGTGTGCGGGCGCTGGTGCTCGCCCGACCAGCCTGGGTGGTCCAGGCGGCTCCGGAAAATATGAAGCCCTATGCCGTCGTCGGCGATCTCTTGATGCGGCATTCGCCCCAAGACGCCAGGCGTCTGTTCGATGACAGCGCTGTTGCCGGCGAACTGGCCAGATTGGCGCCGGACAATCTCGGCAGCCTGCAAGGCTTCTTCACTCGCCCGGACCCGGTTCTGTTCGGCAGGCTGCTTTCGGCGATCGCCGGCGATGGTCCCGGCGTGAGCGAGGCGGAGATCCGCGCTATCGCGGTGCCGACTCTTGTCATCGGCCATGACCATGACCTCGTCCATCGACTGGACGACGCACAGACGCTGGCCGGGCTCATTCCGTCGGCCCGGCTTTGCACCATCACAGCCAAATCGCAGGATCGCGCCGCCTACCGGCTGGAATTCCGCGCCTGTCTTTCGGAATTCCTGGAACCGCTCGCATGACCGACAAAACGACTGATGAGACCATCGCCGTGGTCGAGATCGGCGGCACGTCGGTCAAGGTTGGCTTTGCCGATCGCGGCCACCCGGTGGATTTCGCCCGCACCTACCCGACCGCGCAACTGCGCAAGGGCGCGCCTGTGGCGGGGTTGGCCGATGCGGTCACCGCAGCCTGCCGCGATGCCGGGCTCAAACCTGCACGGGTCGTTGCGACGGTGCCTGGGTTCATCGACCGCGACTTCGACACGGTGCTGCACACGGCCAACATTCCCGAACTGAACGGTATCCGGCTGGGTACGGAACTGGCATCGCGGCTCCGCGTTCCCGTGCGGCTCGAACGCGACGTCGTGCTGCAATTGCTGGGCGAAAGCGTTGCCGGCGCGGTGAAGCGGCAAAAGGAGGTGCTGGCGGTCTATCTCGGCACCGGCATCGGTGCGGCCTATCTCGGCAAGGACGGCATTTTCAGGGGCGGCGGCTGGGCGCTGGAAATCGGCCATATGCCGATCTACCGGCCTGACGAAAGCGGTCCGCCAAACCGGGTCGAGACCTATGCCTCAGGGGCAACGCTCGTCGAACTCGCGACAGACTACGATATCCCGGTGGCCGATCTGTTTTCGGCGGCCGGGCAGCCGCCATCGCTGCGCGAATGGCTCGACGAAATCGTCTGGCAGCAGGCGGTGGCCGTCGCAACGGCAGCCGCCCTGTTTTCCCCGCAGACGATCCTGATCGGCGGCGGTATCGTCGACATGAAGTCCTATCCCCGCCAGACGCTCAAGCAGCGCATCGCGGACAGCCTACCGCATTCGCTTGTTGTAGAGCCTCTGGACATACGCTGGGCGGCCCTGGGCTGGCAGGCGGCGATCCATGGCGCGGTGCTGCTCGGCGCGGTGTGATCGCCGTGGTTGCTGTCGGCGAAGGATTACTTGATCGTCTTGCCGTCCGCCCCAAACCGGTATGTCTTACCCGGCTCGGGCGTTGCATACAGCGTCGCACCGGGCTCGGCGTCGTAGACACCGAAAATGCGCACCGTGATCAGCCCGGCCTTTTCGCAGTCGAGATAGAGGTTGGTGTCGGCGCCGAGATGTTCGGCGTGCACCACCGTTCCCTTCCAGGCACCGGACCTTGGATCCACGGTCAGATGCTCCGGCCGCACGCCGATCGTCTTGGCCGTCTCGCCCAATCTGGCGCCGTCGATGAAATTCATCTTCGGCGAGCCGATAAAGCCGGCGACGAACTCGTTTGCCGGCGAATTGTAAAGCTCCATCGGGCCGCCGATCTGCTCGATCTGGCCAGCGTTGAGCACGACGATCTTGTCGGCCAGCGTCATCGCCTCGACCTGATCATGGGTGACGTAGATCATCGTTGCCTTCAGCCGGCGATGCAGCTGCGCGATCTCCAGTCGCGTGTTGACGCGAAGCGCTGCATCGAGGTTCGACAAGGGCTCGTCGAAGAGAAACAGTTTTGGCTCACGCACCACGGCGCGGCCGATGGCGACGCGCTGGCGCTGGCCGCCCGACAGTTCCGCCGGCCGCCGCTCGAGATACGGTTCCAGCGACAGCATCGACGAGGCGACGCCGATGCGGCGTTCGATCTCCGGGGCGGGCGTGCCGGCCTGCTTGAGGCCGAGGCCCATATTGTTCTTCACCGTCAGATGCGGGTAGAGCGCGTACGTCTGGAACACCATGGCGATGCCGCGTTTTGCCGGGGGCGTGGCCGAGACATCGGCGCCGTCGATCACCACTCTGCCGGAGGTCGAATCCTCCAGCCCGGCGATGACCCTGAGCAAGGTTGACTTGCCGCAGCCAGATGGGCCGACGAAGACGACGAATTCGCCGTCGGTCACTTCGAGGTTGATGCCTTTCAGCACCTCGACCGGCCCGAAGGCCTTCTTCACATTCTCGATTACCAGCGAGCCCACGGCTTCGTCCTTGTTCTAGAGTTTGCCCTACTAGAGCTTAACTGGGGCGCCGCTGCGCACGCTCTCATCGGCGGCAAGGCAGACGGCGAGCGATTTCACCGCGTCGTCCATGTGGCGGGTCAGGTCAATGTCTTCCCGGATCGCCTTCAGCACGAAAGCCTGTTCGAGGTCGCAGAGATCCTGGTGGCCGGGTTCGCCGTCCATCGACAGCATCTCGTCCGGCCTGGCGAACTTGCCGTCCGCACCCGTCGCAGCGCTGTGCAGGCGGATGGTCGAGGTCTTGGTGTGGGTGTCGATGTCGTCCGACTTCACACCCTCTTTCATGACGATCGACACGCAGCCATTGGGCGAAATCACGTCCTTCACGAAGAACGCCGTTTCCGAGATCATCGGTCCCCAGGCCGCTTCGTACCAGCCGACCGAGCCGTCGTCGAACAGCACCTGGAGATGGCCGTAATTGTACATTGTCGGCGCGATCTCCTCGGTCAGCCGCAGCCCCATGCCGCGCACCTCGACCGGCTTGGCGTCGGTGATCTGCAGCATGACGTCGAGATAGTGCACGCCGCAATCGACGATCGGCGACGTCGTCTGCATCAACTGCTTGTGCGTCTGCCAGGTCGGGCCTGACGATTGCTGGTTGAGGTTCATGCGGAACACGTAAGGGCCGCCAAGCTTGCGCGCCTCGGCGATCAGCCTGACCCAGGACGGGTGGTGGCGCAGGATGTAGCCGATCACCAATTTTCGGCCATTGGCCTTGGCCGCGGCGACGACGCGCTTGGCGTCCGCCACCGTCGTTGCGAGCGGCTTCTCGACGAAGACGTGGCAGCCGGCCTCGAATGCCTTCACCGCATAGTCGGCATGGCTGTCGGAATAGGTGGCGATGCAGGCGACATCCGGCTTTTCATCGCGCAACGCGTCGTCGAAGGAGCGCCTGATGCCATAGCCCGACAGCCCGTCCGGTAACGGCACGTCGGAGCGGTTGATCAGGGCCGCGATCTCGAAGCCCGGATTAGTGTGGTAGGCCAGCGCATGGCTACGCCCCATGTTACCGAGGCCTGCGACGACGACGCGAAGGGGCGATTTAGAGGTCACCTAACTACTCCAGATGTTCCAGTTGTTCCTTCTGAGAGGGTGTCACCCCACCCGGCGCTTCGCGCCGACCTCCCCATCGAGGGGAGGTAGGACGTTGGCGCGAACACCCTCACTGCCAAAGAAGCTTCTCCGAAAGTCGCCCTTTGGCGGTCGTGAATGAAGCCACGACCTTTTACCTCCCCTTGATGGGGAGGTCGGCGCGCAGCGCCGGGTGGGGTGAAGGCTCCAGCAGAGATTTGTAGGGCTCCGCTCACTTGACGGCTCCGGATGTGATGCCGCGGATCAGCTGCCGCGAGAAGATGACGTAGAGGGTCAGCACCGGCATGATCGCCAGCGAGAGTGCGGCCAGGATGGCGTTCCAGTTGGTGACGAACTGGCCGAGGAACAACTGCGCGCCGAGCGTCACCGTCTTGGTCTCTTCCGACGGCGCCAGGATCAGCGGGAACCACAGATCGTTCCAGATCGGGATCATGGTGAAGACGGCGACCGTCGCCATCGACGGCCGCACCAGCGGCAGCACCAGCCGGAAGAAGATCGTGTATTCCGACAGGCCGTCGATGCGGCCGGCATTCTTCAGATCGTCGGACACCTGCTTCATGAATTCCGACAGGATGAAGACGGCCAGCGGCAGCCCCTGCGCGGTGTAGACCAGGATCAGCGCCGTCAGCGTGTTGACCAGCCCGCTCGCCACCATCAATTGCAGGATGGCGACGGTGCCGAGCCGGATCGGGATCATGATGCCGAGCGCGAGGTAAAGCCCCATCAGCGTGTTGCCGCGGAAGCGGTATTCCGAGAGCGCGAACGCCGCCATCGCGCCGAACAGAAGCACGAAGAACAGCGAGGCGACGGTGACGACCAGGCTGTTCTGGAAATAATGGATGAAGTCGCCCTGGCCGATCACCGTGGTGTAGCCGATCAGGTCGAAGGTTTTTGGCGTCGGCGGCGTCAGCGGCTCGCTGAAGATGCCGGCGCGCGATTTGAACGAGTTCATGATGACCAGGATCACCGGAAACAGCGCGATCGCCGTGTAGGTCAACAGGATCGCGTGGGCGCCGATGGTGCGGGGCAGCGAACGGGTGGCGGTGCTCATTGAAAGGTCTCCTGACGAGCGATGACTGTTGAGGTCGGCACCAAGGCACCCCCCTCTGTCCTGCCGGACATCTCCCCCGCAAGGGGGGAGATCAGATGCCGCGACTGCTTTCGCCAATCGCCAACGTTGCAAGACGAGCGGCAAGGCCAGAGCTGCCAATCTCCCCCCTTGCGGGGGAGATGGCCGGCAGGCCAGAGGGGGGTGTTCAAAGCTCGACATCTCGCCCCTCAGAACTGGTAGCGACGCAGGCGCGTCTGGACGAGGAAGAGGTAGACGCAGACGCCGCCGAGGATGATCAGGAACATCATCGTGGCGATCGCCGCGCCCATATTGGGATCGCCGGTCTGCAGCTGAAAGCCGAAGAAGGCGCGGTAGAGGAAAGTGCCCAGAATGTCGGTCGAATAGTTCGGGCCGGCGAGCGCCCCTTGCGCGGTGTAGATCAGGTCGAAGGCGTTGAAATTGCCGACGAAGGTCAGGATCGAGATGATGCCGATCGACGGCAGGATCAGCGGCAGCTTGATCTTCCAGAACTGCGACATGCCGGTGATGCCGTCACATTCGGCCGCCTCGATCACCTCTTCGGGGATCGACAAAAGGGCTGCATAGATCAGCATCATCGGGATGCCGACGAACTGCCACACCGAGATCAGGCTGAGCGCGGTCAGCGCATATCGTTCCTTGCCCAGCCACGGCGTGAACAGGCTTTTCAAGCCGACCAGGTCCATCAGATGCGGCGCCACGCCCCATAACGGCGACAGGATCAGTTTCCAGGCGAAGCCGACGATGACGAAGGACAGGATGGTCGGCACGAAGATCGCGGTGCGGTAGAAGGCGGCGAACCTCAGCCTCGGGCTGGAAAGAAGTGCGGCCAGAAGCACGCCGATCGGGTTCTGCACCACCATGTGGATGATGAAGAACCAGGTGTTGTTCCTCAGCGCGTTCCAGAAACCCACCGACCAGTTGGGGTCGCCGAACAACGTACGGAAGTTGGTGAAGCCAACGAACACCTGATGCTGCTCGACGTTGCGGAACAGCGACAGCTGCAAGGTGCCGGCCAGCGGCAGGATCATGATCGCCGTATAGACCAGCAGCGCCGGCGCCAGGAAGACGCCGATATGCCAGCGGAACGGTCGTTTCGGTCGTGTTTGTGCGGCCATGAGTGCGGTCCCCGCCGATCAGGTTTAGCAATGCCTTCGACGGCAGCGCTGCCCCTCACCCTCACGCTCTCCCCGTGAAAGACGGGGAGAGGGGGCGCCTGCGTTTCGGCTGATCCTTCTCCCCGTCACTATACGGGGAGAAGGTGCCGGCAGGCGGATGAGGGGCGGCGCCGTCGTTCGCAGTCGATGATGCTGTCGAAAAACGCAGGGCCGTCCACTTGGGGCCCTGTCTGTTGTCTGAGCTCTTACTTGCCCGGCTTGTACCAGCTGTCGAGGCCGTCCTGCAGCTTCTTGGCGGCAGCTTCCGGCGTGTCGGTGCCATTGATGACGTTGGCCGATTCAACCCAGGTTTCGTTCTCGAGGTTCGGCGTGCCGCGCGACAGGATCTGGTAGGTCGAGCGGATCGTCGACTTGCACTTGTCGCGCCAGGAGACGAATTCCTGCGCCAGCGGGTCTTCCATCTTCACCGGGGTGGAATTCAGGCTGAAGAAGCCCGGCAGTGCGTTGGCGTAGATGGTGGCGAAGTCCGGCGAGGCGACCCAGGACAGGAAGGTCTTGGCCGCGTCGGCATTCTTCGACGCCGCATTCAGGCCCATGCCGATATCGGTATGGTCGGAGATGTAGCAGGTGTCGCCGGCCTTCTCGACCGGCGGCGGGAAGGCGCCCATCTTGAACTGCGCCTGGGTGTTGAACAGGCCGATCTCCCACGATCCCGCCGGGTAGATGGCGGCGCGGCCAAGCGTGAACAGGTTCTGGCTGTCCGGATAGGTCTGGGCCTCGAAGCCGTCGCCGAGATAAGGCTTCCACTTGGCCAGTTCCTCATAGGGAGCAACCCAGTCCTTGTCGGTCAGCTTCTGGTCGCCCTTGATCAGCGCTGCGCGGCCCTCTTCGCCCTTCCAGTAGTTCGGACCGATGTTCTGATAGCCCATGGTCGCGGCTTCCCATAGGTCCTTGGTGCCCATGGCCATCGGGATGTAGGTGCCGTCGGCCTTGATCTTGTCGAGCGCGGCGAAGAACTCGTCACGCGTCGTCGGCACCTTGAGGCCGAGCTTGTCGAAGGCGTCCTTGTTGTAGATGAAGCCGTGAATGACCGAGGCCATCGGGACGCAGAAGCTCGCCTTGCCGTCGTCGGTCTGCCATGCCGCCTTGGCGACCGGTGAGAAGTTCTCCATGCCGGGCAGCGAAGACAGATCGGCAAGGTTGCCCTTCTTGAACAGTTCGAGCGATTTGTCGAACGGGCGGCAGGTGATCAGGTCGCCAGCCGAGCCGGCGGCGAGCTTGGCGCCGAGTGCGGCGTCATACTCGGTCGGCGCCGACGCTGCGAACACCACTTTGATGCCCGGGTTCTTGGCCTCAAAAGCCGGGATCAGCTTGTCCTTCCAGATGGCAAGGTCGTCGCCGCGCCAGCTTTCGATATTGAGCGTTACGTCATCGGCGTGAGCCAACCCGGCGGTGCCGAGAATGCTGGTGCCGAGAAGCAGTGCCGTCAGTAATTTCGTTGTCATGCTAGTCTCCCTGTTGACCTTTTTCAGGTTCGGTTTTGAGAACAGGGGCCTTCGCGCCCTTGTTCCCCTCGATCGCGGAAAGGGCCGGCCGCAGCTTCTGGCCGGTCCCTTCCAGTATCTTCTCGGCCGCAACGGCGTTGGCAGCGCCGGCGGCGAGCAGAATGGCTGTCTTGACGACGCCGCCGCTCGCTTCGAGCAGCCGCACGGCGTCTTGCCGGTCGCGGCCGCTGATAGCGGCGACGATGCGAGCCGCGCGGTCGCGCAGCTTGATGTTGTCGGCGGTGAGATTGACCATGTAGCCGTCATGGACATGGCCGAGATGAATGGCGGTAAGCGTCGACAGCATGTTGAGCGCGATCTTCTGGGCAGTGCCGGCGCCCATGCGCGTCGAGCCGGCAATCACCTCCGGTGGCGTCTCGAGCAGGATGGCGACGTCGGCCAGCCTGAGCAGGGGCGTGTCCTTGTTGTTGGCAATGGCGATGGTTGCCGCGCCCCGGCTGCGCGCATCCTTCAGCGCCTGCACCGCATAGGGCGTCGAGCCGCTGGCCGAAATCGCGATCAGGCAGTCGCCCTTGCCGATGCCGGCGCCGGCAATTGCCGTCGAGGCTTCGTCGGTGTCGTCTTCCGGTCCGCCGGCCAGGGTCTTGAAAGCGTCGTCGCCACCGGCGATGAGGATGGCGATGCGTTCGCGCTTGATGCCGAAGGTGCCGGGCAACTCCAGCGCGTCGGCCAGCGCCATCAGGCCGGAGCTGCCGGCCGCAGCATAGGCGAGCTTGCCGCCGCCGTTCAGCCGCCCGGCGATGATTTCGGCTGCGGCGGCGATGGCGGGAATGGCGTCGCGCACAGCCTTGGCGGCCTCGATCTGCGCATTGACCAAAGAAGAAAGGATGGCGTCCGGGGCCTGGATGTCCAGTCCCTCGGCATTGCTGTGAAGCGCTTCGGTGCGCGGTTCGGCCATCCCTGTCCCTCCGATGGACGAACAATACCAAAAAAATACCACTTGTCCACACGCATTAACGAAATTGCGAACTAGAAAGCGTTGAGCCGGCGAAATTCCGGGTTTTCAACCTGATACGCCTTAATCTTTTTGAAACGGAAATTAATCCCTTGGCTATTGGTATTTTATTGGTATTATCGCCCGGAGGAGACATCGCGTGAAATTCGTGCTCGGTATCGACGGCGGCGGCACCAGCTGCAGGGCAGCCCTTGCGACAGGCGATGGCGTTGTCATTGGCCGTGCCAAAAGCGGCGCCGCCAACATCCGCACCGATCTCACCGGCGCTCGCACCCACATCGTCGAGGCTGCTCGTCAGGCCTTCATCGCCGCCGGGCAAGATCCGGACCTGATCCCGCAGACACCAGCCATTCTCGGCCTTGCCGGCGCCAATGTCGGCACCTACCGCCAGCAGCTTGAAGCAATCCTGCCGTTCAGCATCAGCCGCGTCGAGACGGACGCCGAGATCGCGCTCGAAGGGGCAGTCGGCTCTGGTGACGGCGCCATGGCCATCCTCGGCACCGGCACCGCCTATATGGCGCGCAAGGGCGGCACGTCGCGCGCCATCGGCGGCTGGGGCTTTCAGGTCGGTGATCAAGGCAGCGGCGCCCGGATCGGCCGCGACCTGCTGGAGCAGACGCTGCTCGCCCATGACGGCGTCCGGCCGCGCTCAGCCCTGACCGACAGCATGATGGCCATTTTCCGCAACAATCCCGAAGACGTGGTCGAGTTCACCACCAATGCCAAGCCCGGCGATTTCGGCGGCTTCGCGCCCAAGGTTTTCGAGCATGCCGAGAAGGGCGACAGCGTCGCCAACTGGATCGTGGACAAGTCGGTTGCCGATGTCGAGGCGTCGCTCCACGCGCTCGACCTCTCTGATGACGCCCCGCTCTGCCTGCTCGGCGGGCTGGCGCCGCTCTATGGGCCGCGCCTTTCCCAGCGCTACCAGGCGCTGCTGAAAGCGCCGCTCGACGATGCGCTGGGCGGCGCCGTGCAGATGGCGGCCCGCATCTTCGTCAAAGCGGAGGCGACGCGATGAGCGATGCCGCCGACCAGATCTTCGCCACGCTGAGGCAGTCGTCGCAGAGCGGCGCCCCGCTCTACCTGCAGCTCAGGAAAAGCATCGAGGACGCCGTCAATCGCGGCCTGATCGGGCCGGGCGATGCGCTGCCTTCCGAGCGCGACATCGCCACCAAGGCCGACATTTCGCGCGTCACCGTCCGCAAGGCGGTGCAGGACCTAGTCAAGGGCGGCATCCTCGTGCAGCGCCACGGCTCCGGCACCTTCGTGGCGCCGCGCATGGAGCGCGTCGAGCAGTCGCTGTCCAGGCTCACTTCATTCACCGAGGACATGGCAAGGCGCGGCATGGCGGTGCGTTCAGCCTGGCTCGACCGCGACCTCTACCCGCCCTCGCCCGACGAGATGATGGTGCTCGGCCTGTCCTCGAACGAGCTGGTGGCGCGCGTGGCGCGCCTGCGCATCGCAAACGACACGCCGCTGGCCATCGAGCGCGCCTCGTTGTCGGCCAGCGTGCTGCCGGATCCGGCCGGGATAGGCTCGTCACTCTATGCGGCGCTGCAACTGACCGGCAACCGGCCGGTGCGGGCGGTGCAGCGCATTTCCGCCGCCAATCTCGGCGACGCCGATGCGCGTCTGCTCGAAGTGCCATCCGGCATTGCCGGCCTGCACATCGAACGCATTTCCTATCTCGCGAGCGGCAAGGTGATCGAGTTCACCCGCTCCATCTACCGCGGCGACGCCTATGATTTCGTCGCCGAACTGCGCCTGACAGGGCCGAGCGAAGAGGGCCGACCATGATCCCCAAGACCACCCATATGCGGCGCGAGATCGACGAAATTCCGCAAGCCGTCGCGCGTCTGCTCGATGGCTCGGCGGCGGTGCTGACCGAGGCCGGACGCGGCATTCGCGAGCGCGATCCGAGCTTCGTCGTTACCGTCGCGCGCGGTTCGTCCGACCATGCCGCCACCTTCATGAAATATGCCGTCGAACTGACCGCCGGCCTGGCCGTCGCTTCGGTCGGTCCATCGGTCGCCTCGATCTACGGCGCCAAGCTCAAGCTCGCCGGTTCGGCTTGCCTCGCCATCTCGCAATCCGGCAAAAGCCCTGATATCGTCGCCATGGCCGAGACGGCACGAGCCGGCGGTGCGCTCACCGTCGCCATCACCAACACCGCCGATTCGCCGCTGGCGCGGGCTTCGGATTTTGCCATCGACATTCTGGCCGGCCCCGAGCGCAGCGTCGCGGCGACCAAGACATTCGTCAATTCGGCGGTCGCCGGCCTGGCGCTGATGGCGCATTGCACCGGCGACGACAGACTGCTGGCCGCCCTTGCCCGCCTGCCCGAGCATTTCAGCAAGGCGATCGCCTGCGACTGGATGGCGCTGGCCGGCGCGTTGGAGACGCCGCAATCGCTGTTCATCCTCGGCCGTGGCCCGTCGGCGGCGATGGCCAACGAGGCGGCGCTGAAATTCAAAGAGACCTGCGGCATGCATGCCGAGGCTTACAGTGCAGCCGAAGTCATGCACGGCCCGCTGGCGCTGGTCGGGCCAGGCTTCCCGGTGCTGGCACTCGCCGCCCGCGATGCCTCCGAGCCGTCCGTGGCAGAGGCTGCCGACAACCTTGCCGGCAAGGGTGCAGCAGTTTTTGTAACCTCGGACAAAGCCAAGAGCGCGGCGCGGCTGCCGCATGTCGCCACCGGTCATCCCTTGACCGACCCGCTGACGCTGATCGTCTCCTTCTACGGCTTCGTCGAAGCCTTCGCCCGCCATCGCGGCCTCGATCCGGACGTACCGCGCAATCTGCGCAAGGTGACGGAAACCGTATGAGCGACCGTTTTGCCCTGACTGGCGCCCGAATTTTCGATGGCGACGACTGGCATGATAACGCCGCCCTTGTCGTGCACGGCGATGTGGTCGAAGGCATTCATCCCGTCGGCGCCATTCCGTCGGGCGTTGCCCGCATCGACGCCGGGGGCGGCATGCTGGTGCCGGGTTTTGTCGACCTGCAGGTCAATGGCGGCGGCGGCGTCATGCTCAACGACCATCCCGATGTCGCCTCGCTGGCAACAATCTGCCGGGCGCATGCGCCGTTCGGCACGACCGCACTGCTGCCGACGCTGATCACAGATACGCCTGACATCACCGCCGCGGCCATTGCCGCCGGCACCGGGGCGGCACGGCAAAAACTGCCGGGATTTCTCGGCCTGCATCTCGAAGGGCCGCATCTCTCCGTCGCCCGCAAGGGCGCGCATGAACCGGCGCTGATCCGGCCGATGACGGATGCGGATGAAGCGGCGCTGGTCGCGGCACGCAAAAACCTGCCGGTGCTGCTGACGACGATAGCGCCTGAATCCGTCGAGCCTGCCCGCGTTGCGGCCTTGGCCAAGGCCGGTGTGATTGTCAGCCTCGGCCATTCCGACACCGGCTACGCCACGGCCAGAGCCTTTGCCGATGCCGGCGCCAGCGTGGTCACACATCTGTTCAACGCCATGAGCCAGATCGGCAACCGTGAGCCGGGGCTGGCGGGTGCGGCCATCGACATAGGCAGTCTGTCGGCCGGGATCATCGCCGACGGCATCCATGTCGATCCCGCCACCATGGCAATCGCGCTGCGCGCCAAGCAGGGGCCGGGCAGGATCGTGCTGGTCACCGACGCCATGGCGACGATCGGCACCGACATGACGTCGTTCACCCTTAACGGCCGCATCATCTATCGCAAGGATGGCAGTCTGCGGCTGGCCGACGGCACGCTGGCCGGCGCCGATCTCGATATGATCTCGGCCGTCCGCTACATGCACAGGATCGTCGGGCTGGACCTGTCGGAAGCGTTGCGCATGGCCTCGCTCTATCCGGCGCAGGCGGTCGGCCAGGCCCACCGGCTCGGCCGCTTCGCCAATGGCACGGCTGCCGATATCGTCGCTCTGTCGGACGCCCTCGACGTCAACGGCGTCTGGATCGGCGGCGACAAGGTTTTTGCAGGCGCGGACAGTCCGCGCTAAAGTCCACCCATGCATGATGTCGACTGCGTTGTCGCCGGAGCCGGTGTTGTCGGCCTCGCCATTGCCCGCGCGCTGGCGCTGTCGGGCCGCGAGGTGCTGGTGGTCGAGAAGGCCGCAGCCATCGGCACGGGCACCAGTTCGCGCAATTCGGAAGTCATCCATGCCGGGCTTCATTATACGCCGGGCAGCCTGAAGGCCCGTCTCTGCGTCAACGGCCGCGAGCGTCTCTATGCCTATTGCCGCGAGCACGACGTCGCCCATCATCGCACCGGCAAACTGATCGTTGCCGTCGAACCCGACCAGTTGGACAAACTGCAGGCGATCCAGATCAACGCGGCGCAATGCGGAGTCGGTGACCTCAAGCTTTTGACGCGCGCAGAGGCCGAAAGCCTGGAACCGGCGCTGAGCTGCGCCGGCGCGCTGCTGTCGCCGTCAACCGGCATCGTCGACAGCCAGGCGCTGATGCTGTCATTGCGTGGAGACGCGGAAGCGGCCGGCGCATCTTTCGCCTTGCTCACCGTTGTCTCAGGCGCGAGCATCGAAGCCGACGGCATCCGGATCGACACGCGCGACGCCGATGGCGAGGGTTTCACCTTGAAGACCGGCGCCTTCATCAACGCCGCCGGCCTCGACGCGCAGGCGCTCGCCGGCCGCATCGAAGGCCTCCCGCAAGACCGTGTTCCGCCGCTGTGGCTGGCGCGCGGCAATTATTTCGCGCTTTCCGGCCGCTCGCCCTTTTCGCGGCTGATCTATCCGGTGCCGGTCCATGGCGGCCTCGGCGTGCATCTGACCCTCGACATGTCGGGGAGCGCGCGCTTTGGCCCGGATGTCGAATGGATCGATCGCGTCGACTATACCGTCGATCCCGCACGAGGCGCTGCCTTCTACGACGAAATCAGGCGCTACTGGTCCGGCCTGGCGGACGGCGCCCTGCAACCGGCCTATGCCGGCGTCAGGCCGAAACTGTCCGGTCCGGGCCAGCCGGCCGCCGACTTCGTCATCCAGGGACCGGCTGACCACGGGGGCGGTCAGATCGTCAATCTGTTCGGCATCGAGAGCCCTGGCCTTACCGCCAGCCTCGCCATCGCAGAACATGTCGTTGGGCTTTTATATCCGCAATGACGGGCGTTTCCTGAAACGTCGGGCAGGCGCATACCATGAAACCTTTTGATATGGAGGTCGTTGTCGGGGCATATGTCCGAGGCAAAACCCAAATCGAAACCGGCCGACGGCATCGAAGCGCGCGATGCCACGAAGTCGCGTCGGGAAAAGCCGTCACGGCAAACGCGCGGAGATGGACCGCGCGAGGACACGCCGCGCGAGAAAAAAGCATCGGCCGCCGAAGCCGCGTCCGAGCCCGTTGGCGAGGCTGCGCCGCCGCCGGATGCCGTCGAACCCGATCCCAAGCTGACGCCCGAGCAGGCGCGCAAAAAATATCTGCTGCGGCGTTTCTGGATCAGCGGGCGCGGCTATTGGGGGAGGCATGGCGACAAGCTCGCCTGGCCTTTGACGATCGGAGTGCTGCTGCTGATCTGCATCAACATCGGTTTCCAGTATGGCATCAACGTCTGGAACCGCTCGATGTTCGATGCCCTCGAGCAGCGCAACGCCCGCACGGTCTATCTCCTCAGCGCCGTATTCGTGCCGCTGGTGATCTGCAGCGGCAGCCTTGTCGTCGCGCAGGTCTACCTGCGCATGACGATCCAGCGCCGCTGGCGTTCCTGGCTGACCACCGGGGTGGTCGCGCGCTGGCTGGCAAACGGCCGCTACTACCAGCTGAACCTCGTGGGCGGCGACCACCAGAACCCCGAGGCCCGCATGACCGAGGACCTGCGCATCGCCACCGAGTCGCCGGTCGATTTCACCGCCGGCGTCCTCAACGCGTTCCTGTCGGCCTCGACCTTTATCGTCGTGCTGTGGACCATCGGCGGCGCGCTCACCCTGCCGATCGGCGGCGAGAGCATCACCATTCCCGGCTTTCTGGTCATCACCGCGATCATCTATGCCGCCATCACCTCGACCTCGATGGTGGTCATCGGCCGCGATTTCGTCCAACTCTCCGAGCGGAAGAACCAGGCGGAGGCCGAACTGCGTTACACGCTGACGCGCGTGCGCGAAAACGGCGAGAGCATCGCCTTGCTGGGAGGCGAGGACGAGGAGCGCAGCGGCATCGACAGAAATTTCGGCCACGTGCTGAGGCAATGGGCTCTGCTGACCGGACAGCACATGCGCACGGCGGCGGTGTCGCAGGGATCGAGCCTGTTTGCGCCGGTCGTGCCGATCCTTTTGTGCGCGCCAAAATTCCTCGAAGGCTCGATGACGCTTGGCGAGGTGATGCAGGCGGCGTCTGCCTTTGGCATCGTGCAAGGCGCGTTCGGCTGGCTGGTCGACAACTATCCGCGCCTCGCCGACTGGAACGCCTCCGCGCGGCGCATTGCCTCGCTGATGATGTCGCTCGACGGGCTCGAGCGCGCCGAGCAGAGCGATGCGCTCGGACGCATCAACCGAGGCGAAGCCGAAGACGGCGCCATCCTCAGCCTCGACAATCTTTCCGTGACACTCGACGACGGCACCTCCGTGGTCAAGGAAACCGAGGTCGTGATCGAACCGGGCGAGCGGGTGCTGGTTTCAGGCGAATCCGGTTCAGGCAAGTCGACGCTGGTGCGGGCCGTCGCGGGCCTGTGGCCATGGGGCGGCGGCAGCGTCAATTTCCACACCGACAGGCGCCTGTTCATGCTGCCGCAACGCCCCTACATCCCTTCCGGAACGCTTCGCCGCGCGGTCGCCTATCCCGCGGCGGCGGACAAGTGGACCATCAAGCAAATCAAGGCTGCCCTCGACAAGGTGGGGCTTGGCTATCTCACCGGCAGGATCAAGGAAGAGGCGCCATGGGACCAGACGCTGTCGGGCGGCGAAAAGCAACGCCTCGCCTTCGCGCGCCTGCTGCTGCATCGCCCCGATATCGTGGTGCTGGATGAAGCGACTTCGGCGCTCGACGAGAAGAGCCAGGACACGATGATGTTGACGGTGATCCGCGAACTGCCTGACGTCACCATCATCAGCGTGGCGCATCGTACGGAGCTCGAAGCCTTCCACAGCCGCAAGATCACCCTGGAGCGGCGGGAGGGCGGCGCCAAGCTCGTCAGCGATGTCGACCTCATCCCGCGCAAGCGCAAACGCAGCCTGCTGAACCGCGCTTTGTGGGGTTCCAGCACTCGGGTGAAAAAGCCGCGCAGGTAAAAGGCGCCACTGCCGAACCGCGAACAGAGATGTCCAGGCGAAGCGCTTGGGCAAAGACATTAGCCGGCTATGGATTAGCCGTAGAGACCCTTGTAGGTCTCGCGCAGCAGGTTCTTCTGCACCTTGCCCATCGTGTTGCGCGGCAGCTCGTCGACGAAGATCACCTGCTTCGGGTGCTTGTATTTGGCCAGCTGGCCGGCAATGGCGCCAACGATCTCGGCCCCGGTGATCTGCGATGCCGGCGCCCGCACCACGACAGCGGTGACGCCTTCGCCGAAATCGGGATGGGCAATTCCGATGACGGCACTTTCCAAGACGCCAGCAACCGCGTCGATCTCGCTCTCGATCTCCTTGGGATAGATGTTGTAGCCGCCGGAGATAATGAGATCCTTGCCGCGGCCGACGATGTGGACGTAGCCGTCCGCGTCGATGATGCCGAGGTCGCCGGTGATGAAGAAGCCGTCCTTGCGAAACTCCGCCTTGGTTTTTTCCGGCATGCGCCAATAGCCGGAAAAGACATTCGGACCTTTGACCTCGATCATGCCGACTTCACCCTGGCCAAGCGCATCGCCGCTGTCAGGGTCGGTGATGCGCAGCGAAACGCCGGGCAGCGGGAAGCCGACCGTGCCGGCGCGGCGCTCGCCCTCATAGGGGTTCGACGTGTTCATGTTGGTCTCGGTCATGCCGTAACGCTCGAGGATTGCGTGGCCGGTGCGCTCGCGCCAGACCTTGTGCGTTTCGGCGAGCAGCGGCGCCGAGCCGGAAATGAACAGACGGATGTTCTTCGCCGCCGGGGCATCCAGCCCGTCCTGCTGCAACAGCCTGGTATAGAAGGTCGGCACACCCATCAGCACTGTCGCGCCCGGCAAGAGCGAGACGATGCGGCCGGCGTCGAATTTCCGCTCGAACAGCATCGAGGCTCCGGCCATCAGGGTGACATTGGTGGCGACGAACAGGCCGTGCGTGTGGAAGATAGGCAACGCGTGGATCAGCACGTCATCCCCGGTGAAGCGCCATTGCTCGACCAGCACGCGCGCATTGGAGGCCAGGTTTTCATGGCTGAGCATGGCGCCCTTGGAGCGTCCGGTGGTGCCGGATGTGTAAAGGATTGCGGCCAGATCGTCCGGCCCGCGCGCTACGGCGTCGAAATCCGTGGGCTGTTGTGCCGCCAGTTCGGTCAGCGAGCCCTCACCATTGCTGCCAAGCGTGACGGTGGCAGCACCCGACGCCTGCGCCAGGGGCGCGATAGCGCCGGCGCGGGCCGGGTCGCAGACGACCAGCCGCGGCTCGGCATCGCCGAAGAAATAGCCGAGTTCGGCCAGCGTGTAGGCGGTGTTGAGCGGCAGGAAGACCGCGCCGGCGCGCAGGCAGGCGAGGTAAAGGAAAATGCATTCGGGGGTTTTTTCGACCTGCACGGCAACGCGGTCGCCCGGCTCGACGCCGAAATGCCTCAGCGCATGTGCCAGCTGTGCCGATTGCGCCAACGTGTCGCCATAGGCGATCGCGCGTCCGTCATCGGTCGCCATCAGGATGCGCTCGGAGGCTGAAATCCGGCTGCGGAACGCGTCGAACAGGTGATTGGTCATGCGCATTCCCTAGAGATGATGCCGAAAAGTGTGAAGCGGTTTTCGGAGGACGTCATGCTCTATCCCTTTGATTTAGAAGCCGGATGGCCTGGAACAAAGGAAACGATTTCGCCTCCGTCCGGCAAAAACGTGAAATCGGGTTTGCCGCCGATCAGATGAAGGCAAGCGGACTTGGATAACGGGCGATTTTGGATAGCGGGCGGATTTTGGATAGCGGACCGGAAGCGCTTCTATCTGCGGCTGCGCAGCGCCTTGGTGGCGCTCACGCGTGGATCGCCGCTGTCGTTGAAGCGCTCCATGCACATGGCTGCCGTCAGACGGTAGTGGTTGAGGAGGGCTTCAACGGCGCCATCGGCATCGCCATCCACCGTGCGCTCCGCAATCAGCCGATGTTCACTGATTTCGTCGCGCTCGCTGCCGTCCTGGGAGATCAGCCGGTAGCGGGAGGCCTGATCCGAAAGCTGGTCGCAAAAGCCGGTCAGCCAATGCGAGCGGCAGCCTGCGATCAGTGCCCGATGGAAGGCGCGGTGCAGCTTTTCCCATTCCGGATTGTTCGAGGACGGATCCTCCGGCAAGCGGCGCGGGGCACGCGCCAGGCGATGCAAGGCCAGCACGAGCTGCTCTTCCCATTCGCCGGTGCGGTTGGCAATGGATTCACGCAGGGCCCGCTCTTCCAGCCAGCAGCGAGTGCGCGTCAATTCCTCAAGTTCCGGGGCACTGACCGGCATGATGAAGAAACCGCGCTGGTCGTGGCGGCCGAGCAGACCCTCCGAAGCAAGTCGGTTGAGGGCCTCGCGAACCGGTGAGGCGCCGGCGCCGTAACGGGAAACCACCCATTCGACACGAAGCTTGCTTTCACTTTCAAACACGCCGCGCAGGAGATCGTCGCGAAGCTGTTGATAGACCGTACTAGCGAGTGTGCTCTTGGGTCCCGCGCCTTCGCTCACATCGGTAGATCCGTAGGTCAATATGACTCCTGTAGCTCTCCCAAGCTCCGCTAGCCCGTTCGCGAAGCAAACGATTTCCCGTGTGAATCTACTGTAGCTCCTAAGGCATCCGCCCCTCAAGCGAAAGATCACGATATTCGACTTAAAGAGGAAGGTTGGCCGCATCTTATCCGCCGGAAGTAACTAAAATCGTGAAAAACTTGTTCTTCTGAAGAAAGTTTGTCTCCCAGCATGGCAGGTGCCCTCGAGAAACAGCTTCGAGATCCCGAATACGGATAATTTTGTCTTAACGCGCGTCATGCCGCCGGATTGACCTCTCCCCGCATGCAGATCCCTTCGGCAGTTATCCACTAGGTTTATGGGCCAAAACTAGTGCCGGATGCCGCGATCCTGTCGCGTGCCGCGATGCCCTTGCGGCTGCCACCCGTTGACGGCTTCTTGGGAGATCGAAGGATCAGGCAGGGAGATCAGGCCGAGGAGAACCGACCAGCCGGGAACTTGCCCTGGAACTGATGTCAGCCGGCAGCCCGGTCGGCCGCGGTTCGGATGGCTTCTATATTGGCCCGGTAGGCTTCGACGCTGCCGCCCTTGAAGATGGCGGCGCCTGCCACCAGCACATCGGCGCCGGCTGATGTGACAAGGGGGGCAGTTTCCGGCGACACGCCGCCGTCGATCTCGATGCGAATCGGCCGGTTTCCGATCAGAGCTTTCACCCGCTTGACCTTGTCGACCATGGCCGGGATGAAGGCCTGCCCGCCGAAACCCGGATTGACGGTCATGATCAGGATCAGGTCAAGCCGGTCGAGCACATATTCGATCGCACTTTCCGGCGTCGCCGGATTGAGCGATACGCCGGCCTTCTTGCCGAGACCCTTGATGGTCTGAAGCGAGCGGTCGAGATGCGGTCCGGCCTCGGCATGCACGGTCATGCCGTCGCAGCCGGCATCGGCAAAGGCAGCCAGATAAGGATCGGCCGGCGCAATCATCAAATGGCAGTCGAAAAAGGCCTTGGTGCGGTTGCGGATGGCCTTGATCACCGGCGGGCCGAAGGTGATGTTGGGCACGAAATGCCCGTCCATGACGTCGAGATGGATCCAGTCGGCGCCGGCCGCCGTCACCGCCTCGACCTCGTCGCCGAGCTTCGAGAAATCCGACGCCAGCACCGATGGCGCGATCAGGGTCTTCCTGCTCATGATGCGGCCCCTTTGGGCGCCCTGTTTGCGGGCGCGATCCAAACGTCTGCCTAGACCATGATCCCGAAAAGGGAAAGTCGGTATTTGTTGTGCTAGGAGCGGCCCGGCTGATGCCTTACCTGCTCGGCCTCGCTTCCGGTTATGGCCCAATTGGCGAAAACAGAAAGGAGAGCTCAGACGGGAAAGACCGTCTCTTCCATGCTGACGTCGCTGGACGGCTTTATCGAGGGACCGTCGGGCGACAGCGGCTTGCTGGTGTCCGAGGAAGATTGCACCGGCATTTCAACGACGAGATGCGGCGGACCCCGATCGCGCTGACGAAAAAAACCCGCCGAATCGCTCCGGCGGGGTTCTGAATTTTGACTCGTATCAGATCCTATGGCTTGAAGTTGGCCGCCGGATCCCTTTGCGGCTGTACCTGCGTCTGCGGCGTGCGCTTCGGTATGAACTGCTGAAGGACACCTGGATTGAGCAACAGGGTCGGGTCGAGCGACGGCTGCTGCCGGATGGCTCTGCAGTTCGGGAACCGACCAACGGTGCCTTCGGGGCAGCGCCGCCTGATGATCGGCACGCACTGGCCGCCGACCATCTGCGAGCCCGGGGCGCAGTCTCCCACCTGCGGCCTCGGCTTGCGGCATGCGCCGTCGATCACCTGGGTGCCGCGCGGGCAAACACACTCGCCGCGCTTGTTGTGCACCTGGCCGCGTATGTCGCACTGTTCCAGCACAGGCTTCTTCTGCCGGCAGGCATTGCCTTGCACCTCGGTACCCCGCGGGCAGACACAATTGCCGTTGGCGTCGTGGACCTGGCCGCGGATCGAGCACTGCTCGGGCTTCGGCCGGATCGGCCGGCAGACCTTGCCCCTGACTTCTGTGCCGTCCGGGCAGACGCAATCGCCATTGGCGTTTTGGATCTGACCACGGATCGAGCATTGTTCAGGCTTTGGCCGGATCGGCCGGCAGGCTCCATTGCGCTCCTCTGTCCCACGCGGGCAGACACAATCGCCATCGGCGTCATGAACCTGGCCGCGTATGCTGCACTGCTCGGGCTTCTGCTTGTCGCGCACGCAGGCATTTGCCTGTCGGTCGAGATGCGTACCTTCCGGGCAGTAGCAGCCATTGCCGTCCGACGTCGGGACCGAACCGGGGATGGCGCAGCCAGGCTTGTCGGTCTTGACGCAAGCGCCGTTCTCAAGCTCGGTTCCGCGCGGGCAGACACAGCGTCCATCCTCGGTGCGGACCTGGCCCTTGAGCAGCACGCAGGGCCTCGGATCCTTCGGCTGGATGATGACGCCGCCGTCGGGCGAGCACTGGCCGTTGCGGAACGTCGTGCCTTCCGGACACACGCACCGGCCGGCATCGTTCATGACGAAGCCTGGCGAGCATTCCTTCTTCACCTCGCGCTTGATGGTGAACGGATGGCAGGCATAGGCCTTGCCGTGATCGCCCTGGACGTTGGTCAGGTCGCCGGGCAGTACGTCGCCGCCGCCTTGCACCCTGGTGTCGGGAGACAAGACGCCGACGCAGTTCTGGCCGCTGACGTTGCCCCGCAGATTGACCAGGGGAGCGTCGGGAAGGACCACGGTGACCTTGTGCACATGGCTTTCCCCGGCGCCGAGCGTCAGGTTGGCAATGCAGGTCAACGGCAAGGTCGTCGGTTCGGGCGAGCAGCCAAAGGGCGGTTCGATCGAGGTGATCGCGACGCCTTGCAGCCGCCCCAGGCCGTCCACCCCGATCGCATCGCCGATGCGGACCGGACCGGAGAAGGCGGTCTGGCCATCATTGGTGATGGTGATCTCGAACGAGCAGGGTTGCCCGGGCTGGCACTCGGCATCGCCGGTCTTCTTGACGCTGATGGTGGACGTGCCGCCGCCCTTGGCGCAGGCCTGGCCGATCGGGTAGACGATATCGTCTCCAGGGGCCGGGCCGTATGAGCCGCGTGCGCAGTTCTCGAACGCGCCATTGGCCGAGACCGTCACATCGAAGTGCCTCGATGTTCCGGGAGTCATCGCGGCGCCGGGTATCTGGCACGACAGCGCGTTGGCCGGAACCGCTCCGCAGGCCCATTCCGCGCCGTCGGGTGTGACGGTCTGGATCTGGACCGGCGCGCCACCCGATATCAGCGTGGCAGCATCGTTGACCCGCACCGGACCGGTGGGGGCAGCGGTGCCAAGGCTGATGACGGTGATGCGGCAGGAAACCACCGCTGCACCGGCGAGCGAGCCGTTGCACACCTTGGTTATGCGCAGGGTCGGCTTGCCGCCATTGGGACGACGGAAGCGTTCCTTGGCGCAGGCCTTGTTGTTGGTGAGGTCGACCTCACCGGGGACGGGCTTCAGCGCCGCGCAGTTCTCGACCGCATCCGACTGGTAGCCGGCCGGCATGATCGCCTTGACGACGATCGGCGTCGATGCGCCCGGCATCAGCACGATGCCGGCATTGTCGCAGCGGAACTGGCCAGGACCGTTCGGTCCGCATGTCCAGGGCGGAGACGGGCCGAAGGTCGAAGAGACCGGCGCGCCGCCCGGGTAATTGTCGATAACCGTCAGCGGCCCATTATAGGGGACGCTGCCATTGTTGATGATGTCGATCACGAAGTAGCAGATGCCGTCGGGCGTGCAGACCGGGATGCGGGCACGCTTCTTCAGGATCAGGTCGACCTTCTTGTCGACCGGGGGCCGGCAATCGCGGTCGCGGTCGCCACGCCGGCAGATCGGGATCGAGGCACAGCCGCGATCGTTCTGCTGGCTGCCGAACAGCGGCTTGCCGCTGGCGCCGTAGTTATAGGTGGCGCAGTTGCGCAGCGCGCTGCCTTGCCAACCACCCGCCGGCTTGAAGCCGAGCTTGAGGTTGATGGAGGCCCCCGGATTGAGCGTGGTCACCGGATAGGTGCACGTCATCGGGGTCACGCCGGGCATGCATACCCAGGGCGGATTGGGCCCTGAATCCAGAGTCGAGCCGGCCGGCAGCGTCACCTCGTCGAGCACGATCTTGCCGTGATACGGCCCGTCGCCGACATTGGTGACCTTGATGGTGAAGTCGCAGCCGCCGCCCATCGTGCAACGCGTCACGTCGGCGCGTTTCTCGACCTTGAGGTCCGGTTCCTTGTCCTTGGGCGGACATCTCAAGTCACGCGGGATGACGATGTCGATGGTCTGCGTGCAGCATAGTCCCCAGCCCTCCTTCGGGCCGGCATAGGTCTCGATGCCGGTTGCGATGAGGTGGATGACGTCGCCGGGCGACGCACCGACGATCTTCCAGTTCAGCACACCGCCGCCCGCCGGCACCAATTGCGTGTCGGGGATGATGGTGATGCCTGGGGTCGTCGTCGATACCTGCACCCATTTGCCGCCCATCTCCGGGCCGACAGGCATGTGGTAGATGAACGCGCCGCCGCCTTGCACGCAATCGACCGTGCCGCGCTCCACCTTGAAACATTCCCGGTCGGGAGGCGGAGGCCGCTTGTCACAATTGGTGAGGTCGATCTTGATCGAGGTCTTGGCCCCGGTCTTGTAGTCGCCGTCGTCGGGCTTGCCCGGATCCTGCGACGGGATGATGGCCCCCGTGCCGACGCCCGGCGTCACCTTGATCATGCCCTGGTTGTCGACGATGGTCGGCGAAGGAAACGCCGCATGGTCGATCTTGGCGGTGATCTTGAAATTGATGACGCGTTCATTGCCAGCCCCGGCGCCGTCGAGATCGGTGGTGGAAATCCGGAAATCGGAGACCGTTGCCGTATCGTTCGGATTAGCCGAGGTGCTGATTGTCGCACCCGGCAGCGGTCCGCCAGACGCATCCGTGCCGTCGCCGGACACGTTGACGTTGACGATCGCAAGACCGTGCGGAAGCTGATCCTTGAAGTCGAGTTGGAGTTTCTTCAGCCTGGCCGAAAAGCTTGGGTCGGCAAAGCCTTGCGGGTCGCCGCGCAGGCCAAAGCTCAGGGAGTAGACGACGTAGTCGCAGCTCCTCTGTGTGCCTGTTTTGGTGAAGAACGGCACGATCCGTTCCGGCCTCGGATTGACGATTTTTGAATTGTCCAGGTCGAGCCGCAGTTCCGGAGTGATCGGGACTGCATCTTCGGCGTGGCTTGCCACAGGGGTGAACATCGCGACCGCGATACCGGCCGCCATCAGCCAGCGCGCGCCGCGCCTGGCATATGACAGGGGTTTCATGATGGTCTCCATGACGGTTGGCTGCTTGCCGGTGGATTGACTGCTGTTCGCGGTCGGGGAAAGTGCGAGATTTTTCATCTTCCCCTCCTCAACGTTCGCAGCTGACGGCTGGGGTTCTGAGCGGCAAAGTCATCTTGCAGCAAGGGTAGTAGCCACCCTTGTCCTTGTCGGACTGCCTGTAGAAGCAAAGTCCAACATCGACTCTGTCGCCCGGAGAATGGCCGGTGATGTCGACCGTGTAAGGCTTACCGGGAGCATGCGACTGGGGTGATGTCACCCCGACGCCTGGTGTCCTGGACTTTGTCTCACTGGAAGGCTGGACCTTGATCGAATCGCCGCCAAAGCCGGCATGGTCATGGAGATAGAGGTCGGCCTGGAGGCCGCGAGGCGTGCAGTAGAACTGAACATCCTCGACATCGATGCACGGAGGCAGATCGCCGGGCGGTGGGAAGTCCGGCGGATAGAACGGCGGCAGATAACCGCCGGGGATCTCTTCATAATAGCCGGCACGGCCTTCGCAGGGGTGCCAGACCTCGACGTCGCCGACATGGCCTTCCACTTCTGGGTCTTCGAAATAGCCGTCGAAGTCGACGAACCACGAGCCGAAAGGCGGCACGTTGGCCGGCTTGACCAACGGCGTCGGCGTGATCTGCACGCCGTGCACGGCAAGCGGCCCGCCGGCGGCGAGCTGGTCGGCAAGTGTCGGGTTGTCGCGCAGCTTGTCGCCGGTGTTGACCAGCGTGTCGGTGCACACGCCGGTGTCGAGATTGCCGTCGGCGTCATAGCCATATTGCAGGTCGAGCCCACCGGCCGACTGCCGGTTGCCTTGCGGGAAGCCGACCGCATATTCCTGCGGCTCTTCCACCCAGACCGATTCCGTTGCCGGATCGTCCGGGTTTTCGCGCCAGTAGCGGATGACCTCGCCCTTGCCGGAATCGGCGAACTGGCTGTAATCGTAGCGATTCTCGACCGGGCCGCGCTGCGCCAGATACATGAAACCCTGGTTGTCGAAGGCGATGTCGGTGACGGCGTAGTCCTTGTCGGCCTTGACCGTCAGCTCCCAGCGCGGATCACCGGCAAAGCTGCCATCGCGGGCAATGCCAACCGACCAGATCTCGGCCTTTTCGCCGACCGAATAATAGAGCCGGCCGCCATGATAGGCGACGGACCAGACGCGGCGTTCGTCCTGCGTGTAGCCCCATGTGTCGGGGTCTTCCGAGTCGAAGGCAGCACCCTGTATGTCCATCACCGCACCGTCATCGGCGACGGGAGCCAGCCCATGCGCCGGCCGCCCGGCAACGCCGTGATCGAATGTGTCGATCAGCGTGCCGTTGGCGTCGAGGCGGTGGATGAGGCCGGTGTCGAGATCGCTGGCGAAGAACTCGCGGTGATTGCTGTCGAAGCTGATGTCGCCGATGCCGGAACCGCTGTTGGTGTCAATGTCGGCGAATTTGGAGACCGCGCCGGTGATGCCGTCGATCTTCCAGATCGTGCCCGGACCGCCACCGCTTTCGGTGCCGAACTGGCCGTCCATGAAGACGGCGCCTGCGGTGCCGCGGCGCTGTCGCTCGGGCCGACCGTCGGCATCTTCGTCCGGGGTGACGATACGGATGCCGTGCAGCGAGGTCGCGCCGGCATAGAGATTGGGGACGCCCGAGGGAACGCCGTCGCGCATACCGTCATCATAGGTGATGGCGAATACCTGGCCGATCTGTTCGGCCGTCACCTCGAAAGGCGGCGGCGTGTAGACGAGCTGGCCGGAAGCCGGTCCGCCGAGCGCCGAAACGTCGAAGACGCGCAAGGTGGCGCGCGTCGTGTCGATGAAGGTTTCGTCGACCGGGTCGACGCCGGGCGGCAGCCCCCCCCTTTCGGAATCGGCAGAGTCGAAATTGGGAATGACGGTGCCGGAAAATCCGGTGACCGCCATCGAGCCGGGATAGATGATCTGGGTTTCCTGCGCTTGGGCGGCTGTGCCCAACCAGAGCGCGGCGCTCAGCGCCAGGGCAAGCAAACCGCCGCCCAGATGGAGCGAACGGCGCAAACCGCCGCTTGGAGACGACATGGACGCGCCGCGATCGCAGGACATAAAACTCCCCCCGAAGTTTTCGGGAGGAACATCCGGTCCGGCCGCGCGAAACAGGGCAAGGCGTGGCGTTCCGGCACGTTCGTCCCTGATCGAATTGTCTGCTTTCCTCATCTTCACGATACGCCTGCTCCTGCGCAGGGTCAACGGAATCAGCCGAAAGCCCAGCGCATCGACTCCATCCCGAAGGCGGTGGTCGCGCTGAGCTTGCGTTGGTCCCGGAGACCGTGGAGCCTCTGGGGTCCTGGTCATGGGGGCATCCTTTCCGGCCCGCACCATGCGGCGCCTGGTCGTCAGTCGCAGGCTGAAGCGGAAAGGTTCATGCAAAACGGCGGCCGGGTCTGTCCGCCATTTCACAGAGGCGCGGCTAATTCCTTGTGTCAACTCAAGGTGGAAAACAGTCTTGGCGCGCGAAAGACCGGCCGGCTTACTTACCGTCAGTGCCGGCTTCTGCTAGCGTCTTCCCAACCCTGGGGGGATCATGACACGCAGGCACTTCGTTCTCTTGCTGGCGGCGCTTTTTCCATGTGCGTTGCCGGTCCATCAATCCGTAGCCAAGACCTTGGTCTACTGCACCGAGGTTAGCCCCGATACGTTCGATCCCGCACTCGCCTCCGGATCCCGCGACGCCTCGGCCACCGCTCTCTACAACCGCATGGTCGAGTTCGAGCCCGGCACCACCAAGGTGCGCCCCGGCCTTGCCGAAAGCTGGGAGATTTCCGACGACGGCCTCACCTACACATTCCACCTGCGGCACGGCGTGAAGTTCCACAGCGTCGAGGGTTTTACGCCGAGCCGCGACTTCAACGCCGATGATGTGCTGTTTACCTTCGACCGGCAGGCCAACGCGCAGAACCCGTTCAACAATTACGCCAAACGCCAGTACATTTACTTCGACGGCATCGGCATGCCGGATCTTGTCGCCGGTTGGCGCAAGCTTGACGACCATACTGTGGTGATGACGCTGAAGGCGCCGCATTCGCCGATGCTTGCCGACCTGGCGATGGATTTCGCTTCGGTCGTTTCCAAGGAATATGCCGACAAGCTCGTCGCAGAGAAGCGGCTTCTCGACCTGGCGCTGAAGCCGGTCGGGACGGGTCCGTTCCAGCTTGTCGACTACCAGCAGGATGCAGTCATCCGCTACAAGGCCAATCCGGACTACTGGCGCGGCAAGCCGAAGATCGACGATCTCGTCTTCGCCATTGCCACCGATGCCAGCATTCGCATGGAAAAGCTGCGCGCCGGCGAATGCGATCTCATGCCCTATCCAAATCCGGCCGACCTGGACGCGATCAAGGCGACACCCGGTATCAAGGTCATGCGGCAGGAGGGCCTCAATACGGGATACCTCGCCTTCAACACCTTGCAGAAGCCCTTCGACGATCCAAGGGTGAGGAAGGCGATCGCCATTGCCATCGACACGCAGGCGCTGGTCGACGTCGTATTCCGCGGCACCGGCGAAGTCGCACGCAATCCGCTGCCGCCAACCTCCTGGGCCTATGACAAGACGAGCCCCGATCATGTCTTCGACCCCGCTGCCGCCAGGCAGGGGCTCGCCGATGCCGGCGTAAAAGACCTGCACATGAAGATCTGGGCGATGCCGGTGCAGCGTCCGTATAACCCGAATGCGCAGCGTATGGCCGAAATGATCCAGTCCGACCTGGCAAAGATCGGTGTCACCGTGGAAGTCGTGACGTATGAGTGGACTGAATACCTTGCCCGCTCGAAGTCACGCGACCGCGACGGCGCCATGCTGTTCGGCTTCACTGGCGACAATGGCGACCCCGATAACTTCCTGTCGGTGCCGCTTGGCTGTGCCGGCGTCGGCACCACCAATCGTGCCAACTGGTGTTTTCCGGCCTTCGACGATCTGCTCAAGCAGGCAGCCGGGATCGTCGATCCCGCTGCCCGCGCAAAACTCTATTCGCAGGCGCAAACGATCTTCAGGGAGCAGATGCCGTGGGTCGCTATCGCCCACTCCGTGGTCTCGATCCCGATGCGCGAACAGGTGACGGGCTATGTCATGGACCCCTTTGATCACCACGATTTCTCGGGCGTCGATATCAAGGAATAGCGTTCGGTGTCTGCCGCCGATCTCGATGTCTATGTAGAGAGCCTGCGCAATTTCCGACTGGTGCGGAGCTATAGCATCGCGCAGTTACTGCCTTACCTGGAACAGGCTGGATTGAAAGTGCGCCTGCTCGACCGGCCGGCCGGCCGAGATCGGGCGCCGGTGGCCTTTCTGCATGTCGACCTGACAATCGTGCCGCCAACGTACCGCGGTCTCGGCCACCTCTACGACCGCACCATCAATGGCCGCGCGCTGTCCATCCACCGGCACCTTTATTCGACACTGAAGCTGGAGGCCGGCGACAGCCACAAGGGGCCGGTTGTCGTCAAGACCGTCCTCAACTCCAGGGGTCGGCCAGAGCAGCGCTGGTGGCAGCATCGCAACGGCCTGACCAGGAGCGCGCATGTCATCCGCAAGCTCTTCGAACCCGGCTACAAGGACCGCCTGTGCCCGCCCTATAAGGTCTACCAGACGATCGGCGAGGTTCCTCGGAATGTATGGCGCAACAATCGCCTGATGGTGGAAAAGTTCGCCTTCGAAACCCTCGACCTGCCCATCGTCAAACACCGCTACATGTTCCTGCTCGGCGCCGAGATCAACATGCGGCAGGTCTACGACGATGTGTTGTGCGCCGGCTCAAAAATCCTGAGCAATGAGGTGGGCGGCGCGGTGCCGCCGGAGGTGCTGGCGGTGCGGCAAAGGCTCAATCTGGATTTCGGCGCCATCGACTATTTCATCGTCGACGGCAAAGGCATTGTCGTCGATGCCAACAAGACCGTCGGCTCAAATCCGGAATGGCTGAAGAAAAACCGCTTTCGCCGGGAGTTCAACGATCGCATGGCCGAGGCGCTGATCGCCTTTGTCCGCGGCTGAGCCGTTCACCCGATCCAGTCGCCCTTGCCGAGCACCGACACCACTTCGACGATACGGTTGAAGCTGGCGCGGGCCCGGCCGACCGTGTGCCTGGCCCGGAGATAGCCGTGCACCAGTCCCGGCTCCTCGAACCAGGCGGCATGGCCGCCGGCAGCGAGGACGCGGTCGCGATAGGCCTCGCCGTCCGACGACAGCGGGTCGCATTGCGCGGTGATCAGCACTGTCGGTGGTAGGCCGATGAAATCTGCGTCGGCCAGTGGATACAAAGTGATGTCGCCGGTTCCATCGAGGCCGCCGGTTCGGATACTCTTGTAAAACACGAGGTCGCGCATGGTCAGCATCGGCGCTTCGGCCTGCGTCACATAGGAGCCCTTCGACCAGTCGCCGCCGAGGCCGGGATAGATCAGCACCTGGCCGATCGGCTTTTTGGCATGGCTGCGCGTTGCGTGGGCGAGAGCCGCGCAGAGATTGCCGCCGGCGCTGTCGCCGCAGAGCAAATTTGGGCAGTCGTAGTTTGAGGCCGCCCATTCGAAGGCATGCAGCGCATCGTCGAAGGCGGCCGGGTGCAGATGCTCCGGCGCCAGCCGGTAGTCGACGGAGACCACTTCGAAGCCGGTCCGGGCGCACAGCTCGGCGCAGACATCGTCATGGCTGTCCAGCCCACCGAGGATGAAGCCGCCGCCATGGATGTAAAGCACCATCGCGGCATGGCCCGGTGTCGCGCTGCGATAAATGCGGATCGGGATGTCGTGGGCGGCAATGATTGTCGTTTCCGCCGTCACGCCATCGGGATAGCCGGCAAAAAACTCGCGGCACATCCTGTCATAGATCGCACGCTGCTGGGCGATCGTGTAGTCGATCGTGTCGGGAGGATAGTAGGAGTTGGTCTTCTCGATGAAGGCCCAGGTTTCCGCGTCGATGAGGGTTTTGTAGTCGGTCATGCAGCTCCTTTACCTCCCCCTTGATGGGGGAGGTCGCCGCGAAGCGGCGGGTGGGGGTGGTGGGGCGGGGGGGCCCCCCCCCCCCCGGCGGGGGGGCCCGCCCCCGCCGCCGCGGGGGGGGGGGGGGGCGGGGTGGCGCATCACCCCACCCCGGACCTTCGGTCCGACCCTCCCCATCGAGGGGAGGGTAAAGAGGCTACTTCCCCTTCCACACCGGGTCGCGCTTCTCCGCAAAAGCCCGGAACCCTTCCATATTGTCCTCCGAGCCATAAAGCGCATCGACCGTCGCCAATTGCCGGCGCGTCACGCGGTTCATCGCGTCCTGGAAGGTCAGCGCCTCGGCCACCCGCGCCGTCTCCTTGATCGCGGCGAACACCAGCGGCGGGCCGCCGGCGAGCAGCCTTGCGATCTCCCAGACGCGCTCCTCGAGCTTGTCCTTGGGCAGCACTTCGTTGACCAGCCCCCAGCGATGCGCTTCCGCCACATCCATCCAGCGGCCGGTGAGCAGAAGGTCCATGGCGACATGATAGGGAATGCGCTTGGGCAGCTTGATCGTCGCGGCATCAGCCAGCGTGCCGGCGCGGATTTCGGGCAGGGCGAAGGAGGAATGGTCGGAGGCGAAAATGAGGTCGCAGGACAGCGCCAGCTCGAAGCCGCCGCCCACCGCCATGCCGTTGACGCAGGCAATGATCGGCTTGTTCATGTCGCGCAGCTCCTGCAGGCCGGCAAAACCGCCGACGCCATAGTCGCCGTCGACCGCGTCGCCACCGGCGGCTGCCTTCAAATCCCAGCCGGCGCAGAAGAACTTGTCGCCGGCGGTCTTGACGATGGCGACGCGCAATCCGGGATCGTCGCGGAACGCCTTGAAGGTCTCGCCCATCAGCCGCGAGGTCTTGAGGTCGATGGCGTTGGCCTTGGGCCGGTCGAGCGTGACCTCGATGATGGTGCCCTCGCGGCGGGTGGAAATGACGTCAGACATTCTTCTTCTCTCCCAGCACCAGCAGCGCGTCGGCGATCCAGGCGCCCTTGCCCTCGGCGCAGACGATCAGCGGGTTGATGTCGAGTTCCTCGATCTCTCCGGCATTCGTCTGCACGAAGCCGGCAATGCCCGCGATGGCGTCGATGGCAGCCCCGACATCGGCCTTGGGCCGGCCACGATAGCCGTCCAGCAGCGGAAACAGTTTAAGGCCACGCAGGGCCGCCTCGATGTCGTCGCGCGTCGCCGGCAGCATCAGCGTGACGCTGTCGCGCAACAGCTCGACCAGCACGCCTCCGGTGCCCAGCGTCATGACGGCGCCGAACATCGGGTCGCGGGTGAAGCCGACGATCAGTTCGGCAACGCCGTCGCGCACCATGCGCTCGACATAGAGGCCGGTGCCGAGCGGCAGCAGATCATGCGCCGCCGTGCTCACGGATTCGGCGTCTTTCAGATTGAGCCGCACCGCGCCGACTTCCGACTTATGGGTGACGCCGAGCGCCTTCAGCGCCACCGGGAAGCCGAGCGCCATGGATGAGATGACGGCCTCGACAGCGTTGGCGGCACGTTCTGCCTTCGGCACCGGCAAGCCGGCCTTGATCAGCCGCGCCTTGGCTTCGGCCTCGTCAGGGGTGACATGGTCGCCGCCGGCAGCACCTGCAGCCGACGTGTCGATCGGCTGCGCCTGCGGCTCGGCCCAGGCCCAGCCGATGAAGGCCGCCGCGCCTGCGGCATCCATGGCCTCGGAAATACCGAACAACGGCACCATGCCGCGCGCCATCAGCTCGGCGGTGTATTCCTCCGGCAGGTTCTCCGGCAGCGACGAGACAATCGCGCCATGCGCCTTGTTGGTCTTCAGCGCCGCCTCGAAGGCGCGCAGCGTCGCCCACCAGTCGGTGACCGAGCAGCGGTCGGGGCGCGGGAAATCGAGCACCAGCATGTTGAGGTCGAAACCGCCCGACACCATGGCGGTGAAGGTGGCGGTCATCGCCGGTTCATTGTTCCAGATGAAGGTGTGATAGTCCAACGGGTTGGCGACCGCGACCAGCGGCCCGAGCGTCGATTTGACATGGGCGCGGTGTTTGCTGGTGAGCTCCGGGAAATTGACCCAGCGGCCTTCGGCGCTGTCGGCCATGACAGAGGCTTCGCCGCCCGAGCAACTCATCGATGACAGACGATAGCCGGGCAGCGGCCCGGTGACATGCAGCAGCTTCAGCGCCTCGATGAAAGCGGGGATGGAATCGACGCGGGCAATTCCGAGCCGCCGCAGGAATGCGCCCGAGGCAGCGTCCGAGCCGGCCAGCGATGCCGTGTGCGAGACCGTCGCCTGCCGCGCCTGTTCGGAGCGACCGACCTTCATGGCGATGATCGGCTTCTTCAGTTCGCGCGCGCGCGCGGCCAGCTTCTCGAAGCCGGCTACCGAATCGAAGGCTTCGATGTGCAGGCCGAGCGAGGTGACGCGCTCGTCCTCGATCAGGCCGAGCGCCATTTCGGAGAGGCCGGTCTGCGCCTGGTTGCCGGCCGTCATCAGGAAGGCGATCGGCAGGCCGCGCTTCTGCATCGTCATGTTGATGGCGATGTTGGAGGACTGGGTGATGATGGCGACGCCCTTGGCGCCTTCGGGCAGCCGGATGCCGCCATGCTGGTCGGGCCACAACAGCGCGCCGTCGGCGTAGTTGATCAGGCCATAACAGTTCGGGCCGATGATCGGCATCTGGCCGGCCGCGGCCACCAGTTCGGCCTGCAGCCGCTCGCCATCGTCGTCATAGGCCTCGGTCTCGAGAAAGCCCGCGGCAAAACAGACGGCGCCGCCGCCGCCACGCTCGGCCAGCGCCTTGATCACGTCGATGGTGAGATGCCGGTTGACGCCTACAAAGGCAGCGTCGGGCGCCCCGGGCAATTCGGCGACCGAGCGATAGGCCTTGCGGCCGGCGACCTCGTCCTTGTTCGGATGCACCGGCCAGATTTCGCCGGCAAAGCCCATCTTGATCGATTGGGCGACGACGGCGGCGGCCTGGGCCCCGCCGAACACCGCGATGGATTTTGGGCGCAACAGACGCTCAAGCTTGTGCATGGGTTATGCCCCGAACGGGCGCAGCAGCGCCCGCGAAATGATGTGGCGCTGGATTTCCGATGTCCCTTCCCAGATGCGCTCGACGCGGGCGTCGCGCCAGATGCGTTCCAACGGCAGGTCGTCCATCAGCCCCATGCCACCATGGATCTGGATGGCTTCGTCGGCAACGAAGGCGAGCATTTCGGTAGCCTTCAGCTTCGCCATGGCCATGTCCTGATCGGTGACGGTGCCCTGATCGTACTTCCAGCCGGCTTCGAACACCATCAGGTCCGCCGCCTTCAATTCGGTCGCCATGTCGGCGAGTTTGAACGACACGCCCTGGAACTTGCCGATCTGCTGGCCGAACTGCTGGCGTTGCGCCGAGTATTCGATGGCGTGGCCGAGCGCCCGCTCGGCGCGGCCGAGACATGTGGCGCCGACCTGCAGGCGCGTGGCGCCGAGCCAGGAATTGGCGACGTCGAAGCCCTTGTGGACCTCACCCAGCACCTGGCTTGCCGGCAGGCGGCAATCGTCGAATTCGAGGATGGCGTTGGTGTAGCCGCGATGCGAGACGTTGCGGTAGCCGTCGCGCACGGTGAACCCCTTGGTGCCCTTGTCGACGAAGAAGGCGGTGATCTTCTTGCGCTTGCCGCGCGGCGTTTCTTCCTCGCCCGAAGCCATGAAACAAATCGCGAAATCGGCAAGATCGGCATGGGAGATGAAATGCTTGGTGCCGTTAAGGACCCAGTCGTGGCCGTCCTGCACCGCGGTCGCCTTCATGCCTCGCAGGTCGGAGCCGGCGCCGGGCTCGGTCATCGCCAGGCAGTCCCACTTCTCGCCGCGGATGCACGGGAACAGGTACTTTTCGCGCTGCTCGGGCGTGCCGGCGAGCAGGATGTTGGAGGGGCGCGCGACGCAGGTCCAGTGCAGCGCATAGTTGGCGCGGCCGAGTTCCTTCTCGTAGAGCAGCCAGGTCACCGTATCGAGGCCGGCGCCACCGACATCGGCCGGCATGTTGGCCGCATAGAGCCCCGCTTCGATTGCCTTGACCTTGATCTCCTCGATCAGCTCGCGGCGCAGCACGCCGGTGCGCTCGACCTCGCGTTCATGCGGGTAAAGCTCATTCTCGACGAAAGCGCGCGTCGTCTCGACAATGAGCTTCTGTTCCTCCGACAGCCCGAAATCCATGGTCTTCAGCCCTTCTTCTTTTTCTTCGGTTTTTCCGCCTTCTTTACCGGCTTGGATGCCTTGGACTTCTCGGCGGCCCTGGATGCGGCCGGCTTCTTCGCCGCCAGCTTGGCCAATTGCCTGGTATAGTCCTTGTGCAAGGCGCCGGCGCCCCAGCCCTTGCCTTTGTTCTGTTTCGACAGAGCATCCATGATCGCGACCAGATTGTCGTCGCGGATCTTTTCCAGTTCGCGGATCGACAGGCCGTGCGCCTGGTCGTCCGACTGGGTGGCAATAAGATCGACCAGCTCGTCGTTGAACTCCGGCACGTCCACAAGCTTGGTCCACGGCCATTTCAGGCACGGCCCGAACTGCGCCATGAAGTGGCGCATGCCGGCTTCGCCGCCGGCGACGCGATAGACCTGGAACATGCCCATCTGCGCCCAGCGCAGGCCGAAGCCATAGCGCATGATGTCGTCGAGTTCCTCAACGGTGCAGATGCCGTCCTTGATCAGCCACAGCGCCTCACGCCAGGCCGCTTCGAGCAGGCGGTCGCCGACAAAGGCCTCGATCTCCTTGCGGATCACCACCGGCTTCATGCCGATCGATGCATAGATCTCCTTTGCGACCTCGATCGCCTCTGGAAAGGTCTGTTCGCCGCCGACGATCTCGACCAGCGGCAGCAGATAGACCGGGTTGAAGGGATGTCCGACAACCAGACGCTCCGGATGCTTCTTCATCGCCACCTGCATGTCGGTCGGCTTGATGCCCGAGGTGGACGAGCCGACAATGGCGTTGGCCGGCGCGTAGAGATCGATCTCGGCCAGTACGCGGTGTTTGAGGTCGAGCCGCTCCGGCACGCTCTCCTGGATGAAATCGGCGTCGGCCACCGCCTCGGCGATGGTCTTGGCAAAGGTCAGTCTGCCTTCCCTGGGCAGGCCGCCGGGAACCATCTGCTTGTAGGCGCGGCGCGCGCCCTTCATCACTTCCGAGACCTTGCGCGACGCTTCCGGGTCCGGATCGAAGATCGACACGTCGATGCCGTTGAGCAGCAGCCGCGCCACCCAGCCGGCGCCAATGACACCGCCGCCAATGGCGGCTGCCCTGTTGATGATGCTCATGGTCAGGCTCCGGTTCTTGTCTTGGCGGTTTCGGGGTCGATGAGAGGCACGCGCTCGCCGGAGCGGATCACGGAGGGGTCGTAGGCCTTGCGGGCGAAGACTTCGAGCACGAAGGGCCGGAAGAATTCGATCGGCAGCGTGTCGTAGTCCGGGTCGAAGCTCGACTGGTCCCAGCGTTCGCAAAACTGGTCGCAATCGTCGAAATAGGCATGGCCGGCGAAGCGGTCGCGAGCATGGCGGTTGCCGCCGAGATGATGCGCGTAATAGAGCCGCTGGAAGTCGCCATGCTTTTCCACCACCCAGGTGCATTGCTCGCGCACGAAAGGTTTCAGGATCGAGGCGGCGTATTCGTCGTGATTGTAGGGAGCGTAGATGTCGCCGATGTCGTGCAGCAGCGCGCAGGCGATCCAGTCGGTGTCGGCGCCGTCACGCCAGGCCCGCGTCGCCGCCTGCAGCGAATGGCCGAGCCTGGTGATCTTGTAGCCCGACAGGCCTTCGTCGAGTTGCACCAGTGCGTCGAGCAGCCGCTCGCCGGTCCTGGCGGCATAGTCGATCTCATGGGCGGTCAGGAACTCATAGTCTTGCCTGTCGCCATCCTTCATCGCAGTGAATTTGACGGTAGCCATGATCCGCTCCCGTCTTAAGCAGCCGCTGCGATCGGCGCCCGCTTGGTGAGGTTGAGCTTCCTGCGCACTTCCTCCGGCCCCAAAATCCTGGCGCCGAGATTGGTGACGATGCTGGCGGCGCGCTCGACCAGCTGCGCATTGGTGGCCAGCACGCCCTTGTCGAGCCAGAGATTGTCTTCGAGACCGACGCGGACATTGCCGCCGGCGAGCACTGCAGCGGCTGCATAGGCCATCTGGTTGCGGCCGATGGCGAAGGCCGACCAGTTCCAGGTCGACGGCACGTTGTTAACCATGGCCATGAAGGTGTTGAGGTCGTCCGGCGCCCCCCACGGCACACCCATGCAGAGCTGCACCAGCGCGTCGGGATTCAAGACCTTTTCTTCGACCAGCTGCTTGGCGAACCAGAGGTGGCCGGTATCGAAGGCTTCGATCTCCGGCTTGACGCCGAGCGCCGTCATCATGCCGCCCATGGCGCGCAGCATGCCGGGCGTGTTGGTCATGACATAATCGGCCTCGGCGAAGTTCATGGTGCCGCAATCCAGCGTGCAGATTTCCGGCAGGCACTGGCGCACATGTTCCATGCGGTTGGTGGCGCCGCCCATGTCGGTGCCTTTTTCATTGAGCGGCAGCGGCGCTTCCGGTGAGCCGAACACCATGTCGCCGCCCATCCCGGCGGTCAGGTTCAGGATCACATCGACTTCTGCCGCGCGGATGCGGTCCGTCACTTCGCGGTAGAGATGGACATCGCGGCGCGGCTTGCCGGTCTCGGGGTCGCGGACATGGCAGTGGACGATGGCGGCACCGGCCTTGGCCGCATCGATCGCCGAATCGGCGATCTGCTTGGGCGAGCGTGGCACATGCGGGGAGCGGTCCTGCGAGCCGCCGGACCCGGTCACGGCACAGGTAATGAAAACCTCACGGTTCATCGCGAGCGGCATGGACATCTCCTCCCATAGAAACAGACCCAACAATGCCCGACTTGCTGGAAACTGTTTTGCGATTTACGAAGCTCTCATGATCAAAAGCGAAAAACCGACCATCTTTCGCGCCGAGCGATCGCCGCTCAAGGTGACGCTGCTGGTGTTTTCAGGCTCGTCCATCATGTGCGTGGCGTCGGCCGTCGACCCGCTGCGCGCCGCCAATCGCATTTCCGGCGAGACGCTGTTCGATTTCAAACTGGTCTCGGTCACCGGCGAGGCGCCGGTCACCACATGCGGCCTGCCGGTGGCGGTCAGGGGCCGCTTCGATGCGGCCGAGCCGACCGACGTGCTTGTCGTCGTCGCCGGCTTCGGCACCCAGAATTACGCGACATCGGCTCTGCTTTCCGGATTACGGCGAGCGGCCCGCGCGGCTCGCGCCTGCGGCGGCGTCGAGGCCGGCACATGGCTGGTGGCGCGCGCCGGCCTCCTCGAAGGCCGCAGCGCCACCACCCATTGGGAAGACATGGAGGATTTTTCCTCCGCCTTTCCCGGCGTCGACGTGCGTCCGGACCGCTACGTCATCGACGGACCGGTGTTCACCTCGGGCGGGGCGTCGCCGACCTTCGACCTGATGCTGCATCTGATCCGCACCCGGCTCGGCATGGCCATCGCGCTCGATGTCGCCAGCGTCTTCATCTACGACCAGGCGCGCGCCGCGACCGACGCGCAGCCGCTGGTCTCGCTCGGCCGGCTCGACGGCTACGACCCGCGTCTGGCGCAGGCTATCCGGCTGATGGAATCGCATGTCGACCAGCCGCTGACCATCGACGCGGTGGCAAAACGCGCCGGGGTGACGGCGCGGACATTGGAGAGCATTTTTCGCAAGTCGATCGGCGAGACGCCGGGCGCATATTATCTCAGGCTGCGGCTGGGCGCGGCGCGTCGGCTGGTGGTCGACACGCGAATCGCCATGGCGGATATTGCCGGGCGGACGGGGTTCTCGTCCGCCGCGGCATTTTCCAGAGCGTTTTCAAGAGCGTTCGGCGAAGCCCCGGTCAGGCTGCGCCGAGGTTGATGCATGTCGCCCAAAAGTGTGTCGCGGTTTTGGGATAACGACATGCACAGACAAAGGGAGATCAGGCTGCGTTCTGTCGTTCGCAGCCGGCGTCCATCTGCGAGCGGATCTGCCTCGCCAGACGGACTTCAAATCGGCTGCTGACAGCACGATCCCATTCGTTTTTCACGCTGTCGGTCGGCCGCGGCAGCGCCATCAGCCGGTCGATGATCGATCCGGTCTCGCCGGATGAGAGCAGGGCGTCGATTTCGCGTTCATGCTGCATATCGGTTCGCCTCCTTCCTTTTCACCCGCCACAACCGCATCCTTATACGAGATACGTGACGGCAGTTTGAAGGCAGGAGCGAGGTCATTGAGGGGCGCCAAAGGGCAAACCCTTGTCGTCGGATAGGGTCTTGCGCAAACCCCATTCCGGGGCGGCCGGAATGTTATCCAGCCACCCTTGAGCACAACGAATCGGCTTTCCGCCCTCAGACGTAGCGGTTGACGATGTTTTCCAGCAACTCCTGGCGGCCGGAGCGTGGCTGCGGCTCGATCTTCTTCTTCACCACGCGCTCGGCGATGTCTTCCAGCGAGCGCTTGCCCGACAGCATCGCCTTGCCCTCGGCCGTGTTCCAACCGGCATAGCGCTCGGCCAGCGGACCCGACAGCGCCTTGTCCTCGACCATCTTGGCGGCTGCCTTGAGGCCTCGTGCGCAGGAATCCATGCCGCCGATATGGCCGATCAGCAGGTCCTGCGGGTCGAGCGACTGGCGGCGCAGCTTGGCGTCGAAATTGGTGCCGCCGGTCTTGAAGCCGCCGGCCTGCAACACCTGGTAATAGGCCAGCGCCATCTCGGGCACATTGTTGGGGAACTGGTCGGTGTCCCAGCCCGACTGGTAGTCGTTGCGGTTCATGTCGATCGAGCCGAAGACGCCGAGCGCATTGGCCAGCGCCAGCTCGTGCTCGAAGGAATGGCCGGCAAGAATCGCGTGTCCCTGCTCGATGTTCAGCTTCACTTCCTTCTCCAGCCCGAAGCGCTTGAGGAAGCCGTAGACCGTGGCAACGTCGTAGTCGTACTGATGCTTGGTCGGCTCCTGCGGCTTCGGCTCGATCAGGATCGTGCCTTTGAAGCCAATCTTGTGCTTGTAGTCGACGACGAGACTGAGGAAGCGCCCGGCCTGCTCCTGCTCGCGGGCAAGATCGGTGTTGAGCAGCGTTTCATAGCCCTCGCGCCCGCCCCACAGTACATAATTCTCGCCCTTCAGCCGCTTCGTGACGTCGATGCAGCTTTTCACCGTCGCCGCCGCATAGGCGAAGACATCCGGATCGGGATTGGTGGCGGCGCCCGACATGAAGCGGCGGTTGGAGAACAGGTTGGCCGTGCCCCAGAGCAGCTTGACGCCGGTCTTCTTCATCTTGGCGGCAAAATAGTCGGCGATCTCGTCGAGCCGCGCGGCACTTTCGGAGAAATCCTTGCCTTCCGGCCGCACGTCGGCGTCGTGGAAGCAGAAATAGGGCGCGCCGAGCAGCGAGAACATCTCGAAGGCGACGTCGGCTTTCAGCTTGGCCAGTTCCATCGTGTCGACGCCGCCAGCCTTGGGAAACCAGGGCCGGTCGAAGGTCTGGCCGCCAAAGGGATCGCCGCCCGGCCAGGCGAAAGAATGCCAGTAGGCGACGGCGAAGCGCAGATGGTCTTCCAGCCGTTTGCCGGCCACCACCTCGTCGGGATTGTAGAAGCGGTAGGCCAGCGGATTGGTGGAATCCGGCCCCTCATACTTGATCGCTTTGATGTCGCCGAAAAATCCGCTGCTCATGATTTCTGTCCTCTCTCGAATAGTTCACCCTGATTACCTCAGGCGTAATTGGTTTCGCTCTCGCTTGGGGTGAAAAGCCTCGTGTCAAAGCCACTCAACGAAGGAGACAGACCATGACCGACCTCAATACGATCGCCCAGAACTACATCACCGCCTGGAACGAGGCCGATGCGGATCGCCGTGCCGAACTGCTCAAGGCCACCTTCACCGAAGACGTCAGCTACCGCGATCCGCTCATGCAGGGCGACGGCCACGCCGGCGTTGCTGGGCTGATCGACGGCGTACAGCAGCGCTTCGCCGGCTTCCGGTTCTCGCTGAAGGGTACGCCGGACGGGTTTGGCGACCGCATCCGCTTCTCGTGGAATCTTGGGCCGGAAGGCGTGCCGTCGGTTATCGAAGGCACCGATATCGGTGTTGTCGAAAATGGGCGCCTGAAGAGCGTCACCGGGTTTCTGGACAAGGTGCCGGCGCAGTGATCGATTAAGGGTGGCGCGAGACACCCCCCTCTGCCCTGCCGGGCATCTCCCCCGCAAGGGGGGAGATTGGCTGGCATCCACGCCTTCGCTAATCACCCACCTTACAAGACTGGCATACCCGCCGACGCTGCCGATCTCCCCCCTTGCGGGGGAGATGCCCGGCAGGGCAGAGGGGGGTGCCTCGCGCCGACTCACGCGGTCATGCCTTTGATCGCCGGGTATAGCGCCCGGTAGCGCTGGTACGCATCGGCATACGCCCCGCCAAGCGCAGCATCCGGCTCGATCGTCGCATCCGTCCTCGGCGCCGTGCACACCGCCAGCGGATCAGCCCCTGTCGCCGCGATCAGACCAAGCCTCGCCGCGCCAAAGGCAGCACCGAAATCGCCGTCGGCCGGAATGTCCACGGGCACCTGCAGCGCCGTAGCGATCGCCTTCAGCCAGTAGCGCGAGCGCGAGCCGCCGCCGATTGCCGTCACCCGCGTCAAATCCGTGCCGGCGGTCTTCAAGGCTTCGAGACTGTCGCGGAATGCGAAGGCGACGCCTTCAAGCACGGCCTGCGTCAGCACCGCGCGGCTCGACTCATGCGCCAGTCCGGTGAAGGACCCACGAATGGCGGAATCATTGTGCGGCGTGCGCTCGCCCGAGAGATAGGGCAGGAACGACACCCCGCTCGGCGCTTTCAGCACATCGCCAAGTTCGGCGGTCAATTCGCCGGCCTTCTTGCCTGAAATCTCCGACAGCCAGTTCAGCGAATCGGTCGCAGACAGGATGACCCCCATCTGGTGCCAGGTGTTGGGCAGGGCATGGCAGAAGGTGTGCACCGCGCTTGCCGGATTGGGCAGGTAGGAAGCGTTGGCAGCAAACAGCACGCCAGATGTGCCCAGCGACACAAAAGCGTGGCCGGCGCCGACCGTGCCCATGCCGCAGGCCGAAGCAGCATTGTCGCCGGCGCCGCCGGCAACCGGGGTGCCCGATGCTATGCCCCAGCTGGCGGCCAGTTCGGCGCGCAAGGCTCCGGCCTTCTCCGTGCCTTCGACCAGCGACGGCATCTGCCTTTCGTCGAGCGATGTCGCCGCAAGCAACTCGGGGGACCAGCGCCGTTTGCCGACATCGAGCCAGGAGGTGCCGGCCGAGTCGGACATTTCTGAGATATGCTCGCCGGTCAGCCACAGCCGCAGGAAATCCTTCGGCAAAAGCACCTTCGCCACTTTGGCGAAGACGGAGGGCTCATTGTTCTTCACCCAGGCGAGTTTCGGCGCCGTGAAGCCGGGGAAGACGATATTCCCGGTGAGTTGGCGAAAGCGCGGGTCGGCATCCAGCGCGGCGGCCTCAGCGTGGCTGCGCGTATCGTTCCACAGAATGCAGGGGCGCAGCACCTGGTCGCCGGCATCGAGCAAGGTGGCGCCATGCATATGGCCGGAAAGGCCGATGCCCTTGACCGCGGCAAGCTCTTTCGGGTGCGAGGCTTTCAGCTCGGCAATGGCCGTCTCGCAGGCGCGGATCCAGTCCGTGGGGTTTTGTTCGGACCAGCCGGGATGCGGCCGCGATACGTCAAGCGAAGCATGGCCGGAGCCGATGATCTTCTGCCCGGCATCGATCAACAGCGCCTTGACGCCCGACGTGCCGAGATCGAGGCCGAGATACATGCATTCCTCCCATTAATTTTTTCGGGTCTCGAAAAAATCTGGCTTGCCATTTTTTAAAACAAGATCCGCCGCGGGTCAATTCTCTGACAAATTGGCGGCGCGTTGCGAAAACAGCGCCGAAAGCGGACTGTCCGGCCGGGCCAGTGCGCGCTCGGCCGTCAACGCCCGGGCAAGCGCTGGGTCGCCGGCGCGCAACGCCGCCTCGATCAGCGTGAGATCAATCACATCGCGCTGGGCGTGGCTGCCGCCAAAGCGATGGGCAATGGCGCGGATCGGTCGAATCAGGCGCACCGCTTCGCTGTAATTGCCCTCGCCGAATGCCTTGATGCCTTCCGTCAGTGGCTGGCCGACATCCCGGGTAAAGGCGGCGTTGTCGTCGCTGCCGCGCATCGCCTCGTGCTGGGCTTCGAGCAAGATCTTGGCCGGCCCTTCCAGCCCGGTGCCGACGAATGCCATCATCGCATGCGCATCGTTGAAGGCGTAATTGCCGGCTCCAGCCTTCGGCGCCCAGTTGGCAGCGAGCGCTGCCCAGCGGTCGCCGACATCGGCACCGCCGAGATAAAGCCGCCACAGGATCGCGGAGGCGTCGACCATGTTCAGCGCCAGCGTCGAACGCTCGCCATAGATCGGCCCGTCATAGAGTTTGAGCACCTCATCGGTCTCGCCGAGATCGTAGTGGAACAGCGCGAGATGCCACCAATTATGCACCTGCAGGAAGCTTTCTTTGGTCCACGCCTCGGGGTTGGCGCGCATCCAGGCGATGCCGTCCCGTTGCCGGCTCTGCATCTCCATGACATGGGCGACCGCATGCTGCGCCCAGCCGTCTCGCGGCTCGATCTCGATCGCCTGTCGGCCGAAACTTTCGGCTCTGATATAGTCGCCCATCTCCTCCAGACCGAAGGCCTGCATACCGAGAATGGCGTGGTAACCTGGCATGCCGCTCTGCCAGGACGGCAGCGCGCGGCCGATACGGTCGCGCAGCATGCGGGCATTGCCGGTGAAGAAGTCGATCTGGTGGCCGACCTGCAACGCCACCGCGTCGAGCGGGTTGTCGATGGCGATATCTTCGAGCAGGCGCGCGGCGTCATGCCAGCGTCCCGCGGCAAGGTGGCCAAGGGCCGCCACATGCGCCTGTTCGCGCGGCGTCGCGGCAAGCGGCAGTGCCGCAGCATGGCATGCCTGGGCGACCGCCGTTGCCTCGCGTTCGGTGGCGAGGCCGAACAGATACCCCTTGAAGACATGCGCCATGACGAAACCGGGATCCGCCGATATGGCGCGGTCAACGGAGCCGACCGGGTCGCCGACGAAGCATTGCAATTCATGCACGGCCTGGCTGTAGGGTGAAAACCCGGCCTCGGTCGCGCCCGAAAACATTAGGCCGAATGGATCTCTTACTGCCATATCGGCCCTGATGCTCCGCAGTTCCTAATTGCCCGAGCGCATCGCCACCGTGGCGATGCCGGCGCCGACCAGCAGCGTGCCGCCGGTGCGGTTGAAGATGCGGATCGCCTTGGGGTTGCGTACTACGTTGCGGGCGCGCGCCGCGATCAGCGCGTAGCCGAAGGCATTGGCGAAGGCGAGCGCCAGGAAGGTCGCTTCGAAGATCAGCATCTGTGTCCAGAAATCGGCTTCCCGGTTGAGGAACTGCGGCAGGAAGGCGACGAAGAAGGTGATGCTCTTCGGGTTGAGTGCGGTGACCAGCCAGGCGTGCGCCATCATCTTGGCGGCCGAGACGGCATCTGTGCGTGGTTCGGCTTTGAGCGCGCCGCCGGCGCGAAACAGTTTTACCCCGAGATAGATCAGATAGCAGGCGCCGATCAGCTTCAGAATGGTGAACACGGTCGCCGACGCGGCCAGCAGCGCGCCGATGCCCAGCATCGACAGGGTCATGGCGGTGAAGTCGCCCAGCGCCACGCCGACGGCCATCGGCAAGGCAGTGCGCCAGCCCTGGCCCAGCGCATAGGACACGACCAGAAGAATGGTCGGGCCCGGAATGATGAGCAGGACGGTGGAGGCGGCGGCGAAGGCGGCCCAGTTTTCGAACGACATCTTTGTCTCCTTGAGCGCAAAGAAAAGGATAAATCCTCGTGTGCGGAGGAATGTAAAGAGCCCTCTCCCAAAAATGCACGGCGGACCATTTCGCCAGATCGCTGCGGCTATTGGCGGCACAGGCTTAAGACCGGTCGTTGGGCCTTCACCCTTTTTCAACCATGTTTGGCGAAACTGCCTGCTATCCGGCCGGACCGTGTTTCCCGCCGACAGCGTAGGGTTTGGGTGCATGCGTGAGTTGCCGCAGAATGTGACGCCGCCAGCAAATGGCGACGCAAACGAGACCGAACATCTCTATTCCCGCCGCTTCGTCCTGTCAGGGGCCGGCGCCATGACGCTGCTCGGCATGGCCGGCTGCAGCACTTCGACGCTCGAGCTGCCGCAATTCCAGCTGGATGACACGGTCACCGGCTCGGTGCGGCCGATCCGTCCGGCGATCAGCGTCGACAAGAACGTCACCGGCCCCGATGTCATGTACGCTTCGCTCAACGATGGCGGCTTCGAAGTGCCGGCGGTGCCCTATCAGAAGGTCAAGCCGGAGTTCCGCCGCCAGATCGTCGTCAACGAGACCGGCGAGGCGCCCGGCACCATTGTCGTCCATCTGCAGGAGCGAAAGCTCTATCTGGTGCAGGAGGGCGGCGACGCCATCCGCTACGGCGTCGGCATCGGCAAGGACGGCTTCCGCTGGTCCGGCCGCGCCAACATCCAGTACGGCAAGGAATGGCCGACCTGGACGCCGCCGCCGGAGATGATCCAGCGCAAGCCGGAACTGGTGAAGTGGCAAAACGGCCAGCCCGGTGGCCTCACCAACCCGCTCGGCGCACGCGCTCTTTACATCTACCAGGACGGCAAGGACACCGGCTACCGCATACACGGTTCGCCGGAATGGGCGAGCATCGGCCAGGCGATGTCGTCGGGCTGCGTGCGCCTGATCAACCAGGATATCATCGACCTCTACAGCCGCGTTTCCAAGAAGAACCCGGTCGTGGTCGTCTGATCCTGTGCGGCGGTTTGGCGCCGCTGGAAACTCCCGTTGCGCGATGCGGCAAGCTAGGCCAAGGTGCCTTGAAAACCACAGCGCCGGGAGAGATCGAGCATGGCTGGAACGTTTGTCATCGCACAGGGCGGCGGCCCGACCGCCGTCATCAACCAGACGGTTGTCGGGGCCACGCTGGAAGTCCGCAAGCGCCATCCCGGCGCCAAGGTGCTGGGCTCGCTCCACGGCGTGCGCGGCATTCGTGACGGCAACTATGTCGACCTCTCCGCCATCCCCGAGGACCGGCTGCGGCTGATCGCCGGCACGCCGAGTGCCGCGCTCGGCTCGACACGCGACAAGCCCGACGCTGCCTATTGCGAAGTCATCCTCAACGGGTTGAAGAAGGCCGGCGCCGACGCTTTCATCTACATCGGTGGCAACGACACGTCGGGCACGCAGCAGATCCTGACCGACGCCGCCGGCGGCAGCATCGCTTTCGTCCATGCGCCAAAAACCATCGACAACGACCTCGAGGAAAACGACCACACGCCGGGCTTCATCTCGGCGGCCGAATTCGTCGCCGGCGCCTTCCTGTCCGTCGATCTCGATTTCCGCGCATTGCCCGGCATCTATGTCGGCATCGTCATGGGCCGGCATGCCGGCTTCCTCACCGCGGCGGCTGCAGCCTGGCAGCTCGATCCCGACAGCGGCCCGCATCTGGTCTACGTGCCGGAACGGCCATTCTCCGCCGCCGGTTTCATCGACGACGTGCGCGCCACGCTCGACCGCCACAAGCGCTGCATCGTCGCCGTCTCCGAAGGTGTCAGCACCGCCGACGGCAAGGCGCTGGTCGAAAGCCTGGTGCCGCCGGACAAGCTCGAGCGCGACGCGCATGGCAACGTCAAACTGTCGGGCAGCGACCTGCCGTCAGCTCTGGAACGTGCGCTCGCCGAAGGCCTGCCGGGCAAGCGCGCCCGCGTCGATGCGCTTGGCTACATGCCGCGCGGCTATGTCGGCTCGATCAGTGCCGTCGACGCGCAGGAGGCTTTCGACGCCGGCGCCTTCGCGGTTGCCGTTGCCGGCGAAGGCGGTGGCTCGGTGGCGCTGCAATATGACGGCACGAAAACCTTGCTGAAGAAGGTGCCGCTGAAGAACGTCGCCGGCAAGACGCGCCATATGCCCGACGATTTCATGAAGCCCGATGTCAACCAGCTGTCGGAAGCGGGCATGGCTTACCTGAAGCGGCTGGTGCCGGAAAAATACAAGGTGGGAAAGCCCTTCGTCTGATGGGCGGCCGTTTTGGCGGCACCCGTTTTGGTGGCGAGCGCGTTGTCGGCGACTGGTTCGGCAAGACGATCATCGACGACCGCACGACGATGCTGACCGAGCCGTTCGTGCATGATTTCGTGCGCGCCAACATCTGGCATTTCAGGGGACGCGACGCCGACCTGCTGGTCGACACCGGCATGGGCATCTGCCCGCTGGCGCCTGAGATCGACACGCCCGAGGGCAAGCCGCTCATCGTTGTCGCCACCCACATCCATCTCGACCATGTCGGCTCGCTGCACGAGTTTCCGCTGCGCGCCGGGCCGCGGCACAGTGCCGAGCATTTCGAGACCATGAACGATCAGGTGACCTACGCCTACATGTTTTGTAATCTCGACGGCGCCGTTTCGAAATTGCCGGCGCCGGGCTGGACGGCGGCCGACTACAAGATTCCGCCGGCGCCGCTGACGCGCACGCTGGACGAGGGCGACATCGTCGACCTCGGCGACCGGCAGTTCCGCGTCCTGCATCTGCCCGGACATTCGCCGGATTCGATCGCTTTGTTCGACGAGGCAGACGGCCTGTTCTTTGCCGGCGACGCCATCTACGATTCCACGCTGATCGACGACCTGCCGGATTCCTCCCGGCCTGATTATCGCCGTACCATGCAGCGGCTCCTTGACCTGCCTGTTCGCCTCGGCCATGGCGGCCATGGGCCGAGCTTCGACGGCAACCGGATGCGCGAGATCGCCACAGCCTATCTCAGGCGCACCGGAGGCCTCTGACGACATTGGGATTGGAACCAGCGTGGCGCCGTGGTCGAGCGCGTCAATCCGGACAAGGCAGCTGCCAATGCCGGCCTGCAGCCGGGCGACGTCATCGTCGCCGTCGACCGGTCGCCCGTGCGGGATGCGCGGCAAGCCAACCAGGCGATCGCCGAGGCCGGCAGATCGGGCCGGAAGTCGGTGCTGCTTTTGGTCGACCGGGGCGACGCGCAAATCTTCGTCGCCGTACCCTTCGCCGCCGGTTGAGTCATGATGCGGCGGGCTCGCTGAACGATCGGCAGGCCTGCCGCACGGCCCCGCCAAAATTCCTGTTGCCCGCCGCGACATCTTCGAGAACATTACGGCAGGCCGGCAATGGCCTGCTAAAAACGGACAGTCCGATGGTCACTCGCGGTTTTTCCTCCGGTCGAAAGCCTCCGACGGAGACCGATGCGCGCATTCCGCCCGGTCAGTATCTCGAACAGGGCTTTCCGGTGCTGTCGGCGGGGCCGACGCCGCGCGTGCGCACCGAGGACTGGTCGTTCACGCTCAAGCACGGGCCGCGCCGGATCAAGAAATGGAACTGGGCCGAGTTCAACGCGCTGCCCTTGACCAAGATGACGCGCGACATCCATTGCGTTACCGCCTGGACCAAGTTCGATACCGCCTGGCAAGGCGTGCTGGTCGACGACATCCTTGCCGATGCAGGCATCGAAGCGCCGACCGGCTTCCTGCTGGCGCATGGCTATGACGGCTATACCACCAACGTGCCGGCCAAGGATCTCACCGCGGGGAAGGCGATGGTGGCGCTGCTTTATGAAGGCAAGCCGATCACTGCCGACCATGGCGGCCCGGCGCGGCTCCTGGTGCCGCATCTCTATTTCTGGAAATCGGCTAAATGGCTGAACGGGCTGCAGTTCACCGAGCGCGACGAGCCGGGCTTCTGGGAATTGCGCGGCTATCACATCTATGGCGACCCGTGGCGCGAGCAGCGCTATAGCGGCGATCCATGAGCGAAGCGCCGCAATCTCCCTGGCAGACGGCGAAAATCACCCGGATCGAAAAGCGGACGCCACGCGTCACCAGTTTCTTTTTCGCGCTGTCACGGCCATTCGCCTATCGCGCCGGACAGCATGTCGACGTCAGGCTGACGGCGCCTGACGGCTACCAGGCGCGCCGCTCCTATTCCATCGCCTCGGCGCCGGAGAGCGGCGCCACGATCGAGCTGGCGATCGAGAAGCTCGACGACGGTGAAGTCTCGCCCTTCTTCCACGACATCGCCGCGGTCGGCGACGAGATCGAACTGCGCGGGCCGCTCGGCGGCCATTTCGTCTGGTCCGATTGGGATGGCGGGCCGCTGCTTCTGGTCGGCGGCGGCTCCGGCGTGGTGCCGCTGATGGCGATGGTGCGGCATCGAACCTTGCGCAAATCGGCGGTGCCGGTGGCGCTGATGTTTTCGGTGCGGGTCTGGGACGAGGTGATCTTCCGCGACGAGCTGATCGGTCTCGGCGACCGCGGCGACGGGTTCGAGCTGGTGCTGACGCTGACGCGCGAGGCCGTACGGCGCCCGTCCGACTATTCGAGGCGCATCGACACGGCAATGGTCATGCAGGCGCTCACGCGGCTGCCGCGGCCGCCGGCGCTCGCCTTCGTCTGCGGGTCGAACGCCTTCGTCTCGGCGGCTGCCCAGGCGCTGATCGACGCCGGCATATCAGCGGAAATCATCCGCACCGAGCGCTATGGCGTCTGAGAGGGCCACAGTGGTTCACCGTTTCATGGAAACAGCCACCCGCTCTCAGGTGGGTGAAAACCTTGCCGACAGCAATTGGAACGGCAGCGCGCCATAGGCGGCGACTTCGGCCTCATTGTCCCAGTTGCGGAACTGGCGCGATGGCCGTGCCTCGATCACCAGAGGCCGGCCGGTGTCGTCCACCGTTACCTTGCCGCGAAAGCGCAGCACACGTCCGCCGCCGGCGCGGCTGATCACCATGGAACGCAGGCGGGCGACATGGCCGCCGCCGGCATTGATTTCCATCTCAATGCGGCGCCGGATTGGTGGAACGACGATCCTGACGGTGACGTCCAGCACCATCGCTCCAGTCCTGTCCGGACGCGGCAGGGGCTGGGAAAGTGCAAACGGCGCCGACGTCGCTCTTGCCTTGCGCAATGTCGGCCTGCCGCGCCAGACGGCGGGCGTCGGCTGCTGCAGGCGGCCCTTTTTGCGTTTGAGGCGCAACTGCTTGGCAAAGCCGCGCGACAGCCAAACGAGGCCGCCGAAATCGGTGCGCGGCTTGGCCTGCAGCACCGAGGACCAGCGCGACAGGCCGGCGCGGTCGGCCAACTCAATCGTCTTTGCAAGTTCGGCCTCCGGCACCGCAATGCCGATCTCCAGGCAGAGATAGGAGAGCGCCACCGCCGCGGCGACGGCGAGGCCCCGCTTGGCGACGATGTCGGCGAACACGCCCCAGTCGACTGCGCCACTCTCGATGGCGACCGCACAGTCGACCAGCCAGTCGCTGTGGGTGTGGGCATCGAGGCCGCCATGTGCGATGGCGAGCGCCATGCGGTCGGCCGGAGAGGGCACAAGCACGCGGACGCCATTGAAATCGGCTGACAGCGCCCGCTGCCAGATCGCCAGATCATCTTCCGCGCTTTGCTGCGACCCGTCATAAGCGAGCTGGTGCAGGTCGATGTCGCCGAAACTGCCCTTGAAAAAATTCATCGAACGCAAGGACGCCAGCCTGGTGCGCAGATATTGCGGACTGACGCCGGTGGCGATCTGCCAGTCGCGTTCGCTAAGCACATCGAAGGCGGCAATCATGGCCTGCGAGCGCACCAGTATGTCGATGTCATGCGCCACCCGGCCGCGCTGCGCCGACGCGTTGACGGCGATGCGGCTGGCGCCTTTGATAAGCATCACCGCGCAGCCGGCGTCGATCATGGCCTGTAGCGCCGGCTCGGCCTCGCGCGCAGCCAGTCGCGATTTGGTCCACAGCATCTTTTGCAGGCCGACAAGACGTGGATAGGCCGGATGCCCAGCGAGCTTGCGGCCGAACCTGTCGGAGATCGCGGCCAGCAGCCGATGCTCGCGGAAAGCAGCATGGTCGATATCGTTCTCGTCGAGCCAGCGCGCCGCATAGGCCCCGGCCGCCTCTTCATCGGGGAGCAATGCGGCCTTCAGCAACTGGTCGAGGCCGCCAGTGGGCCATGACCAACCATAGTCCGGAAACCGACGGCCGATACGGCGCATGGCATTGGCCATCAGTCGGCGCTCGCCTTTTTCGCTGCTCGTCTTTGCATGGCCAGCCTTACGACTTCGACATAACCGCGGTCGCGCACGGGGTCGCGTCCATAGGACATGCTGTCGGGCCGGATGCGGCGCAAGGTTAGGACATCGTCGAGCATGGCAAGCGCAAAGCCCGCCTCGCGGACACGGGCGATCCAGTCGACCATGTCGCCGCGACCGCCTTGCGGGTCGATGATCGGACCGACGGCCTCGGCTACCTCCCGGCGGATCATCATCGTCGTGCGCGACCAGCCCGCCACGGCCACGTCCTGTTGCACATCGGGCTTGTCATCGCGAAACGTCCGCCAGTGGGCAAAGACTCCTGCCGTCGCGGGAAACCGCTCGAAATGCTCCAGCTGCCTTTCGATCTTGGTCGGCAGCCACAGATCGTCCGCATCGAGCGTGGCGACGAAGGGCGTCGCCAGCGCGGCGATGCCCCTGGTGGTGGCGCTGCCTGGTCCGGCATTGTCCTGGCGCAACACCTGCACCGGCATGCCCAGCGCATTGACCACCGCGACCGTATCGTCGGTCGAGCCGTCATCGACGACGATTATGGCGTCGGGCTGGACCGTCTGGGCCGCGACCGATCGCAGCGTCTCGGCGATGGTGGCGGTCGCGTTGAAGGCCGGAATGACGACGCCGTAGCTGGCCATCACAGGAAACGCCAATTCGCAAGTTCCTTGAAATCGAAGATGCCGTCGACAGGGTGCAAGGAGCGGTCGGCCTCGCGCCGTTTCATCGACTTGTAGACGGCGCGCATGAATTCGCGAAAAGGAACATCGGCCTGCCTGGTCATGTTGCCGGGATGGCGCCGGTAATAGAGCGCAACAGTGTCGGGCATCGTGAATTTCGGCCCGCTTTCGAAAGTGCGCAGCAGATAGTCGGTGTCCTCGGCCTGGTGGAAATCCTCGTCGAAGCTGCCGATGCGTTCGACCAACCGCCGGACGAAGATAGCGGGAGACAGGTGAATGCCGCGAACCGTCACCGAGTGGCTGTCGGCTGTCGGCTCCAGCGTATCGTCATCTATGTCGTCGACCAACGTCATGCGCGAATAGGTGAGCTCGAGGGTGGGGTCTGCGTCGAAACAGGCCAGATCCGCCTTGAAGCGGCCCGGCGGGGAAATGTCGTCCGAATCGAGAAACGATACCAGCCCGGTCTGCGGCAGCAATTGCCGCAAGCCCGCGTTGCGCGCCCGCGTCACCCCGGCATTCTGCTGCTGGAAAAGGCGAATGCACGGCGCCTCCGCGATCAGCGAGCGCACGACCGCCACCGAACTGTCGGTCGAACCGTCATCGATAACGATGATGTCGAGATCGGCGGCATCGCGCTGCCTCAGCAGCGAGCGCAGCGCCGAGCCGACATGGCGTTCGCGGTTGTAGACCGGCATGATCACGCTCAGCTTCACGCACGCATTCCAGGCTGTGATCTGTTCATTCTTTCACCACTCTGCCGGGCGCTTGATCTCGAAAAGCCCCTCGACCGGGCGCCGCGACGGATCGGCCTTGCGCCGCCGCAAGGATTTCTGAATCACACGCAGATATTCGCGCACCGCCACATCCCTTTGCTTGGTCAAATTGCCGGGGTGGCGCCGGTAGTATACCGCGACGGTGTCGGGAAAAATGTGCTTCGGGCTGGTTTCGAAAATGCGCAGCAGATAGTCGGCGTCTTCGCCCTGCCGGAACTCCTCGTCGAAAGCACCGGTACGGTCGATGAGTGCCCTGCGGAATATCCCGGCGCTAAGGCTGACGCCGCGCACGGTAGGACCTGCGCCGCCCGGCGCCGGCTGCAGGGCTTCGTCATCCATGAGATCGACGCGCGTCATCAGCGAGTAGGTCAGCTCGAGCGCAGGGTCGGCCGCGAACAGGGGTAGGCCAGCCTTGAATCGTCCAGCCGGCGAGACGTCGTCCGAATCCAGGAACGACACCAGTTCGGTTTGCGGCAGCAACTGCCTCAGCCCTGTGTTGCGCGCGTTGGCCACGCCCTGGTTTGCCTGCTGGAACAGGCGGATGCACGACGCTTCCCGCATGATGGCGCGGACTGCTTCAACGGAGCTGTCCGTCGAGCCGTCGTCGACAACGATGATATCGAGATCGGCATCGTCGCGTTGCCTGAGCAGGGACCGCAACGTCGAAACGACATAGATCTCCCGATTGTACACCGGCACAATGATGCTCAACTTCATGCAGCGCCCCGAAGGACGAAATCCGCAATCGTGCCGGCGATCTCGCGCGGCTCGGTCCCCAGCGACAGCCGGTAGCATGGCAGATCGCGGGTAAGCTCGCTGAAAAAGCGAAAGCCCGCTTCCCGCTCGCCCGGCATCTGCACGATTCCTGACGGGGCCAAGGCGATCATGGCATCCTTGCGCGATATGGGCATGACCGAGCTTCTCGCACCTCCCCTGATATGGGGCACTATCAAAGCAATAATGTCCAGACTTGCAGGAGGTGGTCGAGGCGCGATCTCGTCGATGCGAAAGGCATGCTTGCCTTGCCAGTTCAGCGGTTGGTACGACTTTAGCCGACCCTCCAGCTTCAGCCGCTTGAAGCCCTCCGGATCCTGCTTGAGCGTGGCAAACAGCGGATAGGCCGTCACCCCCTCGGTCCGGTCGATCAGCACATAGTCGTCGCCGACGCTATCGAGCCCATTGAGCAGGCCGGCGACGACCGTTCCCGATTTGCCGGCACCGCCGGAGCCCGCCAGCAACACGCCCTTGCCATCGATGCCCAGCGTGCCGGCATGGGTGAGCCGCATGCCGCGCGCCGCATATTCCCAATGCAGGAAGGCGCGCAGCGGCGCCCCTTGTTCCCATGGCGGAAAGGCGTCGGCCGACATCATCAGCTGCGCCCCGACATGGCGTTGCGGATCATGGAACTGCCAGAAGTCGAGGTCATGATAGTAGCTGCCGCGCAATCCGGCCTCTTCCAGCCGGTTGGCAAAGGCATGATGGTTGTAATCGCCTCGGCCCCAGGTGGCCGGGGCGGGGACGCCATCGATGGCCGGGTGGGCGACGAAAATGCGGCAGCCGTCAGATGCAGACGGATTTTCCGGGGCCGGTATGAAGGCATGGCTCATGGCTTCCGCCAGCGTGCCATGGTCGAGGTGGACACTCAGGTCCAGTCCCGGCAACCGCACGCTGGCGGCAACGGGATAGAAGGCGGCGGCGCTTTCCGCGGCCGCCAGCACATGGCGGGCATAATCCGGCAGGGTTTGCAGCGTGATCAAAGGCATGTGTTGGTTGTTCAGCGTCCAGAATTGCGCCGGGTCGCCTGATGCATGTCGCTCGGGGTGGCCCCGGTTTTGAGACGACGACATGCATAAAATCAAAGATCTAAACCGCGTCGCCTGAGTCCGTTCAAACGCGACGCGCTTTAGGGAAACGATTATGCCTGTTTCACCGCCGGCCAGCCGAGAGGTTCCTCGACCTCATGGATCGGGTCGACAATGATGAGATCGGCAAGGTCGTCATGGACATCGACCTTGAGCGGCTCATTGCTGGCAGCAAGCGCAGACGACAGCTCGCCCGAAAGCGGTTGTGCCGGCGTTTCGGCTGGCGCAAGCAACCCGAAATCGAGCAGTCGGGCAACGAAGCTTTCGAGGTCGGCCAGGCTTATTTTTGCGGCGCCCGCGGCAGCTCCGACCAGCGCTTCAGTGGCGACGCCGGACGACAAAGCCTGCCAGACCCGGCTGCCGGAATCGGAAAAGCCGAAATACTTGCCGTTCGAAAGATCGAGAACGACGGCTTCGCCATCGAATGATTCGAAAACGATGTCCTTGCTTGCGACCGCGTAGACCCGCTGTTGCATCGCTGTGTCCCCCGTCCCATGCGCCCTGAAGGGATGCGCCGGCTTCACGGTCTGCCAAGCCCTTCCTAAGTGCGTCTAAATCACTTGGCCGTTGGTTGGCAAGACAAAGACCCGCGAATACAACGCCTGCGTCGGCGACCGTTGCGGCGAAGTCGACCGGCTCAAGCCTCGATTTCGAGCGCCGACAATGGTTTCGAGCAGCAGGCAAGGATAAAACCGTCATCGATCTCGTGGTCGAGGATGCCGCCATTGTGGCTCATCTCGACTTCGCCGGAGACCTTCTTCACCTTGCAGGTGCCGCACAGGCCGAACTCGCAGGCGGCGGGAATCCGCACGCCCGAGCTGCGCGCGGTCTGCAGCACGGTCTGGCCGGCGACGCAGCCGGCGTCGACCTCCGAAAGCGAGAAGCGGATCGGCGTCACGGCTTCGACAGGTGCAGCGATGCCATCCTCGACCGGGGAGGCAAACGGCGCCGGAATTTCCTCCACCACAGGCGCGGCAAAGCTCTCCTGATGGTATTTCGTCATGTCGAAGCCGGCGGCATCCAGCATGCCGCGCACGGCGCGCATGAACGGATCGGGGCCGCAGCAGAAGATTTCGCGCTCGCGGAAGTCCGGAGCCAGCAAGGGCAGCCGGATCGCATCGATGCGGCCCATATGGCCGTACCAGCCTTCGCGGCTGGAACGTTCCTCGATCATGAAGCCGAGCGACAGGCCGGGCATATGGCCGCCGAGCAGTTCGAGTTCCTTGCGGAAGATGATCTCTTCGGCACGCCGCGCGCAGTTGACGAAACCGACATCGGTCCATGGCGCGCAGTCGTTCAGCCAGCGCAGCATCGACATCATCGGCGTCACGCCGGAGCCGGCGGAAATGAACAGGTATTTGGCCGCCGGGTGGCTGTGCAACGAGAAGTCGCCGGCCGGTCCGTAGGCCTTGACATGCGAACCGGGCACCAGATGGTCGAACATCCAGCGCGTGCCGATGCTGCCGGCCTGCGCCTTGATCGTCACCGCGATCGAAAACGGCCGCGATGGCGACGACGACAGCGTGTAGGTGCGCATCAGCGGCCCGTCCGGTGTCGGCAGTTCCAGCGTCAGGAACTGGCCCGGCTTGTAGCGGAACCAGGTCTGGTTGTCGGAGCGGAAGGTGAAGGTCTTGACGTCGGGCGCCTCGTCGCTGACGCCGATCACTTCCAGCACCTGCAGCCTATCGTTCCACGGCGCCATCTGGTCAAGATGGCGATAGAGCCCAAGATCCGTCATCGCATTCATCCTCTGGTCCCTCTTCGCCTGCTCCAGCTCACGCGACGCTGCGTAGCGCCGGCCGGCCGCCTTCGGCAAGGCGCGGGCCGATGAAGGCCGCGTACCATTCGACGAACTGGATCACGCCGCCCTCGTGCAGCTCCGAATAGGGGCCGGGCTCATAGGCCGGAGACAGGATGCCAAAGGCGTTTTCCTCGACGATGCGGCGGTCCTGGTCGTTGGTCTCGGTCCAGACATGGGTGAGCTCCTCAAGGTTGTAGTCGACCCCCTCGACCGCATCCTTGTGCACCAGCCACTTGGTCGTCACCGCGGTTTCGGTGGCGCTGATCGGCAGCACCCGGAAGGTGACCGCATGGTCGATCAGTATGTGGTTCCAGGTCGTCGGATAGTGGTAGTGCATCAAGGTGCCGATGCGGTCGGCGGCAACAGTGTCGGACAGGTTCTTCGTCACCGCGCGCTTTCCGGACATCGTGTAGCTGACGGCATCGCGCAGCAGCGGCGCGCGGGTGGCGCGGTATTGCCCGGCCGGATCGATGCGGAACTTGCTCGGCAGGCCCGCCGCCTCGCATTTCGCCCAGTGCGCCAGCATCTCCGGATCGCTGTCGGCGCCCTGCACGCCGGTCACCGTCGGCGCTTCGGGGAATGTCTTGCACAGCTCTGGATGATTGCCGGCGCAGTGATAGCATTCGCGGTTGTTTTCCCAGACCAGCTTCCAGTTGCCCTTCTCGATGATGGTGCTCTCGAAGGCGACCTTGGCTTCATTCAGCCGGTGCGGCTTGAGGTAGGGCTGTATCATGGCGCGCATCGGGGCAAAGTCGGCAGGTTCTTTTGCCAGGCAGATGAAGATGTAGCCGCCGACGCTCTCGCAGGCGACGGGCTTCAGGCCGAACTGGCTCTTGTCGAAACCGTCGGCCATCTGGCGGGCAAACAGCAGCCGGCCGTCAAGCTCGTAGGTCCACTGGTGATAGGGGCAGACAAGCTTTGCCGCCATGCCCTTCTCAGTGTTGCAGACACGGCTGCCGCGATGGCGGCAGGAATTGTGAAAGGCGTTGATGTTGCCCTTCTGGTCGCGGACCAGCACCACCGGATAATCGCCGATCTGCACGGTGATATAACTGCCGGGCTTCGGCAGTTCGCAATCATGGCCGATGAACAGCCAGTCGCGATACCAGATAAGCTCCATGTCGAGCTTGAAATAGTCCGGGTCGGTGTAGAAGGGCTGTTCCAGCGAAAAGCCTTGCTTGCGGCCGTTCAGGAGCCTCAACATGTCGTTACGCGTATCCATAGTTCTGTCCTCGTGGTTTAAGGACTGAACTTGGTGGTGATGGAGGAAGGATCGGACGCAGGCCGGCGCGGCGCCGGACATGCACTATCCACCTCTTGACCGCCCACCGCGATCAGTCGAGTCTATGCATCTCGGGCTGGTTTCCGGGCTTTGGAGTTGTCCTTGCGGACCATCGCGACACCTTCCCAGGCTGCTGCCCAGTGGTCTCCCGTTGCGACTTCAACTCCACCACCGTTGCGGGGGCAGCGCCGGATTCTGACCGGCTTCCCAATTCTCCGCTGCGTCGTCACGAAGCGGCACCTGAGATGCGATCATCTAATCACGGCAGCAATCGCGACGTCGGCATGAAAGCGACATCATATCCATGCGGCGCGACACGCGCGGCATACGCCCCGCCGACCACCGAAGGGCTGAGATCCTGTCTTGCGGCGCTATCATCGCCGTTTCGAATCGCTGCGGATCCAGTTCCGATCGGGGGCAAAAAGGGCTCAACGGTATCGAAAAGTTACTATTAGCAATCTCTAATCGAACCGAACGGTTCGTTTCTGTTGACAATGCGTGCAGGACGGTGTGAACGACGGCCCGGAAACCGACACCGGAGCGAACCACTCGGTTCGACACAAGCGACTGAAAACAATGCGATAAATGACCATAGAGGAACTTCCTGGCACAATTTCAAGGTGCAGGACCGTGGTCCACACGGAACAACTTCGTGATTGGCAACCAGCCTATGGCTTTCCCACATCGGGGCTGTCCGAACGACGCGAATTCCTCCCAAGACACGCCGCTAGACGGACAGACAAACTGGAGTACTAAAAATGAAAAAGATCATCCTCACTGCCGCAGCCGTTTTGGCGATCACCGGCAGCGCCTTCGCCGGTAGCGACAATTACGGTTCCAATGGTGCGAACCAGCCAGCCGTCTCGGTCGACAGCTCGTATACGGCTTCCATTCAGAAGCCGGCGCACGCTGACAAGCAGCCTGTCGTTCAGGGCGCCGACCGCGACCTCTACGGCAATCGCTGATCCCGACCAAAGAAGGGCGGCTAACCCGTCGCTCTCGGGATCCCAAAAAATTCAGGAGTATTGAAATGAAAAAGATCATCCTTGCTGCCGCCGCCGTTTTGGCCATCTCCGGCAGCGCTTTCGCCGGCAGCGACAACTACGGTTCGAACGGCGCCAACCAGCCTGCGATTACGTCGACCGATAGTGGCCATACGGCTTCGGTTGAGAAGTCGGCTCCAGCCGAGCAGGCGCCTGCCCACGGTGCCGACCGTAACCTTTTCGGCCGCTAAAAGCCGGTTTCCAGCACGTGGCGGGCTTATCCGCTGCAGCTGGCGGCATCAGAAAAATTCAGGAGACTAAAATGAAGAAGATCGTTCTTGCCACCGCAGCCGTTCTGGCTATTTCGAGCGCTGCCTTTGCCGGCAGCGACAATTATGGCTCCAATGGCGCCAACCAGCCGGCCGCTGCCGTCGACACCACCCGCACTTCGTCGACCGGCACCAACTCGGCGGTCTACAAGCTGCTGAACTCGTCGAACGACCAACAGAAGTTCGTTCCTCAGAGCAGCGACAGGGATCGGTTCGGCAACAACTAACAGCCGAAGCTTAAAAAAAGAGCGGCGGGCCTGGCCCGCCGCTCTTTTTTCATGCCTGTACGACGCAGCTATCTCAAGCCGCCTTCACTTCCACCGGCTTGAGCGAGAAGGAGTGCCCATCGGCGTCGAAGATGTGCAGGTCCCCGGCATCCGCGGTCAGTCGCAGCTTTGCCCCGCGCTTGACCTCGACATTGCCGGGCAGCTTGGTCACCAACGGCAGGTCAGCGCGGCCGATATCGACATAGACAAGCTGCACCTCGCCGAGTTGCTCGACATAGTCTACCACGCCCTCGAAAAGATATTCCGCGCCGGTGGCGGCCGACAGATCCTCCGGCCGCACGCCGAAGCTGACTGCCGCACCCTTTGCTGACGCCGGCGTTGCGATCGGCACCGTTGCCTTGCGGCCGCCGACATGGCTGACGATTGTCGGGTTGCCCGTCCTGTCGATTGTCGCCGGCAGGATGTTCATGGCCGGCGAGCCGATGAACTGGGCAACGAACAGATTGCCGGGCTTCTTGTAGAGGTCCATCGGCGTGCCGACCTGCTCGATATGGCCATCCTTCAGCACGACGATGCGGTCGGCGAGCGTCATCGCTTCGACCTGATCGTGGGTGACGTAGATCATGGTCGTGGCAGGCATCGATTCCTTGAGCTTGGCGATCTCGATGCGGGTCGCGACGCGCAGCGCCGCGTCGAGATTCGACAGCGGCTCGTCGAACAGGAACACTTTCGGATTGCGCACGATGGCGCGACCGATGGCGACACGCTGGCGCTGGCCGCCCGACATCGCCTTGGGCAGGCGGTCGAGATATTTGGTCAGCTGCAGGATTTCGGCGGCCTGCCGCACCCGCTTGTCGATCTCGGCCTTGCTTTCCTTGCCGATCTTCATCGAGAAGGCCATGTTGTCGTAGACGGTCATGTGCGGATAGAGCGCATAGGACTGGAACACCATGGCAATGCCGCGCTTGGAAGGCGGCACGTCGTTCACCACCTCGCCGGCGATCTTCAGCTCGCCGGAGGTGATCTCCTCAAGCCCGGCGATGGACCGCAGCAAGGTCGACTTGCCGCAACCCGACGGGCCGACGAAGACGATGAACTCGCCCGACTTTATGTCGAGGTCGATGCCGTGGAGAATGTGCAGATTGCCGTATGATTTCTTCACCTGTCTCAGCGTGACATCGGCCATAATTTCCTCCCAGTGATTTCCCTAGAGAACCTGGATTTCCTCAAAAAATCCAGTTTCGTCAAAAACTCAGTCGATGCGCCCGAACCAGGCGCCGTAGCCGCCGAGGCGGATGGAACCTGTGCCGGATTGTCCCGAAAAACCGTGCCCGGCCAATGGCAGCAGCGCCTGACCACCGAGATCGACCTCGGCCGGCTTGCTGGCCAGATTGAAGACGCAGACGATCTGCTCATTGCCCTCACGGCGAGTGAAGGCGACGGTGTCGCCCTCGCTTTCGATGAACTCGATGTCGCCTTTGGCCAGGGCCGGATGCTGGCGGCGGAAACCGAGAAAGCGCCGGTAGTGCTCGAGCAGCGAGGCCGCGTCGCCCTGCTGAACATTGACCGCTTGCGACAAGTGCTTGCCCGGCACCGGCAGCCAGGGCTTGGCCGTCGAAAAGCCGGCATTGCTGGCGGTTGCATCCCACACCATCGGCGTGCGGCAGCCGTCGCGGCCCTTGAATTCGGGCCAGAAGCGAATGCCGTAGGGGTCCTGCAGATCCTCGAACTGCAACTCGGCTTCGCCCAGCCCAAGCTCCTCTCCCTGATAGAGGCAGACCGAACCGCGCAGCGACATCAGCAGCGCCGAGATAACCTTCAGATAGGCGGCCGGGTCGGCCTCGTCGGCGGCCCAGCGCGAGGCCGGACGCATCACGTCGTGGTTGGAAAAGGCCCAGCACGACCAGCCGTCGCTGGCGACCTTGCCGAAGGCTTCCAGCACCTGGCGCACCTTGGCGGCGCTGATCTTTTCCGGCGCCAGGAAATCGAAGGAATAGCACATGTGGACGCGTTTGCCGCCGGCGGTGTAGGCGGCGACCACTTCCAGCCCACGCTGCGAATCGCCGACTTCGCCGACCGCGGCGGCCGCCGGATATTCGTCGAGCAGCGCCCGGAACCGTTCGAGGAAGGCAAGGTTTTCCGGCCGGCTCTTGTCGTAGATATGGTCCTGGTAGTTGTAGGGATTGACCGCAGGTGCTGTCTGGTCGTTGCGCTCTTCGGGCGGCAGCGGCGGATTGTTCTCCAGCCCCTGGCTGTGGAAGTAGAAATTGATGGTGTCGAGGCGGAAGCCGTCGACGCCGCGCTCCAGCCAGAAGCGGGTGACGTCGAGCAGCGCGTCCTGGACTTCCAGATTGTGGAAGTTGAGGTCCGGCTGCTCGGACAGGAAATTATGCAGATAATATTGCTGGCGGCTGGTGTCCCACTGCCAGGCCGAGCCGCCGAAGATCGACAGCCAGTTGTTGGGCGGCGTGCCGTCCGGCCTGGCGTCGGCCCAGACATACCAGTCGGCCTTGGGATTGCTACGGCTGGCGCGGCTCTCCTTGAACCATGGATGGTTGTCGGCGGTGTGCGACAGCACCTCGTCGATCATCACCTTGAGGCCGAGGTGATGGGCTTCCGCAACCAGCGCGTCGAAATCGGCGAGCGTCCCGAACATCGGGTCGACGTCGCAATAGTCCGAGACGTCGTAGCCGAAATCCTTCATCGGCGACTTGAAGAAGGGCGAAATCCAGATGGCGTCGACGCCGAGCGAGGCGATGTAGGGCAGCCTGCGGATGATGCCCTTGAGGTCGCCGATGCCGTCGCCATTGGAGTCCTGATAGGAGCGCGGATAGATCTGGTAGATCACCGCGCCCCGCCACCAGTCGCGATCGACGGCGAGATCGGGCTTCGAGGTCGCCTTCAAAGCGGCTTGCATAAGTCTCAACCTCCTTTGACCGAGCCGGCCAGCAGCCCGCGGACGAAATAGCGCTGCAGCGAGAAGAACACGATCAGCGGCACGATAATGGTGACGAAGGCCGATGTCGTCAGGATTTCCCAGTCGCCGCCGCGCGAGCCGAGCAGCGCGTTGAGCTTCGCGGTCAGCACGATCTGGTCCCCTTCGGTACCGAGGAAAACCATTGCCACCAACAAATCGTTCCACACCCACAGGAACTGGAAGATTGCAAAGGACGCCAGCACCGGGAAGGACAGCGGCAGCACGATCTTGACGAAGATTTCGAAATCGCTGGCGCCATCTATGCGCGCCGATTCCATGATCTCGCGCGGCAGGCCGGCAATATAGCTGCGCAGGAGATAGATGGCGAAGGGCAGGCCGAAGCCGGTATGCGCCAGCCAGATGCCGAGATAGGTTTTCGACGGCACACCGAAGAAGATGCCGACGCCGTTGTAGATCTTCAAAAGCGGGATCAAGGACATCTGCAGCGGCACGACCAGCAGGCCGATGATTGTGGCGATCAGCAAGGCGCGGCCGGGAAAACGCATCCACGCCAATGCATAGGCGGCGAAGGCGGCGATCAGGATCGGGATGACCGTCGCCGGGATGGTGACGGTCAGCGAGTTTATGAACGAGCGGCCGATGCCCTCCGAAAACAGCACGGTCTTGTAATTGTCGGTGGTGAATTTCGGCGGCGCCGACGAGGCGTAATAGACGCGCTGGCCACGGTCGCCTTCGAAAGCCTTGGGCGAACTCATGACGAACGTTCCGTCGGCATTGAGCTGCAAGGTCACGCCGTCGCCGAGATCGGCAGTGGTGCCGGCCGGATATTGCGTCGGTGCCGCCGACTTGACGCCGAAGGCGCTGATGTTGCGCGCAGCACCGTCGCCGAAGATATTGCCGGCAAGCAGGAACTTGCCGTCCTTCTCGACCTGCGCCGAGGCCGGCGGCAGGCGGCCGGCTTCAGTCTGGCTGGAGCTGGAGAACGAGTTCCACCAGCCCGAGGCGATGATCTGGTCCTTGTCGCGCAGCGACGAGACCAGGATGCCGAGCGTCGGCACGGTCCAGACGGCGACGAAGACAAGCACGGCGATGTGGACGCCGAAGCGGCTGGCAAAGGACTTTCCGGTCGCGACGGCCATCTCAATGTCCTCCCGTCTCTTTGTTCGCCTGGCGGATGTTCCAGACCATGATCGGGATGACCGCGATCATGATGATGATGGCGATGGTGGCGCCGCGGCCGAAATCGCCGCCGCCGCGGAACATCCAGTCGAACATCAGATTGGCCAGCACTTGGCTGTTCCATTGGCCGTTGGTCATGGTCAGCACGATGTCGAACACTTTCAGCACCAGGATGGTGATCGTCGTCCAGACCACGGCGATGGTGCCCCAGATCTGCGGCACCATGATCTTCCAGAAGATCTGGAACGGATTGGCGCCGTCGATGACCGCGGCTTCAAGCGTCTCTTCGGGGATGCCGCGCAACGCCGAAGACAGGATGACCATGGCAAAGCCGGTCTGGATCCAGATCAGGATGATCATCAGGAAGAAATTGTTCCAGAACGGCAGCGATATCCAGACCTGCGGCTGGCCGCCGAAATACTGGATGATGGCGTTGAGCAGGCCGATCTGCGTCTGGCCCTCGCCGCGATATTCGTAGATGAATTTCCAGATCACGCTGGCGCCGACGAAGGAGATCGCCAGCGGCAGGAAGATCAGGCTCTTGGCGATTGTGCCCCACCAGATCTTGTCCGTGAGCACGGCGATTATCAACCCTAGAAAGGTGCAGGCGGCGGGCACCACCGCCAGCCAGATGATGTTGTTCAGGATCGAGTTGCGGAACTCGCGGTCGCCGAACGCCCATTCATAGTTGGCGAAGCCGACAAAATGCTGGCCGCCGCGGTCGAGGAAGGACAGCCAGAGCGTCGCCACCACCGGATAGATCAGGTAGACGGTGAGGATGATCATCGCCGGGCCGACGAACAGCCACGGACGGACCAGTCCTTGCCGGCGCAGATTGTCGATGGCCGCAGCCCCGGCCACGCCGCGCGACGGGAATATCAGGTCGACCAGCTTGTTGGCGCCCCAGAAATAGGCGACGCAGCCGCCGACGCCGATGATGATGACAAAAATGGCCGATAAGATCTGAGCAGCCATGGGTCCCTCTTCCCTGCGCATGATCGGCCGGGCCTTGAACAGCCCTGGCGATGTGGCTCTGCGCCGATTTAAGTTATTCTGAAACGAACGAACGCAAATCGGTCCGGCGTAAGGCGCCGGTCGGATCCGGGCCATAGCGGCCCGGATCCAGTCTGTGGAGGAAGTCCTGAATTTGCCGCCAAAGCGGCTGATTACTTGGCAGTGGTTACTTGCCAGCTGACTGCTTGCCAGCTGACTACTTGATAGCGTCCCAGCTCTTCTGGATGTCGGTGGCGACATCCTGCGCCGACTTGCCGCCGACCAGATCGATCATGCCGGTCCAGAAGGCGCCGGCGCCGATCTTGCCCGGCATCAGGTCCGAACCGTCGAAGCGGAAGGTCGAGGCATTGGCGAGGATATCGCCCTGCTTCTTCAGCGCGTCGCTGGCATAGGCATCCTTGTTGACCGACTTGAGCGGCGTGACGAAGCCGCCCTGGGCCATCCAGATTTCATGTGCCAGCGGCATTTTCAGGAATTCGATGAACGCGCGTGCACCCTTCGAATCCTTGGTGATCATGGCCAGCGTGCCGGCGCCGAGCACAGGCGTGCCCAGCTCGGGCTTGGATGCATAGGGCGGGAAGTAGAAGAAGTCGGCGTCCTGTCCAACCTTTGTGCCTTCCGGGAAGAAGGTCGGGATGAACGATGCCTGATGGTGCAGGTAGCATTTCGGCGGCACCGAGAAGAGGCCCTTCGGGCTGTCGCGGAAGTCGGTCGCGGCAACCGCCTTGGCCCCACCGTCGACCATCTTGTCGTCGGTCGCGATCTTGCCGAAAATGTCGATGGCGTTGACCACCGCCGGATCGTTGAACGGGATCTCGTTCTTTACCCACTTGTCATACACGTCGGGCGTCTGGGTGCGCAGCATGATGTCTTCGACCCAGTCGGTCGCCGGCCAGCCGGTAGCGCCGCCTGAGCCGAGGCCGATGCACCACGGCGTGCCGCCGTCGGCGATGATCTTCTTCTCGAGGTCGGCGAGCTCTTCCTGGGTCTTGGGAACCTTGTAGCCGGCTTCCTCGAAATTGTCGGGCGAATACCAGACCAGCGATTTCACGTCGGCCTTGTAGGGGAAGGCGAAGAAGCCCGGCTTGCCGTCCTTGTCCTTGAAGGTGCCGAGATCGACCCATGACTGGCCGGCGCCGTAATTGTCCTTGATCCATTTGGCGGTGTCGTCGCCCAGCGGCGTCAAAAGGCCCTTGGACGCCAGATCCTGGATCAGGCCCGGCTGCGGCAGTACGGCGATATTGGGCGGGCTGCCGGCCTGGGTATCGATGACGATCTGCTGTTCGTAATTTTCCGACGAGGAGTATTTGATCTCGGCGCCGGTGGCTTCCTGAAAATATTCGAGAACAGTGCGGATGAGGCCTTCGTCCTCGCCGCGCCAGGGCCCGAAGATGGTCAGCGTCTCGCCCTTGAGATCGACCTTCTTCAGCTCTTCGTAATTGGCCCAGTTGAAGCGCTTGTCTTCCCCGGGCTTGAACTTCAGTTCGGCTTGCGCCGGCAGGGACAAGGCGAGCGTGGCAAACGCTGCGCCAAGCAGAAGCATCTTCTTCATCGGTATTCCTCCCAGTGTGGACACATACACCCGGACGGAACCTCCATTCCGCCCGCCGACGCTGCAGGACTGTGACTCGTTCAGAAAGGAACCGCAACCTTTCGAAGAGTCTTCCAAAGCGCTTTGGTCTTTTTGATCTCGCCATTGAATCGGCTGCAAGTCAAGAGGGCGGTGAGCTAATCGATTTAATTTCGAGCTGGAAGACTTGGTAAAGTGCACTGCAGCATAGTTTTACGGCGGTGCAGCAGCGTATTAAGCTTCAAACTGGCCGGACCAGTGCGTATGGTCGACCAGCTTGGCCGCGCCCGTTGTGGCGCCGCGTGGCTTCAAAATTAAAAGCGCTTTGAGGCTTGGAGGCCTCCCAGTGAACCTGAAGCAGCTCTCTCATATGCTGGCCCTGTCGCAGACAACGGTAAGCCGTGCGCTCAACGGCTATCCCGAGGTCAACGAGGAAACCCGCCGGCGTGTGGTGGATGCCGCCAAGCGCCACGGCTACCGGCCCAACCCGAGCGCGCGCCGGCTGGCGACCGGCAAGACGGGCATGATCGGTTATGTCCTGCCGACGGGCGCCTCCGTCGACATCGACCCGCATTTCGTCGAATTCCTCTCCGGCCTCGGCGACTATGCCCGCTCGCACGAGCTCGACCTGGTGCTGTCGCCGGCCGATGCCGACGACCAGGAAACCACCTATCGCCGCATCGTCGCCAACCGACAGGTCGACGCCGTCTACATCTCCTCGCCGCGCCCGGCCGACCGGCGGGTGGCGCTGGTCAACACGCTTGGCATTCCCTTCATCGTCCATGGCCGCAGCGAGGGTTCCGATTTCGACTACCCCTTCACCGACATTGACAATGAGGGCGGCTTCCACGATGCGGCCCGGCTGCTGGTTCAGCTCGGCCACCGGCGGCTGGCGCTGATCAATGGCGACGACCGCGAGACCTTCGCCATCCACCGCGAGCGCGGCATGCGCAGGGCGCTGGCCGCGAGCGGCCTGACGCTCGGCGAGCGCCATGTCTGCTCGGTGACGATGACCGAGGAGAACGGCTATCGCGCCGCCAGGCGCCTGCTCGAACAAAGCGAACCGCCGACGGCGATCGCCTGCTCCAGCCTGATCATGTCGCTCGGCGTCGTGCGCGCCGTGCGCGACCTTGGCCTGACCATTCCCGGCGACCTGTCGCTGATTGCCCATGACGACGTTTTCCCATGGCTGAAGCCGGAGAATTTTTCCGTGCCGCTGTCGACGACGCGCTCGTCGATCCGCCTGGCCGGCGCCCGCATCGCCGAACGCTTGGCAGCGCGCATTTCCGGCTTGGAAGAAGGGGCGCGAGGCGAGGTCTGGCCAGTCGACCTTGTGGTCAGGGGTTCGGTCGCAGGCGCCCCGGTCTAGGGATTAATCCATCGCTCCGCTGGGCAAGTTCACCCTTGTGGATGTTGCCCGCAGATAGATTGACTTTGTTGGGACAACGGTCTGCCTGGACCTGTCCTTGATTTGGCTTCTAGTGGGTGGCAACCAGTAAGCCAGAGCCATCAACCAGTCCTCAGGGTGCGCCACTTGCCCACATTCCCGTTCTCCGAAACGGATCCAATCCGGCATCCTGGCCCGCCGCCGAAAGCGTCGGAGGTGGTCATTGTCGGTGGCGGCATCATCGGCGTAACGACAGCGCTTTTCCTGGCACAGCGGAACATCCCGGTGACGCTGCTGGAAAAGGGACGCATTGCGGCCGAACAGTCGTCCCGAAACTGGGGCTGGATCCGAAAGCAGGGACGAGACGCGGATGAACTGCCCATCGTCATCGAGGCTATTCGCCTGTGGCGGCAACTGGCTGAGGAATGCGGCGAGGACATCGGCCTGACCCAGACAGGTGTGACCTACCTGGCGAAGACCGACAAGGACATGGCCGGCTTCGAAGCCTTCATGAAGATCGCCGCGATCCATGCGCTCGACACCCGTCTCCTGGATGCAGACGAAACCGCGACACTCATCAAAGGCATGTCGCGCAAATTCAAGGGCGCGATGACGACGCCCTCCGACATGCGCGCGGAGCCTTGGCTGGCGGTGCCCGCACTTGCCCGGCTCGCCGTGCGAAAAGGCGTCAAAATCGTCGAGAATTGCGCAGCGCGAACCCTCGAAATCTCAGGCGGCAAGGTCAAGGGCGTGTGGACCGAGACGGGGTATATCGAGGCCTCCAGCGTGCTGGTCGCGGGAGGTGCCTGGTCATCCTTGTTCCTGAGAAGACACGGCGTCTCCATCCCCCAGCTCAGCGTCAGGGTAACCGCAGCCGCAACGGACCCCTTGGCTGAAATCTATGCAGGTGCGGCGACTGACGAACACATCGCTTTCAGGCGCCGGCAGGATGGCGGGTATACGCTCGCCGCGGGCGGCAGCCATCTGCATTACCTGGGACCTGACGCCTTCCGGCACGCCACCAAATATCTTCCTGCGCTGAGGGACAATCCGCTGGGGACACGCTACTTTCCGTTCGCGCCGTCAGGTTACCCCGATGCCTGGTCGACGCCGCGCGATTGGGCGCCGGATTCGCACAGCCCTTTCGAGAGAATGCGGGTGCTCGACCCGGCCCCTGAACCGGCCCGTCTGCGTTCGATAAAACGCAAGTTCAAGCACCTCTTTCCGCAGTTCGAGAGGGTTCGCCTGAAGGCAGGCTGGGGCGGCATGATCGACGCCATGCCGGACGTCGTCCCCATCGTGGATCATGTGGCGGCCGTCGGTGGTCTTTTCGTCGCGACGGGAATGAGCGGTCACGGCTTCGGTATCGGGCCTGGCATAGGCCGTGTCGTTGCCGACCTGATCCAGGGAAACCAGACCGGGCACGACCTCAGCCGCTTCCGGCTGTCGCGCTTCCATGATGGCAGCCCTGTCCGGCTGGGCCCGGCGCTCTGAATTGGTGGCGCGAATTTCGCCCGGTTTACTTGTTCGCCGCCGCCTTCGTATCCAGCAGCCCATAACCGAAATCATTGTCCCGCCCCTTCGGGCCAAGGTCCCTGGCGGTGGCGGCCAGCGCCTTTTCGATGTCGTCGGCGGAGCGCTCGGGTGAAGCGTGGATCAAATTGGCGATAGCGCCGGACACGATCGCGGCGGCAAACGAGGTGCCGGTGACGACGTCGGAGCCGGCGCCGCTCGGCGCCACCATCTCGACGCCGGGCGCCGAGATGAAGACATAGGCGCCGCGATTGGCCTGCTGCATCAGCCCGTCCTTGGCGTCGGTGGCGGTGACCGCGATCACGCCCTCATAGGCGGCGGGGTAACCATAGGGCGCTTTCGGCCCGTTGTTGCCGGCCGCCGCGACCAGGATGATGCCGAGCCCACGGGCGTTGCGGCAGGCGGTGGCGAGCAGGTCGTTCTTGGGGCCGACGAAACTCATATTGATGATGCTGACATTCTGGTCCGCCGCCCAGTCGAGCGCCGACAGGATGACATCCATGGTCGACTTGCCGTCCTCGAAGGCGCGGGCGTGATAGATCCTGGCGCCGGGCGCCATGCCTTCGAGCGGGCCGACGCCGGCGATCAGCCCGTCGACCGAGGTACCGTGGTCACGCTTTTCGACCGGCACGTTGGGCATGGCGTCGAACTGATCAGCAATGACGCCGGAAAGCGCCGGATTGGTGTCGTCTATGCCGGTGTCGATGACGGCGATGCGCACGTTTTCGCCACTGGCTTGCTTGTTGTCGAGCTGAATGCGCTCGAAGGCATAGTTGACGATGCCGGCCGCCTGCTGCAGCGAATAGATATGGTTTGGCTCGCGCCGCAGGGTGCGGCCATCGGCGGCCAGCTGCGCCAGCACGGCGCCGACTGTGCGGCCGTCGGGAATGCCGAAGCGCACCAGTGTGGTGCCGAGCAGCCGCGACTGGCGCTGCGAACGCACTTCAAGGCCGAAGGAGGCGGCGATCTGCTGGACGGCGCCGGCATCGCCGTCGACGGTCACCAGCACCTCGTCGGGCACGAACTCGCCGGCGATGGCACGGCGCGGCGCGGTCGCGACAAGATCGGTCGGCGAAACGATCGCCCCGCCGGCGGGTGGCCCGGCCTGCGTGTCGGCAGGCGGCGCTGACGGCCGTGGCGTCGGCACGGGCGCTACGGGAGCCGGTGGGTTGGGAAACAGGTCGACGATCAGGGCCGGAAGGGTAACTGCGCCTGGTTCGCCGCCGACGTTGGCCTCATTGCCGTCTTTCGGGCAGTCGGCAGCCGCCGCTCCGGCCGCGTCGGTGCAGTCGGCCCGGCCGGCATTGGGATCATTGGTCTGCGCCGACGCCGGCACGGCGACGATTGTCGTCGCCGCCACCAGGATCGCCGCAAATCGAATGACCGCCCTAGCTGCCATCAACCGGTTTCCTTCCCTCGATCACAGTCTCCGCGAACGGCTGGGCGGCAATAAGACCGACGAGCTTGGTGTAGTCTGCTCCGGTCTTGACCGGGATAGCAATGCGGAAGACGCCCGAGGCGGTCGGCCCGCCGGCGATCTTCAGCGCGTTCTGGTCGAGGAAGGCGGCGATGTCGGACATCTTCGCATCCGGCTTGAACTTGACCAGCGCGAACGGCAGTTTCGTCAGCTCATCCTCGGCGCCGGCAACCTCGAAATCATGGCTCTTGCCGCCGGTCTGCACGTAGGACTGCACCACGACCAACGCCAGCAGCACCGCCGCTGCCGCCCAGCCGACCGTGGCCGGCATCGCCGTGAACCGGCCGAGTGCCTGCGCCAGCCAGGAACGGCCCGCGGGAGCGCGGACCGGTCCGGCTTCGGCGTCGAGCGCCCTGGCAAAGCGGCTGAGCGCATCGGCCGGTGGCCGGATCGCCTCGTTGGCGGCGGTGGCGCCGGAGAATTCCGCCTCAGCCTCGCCAAGCGCCGCCATCGCCGCCGGATCGCTCGCCAGCCATTCCTCGACGGCTTCGAGGTCCGAGCCTTCCAGCGAGCCGTTCAGGTAGAACGGCAGCAGCGTTTCCATTTCGTCACGGCGTGACATTTTTCCAGCGGCGCTCATATCTTCAGGATTGCTCATGGCCACCCCCTGTCGTAACCGGCGGCCTTGAGGGCTTCGCCGAGTTTCTTGCGGGCGTAGAACATTCGGGTCTTGACGGTGGCGACCGGGATGCCGAGCACCTCGCCGATCTCCGTCACCGACTGTCCATGGTAATAGGCAAGGTCGACCACCGAGCGGTGTTCCTCCGGCAAGGCATCGACGAAGCGCCGCAAGGCGGCGCCCTTGTCTTCCTTCATGGTGGCGACTTCCGGCGTGTCGGCGCCATCGGGAACCTGCGCCGCATCGTCGTCATCGATCCAGTCTTCTTTTTTCTTGCGCAGCATCGACAGCGCCTTGAAGCGGGCGATGCCGAGCAGCCATGTCGAGACTTCCGAGCGCCCTTCGAAACCGGGCGCCTGGCGCCACAGCTCAAGAAAGACCTCGTTTGCGATATCGTCGGCCATCATTTCCGATCCCGTCTGGCGCACCACGAAGCGGTAGACCCGCGCGTGGTGACGCATGAACAGCAGCCGAACAGCGGCACGGTCGCCCTTCGCGACCCGGTCGACAAGCGCGCGATCAGTCTCGGTCGCTGCCGTCATGGCCGGTCGAGCCGCCTGGCTCCTGTCTGCTCTGTCGCCGATCGGTTCAAAAAGGTTCATCCTTCCGCCAAGGAATTTTGGCGAAGCTAACCGAAGAAGGTGAGTGTTGCCAGAGTGTCTCCCTTCTCCCCGTCACTATACGGGGAGAAGGTGGCGGCAGCCGGATGAGGGGCGGCACCGGCGTTGGGGTATTTATGTTTGATGTTGCGCTGCCCCTCACCCTTGTCCAGCCGATAGATGGGTAACACTTTGAACCGGATACATAGGTGACACTTCTCTCCCCCTATGCGTCCGCCGCAGCGCCAAGCGGATTGGTTGGCGCGGCG
>NZ_JAMYVS010000004.1:0-530399 GCF_040324255.1 Mesorhizobium sp. M0001
CGCTGCTCGCCAAGACTGGCAAAGCCGACATCAACCTTGTGAACGGCATGATCAAATGCGGTTCCGGAGATACATACACCCCCCGGCTCGGCCATAGCCTCGAGGCGCGCGGCGATGTTGACGCCATCGCCGTAGATGTCATTTTCCTCTACGATGACATCACCGAGATTGACGCCGATGCGAAACCGGATGTGGCGGGGGTCGGAGGTGCCCGGGTCTCGGACAGCCATCCGGCGCTGAATCGCGGCAGCGCATTGGACGGCATCAACGACGCTGGCGAATTCGACCAGCGCCCCGTCTCCCATGAGCTTGATAATCCGACCGTGGAATTCCTTGATCGCGGGGTCGACCAGTTCTCGACGGCAACCCTTCAGTCGTTCGAGCGTGCCGACCTCATCCTCGCCCATGAGCGTGCTGTAGCCGACCACGTCGGCAGCAAGGATCGCGGTAAGCCTTCGCTCCATGTGCGGTTGTCCTGCCTCCCTAGCTCAAAGCTTCGCTGAGCGTATTCGACTGGCGTTTCGAATGCGAGCATGCTTGGCCTACTGGACAGCGATAATGCAACCACGTCGTTTTGAAGACATTGCCCTCATGGCTTAGCCTTGTGCGAAACCGGATGTTGCCGCATGGCTGATGTGGGTCGAGATCGGCCTCTGTCGTTCTTAACTGACCACAAGCGGACTTACTGGTCCCGGCCCCAAGGCTGCCGGACCGCAATGCGCCTGATCTCGGCCGTTGCAGCCACCTTTGATACCTTCTGAAAGCAGACGTTGACGGCGACCACGCTGGAGTTCGCAGTGCGCACTGTGCGTTACGACGAGTATGAGGTGACCGGCCTAACCGCGTGGTCGGGCGGTCGAGCCGCGGACCAAGAGTTCGACCGGTATGATCACCTGGCTCGGGGCGCCGTTTGCAAACACCGTCGTGGCGGCAAGTCTCCCCTTCCCGACAATGTCTTGAGCCACTGTCGTGAGCGGGGGCGTGGTGCGCGAAGACTCCGCAGTGCCATCGAAGCCGACGACAGACATGTGTTCGGGTATCTTGATATTGCGCCGACGCGCTTCGTCCAGGACGGTGATTGCCTGCCAGTCCGACATAGTCAAGATCGCCGTTGCTTGCGGAGCCCGGTCGAATACGACCGCTCCGGCCGAAGGCTCACCTGGGGTCGTCTCGATGATCGGGACATTGTCGATTGACAGACCGAGCTCAGCCAAACCCTGGGCGAAGCCGAAAAGTCTCTCCTGATCGAGTTGAAAACCGGCAGAGATAGCGCGCGGGGAATTGCCAGGCAAATGGACGATGGGTGACCCCGATGTGCGCCGAATGGAAAGGATTGCAAAACGCCGATGTCCAAGAGCAGCCAGATGCCTGATGGCCGCCAGCGCCCCGCTCCTGCCGTCTATCCGGATAGAATTGACGTCCGGACCGGCATCGCTCTCGAGGATGACGAAGGGCAGCCGCCGGCGCCGTAAAGACGCAATCAACTCGATGTCCGCGCTGTGGCCCAGAATGAAGCCGTCAACCAAGGCCTCTCGAATGGTGGAAGTGCGTGTCTCGTCCGTACCATTGACCAAACTCAATGTCGCTCCAGCCTCGTCACAAGCAAGCGAAACGCCAAGCACCAGCTCGCGCAGATATGGGCTCCTGATCATATCGGCAATGGCGTATGCGCCCGGGGGGATCAGGCCTATGGCGTTGAACTTGCCGTCGCGCAGCACGCGTCCCCTCGGGTCGGGGCCATCATAACCAAGCTGACGCGCCGCGGCCTCGACGCGCTGGCGCAGATCGGATCGCACCAGATCCGGATGGTTGAATACGTTGGAGACGGTGCCGCGGGAGACTCCAGCGAGCCGGCCGACATCGGCGAGCGTAGGCATTTTAGAAGCGTTCATTTCCCTCAATTAGACAATTTCTTGGAGCGCTCCAAGTTTTTTCTTGACGCTAGGTCCAAAATGTTGGAACTTGCACTTGGAGCGCTCCAAAAATTGAAAGTGGCAGTTCGGCATCTGTCCCGAGCATCGGCCGAGCTGATTTCGAAAATCATCAAGGAGGATTAGGATGGCTACCACCAATGGTGCTCCGACCTCGCTCGTCGGAAAGACTTTTGATTGCTCATTCGGACAGTTCGTACCGAGGTTGACGGTCCTGTCGCCGACCGAATTGCGGGTGCAGGCGACGATCGGCGCTACCGAGATCGACGAGGTGGTTCAGAGCAATCTGACCGGCGTTCGACCCGGACTTTTCATCATGAGTTGGACCGAGCAAGGCGGCAACTTCGTCGTGCAGGTTCAAGATCACGAGAACCAGATCGTTCATAACTATGCGCGACTGGCGGACGGGCAGCAGTTCTGCGCCCAAGGCACAATTCAACCAGTGACGACGGCGTGAGGGCCGCCTGTCTATCTGAGAGGAGAATTACGCCATGACTACCAAGGTGATCGACCAGACCGATCCTACGCAGTGGGATCCAAAGCTTGACGCCGTTATCGCGGCTCCCGGAAACCATAAGGTGTTGTTTGAGAATGACCGGCTACGTGTGCTTGAGGTAATCCTCAAGCCCGACGAGGAAGAGCCGACACATCACCACCGCTGGCCTTCAGTATTCGTGTTCGATGAGGTGGAAGGCCCTATCCACGACTTCGCGCCGGATGGAACCATGATGCCGCCCAATCGAGATGTCATCCAGGCGGTTCAGGCATGGGACGGTCAAGGCTGTCTCGTGGTGCATATGGCCCCCCAACCAGCGGGTCGCGTGCTCAACGCTTCGAGCAAGACCCTGCATGGTATCCGTGTCGAGATGAAGTCATAAAGCAGACGTGATCCTGGCCACCGGAACTCGCGCACGCTGAACGTCCACTTCTGACGGATTGAAGCCTTAAAGCTGCCAGTTGGCTTGCGGTCCCCAAGGTTGCCCGACAGCTTTGCGCTTCATCTCAGCCGTTGCGGACAGATTTGCCACTGATTGAAAGCGGGCATCGCGGCGACCACGCTGGTCGTCGCTCGCGACTCAGCGCGATCAAAGCTCCCACGGCGAGACGAGGGTCGCACCGTACACCCGATTTTGATTGTGCGTCAGCGCATTGGCAGGATGTTCTGGTTGAGGCGGAACAGATTGTCCGGATCGTATCTGTGCTTGATCTTGGCGAGCCGCGCGTAAGCCTCAGCGCCGAAGGCGTCGCGGACGAGATCCGATCCTTCGCCATGGCCGGGGAAGTTCAGATAGAGGCGGCCGGTCGAGTAGCGCTGCATGTCCTGCCAGAAGCTGCGAACCCAGCCGATGTTCGCATCGTCCTCGTTAGCGCCTGGCCAGATGGCGTCGAGGCTGAGCATGAAGGGCATGGAGCGGTCGCCGAAGGCAGTCTCATCGGCTGCAACGCGCTGGACGAAACCGCCGAACTTCCAGATCGAGGCGAAGGTCATTTCGGAGGGGCGCTTCGCCATCCAAGCAGTGGTCTCCCCGACGACCTCGTCGTCGAGGCGCGAAAGGTAAGTGGATTTCCAGTAGCAGCGGTCGCGGCCTTTCGGGAACAGCCCGTCATAGAGCGACTGGATGGTGCGATATGGCATGCGGCCGCTGAAATCGACGAGCGGTTCCCCAAAACTGCGCAACGGCGCCACGACCCGTTCGCCCTCGTCGGCCGGTCCGTCATAGACATGCGCGAGCGCCAGGACGCGCCGGCCCCTTGCATGCTCGGCAATCGAGGGGTCGTCGGGCAGGGTGGAGAACTCGGCCAGGCCGCTCAGGCGGTCGGGTGCGGTCTGCATGAAGTCGCGCCAGAGCGGAATGATCTCGTTGGCGCGCTCCTCGGGATAGGCCGGACCGCATAACATCAGCTCCGGTTCGATCGGGTGCAGCTTGAACTCGAAGCTCGTCACCACGCCGAAATTGCCGCCGCCGCCGCGTAGCGCCCAGAAGAGATCCGGGTTCTGCGTCGCGTCGGCATGGATGAGCCGGCCATCGGCGGTCACCAGATCGGCGGCCAGCAGATTATCGACGCTGAGGCCGTGGCTGCCGCGCAGCCAGCCGATGCCACCGGAAAGCGTCAGGCCGGCAACGCCCGTCGCCGAGATGAGACCGCCCGGCGTGGCGCGGCCAAGCGGGGTGGTGGCCGCATCGACATCGGCCCAGGTCGCGCCGCCCTCGACGAGGGCACGGTCGAGGCCGGACGCGACCCGCACGCCCTTCATCAGCGACATGTCGATCATCAGGCCGCCTTCGCAGACGGCGTAGCCTGCAACATTGTGGCCACCCGAGCGGATCGCGATCGCTAACCGATGCTCGCGCCCGAAATTCACCGACGCCACGACATCGGCAGCACTCCGGCAGCGCGCGATGAGGGCGGGACGGCGGTCGATCATGCCGTTCCAAACGACCCGCGTCGCGTCATAGGACAGGTTCGACGGCTCCAGCACCTCGCCGCACAAGATGGAACGGAAGCTATCGATGCTCGATTGTGCAAGGGTAGCGGTGGCGGCCATGTAGCGGTCTCCTCGTTTGACACACGCTAGCGCGGCGCGGGCACGGCCGCTAAAGTCGAAAATGCTGGAAGGCGGTCATTTCTGCCATGGTTGAACAGGCGAGACCATTGAATGTGGCGATCCTTGCCGCTCCGGAGGCTACCGCCTCCACGATCTACGGCATGTTCGACTTGTTTTCCTCGCCCGGCAGGGATTTCCTGTTCATCACCAGCGGAGCCGCGGGCACGCCACGCATGCGGCCCTATGTGGTCGCCGGGGACGGCAGCCCGTTTCGCGCGGCAAACGGCATCTGGGTGCGCCCAGATCACAGCCTTGCCGATTGCCCGCCACCCGACATCGTCTGTATTCCAGATTTCTTCGTCAATCCGGGCGAAAGCGTTGCCGGGCAGTATGACGCCGAAGCCGCGTGGCTGAAGCGAGCGCATGACGACGGCGCCATGCTGGCCAGCGCATGTTCGGGCGCGGTGCTGCTCGGTGAGGCCGGGCTGCTCGACAATCGCGAGGCCACCATTCACTGGGGCTATGTCGAGACGCTCACGAACAACTATCCCGGCGTGAAGGTGAAGCCGGGCCAGTCGCTCGTGCTGAGCGGCGAGGCCCAGCGCATCGTCATGGCCGGGGGCGGCTCAAGCTGGCAGGATCTCGCCCTCTATCTGATCGCGCGCTTCGTCAGCCTCAGGGAGGCGATGGAGGTCGCCAAGGTCTACATGCTGCAGTGGCACGACATGGGCCAGCAGCCCTTCGCAGCGCTGATGCGCTTTCGCCAGACCGACGACGCGGTGATCAACCGCTGCCAGAAATGGGCCGAACGCAACTACCGGACCCCTTCGCCCGTCACCGCCATGACCAAGCTGTCAGGCCTGTCCGAGCGCTCCTTCGTGCGCCGCTTCGCAAGGGCCACGGACATGAAGACAATCGACTACATCCACGCGCTCCGGCTCGAAGCGGCCAAGGAACTGCTGGAGACCGGCGACCTGGCGGTCGAGGGTGTGGCCAATGAAGTCGGCTACGAGGATGCGAGTTTTTTCGGGCGTCTCTTCCGCCGCAAGGTCGGGCTGACGCCGGCGCAATATCGCATTCGTTTCAGTGCTCTCCGGCGAGTTCTGAGCCGCGGTTGAATCTCAACCGTCTAGGCGCGATGCCATATTCCGCTATGCGCCGCAATTCGGCCATTGGGCCGAGCTCTGCCGCCGATTGAAGCGGACTCTGGTAGCTGGTTGCGCGTAGGCAGGGGTGCCACGTTAGAGCAAACCCAGGTGTAGGGCCGGAGGGGATCGTGGCGCGCCCAGAACGAAAGCTTGTGGCGGTTTTGGCAGCAGAAATGACCGAAGCGCCGTAAGATTGCGGCAATCCTGGTGGCGGACATCGTCGGGTTCAGCCGTCTGGGGCGAAACGACCAGGATTGTAGGCCCCCTTCACGCACACTTCTTGCGCTCAGCCACCTCGACGCTAAGGCGGAAAGCCTGGCCATCCGCATAGGAGCGTGCGTAGCTTTCTGCCTCGAAAGCGAAGGTCAGCGTGTTGCTATAGGCCGGCACGCGGACGGTCCAATTTCTTGTAGCGGATGATTTCGAAAGCATGCTCGGGCGATTCCATAGTTCCTCCCGCGATCACCGACGAGAGCTCTCAGATAGCGTCGCAAAAACCTTTGAATGCAAACCATCCGACACATCGGTGTCGTAATGTTTCAACGTTGCCCAAAGCTCCGCCAGTCCGGCCGGTAACCAAACAGTTCAGGCGGCGCTCCACATCATCAGCGCTTTCGCGACTCCGTCGAGAAGATGGTCAGCGTCAGATTCATGCTCGTAAAGCATGCTGGCCCGGATCGACTCCAGTGGAGTGTAGGATGGCGCGATACGCTTGAGTTCCGAAACGAGCCGCGATACCGCGTCCTGGTTGCCCAACTTCGCCTGTGCCGCCGCCAGCCATGTGAGCCTTACGGCCGAAGTCATGGGCAACATCGACCAACTGACAACGGCTCCCTTGTAGTCTCCCGCCGCGTATTGGGCGAATGCACGGTCGGAATGATACCAGTCTGGATGTATCGGATTGATCTGAACCGCCTTGTCGATCCAGGTCAGGGCTTCGAAAGGCTTGCCCCTGATGGCAAGCAGATAGCCGATCTGCGCGATCGTGTCCGCATCGAAGGGATTGAGGTCATAGGATCTTCGAAAGTGCCGCTCGGCGGCATCGTATGTGCGCGTGCACAGCAGTGCTTGGGCAAGAATCCGATGGCAGCGAGGCTCCTCTGGTGCGAGTCCTACCGCGAAGCGGGCTTGCTCTACTATGTCGGCCAGCACCTCCGGAGGAGCCATTCCATAATCGCCGATAATCAGGTCGGCAAATGCAAGGTATGAGCGCGCGAGCGCATAATGCGTATCCTTGGTGACGGCCGCAGCAAAGTAGTTCCGTGCTGCCTGATTATCGTCGGCGCCGTAGCCACGCAAATGCACCAGCCCCTTGAGAAGAAGCTCATAAGCCGCCAGGCTTGCTGGAGGCTTTGGACGGGCGCGCGTCAAGCCCGCATCGTCGAGCCGTGCGACAAGACGGTTCGTCACACGCAGCGCGATCTCTTCCTGCATGTCGAAAACAGCTGAGCCCGATGCTGTGAACTTCTCGCCCCACAAGACCGCGCCGTTTGCCGCTTCGATGAGGTTGATCGCCACCCGTACGGTGCCGTCGCGAAGGCCCATGCGTCCCCGAACCAGGAAGGTTGCCCCGAGTCTCCTGCCGACCTCGGTCCAGTTGCCGGGGTCCTCCGACGCAAAGGAAAAGCTTGAGTTGCGCGCCAGGACAACAGCAGTGCGAAATCGCGCCAGAGCGTTGACAATGTCCTCGGCAAAACCATCGACCAGAGGCGTGTCAGTCGCATCGCCTTCATTAGTGAAGCGCAGCACCGCTACAGAAGGCAGGTCGGACGGCGGCCTCGCCGGCGCGCCAAGCGGTGAAAGGAGGTAGCCGCGGCCTGAGACGGTGCGAATTATACTTTGTGAGTCATCGCGCAGCGCCTTGCGCAACTCGCGCACGCCTTGGGTGAGCGAGTCTTCGGTTACAAACAGCCCAGGCCAGACGGACTCCATCAGCTCCGACTTGCTGACGACGTGCCCTGTTTTTCCAACGAGATGGCTCAGGAGTGCAAATGTCTTGGGACGAAGTTTGACGGGATGACCCTGGCGCAACAGCAAGCCGCGCGAAGTGTCAAACACGCACTCGCCGATTGCTATGCTCCCTGATTCTGTATGCGACATTCAGAAGCGCTCTGCCAAACCGAGCCGGGCTCGTCGACATACAGGGGCCATCCGCGCTTACGGTCAAGACCTTTGCCGCAGCCGCAGGTTCTGCCCCCTCAGGCACGGGTTCATGGCGAGCCAGGGCGCCCAACTCTAGAAGTTCGAAGAAGGTGCCGGGCATTGGCGCGCAGGCCAAGCTGTTGACCCCACTGAAGTACAACTCGTAAAGCTCTTGCCGTATGCGGAGCCTTTCGACGTCGTTTTCCATGATGGCCACTCCCTAGATTGTAGGGATCATGGCGCATGTGGAGCGGTGCGTACCGGCGAAATTCTGAAACTTTTCTGAAACCTGGTCGCTGGAGTACAGATCGGCCGGCGCCGAGAAGCCAATGACTGGCTCGCCGGCGGCTATCGCGAAATGCGATCACGCGAATCGGGCGAACTATTCCTCGTCTTCCACTCTCGGCGAGGCGCCTTGGGTCGCTGCCTCGATGCGATCGACGACGCGCAGCTCTTTACGATGGCGAGGAATTCAGCTGCCAGGTGCTTGAACTTCACCGCGCCCCCAGAGCGAAGATCCTCGCCTTCGATATCTCTCAAGGGCATGGAAGTTGCGGCAGCGCCTTTGAGGAACCGCAAATATCCCGCTGCAGCTCGTCTTTCGTTCGTTCAGGGTGTGAGGCCGCCACATGATTGAAGACCCACCGCTGCTCACCATCAAAAGCCGTTTCGAACGGCCTGCGGCAGAGATCATCAGTGCCTTTTCCGGCTTGCCCGTGAGCCTAGTCCTAGACGCCATGGGCGGGCGAGGGGCGTTGCACCAGGGATTAAGGCACTCTCGCCAGGTACTGCGATACTGGCCGATATCATCGTTGCGGCCACCGACAGCTTTGCTGGTGCGGCGGTCACTGAGGATCTGGTCCTTGGCATGGTGCGAAACAAGGGGTGCGCCTGCCTCGTGCGCGATGTTGTCGGGATCGAGGCGGGCGGGTGCCGGTTTACTGTGCCGGGATCGTCGCGAACTCGCCGGCGCGCAATGGTCCAGGCACGGCCGGGTTCCCGGTGGTACTGGGAGGAATGACCATCTCGCGGGGAGACATACTGGTCGGCGACCGCGATGGTATCGCCGTGGTGCCTCGCCTCGAGGCTGAAACGGTGCTGGCGCGGCTCACCGTATCAGGGCGGTGAGAAAACTCTTGATGGCCTGGTGCGGCAAGGTCTCGCCCGATTTCGCCGAGGTCATCATCAAGTCTGACAGGACGCGCTTCGTTGACTGAAAATTTTCAACGGCACCTAAGGTCCGCCTCGCCAACAGATCGTGGTTGCCGTAATTCACTTCCAATCAGATCCCGCGCTGCTTTGTTTGAGGCTATCTCGGAATTCACCTATCGAACGTCGCCTTCGAAAACGGGATTTTGTAATCTGTGCTATGCCACTTAGTCGACAGGAGTGGGCAAAGTGAGCCAGACGCGGAAACTTGCGGCGATCCTGGTCGCCGACGTGGTCGGATACAGCCGGTTGGCGGGGTCGGACGAAGATCAAACGCTGGCGCGGCTACGGGCGCTCCGGAGCGATCTCATCAATCCGACCATCGCTGTCCACAATGGGCGCGTTGTGAAGCTTATGGGTGACGGCACCCTCGTAGAGTTCCGGAGCGTTGTTGACGCCGTACGCTGTGCAATCGAAATGCAGAACGGCATGATTGAGCGCAACGCTGGCTTACCGCCCGGGCGACGCATTGAATTTCGCGTCGGCATTCATCTCTGCGATGTTGTCGAGGAGAGCGACGGCGATCTGATGGGAGATGGTGTCAATATTGCCTCCCGTCTAGAAAGCATCGCTGAGCCGAACGGCATCTGTTTATCGGCCGCCGCTTACGAACAGGTGCGCGACAAACTGAAGGAAGAATTTGTCGATCTGGGCGAGAAAGAGCTCAAAAATATCGCACGCCCGGTGCGCACCTATCGCCTATGTATGCGCGACACGGTCCCAAAAACCGATCTGGCTGCGACTGCCGGGTCCTCCGAACAGCTGGCGCTGCCCGACAACCCTTCGATTGCTGTCTTGCCATTCCAGAACATGGGCGGCGACCCCGAACAGGAATACTTCGCCGACGGCCTTGCCGAAGACATTATTACTCGGCTGTCGCGTCTTCGTTGGCTCTTCGTGTCCGCCCGGAACTCTTTGTTCACCTACAAGGGAAAAGCGGTCGACTTAAAACAAGTCGGTCGAGAGCTTGGTGTGCGGTATGTGCTGGACGGAAGTGTAAGGCGCTCAGGTCATCGACTCAGGATAAGCGCGCAAGTCAGTGACACATCGACCGGGGTACAAGTGTGGGCTGAACGATACGATGTGGAATTGTCGGAATTCTTCGCGCTTCAGGATCAGATTGCCGAAAGTGTCATCGCTACGATCGAGCCGCGGCTCTACACGGCGGAACAGCAACGCTTTCAGAGCAGGTCCCCCACCAATCTTGACGCTTGGGGATTCGTCATGAAGGCGATGCCATATGTCTGGACCTGGAGTTCGGCTACGGAAATCGAGATTGCACAGGGATTTCTGAAGCAGGCTACGGACCTCGATCCTGACTATCCCCGCGCCAACAGCCTGTTGGCGTGGGCTCACGCGGCCCGCGTTTTGTCAGGATGGGCCAACGCAGCAGACATTCTGCCCACCTCTCGCGCCCTCGCGCAGCGGGCAATCCAAGGCGACCCCGAGGACCCGTGGACGCATTTAGCGGCAGGGTTTGTCCACATGATTTCGCGCGGCTTCGACTCTGCTGTGAGAGAACTAAATGAAGCGATCGAGCTAAACCCGAGCTTCGCCTTTGCGCATTCGATCCTGGGCTCAACTTACGGATATGGGGGCATGCCCGCCGAGGGGCTCGACCATCTTGAAATCGCGGGTAGGCTAAGTCCTCGCGATCACACATATGCTGCGAATTTCTCCATCCTTGGCTTATGTCATTTCATGGCTGGACGATATGCAGACGCGGTCGAATGCGAATGTCGCGCGGTTGAACTCCGGCCCCATTTTGGGTCTGCATGGCGGACGTACGCGGCGGCCGCTGGGATGGCCGGTGAAATGGACATCGCGGTTCATGCGCTTTCGCAGGCCAAGCGCCTTCAACCGTCCCTATCCCTTCAATGGGTAGACAAGTTTCATCCGATCGTTCACGACAAGCACCGGGCTCTCTATGTAGAGGGGCTGCGCATTGCCGGGCTTCGATAGTTGCGGATCGTGCCGTGCTCGTAGCTCGCTATCGGACCTACTATACCGCACGAGCGTGCGCTCAGCGCCTCAACTCGGTTGTCAAAGCTTCGGTGGGTTTCTTCCAACAGCAGACGTTCCTCACGATGAATCCGAAGAGCCGGCCGACCACTTGGAAGTATGCATTCGAATCGCTTCGGCGCGCTAGATCTCTGAAACCAAGGCGCTACTGGGGATGGCCCTGAGTTCGGCTGATCAATTGCCGCCGTCAAAACGGCTTCCGATCCCGGGGCTCTCCCTTCTCACCAATTTCCCGTGCGGTTCTGCGCTGCACTCTGGAGCGCGCGAGAGGCGGACCTATCGAAGCTGTCGGCGCAGGCCGCTTCGACGTCCGCTTCGGTCAAGCCAACGTCCCGCAGAAGGAAGTTGGACAGGTGACCGAGCCCGCGCTCTATGTTGCGGCGGGTCCTCCACTCACGGACAAGGGCCAGCAGGCGTTCGAGCGGAGGGTCAAGAAAAGTGCCCGGCAAGCGCCGTGCGGTCTGGCCTATTGTCGTTTGCGTCATGTTACGCCAAGTCATGGTGAACCTCCGTTGATCGGGAATGCGAATGGCGATCACGTGACGGCAGAAGGCGAGAAGGCGCCAGGGCAGCTTCGGAAGCGTTCCGCTTCAGATTGTGAACTGGCCTCAGACCTCCGAAAGGCCTAACCTGCGGCAAAGGAGCGGTCAGCCATGACGCGACGGCCTTACGGACTGGTCTGCCCGATCTCGCACGCCTGCGAGTTCCTGGAGCCACGCTGGACAATTCAAATCCTGACCGAGCTCTGGAACGGCTCGACCCGCTTTAATGACATTCGCAAGGGGGTGGGCAACGTCTCGTCCGCCCTCTTGTCGAGGCGGCTCAAGGAAATGGAAGCGTTGGGCCTGGTCGAGCGCGTCGAGGACGAGGCGACGGGCACCATCAGCTATTTCCGTACCGAAAAGTCGATAAGGCTCGAGCCGGCGATGAACGCGCTGGCGGAATGGGCGCAATGCAACATCGAGGCGGAGATCGCGCTCGCCGACGTGGATGTTTCGACCCTCATGTGGGCCGTGCGGCGAAAGATTGACCTCGCTGAACTGCCGCGGCGGCGCGCCGTCATCCGCTTCCATTTCCGCGACGATCCCCCACCGAGGTGTCCCCATTACTGGTTTGTGGTCGAGCCAGGCTCAGACTTGCCCGAGCTATGCACGCTCGACCCCGGCCGGGACGTCGATCTTTACGTCGAGACCGGCGTTGTTTCGCTGGGAGCCATCCTGGAGGGCCGCTCCAGCATCGAGCGTGAGAAAGAGAGGGGCGGCCTTTTCCTCATCGGCGACCCCGGCCTCGCGCGAAGCATGGACCGTTGGCTTCGAATCTCGGTCTACGCGGCGCTTGAGGGAATCGTCCAGCTTCCTTGAAAGCCATGTTTGGAGTGCAGCCTTATGCAACCCGCCCAGGACGACAAAGCCATTTGGCTGGCCTCAAAAGCTATGGTGCAATCGTCCGTTGTTGATTGCTGCTCAGTTAAAGCCGCCAGTCCGCATTCGGCCCCAATGCTGCCCGAGGAGCAATGCGCCTCTGAGGTGACCAGAGTGAAGAAGCTAGGCCAAACCCGCACGACGGGCGCCTTCTCTGATTGCAGCAATGGCGACAGGATTGGTAACCGGATAGGTTCTGATGAACACCTCAGCCGTGAAATTCGGGAACTCGTCCTTCAGTCGCGAATTGATCCTGGCGACCTGAGGAGTTTCATTGAGCATCGCATGAGCCATTGCCAGAAACAGAAGGGTGGCGGGCGAATCTGGCGCAGATTGACGTAGCGCGACCAGTGATTCACGGTAAAAGCCAAGAACGTAGCTGCATCGAGCGAGCATTCCATGATACCAGGGAACATAAGGATTTAGCCGGACCGCTCGCTTGGCCAGTTCGTAGCCACGCTTCGGGTCGCTGCCAACAAGAGCAAGGCTACCCGCAAGAAAGGCAAGTGAGTCCGCGTCATTTGGAGCAGCCACCAACACTCGGTCATGTTCTTCGACAGCAGCTTCGACATCGCCCTGCAATGCCCGAAGATCGGCAAGCATTATGCGGGCGTAAATGTCGGACGGATCGAGCGCCAGCGCTTGCTTGACACATTGGCTCCAGCTCTCGATCGAGCCGGAAAGGTTGTCGGTAAACCCGTTGATAGCTTCCACAGCATGCGCAAGTGCCAGCGCGGTCCAAGCTCTTGCTAGACCCGGGTCGAGTTCGATCGCACGCGCCAGTAGCCGTATCGCCTCCTTGTTCGACTCACGGGTGAAAAGGTGCTTCTGCTCAAGCCCAAGCAGATAGCAGTCATAGGCCTGCAAACTTGCTGGAGCCTTCCGACGAGCCGCATCGCGTCGCAGATTGGCGAGCTGACCGTGGCAAGTTGCAAGGACATTGATGACGTTTTCGGTCACGCTGTCCAGCATCGCAAACAGGTTGTTCGCGGAACGATCGTAACGCATCGTCCAGACATCGACCCCTGTGTGGGCGTCGACGAGTTGGACGCGGATGCGCACCCGCTGCCCGTCCACTTGAAAACTTCCCTCGATCACATAGTCGGCATTCAACTCTCGTCCGAGAGCTCGCACGTCAACATGCCGTCCCTTGTAGGAAAGCATTGTTTGGCGGGCGATCACCGCAAGGTCCCGGTAGCGAGAGAGATCAACTATGAGGTCCGCCGACAAACCATCAGCGATACGAGTCCAGCGTTCTTCTCCGCTTAAATTGTCGAACGGGAGAACTGCGAGGACCGGCGGACCCGGCTCATCGGTCGAAAGACTTCCGGGTGGTGCATGGCTGCGGTCCTGCTGGCGGTGATCGGCAAGTAACCCAGCAAGCGCCACTTTACTACGAACATCGAGCTTCCGATAAATGGCCGAAAGATGGGTCCGAACGGTGGTAGGCGCTATGAAAAGTGTTTCGCCGATTTCGCGATAAGTCATGCCCTCCGCAAACTTTGCCGCGACCATCAACTCCCGATCCGATAAGCCGGCGAGAGGATTGCCTACGGCGCGAAGCATCGTTCCATTTTCCTTGCTGCCGACCTGTGGCCAGAACCCGATGGCCTTACATCAGGATGAAAATACTACAGATGCGATATCGAAAACACTGCATTTGCACGATTCCATGCGACGGGTCAGCATCCTAGTCTCTGCAGATCGGCAGGGCAGGTTGCTTGGCAGGCCTGGTCGATTCAGAACACGGAGGGCTCCATGACAAAGTTGTCTGTCTTGACCGTAATACTGGTGCTTTTGGTGTCGGTGGGGCGATGCTTGTCCGAAGGTACCCAAACCAACAGCAAACTGACTTCCGAAGAAGCGGTGAAAGCTGCCAGCTCTGAACTGTATTCCGACATTCTCGTGCGAGCATGCAGGAACGGATGGCGGTATCCGCGCAGCTACATCGAAAATGGATTCAGGCGCCACCTGGCGGAGCTGAAACTGCAGCTTGTCGATCAGGGTTACAGTTTCGTACCCAACATGACCGCGAATGATCTGCCCGTCCGAGGACCGATATCTGAGACCAAACGCCGTCTGGTTGGCTCGCGCCAATTCAGCTGTTCCCACCCATACTGGCGCGATGAATGACTCCACGCGACGGTGTGCAATCTGACAGCCTGATTTCCGGCGGTTCTCCCTAGGTTGGAAGGAGGCGTTGACGAATGGCAGGTTGTTATTCGAGGAGGAGTGACACTCCTCCTGGAGCTGTAAACAACGTCATGGAATGACCGCTCTTCGGCTGCGTGGCTCCACAAGCTGCCGATCCGCTACCGGCCCTGTTCCAGCCGTCAAGGTGCCGGCCGGTAAGAGCGCCCGCTAAACTTGGTCGTCAAAGCAGCGTATTCGTCAGTTGACAAGGCAAACTTCGCTCGATGACCGTGAACTCGAACGGCAGCTTACCGACGAGCGCTTCCTAGAAGCAGACCGTCCGGATACGGCTCCGAAGCTGCCGGACCGCTTTGCGGGTCATCTCAGTCGTAAAGTTGCATTTTCGTTGCCGGGAAGCAGACATTTTCTGCAAGGCGCTTCGAAGGGTTGGATAGGCTAGGCTCACGCGGACCTAGACCAGGCGAAGTTTATCTCGAGCGATCTGCCACGCCGATTCGACATGTCGCCGTGCCGCCGCTTCCGCTTCATCGGGCTTGCGCGCCCTTATCGCATCCATGATCTCATTCATCTCGGTGATCGCCGCTTCGCGCCGGTTGGTCGAGACGATGGTCATCGAACGAAGCTGGTTGATGCGGACATTCAGCCCGGAGACGATTTCCCAGGCGACACGCTTGTCGGCGGCCTCGAACAGCGCCTCGTAGAATTTGGTCGTCGCCCGCATCACCGCAGGCGGCGTCGCCGACGCCCACGCATCGAACAAATCCGCCAGCGCCCCTTCGAGCCTTGCCAACTGCTCGCCGGTGGCCGACAGGGCACAGGCTCGGGCCGCGATGCCTTCAAGCAGAGCCCGAAGCTCGTAGATCTCGTCGGTACGGCCGAGGTCCGGCCTGGCGACGGCCGGCCCATGCCCAAGGATCATCTGCACGAGCCCCTCTGCCTCCAGCTGCCGCAGAACCTCACGCACGACGGAACGGCTGACGCCGAGCTGGTCGCAAAGCGGCCGTTCGACGAGCCTTTCGCCAGGCTGGAAATGGAAATCCATGATCGCTTCGCGCATGCGCTCCAGCGCCAGCGTCCTCAAGGTCTTGGCGCTGCGGTCGATGCGAAGGTTGTCGTCTGGCATGTATGCCTCCTGCGCCCTACCAAAACAGATTCGACGCCCGGTTGACAAGGTACTTGGCGCTCCATATCATGGTATACCATAAGATGACAGCGGGATTGGACGTTCCGAGGCATCACCTACCCGAGGAAATCCAATGCAGACCGCCATCCGTAAGATCGTGACTTATACCGAGAACACGCTGATCGAAGGCGGCAAGGCCACCCCCCGGCCGCTGCGCCTTATCGGCGTCGCCGCGGTGCTGACCAATCCCTGGGCCGGTCGCGGCTTCACCGACGATCTGTCGCCCCAAATCCGAGCCTGTGCGCCGGTGCTGGGGGAGATCCTGACCCGCGAGATCGTTGCCGTCGCCGGTTCCGGCGAGGCTATCGAGGGCTATGGCAAGGCCGCCATCTGCGGTACGTCGGGCGAGATCGAGCATGCGTCGGCGCTGATCCACACACTCCATTTCGGCAATCATTATCGGCGTGCCGTCGGCGCCAAGACCTATCTTGCCTTCACCAATCTGCGCGGCGGGCCAAACACGCCGATCATGATCCCGCTAATGGATAAGAATGACGAGGGACGGCGCTCGCATTACCTGACCGTGCATTTCCAGATCGGCGATGCGCCGGCGCCGGACGAACTGGTGGTCGCGCTTGGCGCTTCGATCGGCGGTCGCCCGCATCACCGCATCGGCGACCGCTATCAGGACCTCAAGGAGCTTGGGGACGTGCATGGCTGATGCTTCCGCATGGGCTCGACAGGGCACGGCGCCCGACGGCACCGGCTTCATCCGGGCCGGTGTCGGTGCCCCAGTGCTGTTCATCCATGGTGTCGGCATGAACGCTGCGATCTGGCAGCCGCAGCTCGAGCGCATGGCTGGCCGCTTCGACGCGATCGCCATCGACATGCTCGGCCATGGTCAGTCGCCGCTGCCACCGCAAGATCCGGAACTGGCCGATTATGCCGACCAAGCCATTCGCCTCCTCGACCATCTCGGCCTCGACAAGGTATCCGTCGTCGGCCACTCGATGGGTGCACTCGTTGCTCAGGAACTCGCGCTGCGCGCACCGGAGCGCGTCCGCCGCATCGTTTCACTGAATGCCGTGTTCCGGCGTACACCTGAACTGGCCGAAGCCGTTCGCCAGCGCGCGGTGGCGCTCAACGGCCGCAGCGATACGGCCGGCACGGCACGGACCATCGCCCGCTGGTTCGGCGATCCGGTGCCGGTCGAGTTGGAAGCGGCAGCGCAGAAGACGGCATCCGCACTGAGCGCGGTCGACCCGGAAGGCTATGCCCGCACCTATCGCCTGTTCACTCGTGCCGACGGCGATCATGCTGATCGCCTGCCGACGCTGGCCGTGCCGGCCCTGTTCATGACCGGCTCCGAGGACAGGAACTCTTCACCGGCAATGTCAGCCGCGATGGCACGCCTGGCGCCGCATGGCCGCTGCACGGTACTGCCGGGTGAGAAGCACATGATGGCGGTCGCGGCACCGGACCTCACCACGCGCTGCATCGTTGACTTCCTCACCGAGGACGAAGCGACCGAACAAGACGGCCCTGCGCAAGCGAATACCGGGTTCGACAGCGGCGAATTCCGCCGTGCGCTTGGCTCCTTCCTCACCGGCGTCACCATCGTCACCACGATCGGCCCCGAAGGCGAGCCGCGCGGCTTCACCGCCAACTCCTTCACCTCGGTCTCGCTCGATCCGCCGCTGGTGCTGGTCTGCATCGCACACAAGGCGCTTGGCCATCCCGTCTTCGCGACATCGAAGAGCTTCGCCATCAACGTTCTCAACGAGGGTCAAAAGGCAGCGTCCGGCATCTTCGCCTCGAAAGTGGCCGACAAGTTCGCCGCCGTTGCCTGGCGGCCGGGACGGACCGGCAGCCCTGTGCTGGACGGCTCCGTCGCGTCCTTCGACTGTGACATGGAGCGACTGGTCGAGGCCGGCGATCATTCGATCCTCATTGGGCGCGTCCGCGATTTCCAGCACAATTCCTCGCAGCCGCTCGGCTATTGCCGCGGCGCCTATGTCGCACCCGGCCTCAGCCAGGACGCGCTCGCCGCAACCCAACCCGGCACCGATGTTGGCGCCATCCTCGAAAATGGCGGCCGGATCCTGTTCGTGGAAACCGCGGACGGTTTTGAACTGCCGCGTGGCCGGGGATTGGGCTCGGCGGGCGATGGCAATAGCCTCCGAGGGTTGCTTGTGGCAAAGGCCATTGAGGCTCAGCTCGGCTTCCTTTTCGCCGTCTGGGACGATGCCGGAACTGTTTCACGCACGCATGTCTACTATCGCGGCACGTTCGACGTGCCCGCTTCCAGCGATCGCGGCATCCGGCTGATCGAGATCGACGCGATCGAAGGATTGAAGATCGCCGATCCGGCCATCCGCTCGATGCTCGCGCGCTATGTCAGGGAATGCTCGGTGGATGCATTCGGTGTCTATGTCGGCAACAATGTCGAAGGCGAGGTCCGGCCGCTCGCCAGCGCCGGCGCTTCCGCCGTCAATACAGGTGACCAGCGATGAAATTCTCGCTCTTCGTGCACATGGAACGATCGGACCTGGCCAAGCCGCATTCCGAGCTTGTGACCGAGCTAGAAGAACTGGTCCTGCTGGCCGAGCAGGCAGGGTTCGAGACCGCCTGGATCGGCGAGCATCACGGCATGGAATTCACCATCTCGCCGAACCCCTTCATCAACATCGCCTATCTCGCCGCCAAGACCAGCCGCATCCGCCTCGGTACCGGAACCGTGATCGCGCCCTTCTGGCACCCGATCAAGCTTGCCGGCGAAGCCGCGATGGCCGACGTAATCAGCGGCGGCCGGCTCGACATCGGCATCGCGCGCGGCGCCTACAGCTATGAATATCAGCGCATCTTTCCAGGCCTCGACGCCTGGGGGGCCGGCCAGCGCATGCGCGAGATCATACCGGCGATCCGCGGCCTCTGGGACGGCGACTTCGAACTCTCCGGCGAGTTCTGGCAATTCCCGGCCACCACCTCCTCGCCCAAGCCGCTGCAGAAACCCTACCCGCCGATCTGGGTGGCGGCCCGCGACCCGAATTCGCATGATTTCGCCGTCGCCAATGGCTGCAAGGTCCAGGTGACGCCGCTGGCTTCCGGCGATCACGAGGTGACCAGCCTGATGCAGCGCTTTAACGGCGCCTGCACCGCGCATCCCGAGATCGAAAGACCGGAAATCATGCTTTTGATGCACACCTTCGTCGCCGAAGACGCGACCGATGCCGATCGCCTCACCCAGGACCTGTCGACTTTCTACTGCCAGTTCGGCGCCTGGTTCCAGAACAAGAAGCCGGTGCATCAAGGCATATTGGAGCCGCTGACGGCGGATGAGATCGCCGCCATGCCGCAATACGCGCCGGACAAGATCAGGCAGAACCTGGTAATTGGCGAGGCTGATGAGGTCATCGCCCGGCTGAAGGCTTATGAGGCGCTCGGCTACGACCAGTATTCGATCTGGATCGACAGCGGCCTTTCGCACCAGCGCAAGATGAAATCGCTGCAATTGTTCATCGACCGGGTGATGCCGGCCTTCCTCTGATCGCGAGCCCATGACCGACGCTGTTTTCAGGAACTTCATCGACGGCCGCTTCGACGAGCCGTCCGCCACGTTCGACAGCGTCGACCCATCGGCCGGGACGGCCTGGGCCAGGATGCCGGCGGCGAGCGAAGCCGATGTCGACCGTGCCGTCGGGGCGGCGCACCGCGCACTGCGCTCAGACCTATGGCGAAGGATGACTGCGACAGCGCGTGGAAAACTGCTGGTCAAGCTCGGCGACCTCGTCGCCGCCAATGTCGGGCGCCTTGCAGAACTCGAGACGCGCGACACCGGCAAGATCATCCGCGAAACCCGCGCCCAGATCGCCTATGTCGGCGACTACTACCGCTATTATGGCGGGCTTGCCGACAAGCATGAAGGCACGCATGTGCCTGTTGACAAGGCGGATCTCGACGTCACCATACGCAGCGAACCGATCGGCGTCGTTGCCGCGGTGGTGCCGTGGAATTCGCAGCTCTTCCTCTCGGCCGTCAAGCTCGGCCCGGCGCTCGCCGCCGGCTGCACCATCGTGCTCAAGGCCTCCGAAGATGGGCCGGCGCCGCTGCTTGCCTTTGCCGAATTGGTTCATGAGGCCGGCTTTCCAGCCGGTGTCGTCAACATCCTCACCGGCTTTGGCCATGATTGCGGCCGGCGCCTGACCAGCCATCCGCTGGTTTCGCGCGTCGCCTTCACCGGCGGTCCGTCGACGGCGCGCGCCGTCGTCAGGAACACGGCGGAAAACCTTGCCTACACCACGCTCGAACTCGGTGGCAAAAGCCCGGTCGTCGTCTTTGCCGACGCCGACCTCGACAGTGCCGCCAATGCGGTGGTCGCCGGCATTTTCGCGGCGACCGGCCAGAGCTGCGTCGCCGGCTCGCGGCTGCTGGTTGAACGTTCGGTGAAGGATGAATTCCTCGCTCGCCTGAAGCGCAAGGCCGAGGCGATTCGCATCGGCGATCCGCAGGATCCGGCGACCGAAATGGGTCCGCTCGCCACGCTGCGGCAGCGCGACTGGATCGAGAAGGTTGTCGCGGAAAGCCTCACCGCGGGCGGCATGCTGGTCACCGGTGGAACACGGCCAGTCGGCAGCGGCTTCTACTACGCACCGACCATCATCGATGCCGGCGGCAGCGACCTGCCCTGCGTGCGGGAGGAATTGTTCGGACCGGTGCTCAGCGTGCTTGCCTTCGACAGCGAAGCGCAGGCGCTGGCACTCGCCAATGACACTCCGTTCGGCCTGGCTTCCGGCGTGTTCACCAGCAATCTCGGCAAGGCGCATCGCATGGCGCGCGACATCCATGCCGGCGTTGTCTGGGTCAACACCTATCGCGCCGTATCGCCGCTCGTTCCGTTCGGCGGCTACGGTCTGTCGGGCCTCGGCCGCGAAGGCGGTCTCGACGCCATCAGAGACTACACGCGCTCGAAATCCGTATGGATCAACACCTCGGACGAGCCGATCCCCGATCCCTTCGTCATGCGCTGAGTTGCGCAGGGCGCAGGTGCACTGAGAAAAACAAGAACAGACCAACAGAGGAGAATGACAATGAAATTGATTTTGACCGGCCTGCTGGCCGGACTGCTCGCGGCGACAGCCGCCAAGGCCGATGAGATGGCGTTCACCAGCTGGGGCGGCACCACGCAGGAGGCGCAGACCAAGTCCTGGGCCGCCCCCTTCGAGGCCAGCTCCAGCATCAAGGTTTTGCAGGATGGACCGACCGACTACGGCAAGCTCAAGGCCATGGTCGACGCCGGCAACGTCACCTGGGATGTCGTCGACGTGGAGATGGATTTCGCCATCAAGGCCGCCAAGGACGGACTGCTCGAGCCGATCGACTATGCGGTCGTGCCCAAGACCGATCTCGACCCGCGCTTCAGCAATGAGCATGCCGTCGGCAGCTTCTACTATTCCTTCGTGCTCGCCTGGAACAAGGGCGCGGTCGCGAGCGAACCGGCCGGCTGGGCCGACATGTTCGACACCAAGAAGTTTCCCGGCAAGCGGACCTTCTACAAATGGTCGGCGCCGGGCGTGATCGAGATCGCTCTGCTGGCCGACGGCGTGCCGGCGGACAAGCTCTATCCGCTCGACCTCGCCCGTGCCTTCAAGAAGCTCGACACCATCAAGTCCGACATCGTCTGGTGGGGCGGCGGCGCCGAGTCGCAGCAGTTGATCGCCTCCGGCGAGGCCGCCTTCGGGCAATTGTGGAACGGGCGCGTCTTCGCCCTTCAGCAGGACGGCACCGATGTCGGCGTCTCCTGGAACCAGAACCTCACCGCCGCCGACGTGCTCGTCGTGCCGAAGGGTACCAAGAACAAGGCCAGCGCGATGAAGTTCCTTGCCGCCGCCACCAGCCCGACCGGCCAAGCGAAATTCGCCGAAGCAAGCGGCTATGCGCCCATCAACACCAAGGCCAAGGCGGAGATGCCGGCCGATTCCGTCAAGGCCCTGCCAGATGCCCATGTCGAGGGCCAGATCAACCTGGACATGAACTACTGGGCCGAGCATCGCGACGAGATCGCGACGCGCTGGTATGCCTGGCAGACCAAGTAACACCGTTGCAGACCGACGGGGCGCGGCTTGCGCGCCCCGTTTCGAGACAGGACCGCTCGATGCAAGGAAATTCTCCTAGACGCGGCTCGATCGTCGGCCTGCCGACCGGCAGTGGCAGCGCCTTGCCGGCCCTGTTCCTGGTCGGGCTGTTCTTTATCGTGCCGGTGGTCGCCCTGCTGCTGCGCAGCGTCACCGATCCCGAACCGGGCTTACAGAACTACGCGGCGCTGTTCGGCAGCGGCACCTATGTGCGGGTGTTCCTCAACACCTTTCTGGTTGCATCGGTCGTAACCGCCGTCACCATCCTGGTGGCGTTCCCCGTCGCCTGGATGCTGGCGATCATGCCGCCCGCCCTGGGCTCGATCGTCTTCGGCATCATCATCCTGTCTATGTGGACGAACCTTCTTACCCGCACCTATGCGTGGATGGTGCTGCTGCAGCGCACCGGTGTCATTAACCGGGCACTGATGGGCCTGGGCATCATTCACGAACCGCTGCCGCTCATCAACAATCTGGCCGGCGTCACCATCGGCATGGTCTACATCATGCTGCCCTTCATGATCCTGCCGCTGGTCGGCACACTGAGGTCGATAGACCCGATGACGCTGCGCGCGGCAGCCCTTTGCGGCGCAAGCGCGTTCGAGGCCTTCCGCCGCATCCTCTTGCCGCTGTCGCTTCCCGGCGTCGCTGCTGGCGGCCTGATGGTCTTCGTCATGTCGCTTGGCTACTTCGTCACCCCGGCCCTGCTCGGTGGCACATCGAACATGATGCTGGCCGAGATGATCGCCCAGACGGTGCAGTCGCTGCTCAACTGGGGGCTCGGCAGTGCGGCCGCCTTTGTCCTGCTTGCCGTCACCATGGCGCTCTACGCGATCCAGTTTCGCCTGGTTGGGGCCAGGCGCGCCGGGGGAGGGACCTGACATGCTGCTCGACTATGAACGGCTCGGATGGCTGCGGATGGTGCTTGGCGGCTTCACGGCGGCCGTCACGGCTTTCCTGCTGCTGCCGGTGGTCTTCATCGTGCTCCTGTCATTCGGCTCGTCGCGCTGGCTGGCCTTTCCGCCACCCGGCTGGACGCTGAAATGGTATCAGCAATTACTGGGCGACCCGACCTGGATCGATGCCGCTCTGACCAGTGCCCGAATTGCCGCCATGGCCGCTATCCTCGCCGTCATCATCGGCCTGTTCGCCTCCTTCAGCCTGGTCAGGGGTGAGTTTCGCGGACGCCAGGTCCTGCGCGGCTTGCTGTTGACGCCGATGGTGCTGCCGGTGGTCGTTTTCGCCATCGCCATCTACGCCTTCTTCCTGCGCATCGGCCTTGCCGGCACCACGGTCGGCTTCGTCATCGCCCACACCATCTTGGCGCTGCCTTTCGCCATCATTCCGATCACGGCCGCGCTCGAGGGTTTTGACAAATCCATCGAGGACGCGGCCATCGTCTGCGGCGCCAGCCCGCTGCAGGCGAGGCTTAGGATCACCTTGCCGTCGATCAGGATCGGCATCTTCTCGGCGGCGATCTTCTCTTTCCTGGCCTCATGGGACGAGGTCGTGGTGGCGATCTTCATGGCGAGCCCGAGCTTGCAAACCTTGCCGGTGAAAATCTGGGGCAGCCTGCGCGCCGACCTCAGCCCGGTCGTCGCCGCCGCCTCCAGCCTGCTTGTCGGCTTGACCTTGTGCCTGATGATCGTGACCGCACTCCTTCGCAGAAAATTGACCAGATGATCCCTCCCTTCCTGTCCATACGCGCAGTAAGAAAGACGTTCGGTGCCTTCGTCGCCGTCCACGACGTCACCGTCGATGTGCCCAAGGGCGAGTTCCTGACGTTCCTCGGCCCGTCGGGCTCCGGCAAGTCGACCACGCTGTACGCCATCGCCGGTTTCCAGGATCCGAGCTCGGGCGATGTGCTCCTGGAGGACAGATCGCTGCTTTCGGTGCCGTCGCACAAGCGCAACATCGGCATGGTGTTCCAGCGCTACACCCTTTTTCCGCATCTGAGCGTCGCCGAGAACGTCGCCTTTCCGCTGCGCGTGCGCCGCCGGCCCGACGGTGAGGTCAAGCGCAAGGTTGCCGACATGCTGGCGCTGGTGCGCCTCGAAAACTTCGCCGACCGCCATCCGGGCGCGCTGTCTGGCGGCCAGCAGCAGCGCGTGGCGCTTGCACGCGCGCTGGCCTACGACCCACCGATCCTCTTGATGGACGAACCGCTGTCGGCACTCGACAAGAAGTTGCGCCAGGAGATCCAGGCCGAGATCCGCCGCATCCACCGCGAGACAGGCGTCACGATCCTCTATGTCACGCATGACCAGGAGGAGGCGCTGCATCTTTCGGATCGCATCGCTCTGTTCAGGGAAGGCCGTATCGAACAGATCGGCACCGGTGAGGATCTTTACCTCCGGCCGGCGAGCGAGTTTGTCGCCGGCTTCATCGGCAACTCGAATTTCCTGCCGGCCGAGCATCTGCTAACCGCAGGTGGCGCGTCGACGGTCCGCCTGGCCGACGGCTCGATCGTGACCGGCGTAAAGACGACAACATCCTTTGGTCAAGGTCAAAAGGTGCGCCTGATGGTACGCCCCGAAGCCTTCCGCCTGACGCCCGGGCCAGCGAGCGCAGCACTCGGCGTCGAGATCGTCGATACCGCCTTCTTCGGCGACCGCCGGCGCATCGTGGCGCGCACGGCGGCCGGAGAAGATATCGACGTCAGGCCAACCTCCGATGCAGAGGAAGCGGACAGCGCCATCGCACCGGGTCAACGCATTTTCTTCGATCCTGCCTCGGCATTCCTGTTCCCTGGCTAGGGCTTGGATTGCGCCCTGTCAGGTCGATTCCATTGCGGCATGAAAGTCCGCTTGTGAAAATTCGTGCTTAGAAGCTGACAGTCCCCTTTCGGCCCCTTTTCAGTCGTTCAATGTCACCTGTGCGGATGGCCGCACCTAGTGCAAAAAGCAAGCGGGACGTCGGCGATGAGATTTAGACGATCGCTCGAAGCTGCGCGTTGTTCGCTATTGCCGTTTGGCCAAGCGCACGCCAGCGCCACCGCCGTTTTCCGAAATGAACTCGATGCCCGCCCTTTCCAGGGCACCACGGATCGCATTCCGATTTGCTATTGTGATTGGAGGGACGCCATCCGCAGCTTCTGCGCGCCTAACTGTGGCTACTCCCACGCTCGCCGCATCGGCCAAATCTTCGGCACTCCAACGTATTAATCCTCGCGCTCCTCTGATCTGGGCGCCCATAATTTCTTTCATATCATCTAATTTCAAGTTGATCACTTATGGCTCATGTGATATGAAATAGCTCACATAGTTTTTCTGCTTCCAAAGTTTCATAGGAGCAGGGGCTCACATTTGGACTCGGCTGAGGACGTGCGTCGGGGAGTCATCCCAGCCTGACCACAACCAAGCTTCAGGAAACTCGGATCATGGCTGATTCCGACAATACCACGACTTTGCCTCTCGTCACCCGCCGGAGGGTAGTTGTGGCGGTTGCAGCTGCGAGAACCTGTCCTTCCGCCAACGGGACATTCAAGCCTGAGGATCTAAGAGCCGAACACCTTCACCCTTTTGACCTGCGGATAAGAATTCGACACCCGCCTTTATCAGGGCCGCCTCAATGGCCTGCAAAGTGCTGATCCGGGAATCTACCTTGCCGTTTTCCAACCGGGTCAGAGCGTTCAGCGACACGATTGCCTTGTCCGCAAGCTCCTGCTGCGACCAACCAAGCAAAGCTCGTGCGGCTCGAATCTGTCGTGGACTGACCATGAGGCCACAATCGGCAGGCAGATTTTCTTTGCCACCAATAGGGTCATTTTGCACCCCATAAGGTATATAAAATGGCGAGTCGACCTGCAGATCACATCGGTGCGGAGAGCCCGGCGCGTGGCGACAGACTCTCTGTCCGGCTGACTAATGGAGGATCGAAAGGCCTTGTTGAAACCGCAACGCTCAGTCCTCCTTCGGACGGGGCCGAAGCCGAAGATCGAAAGCGACCCGCATCCCGCCGATCAGCATGTCGCAGGCAGATTGCGACGGTTCGCGTCCAATCGGACGTATCGCAAGCCCAGCTTGCCCGATCCATCGGCATCAGTTTCCAGCAGCTGCAGAAATACGAGAACGCGCGCAATCGCGTGAGCGCGTCGATGCTCTACGAGATCGCCAGTTCGCTCGGCGTTCCTGTCGGCCGCTTCTTTGAAGGCCTGCCGGGAAACGATGAAACCCGCGTCGAGGCGCGGCCCCTGCCGGTCGATGAGCGCCTGGATTTCATTGCCAGCGCGGAGGGTCGGCGACTGATTGAAGGGCTAGTGAAACTTCCGCCGCGTGTGCGCGGTCGCGTCTCGTCCCTGATCGCGGCGTTAGGAGAAGAACTGGCCCAGCTAGACACAAAGGCAGATAGCGAGACGGGCGGCGAGTCCCCGCCGGCGGAATGCAAGACGGTGTGAGCGGTCGGTCGGGCCGTCAGCCGAATTTTCGTGCAGCGGGCAGGGCGATGCGGCCGCAAGTCGGGGACACTTCGATTTCGACGCCGAACGCCCGCGATCGGGTCGCGAATCCCTCGAGGATGTCTCGCGCCGCGCTTCCAGCGACGGCGACGGGTACCAATCTGCCCGTTGCTGATCCGAGAGACTGAGCTTTCGCGCCGATCACGACGGGCAGGAGGTCTATTCCTGCGAGGTTTCCGCTCCCATCATAGCGGCAGGCCGCGACGATGCTTTGCCAGACTTCCGGTGGATCCCATTCGGTTTCCTTCGGGTGGACGTGGAAAAGGAAATTTCCGAGGCCGTAGAAGATCGGCGAGCCATTGTAGATTTCCACTGCCTGCAGCACCGGAGCACCGTGGCTGACGAACAGGTTGGCGCCGGCGTCGATGCACATCCTGGCAAAGGCCTGCACCCAGCGCGGCACGTTCTGCCAACCTGGTTCCCAATGATGGTGGTGCAGATAGGCAATGACGAAATCGCCTTGTGCCGCGGCGTGCCGGATGGCGGACAGATGGATGGCTGCGCTCTGCTGGTCGACTTCGATGAGGCGGCCGAAATCGGCGGCTTGCGTGAACACGGTGCCGTAGAAATTGATCTCCTTGCCGGCTGCCACCTCTACCGGGTCCTCCGGTTGCGCATAGTTGGCCAGTTCAAACGGGGAGCTTTGCAAATGGGCGCCCAGCCTTGCCAGTCTGCTGAAATGTCCGTCCGGCACCCCCATCTTGCGAACGGTGCTCAGGCGATTGACGCCCGGCCGAGCCGGCCGGAAGGCCGTACGGTCTTCGGCATACATGTTGGTCGGGCCAGGGCCTGCATCCATCGCAAGAAGTGCGACCTCGCGCGCGCCCAGCTGGCGGCGGCCCGGTTTCCTCGCATCCGTCTCGTCGGCCCCGATGCCGGCATGGAGGAAGCCCCGCGCTTCCACCTCCTCCAGCGTCGACAGGATGCCGCCAACGCCGAGATCGAAGGCGTGGTTGTTTGCGAGCGCAAGCGCGTTGAAACCGTTCGCCTGCAATGCGTCGAGCACTTCAGCCCTGGAATATCCGAAGTATTTGCCCTTGGTCGGCCACCCGCCGTGCTTGCCCAGGATCGTCGACTCGAAGTTGGTGAAGACGACGTCGCCTTGTCGCAGGAAGTCCGTAACCGCGATGAAGCGTTCGTCTTTGATGTCACGGATATCGTGCTTGATCAGGGATTGGCCGGTAACGACCGCGCAGAACTGGTCTTTCATGGGGCTCGCCTTGAAGGAGGGGAGGGCGCTGGCATTCCGGCCGGCGCCACGTCAATGTCGAAGTCGGTTGCTGCCTATTGCGCGACTGCAGGCGAGATATCGCTTTTGAACCATTTCAGGCTCAGCGCCTTGATCGTCCCATCCTTGGTGGCCGCGTCGATGGCCGCGTTGAACCTGGCGAGCAACTCCGTATCGTCTTTGCGCAGACCTGCGCCGACGCCCGGCCCCCAGAGCCCGCCATTCAGTTCAGGGCCGAAAAACACCACATCCGAGCCGGAAGGCGTCTCCAGAAAATCTCGCCACGTGAAATAGTCGGCCAGACCGCCGTCGATGCGACCTGCAGCAAGATCGAGCTTCATGTTGTCCTGGCTGTCATAACTGCGGATGGTCACGACATCGCCCAGCATTTCCTTCACCACTGCTTCCGAATTCGACGAGCGCAGGGCCCCGATCGCCCTGCCGGCGAGTGTCGATCTGAGGCGCTCGATGGTCGCCTTTTCCTTGTCGCCGATGGTCGAAAGGTTGACCTTCTGCTTGATGTCGCCGGCGTCGAGGCCCAGGTCCTTGCGCACAACGAACTGGTTGAAGCCGGTGGCGTAGGGGATCGAGAACGCGATCGACTGCTTGCGTTTTTCCGTGATCGCCATGCCGGACATGATGACGTCGAACTTGCCGACAAGCAGTGCCGGGATGATCCCGTCCCAATCCTGCGGGACGAAGGTACATTTGATCTCGATGCGACGGCACAGTTCCAGTCCGACATCGATATCGTAGCCATAGAGTTGACCGTTCGCGTCGGTGCTGTCCCAGGGAGGCGAGGCGCCTTCGGAGGCGATCGATATGACGCGCGCGCTTTCGGCGCCAGCGGGGAATGCCGACATCAGGGATGCGACAGAAACAGCAATAGCCAGGGGTATGCGCATGATGCACCTCTTCTTTGGTTTGTGATGGAGGGAGCCCAGAACCTGCGGCGTCAGGGCAGGGGCGTCGTGATCTCTGGATCAGGTAGGGCGGGGCGCAATCGCGCCTTTCGTCGACGCACCGGATGGCCGTCGCCCGAGAGCCATCGCTCCAGCAACTGGATCGCTTTCACCGCGATCGAGGTGAGCGATAGGTAGATCGCTCCGGCGACGACGAAGATCTCGTACGGCGCGAACGTGGTCGACACCATCTGTCTCGCCATCCCGGTGATCTCGAGAAGCGTCACGGTGCTGGCCAGGGACGAGCCCTTGATCATCCCGACGATCTCGTTGCCGTAGGCCGGGAGCGATATCCTGAAAGCGATCGGGAAGGTGACCAGGCGAGCGATCTGGAAGCGTTTCAAGCCCAGAGACGTGGCCGCCTCGGTGACACCCTTAGGCACGGACTGGAGACCACGGCACAGGATTTCGGTGGTGTGTGCCGCGCTGTTCAGCGAAAATGTCAGAAGGGCGCACCAAAAGGGGTCGCGCAGGATCACCCAGAAGATGCTGGCCCGCACCGCCTCGATCTGAGCGAGGCCGTAATAGAGCAGGAAGAGCTGAACAAGCATCGGCGTTCCGCGGATCACATAGGTGTATGAGAGCACTGCGAGCGAGAGGCCGGGGCGTCCGAAAGCGCGCATGAAGGCCAGCGGCACGGACAGAAGAAATCCGGCCGTCAGCGACAACACCGTCAGGATCAATGTAAGACCGATGCCCGAGGGCAAGACAACCAGTGCGTCAAATATCAAGCCGAGGTTCATGGGCCTTCCCTCCTACCGGCCGAGAGCCGGATAGCGCCGCTCAGTCAGCCGGATCGACAGCAACGTGACGGTGGTCAGCGACAGATAGAGAGCGGAGGCCGCAAGGTAGAAGGTCAATGGTGCGCGCAAGGATCCGGCCCCCACATACGCAACGCGCATGATGTCGGTCAGGCCGACGATCGAAACCAGTGCGGTATCCTTGAAGAGCGAAATCCAGAGATTGCCATAGGCAGGCAGCGCCAGCCGCAGCATCTGCGGACCGATGACGAACATCCAGCGCTGCCAGGCGTTCAGCCCAAGCGACTTTGCCGCTTCGGTTTGGCCCGCTGGCACTGCCGCAATCGCGCCGCGAAACACTTCGGTCGCATAACCGCTGAAAATGACCGAGAGCGCGATAACCCCTGCGGTGAATGCGTTCACCTCGACATACCGGCCGGCGATCTTGCTGGCGAGCGTGGTTCCGCCGAAGTAGATGAGCAGGATAACGAGAAGTTCTGGTACACCACGGACGACTGTGGTGTAGGCGGCCACGACCGCGTTGAGGCGCGGCTTTGCCGTGCCCTTCGAAATCGCCAAAAACAGCCCGAATGCCGTACCCAGGCAGCCGCTGACAAGAGCCAGGCTTATGGTCACGGTAAGTGCGACAACAAACTGAGTAGTAAAACCACCCATGGGGCGCTTTCCTCGGCTCGCAATTGCCGCAGGATACGCCGGTCTTTATTGCCGAGACCAAGCCATATAACCCAAGGTTGCGAGTTGTTATATTTCTAATGTGCAGTTAATTTGAGATACTGGCCAATTCTAGCGCTTAAAATTACACACTCAATCTATAACTTTTATTATTTGATCTATAACGCGTCGTTATATACTGAGGCAGTTCGTTGCTCCCCAGGTTGGCGTTGTCTGCCGCCGGGTGGTTATCAGGGAAAGGCGCGCAGGGAATGGAGTTGTTGCAGAGCGACCTCAAGCTCCGTCAGCTGAAGGTCTTCCGGGAAGTGTTGCGGGCCGGTTCGACTAGGCGGGCGGCGGCTGCGCTCGGGATAAGCCAGCCGGCCGTCAGTCAACATGTGAAGCAGCTTGAGACCACGCTCGGCATCACACTCTTCAAGAGATCAGCCAACCGCATCGTCCCCTTGCAGGAAGCCTGGGAACTCCTGCGAAACGTAGAACTGGCCCTGACGTCGCTGGATCGCCTGGACGCGTCGATCTTCGCTATGAAGAACGAGGAAAAGCAGCGGATTGCGATTGCCGCGCCCTCTGTTTTCGGTTTCGTGACCTTGCCCAAGGTCGTGGCGATTATCCGCTCAAAGACCGCTTCGAATGTCCGGTCGATTTCTGGAAGCTACGAGCAGATCGGCGAACACATCCTGGCCGGCCGCGCCGATCTTGGAATTTCGAGACTGCCTCTGGATCCAGGCTTGTTTGAATGGGCGCCGCTTGGGTCGGCACGAAACGTATGCATTTTTCATCCCGACCACCGCTTTTCAAAACAGACCTGTATCGAGGCGCAAGACCTGGCAGGCGAAACGATCGTCGATATCGATCCCCAGTTTGCCGCCCACCAGATGAACTTCAATGCCTTGCGCTTCGCCGGCGTTGAGCCGGACATACTGGTGGAATTCGATTGCAACGGTCACGAAGCCGGATACGTTTCGGCTGGCCTGGGCATTTCGATCACAAACGAGATCATCGCACGTGAGTACGCGGCGTTTCAGCTGGGAGTAAGGCCAGTGGAACCGTCCGCGCTCTATCACTACGTGGCGATTTGGCAGAGGGGAAGGACCTTTTCCAACGCCTTGAATGTATCGCTCGAGGCGATAATCACAGCGTTTTCGAAGACGCCGACGAGAGAGCAACAGTTTCTCCAGACGTCGTCCTAGCCGGCCATGGTTTATTTCGGTTGGGACGTGCCGCATAAGGCCCAACCGGGAGGCTTTCTGCGAAGTGGCGCGAATGGCTAGCCTGAACGGCCAAACTGATAGCGAGCGCTCCGCGAACGGCTGGATCGACGGCCCCTATCCGGCGCAGATGGTGCCGTTGGCCGTTCCCGAAGCGGTGCAGGAATTGGTGGCTTCCAGTCTAGAAGTCCAGTCTCGCCCAATGGGCGGCCCTACGCCGCCTTAAGCGCAGGCAATTGCGGGATTACGCTCACCAGGCAGGGTGCTGGTCTGGACTGGCACTGGCAATCCGAAAAGCGGACAGACCTCCCAGAGCGCCGGCAGCTTGTTGCAGAGCTTGCGCGCTCCACGCCGTCCTTTCATGGCGCGGCGAAGTTTCTGTGTCGCGCTCGCAGGGCACCAACTCGCCGCTCCCTGGATCCTTGGGGAGCGACGAGCGCGGGTTGCTACCGAACCTTCCGCCGTCGTTGAACTATGCTGGATGAGTCCAGCTACTCCAGATCGATTGCCCGCCGGCTCATGCTGGCGGGCTTTTTGCGTCAGCCGGGAACATTCCCGCTCCAAGGCAGTTCGGTCACACCCGGCTCGTTCTTCAGCGGTCCGGCCGGTGACCAAGATGCGTCCCTCACTCGTCATGGTCGGCCCGCGCAGCCTCGGAAGCCGGCGCGGGCCATCCATCACAAAGCCCGCTGATCCGACCGACGGGCTTCTTCAGTTTCACCACGCAAAGAAAGGCCCGGTCGTGAACTGACCCCATCGAAGTTGGACGGTTCATTGAGTTGGTAGGTTTAATGGCTGGTTCCTGTATTGCACAGGGGCAAGCCCTTTCAAGCCCAGATTCCAATTTCCGGAACCATTCAGCGCCATGGATACACGCTCTGCGGGGTGGCTGATCAAGAGCCGATCTGCCCTCACATCATACTTGACGCATCCTCCCTGGGGGGATACCGGTGGGCATGTCCGAAGGCATCCATAGTTCTCATCCGGCTATCGTGAAGCGCTTAAAGCGCGCACAGGGGCATCTTGCATCCGTGCTTGGCATGTTCGAGGCGCAGCGATCCTGCCTGGACCTGGCGCAGCAACTCCATGCAGTGGAGAGCGCCATCAGCAGCGCAAAGCGAGAACTGATCCACGATCATATCGAACATTGTCTGATCGACACGGAAGCGGGAGGCAACTCGCTGGCAGAGCTCAAGCAACTGGCGAAATACCTATGACCAGTATCGGCGCACGCGTCTTGGATTGGTTCGGCTTCGGGTCACATGATCATGACGCGCATGCTCATGACGATGGCTCGCACGGCCATACGCACGGGGTCATCGACGCAACGATTGCAACCACTGACCGCGGCATCTGGGCCGTCAAATGGTCGTTCGTCATCTTGGCCATGACGGCGGCATTGCAGATGGCCGTGGTGTTGGTGTCACGCAGCGTGGCGCTGTTGGCCGATACGATCCACAACATAGGCGACACCACAACCGCCATTCCGCTCTGGATCGCATTCATGCTGGCACGACGCAAGCCGTCACGGACCTTCAGCTACGGCCTTGGCAGGGTAGAGGATCTGGCCGGTATCATTATCGTGCTGATCATTCTGTTCAGCGCCATCGTCGCCGGGTACCAGGCTATCGAGCGCCTGGTCAGTCCGCAGGCAGTGACTCATCTCGGTTGGCTGACCGCGGCGGGCATTGTCGGCTTCCTCGGGAATGAGGCCGTCGCGGTGTTTCGCATCCGTATCGGCAGGGAAATCAACAGTGCGGCGCTCGTCGCCGACGGCTACCATGCCCGCACCGACGGGCTTACCAGCCTTGCAGTGGTCATCGGCGCCATGGGCGTCTGGCTCGGATTTCCACTGGCCGACCCGATCATCGGGCTTCTCATCACGGTCGCTATATTCGGTATCGTCTGGCAATCGGCGCGCTCAGTGCTCACCCGCATGCTCGACGGCGTCGAGCCGGGCGTGATGGCCGAAATTCAGCATGCCGCTGCGCATGTGCAGGGTGCTCGCGTTGTCGACGCCAAGGCCCGCTGGATTGGCCACAAGTTGCATGCCGACATCGCTATTGCAGCCGACGGAACCTTGCCTCTCTCAGAGGCAAACAAGATCACGGCGGCGCTGGAGAACGAACTGTTCGAACACATGCCGGCGCTCGCAGCTGCCAACATCCGGTTTTCGACCGACCAAGGTGAGCACGAGCATCCGCACTCTCATGATCAGGGCGAACATCACGGCCACCAGCACTGACAACTGCCGGAAACCACTCGCTTTTGCCGGTCTCGGCTGATGTTCCAGGCGCTTGTCGAATTTCAGCGCTCCATATACCTGGCGCTCGCAGATCAGATAAAGCTGCTGTCAGTTGGCGGTGATTGGCTTGCGTTCCTTGCCTTTCTGCCGATGGGCCTCCTGTTCGGTGCGGCACATGCTCTGACGCCCGGCCACAGTAAGGCTGTCTTGGCGACTTACCTTGCAGGTTCGGATGCGAAGGTTTCGCGCGGCCTCCTGGTGTCGATTACGCTGTCCTTCACTCACGTGGCGACAGCGGTGCTGATCGCCGTATTCTCCCTGCCGCTCGTCTCGATTGCATTGGGCAGCGTTGGACGCGCACCACTGCTTGAGGGTGTGAGTCGCGGTCTGCTCGGGCTGATCGGCGTCTGGATGCTTTGGCGTTCGGTGAGCCACGGCCACCATCACAAGCATGAGGGCGAGGCCGTTGGAGTCATGGCCGGTTTGATTCCGTGCCCGCTGACCCTTTTTGTCATGACCTTCGCGATTTCCAGAGGGGTGCCGGGAGCTGGAATTCTGTTCGCAATCACCATGATGGTGGGCGTGGCCCTAACGCTGTCCAGCGTGGCGGTACTGTCGATCTTGTTTCGGGAGCGCCTGGTGCATTTTTTCGACAGCAGGCCACGGCTGTTCGATACCATATCGCGAGCAATCGAAGGCGCAGCGGGCCTTGCCCTCGCCAGCGTAGCGGTCTGGCAACTTACAGCCGGATAGAGCCACAGCTGTCCACAGACCCTCTCCTTTCTTAGGAAAAGGCGAAGAGAAGCTGCGGCACGCAAGGCTGCTGGATTTCCGGGAGGATGATGCAAATGGCCATGCCTAAGAAAGATCAGGAACGCGCCACCTACGCCTGGATGTACGGCGCCTAAGCGCGCAAGGATGGCAAGGAGCGTGAGGTGCCAGCTTACTGGCAGGAACATGCCGACGCGTGGCTGCAGGGCTTTGACGGTGTGGCGATGGACGGTTTTGGCAAGACCAAGACCGTCAACGACGAGACATGGAAGCCGAGGTCGACGAAGCTGCCGTCGAGCGCCCCGACGAATAGCCATTTTGCCGTATGCCGTATGGTCGTTTTTAATTGGAGAAGGGTTTCGTTGGGCCTATAAAGATTGCGTTTACCATTGCCTTTTTAAGGAGAATGCGATGGTTGCAACGCCCATAGAAATCGCCCAAGCCGCTACTGCGACTACGGCCACCTTGCTGAAGTGGCAGAAGTCCATGGAGGAACGCGCCACGTTTCGCCAGAACATGGATCAATCGCGCAGGGCGATCCAAGCCTCACGCGATCTGCTGAAGCGCCTTCGCCAACGTCATCGCGACGACATGGCGGAAAGTTCGGAAATGCCAACCCGTCTACTGTGCCGATATCGCAACGCGCCGGCAGCTAGCGGGAGGCGACCAGAGCCGATGTGAAGGAGAAAGTTTCACTGGCCGTTCCTTGGGTGGGCAGGCAAGTTAAACTTTGTCAACGAGCGGCCTTTTTCGCGCTCGCGGAAGCGCCACGTTGCTTTCGACCAGGCGCACGTGCTCGGCGTCGACAGTCACCAATGGCCGGAGGCTGACGGTTACCTTGTCCCCGTCGATGCGTGTGACAGGGCCGATCAATTCCATATGCTGGCCAATTACAGCCTTCGAAGTCGAATCGACAACAGAATGCGGGAAGTCGTAGGAGGGGATCGTCACGCTTATGCGATCGGGCGTCACGCGGCCGCGCACAATCGCCGTGACTGCGACCTCGTCGCCAACTTTGATAGTTCCCCGAGCCATGCCCAAGACTTTGGAGCAGCCGGCGCCAGCGTCAAGATGAGGGGGAGCTAATAAAACCCCTCCGCGCCGCGATGCAACATCCAGCGCTAATGCGGATTCCACCTTGAGAGATCGATTCCCCAGGTCTTATAATCCGTAATTAGCCTATTGGAGGTGGAGGGAACTGCGATGGGCGGCACAGTTCAGAACACACACTCAGACAGTGTGGAGTGGCCGAAGCCTGCTGAGAATGGCTGGTCCGCGTTATAGAGAAGGGCAAGGAAGACAGCTGATCGAGCTCGAATCTTATGCCATGGCCTCTGCGGAAGGCCAACGGATCCGTCTAATCTCGAGAAGTTCGGTCGCGAGGCTTTGCCGGTCCTGGCCCATTCCACTGGATGAACTGCGCGTTCTGGCCGGTGATACGAGCCTTTGAGCTACGGCCGAGTATGGTGAGGCCACGGAGACGATCCGGATCGAAGGGCAAGGAACAGCTTGCCTGCCCCCTTCAGCATTTGGACTTAGGTCTGATTGCTCCGCGTAAATGGCCGAAGCCGGAAACATTTCTCCTTCTACTTTGTTGCAGTGGCCGTGCCGCTGAGGAGAACATGCACAGCGCCTCTATCAAATGAACTTCGCGACGTACCTTTAGAATTCCAATGCCCCTCCTGTTCACGCGCTATGGTGAGAAGGGGATCCTGGCTGAAACGATTGCCGGTTTCAAATGCGATAGTTGCAGGTCCAGAGTGCGGATCGGCTACCAAGAGAAGCTGGCCATATTCGAGCGGCACCTTAGAAAGGTGAGCGCCAGCACAAAGTCAGTGAACAACCGCCCTTGTTAGCGGCCGCTTTAGAGATCGGGTGCAGTGGGTACACGGGCTTTTCCCCGCTATCCTTTTTTCTCCCGGCCCCGCCACCGTCTATTATCGGCGGCTAGGCCGCTATCACCTTCTGAGCGGGCTAGCGATGGAGTGCCTTGGACGGTGAAAACGATTCCGGCATCCTCAAACGCTTTGCGGATGGCGGCGATGTTGTGGGGACGCGGCTTCCTGAATCCGTTCTCAAGATCGCTGATCACCATTTCGCTAAGATTGGCCTTGGCGGCAAGTCGCACACGCGGCCAGTTCAGTAGGGCTCGTGCTGCTCTGACTTGATCTGCTGAGAGGAAGGTTCGGCTGTCCATAGCCAGTCGAACATTTAGTAACGCTAAACTGTTCCTCTTGACCTTCTGCGATTTCTAACGGTGTGAGGCCGGCCTGTCGCAAGCCGTCATCGATTGTGGCTGCAACCTTTCGGACGGTTGTTACCTCGGCTCCAACAAGACGTGCTGCCTGCATTCTTGCTTGGAGATCAGCCAAGCGGGCAGCCAGGGCTTGCGTCCTCTCGAGTTCAGGGTTCGTCATGTTCATTGTCCGGCTGAGTGGCAATTTGAATTTGTCCGGCTGAGTATCGTTTGAATGCACACACTCGCCACCCAAGGGTGGCGAGCGTGGGTTCGTTCGAAATCTCAGTCGTAAACTTTCACGATCTTGCGGGTGCCCGGATCGACCAGGACCGTGCGGTTGTCGACCACCACGTAACGGTATTTGACGTTCGGGACCTCGTGGATCTCAACAGTTTCCGGCAGAGCTGTCCCGACGTTCAATTCCACGCCGGGAAGGTTCACCGAAGCCAAGGGCTGCTTCTTGACATACTCACGGATGACCGTGTCCTGTTCCGGCTGGATGATAATGTCGTCAGCGGCGGCGGAGCCGATCCCCGCCAAGAGCAACATGGCTGCGGCGGTGTTCACGAAGTGCATCTTCATATCTTCTCTCCTGCAAGGACCGGCACACGACGATCATCGTCCCGCACTGCCCGGCAACCAACTTTGAACCGGGGTAAACGTTCCCGCCTACGCACCTTTGTCTAATCCGATTGGTCTAAAGTCCGACCGTACAACGCAATGGTCTTACCTTTGGACTAGGCGGAACGGATTAGGGCTTCAGGTTGTTGGTTCTCCACAACGGGAGAGAACAAATGGATCAAAGTGTTGGCCAGGCGCGATGGTTGCTCGCACCGATTTTTGCAACAGCCGTTACCTTTCTGGTAATGGCGGTCGTCCTTAGCTGACATGTCTTGGATCGGCGCAGCCAGGTCCCTTCCTGCGCTGATAGGATTCGCGAGTTGCTTGAGCGGCTGGCGAATCCTCTATTTTACCGTGCGCTGGGCCTGCTCCTTCAGCAGGCGGGGCGCTTTGTTCAGCTCATGTAACTTGGGAGGTTTACTATGGATCGGCGATCCTTTTTGACAGCGATATTTGGCGTTGCAGGGGCAGCAGCCTTTGCAAGCGCGGTCCGGCCTATCAACGCATTGGCCGGTGTTCCAGCGGCCAAAAGCGGCATTCTCGAAGAACTCGACGCGCCAGACGCCTTCGACAACGAAGGTACTCACGCGGAAGTGGAGCCGGTCAACCATCGGCGCTACTACGACCAAGATTACGACCCAGACTACGACCCAGATTACTACCACCGGCGCCGCCGCCGCCGGCGGGGCTGGAGAAGAGTCTGCCGTAGTTACTGGCGACACGGGCGCCGTCGGGTCCGGTGCTATCGCCGACGTGGTCCTTCGATCGTCTTGCGATTTTAGCTAGTCGGCTGCTTCTGCCCATGGCCCGTTCCGGCTGACGTGCTGAGAACGGGCCGGTACGATTCCTTTTTCGTGGCAAACGCAATCCATCTGTCCAAGGGCACTCATCAGCAGGGCCGATGGACCTGACTTACAGCTTGGTGGTGTCGCTGTGGTGCGCCAGGAGCGGTCTGACGATCCCTCTTGTGCAGCCCTTCGGCTGCCGCCCAGCCTAGGAAGGCTTTTCGGAACGTTTGGTTCTGGCCGTTAGGCCACGGGGCCAAGCTCAGCCATCAGGACACCCCGCAAGCGATGAGCAGCGGGGCCTGGTAAGGCCCGGCGACCTCCTTTTGACATACGGGGAGAAACCAAGAAGGGCGCCGAGCCTTACCGGCGCTGCTTTGAGGGAGCGACGCCGGACGAGATGAGAGTAGGCGATAATGCTAATCTCTGCGGACCATGCAAATGAAGGAAAGCCGTGTGCGATTCTTCGCTATCCAGCCACGAACCTCTGCCTTTCGGACATGGCGGTCCGTCGCTCGATCGAAGATGAAGAACGCCTGATGTAGCTGCTCGACTTCGTAGAGCCCGACCCGGATCTCGAACCCTGTCTGGCCGGTGGCATCGAAGTCACCGGGACCGATGACAGGGAAGGCGACGACCATGGCGAAGCGGACGACGAGCGCGAAGCCGCCGATGCCGAGTATGGCTTCATAGAGGGAGGGCAAGGCCTCTAATTGTCCGGTCGAGAATGAATAGCAGGCTGCCTGACGGTGGCTGGCTTCAGTTTTTGTGTGGCACGATGTAGCGACTGCTCACCGCACCCCGCCCCTGTGCCCCGCGTGACGACAATCGTGCTATACCCGGCTGGAACGGAACCTGTAGCGGAGGGATCGATCGAACTGCATCGCCCCACGATCTCCCCGTTGGGAGCGCCCTCGAGCCTCACGGATAACGCCAACTGGCATGTGTCAAGGGATCCGAACATGGACGGTGATGTATCGAGTGGCTTGCAGACTCCCTGGGCGGGACTGCAAGAAAGCAAAATCATCACAGCTGCAGTTGCCGGATCCATTCGTGAAGCTCCGTTGTTCGACGAGCCTCAACGCAGAATAGCGAGCTTTGTTTCGTCGGTGCTAAAATACGAGTTTTCTGGTCTGGCTCACGGTGGCGGGCTTTCCATTGTCACAGCTTTCGCCTCTCAATTGTCCCGATCCCGAACGGTAAAACAGCGCGATCGGGTCTCAGCCACAGGCCGACGACTATTTCGACCTAATGGTCTCGGAGCGAGCGCGGCTGCCCCATCCACGGTGTAGAGCGTGCTCCAGCTCTACAACTTACAGCGAAGGTTTCGTCTTTGAGATCGTCGAGCGCCGCGGCTGTCGCGGTTACCGGGCTCCCAACGCTCTCTTCCGCATTGCCGGCAGAGGCGAACACTGCGACCAAAAGGCATGCCAAGGATCTGACCGTTACGACGTGAGATGGCCACTGGACGGATATGGCAAGGGAACCTTGGATCGATCCTGACCATGCCGGGCCGATGCTGACGCGCATGCCGTTGGCTCATCGAGACCGAGGAATTCGCAGAGACCATTCATGCTCGCTAACTGCGCATCTCCATGTCAGTCGTCGTAGTCGGGAAGAAATCGATTTCGTTGCCGAAGCAAGTTCGTGACCGTGAAATCAGCTAACCGGCGCCGAAGGAGCGTCAGCATGGCGACGCCGCAGGCGAGACGCCGGGCCGCCGCCCCAAACGAGGGTGCCGTTTCAAGGCTGGTGATTTCGCCAGAGCACAGGGTGCGATTCTGACTACCCACAAGCCAGACGCTGTCATGGCGATGCTGGGTTGGCCGGGCGTAGCGGCTTCGAAGCCGCCGATTACTAGTATTCTCGCTCTGTGGCTGCCGATTCTGCGATTAAGGATTGGATGAATAGGCATGGGGGAGAAAGGCCGCTATTCTAAGCCTCATTCCCCCTCGATGCAGGAATAACGAGATCATGGAGTAGGAAAATCTCATGCTATACGGCGGAGGTTCTTACACGGGCGAGATTCACACCCGCCCAACCACAAGGCGCCCATCCGCTGCCCGATGGACGGTGGATAGAGTTTTGGTGCCATGAGCCAAACCCACACATTACAACCGTCATCTATCCGCTTCCCGGTACAACCACGGCTGGTGCCGGCGATCAAGGCGGCGCGTTATCTCCACCTGACGCTGCGGGAATTCATGGAATTGCTGCCCGAGTTGCAGGATCAAGGCTTTCCCAAGGCCTGCCCAATCACCGGCAACTACGACATGGTTGCGATCGACGCCTGGCTCGATCAACGCTCGGGTCTTGCAGGATCAGGATCCGGCGCGCAGTCTAGCATTGACATTGCAAGAGCGAGGCTGGCGACCCTTGGGTAAGATCAAGTTGAAGCACTACGTCATCCGTAAGGGCAAATACGGCTACTGGCTGCCGACGCCGAAGATGGTCGAAGCTGGCTTCAGATGCATTTCCTGTGGAATCGACGGGCCTGAGGCTTGGACGATAGCCCGGGAGTGGGAAGACCGCTGGCAGGAACTCCGCAAGGGCAGGGAGCCGTCGCGCCTGCATGTATGGCCAAAGGATTCCATCGGAGACGCCTTTGCACGCTATCGCCGCATGGATGCATGGAAGCGCAAGCCACCGCGCACCCGCGAGGATTGGGAGCGCGGTTGGACCTTCATCGAGCCGTACTTCGCCGACCTGCCGCCAGCCGACATCACCCTCGAGCTGCTCGACGACTGGTATGGCCGTCTGCTGCGGGTCAAAGGTGTCGACATCGCCTACCGTGCCGTAAAGACGTGGCGTTCGCTCTATAATGTCATGGCCGGCATGAAGCTATGCCCGCCCGGCTCCGACCCATCGCAGGCGATCCGCCGCCAGACGCCACCACCGCGCCACCAGACCTGGACGGCAGGCGAGGCGGTGCGCATGGTCAAGGGCGCCTGGCGCGCCGGCTACCGCGGACTGGCCTGCATCATCGCCGTTGCGTGGGACACGAGCTTCTCACCCGTCGACGTGCGCACGCTCAAACCGGCGCAGGCAATGCAGACAGCACAGGAATGGGGTTTTCTGATTGCACGCAGCAAGAGTGGCGAGGCGGCTTTCGGCACGCTGTCGTCACGCACGCAGCGCCTGGTGCTGGCCTATGTCGAATCACTAGGCGTCACCCTGCTTGACGATGCGCCGATCTTTCGCTCGCGCGGTTTCGCGCCGGGCCTGAAGGGCGGCCGGCCGCGCGCCGGCGTGCCTTACACGAAGGATTCTCTGGTCGACGACTTTGCCGATCTGCGCACGCTGGTATTCGGGACATCGGAGAAGCGGCGGCTGATGGACATGCGGCGTTCCGGCGCGGTCGAGGCGAATGCCGGAGGCGCGTCGGTCGAGGCAATCTCGGCCAAGATGGGCAATTCGATCGACGGGAACAAGGCGCTGCAGAAGACCTATATGCCGGTCAATCTGGCCGCCGTCCGCTCAGCCGATGCCAGCCGCCGCAAGGGCAGAAAGCTGCTTGGCCTGGAACGGAACGAATACAGAAAGTTGAAACTCTCCGGAGAATGAGAGTTGAAACTTTTCAAGGGGCGGTAGCTAACCCCTTGAAATGAATGGCGCGAGTGACGGGGCTCGAACCCGCGACCTCCGGCGTGACAGGCCGGCACTCTAACCAACTGAGCTACACCCGCGCATTGGACGAGCACGTGTCAGCCGTGTTCGTCGTTGGGGCGGTGGATAAGGGGTTCGCCACCGGGTGTCAAGCGCAGCTGGACAGCATAAACGCATCAGGAGAAGGTTTTTTGACGGGCGGCACTTTGCCCGCGAAAACCACTGTGCGGCTAAGCTCGCAGCTGTTCATTTGGCCTTGCGAAGCCGGTTGCGACCGCTTAAAGGTCCGGCCGGAGCGGGCGATTAGCTCAGTTGGTAGAGCGCTTCGTTTACACCGAAGATGTCGGCGGTTCGAGCCCGTCATCGCCCACCAAGATCCCGGATTCCGGGCGCGGCCTCAAAGAGCCGCACCCCCTTTCATGCCGGCACCAGTCTACTTCCTGATGTAGCAGGTCTTCTTCGCACGGGGAGCGGGATCCTCGTCAAAGGCATCGTTGCCGCAGCGCACGCCGTTCCTGAAAACGCCTTGCGTGAACCGACCGCGCGCTCCGTATCTGACCACTTGGCGGCCACGGAAATCACAGAACTGATTCTCTCGGGCGCAGGCCACCCATCTGCCGCGGCCCTGGCCGTAATCATCATCGCCGTAATTGTCGCCGTCGTCGTCATTGTCGCCATAGTCGTTACCGCCCCCGCGCTTCACGATATAGCAAGCCTTGTCGCGGCCGGGCGCCGGGTCGCCGAAGACGCGATTCGAGCAAGGCACGGAACGACGATCGAAGAAGCGCGAAGTGGTCTGCCCGGGCGCGCCGTAGACCACTTCCGAGGGGTAGGGCAGGCGGCAGATTTCGCCTTCGTCGGCGCATCGCTGCATCCGCTGGGCGGATGCGGTGGCTGGAAAAAGAATAGACACGGACGAGGCCAGGCCGACCAGGCAGATGAATGTAAACGTCATCCGGATCAAAGCATTGAAGGTTTTTGACACGATTTGTCTCCCGTTCGATTCGACCAGCATGGTACAGCAGCCTTGTTAAATGCACGATGAACGAAAGCCCTCCGGGACGGCAGGACAATGATGGATCATCCAGGGCGCCTGATGCTGCGGTTGCTGTTCGCATTGGCAATCGTCGGCACTGGACGCTCCGCCTTTGCAGGGAATGCGGGCGACGGCGTCGACCAGCCGGCCGCCAAGGCTTCCTTGCTCAAGGCCTATCCCGGACTTTTCACCATCAAGGGCAATGTCCTGACCTGGACCGACGGCACCACAATGGTGTGGGACGACGGCAAGGCGCGCGACGCCGAGGCGCTGCTGGAGAGCCCCGACATCGAAGACATGTTTCGCTACGTCTATCCCGGAGCAGCGGAGGGCGCCCTGGTCCCAGCGGAGGATTTCGATCCCGGCCGCATCCGCAACGAACCTTTCTTCGAAAAGCTCTACGGGGCAAGTGCCGGCGAGGTGGGCAAGCACATCGCCAACGTCAAATGGTTGCCGAAGCTCGGCAAGAAAACCGTGCAGGTGACCAAGGTGTTTGGCATCAACGACCGGCTGGGCAAGGTCTCCGCTGCGCTCGAGGCGATGCCCGCGGAGCTGAGCCGTTATGGGCTCAAGCCCGGCGGCGGCTTTGTCTGGCGGCCGATCGCCGGCACCGACCGGTTGAGCGTTCACTCGTTCGGAGCGGCCTTCGATATCAATGTCGGCTTCTCCGACTATTGGTACAACAACAGGAACAAAACCAACCCGAAGGCCCACATTCCCTTCAAGAACCGGATTCCGCTGGAAATCGTGGAACTGTTCGAGAAAAACGGCTTCATCTGGGGCGGGCGCTGGTATCACTACGACACCATGCATTTCGAGTACCGGCCTGAATTGCTGCTTTACAAGAAATCCGGCTGATCACGGCGGCAGCAGCCGGAAATCCTTGCCTTCGGGCAGCAACTGGCCGCCGTCGACGACGATGGTCGTGCCGGTGATGTAGCTGGCATCGTCCGAGGCGAGGAACAGGAAGGCGTTGGCGACGTCGCGCGGGCTGCCGAGGCGTCCGAGCGGGATCGAATCCTCCATGTTCTTGATGTAGGTGGCGCCCCGATGCAGCTCGATCGCTTCGGTCAGGATGTTGCCGGGCTCGACGCCGTTGACGGCGATGCCGTAGCCGGAAAATTCCAGCGCCGCGGATCGGATGAAGCCGTTGATGCCGGCCTTGCTGGCGGCGTAATGGCCGTGGCCGGGGCTGGTGACGTGCGGACCGGTGATCGACGAGGTGTAGAGCATGCGCCCGTAGCCCTGCGCCTTCATCGGCGCCAGCGCCGCCAGCGTGGCGTTGAAGGTGCCGCGCAGATTGACGGCCATCACCCGGTCCCAGTCGTCCGGGCTGGTGTTCTCGATGAGCTGCCAGGGATAGATGCCGGCATTCTGCACGATGATGTCGAGACGACCGTGGCGGCTCAGCGCCAGCGCAACCGCGGCTTCTGCGTCGGCAATTTGCGAGATGTCGGTTCGGATGAAGGCAGCGCCGAGTTCGTCCGCGGCCGCCTGGCCGGCCTCGGCCTCGCTGTCGGCCAGGACCAGCTTGGCACCTTCCTCGGCAAAGCGCTGCGCAATGCCTTTGCCGATGCCGCGTGCGCTGCCGACGATAAGCGCGACCTTGTTCTCAAGCCGTCCGGTCATGCGAGCCGTCCTCTCATGCCAGTCTTTGGCGAATGGTTTGCTTGAAGGCGTCGAGCAGCACGGCGGCGAGCACCAAAAGGCCGTGGATCACCTGGGTGAAGTTGGCCGGCAAGCCCATCAGATTGATCGCCGTGTTGATGGAGGAGAGCAGCAGCACGCCGGCATAGACGCCGGGCAAGGTGCCGACACCGCCTTTCAGGCTGACGCCGCCGATGACGACGGCGGCAAAGGCGTTGAACAACAGCCCGGTGCCGAGATTGGCGGTGGCGCCCGAGGTGCGGATGGCGAGCAGCCAGCCGGCGAGGCCGGCAATGGCGCCGGCCAGCACGAAGGCGATGATCAGATTGCGGTTGACGCGGATGCCGGCGCGGAAGGTCGCGGTCTCGTTGCCGCCGATCATCACGAGGTGGCGGCCGAACGGCGTCTTGGCCATGATCAGCGAGAACAGGACGAAACAGGCGACGGCGATCCAGGCGGTCAGCGGCAGGCCGGCCAGCCGCTGGATGCCGAACCAGCGGATGGCCGGCGCCAGATCCTGTGCCGAGCGGCCGCCGGAAATCACCAGCACCAGGCCGCGCACCCAGATGTAGGACGCCAGCGTGATGATGAAGGCGCTCATCTTCACCTTGACCACGAGATAGCCGTTGAAGGCGCCGATGAGGCCGCCGACGGCCAGCGCAACCAGCAGCGAAACCGGAACCATCAGCCATTGCGGATTGAGCTGTATGCCCATGCCGATGCCCGATGAGCAGAACAGGATGCCGACCGTCATGGCGCTGAGCGCGGCCACCGATTCCACCGACAGGTCCATATGGCCGGCAATGATGACCAGCGACAGGCCGATCGACATCACGCCGAGAACGCTCGAGGCCTCGATGATGTTGGCGAAGATGCCGAGCTGGAAGTAGTTGGGGACGAAGATGGAAAAGACAACCACCACAAAGATCAGCATGAACCAGACGAGGTTGTCGAGGACGAACTCCAGGGCTTTGCGGCTGCGCGGGTTCATGGGCTGATCCGGTTGGCGCCCCCGAGAAAATCAGGCTGAGAAATCAACTCGATTTCGTCGGGTTCAGGCGCGGGTTTAGGTTCGCCACGGCGTCCTGGGTCGCGGCGTCGTGAATGGGCAGGCTCCGGGCCGCAATGGCCCGGAGCGCTTCGCTAGGCGACTATTCGACAGACTTGATCGTGTCCGTCGGCGGCTTCTGGTTGCCCCAGAAGGCCGGATTGTCGACGTTTTCCTTGGTGATGGCGGCGCCCGGGATCTTGATGTTGGGGCCCCAGCTCTCCTTGGTCACGGTCGACTTCAAGCCGAGCACGTCATACTCGCCAGGCTTGATTTCCTGCTTGCCGGCGATCTTGTCCATGAACATGGCGACGGCTGCGGCCTGCGCGTAGAGCGGTTGCTCGACTTCGACATTGAGCCAGCCCTTGCGGATCAGGTCGAGACCGACCGGGGCGCCGTTCGAGCTCATCAGCATGACGTCGCCCGGCTTCTTGCCGGCGGCCTCGAGCGAGGCGACGGCAGCGACCGACAGATGCGCGGCATGGCTGAAGATCAGGTCGATGTCGGGGTTGGCGAGCATCTGGTCGGCAACGATGGTGCCGGCGTTGCTGGCTTCCCATTGCATGGCCGGCAGCGAGATGATCTTGACGTCAGGAAACGCCTTCAACTTCTCCTCGAAACCCTTCTGGATGTCGAGCGTGTAGGGATCGCCGGGATCGCCGAGCACCTGCAGGATCTTGCCCTTCACCGAACCGTTCTTGGCGGTCAGAAGTTTTTGCGCCTGCTCGGCGGCGACGTAGCCGATCTCGACCGTGCCCGCTACCGAGGTGAAGTCGGACGGGGTCGAGGTGATCTGGCGGTCGAACTCGACCACCGGAATGCCGGCGGCGCGTGCCGCTTCGATGGATGGCTTCAGCGCGTTGAAATCGACGGCGGCCAGGATGATCGCCGCCGGCTTCAGCGCAATGACGTCGTTCATCTGCGATTGCTGCGCATCGGTCTTGTTGTCGGCGTTGAGTGTCTTCACCTCATAGCCGACCTGCTTGAGGAACAGCTCCAGTGCGCTCACCGAGCCGGTCTGGAATTCATCGAGCAGGGTCGGGACCATATAGTAGACGGTGCCCTTGGTCTGGGACATTGCCGGCGTGAGCGAGGCAAGAGCCAGTGCCAGGATACCGAAGACAAGAACAAGTATTCGCTTCATGTCGTTCGCTCCTCTTTTATACCGGACCCCTCTTTTGTCCCTCAACTTGCCGGTCCGGCACCGGCAAGCGTCTCACCGGTGATCATGTTGATCACCGCATCGGGACTTGTTTTGTTGCGTGCGACATCGCCGGCCACGACGCCTTGCCGGATCACCACGATCCGGTCGGCGACCTGGAAGGCCTGTTGCATGATGTGGGTGATGATGACGACGCCGATGCCCTGGTTGGCCACTTGGCGGATCATCTCGAGACCGCGCCGCGTCTGCTCGACGCCGAGGGCCGCGAACGGCTCGTCAAGCAGCACAAGCTTGCCGCCCCAGTGCACGAAGCGGTTGAGCTCGATGGCCTGGCGTTGGCCGCCCGAGAGATGCTCGACATTGGTGCGCAGCGACGGGATGCGCGTGCCGGCACTTGCCAGCGCCTTGCCGACGACGGCCTCCATGGCGCGCTCGTCGAGGATGGGGACACCGAGAACCTTGCGAGTGATTTCGCGGCCCATGAAGAAATTGGCGACGACGTCGACATTGGTGCAGAGCGACAGGTCCTGGTAGACGGTCTCGATGCCGGCAGCCTTGGCCTCGGCCGGCGTCTTCGCCAGAAACTCCTTGCCCTCGAACAGCATGCGGCCGGAGCTCGGCTCGAGGCCGCCGGCAATGATCTTGACCAGCGTCGACTTGCCTGCGCCGTTGTCACCGAGCAGCGCCACGACTTCACCCTTGCCGATCGAGAAGCTGATGCCCCTCAGCGCATGAATGGCGCCGTAATTCTTGGTGACGTTTTCGAGTACCAGCAGCGGTTCGGTCATGCCGCCACTCCCTTGCTGTGCATGAGGTCTGGCCGGCGCTCGCGCTCGGCAATGAACATCTGGCCGAAGCGCGGCGAAAGCACACCGGACACGGCCAATGCGGCAGCGCCCCGCAGCACCGAATGCTTGCCGCCGGTCGCCACCGTCACGCGCGGTGTCTTGCGGTCGCGCCGCGCCGAGACCGAATTGGGGAACTGTCCGGCCGCGCTGACCAGCTTTTCCAGCAGGTCTGTGGGCGCAAGCCCGCCGAGGATGACGGTTTCCGGGTCGAACACATTCTCGATGGTGACGATGGCGTTGCGGAAGATCGGCGCGATCTCGGCCACCCAGGCGGCGTCGCTGATGTTGCGGCGGCGACGTGCTTCGAGCGAGAGATACCGTTCGAGGCAGCCGCTGTTGCCGCATGGGCAAGGCTCGCCGCCGGGAACGGCAGGGATGTGTCCGATTTCGCCGGCATTGCCCCAGGCGCCGCGCATCACCGCGCCGTCATGCACGATGACGCCGCCGAGGCCGACGCCGAAATAGAGGTAGTAGTATTCGGAATAACCGGAGCCGAGACCGTAAAGCCGTTCCCCCATGGCGGCCGCCGCCATGTCGGTTTCGAAGAAGGCCGGCAGCCCGGTCGACGCGGCCAGCCGTTCCGGCAGCGCGACATCCTTCCAGCCGGCCATGGTCGTCGGGCCGACGAAGCTCATCGACTCCACGCCGAACGGTCCAGGCAGCGCCATGCCGATGCCGAGCACGCGCCCGCCGGGCCGCAGCGCCGTCAACTCCGGCACCATCGCGCCGATCAGCTCGAAGGCATGGTTGGGCGTCGCATGCGGCGCCTCGCGATGCATGCTCTCGATAACATCGCCGCTGAGATTGATGAGCGCCGCGTCGATCCCCAACGGGGTGAGGTGGACGCCGACGGCATAGCCGCCCTCGGGGTTGATCCTGAGCGTCGCCGGCGGCAGCCCGCGTCCGCGCGGCTCTTCGCGCAGCGACAGCACATAGCCGTGCTCTTCGAGTTCGCGAACGATGGTCGATACGGTCTGGACGGTGAGGCCGACCCGGCTGGCAATGTCGCCGCGAGCGATGGGACCGTGAAGGCGGATGGACTCCAGCACGATGCGCCGGTTGTAAGGCCGCCCGAACTCCTGATTGGTCCCCCGCAGTGCCATGTCCCGCGCCCCTTAGGAAGGCCAAGACTTGCACAGGCAATTTATTCAGTCAAATGGAATTCAAAAATAATTCGCGACGGTTCCCGGGCGGTGCAGGACCTGTCCCATTCGTCGCGCTGGCCGATTGCAGCCGGGCTGAAACCACCGCAATGGTGAATGACGTCAGGCGGGCGCGGGGCTCGCCCGACCAGTGATCAGCAGGAAAAGCCGATGATCGAATTGCCTTTTGCGCGCGATGAGTACCAGCGGCGGCTTCAGAAGATCCGCGCCGAGATGGCGGCGCATGGGCTGGAACTGCTGGTCGTCAACGACATCGCCAACCAGCATTACATCACCGGCTATGACGGCTGGTCGTTCTACACGCCACAGGTCGTGCTTGTCCCGATCGAAAACGAGGCCGAGCCGGTCTGGATCGGCCGCGCCATGGATGCGGCAGGCGGCTTGCTGACGGCCTGGATGAAGCCGGAGAATGTGGTCGGCTTCCCCGAGGACCACGTGCAGCGCGCCGATCGCCATCCGATGGACTGGATAGCGGCCTGCATCGTCGCCAAGGGCTGGGGCGCGAGACATATCGGCATCGAGCTCGAAGCCTATTATTTCTCGCCGAAGGCGCATGCCCGGCTCGTCGCCGGCCTGCCCAATGCGAAATGGCACGACGCCGATCTGCTGGTGAACTGGATCCGCGCCGTCAAATCCGCGCCCGAAATTGCTTATCTGCGCAAGGCGTCGACACTTGCCGAATCGGCGGTTTCGCGGGCCTTCGAAGTCATCGCGCCAGGCGTGCGCGAATGCGATGCGATTGCCGCGATCCAGGCGGCGCAGATTGCCGGCAGTCCAGACTTCGCCGGCGACATCACGGCACTGCCGCCGACCATCCTCGGCGGCGAGAATGCATCGGCTCCGCACATCATGTGGAGCGATCGGCGCTTCGGCAAGGACGAAACGATTGCGCTCGAACTTGCCGGTGTCTGCCGCCGCTATGCCGCAGGCCTCGCCCGAACGATGCAACTCGGCAAGACGCCGGCCCGTGTCGCCGACACCGCAAAGGCGGTGATCGAAGGCATGGATGCGGTGCTCGGCGCGGTCAGGCCGGGGACCACAGCCGAAGCGGTCGAGGCCGCATGGCGCAAGGTTATCCAGCGCTACGGGCTGAAGAAGGAATCGCGCATCGGCTACTCCATCGGCGTCGCTTATCCCCCGGATTGGGGCGAGCACACGATCAGCCTGCGGCCCGGCGACAAGACCGCGCTGCAACCCGGCAACGTCCTGCACTCCATTCTTGGCATGTGGATGGATGGCTGGGGCATCGAGATCAGCGAGACCATTCTGGTGACCGAGACCGGCCATGAGACGCTGACCAAATTCCCGCGAGACATCCATGTCAAATCCTGACCGGTCAGCCACGACGGACGCCACCGCGACCCGCCTGACGCATCTGCTCAATATTGGATCGTCCGGCGCTCGATCAGCACCACAAGACAAAACAGGACGATCGACAGGCCCGATGACAGCACGATCGCCGCGTAGAGGCGGTCCGACTGGTAGTTGAAGGACGCCTGGACGATCAGCGCGCCAAGTCCTTGGTCGGAGCCGATCCATTCGCCGACAATGGCGCCGATCACGGCGGTGGCCGAGGCAATCTTCAGCGATGAGAACAGCATCGGCAAAGCGCGCGGCAGCCGCAGGCTCCAGAACGTGACGCCGGAGCACGCGATGTCGGATTGCCAAACAACAGGATTGTACAACGGGTGAAGGAGGCGGGGGCGTGCAACCAGCCGCCTGGCTTGACCCTACAGATACTGCTCGACCTTCTTGCCGACGGTCAGGAAGCGCAGCGGGTCGATGGCCTCGCCATTGTGGCGGACTTCGTAGTGCAGGTGCGGGCCGGTCGAACGGCCGCTGCTGCCGGTTTTGCCAATGATGTCGCCGGCTGCGAGTTTTTGGCCGACGGCAACGTCGATCTCGCTCAGATGGCCGTAGCGCGTGGCAAAGCCGTTGCCGTGATCGACCTCGACCATGCGGCCATAGCCGCCGTTCCAGCCGGCCTTGGTAACGATTCCGGCCGCCGTGACCTTGGCTGCCATGCCGACCGGCGCGCGGAAATCCATGCCCGAGTGCAGGGCAGCGGTGCCGAGGATGGGGTCAGTGCGCACGCCGAACGGGCTGGTGACGGAGTGGCCCGGCGCCGGGTTGGCGAGCGGCAGCCGCCGCGCCTCTTTCTTCAACTGGTCGAGCGTATCCAGCGCCTCGTCCAGTTCCTTGACCTTGCTGTCGAACATCATCGAGCTGTCAAGCGGGATCAGCGGTCCGCCGACATCGCTTTCGTTTTTGCCGAAATCACTGTCGACCGGCAGACCGGCCGCTTCCAGCGCCTGGGTGATGGCATCGGCGTTCTTGTAGGCGTTGTCGGCCAGGGTTTCGATGCGGGTGAGTTGCTGGCTCTCGATAGCCTTCAGTGAATCATTGATCGAGACGAACAATTTGTCGGCGCGGTCCGCAGCCGTTTCGCTGGGCAGCGGATCGGAACGTGTCGACCACAGCGAGAATGGCCTGGTGTCGCCCGAACCAAGGCTGGCGACCGAATAGGCGAGTGGCTCGCCGCCAGTCAGTTCGGCATGCTCGTCGGGTTTTGCCGCCACATCCGCGGCGGCCGGCGTGCCGACTTCGTTTTCGGCCCGCTCGAGAATCGGGCCGAGGCGGCCATGGCGCTGGCTGAGCTGGCTCTGCCGCTCGATCAATTCGCTGACCTTGGTTTCCATCAGTTTTTGGTCGAGAAGCTGGCGGCTGGTGATGCGGTCGACCTGCGCGCGCAATGCGGAAATGCGATCTTCATAGGCCTGCTGCATGCGCGCCTGCCGGGCCGTGGTGGCGCCGATCAGATCGTCGCGCAGTACGAGATAGGAGGTCGCCAAGAGATAGCCGATGGCGATCGCCGCCAGTGCCGAGCCGAGAAAGGCGACGAGCCACGGCCGGATGGTGAAATGCCGTATTTCATTGCCCCGCGCAATGATGACCGTATGCGGCTCCTTGCGCCTGCCGAAGACCGCTGACTGACCGGTTAGGTTCACGGGACCAAGCTTTCGTTACGACACCAACGAAGCCCGATTACACATTATTAGGGTTAACAAAGTTTTGCCGTCGCGGGCGCGCTAGTGACCAACGGTGTCAGCCAACCGCATATATGTCTTATGCCCCTAATGCACTGCGCGGCGTTGGCCAGATCGGTGGCGCCTCAGAGCGCGCGGACCGCCTCCAGCACTGCTTCGGCATGGCCTTTCACCCGGACCTTGCGCCAGATCCCGGCGATCCGCCCGTCCTTGCCGATCAGGAACGTCGCCCGCTCGACGCCCATATAGTTGCGGCCATACATCGTCTTTTCGACCCACAGATTGTAAGCCTCGATCACCTTGCGCTCCTCGTCGGCAACCAGGCCGACGGTGAGATCGTATTTGGTTTTGAACTTGTCGTGCTTCTTCACGCTGTCCGGCGACAGGCCGATCACCACGGCGCCGGCCTTTTCGAACTCCGGCTTCAGCTGCGAAAAGCTGATCGCCTCATTGGTACAACTTGTGGTGTCGTCCTGCGGATAGAAATAAAGTACAACGGGCTTCCCCCGCATCGAGGCAAGGCTGATCGAGCCGCCGCCGTCGCGCGGAAGATCGAATTGCGGCGCAACGTCGCCAACGTCGAGATCAGCCATATCGATGCCCTTGTTTGAGGTTACGCGGCCCTAAATCAAAGAGATAGAGCATGATGTCTGGACAAACGGAAACCGTTTGTCCGAGAAAACCGCCTCACACTTTTCGGCATCATGCTCTAGCCTGCGTCGTTATAGTGTCGGGCGGGGATTCGTCCACGATCGAATTCGCACAACGGAAAATTGCGTGGATCAGGAAGAACCGCAGCACGAGAAAATCCGGTTCAGGCGTGACGAGATCACCGACCTGGGGGCTTTCCCGTCCGCTTGCCGCGTGCCGCCGCTCGGCAAGGCACGGATCGGCCGCGGCTTTCGCATCCTTGCCCGGCTGTTTGCCGGCATTGGAGCCCTTGTGCTGCTGGCGGCGGCCGCCGTCTACGTCATCGGCGCCACCGGCATCGGCAGCGAACGGCTGCGGTTGGAAGCCGAAACGGCGATCGAGAAACTGGCCGGTTTCGACGTCAAAGTCGCCGTCGGTCCTGCCAGCCTGACACTTGACGGATCGAGCTTCATTGCGCTGCAGGTCAAGGATGTCAGCGTCGAGACGGCCGACGGCAAGCCGATGGCCGATGCCGGGCGCGTCCGCTTCGGCATCCGGCTGGTCCCGCTGCTTTCGGGCGAGGTTCGGCTGACCAGCGCCAGGATTTCCGACGCCCATATCGTCACCGCGGCAATGCCGTCGGGTGGCGACTGGATAGCGCGCCTGCGCAATCAAGACGGTCTCATCGATCCGGAAAAACTGGCCGCCGTCGTCTTCAGTGACGTCAATCGTGCACTCGATGCCGTGCGCGAGGATTCGATGCGCCGCATCGAACTCAAAAATGTCGCGTTCGAGCTGCCCGAGGCCGGATCGGTCAAGCTGGTCACGATCGCCAACGCCACGGTGCTGCAGTCAGGCCCCGGCAGCATGGAGTTCTCGTCCGAGGCGGATGTCGATGGCCGCGCGCTCACCGTCACGGCCACCGCCACCCGCGATACGAGCTCGATGCGCGTCACCGCCTTGAACGCCGCCATCGACATGGCGGATGTCGCGGAGACAACGCCGGCGGCCGGCGGGCGAACCGGCGCGATGGCTTTGAAGCTCACGGGATCCGAAGGCTCGGGCGAGACCGATTCGCGGCTGACGGGCTCGCTGTCGCTAACCGGCTCGGTGCTCGACCTCGGCACACGCGGGCTGTTGCCGGCCGATGTCGATGTCGACGCCGCCCTTGTCTCCGGCTCCAACAAGATCGATGTCGGCAGGCTGGTTCTGAAGACCGGGCGCTCGGCGTTCAATTTCGCCGGCTCGATCGGGCCAAAGCCGTCGACCGGCGCGGCCGGCGAGGAGCCTTCCTATCGTTACGACCTGACCAGCGACGGCTCGACGCTGGCGCCTTCGGAATCGCCCGAGCCGGCGCTGAATTTCTTCGCCCGCATCGCCGGCGTCTATCAGATCAAGAGCCGCAAGCTTGTCGCCGACCAGATCGGCATCAGGTCGGGATCGGGGAGCGAAGTGCTGGGAACCGCTGCGGTTTCCTTCATCGACAACGGACCGCCGGGTATCTCGGTGTCGCTCAACGTCCACGACATGGCGGTCTCGCACGTCAAGCAATTGTGGCCCTGGTTCTCGGCCAAGAACGCGCGGCTGTGGGTGCTGCAGAACCTGTTTGGCGGCCGCGTCGTCGATGCCAGCCTGCAGTTCCAGGTCGTGCCGGGGCGTCTCGGCAACGGCGTGCCGCTTTCGGCCGACGAGGTGTTCGGCCGCTTCCAGGTCGAGGGCTCGCGTTTCGACACCGCCGGCCGCATCCCGCCGATACGCGATGCCGTCGGCGTCGTTTCCTTCCACGGCAACGATGTCGACGTCGCGCTGTCGTCGGGCAGCGTCTATATGCCGAGCGGCCGCACCGTGGCGGCAAGCAATGGCACACTGTCGGTAAAGGCGGCAAACCACCCGCCGGTGATCGGCGCGCTCGACATCGACGTCGCCGGCGAGGCGCCGGCCATCGCCGAACTTGCCTCCTACGAACCGATCAACGCCATGCGCCATGTCGGCATCTTGCCGGACGACCTGTCGGGCACGGTGACCGGCCACGTCAAGGCCGACATTCCGTTGCAATCCGGCGTCGACACGTCGAAGCTCGATTGGCTGGTATCGCTCGACTACAAGGACCTGTCGCTCGCCAAGCCGTTCGAAGGCCAGATGGTGACCGATGCCGACGGCTCGATCGAAGTCGGGCCCGGCAAGGCGGTGATCTCTGCCAAGGCGCGGCTGAACGGCATTCCAGCCGAGCTCGATCTGGTCGAGCCGCTCAGGGATGGCGGGCCGCCGCGCAGCCGCAAGGTGGCGCTTGTGCTCGACGACAAGACGCGCGCCATCGCCATGCCTGGCCTGTCGCCGCTGATTTCCGGCACCATCAAGGTGGCAATCGACAAGAGCGGCGAAGGCGGCAGCCAGAACGTCGACGTTGACCTGACGAGCGCCAGGCTGGACATTCCCTGGGCAGGCTGGAGCAAGGGGCCGGGCATTCCCGCCAATGCCACTTTTACCATGAGCAAGTCCGGCGATACCACGACGCTGTCCGACTTCGACCTCGACGGAAAGAGCTTTTCGGTCGAAGGGGATGTCGTCCTGGTCAAGGGCGCGCTGTCTTCGGCCCGCTTCAGCAAAGTCGCCTTGAACCGGGGCGACGATGTCGCCGTGACGGTGAAGCGGTCGGGCAAGGGCTTCGCAGTCGATGTCAGCGGCAACGCGCTCGATGCCCGCTCGCTGATCAAGCAGTTCACCTCCGACGTCGATACCGCCACCAAAACCACCGGCACGGACGCGGTTTCGGTTAGCGCCGACGTCAATTCGCTAAGCGGGTTCCATGACGAGGTCCTGTCCAATTTGAAGCTCGACTACAGTGCCGCCGGTTCCAGGGTGAACAGGCTCAAGGTCAGCGCCGCGGCAAGTTCCGGCGCCGCCATCACCATCAGCAATACGGCAGGCAATGGTGCTCGCGCGCTCACCATGAAGTCGGCCGACGCAGGCGCCATATTGCGCTTCCTCAACATCTACGAGCATATGGAAGGCGGATCGATCACGCTGGCGCTCAGCGGCGCAGCCGACGGCCCGATGCGGGGCCAAGTCGATTCGAGCAACTTCTTCATCGTCAATGAACCGAAGCTTGCGTCGATCGTATCGACCACGCCAACCGGCGACAGCCGCAGCCTGAACGAAGCGGTCAAGGGCAAGATCGACACCTCGCGGGTAAAATTCGAGCGCGGCTTTACCGAGATCGACAAGGGGTCGGGCTATTTGAAATTGGCGAATGGCGTGCTGCGCGGCCCGCGCATCGGCACCACCTTCCAAGGCACGCTCTACGACCAGAACAACAATATGGACATGACCGGAACCTTCATGCCGGCCTATGGCCTCAACCGCATCTTCGGCGAGTTGCCGTTGGTCGGCGTTCTGCTCGGCAACGGCCGCGACCGAGGCCTGATCGGCGTCACCTACCGGCTTAAGGGCAACGCCAACAAGCCGGTGCTGGACATCAACCCGCTATCGGTAATCGCGCCGGGCATTTTCCGGTCGATCTTCGAGTATCGCTGAGGATCCCAGAAGACGGCTCAGGCAGGCCGCACAAGCACGTGCTTTTTCTTGCCCACTGAAAGCTTTGCGACGTTTTCCGGACTCAAATCCTGAGGCGTCACCATCCGCCGGTCGTCCGCCACCGGCTGGTCGTTGAGGCGCACGGCGCCACCCTGTATGTGACGCCTTGCCTCGCCGTTGGACCCGGCAAGGCCCCCGCTGACCAGCAGCGACAGGATGCCGATGCCGGCTTCCAGCGCGGCGCCGTCCACTTCCACGGTCGGCAGCGTTTCGGCTGTCACGCCTTCCTCGAAGGTCTTGCGCGCGGTCTCCTCGGCTTGTTGCGCCGCCTCGCGGCCGTGCACGATGGCCGTGGTTTCGGTGGCCAGCACCTTCTTGGCCTCGTTGATCTCCGAGCCGCCAAGGGCGGCCAACCGCGCGATCTCCGAAAGCGGCAGCCGGGTGAAGATCTTCAGGAAGCGCTCGACGTCGGCATCCTCGGTGTTGCGCCAGTATTGCCAGAAATCATAGGGCGAGAAGAGGTCGCCGTTCAGCCACACCGCGCCCTTGGCCGATTTGCCCATCTTGGCGCCCGACGATGTCGTCAGCAGCGGCGTGGTCAGCGCATAAAGCTGCGGCCTGCCCATGCGGTGGCCGAGATCGACGCCGTTGATGATGTTGCCCCACTGGTCCGAACCGCCCATCTGCAGCCGGCAGTCGTGGCGGCGGCTGAGCTCGACGAAATCATAGCCCTGCAGGATCATGTAGTTGAATTCGAGGAAGGACAGCGACTGTTCGCGCTCGAGCCGCAGCCTGACGCTGTCGAAGGTCAGCATCCGGTTGACCGAAAAGTGGCGGCCGACATCGCGCAGGAACTCGACATAGTTGAGCTTCATCAGCCAGTCGGCATTGTTGACCATGATGGCGTCGTTGCCAGTGTCGCCGAAGCGCAGGATGCGGCCAAAAATTCGCTTGATGCCCTCGATGTTGGTGGCGATCGCCTCGGGCGTCAAAAGGCTGCGCTGGTCGTCACGGAAGGACGGGTCGCCGATCATCGAGGTGCCGCCGCCCATCAGTGCGATCGGCCGGTGGCCGGTCTCCTGCATCCAGTAGAGCATGGTCGCCGATATCAGATTGCCGATGTGCAGGCTGGTCGCCGTGGCGTCGTAGCCGACATAGGCGGTCACGGTTTCCTTCGCGAAAAGTTGATCCAGCCCGGTCTCATCCGAAATCTGGTGGATGAAGCCGCGCTCGCTCATGACGCGCAGGAAATCGGACTTGAAGGCGGGCATTGTTTCTTCCTGAAAGCGCCGGGTCCGAACGGCCCGGCATGGCCTGAACGCGGGCGTTTAGCATCCAAGCGCGTCAAGCAAAAGTGGTTTCCGATTTTGCGCCGGCATGGACAGCCTATTCTGCACTGCCGCGCATGCTTGCTTCATCCTGTCGGCTGGCGTAATGAGGCGCCGCGCCAACGGGTTCGATCCGCTGGAACGGCACCGCACGGCATCCACCGAATGCCATATCTTGTGACAGAGCCCGACGCGATATGCCGGACGCATTGATATCCATCGTCATTCCCTGCCGCAACGAGGCGGCGAACCTGCCGCTGCTGATCGACGAGATCGAGGCGGCGATGACCGGGCGCGACTTCGAAATCATCGTCGTCAATGACGGTTCGACTGACGACACCGCTTCGGTGCTTGCCGCTGAAGCCGCCACACGTCCGTTTCCGCTTCGGCAGCTTCGGCACGAAAAATCCGCCGGCCAGTCGCTTTCGGTGCGCTCGGGCGCCTGGGCGGCGCGCGGCTCGATAATCGCCACCATCGACGGCGACGGCCAGAACGACCCGCAATATATCCCCGTGCTGGTCGATGCGCTGCGTCGGGCAGGGCCCGATTTCGGCGCCGCGCAGGGGCAGCGGTTGAAGCGCCGCGACAGCAAGATCAAGCAATTGGCATCGCGTTTCGCCAACTGGCTGCGCGGCGCGATCCTGCATGACGACACCCGCGACACTGGCTGCGGCTTAAAGGCGATCCACACCGATATCTTGCGCAAACTGCCGTTTTTCGACGGTACGCATCGTTTCGTTCCGGCGCTTGTCATCCAGGAAGGCTACCGCGTCGTCCATTGCGACGTCGTCGACCGCTCCCGCCGCCACGGCAAGTCGAATTACGGCATCTTCGATCGCGGCCTGCAGGGCGCGCTCGATCTCGCCGGCGTCTGGTGGCTTCGGCGCCGGCGCCGCAGAATGCCAAAGGTAGAGGAAATCACGCATGGCTAACGTGTTTCAGGAATTGGCGACCTGGCTGCACCAGGTTTTCGTCAAGCAGTTCGACGCCTGGGTTCTGCTCGGCTTCGTTGCCCAGTTCTTCTTCACCATGCGCTTCCTGGTGCAGTGGATCGCTTCGGAAAAGGCCAAGCGCAGCGTCGTGCCGATCGCTTTCTGGTTCTTCTCGCTGTTCGGCGGCGGGCTGCTGCTGGTCTACGCCATCCAGCGTGAGGATCCGGTTTTCATCGCCGGCCAGGCCATGGGCATGGTGATCTATGTCAGAAATTTATGGCTCATCGCCAATGAGCGCAAGGCGGCGATGACCAAGGTCGACTGAGCCACCAGTCCCGCCAAATCCAGTCTGTCCGGTGTCGAAATGAGCAGGAACTACATCTTTCTCTTCCTGTTCAGCCTGATGATGACGGCGTCGGGACTGGCCTCTTTGCCGCCGCTCGACCGCGACGAGCCGCGCTTCGTCCAGGCGACCAAGCAGATGAGGGAGACCGGCGACTATGTCGACATCCGCTTCCAGGACGCGTCGCGCTACCAGAAGCCGATCGGCATCTACTGGCTGCAATCGGCGGCGGTGACGCTGAGCGGCGAGGGGGCACAGGCGCCGATCTGGATCTACCGGCTGATCTCGGCGCTGGGCATCGCCATCGCCGTCGTCGCAATCGCCTGGACCGGGGCCAATCTGTTCGGCGCCAATGCCGGTCTTGCCGCCGGCCTGGTCATGGCGGCGATTTTCGCCACCGCCTTCGAAGGCCGCGACGCCAAGACCGACGCGATGCTGCTTGCCTGCTGCGTTCTGGCGCAAGGCGCGCTGGCGCAGATTTATCTGGCATCGCGCCGCGACGAGCCGGTCGCCGGCCATCTGCCGTGGATTTTCTGGGCGGCGCAGGGGGCGGCGATCCTCATCAAGGGGCCGATTGCACCGCTGCTGTCGGCGCTGACGGTGCTCACGCTGGTTGCCTTCGAGCGCGATTGGTGCTGGCTGACAAAGCTGAAAGCGGCGCGAGGGCTGGCTCTGGTTCTGCTCATCGTGCTGCCTTGGCTCGCCCTCATCACCTGGAAGAGCAACGGCGCCTTCCTGCAGCAGGCCGTCGGCAAGGATATGCTCGGCAAGGTCGCGCAAGGCGAGGAGTCGCACGGCGTTCCGCCGGGCTTCTACGTGCTGACCTATTGCCTGTTCATGTGGCCGTTCGGCCTTGTGGCGCTCGGCGCTGGACTGCAGGCGCTCAACCGATTGCGCGACGATCCGCGCCTGCGTTTCTGCCTCGCCTGGTACGTTCCGTTCTGGCTCGTCTTCGAATTGATCCCGACGAAACTGCCGCATTATGTGCTGCCGGCCTATCCCGGCATGGCCCTGCTCATCGGCTGGCTTTTGACGCTGACGCCGCAAGAGGCAAATGCGCCGCTCAGGCGCTGGCAGACATGGCTGTGGTGGGCGACCGCATTCGGCACCGTTCTGGTGACAGTCGGTCTCGCCGTGCTTTGCGTCGGTGCGCCGATCTATCTCATGAAGACATTTTTATGGTGGAGCGTTCCGGCCGCCGCGGCAGCATTGGGCGCCGGCTACCTCGCTGTTTCGCGCCAGACGCTGGTGCCGCTGGTCCGCATCGGCGGGGCTGCGGTTTGCGCCGGTATAACCTACGCCCTGCTGTTCGGTGTCATCGTGCCGTCACTGAAACCGATTTGGATGAGCCGGGAAATCGAGGCGGCGGTTCGCGCCGATCGTCCCTGTGAGATGAGCGTGCTCGCCTCCGCGCAATATCACGAACCGAGCCTGGTATTTCTGGTGGGCACAAAGACGGTACTGACCGATGTCGACGGGGTTGCGCAACATCTGCTTGGCGATCCGGCCTGCGCGCTGGGCCTGGCGCCGGTCGGCGATCAAAAACGGCTGGATGACCTTCTGGCAGGGCAAGGCAAGAAGGCCAGCCGCGTCGCCGAGATCGACGGCATCAACTATTCGTCAGGTGATAGATTGTCGCTCGGCCTGTACCGTGTGGCGAACTAATAGCTCTTCGATGATCGCGCCGAGCTCCGCATGTTGATGAAGTCGCCATCACCGGCGCGTGCCGCTATGCCTGCCATGCTCCGGCAGTCTGTCGATAATTTCCGCGATACTTTCGGGATTGTACGGCATCGCCTGGCGACGCGCCCGGCGCGCTACCCGAAAATCCTGTGGTCGGTCTGGGTCGTGGCCTGGCTTTTGCTGACGGTCGCGGTGTCGCTCCGTTTCGACCATCTTGCGGGCACCATGGCGAGGCAGTGGGCTTCAGGCTCGACCAATGTCTTTCGCATCGCCGCGTTTTTTACCTTCTTCGGCCTAGGCGGCTGGTATCTTGTCCCGTCGGTACTGGTGCTGATTGCCGCGAATCTGACGGATTGGCGCAGCCTTTCCCGGCGCGCGCGGATGACCTTCTACAACTGGACCTGCTTTGCTTTCATGGTGCTGGGTTCGATCGCACTCTCGGCCATGGTCGTCAACGTGCTGAAATATGGCGTGGGCAGAGCCAGGCCAATGAATTTCGACAAGCTCGGCGATCTGTCGCTGCATCCTTTTTCCATGGAGGCGCGCTTTGCCAGCTTCCCATCCGGCCATGCCACGACCATGGGTGTCATTTTCGGCATTGCGCTGCTGTTGTTGCCCCAGCGCAGATGGGTGCTGCTGGCTGCAACCTTGTCGGTCGCATCGACCCGGATCTTTATCGGCGCGCACTATCCGAGCGACACTGTCGCCGGCTTCGGCCTTGGCTGTGCTGTTGCCATCGTCTGCGCGATGGTGCTTGGCCGGCTGGGATGTATCTTTCGCTACACGGCGTCGGGGTTGCCCGTGGCAAAAACTACGTTCCGCCTATTCCGTCGGGCTCGCAAACCAAACCAAAACGATGCGCCGAGACAAGACGAATTTCCGCATTGGAGCAGCGCCGGCAAGCAACTGAATTGCTGACGCCTTTGGAACCATCTAAGACCACCCCAGCTAGCTGTCGATGCCACCCCAGCTCCGCACCAGCCGAGCCATGTCAGGCGCGCTGGCGGCGTCCTTCTCCAGCCCTTCGGCGACACCGACGCGGTCGGCGACAGGCCGGTTCTGGCTGACTTTCCACTTGCCGCTGATTTCGGCGATCTCGATCTCAAGCCCGATGATGCCCTTGATCTGCGACTGGATGAAGGTCGGCGGCGCATCGGTCACCGCCCAGGGTGCCTCGCGGGCGCCTTCCTGCGACAGCGTCAGCTCGGTGATCTGCTGTGCGATCCAGGCGGAATCCTCGATCACTCTTACCGTTCCTCGCACCTGGACAATGGCGTAGTTCCAGGTCGGCACGACCTTGCCGGTCTCGCGCTTGGTCTCGTACCAGGACGGCGTCACATAGGCGTCGGCGCCCTGGAAGACGACCAGCACCGGCGATGTCGGATTGTCGGCCAGCTGACGCCATTGCGGGTTGGCCCTGGCCAGATGGGCGCGCAGCCGGCCATTCGGCCCAACCTCTGCATCAAGCAGGAAGGGAATGGCATTGGCGACCGGGCCATCGGCGCCGTTGGAGATCAGCAACCCCAGCGGATGCGTCCGGATCAGCCCGTGCAGGACGTCCGGCCGCGTTTCCTGGAAATGGGGAGGCTGGTACATGATCGGTCATGCCTTCTTGCGCTGGCTGAACCGGCATTGTGCACCGTTCAGCCGAGCCGCGCCACATGTCAGGCTGGCTTCACCGTTTGGATCAGCCGAAATGGCATTGTCGCGCCCATGATGGGCACGACTGTGACGGCATCGGACCGGGAGTTTTTGTTTTGACGCAATTCCGGACGGAAAACCCGTTTACACTTTTCCTGGAATTGCTCTTAGCGCAGCCGCTTCGGCCGCGGATCGGACAATTCGCCGGCCAGCCGTCGGTCGAGATAGTCGGCGCATTCCTCGAGCAGCAGATCGGCGTCGTTGGCGAAGAAGTGGTTGGCGCCTGGCAAGGTCTTCTGCGTGATGGTGATGCCCTTTTGCGTGTGCAGCTTGTCGACCAGGCCCTGCACATCCTTGGGCGGCGCCACCTTGTCGGCATCGCCATGGATGATCAGACCCGATGACGGGCAGGGCGCCAGGAACGAGAAATCATAGGTGTTGGGCTGCGGCGCGATCGAGATGAAGCCCTCGATCTCGGGCCGGCGCATCAGAAGCTGCATGCCGATCCAGGAGCCGAAGGAATAACCGGCCACCCAGCAGCTCTTGGAATCCGGATGCAGCGACTGCACCCAGTCGAGCGCTGCGGCGGCATCCGACAATTCGCCGGTGCCGTGGTCGAATTCGCCCTGGCTGCGGCCGATGCCGCGGAAGTTGAAGCGAAGCGTGGTGAAATCGCGCTTCTGGAACATGTAGAAGAGGTCATAGACGATCTTGTTGTTCATCGTGCCGCCGAATTGCGGATGCGGATGCAACACGATGGCAATCGGCGCGCTCTTCTCCTTGGAAGGCTGGTAGCGGCCCTCCAGGCGGCCGGCCGGACCGGTGAAAATGACCTCAGGCATGAAATACTCCAAATGGCATACGAATGCGCGGCGCCCGGAACAATTCTTACTCCAGCCCCAGCCCTTCCGGGCCTTGACGCAGGGCAAGCGTCTTCTTAGAAGCTAGTTTAGAATTGTTCAAAACTGGATAGCCAGCCGTGACGGCCCGGCCATCCTCGCCGCAAGCCGCGTAAATAGGACGTCTTGCCTTGCAATTTCAAGGAAATAACGCGCTATCCTTGCGGAAAGGGTCTTGACGGGATCGATTGGGTGAAAATGGCCGCAGCACGCGCCTATCTCGACTACAATGCCAGCGCGCCGCTCATTACCGAGGCGCGCGAGGCGATGATTGCCGCGCTCGATCTCGTCGCCAATCCGTCGTCGGTGCATGCCGAGGGGCGCGCGGCGCGGCGCCTGATCGACACTGCCCGGCGCGATGTGGCAGCACTTGTCGGCGCCAAGGCCGAGCATGTTGTCTTCACCTCGGGCGCGACGGAAGCCGCATCAACGCTGCTGACGCCGGATTGGCGGATGGGCCGTGTCACGGTGCGCATGAGCCGGCTCTATGTCTGCGAGGCCGACCACCCTTGCCTGTTGAACGGCGGCCGCTTCCCGGCAACACAGGTTTCGCGGATCGGCGTCGACGCCGATGGCATTGCCGACCTCGCTCAGCTGACAGCCGCTCTGGCCGCGCATGACAAGGCCGAAGGCCTGCCGTTGGTCGCGATCCATGCCGCCAACAACGAGACCGGCGTCATCCAGCCGATCGAGGCAATCGCTGCAATCGTCAAGGCGGCGGGCGGCATTCTGGTGGTCGACGCGGTGCAGGCTGCGGGCCGCGTTCCCATCGACATGTCAGCGGCTTACGCCGACTATTTGATTCTGTCTTCGCACAAGATCGGCGGCCCCAAGGGCGTCGGTGCCATCGTTGCGGCAGCCGATCTGATGATGCCGAAGCCGCTGATCAATGGCGGCGGCCAGGAAAGGGGCCATCGCGGCGGCACCGAAAACTTGGCGGCCATCGCCGGCTTTGGCGCTGCGGCGCGGCAGGCTTTGGCCGGACTGAACCATGTCGATACGCTTGCGCACCGCCGCGACGAAGTCGAAACCATCATCAAAACACTGGTGCCGGACGCAGAAATCTTCGGATCCGGCGCGCCAAGGCTTGCCAACACGACATTCTTCGCTATTCCCGGCGTGAAGGCCGAGACGGCGCAGATCGCGTTCGATCTGGCCGGCGTTGCGCTGTCGGCGGGATCGGCCTGTTCGTCGGGCAAGGTCGGGCCGAGCCATGTGCTGAAAGCCATGGGTTACGGCGACAGCCTGGGCGCTTTGCGCGTGTCCATCGGCCACGCAACGAGTGCCGGGGATATCGAACTGTTCCGTGCTGCGCTGGCCGGTATTGCCCAGCGCCGGGCGGGCAGGGAACAAGCCGCCTGAGGCGGCGACAAAGAATTCAGGCCTCGCGGCCTGGTAGAGCCGTGCGTTTGCAAGTGGCCGGGTGAATTCCCGGCCGAGACGCACTATATGAAACTTACGCCGCCTTCGGCGCCTCATGGGCAGCCCTCGGCGATGCCATAGTTTGAAAACTGTCGGGCCTTGACCCCGGCGTGGATGGAGAACGCTTATGCCTGCTGTGCAGGACACGATCGATCGGGTCCGAAAGATCGACGTCGACCAGTACAAATACGGATTCCAGACAGAGATCGCGATGGACAAGGCCCCCAAGGGCCTGAGCGAAGACATTATTCGCTTCATCTCGGCCAAGAAGGATGAACCGTCCTGGATGCTGGAATGGCGTCTGGAAGCCTATCGGCGCTGGCTGACGCTGGAAGAGCCGACCTGGGCGCGCGTCCATTATCCGAAGATCGACTTTCAGGACCTCTATTACTACGCGGCGCCCAAGAGCACGCCCGGCCCGACCTCGCTGAGCGACGTCGATCCCGAGCTGTTGAAGGTCTACGAGAAGCTCGGCATTCCGCTGCGGGAACAAGAAATCCTCGCCGGCGTGCAGAAAACCGACGTCTCCGATCTCGAGGAGCCCAGCGACAACGTCTACAAATCGGGCCGTGTCGCGGTCGACGCGGTGTTTGATTCCGTTTCCGTCGTCACCACGTTCAAGAAGGAACTGGCGCAGGCCGGCGTCATCTTCTGCTCGATCTCGGAAGCCATCCGCGAGCATCCGGAGCTGGTGCAGAAATATCTCGGCTCGGTCGTGCCGACATCCGACAATTTCTACGCCACGCTGAATTCGGCTGTCTTCACCGACGGCTCGTTCGTCTTCGTGCCCAAGGGCGTGCGCTGCCCGATGGAGCTGTCGACCTATTTCCGCATGAACGAGAAGAACACCGGCCAGTTCGAGCGCACGCTGATCATCGCCGAGGAGGGGGCTTACGTCTCCTATCTCGAAGGCTGCACGGCGCCGCAGCGCGACGAGAACCAGCTGCATGCCGCCGTCGTCGAACTGGTGGCGCTCGACGATGCCGAGATCAAATATTCGACGGTGCAGAACTGGTACCCCGGCGATGCCGAGGGCAAGGGCGGCATCTACAATTTCGTCACCAAGCGCGGCGACTGCCGCGGCCACCGTTCGAAGATCTCGTGGACGCAGGTCGAGACCGGTTCGGCGATCACCTGGAAATATCCCAGCTGCATCCTGCGCGGCGACGATTCCTCCGGCGAGTTCTATTCGATCGCTGTGTCGAACGGCTACCAGCAGGTCGATAGCGGCACCAAGATGATCCATCTCGGCAAGAACACGTCGAGCCGCATCATCTCCAAGGGCATTGCCGCCGGCTTCTCGCAGAACACCTATCGCGGCCAGGTCTCGGCGCACCGCAAGGCGACCAACGCCCGCAACTTCACCAATTGCGATAGTCTCCTGATCGGCGACCAGTGCGGCGCGCACACCGTGCCCTACATGGAAGCCAAGAACTCGACGGCGCAGTTCGAGCATGAGGCGACGACGTCAAAGATTTCCGAGGACCAGAAGTTCTACGTCATGCAGCGCGGCATCCCGGAAGAGGAGGCGATCGCGCTGATCGTCAACGGCTTCGTCAAGGATGTCATCCAGCAGCTGCCGATGGAGTTCGCGGTCGAAGCGCAGAAGCTTATCGGCATCAGCCTTGAGGGTAGCGTGGGGTGACAAGGGCGCGCAAACGCGAATCCGTGGAAAAACATGTCTATCTGCGGGATCGAGTGGATAACTGGGAAGCGGGCCTGGGCGTTGCGTTCTGGTTTTGCGCGATAGGGATAGTGCTGCTCGGCGCGGCCTACTCGCCGGATGGCTTTTGGCGAGGACTTTGGCAAGCCCTGACGCAGATGTAGAATAACCGGGCGTAGGCGCTCGGATAGGCAATGCGATGGACACTGGAAGGATAGCGACCCGCCAAGCGTTCAGGACCGTGCACAAGGCATGGGATTGAAACTGAACGTTTGAAAGGAAGTTGAAATGATGGATACGGTTCCGATCGTTTTTTACGCTTTGGTGTGCGGCGCGCTCTGCGCTGTCGCGCCCTCCATCCAGTCGACGCCGCGCCGGATGGCGGCGGGCGCCGTGACCGGGCTGGTCTCGGCAATTATACTGCCGTTTCTGCGCCACTTGGTTGATGGCTGAAGAGATGACCATGACGCTGTCTCGCGACGAGATCTGGTTTGCGGTTCGCTGGCGGCGGCTGTGGGCGGTTCGTCGCGAGGGCAACATCGCCACGATGAAATACGCCGCGGCCGCAGTAGCCTCGGCCCTGGTAGGCGCCGTTTTGGCGGCGTTCGTCCATCCGCTGGTCGGCCTTGCGGTTTTCGCGGTGGGGTTCGGCCTGTCCTTCTGGCGGTTCAAAACCCTGCAGCGCCGGCACACCGATTACACAGTCACCTACGACGATTATTTCAGAGAAAAGAACAATGCTTGAGATCAAGAACCTGCATGCCCGCATCGTCGATGACGGCACCGAGATCATCCGCGGCCTGAACCTGACGGTGAAAAACGGCGAGGTCGCTGCCATCATGGGTCCGAACGGCTCGGGCAAATCGACGCTGTCCTACATCCTCGCCGGCCGTGAGGACTATGAGGTCACCGAAGGCGACATCCTCTATAACGGCCAGTCGATCCTCGAAATGGATCCGGCCGAGCGCGCCACCGCGGGCATCTTCCTCGCCTTCCAGTATCCGATGGAGATACCTGGCGTCGCGACCATGGAGTTCCTGAAGGTGGCGATGAACGAGCAGCGCAAGGCGCGCGGCGAGGAGCCGCTAAAAATTCCGGAATTTTTGAAGCGGGTGAAAGAGGCGGCAGCCTCGCTCTCGATGGACATGGCGATGCTGAAGCGGCCGCTCAATGTCGGCTTTTCCGGCGGCGAGAAGAAGCGGGCCGAGATCCTGCAGATGAAGCTGCTGGAGCCAAAGCTCTGCGTGCTCGACGAGACCGATTCAGGCCTAGACATCGATGCGCTGAAGATCGTCTCGGACGGCGTCAACGCGCTGCGTTCGCCCGACCGTGCCATCATCGTCATCACCCACTACCAGCGCCTGCTCGAGCACATCGTGCCCGATAGCGTGCACGTCCTATACAAGGGCCAGGTGATCAAGTCCGGCGACAAGTCGCTGGCGCTCGATCTCGAAGCCAATGGCTATGCCGGCGTGATCGGCGAAGCCGCGTGAGACGCCAGAAGGCCATTTTATGCTGAAAGGCGGGGCAAAACTGATGAATATGCATACACAACCCCAGCGCACGCAGGCCGAAACGGCGTTGATCGACGCTTTCGGCGAGCGTCTGTCGTTGCTGCCGGGTGACGGCGCGGTGATGCTGAAGCGCGACGACGCCATCGAGGCGATCAAGCACGGGCTGCCGACGCGGCGCATCGAATCCTGGCATTACACTGACCTGCGCCGGCTGTTGACCGCGGTGCCGGCATTCGATCCGACGGCCGCCGCCAAAACGCTAACGCCCATCGTCGAAGGTTCCGCCGTGCTGGCGGTTCTGAACGGCGTCTCGAGTGCGAAATTCCCCGCGATCGAGGGCGTGACGATCCAGCGCCTGTCGGAAAAGCTGACCGACGGCTCGATTGCACCCGGCCTCGAGCCCTATGGCAGCGATGACGCCATCGGCGCGCTGAACACTGCTTTCGTCGCCGACGGCTATTTCGTCGACATCGCCGATGGCGCAGCACTGGAAAAGCCGATCGAATTGCAGAACCTGCAAGCCGGCGGACAGACCCATGTGCGCTTTCCCGTGCGTGTCGGCGCCGGCGCCAAGGCTGCGATCGTCGAGCGTCAGGCGGGCGAGGGCGCGGCTCTGGCCAGCTCCGTCAGCCAGCTGGTGTTGGGCGAGGGCGCCGAGGTGACCTGGCTGATCATCCAGGAACAGCCGGAAACGGCCACCCATCTGGCGCAGTTCAAGGCGCATCTCGGCAAGAATTCGAAGCTGACGCTGTTCTTCATGAATGCCGGCGGCAAGCTTGTGCGCCAGGAGATCGTGGTGAAGACCACGGGCGAAGGCGCCGATTTCAAATTGCGCGGCATCAACCTTCTGGCCGGCGACACCCACACCGACGTGACCATGGTGCTCGACCATGCCGTGCCGCATACGACATCGACGGAAGTGATCCGCAATGTGGTGACCGGCAAGGCGCGCGGCGTCTTCCAGGGCCGCATCAACGTCCACCAATACGCGCAGAAGACCAACGCTAAGATGGCCTGCAACACGCTGCTTTTGTCGGATGATGGCGAGTTCTCGACCAAGCCGGAGCTGGAAATCTTCGCCGACGACGTCATCTGCGGCCACGGCGCGACCGTTACCGAGATCGACCACAACCATCTGTTCTACCTGATGGCGCGCGGCATCGACGAGAAGAGCGCCCGTGGCCTGCTGGTCAAGGCGTTCGTCGCCGAAGTGATCGAGGAACTGGACGACGAAACCATCGTCGAGGCCCTGGAAACAAGGCTGGACGACTGGTTCGTGGCCCATGGGTAAGCACCTCTTTCCCTTCTCCCCTTGTGGGGTCCGAAGGACGGGCGAGGCAAGTGACTCGCCCCGGGCGGTGGCCGAGCGAAGCTCGGTCGGATGAGGGGCGAGTGACGGAGTGAGGCGTTGCCTCAAGAGAGCTTGTAATGGACCAGAAACTCGAAACCACCCCCTACGACGTCGAGGCGATCCGCCGCGACTTCCCGATCCTGTCGCGCGAAGTCTACGGCAAACCGCTGGTCTATCTCGACAATGGCGCCTCGGCACAGAAGCCGCAGGTGGTGCTGGATACGATCCAGCACGCCTATTCCCAGGAATACGCCAACGTCCATCGCGGCCTGCATTTCCTGTCCAATGCCGCGACCGACGCCTACGAGAAGGCGCGCGAGACGGTGCGCCGCTTCCTCAACGCGCCAAGCACCGACAACATCGTATTCACCTCGAACACGACCGCGGCGATCAACACCGTCGCTTACGGCTATGGCATGCCCAATATCGGCGCGGGCGACGAGATCGTTCTGTCGATCATGGAGCACCACTCCAACATCGTGCCGTGGCATTTCATCCGGGAGCGGCAGGGCGCCAAGCTGGTCTGGGTGCCGGTCGACGATCTCGGCATCTTCCGCATCGAGGAATTCGAAAAGCGCCTGACCGACAAGACCAAGCTCGTCGCCATCACGCATATGTCGAACGCGCTGGGCACGGTGACGCCGATCAAGGAGATCGTGCGCATCGCGCATTCGCGTGGAATTCCCGTACTTGTCGACGGCAGCCAGAGCGCCGTGCACATGCCGATCGACGTCCAGGACCTCGATTGCGATTTCTTCGTCTTCACCGGCCACAAGGTCTACGGGCCCTCCGGCATCGGCGTGCTCTACGGCAAGAAGGATATTCTCTCGGCCATGCGCCCTTTCATGGGCGGCGGCGAGATGATCGAGGAAGTGACGGAAGACGTCGTCACCTACAACGAGCCGCCGCACCGCTTCGAGGCCGGCACGCCGCCGATCGTCCAGGCGATCGGGCTGGGTGCAGCATTGGAATACATGGAAAAGATCGGCCGCGAGCGCATCGCCGCGCACGAGGCCGACCTCAAGACCTACGCGCACGAGCGGCTGCGCGCCATCAACTCGCTGCGCATCTTCGGCGACGCGCCGGACAAGGGCGCCATCATTTCCTTCGAATTGCAGGGCATTCATGCCCATGACGTGTCGATGGTGATAGACAGGCAAGGTGTTGCCGTCCGCGCGGGCACCCATTGCGCCCAGCCGCTGTTGAAACGCTTTGGCGTAACCTCCACATGCAGGGCATCGTTCGGCATGTATAATACCAGGGCCGAAGTCGACGCTTTGGCCGATGCGCTGGAAAAAGCGCGCAAGTTCTTCGGGTGACAGGTTCTTTGGATGACGACCATGGATGATGCGAGCCACACCACCGCGCCGGAAGCGGCCGTCAATCCGCTGGTTTCCGCCTCGGCCATTCCCGCCGACGAGTTGGCGCGGCTGACCGACGACATCGTCTCGGCGCTGAAGACGGTCTATGACCCGGAAATACCGGCCGACATCTATGAGCTCGGCCTCATCTACAAGATCGACATCGAGGACAACCGCGCGGTCAAGATCGACATGACGCTGACCGCGCCCGGCTGTCCGGTGGCCGGCGAAATGCCCGGCTGGGTGGAAAACGCCGTCGGCGCCGTCGAAGGCGTCTCCGGCGTCGAGGTCAACATGACCTTCGACCCGCCCTGGTCGCCCGACCGCATGTCGGAAGAGGCGCAGGTGGCGGTGGGCTGGTACTAGGTTGACTGAGGTTGGTGCACTTGCACCAGTGGTAAAACTTCACCATTTTAGGTGAGGAATCATTCGGCAGGCCTTGAACCTGCATGGAATGGAAGAGGAAAAAGAATGGGACGCTTCGCCGTCATCACGATGACCGAAAAGGCCGCCGACCGGGTGCGCGAGATCGTCGCCACGCGCGACAATGCGCATGGCATTCGCCTCGGCATCAAGAAGGGCGGCTGCGCCGGCATGGAATACACGGTCGACCTGGTGACCGAGCCCAATACCAAGGACGACCATATCGAACGCGACGGCGCGCATGTCTATGTCGCGCCCGAGGCTGCCCTTTTCCTGTTCGGCACCGAGATGGATTTCGAGCAGACCACGCTGCGCACCGGCTTCACCTTCCACAACCCGAACCAGAGTTCGGCCTGCGGCTGCGGCGAATCCGTCGAACTGAAGCCCGCCGACCTGAAGGCGCTGGCTGAGGCGCGCGCTTCGGCCTGATCTTCCTTCTCCCCGTTCACGGGGAGGTGAGGAATGGTCCGCGCAGCGGGCGAAAAGCCAATTGCTTGGCTTTTCGAATGACGAACGGCCGAAGGGCCGGATGAGGGGCAGCGCTGACCATCGGAAGTCGCGCTCCGCGCCTCCCTGCTTACTTCACCCACATCTTCGTCCGCTTGTGCCAGTCGGCGATCGATTCCTCGGGATAGACGTCGAAGACCTTGTCCTTTTTGCCGATCACCGGCTCGACCCAACTCGCCTTGTATTTCAACATCAGATGCACCTTCTCCGGCGGTTTCGGCAACTCGCTGTCGATTGCCGAGGCGAAGGGGTGGACCAGGTCCGGCCATGTCGGATCGTAGAGCCAGAGCGCCGAACCGCACTTCTTGCAGAAATCGCGCTCGCCCGTCGAAATCTCGCACTTTGGATGCTCGTCGTCCGCGATCTCGGCCTGGTAGACGCCGAGATTGCGCTTGCCCTTGATTTTCAGCGTCTTGTAATCGGCGCCGAGATTGATGGCGAAGCCGCCGCCGCCCTGCTGCTTGCGGCAGATCGAGCAGTAGCACAGCATGAACGGCACCGGCGTGTTGCTCTCCACCTCGAAATGGACGGCATCGCAGCGGCAGGATCCCTTGAGCAGCAGCGGCATGACAGAACTCCGACGGATGGCTCTCAACTTGCCAGCATGGTTTTTGGTTGCAGCCATGGCAAGCCCGGTGACATGATTGCGGCATGGACAATGAACGCATCGAAGAACTGTTCGAAGGCCTCGGCCCGGTCAGTATCCGAAAACTGTTCGGCGGCAAGGGTATCTATTTCGACGGCGTCATCGTCGCCATCGTGCTGCGCGGCGAATTGCTGCTCAAGGCTGACGAGCAAAGCGCGCCCGACTTCGAAGCCGCCGGCTGCAAGCAATGGACCTATACCGGCACCCGCCACGGCAAGCTGGTCGCGATGCCGTACTGGAGCATTCCCGACGACGCGTTTGATGATCCTGACGAGATGAGGGTGTGGGCGCGCCGGGCGTATGAGGCGGGACGAAGGGCGGGGAAGTGAACCGGGACCGCCGCGTTTCTTCCCACCCCCTCTGTCCTGCCGGACATCTCCCCCGCAAGGGGGGAGATCAGTTGTCACATTGGCCTTCGCCAATCACCAACGTTGAAAATGGGAGCCTGCGGCTAAGCTGTTAATCTCCCTCCTTGCGGGGGAGATGGCCGGCAGGCCAGAGGGGGGTGCTGTCCCGCCGACGTAGGCGATCCTACAGCGCCTTCGCAATCCTCGCCGCCAACCGCGCATTGTTCTCGACCAGCGCGATGTTGGTCTTCAAGCTCCGGCCGCCGGTCAGGTCGAGGATTTTGCCCAGCAGGAACGGCGTCACCGCCTTACCGGTCACATTCTGCGCCTCGGCCGCCTTCTGCGCGGCCTCGATATAGCCGGCCATCTCGTCGGCCGGGATTTCATCGTCCTGCGGCACCGGGTTGGCGATCAGCATGCCGCCGACCAGGCCAAGTGCCGCCCTGGTCTTGTAGAAATGCGCGATCTCTTCCGGTCTGTGCAGGGTCAGCGGCGCGCGGAACGGGGAATGCCGCGACCAGAAGGCCGGCATCGTCTCGCAGCCATGGCCAATCACCGGCACGCCGCGCGTCTCCAGCACTTCCAGCGTCTTTTCGATGTCGAGGATCGCCTTGGCGCCGGCCGAGACGACGATGACCGGCGTGCGCGCCAACTCGTCGAGATCGGCCGAGATGTCGAAGCTCTTTTCCGCGCCCTTGTGGACGCCGCCAATGCCGCCGGTGGCGAACACCTTGATCCCGACCATGTCGGCCGCGATCATGGTGGCGGCGACCGTGGTGCCGCCGGTGCGGCCTTGCGCCACCGCAAAGCCGAGATCGGCGCGCGACAGCTTCATGGCGTCGCCGGTCATCGCCAGCGACTCGCGCTCGCCGTCGGACAGCCCGATCTTGATGCGGCCGGCAACCACGGCGATCGTCGCCGGCACCGCGCCATTGTCCAGGATGATCTTTTCGACATTGGCGGCCATGGCGCCATTGTCGGGGTAAGGCATGCCATGGGTGATGATGGTGCTTTCCAGCGCCACGACGGGGCGGCCAGCGGCGAGCGCCTCGGCCACGGGCGCGTGGATGTCGATGAAGGGGCGGGCGCTTTGCGGTGTCATGATGGTCTCCGATCCGGAGATCCGCGCGTCCGCTTGGACGTCGCGCTCCGGCAATGGCAATTGGCCGCCCTCATGCCATTTCCTGTGCGTCGGGTACAAGAGCCAGTGCCTCGGTGAAGGTCGCGGCGGTGAAGGCCGGCACGGCATCCGAACTTTCGATGGCGAGCGTCGCCGCGGCAACGCCTTCGCGGAGGGCCTGGCGCAATGCCAGGCCGCGCAGCAGGGCAGCGATGGTGGCGCCGGCCAGCGCGTCGCCGGCGCCGGTGACGTCGGCGACTTTTCTCGGCGCCGGCGGCAGGATAGAGAAGGCGCCGGCTTCGTCGAATCCCAGCACCAGGCCGTCGCCCGCCGTCACCACGCCACTGGTGAGGCCGCTGCAGCGCAGTCCGTCGACGGTCTCGCGCTCGGTGGCATTGGCATCGACGCCGGCCAGCACCATGGCCTCGCGCCGGTTCATGAAGACCTGCGCGAGTTCCTTCAGCACCGGTATCAGCCGCACCACCTTGGCCGGCGAAATGGCGATGGCGAACACCGGCTTGCCGGCGGCGACCCCCACCAGCCGCTCCAGCGCCGTTGATGGCAGATTGGCGTCGCAGAGCACCGCATCGACCTCGGCGACCACCTCGCGCACCTTGGAGCGGCGGATCTGCTTGGGGAACGCCAAATCGTAGAGCGCCATATCGGCAAAGCCGGTGATCAGCTCGCCGTCGCGATCGATCAGCGCCGTGTAGCTCGGCGTGGTGCGGTCGAGGAACACCGCCGACAGATCGGCAATGCCGGCCTCAGTGATGGCGCGCGCAACCGTCTCGGCCGAGGCATCGCCGCCGCGCACCGACAAAAGCGAGGCCGAGACGCCGCGCCGCACGAGGCTGCGCAGCGCGTTGAAGACGCCGCCGCCGACATCCTCGCGCATCGTGCCGGGGTTGGACGCCGCCGGCACGTAAGCACCGGACACCTGACCGCGCCGGTCGATATGGGCGCCGCCCACCGCCAGTATTTTTGCTGATTTCACCATGTAGGCGATATGACCTTTGTTATTCGAACCAGACAAGCGCTAGGCTGTGCGACGGAGCTTCGCAAGCAAGCCAGCGATTCGGGCGGAGCCAAACCGCCGGAGCGCCTGGCCCAATGGTGGATACATCCGGAAACGAAACCATGAGACAAAAAAAGAACAAATCCGGATAAAGATTGCTTTTCAGATATTTGACCCCTCTTGCCAAACGAGAACAAAAAAGGTACAAATAGGGCAGGGATTACGGATTGTCCGGCCTTCATTGACGACCAAGGGGTGATGTATCATGGCTCAGAATACTTTGCGGCTTGTAGAGGACAAAGCGGTGGACAAATCAAAGGCTCTGGACGCGGCGCTGTCGCAAATCGAGCGCGCCTTCGGCAAGGGCTCGATCATGCGGCTGGGCGCCAACGAGCAGGTCGTCGAGATTGAAACCGTGCCGACCGGATCGCTTGGCCTCGACATCGCGCTTGGCGTCGGTGGCCTGCCGCGCGGCCGCATTGTCGAGATCTACGGGCCGGAAAGCTCGGGCAAGACGACACTGGCGCTGCACACAGTTGCCGAAGCCCAGAAGAAGGGCGGTATCTGCGCCTTCGTCGATGCCGAGCATGCGCTCGACCCGGTCTATGCCCGCAAGCTCGGCGTGGACCTCGAAAACCTGCTGATCTCGCAGCCCGACACCGGCGAGCAGGCGCTGGAAATTTGCGACACGCTGGTGCGTTCCGGCGCCATCGACGTTCTGGTGGTCGATTCGGTGGCCGCCCTGACGCCGCGCGCTGAAATCGAGGGCGAGATGGGCGATTCGCTGCCCGGTCTCCAGGCTCGTCTGATGAGCCAGGCGCTGCGCAAGCTGACCGCCTCGATCTCGCGCTCCAACACCATGGTCATCTTCATCAACCAGATCCGCATGAAGATCGGCGTCATGTTCGGTTCGCCGGAAACCACGACCGGCGGCAACGCGCTGAAATTCTACGCTTCGGTGCGCCTCGACATCCGCCGCATCGGCTCGGTCAAGGACCGCGACGAGGTCGTCGGCAACCAGACCCGCGTCAAGGTCGTCAAGAACAAGCTGGCGCCGCCCTTCAAGGTGGTCGAGTTCGACATCATGTATGGCGAGGGCGTGTCCAAGACCGGCGAGCTGGTCGACCTCGGCGTCAAGGCCGGCGTGGTCGAGAAGTCGGGCGCGTGGTTCTCCTACAATTCGCAGCGTCTCGGCCAAGGTCGTGAAAACGCCAAACTGTTCCTGCGCGACAATCCCGACACGGCGCGCGAGATCGAACTGGCACTGCGGCAGAATGCCGGGCTGATTGCCGAGAAGTTTCTCGAGAATGGCGGCCCCGAGCGCGGCGAAAGCGACGACGGCTTCGAGGAAGAATCCGGTGCCATGTAGGGTACGGCCAGAGTTCGGCCATAAATCCGGTCTATTACCCGATGCTTAAGTAACCGAGTTCTTTAGTATTGCGTTTCAAACCGCCGGCCTTCGCGCCGGCGGTTTTCGTTTTTGGGCAGCGTGAAGCCGGCTTGGCAGTTGCCGGATTGGCCCAATTCCGTGTTTCTGGACAGGGTGGGGCGTGCCCGCTAAAAGGCCAAGTCAATCTTCTAAAAAGCAGAGACCAGTGTCCGCCGGCCGTGCCGGCGGTTTTCGCGAAAAGGCAGCAGTCATGAGTGGCGTGAACGAGATCCGGTCGACATTCCTCGACTATTTCCGCAAGGAGGGCCACGAGGTCGTGGCCTCGAGCCCGCTGGTGCCGCGCAACGACCCGACGCTGATGTTCACCAATGCCGGCATGGTGCAGTTCAAGAACGTCTTCACCGGCCTGGAGAAGCGGTCCTATTCGCGCGCCACCACCGCGCAGAAAAGCGTGCGCGCCGGCGGCAAGCACAACGACCTCGACAATGTCGGCTACACCGCGCGCCATCTGACCTTCTTCGAAATGCTCGGCAATTTCTCCTTCGGCGACTATTTCAAGGAGCGCGCCATCGAACTGGCCTGGAACCTGATCACCAAGGAGTTCGGGCTGAACAAGGACAAGCTGCTGGTCACCGTCTATCACACCGATGACGAGGCGGCCGGCTTCTGGAAGAAGATCGCCGGTTTCTCCGATGACCGCATCATCCGCATCCCGACCTCCGACAATTTCTGGGCTATGGGCGACACCGGACCGTGCGGGCCGTGCTCGGAAATCTTCATCGACCGTGGCGAGCACATCTGGGGCGGCCCTCCCGGCAGCCCGGAGGAGGATGGCGACCGCTTCCTTGAATTCTGGAACCTGGTGTTCATGCAATATGAGCAGGTCACCAAGGATGAGCGCATCGACCTGCCGCGGCCGTCGATCGACACCGGCATGGGCCTGGAGCGCATGGCCTCCATCCTGCAAGGGGTGGAGAGCGTCTTCGAGACCGACCTGTTCCGTCATCTGATCGATGCGGCCTCGTCAGCGCTCGGGCAGGGCCCGGACAAGGAGACGGTCGCCTCCTTCCGCGTCATTGCCGATCATCTGCGCTCGTCCTCCTTCCTGGTTGCCGACGGCGTGCTGCCGTCGAACGAAGGCCGCGGCTATGTGCTGCGCCGCATCATGCGCCGCGCCATGCGCCATGCGCAGTTGCTCGGCGCCAAGGAGCCGTTGATGTGGAAGCTGGTGCCGGCGCTAGTGCGTGAGATGGGCCAGGCCTATCCCGAACTGCTGCGCGGCGAACAGCTGATTACCGAGACGCTGAAGCTCGAGGAGACCAGGTTCCGCAAGACGCTGGTGCGCGGCCTCGGCCTGCTCTCGGAGGCGACAGATACGCTGCACGCCGGCGATATGCTGGATGGCGAGACGGCGTTCAAGCTCTATGACACGTACGGCTTCCCGCTCGATCTGACGCAGGACGCACTGCGCCAGCGCAACATCTCGGTCGACCTTGCCGGCTTCACCCATGCGATGGAGCAGCAGAAGGCCGAAGCGCGCAAGCATTGGGCTGGCTCCGGCGACGCGGCCACCGAGACCATCTGGTTTTCTGTACGCGAGAAGGCCGGCGCCACCGAATTCCTCGGCTACGAGACCGAACAGGCGGAAGGCCTCATCCAGGCCCTGGTCAAGGACGGCAAGACAGTCGATAGCGCCGGCAAGGGCGACGCGGTGGCGGTGGTCGTCAACCAGACGCCGTTCTATGGCGAGTCGGGCGGCCAGATGGGCGACACCGGCATCATCTCCGGCGAAGGTTTCTCGATCGAGGTTTCCGACACGCAGAAAAAGGCCGACGGCCTGTTCGTGCATCTGGGCAAGGTGACGAACGGCACGGTCAAGCCAGGTGCAGCCGTCGAGCTGAAGGTTGACCATGCGCGCCGCACCCGGCTGCGTGCCAACCATTCGGCAACGCATCTGATCCATGAGGCGCTGCGCGAGGTGCTGGGCACCCATGTCGCGCAGAAAGGTTCGCTGGTCGCGCCCGAGCGCCTGCGCTTCGACATCTCGCACAACAAGCCGATCTCGGCCGAAGATCTCGAAGAGGTCGAGCGCATGGCCAACGAAATCGTCGTCCAGAACAGCCCGGTGACGACGCGCCTGATGTCGGTCGATGACGCCATTGCCGAGGGCGCCATGGCGCTGTTCGGCGAGAAATATGGTGACGAGGTGCGTGTCGTCTCGATGGGCACCGGCGTGCATGGCGCCAAGGCCAATAGACCCTATTCCGTCGAACTTTGTGGCGGCACCCATGTCCGGGCGACCGGCGATATCGGCCTGGTCCGTGTCGTCTCCGACAGCGCGGTCGCCGCCGGCGTGCGCCGCATCGAGGCGCTGACCGGCGAAGCCGCGCGCAAACATCTCGATGAGCAGGACAGGCGCCTGAAGGCAACTGCGGCCGTGCTGAAGATCTCGCCGGCCGACGTGCCGGCGCGTGTCGAGACGCTGCTCGAGGAGCGCAAGAAGCTCGAGAAGGAGCTGAGCGAAGCGCGCAAGAAACTCGCGCTGGGCGGTGGTGCCGCGGCCGATGCTCCGGCCACCACCGAAACCGTCGCCGGTATCGGCTTCCTCGGCAAAGCGGTTTCCGGCGTGTCGCCGAAGGATTTGAAGCCGCTGGCCGATGCCGGCAAGACATCGCTCGGCTCCGGCGTCGTCGTCTTCGTCGGTGCGGGCGAAGACAACAAGGCAAGCGTCGTGGTCGCCGTGACGGACGATCTCGTCGGCCGCTTCAGCGCTGTCGATCTGGTGCGCGTTGCCTCGGCCGCATTGGGCGGGCAGGGCGGCGGCGGACGGCCCGACATGGCGCAAGCCGGCGGTCCGGACGCCTCGAAGGCCAATGATGCGATCGCCGCGGTGAGGGCGGCGCTGGAGGCAGCCTGAAAGCCACCCTATGTCGTATCTGGTTCGTGTGCGGCTTTCCGGCCTTCGCCGCCGTGCTTGCCATTCTGTGGCTGATAGTGGCAAGCCGGCAATCAGCTCTTAGACGGTCCGTCTAGCTAGTCTAGTTCTTTTCGCCGCCTTCAGGGCGCGCGTCATTCTGCTGGAATCGCCCCAGGTGGACAGCCAGATCAGCACGTCCGTGGCGATCGAAATCAGCGACCGTAAAAAGTTCAGCGCCGGGCCGGGCGATTTCAGCTGCTCTTCGGCGTGATGGAGATGGGCGAGCTCTTCCTCGCGGATCGCCAGGATGATGCCTTGCAAGTCGTGGTCGCGATTGGCGAGGAAAAACAGCTGATCGTCCAGATGGCGATGCACCGCCGCTTCAACCGCCGCCGTGCAGGCCCAGATGCCTTGCGGACCGAGCAGGGCGGTGACAGAACCCAGCAGCCAGCCACCCCAGCTCCAGAATTGCATCACCCGGCACGGTCGCGCCTTCCGCGCCGGCATGGCGGCACGGAAGGCGGCGCAATGCGTGCGCTCGTGCCCGAGCATCTCCGACAAGGATGGCACGCAATCCGGCCAGAAGCGCCTGGCGACAAGAATCTGCGCCGAATAGATCCTGATCGCACCGAACTCACCGGCGTGGTTGACCCTGACAATTCTGGCGATGGTGAGCGCGTCCTGGCGAGATGGGTCAGCCATGGCCCGAACCCATATCAGCCCGCCGCCAGGCTCGGACGTTTTGCGATGCCGTCCCACCAGGCCTGGATGTCGGCGAACGCCGCAAGCAGCTTTTGCCCGTCGGCGACCTTGACGAAATAGGCGATGATGGATGCCGCATGCAGGTCGGCCAGCGTCAGCTGGTCGCCGAGCAGCCACGGCCCGGGAGGCTTGAGTGCGGTGAGCACCCGCAGCACCGTTTCCGCCTGGCGCAGCCCGTTGGCGACCAGTGCCTCGTCTGGCGCTTCCTTCTCAAGCCGCTCGACGGCGACGTCCCAGACCATCGATCTGTAGGCATAGGCGTCGAGCATGCCGATGATCTGGTTCATCGTTGCGCGGGTGCGGGCGTCTTTTGGCTGCAGTGCCGGGCCGTCGAACGCCTCGTCGACATAGCGGGCGATTGCGCTGGTTTCGAACAGGCGAAACCCGTCATGCTCGACGGCCGGAATGCGGCCGAAAGGGTGATGCTCGAAGTACCAGGCGGGAGTGCCCTCGGCGGCAAAGACATCGACCGGCACAAGGTCGTAGTCGATGCCTTTTTCCGCCAGCACGAGGCGGACGATGCGCACATAGACGCTGTAGTCCGCCCCGTAGACGACCGGCTTGGCCATGGCTGCCGGCTTACGCCATCGCCTTCTGCAAATTCTCGTCGATCTTGTCGAGGAAGCCGGTGGTCGACAGCCATGGTTGGTCGGGACCGATCAAGAGCGACAGGTCCTTGGTCATGAAGCCGCTCTCAACCGTCTGGATGCAGACCTTCTCCAGCGTGTCGGCAAACCGCTTCAACTCGGCATTGTCGTCGAGCTTGGCGCGGTGGGCGAGGCCACGCGTCCAGGCGAAGATCGAGGCGATCGAATTGGTCGAGGTTTCCTCGCCCTTCTGGTGCTGGCGATAGTGGCGCGTCACTGTGCCGTGCGCGGCCTCCGCTTCCACCGTCTTGCCGTCCGGCGTCATCAGCACGGAGGTCATCAGGCCGAGCGAGCCAAAACCTTGCGCCACCGTGTCGGACTGGACGTCGCCGTCATAATTCTTGCAGGCCCAGACATAGCCGCCAGACCATTTCAGGGCGGAGGCCACCATGTCGTCGATCAGCCGGTGCTCGTACCACAGCTTCTTCGCCTTGAACTCGGCCTCGAATTCAGCCTCGTAGACCTCCTGGAAAATGTCCTTGAAGCGGCCGTCATAGGCTTTGAGGATGGTGTTCTTGGTCGAGAGATAAACCGGATAATTGCGCAGCAGGCCGTAATTCAACGAGGCGCGGGCGAATTCGCGGATGGAGTCGTCGAGATTGTACATCGCCATGGCAACACCGGCGCCGGGTGCGTCGTATACGTCGTGCTCGATCACCTTGCCGTCCTCGCCGACGAACTTGATGGTCAGCTTGCCCTTGCCGGGGAAGCGGAAGTCGGTGGCGCGATACTGGTCGCCGAAAGCATGACGGCCGACGATGATCGGCTTGGTCCATCCCGGCACCAGACGCGGCACGTTCTTCATGATGATCGGTTCGCGGAAAATGGTGCCGCCGAGAATGTTACGGATGGTGCCGTTCGGCGACTTCCACATCTTCTTCAGCTTGAATTCCTCTACGCGCTGCTCGTCGGGCGTGATCGTCGCGCATTTCACGCCGACGCCCCATTTCTTGATGGCATTGGCCGAATCGATGGTCACCTGGTCGTTGGTGGCGTCGCGGTGCTCGACGCCGAGGTCGTAATATTCGAGCTTCAGGTCGAGATAAGGGTGGATCAGCTTGTCCTTGATGAACTGCCAGATGATGCGGGTCATCTCGTCGCCGTCGAGCTCGACGACCGGGTTCGCCACCTTGATCTTCGCCATGAAAAGAATGCCTCGCTTTTGGGGAACAAAACGGCCTCGCCCGCATGGCTTCGGCCGGGTATGCGGAGCGTATATCAAAGCCTATTTGGCCGCGCAAACGACCATCCGTGCAGAATGGGTCGTCTGTGCCGCGACCGGTGTTTGCAAAAGCTTCATTTTGCCGAGCGGATGTGGCAGGGAACGCTGAAATGCCGCAAACAGCAGTTCATTGAGATCATGTCCGCCGTCGATCATCCTGAAAACGCATCCGCCGCCGCGCCGGCGATCATCCTGGTCGAGCCGCAGCTCGGCGAGAATATCGGCATGGTTGCGCGCGCCATGGCCAATTTCGGCCTTGCCGAGTTGCGTCTCGTCAATCCGCGTGACGGCTGGCCGAGCGAGAAGGCGCGCGCCGCCGCCAGCCGCGCCGACCATGTCATCGATGCCGTAACAGTGTTCGGCGACCTGGCGTCCGCCGTCGCCGACCTCAACTTCGTCTTCGCCACCACGGCGCGCGAGCGCGACGGCTTCAAACCCGTGCGTGGTCCGGTCGAGGCGGGCAGGGCGCTCAGGGCGCGTCAGATAGCCGGCCTGCGCACCGGCATCTTGTTCGGCCGCGAGCGTTTTGGGCTCTACAATGACGAGGTCGGGCTGGCCGACGAGATCGTCACCTTCCCGGTCGATCCCGGCTTTTCGTCGCTCAACATCGCCCAGGCCGTGCTGTTGATGTCCTATGAATGGATGAAATCCGGCCTGGAGGACGAGACGGCGACTAATTTCTCCAGTCCTGAAATGAAGCCGGCGAGCAAGGAAGAGTTGCACGGCCTGTTTGCCTATCTCGAAGGCGCGCTCGAAGCGCGCGGTTATTTCCGCCCGGCGCCCAAGAAACCCAAGATGGTCGACAATCTGCGCGCCGTCTTGACGCGCGCCGGTTTCGCCGAGCCGGAACTGAAAGTGCTGCGTGGCATCATCTCGTCGCTCGACCGGTTTTCGCCGGCCATGCCGCGCGGTGACGGCTCGCCGGGAGACGATCCAAGGCGTTTGCCGGCCGCTGCGCGAAAACGCCAGGCAGACAAAGAAGATTAGAAATCGCTAAGCTTCGAACGGCTGAAGTAACCGAATTTTATTTGCCTCTCGTCCATTGTTGTCAAAACGGTGTGGTGGCAAATGTTCACGTCCAAAATCGGCCGTATGCGCTTCTTCTTCTATTCGCTCGGCGTAGCCCTGCTCGAGGCCATTCTTGCTGTGCTGTACATCGTTGGCACGATCGGCTTTGAGGGGCTGGTCAACTCGGCGCCCGGTCCATCGCGGCAAGGCATGGCAGGCGCGGTTCTGATAGTTTCCCTCCTGGCTGTGGTCATGCGTGCCAACATCGCCTGGCGACGCAGCCGCGACGCCAACGGCAAAGCCTGGATCCTGTGGTCCTACATCGTGTTCTGCGCCATCTACGCCTTTCTGCAGGCAGGCACGCTGCTGGTCATCGATTTCAACAATCCGGAAAGCACGTCCAGCGGTTTGAACCTGCTTGCGCTGTCGATCTTTGGCCTTTGGTGCACGATCCTGGTGGCTAAGCCGGTGGCGGGCATCAATATCGACGAACTGACATCGGTTTTCGATTTCGATGGCGATACGCCCATGCCTGGGGGATCCGGCCGGATGGCCAGCAGCACGGCACAGTCTTCCATGCGCAACGCCACACCGGCCACGCGCTCGGTGCCGTCCGCCCAGCCTATGGGCCGCCCGCGGCCCGCCGGCTTCGGCAAGCGCGGGCTCTAGGCCGAGGCAAGGTCGTCTTCGCCGGCTTTGCATAGAACTTGCTGACATTCGCCACTTCAAGACCATGATGGTTGCAGATAGAAGAACGGCATTGGCCAATGACCGCCAAGCCTTCTGATCCAGCCTCTTTCATGGTCCGATATCAATGAGCCACCGTCCGATCCTGATGTTCGATTCCGGCGTTGGCGGATTGACCGTGCTGCGCGAAGCGCGCGTGCTGATGCCCGACCGGCGCTTCGTCTACGTCGCCGATGACAAGGCCTTTCCCTACGGCGCGTGGGAAGAGCCGGCGCTGCAGGCCCATATAGTCGAGCTCTTCGCCAAGCTGCTCGACCGTTTTGATCCGGAAATTTCGGTCGTCGCCTGCAATACCGCTTCGACGCTGGTGATCGATGCGTTGCGGGAAAAATTCCCTGACCATCCCTTTGTCGGCACGGTGCCGGCAATCAAGCCGGCGGCCGAGCGCACCCGGTCCGGGCTGGTCTCGGTGCTGGCGACGCCGGGCACGGTGAAGCGCCAGTACACGCGCGACCTGATCGGCAAATGGGCGCAGAAATGCCATGTCCGGCTGGTCGGCAGCAACAATCTCGCCGGACTGGCCGAGGCCTACATGCGCGAGGGCTTTGTCGACGAGGAGGCCGTGCGTGCCGAGATCGCACCGTGTTTCGTCCAGCATGACGATTTGCGCACGGACATCGTCGTGCTCGCCTGCACGCACTATCCGTTTCTGGCCAATCGCATGCGCAAGACCGCGCCCTGGCCGGTCGACTGGATCGACCCGGCCGAAGCGATTGCGCGGCGTGCTCTGTCGCTGCTTCCGGCTGTCGACGGACCATTGCCGCAAAGCGAGCCCGACATCGCCGTCTTTACCTCGGGAAAGGCGGATTTCGCCATCAGCCGGCTGATGCAGGGTTTTGGATTGAGCGCGCGCTAATGCATGTCGCCCAAAAGTGCGCAGCGGTTTTGGGACAACGACATGCATAAAACGAAAAACTAAAGCGCGTCGCCGACGCGCTTTAGGCAGGCTCGAAGACAATGACGCGTCGATCCGGATCGGCCGAAACAAGCCTTAGCGTCAGGCCATCGCCCTGCCTGAACCCTGAGGCCTTCACATTCGCAACGACAGGCATGTCCGAGAGCTGAACGCGCACACGCCGATCACCGACGTCGGTGACGACGGCCTTGAATGTTTCACCCATGCGCCCCCTCAGCATCACCGCCTCGGCAAGGTCGATGGCCGCGTGGTTGATCTGCGAGGCGCGGGCGCCTGCGCGGCCCATCACCTTCGGCAGTCTGGAAAACGCCTCGGTAACGGCTTGCGGCACCGGCTGGCCGTTGACGATGGCCAGCACGCATCGCACGACATAGCGATCGGCCAGCCGCCTCAGGGGTGCGGTGGCGTGGGCATAGGTCGCGGCCATCGCCTCGTGCCAGGGGACAACGCCTTCTTCATAGGGCTGGTAGGACGCACCGGAGCCGGCGCGGCGGATTTCCAGCATCAGCGCTGCCTGTTGCATGTTGGCAGGATCGAGGGTTCGCTGATAGTCGGGCAGGCTGGTCGAAGGAGGCCAGGACAGGCCTAAGGCCCGTGCCGCGCTGCGCAGTCTTTGCACTTTGGAAGCATCGGGCGGCGCCATCACCCGAAACAAGCCGGTCCGGTGTGCCAGCATGGCGTCGGCAATCGCCATGTTGGCGGCCAGCGAAAGTGCTGCGTTGTCTTGCTCGGATTGCAGCAGCGGTCTGAACGCAAGCTGGAATGTGCCATCGGCAAGCTGTTCCACCTCCTGCTCGGGCGGGTCGACGCGCGAAGCGCCGCGACGGTCTTCGGCCGCCGCCATGCGCCGCGCGATTTCGGCGAAGCCGACTGGGACGTCGGCGGCCTGCACGCTGTCATAGGCGAGCTTGGCGCGGCTTTGAATGATTGCCCGCTCCGCGCCATCCAGCCTTACCGCTCCGTCGTCGGCGATCCGGACCGTGAAGATGACAGCCGGACGCGGACCGCCGGGCAGCAAGCTCGCGGCGCCCTCGGCAATGACCCGGGGATAGAGCCCGGCCTTGCCGTCCGGCAAATACAGGGTTTCGCCCCGCGCCCAGGCTTCGCGATCCACCGCGTCGCCGTCTGCGACGAACCAGGCTACGTCGGCGATGGCATAGTGCAACAGAAGGTCGCTACCGCTCGCTTCGATCGAAAACGCTTGGTCAAGATCGGTGGAAGCCGCGGGATCGAGCGTCACGAAGGGCATCGCCGTGCGGTCGGCATGCTGGTCGGGCACGCACCTGGCCGCCGTCTGTGCCATGACCACTACATCAGGGGGAAATCCCTCCGGCACATGGAACTCGGTGCGGATTTTCGCGAGGCCGGTGGCGAGTGCCTGCGAGGGATCGTTCAACGATTTCATGGCGCCGTCCTACACCGGCGTTGCGGGCACGGGAAGGTGGTTTTGCCGGCAGTGCCGGCCGACCATGGGCAGGCATGAGCGCGGAACGGAAGTTGACCGCCAGCGCTGGAACCGTCGCCGGAGCGCAACGTTTCCTCCTCTGGCAAAGGAGGAGCCGATATGCCTGCAACCTCAAAAGCACAGCAAAAGGCCGCTGGCGCAGCCCTGTCGGCCAAGCGCGGCGAGACCAGGAAGAGCGAACTTCAAGGCGCGTCGAAGTCGATGTACAATTCGATGAGCGAAAAGCAGCTCGAGGAATTCGCAGAGACCAAGCGCAAAGGCCTGCCGGAGAAGAAATCGGCAGACTGAAACATTGAACCGAGTCGATAAACAAAGCCCGTGGCCGAAACCACGGGCTTCTTCGATTCAGGCCAAGCCCGAAACTCCTGGCGTCACCAGCAGCGCTTCACCTTGTAGCGGATGACCTTCTTGTGGCCATGCCGCCAGATGACCTTCTTCTTCACCACGACATGGCAGGTCTGACGATGCTTGTGGCCCTGCCAGTGCTTGGCCATCGCTGGCTCGGGCACGGCGATCGACATCGTCCCGGCCATGACGGCTGCACCGACCAACGAGAGGAAAAACTTCTTCATGCGACTTCGGGCTCCTTTGGCTCCAGTCCCTTCCTAAATGCCGTCGGCGCAACAACCTCCCGCCGCATCCGGCACGGCACTCAACGCCAAAAGACGTGATATGGTTGCCGGGCCCAGCGCCAGCGACGCGCTTGACTCTGCTCAAATCTCCGTTTATCGAGCGCACCAACACCGGGCCGCAATGCCCGGTTGTTTCTTTTGCATGGCAAGCCCGGGAAAGCAGGTTTATCGTTTCCTGGGTTTTGTCTAGACTGACGTGTCCCGTGGGTTTTCCGCCGCGTTGCGTGGGAAAACCCTGTCAGGCCTCGAAAACGGAGGCCAGAGGAGGGCGCGTTTCCTTCACCCGGACCATGAGGCTCCGGGTGGTTTGTTTTGAAAGGGAATGCGATGAGCAAGCGCGAATCCGCGAAGTACAAGATCGACCGCCGTCTCGGCGAAAACATCTGGGGCCGCCCGAAGTCCCCGGTCAACAAGCGTGAATACGGCCCCGGCCAGCACGGCCAGCGCCGCAAGGGCAAGCTTTCCGATTTCGGCCTGCAGCTGCGCGCCAAGCAGAAGCTGAAGGGTCACTATGGTGATGTCTCCGAAAAGCAGTTCCGCAAAGTCTATGAAGAGGCTGATCGCCGCAAGGGCGACACCTCCGAGAACCTGATCGGCCTGCTCGAGTCGCGTCTCGACGCGGTCGTCTACCGCTCCAAGTTCGTGCCGACCATTTTCGCGGCTCGCCAGTTCGTCAACCACGGCCACGTCAACGTCAACGGCAAGCGCGTCAACATCGGGTCGTACCGTTGCAAGCCGGGCGATGTCGTCGAAGTGCGGGAAAAGTCGAAGCAGCTGGTCATCGTGCTGGAAGCGGTCGGCCTCGCCGAGCGCGACGTGCCGGACTATATCGAAGTCGATCACAACAAGATGGTCGCGACCTTCTCGCGCATCCCCGGCCTGGCCGATGTTCCGTTCGCCGTGCAGATGGAGCCGAACCTGGTCGTCGAATTCTATTCGCGCTAAGCGATCGCTTTTCTGCGATACTGGAAAGGGCCGCCCGTCGAGGCGGCCTTTTCTTTGTCGGCCATGTCCGCTAATCCGGCACTCTCGGCTATGGAAAGCGACAAGCCATGAACATGCTGGCAGACATCGAAACAGTTGAACCGATTGCTGAAGGCGGCTTCCATCCGCTGTTTGCCGACGTGCCGTCTTCCGTCGAGTTCAACAAACTGCGCAAGCGGCTGTTGCGGTTGACCCGTCAGGCGGTCGAGGATTTCGCCATGGCGAGGCCCGGCGACCGCTGGCTGGTGGCCTTGTCCGGCGGCAAGGATTCCTACGGGCTGCTGGCCGTGCTGCTCGATCTCAAATGGCGCGGGCTGCTGCCGGTCGAGCTGCTGGCCTGCAATCTCGACCAGGGCCAGCCGAACTTTCCGAAGCACATTTTGCCCGACTACCTCGATGCGCATGGCATTGCCCATCGCATCGAGTATCAGGACACCTATTCGGTGGTCACCGACAAGCTGCCTCAGGGCAGCACCTATTGTTCGCTGTGCTCGCGGCTGCGGCGCGGCCATCTCTATCGCATCGCGCGCGAGGAGGGCTGTTCGGCGCTGGTGCTCGGCCACCACCGCGAGGACATTCTCGAAACCTTCTTCATGAATCTAATCCATGGCGGCCGCCTTGCCGCCATGCCGCCAAAGCTGCTCAACGACGACGGCGACGTCATGGTGCTGCGGCCGCTGAGCTACTGCGCCGAGGTCGATCTGGAAAAATTCGCCGCCGCGATGAAATTCCCGATCATTCCCTGCGATCTCTGCGGCAGCCAGGAAGGCCTGCAGCGCAACGCCATGAAGGCGATGCTGGACGATATGGAAAAGCGCATGCCGGGCCGCAAGGATACGATGCTGCGCGCGCTGTCCAACACCAGGCCGTCGCATCTGCTCGACAGAAAGCTGTTCGACTTTGCCGCCCTCAATGGCAGCCTCAGCACAGGACAAGACATTTCCGATGATATTTGACGACCAAGCGATCGACTGGCTGGCCGAGCTTCTCGCCGATGCAGCCAAGGCCGAAATCATGCCACGCTTTCGCCGGCTGGGCGAGGGCGACATCAGACAGAAGACCTCGGCTGCCGACCTGGTGACCGAGGCCGACATCAACGCCGAGCGGCTGATCACGGCCAGGCTGCGCGAGCGCTATCCCACGGCGATGATCGTCGGCGAGGAAGCCTGTTCCGACAATCCGGCGCTGCTTCAGGGGCTCGGTGATGCCGACCTCGCCTTCGTCGTCGACCCGGTCGACGGCACCTTCAACTTCGCCTCCGGCGTGCCGCTCTTCGGCGTCATGCTGAGCGTCGTCGTCAAGGGCGAAACCGTCGCCGGTATCATCCATGACCCCGTAGGCCGGGACTGGCTGATCGGCGCCAAGGGCGCCGGCAGCCATATCCGCCATGCGCATGGCGCGCTGGAGACGGTGCATGTCGCCGATGCCGTGCCGATCTCGCAGATGACCGGCTCCGTCTCCTGGCAATATCTGGCGGAACCGCAACGCTCGCTCTTGGCGCGCAACCAGACCAAGACCCTATCGCAGTTCGGCTATCGCTGCGCGGCACATGAATACCGTCTTCTGGCCAGCGGCCATGCCCATTTCGTCGTCTACAACAAACTGATGCCGTGGGACCATCTGGTCGGTGTGCTGATCCACGCCGAGGCCGGCGGCTACACCGCGCGGATCGACGGCAGCGCCTATCTGCCCTCGCATATCGACGGCGGCATTCTTGTCGCCCCGGACAAGGAAAGCTGGCAGGAGTTGCGCAGGGAACTCTGGGCGCAATAATCGGTCCAACTGCTGGTAGAGGCTTTCGTCAAGTATATTGGCTCTGTTATAGTGTCCAATCTCTCGCGAAGTCGGAAGCTGCGAAATGAAACATCGGTCCGCAATTGTTGCAACGGCGCTTGCACTTGCCTTGGCCGCCGCTGGCGCCACTGAGGCAAGATCGCAGGAACGCGCGTGCGGCAGTCGCGATCCCGTCGATACCATAGACGAGATGTTTTCCGCGATCTTTGCCTGTTGGCAGCCGCCGCCTGGAAGTGCTGGCATGACCCTGACGCTGAGTTTCTCAATTCGCAAAAACGGCACGCTGGTGGGCAAACCGCGCGCCACTTTCTCCCATATGGGAGATGATGCCTCGCTCAACCGGGTCTTTGTGTCATCCGTGCTCGAAGCTCTCGACAAGGCTCTGCCGATGCCTCTTTCGGACAGCATGGGTGGCGCCATCGCAGGGCGCCCGCTGTTCCCTCGTTTCACGGCAGTGATTGGCGGCGCATCCTGAAACGCGTCGCTTGAAGGTGGCTGCGGTCTGAGACAAATAAAACTCGTAGCGCAGAACAGTTGCTCAATGCAGGTCGGTGACGTGCCCTGAAATGGGTGGGTTGTGCGGCTGGAACATCTTGCCGCGCTCGGCGATCAGGATCATCAGCAGGGCCGCGACCGAGACGCTGCAGAAGCCGGCGGCAAGCGGCGTCACCGTGCCGTTGAAGGCCTGGCCGATCAGCGTGCCGAGGATGCCGCCGAGAAAAGTCTGCATGAAGCCCAGGATGGACGACGCGGTGCCCGCCAGTTGGCCGAGCGGCTCCATCGCGAGCGCGTTGAAATTGGCGCCGAGCGCGCCGAACGGGAGCATCGCGCTGGCGAAGAAGGTGATGAACAGCCAGAGTGGCATCTTCATTTGAAGCGAAACGGTGAGCCAGGCAAGGCTGATCACCAGGAACAACAGCAGTGCGCTCTGCGACAGGCGGCGCATGCCGATGCGGCCGACCAGGCGCGAGTTGAGGTAGTTCGAAAAAGCGAGAACGCCGGCGACACCCGCGAAGATGACAGGAAACAATTCGCCGACATGAAAAATGTCGACATAGATCTGCTGTGCGGAGGCGATGAAGCCGAACATGGCGGCGAAAATGAAGGTGCTGGCAAAGGCGTAGCAAAGCGCCATGCGGTTGGTGAGCACGATGCGGAAACCACCGACGACGGATGAGACTGTCAGCGGCCGGCGGTACTCCGGATGCAGCGTCTCCGGCAGCCGCAGCAGCGACCACGCCGACACGATCAGCGCTCCGACGGCCATGGTGACGAAGATCCAGTGCCATGTTGCGAACAGCATGATGAACTGGCCGATCCCAGGCGCGATCACCGGGATGGCCATGAACACCATGAAGATCAGAGACATCACCTCGGCCATGCGCCGACCGTCGAACGTGTCGCGCACGATCGAGACGGCGATGACGCGGGTCGCCGCCGCACCGATGCCTTGCACCAGCCGGCACAGCAGTAGGACGGCGAATGACGGGGCGATGGCGGCAGCTGCCGCCGCCACGACATAAATCGCCAGCCCGGCAACGAGCGGCGCGCGGCGCCCGAACCGGTCCGAGATCGGTCCGAAGAAAAGCTGTCCGCCACCGAAGCCCAATATATAGGCGGTGATCACATACTGGCGGTGGTTTTCATTCTCAACGCCAAGCGTGGCGCCGATTTGCTGCAGTGCCGGCAGCATGATGTCGATGGCCAGCGAGTTCAACGCCATCAGTGCCGCGCACAGCGCGATGAATTCCCAGCGCGGAATAGGCAATTTGCGTGCCTGTTGCGGCGCTTTTGCTGGCTGGTCCACGGCGGGTCCGATCTTCAAAACGAATATGCGCCGGCATGCCGGCGCATAACTTCGTCCTCACTCCGATAGGGGGAGGTAACATTTTGCCGGGGCGGGGCTGCCCCGTCTCAACTCAGAATCAGGCTGTCGCTTTGACGCTGACGCCCTTGTCGACGAGCAACGTCTGCAGCTCGCCCGCCTGGAACATTTCGCGGATGATGTCGCAGCCGCCGACGAATTCGCCCTTGACGTAAAGCTGCGGGATCGTCGGCCAGTTCGAATATTCCTTGATGCCTTGGCGCAGTTCGGCCGAGGTCAGCACGTCGACGCCCTTATAGTCGGCTCCGATGTAATCGAGGATCTGGACGACCTGGCCGGAAAAGCCGCACTGCGGAAAACCGGGCGTGCCCTTCATGAAAAGGACGACGTCGTTGCCCTTCACTTCGCTGTCGATGTAGTCGTTGATGCCGCTCATGAGATATCCTTTCACGCCTGTGGGAGTCAGGCTCGAAGCATAGCCATCAAATAAACCCATAGATGGGCCGAAACAAGATGTTTGCGCCGCCGTCGCGGAAATGGCGCAAAGGATCGCCTGTCTTGGGCCAAGCATCCGACCCGATTGCAGCCTTCGGAACATGATGAGAAGACGATATGGCGCCGCCCTTCCGATCGCCATCCTGCTGGCGGCGATTGCCGTTGTGTGGTGGCCGAGACGCCCGGAGCCGCCGCCGCTGGTCATTGGCGGTGACCTGCCCGCGCCTTGCCGGAATGTCGCCTTCGAGGCGGTGACCTATGTCGTCTGCGAGATCGATCTTCGCGCCGACAGCATCGGTGTTTTCCACGCCGGCGCCGATGGCAAGCCTTTTGGTTCGCTCGAAGCCTTCGACAAGGCGGTTGCGGGCGAGGGGAGGCCGGTGCTGCTCGCCATGAATGGCGGCATGTATCACGAGGATTTGTCGCCGGTCGGCCTGCTGGTCGAGAACGGCAGCGAAAAGTCGCCGCTCAACCTTGCCGATAGCGAAGGCAATTCTTCCTGAAGCCGAACGGCGTCTTTCTGGTCGGCAAGGACGGCAAGGCGGCTGTCATGGAAAGCAACGCCTATGCCGCCGCCAAACCCGATGTCGCCTTCGCCACGCAGTCGGGCCCGATGCTGGTGATCGATGGCCAGATTCATCCACGCTTCGAGCCGAACGGAACCTCGCGCTACGTCCGCAACGGCGTCGGCGTGCGCGATGAAAACACCGTTTTGCTGGCGATCTCGCGGTCTGAGGTAAGTTTCGGCAGCTTTGCGCGGCTGTTTCGCGACGCGCTACAATGCCGCAACGCGCTGTTCCTCGACGGCGCGGTCTCCGCGCTGTCGGATGGCGACAGGATGATTGTCGGCGGAAGATATCCGGCAGGGCCGATCATTGCCGTGTTGGCAAGCCAGCCGCCGACGCGCTAGGCCAGCCTGGCGTCAGTCCGGCACACTGGTCTGCAACGCCAGCGCGTGCAGCACGCCGCCCATATTGCCCTTCAGCGCATCATAGACCATCTGGTGCTGCTGGACGCGGCTCTTTCCGCGGAAGCTTTCGGCCACCACTTCGGCTGCATAGTGATCGCCGTCACCGGCGAGGTCGCGGATCGTCACCTTGGCGTCCGGAATGCCGTCCTTGATCAGTTTTTCGATGTCGTGGGCATCCATTGCCATGGCAAAATCCTGTTCTGGGCGGCTAGGCACGAGTGACTCGGACGGCAGCCTAAAGCCTTTCTGGTCCGGGTTGAAGCCGTTCTGTCGGGACGCAGTGTCTAAGGGCCATCCTGCCGCGGGTGAACCACACCATCTTCTGTAATGTCGTCGCGGGTCGAGAACCCCCGGCCAAGGCTGAACACCAGGACATAGAGCGGGATGTTGAGAGCCAGGGTGATAATCGGGAGATAGCTGGTCATCTGCCACAAGGGCGAAAAGAATGGTTGGCCATAGCCGTCGCAGATCAGCGATGACCCGTATTCCCACAGCGCGCCGGTAATGACCGCAATGGCAAAGAGCTTGATGCAGGTGGCGACATGCCTTGCGCGCGCCGGGTTCGGCAAAAGGCGGCTCCACAGCACCAGGCAGACGATGGGGATCGCATAGATCAGACTTTGCAAGGCCAGCATCTGCAGTGTGCCATTGGCCGCCTCAATGAACTGGTCACGCCTTTCCAGCAGCGGACAGACCTCGCTCGAGGTCGTCGACAGCAGGAAAAAGACGAACGGCCCGAGGAACCAGAAGAAGAACAGCGACGGCCAGAAGACGACTGCGATCAGCGTCCGGGCTGCCAGGCTGGTCAAATGGACTTGTCCATGAAGTTCGGGAACCAGCCTTCGTGGGCGGCGGTCAATTCGCTGACCGGGATCGCCCTGGCATCGCCGAGCTTCAGTTCGTTTCCACCGGTCGAGCCGATCCATGGCGCAAAGATGCCGAGCTTGCTCTGTTCCTCGCGGATGGCGTCCCATTTCTTGCTCTGCGGATCGACGGACAGCGTCAGGAGGTAGCGGCCCTGGTCTTCGCCGAACCAGACCGGGATCGGGTCGGTGCCGGCGAGCCCCGGAATTGTGGCGCCGATGCCGGACGCGATCGCCATTTCGGCCAGGGCTATCGCCAAGCCGCCATCGGAAAGGTCATGGGCCGCGGTCACGACGCCCGACGCGATCAGCGCGCGCACATGGTCGCCGACGCGCTTTTCGTGCGCGAGGTCGACGTGTGGCGGCGGCCCGTCGGTCCGACCGTGAATGTCTCTGAAATAGGCGGACTGGCCAAGATGGCTGCCCCAGCTTGCGGGTGCGCCGACCAGCAGGATCATCTGGCCCTCGGTGGCGAAGCCGATACGGGTCATCTTCGACCAGTCGGCGATCAGCCCGACGCCGCCGATGGTCGGCGTCGGCAGGATGCCTTGGCCATTGGTTTCATTGTAGAGCGAGACATTGCCCGACACGATCGGGAAGCCGAGCGCGCGGCAGGCATCGCCAATGCCTTTCACCGCGCCGACCAGTTGGCCCATGATCTCGGGCCGTTCCGGATTGCCGAAATTGAGGTTGTCGGTGGCCGCCAGCGGCAGCGCGCCGGTGGCGGTCAGGTTGCGCCAGCATTCGGCCACCGCCTGCTTGCCGCCTTCGTACGGGTCGGCCTCGCAATAGCGCGGCGTCACGTCGGAGGAGAAGGCGAGCGCCTTGGTCGGATGGCCTTCGACGCGCACCACGCCGGCGTCGCCGCCGGGAAGCTGCAGCGAATTGCCCTGGATCAGCGTGTCGTATTGCTCCCATACCCATCGCCGCGACGACAGGTCCGGCCCGCCGAGCAGTTTCAGCAGCGCGTCGGCGACATCGGCCTTCGGCGCATCGCCGGCGGCAAGCGCCGCAGGTTTCTTCGGCTCGACCCAGGGGCGGTCATATTCCGGCGCCTTGTCGCCAAGGTCCTTGATCGGCAGGTTGGCGACCTCGTCACCCTGGTGAATGACGCGGAAGCGCAGATCGTCGGTGGTCTTGCCGACAATGGCGAAGTCGAGGCCCCATTTGTGGAAGATCGCCTCGGCTTCCTTTTCCTTCTCGGGGCGCAGCACCATCAGCATGCGCTCCTGGCTCTCCGACAGCATCATCTCATAGGCGCTCATGCGCTCTTCGCGCACCGGCACCTGGTCGAGGTGAAGCTCGATGCCGAGGTCGCCCTTGGCACCCATCTCGACCGCCGAACAGGTGAGGCCGGCCGCACCCATGTCCTGGATGGCGATGACGGCGCCGGACGCCATCAGCTCAAGGCAGGCTTCGAGCAGGCATTTTTCGGTGAAGGGATCGCCGACCTGCACGGTCGGGCGCTTCTCGTCGATCTTGTCGTCGAACTCGGCCGAGGCCATCGTGGCGCCGCCGACGCCGTCGCGGCCGGTCTTGGCGCCGAGATAGACGACCGGCAGGCCGACGCCCTTGGCTTCCGACAGGAAGATCGCATCGGTCTTGGCGAGGCCCGCGGCAAAGGCGTTGACCAGGATGTTGCCATTGTAGCGGGCGTCGAAATTGACCTCGCCGCCGACCGTCGGCACGCCGAACGCATTGCCGTAGCCGCCGACGCCGGAAACCACGCCGCTGACAAGGTGCCTGGTCTTGGGATGGTCCGGTGCGCCGAAGCGCAGCGCGTTCATCGCCGCAATCGGCCGCGCGCCCATGGTGAAGACATCGCGCAATATGCCGCCGACGCCGGTCGCCGCACCCTGGTAAGGCTCGATGTAGGAGGGATGGTTGTGGCTCTCCATCTTGAAGACGACGCAGTCGCCGTCGCCGATGTCGACCACGCCGGCATTCTCGCCCGGACCCTGGATGACCTGCGGCCCTGTGGTCGGCAGCGTGCGCAACCATTTCTTCGAGGATTTGTAAGAGCAGTGCTCATTCCACATCGCCGAGAAGATGCCGAGTTCGGTAAAGCTCGGTTCGCGCCCGACCAGGTCGAGGATGCGCTGGTATTCGTCGGGCTTCAGCCCATGCGCGGCGATGAGTTCCGGGGTGATCGGCACGGAATTGGAAATGGTCATGGGCGGCGATTGATGTCCATGGGAGAGGGGAATTTGAGTCCCCTCATATCGCAAGCTTCGGCGTGATACACCCCATTGGATGACGAAAAACGCCGGAAAACCACAGGGCGACGATGGTAGCGGGGAGCCGCTGGGGAACGCTATGGCATCCCGGCCGTTAGGCCTCAAACCAATCAGGAGATTTCGACATGGCCACCAAGCAAGGCAAGAAAGACAATCGCCTCTCCGACAAGGAGGCCATGCATATTGCCGAGACCACCGACGTTTCGCCCAAGCAGGCCAAGGACCTGGCCGAGAAGCACGGCAAGGACAAGGGCGCGAAGGAAGCCAAAAACTTCAAGGCAGAGGGCTGAACCTGAAGATCGGGATACAGGAGGACCGAGTCAGGACGAACTGTCGTAGCCGGCGCGGCCTTCCTCCAGCAGCCGCCGGATCACCGCGACGCCGCCGGTGATGTCCTCGCGCCGCCTTGGCTGCGAGACGCCGAAACGCACGCCGTGAAAAACCTGCTCGGAACGCCCCGCCTTGAACTCGTCCTCGTCGTCGAGGAGCACGCCATTTTCGAGGCATGCGCTCCTGAACGTGCCGGACAGCCAGGGATCGGGCAGCGTCAGCCAGACGAAGGGCACGCTGCCGTGTGACTTGAAGGCGAAACCCGCCAGTGTCTCGCGCACGATGGCGATGCGGGCGGCAATTTCGGCAATGCTGCGTTTGCGGATATCGCCAGCCTGCCCTGACAGCACCAGCCGCGCATTCACCTCCGCCAGCAGGAACGGCATCCCGCCGGTCATCATCTTGTGGGCGACGCGGATGCGATGGCGATAGGCGGGCGGGCAGGAGAGCCAGCCGCCGCGAACACCTGCCGCGACCGATTTCGACAGACCGCCGGCGACAATGGTGCGCTCGGGTGCATATTCGGCGATGAGCGGCGTCGGATCTTCGGTCAGGCCGCCATAGAGATCGTCCTCGATGACGATGACATTGTACGCGCGCGCGACACGAGCGATCGCCTCGCGGCGCGAAACCGACAGGATCGCCAGCGTCGGGTTCTGCACCGTCGGCATCAGGAAGATCATCTTCGGGTGCTTTTGCGCGCAGACGCGTTCGAAATCCTCGGGATCGAGGCCTTCTTCGTCCGATGCCACCAGTGCTATGCGCCGCCCGATCAGCCCGGCGCTGCGGGCGATCTGCGAATAGGTGAGGTGCTCGAAGGCGACATAGTCGCCCGGTGTGGTCAGTGCCGCAATCGCCGCCATCACCGCGGCATGTGTGCCAAGCGTGGGAACGATGGTGTCGGCCGCCGGACGGAACGAATTGCGCGACAGCCAGCGGGCGCCGGCCTCGAACCAGCGCTCCGGAAAATCCCTGGTGTAGCTCGAAATCTCGTGCGGGTGATCCTGCACCGTGCGCGAGAGCATGTCAGCGACAATGGCGCCCTGGCCGATGTCGGGCGCGGCAGTGCTGTCGAAACGCAGCTTGCCGGGCGGCGCATCGACATAGCGCGTGCCTTGCACGGCAGGCTCGGCGAATTCGGGTGACGCTTCCGATTGCTGCGCCAGCACATAGGTCCCGCGTCCGACTTCGCCGCTCACCAGCCCGCGTTCGCGCAGCAGCTGATAGGCTCGGCCGATCGTGCCGACCGTCGTGCCGATATCATAGGCGAGATCGCGCTGCGGCGGCAATTTTGCCCCGGCATCGATGACGCCCTTGTCGATGTCCGACTCGATGCTGTCGGCAAGGCGCTGGTAAAGCGGGCCGGAACCGATGGTGAGGTCAGGGAGCCAATTTGTCATGGTGACAATTCTGTATATTGCACCAGATCGGGTGTCAATGCATATCAGAACCGTACTAAGATGGGTACAATTTGCAAGGTTGGCAGAAAGACAATGGATACAATCGAGACAATCCGCTGCGCGGGCATTGAATTGGTCGGGCCGCGCCCGTCCAGCCGGCGAGGCTTTGTCGGCCGGATCGTGCATGTAGTCAGATCGCTGGCGCGATGGATCGACGTGCTGATCGAGCGCCGTCGCGGCCGCCTGGCTTTGCTCGAAATGACCGACGAGCAGCTCAGGGACATCGGTGTGTCGCGTGACGACGCTCACCGCGAAGGCATCAGGCGAATCTGGGACTAACTTGTAGTCTGGTCAGCGGCGTGTGCCCGGAGCCCTGAGGCGTGAGACGCCCTTATCGGCAAGCACGGCGAGGATGCACAGCACCAGGAAAACACCGGTGACGGCCAGCGCCGCAAGGGCGACGTTGGCCGCGCCGTTTTTCGCAACGTCGAGGAACGGGTAGGGCACTTCGCCTGCGATCGGTGCGCGCGCCAGCGCATAGGCGAGATAGGCGATCGGATAGGCCATCCACCACGAAATGTCGCTCCAGCGTGTCCTGCCGTCAGCGCCTGCAACAAGCCACCACAGCACGAACAGCACCGGCGTCACATAGTGCAGCAGCACGTCACAGAGCAGGAACAGCCCCTGCGGCTGCCAGAGCTGCGCCAGAACTGTCGCGTAGACGATGAAGACCAGGGCGATGGAAGCCGCCACGCCCGCCCGCATCCGCGGCCCGGCAAAGGCCGGCAGCCAGGCGTAGCCCGAAGGCGACAGCAGCGAGACATGGACCAGCACTGCACCGATGTTGGTCAGGATGGTGAAGAAGCTGAACAGAAAGACGATGGAGCCGAGAAAACTGCGGCCGGCTTCCATCGATGCCGGGATGGTGATGCACGCTTGCAGGACAAGCCCGGCCAGACCGATGATCAATCCCGCAAACTGCAGGAAGCGGCCCATGGCGTCAGGCGGCCGCGTTGCAGGAGGGGTTGCCCGTTTGCCAGCGCGCAATGTCGGATCCGATGCGCGCGCCGAGCGGATCGTCCATCAGCGGACCGAACACGTCGACGCGGCTGGAATTGCCTTGCGCCTGGACGACCAGCAGCGGCTTGCCGCCATAATGCTTGGCCGGCACCAGCAGGAAGCGGGGCGTGCCGCTGAACGAATTCAGCTCATTGGCCATCTGATAGGATTTGAAGGCGGGATCCTTGCTGGCGATCCAGCATTTGTGGGCCGATATCGCTACCTGTTCCATGGCCAGCAGCGAAGCGCTCTTGCCCGTGGGGACCGGCGCGCTCTTCGGGCTGGACTGGCAGGACGCCAACGCCAAGCCGGCAGCAGCCAGGGGACCTAGGCGAACAATCGTCAGTCTCATGGTCAACCGCCCCCGCGTTTTGAAAGGAATTCGAAGAGATATCAGGCGGCGATGCCGAGTGCGCCTTCGAACAGCGCCCGGCCGTCACTGCCGCCATGCGCGGCCTCGATCAGGTTTTCCGGATGCGGCATCAGGCCGAGCACATTGCCCTTCTCGCTGATGATGCCGGCAATGTCGTTGATCGAGCCATTGGGATTGGTGCCTTCGGCATAGCGGAACACAACCTGTCCTTCGCCCTCGAGGCGCGCAAGCGTGTCGGCATCGGCGAAATAATTGCCGTCATGATGCGCAACCGGCGTGCGGATGATTTGGCCCGGCTGATAGCGGCGGGTGAACATGGTGTTGGCGTTGGCGATCTGCAGCTTCACCTCACGGCAAACGAATTTCAGCGAAGCATTGCGCATCAGCGCGCCGGGCAGCAGGCCGGCCTCGACCAGAATCTGGAACCCGTTGCAGACGCCAATGACCATGACGCCCTTGGCGGCCTTTTCAGCGACTGCCCGCATCACCGGCATCTGCGCGGCAATGGCGCCGCAGCGCAGATAATCGCCGAAGGAGAAGCCGCCGGGAATGGCGATCAGGTCGACATCGGGGATTTCAGTGTCGGTCTGCCAGACGGTCGCCGGCGCCTGCCCGGAAATCTTGGTCAGCGCCGCAATCATGTCGCGGTCGCGGTTGAGGCCGGGGAGAAGAACGACAGCTGATTTCATATCAAGCGATCTCCACCGCGTAATTCTCGATCACCGTATTCGCCAGCAGCTTGTCGCACATGGCTTTCAGATCGGCTTCAGCCTTGGCCTTGTCGGTCTCCGAGAGCTCGAGGTCGAAGACCTTGCCCTGCCGCACCTGGCCGACGCCGCCGAACCCCAGTCCGGACAGAGCGTGCTCTATGGCTTTTCCCTGCGGGTCGAGCACGCCGTTCTTGAGGGTGACGGTGATGCGGGCCTTGATCATGCTGGACAGGTTCCTGTTCGAAGACTTAGCAATTCCAGGAAAAGTGTGAAGCGGTTTTCCGTCCGGAATTGCGTCAAGAAATGAAGACTTAATGCGGCTTGCCTTTGAGGCCATCGGTCGAGGCGACGAGCACCGGGCCGGTCGGGCGCGGCGGCTCGTTCTCGTTCATGATGCCAAGGCGGCGGGCAACTTCCTGATAGGCTTCGACGAGGCCGCCCATATCGCGGCGGAAACGGTCCTTGTCGAGCTTGTCCTGCGTTGCCACGTCCCACAGCCGGCACGAATCCGGCGAGATCTCGTCGGCAACGACGATGCGCATCATGTCGCCCTCGAACAGGCGGCCGCATTCGATCTTGAAATCCACGAGCTGGATGCCGACACCCATGAACAGGCCGGAGAGGAAGTCGTTGACGCGGATGGCCAGCGCCATGACGTCGTCGATCTCCTGCGGGCTTGCCCAGCCGAAAGCGGTGATGTGCTCTTCCGACACCATCGGATCGTCGAGCGCATCGGCCTTGTAATAGAATTCGATGATCGAACGCGGCAGAACGGTGCCTTCCTCGATGCCGAGGCGCTTGGACAGCGAGCCGGCGGCGACATTGCGCACCACCACTTCGAGCGGAATGATCTCGACTTCCTTGATCAGCTGCTCGCGCATGTTGAGCCGGCGGATGAAGTGGGTCGGAATGCCCATGCGGTTCAGATGGTTGAAGATGTACTCGGAAATGCGGTTGTTGAGCACACCCTTGCCGTCGATGACCTCATGTTTCTTCTTGTTGAATGCGGTCGCATCATCTTTGAAGAACTGGATAAGCGTGCCCGGTTCCGGTCCCTCATAGAGGATCTTGGCCTTGCCTTCATAAATGCGGCGGCGATTTTTCATCTGATTTTTCTCTGGATTTGCGGGCAGGCGGCAAGCGACCAGTTCCTGTCCGTCTGCCTAAATTGGTGCGGCGACGGGTGGGGTTCAATGCCGGGTCTATCCCAATCACAGCGTTTGCTCAATCGGCAAATCCTTTCCATCGACCGCTTTCAGGAATGAAATGCCGCAGCGCAGCAAGTGATGTAGCATATTGACCGGCCCGCGCCCTTTTGGTTTGTGCTGCGGCAACACACATATCCATCGCCAACGCGAATCGATTTCATCGGAGGGAAGCCATGAGCAGCATGAAAGACCGCGAAGAGGGTTTTGAGCGCAAATTCGCCTTCGACGAAGAACTTCGCTTCAAGGCTTCCGCACGCCGCAACAAGGCGCTCGGTCTGTGGGCCGCCGAAAAGCTGGGCAAATCCGGCACTGACGCCGACGCCTATGCCAAGGAAGTTGTGGTTTCCGATATCGAGGAAGCCGGCGATCACGACGTATTCCGCAAGATCCGCAAGGATTTCGACGCCGCCGGCGTCGACCAGTCGGATCACCAGATCCGCCGCACCATGGACGAACTGATGGCGCAGGCGATCGAGCAGATCAAGAACACCTAGAGCGAGTAGCGCTGGACCAATCGACCGCCCGGTCCAGCCGGGCGGTTTTTCTTTGCCTTTTCAGCCTTTTCCGGCTGAAACTGTGCGTAGGCCTGTTACAAGGCTCTACCCAACGAGGAAAGCACCCATGTCCCTGAAGTCACGCCTGGCGGCGGATGAAACGCTGTTCACCGCCTGGTCCGGCGTTCCGGACGCTTTGACGGTCGAAATCATCGCCAAGCAGGGTTTTGACGCCGTCACCCTCGATATGCAGCATGGCGGACACCACGAAGACTCGGTCTTGCGCGGCCTGGTGCCGGTGCTGGCCGCCAACAAGCCGGCGCTGGTGCGCATTCCGGTCGGCCGCTTCGACATGGCCAGCCGCGCCCTCGATTTCGGTGCCGAGGCGGTGATTGCACCGATGGTGAATTCGGTGGCCGATGCAAAACTCTTTGCCGCGGCGATGAAATATCCGCCGATGGGCGAGCGCTCCTGGGGCCCGACCTATGCTTTTCCGCGCCATGGCAAAGGCGACCACGCCGAATGGCTGCGCGACACCAATCAACGCACCATGGCCTTTGCCATGGTCGAAACGCGCGCCGCACTCGATGCGCTGGACGGCATCCTCGACACGCCGGGCATTGACGGCATCTTCCTCGGCCCATCGGATTTCTCCATCGCCTGGTCGAATGGCGCCACCGTCAATTCGACGCTGGAAAGCATGATGGAAACCGTCGCCTCCATCGCCGAGCGGACGCGCAAGGCGGGCAAGCATGCGGCAATCTACGTCGTTGAGCCGGCGATTGCCGGCCGCGTCGTGGCGATGGGCTACCGGCTGCTGGCGATGGGCTCGGACCATGCGCTGATTTCGCTCGGCGCAAAGATACTCATCAAAAGCATGAACGATTCGATCAAGGGCTGAGGCGTGGTGCCTTGCCCGGTCAGGCCTTGAGGTCGGTCAGGAACTTGGCGAAGGTCATCGACCCTTCCGGCCACGGGCCGAAGCCGGCATCCTCATTGAGGTGACCGGTTTCGCCGGCATCGATGAACAGCGAACCCCAGGCGCCGGCAATGTCCTCGGCAACCTCGAAGGCGCAGAACGGATCGTTGCGGCTGGCGATGACGATGGACGGGAAGGGCAGCGGTTCGCGTGCATAGGGGCCAAAGGTCATCAGGTGACGCGGCCTTATCTCCGGGTTGGCGACGTCGGGCGGCGCGACAAAGAACGCACCGGCGACCGGCTTCCTGAACTGCGGAATGGCCTGCACCGCGGCCGCCACGCCCAGGGAATGGGCAACGATCACCACCGGCCGCTCGGCCTCGTTGACAGCGTTCGCCACGCTCGCCGTCCAGTCCTCGCGCACCGGCTTCGACCACTCCGCCTGCTCGACCCGGCGCGCCGTCGACAGTTTCGACTGCCAGCGTGTCTGCCAGTGTTGGGGGCCGGAATTGGTGTAGCCCGGCACGATCAGAATATCTGCGTCTTTGACTTTCATGGCGCTGAGATAGCGAGCGGCCGTGTCTCGTGCAACCCGCGCTGACGCATGCGGTGCATCACAATCGTGAACAACCTGTTCGATTCTTTCCATCTTGTGTGAACGATCAGGATCGACGATTTGAGGCAGGAAGAGATGGACAACAGAATAGACTGGTGGCGCGGCCTGGGATAACGCGCTGAACGGAGAGTTTTATGAGCGAACTGCCTTTTGCCGCGACGACCCCCGTCAGCGTGTCACGCGTGGGCCTGAAGGCGCGCGACGCCGAAGGACTTGCCGATTACTACCGGGCTGTTGTCGGCCTGCAGGAATTGAGCCGCGCCGATGGCGCCATCACGCTGGGCGCTGCCGAGCGCCCGCTGCTGGTCATCGAGCCTGACGCAGCGGCCAAGCCCGACGATCCGCGCAGCGCCGGCCTTTTCCACACCGCTTTCCTTCTGCCCAGCCGCGCCGATCTCGGCCGTTGGATAAACCATGCCGCCGCCAACAAGATCCGCATCGAGGGCGCCTCCGACCATCTGGTCAGCGAGGCTTTGTACCTGACCGACCCCGAAGGCAACGGCATTGAAGTCTATAGGGACCGTCTGCCGCAGGAGTGGAAGTGGAACGGCGACAAGATCGCCATGGCGACCGAGCGGCTGAATCTGGCCGCCGTGGTTGGCAGCGTGCCGGCCGGTGACGCCGGCTGGCAGGGCGCGCCGCAAAACAGCATTATCGGCCATGTCCATCTGCGCGTCGGCCGGCCGGAAGATGCCGAGGCCTGGTGGCACGACGAATTTGGCTTCGACACGGTCGCTAAGTATGGAGGGCAGGCGGTGTTCCTGTCGTCGGGAGGCTACCACCATCATATCGGTGGCAATTCGTGGCACAGCGCCGGTGCCGGCCGCCGCGATCCGTCCCGCTCGGGTCTGACCTGGGTCGAGATGCGCTCGGACAAGACAACCGCTGAAACCACTCGGGAAGATCCGTGGGGCACGGTTATCCGCACCGTGCCGGGCGCCGGCTGAGCGCCCGCTCGGTTCTTACAAGGAATTGGCGGCGTAGCCCGTCAGCAGCCCATGCGCCCAGCTGTCGAAGCCGGTGGCTGTCGCGCGGGTGGACGCCTCGGTCCAGTCATAATTGACCACGTGATGGCTGAACGACCATTGTCCGTCCTTGCGCGTAGCGAGGGCGTAGCGGGCATGCGGACTGCCGGTCACGGTCAGGCCGGGGAATGCCTGGACGCCGACGCTGCCCGGGTTGAGGATTGTCCGGTTGTCCGACAAGCGCACAACGCGCGGCGTATGTGTATGGCCGCACAAGATCAGCCCGGCGCCGGCGCTGCCCAGCTTGTGCCTGATCTGCTTTTCATTGGAGGGGTGGAAGTGGCTGCCTCCGTCTTCCTCGAGCAGGAACACGTCGTCGTCACTGGGGCTGCCATGGCAAAGCAGGATGTCCGGGGCAGGCGACAGGGTGACCGGCAAGGCCGAGAGCCAGGTCAGGGATGTCTCAGAGAGGCGTTGGTGGGTGAAAGCATCGACGTCTTCCAACCCGGAAGCAGGCGGCTCGACCAGCACACGGTCGTGATTGCCGCGCACGGTCGGCCAATTCTGCGCCATCAGATATTGCGCGGTTTCTTCAGGCCATAGCGGCCCGGAAAGACAATCGCCCAGATTGACGATTATGTCGGGAGAAGCGTCTTTGATCTGCGCATGAACCGCCTCAAGCGCGCGCAGATTCCCATGGATGTCGGAAAGGGCAGCCAGCCGCATGGAAGATCCTATCCGAAAACCCGCTTGAAGATCGTATCGACATGCTTGGTGTGATAGCCCAGGTCGAATTTCTCGCGGATCTCGGCTTCGGGCAGCGCTGCGGTGACTTCCTTGTCGGCCAACAATTCCTCAAGGAAATCAGCGCCATGTTCCCATACCTTCATGGCGTTGCGCTGCACCAGGCGGTAGGCATCCTCGCGGCTGACGCCGGCTTGCGTCAGCGCCAAAAGCACGCGCTGCGAATGCACAAGGCCACGGAACTTGTTCATGTTCTTCAGCATGTTGTCGGGATAGACCAGCAATTTGTCGATGACGCCGGTCAACCGCGACAGCGCGAAATCGAGTGTTACCGTGGCGTCCGGGCCGATCATTCGCTCGACCGAGGAATGCGAAATGTCGCGCTCGTGCCAGAGCGCGACATTCTCCATCGCCGGCAAGGCCATGGACCGCACCATGCGGGCAAGGCCGGTGAGGTTTTCGGTCAGCACCGGGTTGCGCTTGTGCGGCATTGCCGACGAGCCCTTCTGGCCCGGCGAAAAATACTCTTCCGCTTCCAGCACCTCGGTGCGCTGCAGATGGCGGATCTCGGTCGCCAGCCGCTCGACCGACGAGGCGATGACGCCGAGCGTGGCAAAGAACATGGCATGGCGGTCGCGAGGGATGACCTGCGTCGACACCGGCTCCGGCTTCAGCCCAAGCTTTTTCGCCACATGTTCTTCGACATAGGGATCGATGTTGGCGAAGGTGCCGATCGCGCCCGATATGGCGCAGGTGGCAATATCCTCTCGCGCGTGCACCAGCCGCTCGCGGCAGCGTGAGAACTCGGCATAGGCCTGCGCCAGCTTGACGCCGAACGTGGTCGGCTCGGCGTGGATGCCGTGGCTGCGGCCGATGGTGACGGTGTCCTTGTGCTCGAAGGCCCGGCGCTTCAGCGCGGCGAGCAGGCCGTCGAGGTCGGCCAGCAAAATATCGCTGGCGCGGCTGAGCTGCACCGCAAGGCAGGTGTCGAGAACATCCGATGAGGTCATGCCCTGGTGGATGAAACGCGCATCCGGCCCGACGAATTCGGCGAGATGGGTGAGGAAGGCGATTACGTCGTGCTTGGTCACGGCCTCGATCTCGTCGATCTTGCCGACGTCAAATTTTGCCGCATTGCCCCTTTCCCAGATGGTCTTGGCGGCTTCCCTGGGGATGACGCCGAGCTCAGCCAACGCATCGCAGGCATGGGCCTCGATTTCGAACCAGATGCGGAAGCGGGTTTCCGGCGACCAGATGGCGACCATTTCCGGCCGGGAATAGCGAGGGATCATCCGTCAGTCCTGATATGTCGGTGGTTAAGTGCGCCTCCTATCAGAGGCGGACCGAATGCTCAACGCTGCCGGCGTGCAAACCACACGCTGGCGGCGGCAAGCGCGATGAATCCGAGCGGAAAATAGAGCCTGATACCCAGCACCACGAACTGGTAGAGCGCCGTCAGCGAGGTGAAGACCAGTTCGAACGCCCACCGGGCGGTGAAGGCCTCCGCGTGCCATTCGGCATAGTAGGAGCGGTATTGCAGCGCAAACAACCCGCCGGTGAAGGCGAGCGTCGTGGCAAGCAGGCAGACGAAGGCGGCGGCGAACGCCACCTCCCAATGCCGGTCGAGCGAGACCAGCCGCGCCGCGAACAACCCGACGGGAAAGGCCAATGCCGCGCCGGTCGCAAACAGCAGGGCGACGAAGCGGATCTTTTCCGGGGTCTCCCAATTGTCGAGCCAAAGACCGGTCAGCGCGCTGGCGCCCATGGCCATCGCCCACAGCAAGGCGCCGACAAGCGCCGTGCCCGTCGCTGGTACGGCGCGGCTGACGCGTTTTCCGGCGCGCTTGCGCCAGCTGGATTGATCGAGCGCAGTCACAGGCGTCCGGTCACGGCGATCCAGCGAAAATCCGGCCCTTCGAAGCCGTATTGGCGCACCGCGATCAGCACCGCATAGGCGCTGATGCTGTCCATCGAGAACGTCTGCACCGCGCCGATCCTGTAGCCGTTCGGGCAGCCACGGCTTTTCGGGATCGATTTATCCTCATGCAGCAGATGGGTCTGGCCGCCATCCCTGGCCTCGATCCGCAGCAAGCGAAAACCGTTGATCTCGCCCTGGCTCTGGCAGCTTTCGGTGTCGTTCATGCCGATCTCGTCGAGCCGGAATTCCAGCGGCGGGTCGACCGGCGAAAAGATCGGCCGTGGGTTGACCACCATGCGGAACGGGTCGGCCGACAATTCGGTCACCGGGTTGAAGCCGGCGGTGATGCCGCGGTTGGCGGTAAGCTCGGCCTGGGCAATGATTGCTTCGCCTTTTTGCCTGGCTTGCTGACGGGCCGTCTCGAGCGAGGCGGTCTCATCCTTCAGCCGGACCCGGATTGGCGTGCCCTTCAGGAACGTGTCGTCGGCGGTGTTGATGTAGTAGCGATTGGCATAGGGAAAGCCCGAACCGTCTGCCACACCATATTCCTCGAAGGTGAAGACGCTGCCATCCTTGCTGAAGCCGAGGATTTCAAGCTCGGCGACATCGCCCGCTCGGGCGGCCATGGCGGATGCCAGATGGACCAGCAGGCAAACGCCAATCAGGACGAGATTTCGCATCGGGGTTCCGCTCCGCCTGCCTGGTTCGATCGTTCCCTATCACGAGACAGTCAAAACATCGTGCTATTCGAAAGGCGATGCATCCAATTTCGCCTCTGTTTGTTATCGTCGATCGTTTTCAAAAGGAGAACACCCCATGACTGAGGCCAGCAAGATTCGCGAGCATATGGAAGTGGTCGGCGCCGACGGCGTTCACATCGGCACCGTCGACAGGGTCGATGGCGAGCGGATCAAGTTGACCAAGGCCGACAGCGGCGAGGGCGCCCATCAGGGGCATCACCACTACATTCCCTTGAGCCTGCTTGCCGAGGTCGAGGGCCAGAAAGTCTGGCTGTCGGCGAATTCGGATGTCGCGGTCAGCTTCGAGGAAGAGGAGTCCGACCCGACCTGACTGAAAGTCAGCGCGACGACCACACCGGAAACAGATCGCCATCGGCCGGCGTCGCGGCATGGATGCCGCGGCTGATGGCGCGCGCCATGGTGGCGCCGGCGGCGGCAAAGAAATCGACGGCATCGTCGGCGCTGAGTTCTATGCCGCTCTTCCCCGTCGCCAGCGCGAACACCAGATCGCCGTCAGCCGGCGTGTGCACGGGCCAGATGGCGCGCACGAAGCCGTCATGCGCTGAAATGGCCAGCCGCTTGGCTGCCGCCTTGGTCAGCACGGCGTCGGTGGCGATGACGGCGATGGTGGTGTTGCCACCGGCCTCGGCTTGTCCACCGACACGCTTGTCGCGGTATTTCAACAGGATCCGCCTGGCATCGTCCGGCATTGGCGAGGGATAGCCGAGCCCGCCGAACTCATCGCCGATCTCGAAGGGCGCCGCCCAGAAATAGCGTGTACGGGCAATCGTCACCGAGCCGGTCGGGTTGGCGGCGGCGAGCGCGCCGATGGTGACGCCGCTGTCGAGCACAGTCGAGGCAGAGCCAAGGCCGCCCTTCAGCCCGGAACTCAGCGCCCCGGTGCCGGCGCCGATTGTGCCGAGCGGAAAGTCGACTGTTGCCGCCTGGGCGGCTTGGTAGCCGAGGTCGCGGTAGGGAGGATAACGGCCCCAATCCTTGTCGCCGCCATTGCGCAGGTCGAACAGGATCGCCGCCGGCACGATCGGCACGCGAAAGCCGCCGACATCGATGCCTATGCCGTTTTCACGCAACGCCGCCTGCACCCCCGATGCGGCGTCGAGGCCGAAGGCCGAGCCGCCCGACAGCACGACGGCATGAACCGCCTCGATGGAATTGTGCGGTTCGAGCAGGTCGGTCTCGCGCGTGCCCGGCGCGCCGCCGAGGATCTGCACGCCACCGACCGCCGGTTCATCGCACAGCACGGTCGTGACGCCCGATTTCAACCTTGCGTCCGACGCGTTGCCGACGCGCAGGCCGGCGACATCGGTGATCAGATTGCGCGGCCCGGTGCGAAACATCAATTCTTCTCCGCCGGCACGAAATGCGTCCCGTCGAAGCGGAAGGCGCGATAGAGGTTTTGGCTCAGATCGCCTTTGTCGTCGAACCGCAGCGGGCCGATCGCGGTGGTGAAATCATGCCCGGTTAGCGCGTCGGCCAGCCCCTTGCCCGAGGTCTCGGGCGCGGCCGAGGCCGCCTTGGCAATCTCCACCGCCGCGTAGGCCGGCAAGGCATAGCCATCCGGCGCGATGTTTTTGGCCGTAAACGCCGCCAGCACCTTGGGATCGGCGACATCGGCCCATTCCGGCGGCGCGATCATCAGCGTGCCGATGGCGTAAGGCACATCGCCGGGTGGCGTGCGCAAATTCTCGCCGCCGGCAAAGACGATGCCGGCCTCGAGCTGGCCGGCGTCGCGGCCCATAATGGCGATGTCGTCGCCGTCGCCACCGGCAAAGACATGCGTCGCGCCTGATTTCTTCAGCCGGCCGATCAGCCCGATCTGGTTGTCGAGCTGGGGCCGGAACGTGTCTGTGAAGACCGGCTTCAGCGCCGCCTGTTCGGCCGCTGCGCGCAGCGTCTCGGCGATTTCGCGGCCATAGATGGTGCCGTCATCGACGATGGCGAACAATTCGCTCTGCCACAGCCGGGTCAGGATGGCGGCCACCGCATTGCGCTCGTCGTCGCCGCGTGGCCCCAGCCGGTAGACCGGCCAGCCGGTTTTGGCGCGGCGGTCGGTCAGGCTTTCGGTGCGCACGCCAACGGTGATGACCGGTATGTCAGCGTCCTTGAGGATCGGCAGCGCCGCCTGGATCGCCTCGGTGCAGAGGAAGCCGACGACGATATCGACCTTCGCAGCGGCGAATTCCCTGGCGGCGGCAGCCCCGCCATCGGCGGTGCAGGCATCGTCGACCGTCTTGATCTCGGCGCTGTTGGCTTCTGCTGCCAGGGCAGCACCCGCCTCGATCTGCTTGCCCAGGATCGCCGACGGACCGGACAGGGGCGCGGCGACGCCGACAAGCAGCGTCTGCGCGCCGGCGCTTGCCGGCAGCAGCCAGAGCAGTGCCGCTATTACAGCTGTTGGGGGTCGCATTCTGACGACGAATTCCTCCGTGCCGGTCGCATGCTTCCAGCGTCTCTTCCGCCAAGACCTAAAGGCTGCCCGTCCCAGGCGCAACACGGGAATTTGCGGATTGGCGTCAACCACTTCGCTTGTGGCCTATTGTGTGCCGCCATATATAACGCTTGGATTCCCGCTTATGGAAAATCATCGGTGTTGAAGTTGAACGACATAGGGCCTCAGGCCTATCGCGACGCGATGGCGCATTTTGCCGGCCACGTCCATGTGGTGACCACCGACGGGCCCGCCGGCAAACGCGGCACGACGGTGATTGCGGCCTGTTCGGTGTCGGACACGCCGCCGACGGTTCTCGTCTGTCTCAACCGCGAGAATGCCAAGAACGAGCTCTTCGTGCAAAACGGCCGGTTTGCGCTGAACACGCTGGCTTCGCACCAGCAGCCCCTATCGGTGGCGTTTTCAGGCCTGACCGGGCTGTCTGCCGATGAGCGTTTCGGGCTTGGCGAGTGGGATGTCATATCGACGGGCGCGCCTACCCTGAAGGGCGCTCTTGCGGTTTTCGACTGCGAATTGATGGACACCAAGGATCTCGCCACCCATCGTGTGCTTTTTGGCAAGGTGACAGGCCTGCGCATGGGCGATAATTTGCGGCCGCTGATCTACCACGCCCGCGACTACCACGTGCTGCAGAGCGGAGCAGAGGCGGCAACGGAGAAAGAATGACCGAGCTGAAACCGCGCCCCGCGCCGCGGACGATCGACGAAACGCTCGATCTCCTGACCGGCGCGGACTATGTCGCGGACCGCTCGCTCGCAACGGTGCTGTTCCTGTCGCTGCGCATGCAGCGGCCGCTCTTCCTCGAGGGCGAGGCCGGCGTCGGCAAGACCGAGATCGCCAAGGTGCTGGCGCAGGCACTCGGCCGCCGGCTGATCCGCCTGCAATGCTATGAAGGGCTCGACGTCTCGTCCGCTGTCTATGAGTGGAATTACGCCGCGCAGATGATAGAGATCCGCATGGAGGAGGCGGCAGGCTCGGTCGACCGCTCCGACATGGAGCGCAATGTCTTTTCCGAAAAATACCTGATCCGCCGGCCGGTGCTCGATGCGCTGACCGGCAAGGCGGGTGCGGCCCCGGTGTTCCTGATCGACGAGCTCGACCGCACCGACGAAGCCTTCGAGGCGTTCCTGCTCGAAATCCTGTCCGATTTCCAGGTGACGGTGCCCGAGCTTGGCACGATCAAGGCGGAGGAGCCGCCGATCGTCATCATCACCACCAACCGCACCCGCGAAATCCACGACGCGCTGAAGCGGCGCTGCCTCTATCACTGGGTCGATTATCCCAATGCCGAGCGCGAGCTGGAGATCGTGCGGCGCAAGGTGCCGCAGGCCAACAGCCGGCTTTCGGCCGAAGTGGTGTCGTTCATCCAGAAGCTGCGCCAAGTCGAACTATTCAAGGCGCCGGGCGTTGCCGAGACCATCGACTGGGCCGGCGCGCTGACCGAACTCGACAAGGTGGCGCTCGATCCCGAAACCGTCTCCGACACGATCGGCGTTTTGCTGAAATACCAGGACGACATTGCCCGCATCGGCGCGGGCGAGGGCCGGCGCATCCTCGATGAGGTCAAGGCCGAACTGGCGGCGGCGGAGTAGGGCAGTGAAGGCGCCGGGTGCTTACCCCAAAGAGACCGAACCCAGAGAGGCGACGGAAGACGGGCGCATCGCCGACAACATCGTCTATTTCGCCCGCACCTTGCGCAAATCCGGCATGCGGGTCGGGCCGGCTTCGGTCAAGGATGGGATCGAGGCGGTGCTGGCAGCCGGCATCGGTTCGCGCGACGATTTCTACTGGACGCTGCATGCCGTGCTGGTGTCGCGGCACGAGGATCACCCTGTTTTCGACGAAGCCTTCCGGCTGTTCTGGAAATCGCGCGAGCTGATCGAGAAACTTCTGGTGATGTTCTCGCCGGTGGCGCCCGACACCAGGGAGAAGCAAAAGCCGCGCGCGGCAGAAAACCGCGTCAGCCAGGCCATGTTCGAAGGCCACGAGAAGAATCGGCCGGTCAGGGAAATCCCGGAGATCGAAGTCGACGCCCGGCTAACCTTCTCCGGGAATGAAGTGCTGCGCGGCAAGGACTTTGCCCAGATGAATGCCGACGAGATGGCAGACGCCAAGAAGGCGATTGCCCGGCTGCGGCTGCCGTTCGACATGGTCCGTACCCGACGCTTCAAGGCAGACCTGCATGGCCGCCGTATCGATCCACGCGCCATGATGCGCTCGGCCGCGCGCACCGGCGGCGAACTGATCCTGCCGAAATTCCGCTCAGCCCGCGAAGTGCATCCGCCGCTGGTGGTTCTCGCCGATATCTCCGGTTCGATGAGCCAGTACACGCGCATCTTCCTGCACTTTCTGCATGCGCTGACCGAAAAACGGCGGCGCGTGCACACCTTCGTCTTCGGCACGCGGCTGACCAATCTCACGCGGCAGATGCGCCATCGCGACCCCGATGCCGCCCTTGCCGACTGCTCGGCGGCGGTGAAGGACTGGTCGGGCGGCACCCGCATCGGCGATACGCTGGCGGAGTTCAACAAGCACTGGTCACGCCGCGTGCTCGGGCAGGGTGCGGTGGTGCTGCTGATCACCGACGGGCTGGAGCGCGACGATGTCGCCGGCCTGTCGGAGGAGATGGATCGCCTGCACAAATCCTGCCGGCGGCTGATCTGGCTGAATCCCCTATTGCGCTTCGACGGTTTCGAGGCCCGCGCCCGCGGCGTCAGAGCGATGCTGCCTCATGTCGACGAGTTCCGCTCGGTACACAATCTCGATGCGCTGGCCGACCTCTGCGCCTCGCTGGACAAGAAATCCGCCGCTTCGGTCGATCCGCGTCGCTGGCTGGACGCTGGTGTCAGGCGCGCCGCATAGCCATATTGGATTCCGAAAACAGGCTCCCAGAGAAAAACAGACTTTGAGGCAAGCGATCATGGACAACAGCATCTATCTCGATGAGGCCCGCGACCCCTTGATCATCGCGGAAGGCTGGATGAAGGACGGCAAGGATGTCGCCATCGCCACTGTGGTCGAGACCTGGGGTTCGGCGCCGAGGCCGGTTGGCAGTCATCTGGTCATCGACGCCGAAGGCAATTTCCACGGCTCGGTCTCGGGCGGCTGCGTCGAGGGCGCCGTGGTAAGCGAGGCGATCGACGTCATCGATAGCGGCAAGGCCAAAATGCTGGAGTTCGGCGTTGCCGACGAAACCGCCTGGCAGGTCGGCCTGTCCTGCGGCGGCCGCATCAAGGTCTATGTGGAGCGGCTTGGTTAGGCATGGATCCCTACGCTCTCAAAACGCTCAATGCCGAACGCCGGGCCCGCCGCGCCGCGATCCTGGTCACCGATCTCGGCGACGGCCGCGACCGCATCGTGCGCGAAGGCGACCAGGTTGCCGGCGATCTCGGGCAAGCGATCGCCAAGGCATTTCGCACCGGCAATTCCGGTTCGGTCGAGGCTGAAGGGCGCACCTTCTTCCTCAACGCGCATTTGCCGCAGCCGCGCCTGGTGGTAGTCGGCGCCGTCCATATCAGTCAGGCGCTGGCGCCGATGGCCAGGATCGCCGGCTATCCCCTGGAGATCGTCGATCCGCGCACCGCCTTCGCCACCCCGGACCGTTTTCCCGATGTAGCACTCCATGCCGAATGGCCGGAGGATGTGCTGAAACGCCAGCCGCTCGACAGCTATACGGCGCTCGCCGCCGTAACCCATGATCCGAAGATCGACGATTTCGCACTGAAGGCCGCGCTCGACGCCAACTGTTTCTATGTCGGCGCACTCGGCAGCCGCAAAACACACGCCAGGCGCGTCGAGCGCCTGCTGGCGCTCGGCGCCAGCGCCGACCAGATCGCCCGCATCCACGCACCGATCGGTATCGACATTGGCGCGGCGAGCCCGGCCGAGATCGCCGTCGCCATCCTGGCGCAGACGATCCACGCCTTTCGCTCGCGCGGGCTGGAATCGAAAGGCGCTGCGGCGTGAGATTCGGTCCGGTTCCAATCGACAAGGCGCAAGGCGCGGTGCTGGCGCATGCCACGACGGCGGGCGAGCGGCGTTTCCGCAAGGCGCACAGGCTGAGCACGCAGGACGTGGCGGTGCTGAAGGCGGCCGGCATTACCGAGATCGTCGTGGCGGTGCTTGCCGCCGATGACCTCAGCGAGGATGCGGCGGCCGAAAAGATTGCTGCCAGCATGGCCCACCGCAACATAGAGGCAAAACCGGCCGCGACCGGCCGCGTCAACCTCCATGCCAAGGCCGCCGGTCTCTTCACCGTCGATGCCGCCATGATCGACGCCATCAATGCGGTCGACCCGACCATCACCATCGCCACGCTGGCGCAGCACGCGCCGGTTGAGCAGGGCCAGATGGTGGCGACGGTCAAGATCATCCCGTTCGCCGTTGCCTCGGCCCTTGTCGATGCGGTGACAAAGATCTGCGCCGGCGGCGAGATCTTCGCCGTCAACGCCTACCATCCGGTGCGCATCGGCGTCATCCAGACGGTGCTGCCCGGCATCAAGGCGAGCGTGCTCGACAAGACGCTACGCGTCACCGAAGCGCGGCTGGCACGCTCCGGCGGCCGGCTGACGACGGAGCGCCGCACGCCGCACGAAATTGCGCCCGTCGCCGAGGCCGCCGCCGCGCTGGCGCGCGACAACGACATGGTGGTGATCTTCGGCGCCTCGGCGATGAGCGATTTCAACGATGTCGTTCCGGCGGCGATCGAGGCAGCAGGTGGCACGGTGATCCGCGCGGGCATGCCCGTCGATCCCGGCAATCTGCTGGTGCTGGGCACGCTCGACGGCAAGCGCGTCATCGGCGCGCCCGGTTGCGCCCGCAGCCCCAAGGAGAACGGTTTCGATTGGGTGCTCGACAGGCTGATCGCCGGTCTCGACGTCACCGCCAAGGACATCGCCGGCATGGGCGTTGGCGGCCTCTTGATGGAAATCCCGACCCGGCCGCAGCCGCGCGAGCCGCTGCCGGCGAGAGCCGGGCTGAAGGTCGAGATCGTGCTTCTGGCCGCCGGTCGCTCCAGCCGCATGGGCGGGCCGAACAAGCTTCTGGCGCTGTTCGACGGCAAACCGCTGGTGCGCCGGACAGTCGAGCGCGCACTGGCCTCGAAGGCAACCAGCACCGTTGTCGTCACCGGCCACCAGCGTGAGCGGGTGCACCAAGCCTTGACCGGCCTCGACGTGATCTTCGCCGACAATCCGGATTTTGCCGACGGCCTTTCCTCGTCTCTAAAAGCCGGCATTGCCCGCGTTGGAGCCGAGGCGGCCGGCGCCATGATCGTCCTCGGCGACATGCCGGGTATCTCATCGGCCGATCTCGACCGGTTGATCGAGGCCTTCCGTAGGGACGGCGGCCGCTCAGTGGTGCGTGCCGCCCATGACGGCCGCCGCGGCAATCCGGTGCTGCTGCCACGCGCGCTGTTTGGAGGCATCGCTCACCTCGAGGGCGACACCGGCGCCCGCCATCTGGTCGAGGCCGAGGGACTGGATGTCATCGACGTCGAGATCGGCGACGGCGCGTCGATCGATGTCGACACCCGTGAGGCGCTGGAAGACGCCGGCGGCGTGCTGCAGGATTGACAAAGCGAAGCCGAAAAACGCATGCCTTTAGCATGGCTCTCTCTTTACTTGCCTCAGCGCTTCTACCCCCCTCTGGCCTGCCGGCCATCTCCCCCTCAAGGGGGGAGATCAGCAGCCTCGATGGCGGCGTCTATCCTGCAGCTTTGAAGATTGGCGGAAGGCGGCGTGATATCCAATCTCCCCCCTTGAGGGGGAGATGGCCGGCAGCCCAGAGGGGGGCGGCCGCGCTCCATAGCCTTCTGATTTCGCTCTTTTTCCTGTTCTCTGCCGCCCACGCCGACGCGCTCGAACTAAAACCCTACAAGGATGACCTCTTCGCCTATCCGGCGACGCTCTCGTCCACGGACAAAGGCGCCTACACCGTCATCGACTATCGCGAGATGCGCGACATCAACGACCGCGACGAAGTGCCGGAAAAGCGCGTGCATGCGCAGTATACCGACACCGGCGTGCGCAAGGTGCAGCAGGATTTGATGCTGAAAACCGATGCCGGGGATGTCAGGCATGTCGCTGTCGGCAAGACCGATGGCGCCGGCATCATCGTGCTTTACCTGCACGGGCAGGGCGGCAGCCGCAAGCAGGGTGTCGACGACTTCACCTTCGGCGGCAATTTCAACCGCATCAAGAACCTGATGGCCGGCAATGGCGGCCTTTATCTCTCACCCGATTTCACCGATTTCGGCGACAAGGGCGCGGCGCAGATCGCAGCCATGATCGGCCACTATGCCGAGGCCTCGCCGGACGCGAAGATTTTCGTCGCCTGCGGCTCGATGGGTGGTGCGCTGTGCTGGAAACTTGCCGGCCGCGACGATACCGGACGGCGCATCAGCGGGCTGCTGCTGCTCGGCTCGCTATGGGATGACAGCTTCCTTTCGAGCCCGGCTTACAGGCGTCACGTGCCGGTGTTTTTCGGCCAGGGCAGCAAGGACCCGGTCTTTCCCGTGGAGAAACAGGAAGCCTTCTTCCGCTCCATCATTGCGAACTCGAAAGCCTATCCGACCCGGTTCGTCCGTTTTGAAACGGGCACCCACGGCACGCCGATCCGCATGGTGGACTGGCGCCAAACGTTGAACTGGATGCTGTCAAAAGCGCCCTGAGGCATATGGCCCAGAGGTGCCCGTTGGTTTTGGCGATCATGGTTCGGCCGATATCCTTACTGGGGTAGGCTGATATGATCCAACAGATCGGAAGCACAGCGATGGACGCTCACCCCTTCAAGATCCAAATTCCGAACGAACAACTTGAAGATCTCCAGCGCCGGCTTAGCGCAACACGATGGCCAATTCCGCTAAGCGAAGCGGGCTGGAGTGATGGGGCCGACCTGCCGTTCATCAAGCGCCTTGCGGATTACTGGCGAGACCGCTTCGACTGGAGAGTGCAAGAGGCGCGGCTGAACCGGCTGCCGCAATATCTGACGAGGCTGAACAACCTAGATGTCCACTTTGTCCACCAGCCAGGCAACGGACCGGCGCCGCTGCCGCTGATCATAACGCATGGCTGGCCCGGCTCGTTCATCGAAATGGAACACGTCATTCCATTGCTGGCAGACCCAGCTGCCCATGGTGGTGACCCGGCCGACGCTTTCCACGTGGTAGTTCCCTCCTTGCCCGGATACGGCTTTTCCCAGGCGCCGACGGAACCAGGCTTCCATTCCGGCCGCATCGCGGAGTTATGGGTACAGTTGATGCGGGGGCTCGGCTAAGACCGCTTCGCTTCCCAAGGAGGCGACATCGGGGCGGGCGTTTCCGCCTGGATGGCACGGCTCCATTCCGAAAGCGTGCTTGGCGTCCACGTCAATTACATTCCCGGGAGCTATCGGCCACCCTTGGGTGCAGGTCTGCCACCCGTCACCGTTGAGGAGCAGGCCTTTCTGGACAACGCCGCGGCCTGGACGGCAACGGAGGGCGCCTATGCCCATCTGCAGGGCACGAAGCCTCAGACGCTTGCTTATGCTCTGACAGACTCGCCGATCGGTCTCGCAGCCTGGATGATCGAGAAGTTCCGTAGCTGGAGCGATTGCGACGGTGACGTGGAGCGCACCTTCGGCATGGACACGCTCCTTACGGATGTTTCGCTCTATTGGTTCAGCAACGCGCTCACCTCGTCCTTGCGGCTCTACAAGGAGAATCGACTGTTCCCTCTTGCGTTCGAGACGCTGGAACGCGTTTCGCCGCCATTTGGGGTAGCGCTTTTCCCTCGCGAGTTGCCGATGCCGCCTCGATCCTGGGTGGCGCGGGTCTTTGACGTTCAGCGATGGACATCGATGCCGCGAGGCGGCCATTTCGCTGCGCTGGAGGAACCGAGTCTTCTGGTCGAAGACATTCGCGCCTTCTTCCGGCCGATGCGTTCCCGGCCTGAAACGAGAAGGCGAATGTGAAGGACTGCTTGAGCGCGGCGGTTCCTGCTAAGACCCCTACGGCGCGGTGTTGTAGTCGACCACCGTCTGCGGGTTCTCCTCGCCATCGTAAGACGCGTCCACATCATATTGGACGAGGGAGAAATCGCCGTTACGGAACAGGTATATCCCCTTGTCCGAGGCGTCGCCGATGCCGCGCCATTTGTTGAACGTGGTCAGCGTCTTGGCTTCTTCGTCATATTCGGAATTGGCCGCCCAGCCGGTTGTGCGGAAGCCGATGATATCCATGCCCAGCAGTTTGCCGTCGCTGTCATTGTTCTCGTAACGGATATCCATTTCGGGCTCGGTGAACTGCAACTGCCGCACGCCCGATACTTCGTCGGTCATGTAGTAGACCGAACTTGCGTTATAGGCTGCCGCTTGGCAGTAGAACTCGAAAAGCCGCGTTTCCTTGTCGGGATCGCTGGCAGCCGCGTCCTTTGCCTTGTATTTGATCGAAAAGATGTTCGGCTCCTCGCCGAGAAATTGCTTGTCACACTGATCGCCATAATCAGCGGCGAACAGTTTCTTCACGTGCTCGAGTGCGGTGTCCTTCTTCGGCGGCGGCGGCCCGTCACCACAGCTTGGCGGCAGCGCCCCCTCGAAATCGGCCTTGGATGGCTTCAGCGCGCCCTTGTCGATAAAGATCGGTCGGAACGGCGGGGCCTGGATCTGAGCGCTGACCTGGCGCAGCGTGTAGCAGCCGGCGAAAACTGCTTCCTTGCCGTCCTTGTCGGTGGCGCGGATGGCGACCGGAACGCTGTAATAGATGCTGCCGGCCGCACCTTCATCGGAAATGGCGCCGGTTTCGACGTCGACCTTGTCGGTGCCGTCATAGCCCTTGACGAAGGTATCAAAATCCTTTGCCGGCTTGGTATCGCCGTAGTAAGCCCAGGCGCGGGCGAATTCGTGCCGGTTGATGGCGCTGTAGAGCGAGCGGATGACGGCTGCGGCGTCCGACCTGTCATCGACGTAAGGGGCTTGGTCATCGGCTGCCGGTTCATCGTCGGCGAACACAGCCTGGCCGGATGCGGCAAGGGAGCAAAAGGCGGCCGCTGCCAGAAAGACGCGTCTCATCGGAGAATCTCCACCACGAAAGGAGTCTATCATAGAGATTGCGGCGACGTGGTGACGCTTGAAAAATCCTCCGGGAAGGCGCTACGTCCCGCCGTCGGCGCTTCAGCCGCAATGGAGATTTGAACGTGACACTATCGATGTATGAAGCCTCGGTGCCGGTGTTTTCGGCCAGGCTGAAGGCGCTGTCCGGCGTGCTGTCGGCGGCCGAACAGAATGCAACCGAGCGCAAGATCGACCCGCAGGTGTTTTTGACCGCGAGGTTGGCGCCCGACATGTACGCGCTGGTCAGGCAGGTGCAGGTCGCCACCGACCACGCCAAGGGCGCGCCATCACGGCTGGCCCGTCGCGAGGTGCCGAAATACGAAGACAATGAAGCGACCTTCGCCGAGTTGCAGGCGCGCCTGACCAAGACGCTCGATCTGCTGGCGTCATTCTCAGCCGCCGAATTCGAGGGTTCGGATGAAAGGGTGGTCGAACTGAAGTTTGGCCAGCGCGAAGCCTCGATGCCAGGCATGCAGTATCTGCTGCATGTCGCCATGCCCAACTTCTATTTCCACGTGACCACGGCTTACGACATCCTGCGCCACAATGGCGTGCCGCTGACCAAGGGTGCCTATCTCGGGAATCGTTGACGAATTCGGCATTCCGAGGTTTCCCGGTCGCTGCCGGGAAACCTCGTCTCGCGCTGGTTCAGCGCACGGACATTTCGCGGGCTATGCGCGGGAAGTCGGCCGGCTTGATGCCGATGTCGGCGCGGTCGGCATTGCTCATCGAATGCAGCAACGCCAGTGCGGAACGATAACGCAGATGCTCCTGCGGACGCGGACGGGCAAACATTTCAGTGAAGAACCCCATGATTCGGCCCCTTGTTGATCCTCCACGGCGCCGAGTATAGGAAAATTGTGAAGATTGTGCAGTGCAGCATTTGCATGGCAGCCATTCCAAGCGAATTTTTTTCGGCACAATTGCCGCGTGCGCTGAAACTTGTGGCGCATCCCCACCGTATGCATAGACGCTGGCACATGGCCGGCTTTTCCTCGCCACTCCTGGCGAATTTCCGGACTGCATGCAAATGCAGTCCGGCTTTTTGTTGAGCTGCACCATCAACCGGTCGCGCAAGCCCGGCGAACGCCTAAACTGGTTAAGATCAGTGGCATTCATTTTTAACGAGCCGGTTCTATGGTGCGACCGGCTCTGTTCGCATGCGCAAAACGAGGGGGAGGCTGACATCGGCGCCAAGCGGGATTTCGCTTCCTTGCTCGACGATCTGTTCGTCGCCTCCGACAAGGACGAGGCTGGCGGGGAGACAGGCGCGCGGCCGTCGATCCCGTTCGACTATCTCTCCGTGGCCGACGAGCTTCATTCCGGCCGCATCAAGGTCTCCGGCGAAACCTTCACGGCCGAGTATCGCGAAGCGGGGTCCGATCTTGCCGCCGAATTCGCAGCCCTTCTCGACCAGGCCAAGCTGGCACTGGCCGGCGAGGAAGCAAAGCCCGAGGAGAAGCTGCCACCGATCGATCCTGACGCAATCGCGGTCGAACTCGGCCTCGATCATCCCGTCAAGAACGCCGATCTCGGCCGCATGCGCCGCAGCTTCGCTTTCGCCAACCATCCCGACCGTGTCGCGCCGCATCTGCGCCAGCGCGCCATGATCCGCATGCAGGTGGCCAACATGTTGATCGACGAAGCCAAGCGGCGGGCTTTGGCTGGGGCACGCCGTTAGAGCACTCTCACAATTCACGCAAAGGTTGGAGCCGAGTAGTGTATCAGCCTGGTCGATGAAAGAGCGTTGCGAGAAGATGGACGCGCGTTGCGCCAAAGCCGGAAAAGCGCGGACCTTGCAAAAAAAGCGACTGGGATGAGCACTGTACTCAAAACGATCTATCGAGATGATCGGCTTGCACGGGCCAATATCGTCAGATTTGAAGTAGGTGAAGCTTCTTATTACACGTTCCGTGAGGACGCTTGGTACGAAGGCGAACACGGTCTCGACGAGAGATATGCTTACTGGGCACCCTCCGAAAACAGCTTCGGAGGAGGATTTTACGAGACCGCTGAGGCGGCTGAGAGTGAATGCCGTGCGACTATCCCGTGGCTCAGGAATTCAAACTGAGGCACCACCCGGAGCCGGCAGGGGGTTGGAGAAGCCGCAGCCTTTGCTTTATGCTGGAATCTCCTCCCCGCGCCGTCCGCGCAAACCTCCCGCCGGAGAAACCCCATGCACAAACGCCGTCTCGGTCGGACCGATCTTCTTGTTACCCAGATCTGCCTGGGGTCGATGACCTGGGGCGAGCAGAACACCGAGGCCGAAGGCCATGCGCAGATGGATCTGGCCTTTGAGCGCGGGGTCAATTTCATCGACACGGCCGAGCTCTACCCGATACCGCCCAAGGAGGAGACGCAGGGGCGGACGGAGAAGTTCATCGGCAGCTGGATGAAGGCCAAGGGCAATCGCGACAAGGTCATCCTGGCCTCGAAAGTGGTCGGCCGCACCGCCAACCGCTGGTTTCGTGGCGACCGGCCGTCAAAACTGGTGCGCGCCGACATCTTTGACGCCATCGACAAATCGCTGGCCAAGCTCGGCACCGACTATCTCGACCTCTACCAGATCCACTGGCCGGAGCGCGACATCCCCTGGGGCGCCAACCCGACCCGCGTGGGTGCTGTGCCGCGCCGTGCCGATGCCGTTGGCGCGCCGCCCGGCGAGACGCCGATCGCCGAGACACTCGCCGTCTTCGAGGAGCTCGTGAAGGCGGGAAAGATCCGCCATCTCGGCCTGTCGAACGAAAGCTCCTGGGGCGTCATGCGCTTCATCGCCGAGGCCGACAAGGGCGTCGGCCCGCGCGTCGTTTCGCTGCAGAACGCCTACAATCTGGTCAACCGCACGTTCGAGGTGAACCTCGCCGAGGCCTGCGAACGCGAGGATGTCGGCTTTCTCGCGTATTCGCCGCTGGCGCAGGGCTATCTCACCGGCAAATACGACCATGGCGCACGGCCGCAGGGTTCGCGCTCGCAGCTGTTCAACCGCGGCCAGCGCTACGAGACGCCAAATGCGGCGGAGGCGCAGCTCGCATACAATAAACTGGCGCGTTCCTTCGGCCTTGAACCGGCGCTGTTTGCCAACGCCTATGTCGCCAGCCGGCCTTTCGTCACTTCCAGCATCATCGGCGCGACGACGATTGCCCAGCTTGAGATGGCGCTGTCGTCAGCCGACGTGACCTGGACCGACGAGATGCAGAAGGGCGTGGATGCGATCCACCAGCGCGTCGGCAATCCGTGCCCATAAGCAGACCATTTGGCCGGAATTGCCGAGCAAAGACAAGGGGAAGGGACAGCCATGGATTTTCCGATCGAGACCGTCAGGGGAAAATTTCCGGCGCTGGACCTGACCGACAAGGGCCGCCGGCGCATCTATCTCGACAATCCGGCCGGCACGCAGGTGCCGCAAGCGGTTGCCGACGCGGTGGCGCGCTGTCTCCTCACCACCAACGCCAATCTCGGCGGCTATTTCGAAACCACGCTTGCCGCGCAAAAGGTGTTCGACGACGCCCATGCGGCGATGGCCGATTTCCTGGGTGCAGCGAGCGCGGAGGAAATAATCATCGGCGCCAACATGACGACGCTGACCTATCACATGTCGCGCACGCTCGGCCGCGGCTTCAAGCCGGGCGACGAGATCATCGTCACCCGCATGGATCATGAGGGCAACGTCTCGCCCTGGCTGCAGCTGGCCGAAGATCTTGGCCTCGTCGTGCGCTTCCTGCCCTTCGACGAAAAGAGCTGGCAGGTCGAGGAGGCGGCGCTCAGCGCTCTGCTCACCGACAAGACTCGGCTCGTGGCGCTGAACTATGCCTCGAACCTCACCGGCTCGATCAACCGGGTCAAGGCGCTGACGCGAATTGCCAAACAGGCCGGGGCGCTGGTCTATGTCGATGCCGTCCAGTTCGCGCCGCACGGGCTGGTCGACGTGCAGGATCTCGGCTGCGACTTCCTGATCTGCTCGGCCTACAAATTTTTCGGCCCGCATATGGGCATATTGTGGGGACGCCGCGACATCATCGATGCGCTGCAACCCTACAAATGCCGTTGCTCTTCCAATGGCCTGCCGGAGCGCTTCGAACTCGGCACGCCGCAGATCGAACTGATGGCCGGACTTACCGCAGCGGTCGATTACTTCGCCGAACTCGGTGCTGCGGCCGGCGAGGGCGGTTCGCGAAGGCAAAAGATCGCAAAGGCATACGAAGTGTCGATCGCCTACGAAAACCCGCTGGCGCTGAGGCTGATCGATGGGCTGTCCGCCATTGAGGGCCTGACCATCCGCGGCATCACAGATCAGAAGCGTGTCATTGAGCGCGTGCCGACCGTGTCCTTCACCGTCGACGGCATCGTGCCAGAGACGATCGTGCGGCAGATGAATGCCGAGAACATTTTTCTATGGTCGGGTCACAACTACGCCTGGGAGATCGTCCACCATCTCGGCATTCCGGCCGAGCAGGGAGTCGTGCGCATCGGTATTGCGCACTACAACACGGCGGCAGAGATCGACGAGACGTTGGAAAGCGTGCACCGGGTGATCGCCATGCTGAGGCAGCAGCGCTAGTCAGCTATCGCTGTTTGCCGCCGAAACCGGTGAGGAACGCCGTGAGATTGTCGCCGAGCGCGTCGCAGAGATAGCCGCCTTCCTGGACGATAACCGTCGGCAGGCCAAGCTTGGCAATTGCCTCGCCGATCCGCGAGAAACCGGGCGTGGTCACCGAAAGCCCGCCGAACGGATCGCCCTCGAACGGATCGAGACCGAGCGCCACGACCAGCGCGTCCGGCGAAAAGGCGCGGATACGCTGGAACGCCACTTCGAGGGCCTCCAGAAACGCCGCGTCGGCTGATTTGCGCGGCAATGGCAGGTTGAAATTATAGCCGAGGCCCGGACCTTCGCCGCGCTCATCGGCATGGCCCCAGAAGAACGGATAGAAGCGCACCGGATCGGCGTGCAGCGACACCGTCAGGACGTCGGAACGCGTATAAAAGATGCCTTGCGTGCCGTTGCCGTGATGCAGGTCGACATCGAGGATCGCCACCCGCGCCGCCTGCTTGCGCAACACCTGGGCTGCGACCGCCGAATTGTTGATGAAGCAGAAGCCACCGGCGACATCGGCAAAGGCGTGGTGGCCGGGCGGCCGGCAGAGCGCATAAGCGGCAGGCGCGCCCGATATCACCGCTTCGGCTGCCTCGACTGCACTCCAGGCGCTCCACAGCGCGCTTTGCCAGGTTTCGGCGGAGATCGGGCAAGCGGTGTCGGCCATGTGGTAGCCGGCCTGGCCGACCGCCGAGGCCGGATAGGACCCTGTGCGGGCCAGTGGATGGATGTTGGGCATGACTTCCGCGGATGCGCCCTCGATGCGCTGCCAGCGCGCAAAAATGTGTTCGAGGAAGGCGAGATACTCCGGCGTATGCACGGCCGCCACCGGGCCTAGGCCATGTTCCCTGGGCCGCTCGATCATCAATCCGGCGGATTTCGCGCCGGCTAACAATCGCTCTACCCGCTCCGGCTGTTCGGGATTGGGCTGCGGCGCACCGCTGGACAGAAAGGCCTTCGGGTCGTGGCGTTTCTGCTCCTCGGCAAAGAAGGCTTTCATTCCGCGTCCCCATCCTGCGCTGCATCGGCAAAGGCGAAAAAGGCATCGCCAACAATCTTCTGCGTCTGCTCGTAGCTCGACCAGGCGATGCCCAGCCGCTCATAAAAAGCCTTGGCGCCGTCATTGTCGGTGTCGACGGACAGCCTGAGATAGGCGCCGCCATCCCGGCGGCAGTCGCGCGCGACCCGGCGCAGCAGTCTTTCGCCAATCTTGCGGCCGCGAAACCGGTCCTCGACATAGAGGTCCTGGATATAGACGCCGGGCCGCCCCATCCATGTCGAGAAGATCGGGAAATGCAGGCAGAGCCCCGCAAAATCGCCGCCGATCTCGGCGATCAGGGTGGAGAAGGCGGGTTTGTCGCCAAAGCCGTAGCGGCGGAGATCGCCTGCGGTGGACGTGATCTCCTGATGCGCGCCGATATGGGTGCCAAGCTTGAGCAACGCGGCGTGGATGGTGTCGACGTCGTCGATGGTGCCGGAGCGGAGGGTGACTTTAGGCGAGGCAGTCACTGGAGGTATGATGCCAAGGCACCCCCCTCCGGCCTGCCGGCCATCTCCCCCTCAAGGGGGGAGATCAGCAGTTTCTGCGCTGCCGTCCATCCTGCAACTTTGGAAGTTTGCGAAGGCCGTGGCGACATCCAATCTCCCCCCTTGAGGGGGAGATGTCCGGCAGGACAGAGGGGGGTGCGACTGGGCGCCGCCATCTCAATCATCTCAAAACGCCACCCGGTCCCCACCCTTCAGCGCCAGCATCTCCCGCGCCTCCGCCGGTGTGGCCACCTCCAGCGACAGGCCATCGAGAATGCCACGTATCCTGCGCACCTGATCGGCATTGGATTTCGCCAGCTGGCGGCCATCATAGAGACTGTCCTCCAGCCCGACGCGGACATTGCCGCCCATCGCCGCCGCGATCGAGATCAATGGCATCTGGTTGCGGCCTGCTGCCAGGACCGAGAACTGGTAGCTGTCGCCGAACAGCTTGTCGGCGATGCGCTTCATATGGATGAGATTGTCGGGATCGGCGCCGATGCCGCCGAGAATGCCGATCACGAACTGGATGAACAGCGGCCCCGACACCAGCCCGCGGTCGCGAAAATGCGCCAGCGAATAGAGATGGCCGACATCGTAGCATTCGAACTCAAAGCGCGTGCCGCAGCCCTTGCCGAGCTTTTCGAGCACGCCTTCCATATCGGCAAAGGTGTTCTTGAAGATGGTGTCGCGCGTGGCTTCGAGCAGCTTTGGTTCCCACTCGTGCTGCCACTCCCTTGGCTTGTCGAGCATCGGGAACAGCGCGAAATTCATCGAGCCCATGTTGAGCGAGCACATTTCCGGCTCGGCCCGCAGTGGTGCCGCCAGCCGCTGGTCGAGCGTCATCAGCGACGAACCGCCGGTGGTGATGTTGATCACCGCATCGGTCGCTTGCTTGATGCGCGGCAGGAACTGCATGAACACCTCAGGATCGGCGGTCGGCCGGCCGTCTTTGGGATCGCGGGCGTGGAGATGCAGGATTGAGGCGCCAGCCTCGGCCGCCGCGATGGCGTCGGTCGCGATCTGGTCCGGCGTCACCGGCAGATAGGGCGACATGGACGGGGTGTGCACCGAGCCAGTGACCGCGCAGGTGATGATGACTTTCCTCGGCGCCATTCTTTAGCCCTCAGCCTTCGACCGGCAGGTCGAGTTCGGCGGCCAGAACTTCCAGCGAATCGCCGATGATGGAAATGATCTCGCCGACCTCTTCAGCCGTGACGATCATCGGCGGCGCCACCATGAAATTGTCGCCGTCGACACCGCCCTTGACCCTGCGGCCGTAGATGATCAGCCCGCGCTCGTAGGCGAGGTCGAGCAGGCGCTGCGTGGCTTTCTTGCCCTGTTCGATCGGCCGTAGAGTTTCGGGATCGGCAACCATCTCGGCGCCGGTGAGCAGGCCTTTGCCTCGGACATCGGCGATGAACGGAAAACGCTTCGCCAGCCCTTTCAGCCCGTCCATCAGCACGTCGCCCATCGCGGCGGCATTGGCGATCAGGTCGAGGCGGTCCATCTCGCCGAGCACGGCGAGCCCGGCCGCGCAGGCGAGCGGATTGCCAGCATAGGTGTGGCCATGCTGGAAGCCGCCCGACGCCAGCAGCGGCTCGACCAGCCGCATCGGGGCGGCCAGCGCGCCGAGCGGCGCATAGCCGGAGCCAAGCCCCTTCGACAGCGCGACGATGTCGGGCTTGCAGTTCCAATGGTCGCCGCCAAGGAATTTTCCGGTGCGGCCGGCGCCGCTCATCACTTCATCATGGATGAGCAGGATGCCGTAGCGGTCGCAGATCTCGCCTATACGCGGATAATAGCTGTCCGGTGCGACGAGGGCCGAAGTCGCCGCACCGCCGATCGGCTCCATGATGAAGGCGAGCACGCTGTCCGGACCCTCGGCCTGGATCTTCTCCTCCAGCATGTCGGCATAGCGGACGCCGCGCTGCTCCATCGAAAGATTGTCGCGGTCGCGCCATGCCGTCGGCGCCGGCACGGTCGGCATCACCCGCATCATCGGTGTGAACGTTTCGGCCAGCGCATCGTCGCCGGTTATCGAAAGCGAACCCAGCGTGCCGCCATGATAGGAGGGAAAACGCGTGATAACCTTCCAGCGCTTCGGCTGGCCGGTCGCGACCGCCCATTGCCGCGCCAGCTTGATGCAGGATTCCGTCGCCTCCGAACCGCCGGAGACGAAGAAGATTCGGTCCATGCCCTCCGGCAGTTTGCCGGCGAGTTCCCGCGCCAGTTCTTCCGCCGGTTCGTTCTCGAAATGCAGCCGGTAGGCGAAGGTGGCGCGGTCCATCTGCCGCTTCATGGCGTCGAGCACGTTGCGGTTGGAATGGCCGATATTGGCGACCATCGGCCCGCTCGATCCGTCGATGAAGCGGCGGCCGTCCTGCGTCCACATATAGATGCCTTCGGCGCGGTCGATCAGCGGCCGGCGCAGGCTGGAGAGGTAGAACAGGTGCGATGGCGCGCGCGTTTCTGAACCAGTTGATGAGGGCTTCTGCATGTCAGGACTTTCCGAGGTAGCGATCGATTACATTCCTGGTCACGCGCTCGACCATCGGATCCTGCCTGAGCAGGCCGGCCACCCATTCGCAGCTTCCGGCGTGGAAAACCTCGCCCTTGCCGCGCGGGAAATTGACGATCATGCCGTTGCCGCGTTTGACCTTTTCCAGATTGGCGTCGGTCGCCTCGCCAAACAGCGTTTCGGCCGTAAAGCGGCCATCCTCGTCGGTGAGAAACTGGTCCTCGATCGGGATGTCGGCGCTTTCCTCGACCTGGCTCGCCATGCCGACGGCCAGCACCTGCAGCCCGTCAGGCGCACCGCTGTCCGGTGTCGGATAGGGCAGGCCGCCGCGGATCTCGAAATCGAGCCCGTCGACCTCATAGCCATAGACATGGCTGTCGGCGCCAAGCAGGTCGCCATAATAGATGCCGGTGCCGGCAAAGGCCCAATGCTCGGGCCGATAGACCGGAAAGCCGCGCACGCCGCGCGGTGCGCACCCGCCCCAACCGGCATAGACGCCGCGCGTGGCGTTGAGGCCGAAGGTCATTGCACCGGGACGACCGATCTCAGGCGCTTCCCAGGAATTGGTGGCGCGGGTGACGTCGCCGCTATAGGCCGGGTCTTCGGCCCGCGCCCGGTATTTGTAGCAGACCTGCCGGCGGCCTTCGTCCTCGAGCCTTGTCTGCCACATGAAATTGCCGGCAAAGCGAGCCGCATGACCGCCGCGCTCGACGTAGCTGTCGACGGCGTCCCGCATTTCCCAGGTCCAGTACTCGTCATGGCCGACGAAGACCACGCAGTCATAGCCATCGAGGATTTCGGGCGAGAAGTGCAAATCGTGCTGGCTGGCGAGATCGACGCCGTAGCCGGCGCGCTCGGCAAAGCGGAAGAAGTGGCAGTCATAGCCCGCCCAGCCGGAGGAGGTGTATTTCTTCGAATGTCCGGTGGCGTACGCCCATTCCATGTGCGGATAGCGCGGCACGGTTTTCGGCGGCACCGCGACCTCCAAGGGCACGCGCGGCGCGTCCTTGGGCAGCACGACAAAGCCGCGGCACCACGGCCGCTGCGTCGACACCATGCGCGCATATTGGTCGCGGCCAGGTCCGGTGATACCCTGATAGGCGTTGGAGCCGCCCCAGGTGTTGTAGGACAGCCAGGTGCCCGTCGCCGCCACCTGCAGCACGCGACCGGGCTTTTTGCCGGGCAGGGGCGCGACGATGATGAGGTGATGGCAATGGATGGGCTCGCGCCCGTCCGCCGTCAGCGTCAGCCGATAGGCGCCGGATGGCCAATCGTTGCCGATGCGAAATTCGAAAGACGCCTCCCAGCCGCAGCCTTCGACCGAGCACTGGTCGGGCGTATCCTGCCAGCGCGCCGAAAGCCCCGTTTGCTCGAAGACTTTTGTCTCGCTGCCGCCGTCGCGGACAATGACAATGCTGAAGCGCGGCACTGTCGAACTGACATGCAGCGTCACGGTATCGCCGGCGCGGTAGGAAAATCGATCAGAATAGCACCAGATCTCGCCGCGCTCGCCGTCCATTCCCGGCCATTCATAGTAATGGCCGCGCACTGCCTCGCGGCGCTGCTCGGGCGTCAGTCCGAAATCGGGAAATTCGGTTGGCAGATGGGTCATGAACACCGAAAAAGTGACAGGCCGCCATTTCGGCCATCTGCCGGCCAAGCGTCAAATGGAAACGATCGGGCCAGCAATTGCATACGACACAATTGCTTGGCCGCTCTTGGCCGCACCCGGCAAACCGACTATCTCAGGCGAGGCGGTATGTTCCGCCTCGGGAGCCGGCATGCTGAGAGTGCAGAAGGTCAAGGTCGACGACATCTACGTGCCGACGGCGCGCAAGAAGACGCTGCATCCCGAAACGGTCCGGCATCTGGCCGAAGACATACTGGAAAACGGCATGAAGACGCCGATCCAGGTTCGCCATGACGGCAAGCGCCACATCCTGGTCGAGGGCCTGCACCGGCTGGAAGCCGCCAAATGGCTCGGCGAGACCGAGATCGACGCCTATCTGGTGCAAGCCAAGCGCCACTGAGGCGCGCGACCGATCGACAACAGCCAAACCGATCATTCTTCCGCGGATTTTTTCGCAGGGCATGTCGGCACGCGGCGTGCTCGCTCGTCCTTGGGGGGAACCTGAGGAGACCGACATGTCCAGACGAATCTATTTCGCCATTCTTGCCTCGGTCGCTGCCTTGTTTGCAGCGCCCGGCCCAGCCAATGCAGAGGAGACCAAGCCCGCCATGACCACCGAAGCAACAGCCATGCCGAAGCCGGAAAAGTCCGGCCTGCTGCCGATCGACGGCCTGAATTACTACTATGCCGTCTACGGCAAGGGCGAACCGCTGCTTCTGCTGCATGGCGGCCTTGGCACGTCCGACATGTTCGCGCCGTTGCTGCCTAGACTGGCGGAAAACCGCACCATCATTGCCGTCGACCTGCAGGGCCATGGCCGCACCGCGCTCGGCGAGCGACCCTTCAGCCTGGAGGGGATGGGCGACGACATGGCTGGTATCGTCAAGGCGCTCGGCTATGACAAGGTCGACGTGCTTGGCTATTCGCTGGGCGGCGGCGTCGCCTTCCGCATGGCCGTTCAGCATCCCGAGACGGTGAGACGTCTGGTCCTGGTCTCGACCGGCTTCGCCGCCAATGGCTTCTATGACGAGATGCGCGGCCAGCAGGCGCAGGTGAGCGCGGCCGCCGCCGATTTCATGAAGGACACGCCGATGTACAAATCCTACGTCGCCGTCGCCCCACGTCCCGACGATTTCCCCAAACTGCTCGATGCGCTGGGCAATTTCATGCGCAAGGATTACGACTATTCCGCCGATGTGGCGAAGCTGAAGATGCCAGTCATGCTGGCCTATGGCGACAGCGACATGTACAAGCCCGAGCACGAGATCAAGTTCTACCAGATGCTCGGCGGCGGGCTGAAGGATGCCGGCTGGATGCGTGAGAACCTGTCGCAGAACCGGCTGGCCATCATTCCCAATCGCACCCACTACGACGTCTTCTTCGCACCGGAGCTGACGGCCGCGGCACTGCCCTTCCTCAATGGCGAAACCAAGGTGAAGACCTGGGACGAAGTCCTCAGCGAAACGAAATAGCTTGCCTGAAAATACATGCCGGCCGTCTCGAAGAGGCGGTCGGCTTTTTTGTGCCTGCGAAGCTACGGAGCCTTGGCGCAGCCATTGATCCTATCGGCGCAATCGATGGCGCCATCAGGGCTTTTCAATTGACCGAAAGGTACCTATCGATATCATCAAGAGACCTTCAGTGTGATGGGTTCGAATGATGACGAAATACCAGGGCGGATGCCATTGCGGGGCAGTGCGCTACGGCACCGAGGCGGCGCCGCTCAACCAGCGCGTCTGCCACTGCCGGCGCTGCCAGAAGGTGATCGGCGCGGCCTTCAACGCCCGCCTTTTGTTTCGCATCGACGATGTCACCATCGAGGGAGAGGTGGCGACGGTCAACACCTCTCCGGACCTAAAGCGCGGCTTTTGCGCCGCTTGCGGCACCACGCTGTTTTCCCGACGCGACTCCGCCGGCATCGTCGGCATCACCACCGGCTCGCTCGACGATCCCTCACTTTTCAAGCCGGAGATGCATATGTGGACCGCCTCGAAGCAGCCTTGGCTGCAGCTCGAAGACGGCCTGCCGCACCATGAAGGCGCGCCGCCTCCGAACTGACGCCGGCCTTACCGGAAATTAATCCCGAAACCACGACATAGCCGGCAAAGCGTCATTGGCGGGCCATGATTGCCTGCCTATCTGTCGTCTGCGGGCCGGTATCGAGGAGACGACCGATGAGCGACAGAATCAGCACCCTGGACGAGCTTTTGAGCGATCCGATGGTCCTCCTCGTGATGGAGCGTGACCGCGTGCGCCCCGAACAGGTTCGCCTGCTGCTCGAACGTGCCCGCCGCCCGGCCGCCGACGCCGTGCCACCGGCGCATGTGGTGGCGAAAAGCTGCATGCAGCAATGGCTGGGAAGGTAAGGGCTTCCCCTTCTCCCCTTGTGGGAGAAGGTGGCCGAGCGAAGCTCGGTCGGATGAGGGGTGTTCCAGGGAACGCCAACGCCTCACTCCGCTGGAACACCCCTCATCCGTCTCGGCGCTACGCGCCGATCCACCTTCTCCCACAGGGGGAGAAGACAAGAGGGCCAATTCCTAATAACTTGATTCAAACTTTGTTGGTAATTTCTCGTTAGTAATCGAGGCCGGTTTGTCCGGCGGCGTCTGTTTGCCTTCGGTCTGTTGTGTTTTGCGTACAGGTCCAGATGCGGATTTCAGGCGTCGTCAGTTTCATGTTGGCATCGCTGTGGCTTGCCGGCTGTTCGTCCACAGCGGGCGTCGATGGCTTGCAGCCGTCGAACGAGACGACCAGTTCGGTCGTGCGTCCGAGCGCGCCGGTCACAGCGGCTCCGGCGGAGACCGCCGACCTCGCGCCGATGCGGTCCGACATGGTGGCCGACAACGCTGTGGCCGACAATGCGCCGCCCTTTTCCATGGTCGAGGAAGAAGAGGCCATCGTCGCGGGCACGCCGCAGGGGAGCACCAGACCACAGCTCGAGCCCGCCGCTCTGATGTCTGCGCCGAAGCGGTTGACGCGCGCGGCGCCGGCCATGCTGGCCTCGCCGGTCACCCGCTACGGTTTCCGCGACGCCAAGCCGATCAATTTCGGCAAGGCTTCGCCACGCTACCTTGCCGTCCACGGCGTCGACGTCTCGCGCTGGCAGGGCAATGTCAACTGGCGCAAGCTGCGTGCCCAGGGCGCCAACTTCGCCTACATCAAGGCGACCGATGGCGGCGACCATCTCGACCCGATGTTCATGAAGAACTGGCGCAATGCCGACGCCGCCGGGCTGAAGCGCGGCGCCTATCATTTCTTCTACTGGTGCCGCACTGCGGGCGAGCAGGCCGACTGGTTCATCCGCAATGTGCCGAGGGTCGAAGGCGCGCTGCCACCGGTAATCGATGTCGAGTGGAACGGCGAATCTTCCTGCAAGCGGCGGCCGTCGCGGGCCACCGTGCTGGAAAAGATGAAGGTGTTCATGGACAAGCTGGAGCGCCATTACGGCCAGCGGCCCATCATCTACACCGCGCCGGATTTCTATCGCGACAATCTCAAGGGTGCGTTTCTCGATTATCCGTTCTGGCTGCGCGCCGTCGCGCGGCATCCCTCAAAAGTCTATCCCGGCCGCAAATGGCTGTTCTGGCAGTATTCCGGCTCCGGCCTGTCGCACGGCGTGACCGGCCGCATCGACCTCAACGTCTTCCATGGCGACGAGCGCGCCTGGCGGGCATGGGCAGGCGGGCAGACGACCGTCGCCGACGCCGACTGAACGTCAGGCAGGTGCCGGTGCGCCTGCGCTGCCTGCCGCTGCGCCTTGGGTTGAATTTTCAGCGTCTCGCTAACGATCCGCTCACTGTGTCCTTTAGCGGTATCGCAACAGCCTTCCGGTAACGTGCCCGTGATCGGGTTTCGGAGGGATCCATGCGCAATCCAGTTGTGGCTGTCGCACTTGCCGCCGCCGTCGGCTACGGGTTTTTCAGTTCGCTCGGCCACATGCCGGGCGGAAGTGGCGCTTCGCTGGCGGAGTCGAAGCAGAACGTCGTGTCCTATTCCACCGAGGACAAGGCGATGCAGGCCGCCAAGGACAGCGGCCGCTCGACCCTCAAGCGCTTCCACGAATTGATGGACGCCGGCACACCCGGCACCTACACGGTAAAATTCCCGCTGACCCAGAACGGCGCCACCGAGCATATCTGGCTGCAGCTGGTCGGCTACAGCGACGGCTCCTATATCGGCCTGCTCGCCGACGTCCCGGTCAATGGCAACAAGTACAAGATGGGCGACAGGATGACGGTGACCGAGGCCGACGTCGAGGACTGGATGATCAAGAACGGCAAGGTGATCTATGGCGGCTACACCACGCGCCAGGCGCTTGCGGATATGCCGAAGGAACAGGTTGCAAGATACGGGTTGACCTTCAAGGACTGAGGGTTGAGGCGGGGGCGAGTTTTATCGCGGTGCCTAGAGGGCTGTCGCGCTTTTCGCGTTCGCGTATCTCTGCCGTCTGCGCCAGCACCCAGTCGCGAAACACCTTGATTTTGGGCGCGTTGCGGCGGCTCTCCAGATGCACCAGCCAATAGCCGTCGCCGTCCGATCCAAGCACGCCGAATGGCTGTATCAACTGGCCCTTTTCCAACAGGGCGCTGTAAAGGTTTCTGGTGAGGATCGCGGCGCCCTTGTCGGTCAGCGCCGCCATCGCATCATAGGCCTGCGTACCCAGCTTCGGGCCAGCGATGACGCGATCGGGCTCGAACGGCACGCCGGCAGCCTTGAACCAGATTTCCCACCAGGGATCGTCGGCACAGCATAGCGGCACTTGGTAGAGATCCTCGGGGCGGTGGATGCCGCCGACGCTTTCGGCGAGTCTCGGGCTGAGCATCGGCGTATAGTCCGCCTTGAACAGATAGTGAGCCGTCAGGCCCGGCCATTTTCCACTGCCGGTGCGAATGCCGACATCCATGTCGCCGCGCGTGAAATCGACCAGCCCGTGCGATGTATTCACCTTCACGGCAAGATCGGGATGCATCAGCTGGAATGTTCCAAGCCATACGGCCAGCCAGTTCGATGCGAAGGTTTCCATGGTCGTCACCGACAGCACGCCGGTCGCTCCACCCTTGGTGGCGACCCATGCGTCGGCCAGGGTCGAGAACGCGCCTGTTGCGTGCGGCGCCAGCTGCTGTCCGGCCTCGGTCAGCGCGATCTGCCTTGTTTTTCTTATGAAAAGCGGCGTTCCGGCACGTTCTTCCAGCACCTTTATCTGATAGCTGGCAGCTGATTGGGTCATGCCGAGTTCTTCGGCTGCCTTGGTGAAACTGCCCAGCCGGGCCGCGGCTTCAAAGACCCTGATGGCTCCTAATGGTGGTAGTTCCCAGCTCATGACGCATCAATCCCGCTGATGCATACTACGCGACGTTCGATTGGAAACCAAGCCCGGAAAACGGCATGCTGCATTCATCGGATCAAACCCTGAGGATACGGCAATGACCACCACCATCGCTCTCTACAACACGCTTCGCCGCCCGGTGCTCGACCTCTTCACCGCGCCGTTCAGGCCTCGCAAGCGCGGCTTGCTCGACCGCCGCTCGCTGTCGGATCATTTCCTCAGGGATATCGGTATGCTTGACGGACGCGTGCCTCCCGGCACCATTGGCTAAGCAAGCTCTTTGACCAGGGGAGGGAAAGATGACTGTGCCATCCGAGGATCTGGCGAAGAGCCGCCAAACGATCAACGCCTATGAGGACTATGCCGAACGCTACGACGCTCTGGTGCGGCACGTTCCGAACCAAAGAGAACAGAAATGGCTGAAGCGCCTGGTGAAGATCGCCGGCAAAGGTGGCCGGATTCTGGAAGTCGGTTCGGGGCCCGGATACGATGCGGACTTCGTCGAAGGGCTCGGTGTCCAGGTTCGGCGCACAGACGCAACGAAGCGGTTTCTCGAGTTGCAGGCCGCACGCGGCAAGCATGGTGAGTTTCTCGATCTCATCACCGACGATCTCGGCGGCCCCTACGACGCGGTGCTCGCATTGTGCGTCCTGATCCACGTGCCGCGCGAGCAGGCCGACCAGGTGCTTGCCAAGATTGCCGGGTCGTTGCGGCCGGGCGGCGCCTTCCTCGTCTCGATGCGCATTGGCGATGGCGAGAAGAGCGGCGAATATCATACGGTCTACTGGCGCAGGGACGACTTCGCGGCCCGCCTTGAAAACGCCGGGCTGGTTCTTGTCGGAGACGAATTCAACGTCGGCCGCGATCGCGAAGAGTGGACCACCTTTCTGGCTGTGAGGCCGTCATGACGCGCCGCGGACTGTTTTTGTTCGTGCTGCTCAGCCTCCTGTGGGGCATTCCCTATTTGTTGATCAAGCTGGCGGTTGCCGAGGTGTCGGTGCCCTTCCTGGTCTTTGCCCGAACAGCCGTCGGCGCCCTGGCGCTGCTGCCCTTCGTCCTTGTCCAGCGCAGTTTCGGATGGCTGAAGACACATTGGCCGGCGGTCGCCGCATTCTGTCTGGTCGAGATGATCCTGCCATGGGGGCTGATCACCCATGGCGAAGTCAGCATCGACAGTTCCACCGCCGGACTGCTGATTGCCATGACGCCGGCGGTAACCGTCGCGCTCTCAAAGCTGATGGGCTCGGATGAGCGGCTGGGGATACGCCGCTGGACCGGTCTTTTCCTCGGTTTTGCCGGTGTCTTCGTGCTGGCGCTGCCGACCTTGGGTGGCGGATTTCTCGCGGTCGTCGAGATTCTCATGGCCGCGGCCTGCTATGCCTCGGGTTCGATCATCGCGTCGCGCTGGCTGAACGATGTGCCGGCAACCTCGCTGACGGCAGTCTGTCTGGCAGGGGCCGCGCTGATCTACGCCGTGCCGGCGGCGTTGGCCTGGCCGGCGGCCATGCCGTCGACAACGGTGGTTGGCGCAATCCTCGGTCTTGGCGTGTTTTGCACGGCGATCGCCTTCGCCACCTATTTTCTGCTGGTGCGGGAGATCGGCCCCGAACGGGCGGTCGTCATAACCTATGTGGCGCCCGCCGTCTCCGTGGCAGCCGGCGTGCTCGTCCTTTCAGAGCCGCTCGATATCGGCATTGTAGCGGCTTTCGCGCTCATCCTGTGCGGATCATATCTCGGCACGTGGCGCGCTCCGCCAGAACCGTCCGTGTCCGCGACCTCGGCAAGTTGACCGGCGGCCGCCAGCCGCCGTCAGAAATAAGGTCGCAGGTTCTCGCGAATGCGGTCCAGCACCGTCTTTCCCGAGATATCGGCGGTGAAGGTCTTGCCGGTGATGGTCTCAAAGGCCTGCGTGTAAACCCGCGATGTCTGCTCGATGAGCTCGGCGGGGATTTTCGGAATACGATCCTTGTAGGGATCGCAGCGCGCGGTCACCCAGGCGCGAATAAAGTCCTTGTCGAAACTTTGCGGCCGCTCGCCTGCCTTGAAACGCTCTTCATAGGTTGCCGCAAGCCAGTAGCGGCTTGAGTCGGGCGTATGGATTTCATCGGCAAGGATGATGGTGCCATCCTTGTTCGTGCCGAACTCATATTTGGTGTCGACCAGGATCAGGCCGCGCTTGGCGGCCAGCGCCTTGCCGCGCGCAAACAGCGCCAGCGCATAGCGCGAGACTGTGTCCCATTGCTCTTCCGACAACAGGCCGCGCGTCAAAATCTCGTCGCGCGTCAAGGGCTCGTCATGACCGCCATCGAGCGCCTTGCTGGTCGGTGTGATGATGGCCTGCGGCAGCTTCTCATTGTCGCGCAGTCCGTCCGGCAGGCGGATGCCGTACATATCGCGTTCGCCGTTCTTGTATTTCGTCAGCACCGAAGTGCTGGTGGTGCCGGCGAGATAGTCGCGAACAACGATTTCCACCGGCAGAATGTCGAGCCTGGTGCCGACAACGACATTGGGGTCGGGATAATCGAGCACATGGTTTTGGCAGATGTCCGCCGTTTCCTCGAACCAGTAGCGCGCCGTCTGCGTCAGCAGCTCTCCCTTGAGCGGTATTGCGGTCAGGATCACATCGAAGGCGCTCAGCCGGTCGGTGGCGATGATGATGCGGCGGCCATCCGGCAGATCGTAATTCTCGCGGACCTTGCCTTTGTAGTGGTTCGGGAGTTCCGGAATGAAGGCATCCGAGAGAACGCGCAGTGCTGTCATCCTGGTCTCATGGCTCCTAACAGTTTGGGCGACTCTTAACAAAGTTGAGGGGGCTTCGATACCCGAGGAAGGGCGGTTCGTCCTTTGCGAATAACCAAGACATCGCCTTCGCCGTGCTATCTATTTGCAGCTTCCGGCACTCCTGGGGATCGCGGTGGACGTAGAGCTCAAATTTCTGATTGTCGGATTTGCCTGCGCGATCGCGGGCGGTCTGTCGTTCATCACCTTCGTCAAATGGCGCGAGGTGCAGGCGATGAGCCACTGGCTGCCGGCGCCGGGCAAGATCATCTCGTCGCGCGTCGAGGCGCGCGAAGTCAGAAGGTCGGGCGTCGGCTCGGACAGCAGCGACACCACCGAGCTGCGCAATTTTCCGGCGGTCACCTTCGAATACAAGGTCGGTAAAAAGAAATTTCAAAGCTCGCGCTACAGCGTGAAGGAGAATCTGGGGAATTTCGAAGTCACCGAAACCTTGGCGCAGTTTCCCACCGGCGCTGAAGTGACCGTCTTCTACAATCCGGCCGATCCGGGCAAGGCCGTGATCGAACGCACCCTGCCGGACGGCGCCTTCAAGTTCATGGTCAAGCTCTCGGCCGGGCTGGTGATCGGCACGGTGGTGCTGGTGTTTTCGCTCGGTGGCGTGCTGGAGGCGATCCGGCCGCATTTGCCCAAGCCGCAGAACCTCGGCGCCGGAGCGCTGCTGCTGTTCATGGGCCTGATGATCCTGCGCATGGCCTTCGTCCAGAAGTCGCTTGCCGAGCAGGCGGCAAAATGGCCGGTCGCCCCCGGCCGCATTGACTCCTCCGGTCTGCAGGCGCTGCGAAACTACAGCGGCCATCGACGCTGGAGCACCGTCTTCAAATCCCGCATCGTCTACAGCTACGGCGTCGCCGGCCAGCGCTACACCTCAGACCGCGTCACCTTCGGCGCCACGGTCACCGCTTCAATGCCCGGCCTCGTCAGCGGCCAAGGGCGCAGCTATGCCGAGGGCGGCAAGGTCGACGTGCATTACGACCCAGCCAACCCCGCCTCGGCAGTGCTCGAATGCAGGGTGCGCGGGCTTTGGCTGCTGTGGGTCTGTTCGGCCGCGTTTCTGGGCGGCGCGGCGTGGCTGGTCGGTTTATCTGAGGCGCCCACTTTCATGACAAGACATCCAATGATCGTCCGCAGGCTGGCTGTCGTTTCCCTGGCTCTGCTCGGCGCCGTGCAGGCAGCGAGCGCAAAAGAATGTCTGCTCAGCCATGCCACCTACCGCGAGCCTCGTTCGGGCGCGGTGATGCAATTCCGGCCGTTCGACAATGAGCCGGCGGCACTGACGGCCGAAGTGTTTTCGGTGACCGTCCCCAACACCGACACGCGCTTGCCGGCCGACATCACCTGGACCAATGGCAAAAATTCGTTTCCGCTCGGCACCATCCGCCATGCCTGCACCGACGACGACCGCGAAGCGGGGCTGGAGGACGGCAGCGGGATGTGCCGGATATGGATGGGCCAGGTCTATGCCTTGACCGGAGGCGGCGCCGAGCAGCTGAATTCGCGCGAAGCGACACCGGCGCCGAAAGGGCTGTTGCTGCCCGATTTCGGCGCGGGCTTCACCGAATTTGCCGATTTCGCCAATGCCAATCCGGACGGCTCGGCGTGGGACGCCTTCACATTGACAGGATGCAGCGATGAATAGCGCCATGAGATCGATTGTCTGGATTTGCGTGCTGTTTGCCGCCGCGGCGATATCAGCCGCTGCATATGCGGACGAGCCGTCGCCGTCGCGCCCGCCGATCGACAAATGCGTCTGGGAAAAGCTGGCCGACAAGAGGGTTGGGCTGGCCGCCTGGGTGCAGCGCTGCGATTACGGCTTCCGCCAGATCCATTTCGAATTTGTGGGCAACGCGCTCGCGATCAAATACAGCGACGGCGGCGCGCCCGATCCTCTGGTCGAGGTGTTCGACATCAAGGCAGGCGAAACCGCCGAGGCCGCAGTGCTGCGCCTGTTGCTGGAAAAGACCGACAAATCAGTCAGCGCCCGCTGCGTACTGGCGCCTTATACGCAGGGCACCGTGCCCGCCGGCGTCAAGCGCTACACATTCAACCCCGACGCCGCCTACGCCAAGGAGCTGCAGGCGCTCGCCAGTGATGAAGTTCCCGAACCGCCCTGCGGCGACTGGGGCGAAATGCCGGATGGCATCCAGTATTTCGAGGTACCGGCGGGCGACGGGCACAAGGTGCTGTTTGTGCGAGCGGGGCAGGACGAACCGTTGTTTGACGAGCAGACGCTGAGGGTGGTGGAGTAGGTAGGCGCAGAAAATCCTGGTCGGGGTCTGTCTCTATGCTTCGACGTATTTTGTGAGACTGAGGCCTTTCGGTATATCCAGCCCATCAGCACGCAAGCCCTCGATATGGAACCGTATTGCGTCGCGAATTTCGATTTCCACCTCCGGCACTGTCGCACCAGTCGCGATGCAGCCCGGTAGATCCGGCACATAGGCGGAAAAATTTTCTCCGGCTTTTTCGATTACGACTGCATAACGCATGTCATCAGTCCGTTAGGCCGACCACTTCAGAAGGCTTCGGCGCGCTCTGCCACAACTTGATGCTGGCGCGAAACAAATTTACTGTTGTCTTTTCGGTGGCTGCCTGACCTTCAGCATCTCAGTGCGCTTAGAAATCAATGCAGCGGCTGACGCAATATTGATGGGAGCGCCGGTAATTTTTGAGAGCTTTTCTATATCGTGTCTATGCTCGAATGCAATGAATGGCGGAACTAAGAAATTCCGTGCAAATATATCTGCCTGATCTTCTATGCTATCCAGCGCATTCATATTCTCAAATTGAGGAGAGTAGCCAAGAATATCTTGCTGTTTTGTGCCGCCTATGTGCGCATGTAAGAGTAGATGACCCAATTCGTGGGCCAGTATTCTGCGGCATTCCTGATCTCCGTCGCAAGCTCCGTCATAGATCGACTCTCTAACCAAAATCCTCGGTGGATCATTCATAGCCTGTGCAGTTTTGTCCAGTTCGATGTCACGCCGAACCATCAATTTGAAATCGGGAAGTATCTCCTTCAATCTGAATTCAAGAATTTCTATGATATTTATATAAAGTTTGTCTGAGACGCCGAAGGTACCTCTGAAGTTGCGGGCACGATCGGCGATCTCAAGTTCACTTAGCTTTTCGGAGTTGAAGCGATCCAGGGATTTCATGGTATCCTCCTGGCCGCATGGGCGTTTCAGGCCTTAGGTCGAGGTTGAGCTTCGACGGCCGATTGCGGCTTCGGTCCGAGCATAACGATCAGATACTCATGAGGCACCCCAAAAAGCGCCGCAAGTTGGTCTAGGATGTAATCGGTCGGCCAGATTTCCCCGTTTTCCACACTCGTGATGTATGCGCTGCCTGCACCGATCAACTTTCCGAGCTGGTTCTGTGACCATCTCTTCTCACGGCGTGTGCGCTCAACAAATGCGCCAAATTTTTCCGGACTGCCATTGCTCATGAAAATCTCCTAGGAATCTTCGTCCGACCCTCGATTTCTCAGCTGCACCCGCTCGTCGAGCCGCAGGTATCGCACTTCTCGCAGGTGCCGTTCCGCACCATGGTGAAGTTGTGGCATTCCGAGCATTCGTTGCCGGTGTAGCCTTGCATCAAGGATTGCTGACGCCGCGTGGAGGCAAGCGCCTTTGCCTCGGCCGCTTCTTTCGCTGCTTCGTCGGTGAACAACCCGGTGGGATCGGCTGCCTCCTCGGAAACAATATCTTCGACCAATTCCTTGGCTCGCTCCTCATAGTCGCGCTTGTAGGCGATGGCTTCGTCGCTTGCTGGTTTAAGCGCCAGCACATTGGAGCCTGAGAACGCAGTTGGGGTGACCCGGGCAGGGGCCGCGGCAGGTGATCCGGCAAACCCCTTGGGTTCGCCACCTAGGCCAGACACCAACTTGACCGGCGAGGCGCCGCGGGTAAGGCCCTTCGAGAACGGCGTCGCCTTGCCTTCGTTGATGCCGCGTCCGAGCGCCGTCTTGTCGAAATCCGACTGGTCGACATGGGCGAGGTCGTGGCGGCCGAGGTAGGACACGGCGAGTTCGCGGAACACGTAGTCGAGGATCGACGTCGCATTCTTGATCGCGTCGTTGCCCTGCACCATGCCGGCCGGCTCGAATTTGGTGAAGGTGAAGGCCTCGACAAATTCCTCGAGCGGCACGCCATATTGCAAGCCAAGCGAGATGGCGATGGCGAAGTTGTTCATCATCGCCCGGAAAGCGGCGCCTTCTTTGTGCATGTCGATGAAGATCTCGCCGATGCGGCCGTCGTCGAATTCGCCCGTGCGCAGGTAGACCTTGTGGCCGCCGACGACTGCCTTCTGGGTGTAGCCCTTGCGGCGATTCGGCAGTTTTTCACGATCGCGGTAGAGGCGTTCGATGACGCGCTCGACGATCTTCTCGGTGACCTGCACGGCACGCTGTGAAGCGGGCGCCGCGATCAACTGCTCGACCGCGTCGTCCTCGTCGTCCTCGCTGTCGGCGAGCAGCGACGAATTGAGCGGCTGCGACAGCTTCGAGCCGTCGCGATAGAGCGCGTTGGCCTTCAGCGCCAGCTTCCACGACAGCATGTAGGCGCCCTTGGCGTCTTCCACCGTCGCATCGTTGGGCATGTTGATGGTCTTGGAGATGGCGCCGGAGATGAAGGGCTGTGCCGCCGCCATCATCTGGATGTGGCTGTTGATGGACAGCGAGCGCTTGCCGATCTTGCCGCACGGGCTGGCGCAGTCGAACACCGCGAGATGCTCGGCCTTGAGGAAGGGCGCGCCTTCCAGCGTCATCGCACCGCAGACATGGATGTTGGCGGCCTCGATGTCCTTTTTGGAGAAGCCCAGCGCCGGCAGCATCTCGAACGAGAAATCGTTGAGCTGCTCGTCGGTGAAGCCGAACGTCTCCTTCACCCAGTCGGCGCCGAGCGTCCACTGGTTGAAGACGAACTTGATGTCGAAGGCCGACTTCAGTGCTGCGTTAAGCGCCGCGATCTTGTCGTCGGTAAAACCCTTCGCCTTGAGCGAGCCGGGGTTGACCGCCGGCGCCTGGTTCATGTTGCCGTGGCCGACAGCGTAAGCCTCGATCTCGGCGATCTGGCTTTCTGAATAGCCCAGCGTGCGCAGCGCTTCCGGCACGGCGCGGTTGATGATCTTGAAATAGCCGCCGCCGGCGAGCTTCTTGAACTTCACCAAGGCGAAGTCGGGCTCGATGCCGGTGGTATCGCAATCCATGACGAGACCGATCGTGCCGGTCGGCGCAATCACGGTCGCCTGCGCGTTGCGGTAGCCATGCTCCTCGCCGAGTTCGATGGCGCGGTCCCAGGCAGCCTTGGCGTGCGTGGCCAATTCCTGCTGCTTCAGGTCGGACGCGACCAGCGGCACCGGATTGACGGCGAGCTTCTCGTAGCCCTGTTTCTCGCCATAGGCGGCACGGCGATGGTTGCGCATGACGCGCAGCATGTTCTGGGCATTGCGGTCGTAATCGGCGAAGGCGCCGAGCTCGCCGGCCATCTCGGCCGAAGTGGCATAGGCAATGCCGGTCATGATGGCGGTGAGTGCGGCGCAGATGGCGCGGCCCTCGTCGGAATCATAGGGAATGCCAGACGTCATCAGCAGGCCTCCAATGTTGGCATAGCCGAGGCCGAGCGTGCGGTACTCGTAGGACTGCTTGGCGATCTCCTTCGACGGGAACTGCGCCATCATCACCGAGATTTCGAGGACGACGGTCCACAGCCGCACCGTGTGCTCATAGGCGGCGATGTCGATCGTGCCATCGGCATTGCGGTAGGGCAAAAGGTTGATCGAGGCGAGGTTGCAGGCCGTGTCGTCGAGGAACATGTATTCCGAGCACGGGTTGGAGGCCCGGATCGCACCGGCCGAAGCGCAGGTATGCCAGTCGTTCATCGTCGTGTTGAAATGCAGGCCCGGGTCGGCCGACGCCCAGGCGGCGTAGCCGATCTTCTCCCACAGGTCGCGCGCCTTCAGCGTCTTCAGCACCTTGCCGTCCTTGCGGGCGGTGAGGTGCCAGTCGGCATCGTCCTCGACGGCGCGCAGGAAATTGTCCTTCAGCGACACCGAATTATTGGAGTTCTGGCCGGAAACTGTGAGGTAGGCGTCGGAATCCCAGTCGGTGTCGTAGGTCTTGAACGACATCGAGGTGTAGCCCTGCTTGGCGAACTGGATGACACGGTAGATGTAGTTCTCCGGCACGGCCGACTTCTTGGCCGCCTTGATCTCGCGCTTCAGCGCGGTGTTGATCGACGGGTCGAAGCAGTCGTCATCATGGCCTTCGCAGTTGATGCAGGCCTTCATGATCGCTTCGAGATGTTTTTTCACGATCTTGGAGCCGGTGACCAGCGACGCCACCTTCTGCTCTTCATTGACCTTCCAGTCGATGAATTCCTCGATATCGGGATGGTCGGCGTCGACAATGACCATCTTGGCCGCACGACGCGTGGTGCCGCCCGACTTGATGGCGCCCGCCGCGCGGTCGCCGATCTTGAGGAAGCTCATCAGGCCGGACGAACGGCCGCCGCCCGACAGCTTTTCGCCTTCGCCGCGCAGCATCGAGAAATTGGAGCCGGTGCCCGAGCCATATTTGAACAGACGCGCTTCACGCACCCACAGGTCCATGATGCCGCCTTCGTTGACGAGATCGTCCTGCACGCCCTGGATGAAACAGGCATGCGGCTGCGGATGCTCGTAGGAGGACTTCGACTTGGTCAGCTTGCCGGTAAACGGGTCGACATAATAGTGGCCCTGGCTCGGACCATCGATGCCGTAGGCCCAGTGCAGGCCGGTGTTGAACCATTGCGGCGAGTTCGGCGCAACGCGCTGGGTGGCGAGCATATAGGCGAGTTCGTCGCGGAAGGCGCTCGCGTCTTCTTCCGACTTGAAGTAGCCGCCCTTGTAGCCCCAATAGGTCCAGGTGCCGGCCAGCCGGTCGAAGACCTGGCGGGCGTCGATTTCGGAACCGTAGCGCTCGGCTTCCGGCAGCTTGGCAAGCTCGGCCTCGTCGGCGACGGAGCGCCACAGGAAGGAGGGGACGTCGTTCTCCTCGACCTTCTTCAGGCGCGCGGGCACGCCGGCCTTGCGGAAATACTTCTGCGCCAGGATGTCGGCGGCAACCTGCGAGAACTGCGCTGGCACATCGATATTGTCCAAGCGGAACACCACCGAGCCGTCCGGATTCTTGATCTCCGAAAGCGCCTTGCGGAATTCGATCTCCGCGTAAGCTGATTGGCCTGGCTTGGTGAAACGACGCTCGATGCGCATTGGTCCGGTCCCTTTTGTCTATATATAGCGCTTTTCCCCGGGGATTTCTGCCCCCAATGCGAAACGCGCATGTCCGCCGTCTGCCGGCGTTCGAAAACACCGGCTCTCCTTGTGGCAGTCTTCGTCGCCTTGCCGGTCGAGCTTCTTACGAAGCCGCTGTTCCAACTCTGCGCCGAACCCTGCGGGTCCCTCAAAACTGAATTTTTCCTCGATTCCCTCGACCGAGGGAAATTCACATTATCTAGCGTCGAACCTGCCTGCAAACACTAAATATAGTGTTAACAGACAATTTATTCCAGTCCGACAAATCTCCCTTTTCGCTCCCGAAGCCCCCACGATCCAACGCTTCCGCCAGCCTCGTAAACAGGCGGAAATCATGGCCAAAACGCACAAAATCCGGGAAAAATGACCGGGCTCGAAACTCTCCGGTCGCGCCCTCAACAAGAGCACATGGCACATAAAAGGCGACTCGGTTTGCGTCGTCAAGGATTCGTTTGCGTAGCTTTTGTGACCCCAACATCTTGTGTGTCACATATGTGGATAACGGGGACAAAAAGCGGCTGAGGGAAGCCCGATTCTGCCGGCGTGGACCGCTGGTGAGCGGTTCACCCGAGACAGGCCCGGCCGGATTCTGGCTCACAGCCTTTTCATTTTAGCTGGCGTGCATTATGTCTTTGGCGTCGCGCGGGGGCGCGTCTTGTCAATTCCAAGAGCATCCGTTACGCCCCGCCCATGACAGTTACCGTCCGTTTTGCCCCCTCACCAACCGGCCGCATTCATATCGGCAATGCCCGCACCGCCTTGTTCAACTGGCTGTTCGCCATGAACAACAAGGGCCGTTTCATCCAGCGCTTCGACGACACAGACATTGCCCGCTCAAGGCAGGAATTTTCCGACGCCATCCTCTACGACCTGCACTGGCTGGGGATTTTCCCCGATGCCACCGAATACCAGTCGCGGCGCTTCGAAACTTACGACGCGGCAGTGGAGCGGCTGCAAAGGGCCGGCGTTGTCTATCCCTGCTACGAAACCCCCGAAGAACTCGACCTGCGCCGCAAGGTGCGCCGCACGCGCGGCCTGCCGCCGGTCTATGGCCGCGAGGCGCTGGCGCTTTCGCAGCAGCAGATCGCCGAATACCGGTCGGACGGGCGCCGGCCGCACTGGCGCTTCCTGCTGCCGAACTTCACCAGCGATCCGCTGCAGCCCGAGCGCACCGAAGTGCACTGGAACGATCTGGTGCGCGGCGAGGAAACCGTCGATCTGGCCTCACTGTCCGATCCGGTGCTGCGGCGCGAGGACGGCACTCATCTCTACACGCTGCCTTCGGTCGTCGACGACATCGAGATGGGCGTCAGCCATGTCATCCGCGGCGACGACCACGTCACCAACACCGGCGTGCAGATCGCGTTGTTCAAGGCGCTAGGCGCCGAGCCGCCTGTCTTCGGCCACCACAATCTCTTGACTACGGCCTCGGGCGAGGGTCTGTCGAAGCGCAGCGGTGCGCTGTCGATCGAGAGCTTGCGCGAGGAGGGCATCGAGCCGATGGCGGTTGCCTCGCTGGCCGTCCTTGTCGGCACCTCGGAAAATGTCGCGGCGGTGCATGACATGCCGACACTGGCCGCGCGCTTCGATCCCGCCGCCACGTCGAAATCGGCGGCCAAATTCGACCCGGACGAGCTGTTCGTGCTCAATCGTGCGCTCATGCACCACATGCCTTTTTCCGAGGCGCGGGACCGGCTGATCGTGCTCGGCATCTCCGGCGACAAGGCCGAGCCGTTCTGGCTGGCGGTGCGCGGCAATCTCGACCGGCTGAGCGACGCGGTCGGCTGGTGGCGTATCTTTGCCGACGGCCCGCAGCCGGCGCCGGAATTTTCCGACGAGGATCGCGACTTCCTGCAGCAGGCCTTCGACCTGCTGCCGGAAGAGCCGTGGACCGGCACGGTCTGGAAAGACTGGACGGCCAGGATCAGGGAAGCCAGCGGCCGCAAGGGCAAGGCGCTGTTCATGCCGCTCAGGTTGGCCCTTACCGGACTTGCTTCCGGGCCGGAGCTTGCAGATCTATTGCCGCTGCTGGGTCGGGAAGGAACGCTGGCCCGACGACCCTGACCTTGCGCTGGTCCGGCGGGATCAGCGACACCGGCGACACCACCGGCTTGACGGCAAGGCGCTTGATGGCGGCGCGGTCGAGCCCGCCTTGTACGTTCGCCAGCGTCTCCGGATCCGCGCCCGGATCGGGTTTGGCCGCCGGCACCGGAATGAATGGCGTTGTCTCGGTATCAGGCTGCGATTGCTCGGGCGGTGGCGGGTTGCCGCCGATGATCTCGAAATTTCCGGCCTGCGCATTGCAGCCACAAGCCAGCGGCCGCGACATGTTGGGCTGTTTGTAGAGATAGGCGGTCGGCAACTCGCTGTAGGGCCTGCCGGTCACCGACGACGTCATGTTGGCCGAATCGTCTTCCATGCCGCGCGAATAGAACACCTGCATTTCGGTGCCGGGGCAGCTCGATTCGCAATTCTTCTGGTCGCGCTCGAAATCGCCGAGCGAAGCCGAGTTCGACATCGGGAAGAAATAGCCGTCGCAGGTGCGCACGCAGCTCGTATGGAACTCGCCGCCGACCGTCGGGAAATCCGGCACGCCGGGCTGATTGAGCACCCGGCGCACATTGCGCTCCTCGCCGGGATCATCGGGCTGATCGAGCGTGTCGATCTGCCGGTTGCCGCCGAAAAGCTGGTCGAACAGATTGCCGTCGTCGGGTTCGCGGCTGGCTTCCTGCAGCGGCTCCCGGCGCGGCGCGGGCTCGTCACGGCAGCCATTGGCGTCGAGCGCGGCCAGGATGCGGCCGCGGTCGCGCCGCGAGCCGCCGCCGGCAAGCTGCGCGCGCTTGGCTTGCAACGCATCGAGATTGGCGTTCATGCGATCGATGCTGCTGTTCAGCGCAGCACATTGGCTGACATTGCGCGAAAACAGCGAAAACCCGCAATTCGCATCGCTCGCACGACCGCGCACCTTTGATAGCTGTTCGAACTGGCGGGAGATGGCCTTGTCATACTTCCGCACCATGCTGGAATTGCCGCCGCCATTCGATGAAGAAGCAAGCTCGGCTTCCAGTTGACGGCAAACGCGGGAGGCGGCCTGCGGTTCAGTGGTGGCGACGGCCGAAAGCACAAGCGCTCCGAGCAGCGCAGCCAGGTGCTTCAGCCTCCATCGTCCGCCCGTCATTGCCCGAACCCCGCTTGCCTGCCTGTCTACCGGATTCGCCGTTAACCGTTCCCTCAATCTACAACCAAAGATGGTCTTAGCCCATAGACGCGTTGCAGGAGGCGTTTGGATAGGGCGGCAACTGTGCGATCTCACCGCTGCATGAAAAAAGGCGCAATCGCCCCGGAATTATCCCACGATCCAGCAATGCCCCGGGGACCTGGCATGATCGCGATTACCCGTCGAACCGCGCTGCAGTTCGGTCTGTTGTGCCTGGCGGCGCCCGCCGTCCGGGCGCAGGAAAATCCAGCCGCTCCGGACTGGCGCAGCAAATTGGTCGAAGCCGGGCGTGAGCAGATCGGCGTCACCACCTTCTACGACCCGGCCTATGTCCGCCTCGGCTATCCCGGCGGCGACGTCGCGCCGGATAGGGGCGTGTGCACGGATGTCATCGTGCGCGCCTATCGCCGCGCCTTCAATCTCGACCTGCAGAAACTGGTGCATGAGGATATGGCCGCCAATTTCGCCGCCTATCCCAAGACCTGGGGTCTGAAAGCGACCGACCGCAACATCGACCACCGACGGGTCGGGAATCTTGCCGCATTTTTCGGGCGCAAGGGAGTTTCCTTGCCCGCCAGCGAGTATCCTCCCGACTTTCAGCCGGGCGATATCGTCACCCAGATGCTGCCCGGCAACCTGCCGCACATCGTCATCGTCTCATCCGAACGCACGGCGGACGTGCCGGAACGAGCGCTGGTCATCCACAATATCGGGTCGGGCGCCCGCGAGGAGGACACGCTGTTCGCCTTCAAGCAGACCGGGCATTACCGCTTCGCGCCTGCGTGAGAAACTCAGCCGAAATGAACCACCGCCTGCGCCTTGTGCGCCGCCTCGACCACCGCCAGCGCCGTCATATTGACGACGCCGCGCGACGTCACCGACGGCGTCAAAATATGCGCCGGCTTGTCGGTGCCAAGCAGGATCGGACCGACATGCAGCGCATCCATCATCGTGCGCAGCGCGGTCAGCGTGATGTTGGCGGAGTCGAGGTTGGGGAACACCAGGAGATTGGCTTCGCCCTTCAGCCGCGAATGCGGATAGACGCGCTGGCGCAGATGCTCCGACAGGGCTGAATCGGCATGCATCTCGCCGTCGCATTGCAGGTCGGGCGCAACGCGCGCCAGGATCGCCGCTGCCTGCCGCATCTTCAGCGCGCTGGGAGAATCGCGCGAGCCGAAATCCGAATGCGACAGCAGCGCCGCCTTCGGCTCGATGCCGAAGCGCTGGATTTCCTCCGCCGCCAATATGGTCATTTCGGCGATTTCCTCGGCCGTCGGGTCGACCGAGACATGGGTGTCGGTGAGGAAGATGATGCCGCGCTGCGAGATTAGCATCGACAGCGTCGACAGGTCGCGGTCCTTGACGCCCGCGCGTGGTCCGATGACCAGCGTCACATTGCGCAGATGCCGCTCGAAACGGCCCTCGAGGCCGCAGATCATGGCGTCGGCGTCGCCGCGTTTGAGGGCCAGTGCCGCAATCACCGTATTGTCGGTGCGCACCATGGTGCGCGCGGCCTCCGTCGTCACGCCGCGCCGGCCGGCAAGCTCGATCAACAGGTCGACATAATGGCGGTAGCGCGGATCGTCTTCCGGGTTGATCAGGCCGAAATCGACGCCCGGCTTGATACGCAGGCCGTAGCGCTTCAGCCTGACCTCGATGACGTGCGGGCGGCCGATCAGGATCGGCTCGGCAATGCCTTCCTCCAGCACCACCTGGGCTGCGCGCAACACGCGCTCATCCTCGCCGTCGGCATAGATGACGCGCTTGGCGGTCGACGCCTTGGCCGAGGAAAACACCGGCTTCATCACTAGGCCGGAGCGGAAGACGAAGCGGTTGAGCTGGTCGATATAGGCGGCGAAGTCGGTGATCGGCCGGGTCGCGACGCCGGTGTCGCAGGCAGCCTTGGCCACCGCCGGCGCGATGCGCAGGATCAGGCGGGGATCGAAGGGCGAGGGGATAAGGAAGTCGGGTCCGAAGATCGGCGTCTCGCCGGAATAGGCGCGGGCGGCGACGTCGGACGGTTCTTCGCGGGCAAGCGCGGCGATCGCCCGGACCGCGGCCATCTTCATCTCCTCGTTGATGGCGCTGGCGCCGCAGTCCAGCGCACCGCGGAAGATGTAAGGAAAACAAAGCACGTTGTTGACCTGATTGGGAAAATCGGAACGGCCGGTGCAGATCATCGCGTCCGGACGAGCGGCGCGCGCGACCTCCGGCATGATTTCGGGATTGGGGTTGGCCAGCGCCAGGATCAACGGCTTAGGCGCCATATGATCAAGCAATTCCGGCTTCAGCACGCCGGCGGCCGACAGGCCGAGAAAAACGTCGGCGCCAGGGATCACATCGGCCAGCGTGCGCGCCTCGGTGTCCTTCACATAGGGGTCTTTCCAGCGATCCATCTCGTCGGTGCGGCCCTTGTAGGCGACGCCGAAGCGGTCGGTGACCCAGATGTTCTCTACCTTGGCGCCAAGCGAGACCAACAGGTTGAGGCAGGCGAGCGCTGCCGCACCGGCGCCTGAGGTGACGATCTTGATGTCGGAAATGGTCTTGCCGGCGAATTCCAGCCCGTTGAGCACGGCGGCGGCGACGATGATGGCGGTGCCATGCTGGTCGTCATGGAAGACGGGAATGCCCATGCGGGCCTTCAACTGCGCCTCGACCTCGAAGCATTCGGGCGCCTTGATGTCCTCGAGATTGATGCCGCCGAAAGTCGGCTCCAGCGCCGAGATCGTCTCGACCATGCGCTCTATGCCCGGCGCGTCGATCTCGATGTCGAAGACGTCGATGCCGGCGAATTTCTTGAACAGCACCGCCTTGCCTTCCATCACCGGCTTGGAGGCGAGCGGGCCGATATTGCCGAGCCCGAGCACGGCCGAGCCGTTGGAGACGACGCCGACCAGATTGGCGCGCGCTGTATAATCGGCCGCGGTTGCCGGATTGTCGCGGATTTCGAGGCAGGGCGCGGCAACACCCGGCGAATAGGCCAGCGCCAGATCGCGCTGGTTGCCGAGCGGCTTGGTTGCCTGAATCTCGAGCTTTCCCGGCCTTGGATGCTTGTGGAAGTAGAGGGCGGCTTCGTCGAGGTCCGAACGTGCCGTTTTCTTGTTCTCGCCTTCCATGCGGCCGCTCCCTCAAACCTGCTTTGCAGCCTTTTAGCACGCAAAAATGGTTTTTCGCGACGCCAAATGACGCAAGGGCGGCTAAAACAACCCGGTCCGGAAAGATCGAACTATTTCAGATGATTGCGCTGAAATCCTGCCGATTATCCATCGAGCCCTTCAGAACGCGCTGACATAGAGGCCGCCATCGACCGGGATGTTCTGGCCGGTGAGATAACCGGCATGGACCGAGCACAGAAAGGCGCAGATCTGGCCGAACTCTTCCGGCGTGCCGAGCCGCTTGGCCGGAACGTCGGCGCTGATGCGGGTCTTGCGCGCTGCGGCCGCTGCCGGGTCTTCCATCGTGCCGGCCTCATGCGGGCCGCGCAGCCGGTCGGTGTCGAGCTTGCCCGGCAGCAGGCTGTTGATGGTGACGTTGCGGTCGATCACCGTTCGTGCCACGCCGGCGAGGAACGAAGTCAGCCCGGCTCGCGCGCCGGACGACAGATCGAGGCCGGGAATCGGGACGTAGACCGACAGCGAGGTGATGTTGACGATGCGGCCGAAGCCGCGCTTGGCCATGCCGTCGATCACGGCCTGCACCAGTTCGATCGGCGTCACCATGTTCTGCGTCACGCCTTCGAGGATCTTTGCGCGGTCGAGCTCGCGGAAATCGCGCAAGGGCGGGCCGCCATTGTTGTTGACCAGGATATCCGGGTCGGGGCAGGCGGCAAGGAGCGCGTGCTGCACGTCGGGTTTCGAGACGTCGCCGACGATCTCGGTCACCTTCACGCCGTAGCGTTCGCGCAGTTCGGCTGCGGTTTTTGCCAGCAGCTCGGCATTGCGGCCGTTGACAACGAGATCGCAACCGGCCTCGGCCAGCGCCGTGGCGCAGCCGCGGCCAAGCCCTTTGCTCGATGCGCAGACGATGGCCTTCTTGCCCTTGATGCCAAGATCCATGACGATTTTCTCCTGTGAATGGCGCGGCACGCTAGCCCTTTGGCTGGCCCAATCGCAACCGTCATACGGTTGTTGCATGAATCGGGGCATAGCCTGCGCGAAAGCAACGGTGACGATCTGATGTCCGGTACAGAAACCCGCACTTTCCGCAGCATGTTCATATCCGACCTGCATCTCGGATCGAAGGCGGCCAAGGCCGAGTTCCTGATCGATTTCCTGCGGTATCACGACGCCGATATCATCTATCTCGTCGGAGACATCGTCGACGGCTGGCGGCTGCGGCGCAGCTGGCATTGGCCGCAGAGCCACAATGACGTCGTCCAGAAACTGCTGCGCAAGGCGCGAAAGGGCACCTCGATCACCTATATCGCCGGTAATCACGACGAATTCGCGCGCCAGTTCCAAGGCGTGCATTTCGGCGGCATCGTCGTTGCCGACCGCGCCATCCACGAAACCGCCGATGGCAGGCGCCTGCTGGTCATCCACGGCGACCAGTTCGACACCGTCGTCCACAATGCACGCTGGCTGGCCTACCTCGGCGACTACGCCTATGACGCCGCGATGATGGTCAACCGCGTGGTGACGAAGCTCCGCCATTTGCTGGGTCTCCCTTACTGGTCGTTCTCGTCCTGGGCCAAGGTCAAGGTCAAGAACGCGGTCAACTTCATCGGCTCGTTCCAGACGGTGCTGACCGAGGAGGCCCGCCGCTCGCATGTCGACGGCGTCATCTGCGGCCACATCCATCACGCCGCCATCGAGACTTATGAGGATGTGCAGTACATCAACACCGGCGACTGGGTAGAGAGCTGCACGGCGGTGGTCGAACATTTCGACGGCAAGATGGAGATCATCCACTGGGCGCTGGTGCTGCCCGAAGTACCGGACGAGCCGTTCATCCCCTTGCTGATCGAAGACAGGGTCGTCGAAGCGGCATAACCCTCCTGTTAATCGACTGGTCCAGGCAGTTTCGGACCGCTTTCGCGCATGTTAAGGGATCGATCTGCGTTGCAGCCCTTTGTGCAGCGTAATTGGATCGATTCATGTCGCTGCCGCCGCTCTCGCCCGAACAACTCGTCAAGCCGCGCCATTTCGAACTGCGCATGAGTCTGATCTTCGCGACATTATTCGTGTCGCTGGGAACGCATGTGCCTTATTTCCCGCTGTGGCTGCATGCCCAGGGTTTCCACGCCGAGCAGATCGCCATCATCCTGGCGGCGCCGATGTTCCTGCGCGTGGTGACAACACCCCTGCTGACCGCGCTGGCCGACCGGGCGAAGGACAGGGCGGATGTCTATATCGCGCTGGTGGCCGCGACGATGGTGCTTTCCGCCGGCTATTTCCTCAACCCGACCTACGCCATGGTGCTTGCCGTATCGCTGGCGCTGACGGTGGTGTGGACGCCGCATTCGCCGATCGCCGATTCGCTCGCGCTGTCGGGTGTGCGCCGCTTCGGCTCGAACTACACCGCGATGCGCAAATGGGGCTCGATATCCTATCTCTGCGCCAATGTCGCAGGCGGCTTTATCCTCGCCTGGACGAGCCCGCAGGCCGTGCCGGTAATCATCTTTGCGGCATTGTGTGCCGCGCTCGTCGCCGGATTGCTGGCGCCGCGGCTTGGCCGCCCGCGCCGCGCTTCGCCGCTATCTGCCGCCGATATCCAGCATCAGGCGCCGAGCCTTCTCAATCCGTATTTCCTGTATTTCACCCTCGGCGTCGGCATCATCACCGCCAGCCATGCCTTCCTTTACGGCTTTGTCTCCATCTACTGGAAATCGGTCGGCATCAGCGATTCCGTCGTTGGCCTGCTGTGGGCCTGGGGCGTAGTGGCCGAGGTCTGCATGTTCGTGTTTTTCAACCGTATTTTTGCCTCCGTCTCAGTCGTCAAGGTGATGCTGATCGCCGGCGTCGGCTCCATCGTGCGCTGGATCGCCTTTCCGTTGATCTGGCCACTCGGGCTTGGCGTCGCCGGCTTCTTCGGCGTCCAGACCCTGCATTCGGTGTCGGTGGCGATGGTGTTGATCGGCCTGCAGAAGATGATCGGCGAAACGGTTTCGGAAGAGCGCACTGGTGCCGCGCAAGGCATTGCTTATTTCTTCAACGGCTTCTTCATGGCGGCGGTGACGCTGGCGTCCGGCCCGCTTTATGAGCGCTACGGCGTCGACGGCTTCCTGGCGATGATCCCGATCGCCATCGTCGGCCTGGCGCTGATCGGGCTCGCCGCGCGTTCAGCCCCACAGCATCCTGTCAGGCGGTGACACCAGCGACCCCTGGTACACGAGGCCGGGCTGGCGGTCGCGGGCAAGCAGCAGCGGACCGTCGAGGTCGACGAAGTCGGCGCCTTGCGCCAAAAGCACTGCCGGCGCCATCGCCAGCGACGTGCCAACCATGCAGCCGACCATCACGCCGAATCCCAGCTCCCGGGCGCGGTTGCGAAGGGTAAGGGCGGCGGTCAGGCCGCCGGATTTGTCGAGCTTGATGTTGACGGCGTCATAGAGGCCGACAAGCGCTTCGAGGTCCTTCGCCTCGTGGACGCTTTCGTCTGCGCAGATCGGCACCGGATGCGCGATGTGGCGCAGGATGGCATCATGGCCGGCGGGAAGCGGCTGTTCGATCAGGGCTATGCCATGTTCGGCGGCGAAAGCGAGATTCTCGATGATGTTGGCATCGGTCCAGCCTTCATTGGCGTCGAGGATGATGCGGCTGTCGGGCGCCGCTTCGGTCACGGCGCGGATGCGGGCCATGTCGTTGTCGCCGCCGATCTTGACCTTGAGCAGCGGCCGCCCGGCATTGGCGCGGGCTTGCGCCGCCATTGCCTCCGGCTCGCCTAGCGACAGCGTGTAGGCCGTCTCCAGCGCCGACAAGGGCACAGCGTGGATGGCGTCCGCGACCGCAACGCCGCTGATCTTCGCCTCCAGGTCCCACAAGGCGCAATCGATGGCGTTGCGGGCAGCACCCGCCGGCATCGCATCGAGCAGGTCCTTGTGGCTGATGCCGCCTTCTATCTGCCGGCGCATGGCCTCGATGGCGTCGCGCACCCCCTCCATGGTCTCGCCATAGCGCTTGTAGGGGACGCATTCGCCCCATCCGCGATTGTCCCCATCACTGATCGTGCAGCTAATGACTTCGGCTTCGGTCTTCGACCCGCGCGAGATGGTGAAGGTGCCGGCAATGGGAAAACGCTCGGCCTCAACCGAAATGACACGCGCCATAATTTTCTGCTCCGGCTATGCGACAACGCGTCGTCGGCAAATCGACAGGTACGACCCGTCAGGCTAAACAGGACGCCATGTTGACCATCGGCAAACGCGACGCAAGCGGCAACGCCGCCAAGGAGGCCGACCACCAGCCCCGCGTTGCGGTCGGCGAGGAGGGCGGCGTCCTCGGCTGCGCTTTCTCCGGCATCTGGACGACGACGACAGTGGCGCTGATCGACGCCGAGATGCGCAAGATCGAGCAGCGCAAAGGCTTCCAGACGCTCGCTTTGGATCTTTCCCACATCGAGAAGATGGACACCGCCGGAGCCTGGCTGATCGATCGCCTGGTCAGTGTCTTCGAAAAGAAGGGTGTCGAGATCAAGATGCAGGGGCAAAGCGATGTCGCCTCGATCCTGCTCGGCGCCGTTGGCGAAGCTGTCCGGCGCGAGCCCGAATCGCGCGGCGTCCGGCGCCCCAACATCATCCTCCGCGGGCTGGAGGCGGTCGGCCGCCGCATCTATGAGATGCGCGACGATTTCCTCGCCTCGATGAACATCCTCGGCGCCACCATCGGCGGCGCCCAGATGAAGCTCGGGCGCGGCCATGCCATCAATCCGGCGGCGATCTTCAACCAGATCGATCGCATGGGTGTCGGCGCCATCCCCGTGGTGGTGCTGATGTCGGCGATCGTCGGCGCCATCGTCGCCCAGCAGGGCGCCTACCAGCTCAACTATTTCGGCGCCAACATTTTCGTTGTCGATCTGGTCGGCGTGCTGATCCTGCGCGAGCTCGGCGTGCTGATGACCGCCATCATGATCGCCGGCCGTTCCGGCAGCGCCATCACCGCCGAGATCGGCTCGATGAAGATGCGCGAGGAGGTCGACGCGCTGAAGGTCATCGGCCTCAACCCGATCGGCGTGCTGGTGTTTCCGCGCCTGGTGGCGCTGGTGATCGCGCTGCCCTGTCTCACCATCGTCGCCAATTTTGCCGCTCTTGGCGGCGGCATCCTAGCCGCCTGGCTTTATTCCGGTATTGCGCCGACGGCCTTCATCGACCGGCTGCGCGGCGCGATCGATATCAGCACCATCTTCGCCGGGCTGATCAAGGCGCCGTTCATGGCCATGATCATCGGCACCATTGCTTCCGTAGAAGGCATGAAGGTCGGCGGCAGCGCCGAATCGCTGGGTCTGCACGTCACCGCCTCGGTTGTGAAATCGATCTTCGTTGTCATCATCCTCGATGGCCTTTTTGCCATCTTCTACGCATCGATCGAGTTCTGACATGATGCGCAGAAACTCAAAGGCGACCAAGGCTGTGCAGGGAATGGAAGAAGACGATATCGTGCTGTCGGTGCGCGACATCACCGTTGCCCTGGACGACAAGCTGATCCTCGACAAACTGGCGCTCGACATCAAGCGCGGCGAAATCCTCGGTTTCGTCGGCGCCTCGGGCGCCGGCAAATCGGTGCTGCTGCGCACGATTCTCGGCCTGCTGCACAAGCAGTCCGGCACGATCAAGCTGTTTGGCCTCGACCTCGAAAAGGCCAGCGACATCGAACGGTTGCGCATCGATATGCGGCTTGGCGTGCTTTTCCAGCACGGCGCCCTGTTTTCGGCGTTGACCGTGCAGGAAAACGTGCAGGTGCCGATGCGCGAATATCTCGATCTGCCGAAGAAACTGATGGACGAGCTGGCCTTGCTCAAGATCGAACTGGTCGGCCTGCCGCCGGACGCCGCGCAAAAATTTCCCTCGGAGCTTTCGGGCGGCATGATCAAGCGCGCCGCCCTGGCGCGGGCGCTGGCGCTCGACCCCGACATCGTCTTCCTCGACGAGCCGACTTCCGGCCTCGACCCGATCAGCGCGTCCGAATTCGACGAACTAGTGGTCAAGCTGCGCGATACGATGGATCTGACGGTCTATATGGTGACGCACGATCTCGACACGCTGTTTACCGCTTGCGACCGCGTGGCGGTGCTCGGCAACAAGAAAATCCTGGTCGAAGGCACGATCGACGACATGCTGAAAAGCGAAGAACCGTGGGTCAAATCCTATTTCCGCGGAAAACGCGCTCGGCAACTTGATCTTGCCGCGCGCGCATAGACATAAGTGGGGCAATGGAAACCAGAGCCAACTACGTAATTGTCGGCATTTTCACCCTGGCTGCAATCCTGGCGGCGTTCGGGTTCGTCTATTGGACCGCCCAGATCGGTGATCGCGGCGAGACGGCGGAGCTGCGCGTGCGCATTCAGGGTTCGGCCTCCGGCCTCGGCCCCGGCAGTCTGGTGCTGTTCAACGGCGTCAAGGTCGGGGTGGTCAAGCGCGTCTATTTCGACCGCAATGACCCCAATGCCGCCATTGCTACGACCGAGATCGACCAGACAACGCCGCTCACCAAATCGACGCAGGCCGATATCGGCATCGCCAGCCTTGCCGGCCAGGTCAACATCGAATTGAAGGGCGCCGATCCAAAGGAACCAAATCTCCTGGAAGAGGCGGCAAAGGAAGGCAGGACCGCCGAGATCGTCGCCAATCCATCGGCGGTCACCAACCTGCTGCAGACGGCGCAGAATATCTTCACCCGTGCCGACAAGGTGCTTTCCGAACTCGAAGGTTTCACCAGGGATGTGCGCGGGCCGCTGACCCAGACCGTCAAGAACGCCCAGACATTTTCCGATGCGCTGGCCAGGAATGCCGACGGCATCGACAAGTTCCTGACCGCCGTCAGCGCGCTGTCGGATGAGCTGAAGGGTGTTTCCGGCAAGCTCGACGGCACGCTGAAGGCTGCCGAAAGCCTGCTCAATGCCGTCGACAAGGACAAGATCAAGAGCATCGTCGCCAATGTGGACGCCGTCACCGCCAATCTGAAGGAGACCAGCGAACAGCTCGACGGCGTGATCAAGAACGTCGATACCGCGGTCGGCTCGGTCAACGATTTCGCCACGCGCACGCAAGGCACGCTGGCCAAGGTCGACAATGTGCTCGACGGCATCGATCCGGCGCAGGTGCGCGTGGCGCTCGCCAACATTCAGAAGGCCAGCGAAAATGCCAACAAGGCCGCCGCCGACATCGCCAAGGTGACCGACAAGTTCGCCGACCGGGCCGACGACATCGACGAGACGATCAAGGACGCCAAACAGCTTGCGTCGCGCCTCAACGATGCCTCGGTGCGCGTCGACGGCATCCTGAAAAGGGTCGATACGCTGCTCGGTTCGGGCCAAGCCGACGGCGTCATGGCCGATGCCAGGGACACGCTGAAGTCGTTCAAGCAGGTCGCCGACACGCTGAACGCCCGGCTTGGCACGATCACCGACAATATTGCGCGCTTCTCGGGCCAGGGCCTGTCGAATGTCGAGGCGCTGGTCCAGGACAGCCGGCGTTCGATCAGCCGCATCGAAGAGGCGGTGACCGATCTCAGCCGCAACCCGCAGCGCATCCTGTCGGGCGGCGACGGCGAGGTCCGGCAGTTCGATGGCAGGGCACGGCGTTGACTTCCGTGCCCGCCCGCAGCAATTACATGGACCGCGGATGCGGATTCATCATACGATCCGGGGACAGTGGGGATCACGCGTGACGTTCGGGTTGGGTGGGTATAGATCGGCAGTCGTTTTGCTTGGCCTGACGCTGGCTGGTTGCGCGGCATTGGGAGGCAAGCCGGCGCCACTCGATACGTTCGAGCTGTCCGCCCCGTCGATCGACGCGCATGGCCACAGCCGCCGCCAGATCCTGATCGCCCAGCCATCCGCGCTCAAGGCGCTGGACAGCCAGAACATCGTCATCAAGCCGTCAGATCGCTCGATCCAGTATCTTAAGGGCGCGCAATGGGCCGACCGGCTGCCGCTGATCGTGCAGGCGAGGCTCGCCGAAACCTTCCAGCGCTCCGGAAGCTTTGCCGGCGTCGGCAAGCCGGGCGAGGGGCTGGCGATCGACTACCAGGTGATCGTCGAGATCCGCTCCTTCGAAGTCCGCGTCAATGGTGGCGAGCATGCCGAGGTCAATCTCTTCGTGCGCATCCTGAACGACCGCAACGGCGAGGTGCGCGCCTCGAAGAGCTTCACCGCATCCGCTCCCGTCTCGGGCAGCGGCAATCCGGCCTATGTCAACGCGCTCGACAGCGCCTTCGGCGAGGCGGCGAAGGATGTTGTGGGCTGGACGGATTCGGTGATCTGACCGAACCCGGCGAGGCGCTTGAGACCCAGGAATCTTAGCCGCCTGCCAGACGGTTGGTGACCAGTTCTGCCTTCATCCAGTGGGTTTCACTCTGGACATGTCCTGCCCGTACATATTTGCCCATGCGAATGGGCATGTCTGCCTCAGCAAATGCTTTGGCAACCCTAGCCACAAAGCCTTCTTGCTTGGCCTTATCCAGGGACGCAGCCAGATCATCGAAGAGGTTGGGGCTGAAAGGCCCACGATAGAGCGTGGGAACAGGAGTGATGCCCAGTTCCTCAAACCGGGCCAGGGTCAAATCCCACGGTTGAATCTCGGTCCCGATGATCCATGCAAAGCCAAGAAAAAATGACGGCAGCGCATCATACGCAACCGAATGTCGGGCATAGAGGTTCTCGCCGACAATCCGTTCATCGTCAGCAAGTTGCGGTGAAACATTTGCTGCAAATGCCTTCAGCCAGTCTCGGGATGGATGATAACGGCTATCGGGACTGCGCGCGTGAGAGCCATCGCGATGAAGGGTTGTGTTCTCTCCATCCATCTTCTCGGTGACCACAAGATCAGCCACCCTTAGTCCTTCAAGCGACGCCATGACCTTGTCGTCGCTGGTGGCTCCGACCGATATCGGCAGATGAAAGGTGCGACCGTATTTCCTCATGCTGGAGGCATAGCTTGCAGTCCATCGCGCCAGCAAGGGCAGCCTGAGTTCTTTGCGCTCGTCATTGTTCGATCCATGACAAACGAAAAAGGCGGGAAATTTCCCGCCTTTTTCATTTTGATGCAGCAATCGTAGCTAGTGCAAACGGCCGCTCGCATGGGCCAGCATGGTGTAGACCTTGCCGGTGTCCGACGTCAGGTAGGTCTGCGCCATGATGTTGTCGCGGTCGTTGCGCGAGACGTCCTTGAGCAGCTTCTCGAAATCGTCGCAGTAGCGGTCGACGGCGGCGCGGAACTCCGCCTCAGCCTGATATTTGCGGCGGATTTCGTCAAAGGTCTGCTGGCCCTTGAGCGTGTAGAGGCGGCGCGTGAACACGTCACGCTCGCCGCGCCGGTAGCGGTTCCACAGCTCGATCGAGGCGTCGTGGTCGATCGCCCGGGCAATATCGACCGAGAGCGAGTTGAGCGACTCCATGACATGCAGCGGCGAGCGCTGGGCGGGAGTTGCACGCGGTGCTTCCGCGGGCGCTGCCGGCCTGGCGACTTCCTCCTCGCGCGATGCCCCGGTCAGGAGATCGCGCACCCAGCCGCCTTGCGGCGTGCGGGCGTTGGCGTCGCGCTGGCGCGGTGCTTCGGCAGGGCGTTCGATATCGAGCGTGCCACGCAGGCCGCCGAGCGGCGCCTGCGGAGCAGGGCGCTCCGGCTGTGGCGCCGGCGGCGGGCGGCGTACCGGCTCGGCCGGGCGCTGCACTGGCGCCTGCGGCGCCGGGCGCAGGGCGCGCGGTTCGGCATTGTCGCCGCCGCGTCCCGATTTCGCAACGATATCCGAAAGTTCCTTGAGCGCGTTGATCTGCTCGGCAACGGCACGGCGGATCGCCGAGGTCGATTCCTTGGCCTCTTCCGGCATCTCGATGACGCCCTTCTTGAGCTCGGCGCGGGTGAGGTCGAGCTCGGTCTTGATCGAGCTTGCGGTGCGCCGCATCTCCTCGGTCGCATCGGCGAACCGGCTGGTTGCCGAATCGACCACTTCCGTTATGGCGATGCGGATCTTGTCGGCTGATGCCAGCGTCTTGCCTTCGGCATTCTGCATCGTCTGGCCGACAAGGTTTTCGAACGAACGCATCACCTTCTCGAGGTCTTCCGACTTCTTGACCAGGCCGACGGCGAGATCTTCGAGCGACGATTGCCGCTCAAGCGTGTGCTCCAGATTGCTCTGCGCCGAGCTCAACAGATCCGAAGCCGAGGACAGCAAGCGGCTGTGCTCGTCGAACTTGGTGGCGATCGAGGCCACTTCGCGCAGGGTCGACGACGACAGTTCGGTAAGCCGCGTCGTGTTCGAATCGACCAGGCGTGCCGAGCTGGCGAAGGTCTGCGCGGCCTTTTCGGTGGTTGCCGCGAAGCTTTGCGTGCTGCCGCTCAGACGTTCGTCAACCTGGCCGAGGTTGATCGCCGCCTGTTCGATCAGCTCACCAAGCTGCGAGCTGGAGACGCTCATGCGGCCGATGAGGTCGGCGACGCTATCGGCGAGCGACGAGCGTGCGCCTTCGACGGCCGACAGCGTTTCGGCGGTGCGGCTGGCGAGCGCGTTGACGAGGGCGGCATTTTCGCTGCGCAGCTTCTCGGTCGCGCGTTCGGTGACCTCTTCCATGCTCTTTTGCAGTTCCGAGCCGCCCTGGGCGAAGCGCTCGACCAGCGGCCGCGCGGTTTCGTCCAGGATCTTCGCCATCTCGGCCGAACGCGCCGCCAGCATCGTGTTGAGCTCGCGGGTATTGGTGCCGATTGTCTTGGCAGCGTCGTTGGTGCTTTGGCCGATGTGCTGGCCGACCGCGGTAAAAGTCTCCGCAATCGTGTTGGCGCGCGAGATCAGCTGAGCTTCTGCGCTGGAAACCTGCTCGTTGAGCTTCTGGCCCATCGTCTCCGTCGTATAAAGAAGGCGGTTCTCGACGCTGGCGACCTGTTCCTCGACGCGCGAAGCTGCGGACGCAACGCTCGCGGCCAGCCGCTCGTCGGCGCCGGCAAGAGCCTGCTCCATCTCGCGGGCGTGGACGGCAAGTTCCTGGCCGGTCTGGCGTGCGCGTTCGGCAACACGCTGCTCGGTGCTGGCGAAGGCACCGACGATGTTGTCGGCATGCTCGCCGATTGTCGACGTGGAGTCGGCGATGCGCGACACCAGGCGGTGATCGGCCTCGTCGAAGATGCGGCTGATCTCGGTGGCGCGTGCCGACAGCGCGTCCGAACCCTCGGCAATGCGCGAGATCAGTTGCTGGTCGGCGGCGTCGAAGATGCGGCCAAGGTCCGAGGCGCGGGCGGCCAGCGCTTCGGCGGATTCGCCGATGCGCATGCTCAGCCGCTGGTCGGCGCCCTCGAAGTTACGCAGGATGTCGCCGGCGCGGTCGGCCAGCGACTGCGCCGTCTCGACCGCGCGGGCGACCAGCTTCTGGTCGGCGGCGTCGAACGTGCCGGCGATCTCGCCGGCGCGGGCAGCCAGCCGTCCGGCCGTTTCTTCGGCGCGGGCGAGCAGCGAGTTCGACGTCTCGTCATGCCGGGCAAGCAGCACGCTCGTTGTGTCTTCGGCGCGAGCAAGCAAGGCATTCGTCGTATCCTCGGCGCGAGCAAGCAGGGCGCTCGATGTGTCCTCGGCACGTGCGTGCAGACGGCGATCCGCGTCCTCGAAGGTGCGGGCGATGTCCTCGGCCCGGGCCAAAAGGGCGGCCGAAGTCTGCTCGGCACGCTCGGCGATCTTGCGGTCGGCGTCACTGAAGGCAGCACCGGCCTGTTCGTGCAGCGCGCTGGTGACTTCCATCACCTTCTCGCGCAGCGCGCCGGCAACGAAGACGGCGCTCTTTTCGAGCACGCTGCGGACATTGTCGACACCCACCGACAACGCGCGCTCCATGGTTCCGGCGCGCTCTTCGATGATGCCGGTCTGCTTGCTGAAGGCCTGCTCGATCTTCTCGACATCGGCAGCGATTGCCGCCGAGATATCGGTGCTTCTGCCGGCAATCTGGTCGATATGGCCCGACAGCGAGCGGTCGACATCCTTACGTATGTCGGCGAGCTTTGCCAGATCGTCTTCCAGCGCCTGGGTCAACATGTTGCGGCCTTCGGCCAGCTTGCCGACATGGCCGGCGATGATGTCGTCAACCTCACCGCGGCTTGCCGACAGCTTCTGCAGGTCGGCTTCCAGCGCACGCTTCAAGATGTCTCGGCCCTCGGCCAGCTTCTCGACCTGGCCTGCGACCAGTCCGTCGATGCTCGACCGGCTCTCGGCCAGCTTGGCGAGGTCGTCCTCGAGAGCCTTCGACAGCGTCGCGCGATCCCGGACGAGCTTGTCGCTGTGACCCTCGATCAGGCTGTTGACATTTTCCAAATCCGCTTCCAGCACCCGTGCGAACTCGCCACGGTTTTCGCTCAGCTTCTGCGACTGGTCGGCAATGGCGCTCCTGATCGCATTGAGATCGGCTTCGAGCGCCCGTGTGAGGATGTCGCGGCCCTCGGCGAGCTTCTCGACCTGCCCGGCGACCAGCCCATCGATGTTGGAGCGGCTCTCCGCCAGCTTGGCGATGTCGTCTTCCAGTGCCTTTGAGAGCGCCGAACGGTCCTGGACGAGCCTGTTTTGATGATCGGCCATGATGCCGCTGACATTGTGCAAATCGTCCTGAAGCGCCTGGGATAGCGTCGAACGATCCTGGACAAGCCGGCTCGAGTGGTCGGTGATCAGGCTGTTAACATTCTGAAGGTCATCCTTAAGCGCCCGGGATAGCGTCGAACGATCCTGGACAAGCCGGTTCGAGTGGTCGGCGATCAGGCTGTTCACATTTTGCAGGTCGGCCTCCAATGCCTTGGAAAGCTGACCGCGCTCTTCCGCCACCTTGTCGGAATGACCCGCGATGGCACCCTTGATGGTGTTGAGGTCGGCTTCGAGCGCGCGCTTGAGGATATCGCGCCCCTCGGCCAGCTTCTCGACCTGGCCGGCGACCAGCCCGTCGATGCTCGACCGGCTCTCGGCGAGCTTGGCGAGGTCGGCCTCGAGCGTCTGTGACAACAGGCCACGATCGTCGGCAAGCCGGCTCGAATGGTCGGAGAGCAGGCCTCTGATGCCGGATAGGTCGTTCTCCAGCGCCTTGCTGAGTTCGGTTCGGTCCTCGGCCAGTTTCGCCGAGTGGTTCTCGATCACGCCCTTGATGCCGATAATGTCGTTTTCGAGCGCCTTGGTCAGGATGGCGCGGCCTTCGGCGATCTTTTCAACCTGGCCGGCGACCAGCCCGTCAATCGAGGCGCGGCTGTCGGCGAGCTTGCCGAGATCGGCTTCCAGGGCGCGCGACAGAATGTTGCGGCCTTCGGCCAGCTTACCGACATGCCCGGCGACCATTTCGTCAATGATCGTACGGGCTTGCACAAGTTTTCCGGAGTCTTCATGCAAAGCCTGGTTGAGCCGGTTGCGGCCTTCTTCAAGCCGCTCGAGATGGCTGCCCAGCGACGCGTCGATGGCGGCGCGCGACTCGTTGACCTTGCGCAGATCCTCTTCCAGGGCGCGCGAGATCAGGTTGCGGCCTTCGGCCAGCTTCTGCACCTGGTTCGTTACGGCCGCATCGATGCCGGCGCGGCCCTCGGCGAACTTCGCCAGGTCCGCCTGCATGGCAGCCGCCATGCGTTCGCGGCTTTCGGACAGCTTGCGGCTGTGGTTTTCGACGGCGTCCTCGATGCCGACACGGGCATCGGCAAGACGCTGGATGTCGGTGTCGAATGAGCGCGACACGACATGGCGGGCGGCTTCCATCCGGCCGGCGAAATCGCTGGCGCGGGCTTCGAGCATCGACGAGGTCGACGAGACGATGTCGGCCATGTCGGCGCCGATCTGGGTCTTGCCCTGATCGATCATGGCCGACAAATGATCCTTGCTCTCGGCAAAGGTGTGGGCGATCTCGCGGGCGCGCTCGACCAGCGTTTCGTTGATCTGGCGGGCGCGCGCCTCGAGCGCGGCGTTGAGCTTCTGCGTGCCGGTATCGAGTGCTTCGGCGCGGGTCTGAAATTCGCTGATCAGCGCCTGGCCGCGCTCGGCCAGCGTCCGCTCGATGCCGTTCAGGCTGGACTCGAATTCCGAGCTCAGGGTGCGGGCGGCGCCGCCGAGCAGCGACACCATACCGGTGGTGCGGTCGTCGAGCAGGTCGGTCAGCGACCGGGTCAGGCCGTCTGTGGTGTCCGTCAGCTTGGCGATGCGGGTGTCGAGCAGCGAAGCAAAGGCTTCGCCCGACGTCGACAGCCTGTCGGTGATTGAATCCAGCCGGGTTTCGACGGAATCGAAGATCGACATCGAGCTTTCATTGATGCGGTCGATCAGTGTGTCGCCGGAATTCGTGATCGTCATCGACAGCTTGGTCGACGCGTTGAGGATAGAGTCGCGAATAATGTCGGAGGCGGCGCCGATCTCGTCCTTCAGCGTTTCATGCGCGCCGGTGATCGAGGCGCGCACACGCTCGGCATGAGTGACGACGGCTTCGCGCTCGCTGCCCAGCCCGTCGACCAGCGACCGGATGCGCGATTCATTCTCCGAATAGGAGCGTTCGATCTGGTTGACCTCGCTGTGGACCAGAGTTTCGAGCTCGACGGCGCGCGCCAGCGTGCGCTCAATGCCTTCGCCCATCGCCGCCACTTCACGGCGAACGGCCTGGCCGATCATCATCACGCGGTCTTGGGCGAGGTTTTCCGGCTCCGCCAAGCGGAAAGCCACCTCCGTCATCGATTGCGCGGCAATGCGCATTTCCTGCGCGCGGCGGATCATCGCCGCGAAGGCCCAAAACAGGACGACCGGTATGATTGCCGCGATCGCTAGGCCGATCAGTTCAGGGCGGGCCAGGATTTGATCGAACGTACGAATTTTCCAGATGCTGGGGCCAAACAGCAGATTGGCGAGGCCGCCGGCGCCGGCGATCCAGGCCAGCGACACGAACGCCACGACCCAATAGATCGTGCTAGACGCGCGCCGGTTGAGGCTGTGTAGCAGCGTCTTGTAATCTTTCTGGCGGTCATCGTTTGCCGGCTTGAAGCCGGCTGGCTGCGCGCTGTTGCGCGATTCGACCGGGCGCAACTCGGCGGGCTTGGCTGCCGGCTTCGCACTCTGGTTTTGTTGGACGGGCGCGTTTTGAGCGGGGGCGGGCTTCTGGGGGCGGCCTTCGCGCGCCAGTTCGTCCGCGGCCTGCGATATCTGCGCTTCCAGATCTTCCATCGACGCCGCGATATCGAGATCGCCGCTGCCGTCTCCGCTGAGATCGAGGTCTAGTGCCTTTTCGAGTTCCCTGGCTACGTCGCTGTCGAGAGTTCTGGTCGTCGTTGGTTTCTTCGCCATGCCTTCGCTACCCTGTACTAGCTGCCGAGGGACTTCTTATTTTTGCCTGATTCTGGCTCGTCTTATCCCACGCAGGAGGCTGAAAATGGACCTTCGTATCGTAATGACACACAGGGGTAAAGAAAACATGCATTCCGCGAGATACGTAAAACTTTAAATATAAGGTTAACGACAACGTGATCTAACCGCCTCAACGGCAACAATTTTCCAGCCCATTCATTAACGCGTTGGCGACGGAAATCGCCTAGTTTTTTCGGCGATCGGCACAAGGAGTTTCAAATTGGTACGCGGTGAAAGCGGCATTGCCTTCTCAATGCCGGGCGGCGATGCGTCGGGACCGGCCCGTTCGCGCCCAGTGGATCTGGCCCATCTGGCCCGTCAGACAATGGGCGATCGCGCCCTCGAACAGGAGGTATTGGCACTGTTCGTACAGCAGGCGCTTTCCGTCCGCGACAGAATTGTCGATGCCGACGTCAGGGAGCGACTGCTTCTGGCGCATGGGCTGAAAGGTTCGGCGCGCGGGGTCGGCGCCTTTGCCATCGCCGACTGCGCCACCTCGATCGAACAGCAGCCGGAAGATGCGCGCATCCTCAAGCGCCTCGGCACCCTGATCGAGGAAGTGCGCGATTTCATCGCCGCCATCAGCCGGTAATGGCTGCCGCTCGGCAGCGGCCACCGGGATGAATCGACGGGGCCAGGGCGTGCTTTGGCCAGCTTTCCGAAAAAACGTCACAAAGCGGCGCTTTCGCGCCGCAGTTGACTTGTCCGGTGGAGTGATTATCTCGGCTGGGACTCCCTTCAGGTGATAAATGACCAAGCTGACCTTCATTGCCCATGACGGCACTCCTTTCGATGTCGAGGCCGAAAACGGCTCGACCGTCATGGAGAATGCGATCCGTAGCGCGGTGCCGGGCATCGAGGCAGAATGCGGCGGCGCCTGCGCCTGCGCGACCTGCCATGTCTATGTCGACGAAGCCTGGACGGCCGAGGTCGGCGAGCCGGAGGCGATGGAAGAGGACATGCTGGACTTCGCCTATGACGTCCAGCCGAACTCGCGGCTGTCCTGCCAGATCAAGGTGCGCGACGCGCTTGACGGCCTGGTCGTGCGCGTGCCGGCTCGCCAGGGTTGATCTCCCGTACCATCTGATTTTTCCCGCCGCCGCTTGGCAGCGGGCCAATGCTCATGCAGTCTCGCGCCAGTTTCGCCCCAGTCTGACAATGAGGCTCGCCTGGCATGACCGATGTAATCAAGACGGACGCACTCATCGTCGGGGCGGGTCCGGTCGGCCTGTTCGCCGTGTTCGAACTTGGCCTCTTCGACATGAAGTGCCATCTGATCGACATCCTCGACCGACCGGGCGGCCAATGCGCCGAACTCTATCCGGAAAAGCCGATCTACGACATTCCAGGCTGGCCATCGATCTCGGCGCAAGGCCTGGTCGACAGACTGCTCGAGCAGATTCACCCGTTCAAGCCGGATTTTACCTTCAACCGCATGGTCTCCAGCCTGGAAAAGCTTGACGACGGCTCATTTCGGGTCACCACCGACGAGAACGAGGTGTTCGAAGCCAAGGTGGTGGTGATCGCCGCCGGTGGCGGCTCGTTCCAGCCCAAACGGCCGCCCATTCCCGGCATCGAGGCCTATGAGGGCAGGAGCGTCTTCTATTCGGTGCGCCGTATGGAGGAATTCCGCGGCCACGACCTCGTCATCGTCGGCGGCGGCGATTCCGCACTCGACTGGACGCTGAACCTGCAGCCGGTGGCAAAAAGCGTGACACTGGTCCACCGGCGCGCGGAATTCAGGGCGGCGCCCGACAGCGTCAACAAGATGTATGCCATGCAGGAGATGAAGCAGCTGGAGTTCCGGGTCGGCCAGGTGAGCGGCCTGACCGGCGCCGACGGCGAGCTGGCCTCTGCTACCATCAAGGGCGGGCCTGACGGCGACATCGAGGTGCCGTGCACGCGCATGCTGCCGTTCTTCGGCCTGACCATGAAGCTCGGCCCGATCGCCGAATGGGGGCTCAACCTTCATGAGAACCTCATCCCGGTCGATACCGAGAAATTCCAGACTTCGGTGCCAGGCATCTTTGCCGTCGGCGACATCAACTGGTACCCAGGCAAGCTGAAGCTGATCCTGTCGGGTTTTCACGAGGTGGCGCTGATGGCGCAGGCCGCCAAGCGCATCATCAGCCCCGGTGAGCGCATCGTCTTCCAGTACACGACGTCGTCGACCAGCCTGCAGAAGAAGCTCGGCGTCGTGGAGTAGGTCCTACAGCGCTTTCCGGATCACTCCACCAGAACGACCGGCGCCTCGGCCTCGTCGCGGCCGCGCAGTGACTTCTCCGGCATCAGCGCCAGCGTCATCAGCGCCAGCACGAGCGTGACGGCCGCGGCAAGGAAGATCATCATGAAGGGCGTCGCCGAGACGATCTGTCCGGCAGCCGGCGCGCCTTCGCCGGCAAGCGGCAGGCCATAGCCGAGCGCGACGGCGCCGAGCATGGCGACGCCGAGCGCGCTGCCCAGCGAACGCAGGAAGGTCAGCACGCCGGTGGCAACACCGAGATGCGCGCGGTCGACGGCGTTCTGCACCGATACGGTGGCGACCGGGAAGGTGGTGCCGCTTCCAAGGCCGATGCAGATGGTCAAGAGCTCGACCACCAGCAGCGAGGCGCGGCCGGCGACCAGGCTGAGCACGCCAAGGCAGATAATGGCGAAGAGAACGCCGACCATGGCTATACGCTTGTAGTGGAAGAAGCGCGGTATCGTGCGGCCGCTGAAGGTCGCGCCGGCGACCGTTCCGAGCAGCAGGCCGAGCATGGCAAGGCCCGACTGGCTGACCGACAGGCCGATGATCGACTGCAGATAGACCGGCAGGTACACCGACAGGCCGATATTGGCGGCCTGCAGCAGGAACATCGACGCCGTGCCGGCAAGCACGATCGGATTGCTCAGCACTTCAAGCGAAATCAGCGGCTCGGCCGCACGCATCAGCCTGAGCGCGAACGCACCCCAGAAGACCGCCGAACAGGCGAGCAGGCCGACGATCTCGCGCGAGGCCCATGGATAGGCGCTGCCGCCCCAGTTGAGGGCCAAAAGCAGCAATGCCGTCGCCACCACCAGAAGCAGCGCGCCCGGCGCGTCGATGCGATGCCGCTTTGCGGCGACCGGCAGTTTGCGCAGCGGCTTGTTGATGATGGCCATGGCCAAGATGCCGAGCGGGATATTGATCCAGAAGATCAGCGACCAATGCAGATGTTCGGCAAATCCGCCGCCGAGCAAAGGCCCGGCGATGCTGGCGACCGCCCAGGTGCCCGAAATCCAGGCGGCATAACGCGCGCGTTCGCGCGGCGGCACCAGGTCGCCGATGACGATCTGCGCCAGGGCGAACAGGCCGCCGCCGCCCGCACCCTGGATCGCCCGGCCGATGACCAGCACGAACATGTTGGGGGCCATGGCGCTGACCAGCGATCCCAGAAGGAAGATCAGGATCGCCGCATAGACGGTCGGCCGGCGGCCATAGACGTCGGAAATCTTGCCGTAGAGCGGCGCCATGGCGGTCGCCGTCAGGAGATAGCCGGTCACGATCCACGGCAGGTAGTCGGCATGGCCGAGCGAACGGCCGATGGTCGGCATGGCCGGCGCGACGATTGTCTGGTCGAGCGCCGCCAGCAGCATCGACAAAAGGATGCCGGCGATGATGACGTTCTTCTCGCTTTCCGTCAGCGGCGCGGCGGGAGGCAGCCTAGCCGGCTTGTCGACAGCTTGGTCCATGTCAGTTCATCCATAAAGTTTGAGAGCGATTGCGCGGCGCCAAATGGCCGCTCCGCTACGCGCCGCCTCAATTGGTCTTGATCTGGTGTTTCGAAGGTCGCGCCTTGCCAGCCTGACATATCTTGCGAGCCTGACATATGTCGTCCCGTATAGGCCGATTTCGACCTATGCCCGAAAATTTTCTGGGGCTGGCCTCATGTTTCGGCAGAATTGGCTTGGTATCAGTCCGTGTTTCAGCCGGGCGGAAGCTGGCCGTTCTCGACGCGCTGCATGCGGTAGCGCAGCAGCCGCAGGATGCGGCTTTCGAAATTCACGCCTTCCACGCGGTCGAAGCGCAATTGGTCCTGGTCATGCCTGGCGAGTTCGGCCGCGGTGATCTGCGCCGCCTTCGCCTTTGCCCCGGCGCAGGTCTTTTGCGCAAAGCTCGCGTTCAGCGCGTCTTCGAGCAGACGGCCGTGGTTCTTGGCGATCTCGACATGACGCTCCTCATGGCGCTTGATGTCGGCCGACAGCGTGTCCCAGAACAGCCTGACATCGGGATCGGCCTTGCGCGGCCTGCGCCACTCCGGAAGGATGACCTTGACCTTGACGGTGACGGCAGCCTTGGCGATGCGGCAGGTGTCAGCGGTTTGCGCGTAGCTGATGCGGGTGGTGAACGCCATCTGGGTGGCGCCTGGATGCCGCATCCCGGTGCTTTTCACCTCGGGTCCATGCTTCGACAATTGCGTCTCGATGTCATCGAGCGTGCTGCCGCCGATGGCAAAATAGCTGTAAGTCTTCACCAGATTGGCAGCATTCGCCGGCAGGACGGTCAAAGCCAGCATCAGGGCGCAGAGCAGGGGTCGTTTCATCATGTTGCCTCTTCACTCACCTTGCTTTACGGCCGTTGCCGGCGCAACGGAATTGATCTTCCACCGATCACGCATCGTTGATGGATTGCAAGCGCTCGATGAGCCACATGCCAATGAGCCACATGCCAATGAGACACATGGTTGAAGGACAATGACGACAAGGCGATGGCAACTGGCGCATAAGTGCCATCTCGACCTTGGCGAGAAAGCCATTGTGGTCGGCATTCTCAACGTCACGCCGGACAGTTTTTCGGATGGCGGACTGTTCATCACGCCTGACCAGGCGGTGGCGCAGGCGCACCGCATGGTGGAAGAAGGCGCCGCCGTCGTCGATATCGGCGGGGAATCGACGCGCCCCGGCGCCTCGCCCGTGACGCCTGAAGAAGAGCAGACCCGCATCCTGCCGGTGATCGCAGCACTCGCCGGTTCAGGCGAAGCCCTGATTTCGGTCGACACCTATCGCGAGGAAACCGCGCGCCTCGCCGTCGCCGCCGGCGCGCATATCGTCAACGATGTCTGGGGCTTGCAGCGTGAACCCGGCATCGCCCGCGTCGCCGCCGAGACCGGCGCCGGACTGGTCATCATGCATACCGGGCGCGAGCGGCAAAAACTGCCCGACGTCATCGCCGACCAGTTTTTGTTCCTCAAGGCTTCGCTGGAAATCGCCAGGCGCAGCGGCGTTGCGGACGATCATATCGTACTCGATGCCGGCTTCGGCTTCGCCAAGGAGACGGCTGAGGAAAACCTCGACCTGATGGCGCGGTTTTTCGAGCTTAAGGAGCTCGGTTTTCCCTTGATGGCCGGCACCTCCAGAAAACGCTTCATCGGCACCGTCACCGGCCGCGAAGCCGGCGCGCGCGCCGCCGGGACGGCAGCCACCAGTGTCATCCTGAGGCTGAAGGGCGCCGATCTGTTTCGCGTTCACGATGTCGCAATCAACATGGACGCACTGGCCGTCGCCGATGCTATGCTGGCGCGCGAAAAGCCAGGACGCTGAGCCCAGGACACTAAGAAATGTACGTCATCCGCATGAAGAACTGCGCCTTCTTTGCCCGGCACGGCGTGCTGGATGAGGAAGAGGCGCTTGGCCAGCGTTTTTATGTCGATGCCGAGTTGACGGTCGAGCCCAGCCGCCCGCTGGAGGATGATTCCATCGAGGATACCGTCAATTACGGCATCGCCTTCACGGTGATTGAAAAGATCGTCACTGGACATCGCCGTTTCCTGATCGAGGCGCTGGCGCTCGAAGTAGCGAAGGCGCTGACTTCACGGTTTCCGCAGATCAGGAAGGCCGAGATCACCGTGCGCAAGCCCAACGCACCGGTGCCCGGCGTGCTCGATTACGTCGAGGTGACCGTTGTCTGGCCAGAGTAGCAATAACACGGTCTATCTCAGCCTTGGCGGCAATCTCGGCGATCCCTCGGCCTCGATGGCCACGGCGCTGCGCCTGCTGGACGCCGACGAGAACACGCGTGTAATCGCCGTCTCCTCGCTCTATCGCACGCCGCCCTGGGGCAAGCTCGACCAGCCGGATTTCCTCAACGCCGCTGCCGAAATCTCGACCTCGCTGGCGCCAAGGGCGCTGCTCGACCTCTGCCTCGAGGCCGAGCGCAAGCTGAAGCGGGTGCGCGAGGAGCGCTGGGGTCCGCGCCTGATCGACATCGACATATTGGTGTTCGGCGACCGCACAATCCACGAAACCGGGTTGGAAGTGCCGCATCCCAGGATGCTGGAGCGCGCCTTCGTGCTGGCGCCCCTGGCCGAGATCGCGCCGGATCTGGCGGTGGGCGGCAGGAGCGTGAGCGCGCGGCTCAGCGCCGTCGATACATCAGGCATAGAGCGACTGGCATCCGGCCGTGATTGGTGGCTGGGTTAACCGGAGAAGCCGCCGCCATCGAGAAATGCCTGTTCGTCCGCCGTCGTCTCGCGGCCAAGCATCTTGTTCCTGTGCGGAAAGCGGCCGAAACGCTCGATGATGTCGCGATGCTCGATGGCGTATTTCACATACTCCGGCGCCCTGGCGGTGGTGAGCTCGACCGATCTGTCCTGGTCGGCGGGCAGTTCCGAATGTTCGTAGGGCAGGTACAGGAAGACGCGCAGGTTTTCTTCCAGCGCAAGGTCGTGGCCGGCAGCGATCGCCTTGGCGGCAAAATACCGCGCCAGCGGATCGGTGGCGTACATATGGCCTGAGCCGCGAAAGCAGTTGCGCGGAAACTGGTCGAGCAGGATCATCAGCGCCAGCGAACCCTCGGCATGCTCCGACCATGCGTCGCACTCGCGCCGGGCGGCGGCAAAGTGCAGGTCGAGAAACCTGCTGCGGAAATTCGCGTCGAAGGCGTCGTTCTTCTCGAACCACGCGTCTTCGCCGGCCTCGCGCCAGAATTTTGTGACGGCGAGCGCGCGCTCATCCAATGCGGTCATCAGCTTTCCCCCTGATCGGCGGGCTCCGGCTTGTGCAGCACGCCGGCCGTCTCTTCGTTCAGCGCCTGGCCGGGCCGGCGCGGTTGCGTCAGCGGCGTCGGGATCGGCGTGCCGGTATTGCCCCTGAGGAAACGTTGCCCGGCGCGGACGCCTTCGGCCAGCTGCGTCTCCAGTCGGGCATTGTCGCGCCGTCGCACATCCTCGATGACATCGGCGACATCTTCCGGCTCGACGCCCAAAACCTCGAGCGCGGAACCGCTGAAGACGAGGGCCGATTCGAAGGTCTCGCGCAGTTGGAAGTCGACGCCGGCGCGGATGAGCGAGAGCGCGGTGCCGCGATCGTACGCGCGTGCCAGGACGGTCAGCAGCGGGAACTCCGCCTTGATCAGTTCCGCCATGCGCACGGCGGCGTCCGGCTTGTCGACGCAGATCAGCACGGCGCGCGCGCGGCCTGCACCTGCGGCGCGCAGAATGTCGAGCCGCGTGCCGTCGCCATAATAGACCTTGAAGCCGAAATCGGCGGCCGCCTGGATCATTTCGACATCATTGTCGATGATCGACACATCGATGCCGCGCAACAAAAGCGGCTGGCTGGCGATCTGGCCGAAACGGCCGAAGCCGATGACCAGCACACTGCCGGTAAGGCCGTCGGCGATGTCGACGCCTTCAAGCGACTGCTCTTCGCGCGGCGTCACATATTTGAGCGCAATGATGGCCAGCGGCGTCAGCACCATGGAGATGATGATGATCGCGGTCAGCGTTGCGTTGGCCCGGCTGTCGATGATGCCAACCGCCGCTGCGGCCGAATAGAGGACGAAGGCGAATTCGCCGCCTTGCGCCATGATCACGGCGCGTTCCAGCGCTTCACGATGACCGCTCTTCAGCAAGCGGGCGACGAGGTAGATGCCGAGCGCATTCATCGCCATGTAGGCGACGACATAGACGGCGATCAGCCGCCAGTTGTCGGCCACCACATGCAGGTCGAGCGACATGCCGACGGCGAGGAAGAAAAGGCCAAGCAGGATGCCGCGGAATGGCTCGACGTCGGCCTCCAGCTGGTGGCGGAAGGTCGATTCCGACAACAGCACGCCGGCGAGGAAGGCGCCCATCGCCATCGAGAGGCCGGAAAGCTGCATGACCAGCGCCGACCCCAGCACGACCAGAAGGGCTGCCGCCGTCATGACTTCGCGCGCCTTGGCGTCGGCCAGGATGCGGAAGAACGGGTTGAGCAGATAGCGGCCGGCCACCACCAGCCCGACGATGGCGCCAAGACCGATGCCGATTTCGGCCAGCCTCTGCTGCAGGGTCATCTCGGCGCCGCCCGGCGCCAGGAAGGCGACCAGCGCCAGAAGCGGCACGATTGCCAGATCCTCGAGCAGCAGGATGGAAACGATGCGCTGGCCCTTGGGGCTCGCCATCTCGCCGCGCTGTTCCAGAAGCTGCATGACGATAGCCGTCGAGGTTAGGACGAAACCGGCGCCGGCAACGAAGGATTGCGCGATCGGAAAGCCGCCGGCGAGACCAACACCGGTGAGCAGCAAGGCGCAGACGCCGACCTGCAGCGCGCCGAGGCCGAAAATCTCGCGGCGCAGGCCCCATAGCCGCGACGGCTGCATCTCCAGCCCGATGATGAACAGGAACATGACCACGCCGAGTTCGGCGACATGCAGGATGGCTTCCGATTCGGAAAAAATGCCAATACCGAACGGGCCGATGACCACGCCCGCGGCGAGATAGCCGAGGATCGAGCCCAGCCCCATGCGTTTGAAGATCGGAACGGCGACGATGCCTGCGGCAAGCAGCGCCACCACCTGAATGAGATCGCTGCCCGATGCTTCCGCTGCCATGCCTCTTGTCCCTGTGTCCGACAGCACTCCTTGCATGCACTGGGAGCGGGAGGCAAGGGCGGGAAGTAGCCTGCCAGGATGGGTAGGGTGCCGCGGCAGCGATTCCCCGGTGGAACAACAGTCTGCGCTTGCCTGTCGGACGGCCGGTATCTATATCTGACAAATGCCTGATTATTCGTCCCGGCCGTCGCCGCTGCCACATATCCCGATGGATGCGCTCAGCGAAGTTCTGCAAGACTTTCGTTTGAGTGGCGTCAACTATGGCCGCTGCGAACTCCGGCACCCCTGGAGCATAGACTTTCCGCAACAACAACTGCTTCGTTTTCACTTTGTCGGCCAGGGTCCATGCTGGATTCACACCGAAGCGCAAGGCTGGCAGGAGTTGCGCGATGGCGATCTGGTGCTGCTGCCGCAAGGCATCGCCCATCGGCTGGCGAGTGCGCCGGACGTGGTGGGCGACTCGCTCGAGGGCTGCCAGGTGATCAAGTTGGGCGGCAACGTTTGCGAAGTGATACGGCAGGGAACGGGCGCGACAAGCACCCTTTTCTGCGGCTCCATGTCTCTCGGCTCCTATGCGCTCAATCCGTTGATCACGTTGATGCCGCCTCTCATCAAGGGTTGCGACGTGGCCGGCAATGACCCGATGGTCGGCCCTTTGCTGGCGGCCATGACGGTGGAGGCCGCGCAACCGCAGATGGGCAGCGCCACCATCCTGTCGCGTATGGCGGATTTGCTGACAGCCAGGCTCATACGCTGCTGGGTCAATTGCAACGGCGCCTCGACCATCGGTTGGCTTGCAGCCATCCGCGACCCCCATATAGGGCGCGCTCTGGCGGCCATGCATCGCGATCCCGGCCACAACTGGACGCTGGGAAGCCTGGCCGGCGTGGCAGGCCAATCGCGTTCGATTTTCGCCGAGCGCTTCAGCGCGGTATTGGGTGAGGGCGCCGCACATTATCTCGCCCGCCTGCGCATGCAGCTTGCCCGCGAATTGCTGGGCCAAAACGGCTTGTCTGTTGCCGAAGTCGCTACCCGTTTGGGCTATGATTCCGAGGCGTCCTTCGCCCGCGCGTTCAAGCGCATCACCAATGTCTCGCCAGGCGTTGTGCGCCGCACAATTCCCGGACGAATGGATATGAATTTCGGATTTTAAGGTACATAACATCCGGGCGGACTCGCCTATCTAAGATCTCCAAACTGTGGAGATCTTCCCGTGACTGACACAACATTACAGCTTGAAGACGCCGCCATTGGCCTTGATGCCGATGCACCAGCCGCGTGGAGCGCGGCCACCTGGTTCGCGGTCCTTTCATTGGCGGCCACCAGCTTTGCCCTGGTGTCTGCCGAATTCTTGCCGGCAGGTCTGTTGACGCCGATGGCGCGCGATCTCGGCATCAGCGAGGGAACGGCCGGACAGGTCGTCACCGCCACCGCTTCCGTTGGCGCCGTGACGGCCATGTTGAGCAATGTTCTCATCGGTCGATTGAACCGCAAGGCGGTGCTGGTTGGCCTCATGGCCCTGGCGGTCGGTTCCAATATTCTTGCGGCGCTGGCGCCCAATTTCTGGCTGCTGTTGCTGGGCCGGGCCGGGTTGGGGATCGCTCTTAGCGCTTTCTGGGCACTTTCCGTTGCCGTCGTGGCGCGGCTGGTTGGCGCCAATGCGACAGGTCGCGGCATGGCGATCGTGACCCTCGGCGTCTCGCTCGCCACCATTGCCGCGCCGTCGATGGGTGCGTTGATCAGTGACTGGCTGGGATGGCGCAGCGCCATGGCCATGACGGCGGGGCTGGCCGCGCTTGCCATGCTGCTGCAGCTTCTCAGCCTGCCGACCTTGCCTGCGGCGGCAAGCAACAGCCTTGCAGACGTCTTTCGGCTGACACGGCGGCGTGGCATCCAACTCGGTATGCTTGCCATTGTTCTGCTGATGACCGGGCATTTTGCCGGCTCGGTCTATGTGCGCCCGTTCCTCGAACAGGTGACGCTCCTCACAACCGGGCCGATTGCCCTGGCGCTGCTCGGGTTCGGCATCGCCGCTGTGATCGGCAATATTGCCGGTGGCCGCCTGGCCGACACCAACATCCACATGGCCCTCGCAGTAACCGCCGCGTTGATGGCGTTTGCGGCACTCGCTTTGGTGCTTTGGGGCGCGCAAACCGGCGTTGCCTTCGGCTTTGTTACGCTGTGGGGCTTCGCCTTCGGCATGGCGCCGGTGGTGCTGCCGACCAATATGTCTCGCGAGGCACCTGATGCGCTGGAAGCAGCAGGCAGCCTGATGGTCACTTCCTTCCAGGTTGCCATCACCGTCGGTGCGGTTGTCGGCGGTTATGTCGTGGACACCTATGGCGCTACGGGGCCTTTGACCCTTACCGCCGTCCTTGCCGCGGCGACGGCCGCACTGGCGCTGCTGCAGCCTCGTGGCTGAAACCTTGCTTCGTCTGACACGGGCGGCCTCAATCAGGCCGTCCGCGCCGTTGCAGCAGCGCTGCACAGGTTTATGCGCCGCACACGTTGCGTTTTGCCGCAATCGGCGGCTATGGGACGCCAGGCTTCGGCCGTTGGAAGGCAGCGGCGATCAAGTTCTGCCTTCGTGAGGAGAATGACTGACATGAAGAAGTTTTTGCTCGTCGGCGTGGGTGTCGCCATGCTTGCCGCATCGGCCTGTTCGAAGGCGCCTGAATGCACGCAGGAGATTGCCGCCAAGAAGGCGCAGGAGATGACCGCCGCGCTGCAGGAGGCGATCACCAAGGATCCGTCCAAGGCCGCCGACCTGACCGCCAAGGTGCAGGCTGTGACGACCAAATATCAGGGCGCCACCACGCCGGCCGACGCCTGCAAGGCCTATGACGAGCTGACGGCCGCCATCAAGGGCTGATTCTTCGTTCGGAAATTGAGAAAGGCGGTGGCTCGAGTAGCCGCCGCCTTTTTTGCTGGCGTTCTTAAAGCGGATCGCGCTGACACGAAGGACGGCCGGCACGCACAGGACCCTGACACGTTGGCCTTGCTGTGGCTTGGGCCGTCGGAGACGCTGACATCGTCGGTTGCGCGCCACATGTCCGATCGCGGCAGAAAGGTGCCGCACCGAGCGGCCCGTGCTTGAGGAGCGCCAACCCGGCCGCAAGGTGGCCTGTCATTTCCCGACATCGAGCTGAGCGGAACAGCTCAGCTATCGCGCAGTGCAACCCCGTTCCGCGCTTTTTGGGGGAACCGCTTGAGAGTCAGTTTTTGGCGATGGAGCCAACTTCGACGGCATCGACGCGCTTGAGGCTCATACCGATGACCGGCACCAGCTGCTGGTCGACGCGCACCGCGATGGTCACCGTCATCGAATTGTCGTCGGGAATGCGGGCCTGCATGACGCCGCGCAATTGGTTGCGGTTGATGGTGAAGACGACTTTGCGGGCATCGACCACATTGCCGCCGATGATGTCCAGGCCCGACCCCGCGGCGCCGCCCATGAAATTGCCCTTGTAGTCGCGGCCCTTGCGCTCGACGGTCGCCGACATTTTCTGGGTGAAGACACCGACGCGGCAGTCGCCATCGAGCGTCATGCCGGTCTTGTTGTCCGGCGTCGAGCCGTCGAAGCTGCAGGTGAACTTCGTGCCCTTGTATTTGCCGGCGATGATTTCGCCCGGGCCGACCCATTTGCCTTCAACGGTCCGGAAGAACTGCTTGTCGGGCTCGGCTGCAAAGGCTTTCCCGGTCGGGCCCAGAGGTGCTGCAAGCGCGACCAGGGGCAGGACGCAGGACAAGATTACGCTTTTCATAGACGACACCCGGCAACAAGGAGGCTGTTGTTGGACGACCATGAACAAGATTGGTTAATGCTTGGTGACCGCGAGAGGGCGTTCACTTGCTTGAGGCGGGTGCTTCATTCTCTTTTTTGGCCGCAAACGAGGTCAGCGCCGACAGGAAATCGCCCATACCCGGCCGCCTGCCGGCAATGAAGGGCAGGGGCCGCGCCGTCTCCATGGCAGCAATGCCGATACGCGCCGTCATCATGCCGTTGACCACGCCTTCGCCGAGTTTCGCCGAAAGCCGTGCGGCAAGGCCATGCCCGACGATCTGCTGGACAAAGCTGTCGCCGACGGCGATCGAGCCGGTCACCGCCAGATGGGCAAGAACGCTGCGCGCCAGCCGGAAAAAGCCCAGCGTGCCCGGCCTGCCGCCGTAGAGTTCGGACAAGCGGCGGATCAGGCGCCCGGCCTCGAACACGACATAGGCAACGTCTACGAGTGCGCGGGGGCTGACGGCGGTGACCAGCGACACGCGTTTGGCTGCTTCGAGGATCATCACCTTGGCTCTCGCATCGAGCGGCCCGAGAATCTCGGCCTCGGCCAGTCGCACCAGATTGCCGCCGTCGATGATCTCGCCGCGCAATTCGGCCAGGGAGCGCCTGCCGGCCGCGGTTTCGGGTTTCGCAGCGACAAAGGCCGAAAGCTCTTCGACGACGGCCCTTGCAGCCTTCGGATCGTCGCGCGCCACGGCATCGAGCGCCCGCTTTTGCAGTTTTTCGACCTCGGCCAGCCGGGCAATAGCCAGGAATTCCCGCACCAGCACGACCGCGAGCGCCAACACGGCAATTGCGGCCATTCCCGCTGCCAGCCACCCCAGCCACTCTGCGCGCTCGAACAGGTCGCGGATGAGTTGGTCGGTCCACAGGCCGACGGCGAGCGAAACCAGCACGCCGACCGCGCCGAAAAACAGGCTGGCAAACAGCGAGCGCCTGCGCGGCGCGGTCGCCAGCGGCGGTTCGGCGGCGACAATGTCGGGTTCGTCGAAGACATCGATCTCGGCCGGCACGACGACGGCGCGCGACTTGCGTGCCGGCGGCTCGGCATGGGGGCGGCGCGTTTCCTGCTTCGGTTCGGCCTCCGGCTCGATGCGGAAAGCTGCCGGTCTGCGGGGCGCGGTCATGCCAGATGGTCTCCGATCAGGAACTGCAAGGCGCGGTCGAGCCTGATATGCGGCAGCGACAGCGTGACGCCTTCAGCGGTGCGTTCGAGCTTTGGCGGGCGAAAGCGCACGAAACGGATCGCCGGATCGTCGCTGCTCTGCCGGTGGTCGGCTTCGGAAACGTCGAAAACCGCGTCAATTTTCTCCGGCAAGTCCCCGGGAAATATGGCGGTTTCGGCTTTACCATCAAAGGTTTCGCCGTTGATCTTCTCGCCCTTCAGCGGCGTGCCGATGATCACCGGCAGGGTTTCGCGGCCTTGCTTGACCGTGCCTTCGCGCGTCGCGCGCACCGCCGCCATGGCGACCACGTCGACATCGGCGCCGGTGAAATTTGCCCGCGCCACGGCGCGGTCGGCAAGCCGCCGCACGATTGCCTGCAGCCGGTCATGGCTTTCGTGATGCAAATGGTCGGCCTTGGTCGCGGCAACCAGGATGCGGTCGATGCGGCGTGAAAACAGGTCGGTGAGGAAATTGCCTCGGCCAGGACGGAAACAGGAGAGGATTTCGGTCACCGCGCGTTCCAGGTCGGCCATCGCGCCGGGGCCGGCGTTCAGCGCCTGCATGGCGTCGATCACCACGATCTGGCGGTCGAGGCGGGTGATGTGTTCGCGGAAGAACGGTTTCACCACATGCGTCTTGTAGGCCTCGTAGCGGCGCTCCATCATCGCTTGCAGCGAGCCGGACCGCGGCCGTTTCTCACCCTTGAGCAGCAAGGGCGCGAAGGTCAGCGCTGGCGATCCCTCGAGGTCGCCAGGCATCAGGAAACGGCCGGGCGGCAAGGTCGAAAGCGCCCGCTCGTCGAGCTTGCAGGCCTTGAGGTAGGCGGCAAAACTCTCGGCGAGGCGCCGCGCCGTCATCTCGTCGGCGTCGGCATTGGGTTCGATCCTCGCCGACAGCGCCCGCCAGTCCTGCGACAGGTCGGCCCGCACCGGCAGCATCGCCATCTCGAACGCCTCGCGCGAAAAATCTGCGAAGGATTTGCCGAGCAGCGGCAGGTCGAGCAGCCATTCGCCGGGGTAGTCGACGATGTCGACCGACAATCGGCCGCTGGAAAACATCCGGTTCCAACCGGAGGCAGACTCATATTCGATGGTGAGCCTGAGTTCCGAAATGGCGCGCGTCGAGTCCGGCCAGACACGGTCGTTGACCAGGGCGGAGATATGGTCCTCGTACTGAAAACGCGGCACGGCATCGTCCGGCTGTTCCTCGAGGAAGGCGCGAGCGATCCGTCCCGACTTCTGCGCCTCGAACAGCGGCAGGCGCCCGCCATGGATGAGATTGTGGACGAGAGCCGAGATGAACACCGTCTTGCCGGCCCGGGACAGTCCGGTGACGCCCAGCCGAAGCGGCGGCGAAAAAAGCCCGCTCGCACGCCCCGACAGCGTATCCAGGGCAATTCTCGCTTCGTCGGTGAAAGTGGTCAGCGATGATGCCAAAATCTGTTCTCTCAGGCGTGCTCTTGCGCCCGATATAGGCTTTGCGGTTCAAGTTTGAAATGGCGCCCGGCCTCGGCCGGCTCGGCTCAGAGATCGACGGGCGTCAGGAAGGCTTCGAGGTAGCCCGCGCCTTGCGCAGCCTCGGTGAGGGTGCCGTCGAAGCGCACGACCGCAAGGCCGGAGGTCGGGAAACCATGGTTCATGATGGCCCGAGCAGCCTCTTCGCCGTCGCCCGAGACCGCCATGGCAAGGTCTTCCGTCATCGGATTGTGGCCGATGACCAGCAGCGAGCCGGGGCCGCCATTGCTGCGGATGATGGCGAGGTAGCCGGCGGCATCCTCGCTGTAGAGCGTGTCGAAGAACAGCACCCGGCCGGTATCGGTGTGGCCGGCGATGCCTTCCAGCGTCTGGCGCGCCCGCTTGGCGTTGGAGCAGAGCGTGATATCGGGGATGTAGTTGCGGGCACGCATCGCAGTCCCCATCATTTCGGCATCGGCAATGCCGGATGCGTCGAGCGGGCGATCGAAGTCGCGCACGCCGGGAAGGGCCCAGCCAGCCTTCGCATGCCTCAACAGATACAGTCTGCTCACCGGACCCCCAATGGTGTGCTGCCCACCAATGACACAACTGGATTAGCCACGAGAAAGGCCTGAGGCACAATGGGCGGCGACGCCCAAGCGCAGCGAATCATGTGCGAATTCGCCCGCGCCCTTGCTATGGAAGGCTTTGCTGAGGATCGCCCGCGCGGCATTAACAATTGCGTGAAACGCGCGCGGATTACGCTTGTGCAGCCTTCTCTGCGCGAATATATAGGCGCCAAATTTGGGGTTGTTGGGTGAGTCGAATGAACGATATCGTTACAGCCAATTACGTACCCTCTGAAGACGAGCCGTTCATGAACGAACGGCAGAAATCCTACTTTCGCCTGAAGCTCGTCACCTGGAAGACCGACATACTGCGCGAAGCGCGCGAAACCCTCGAAATCCTGCAGCAGGAAAACGCCAACCATCCCGATCTCGCCGATCGCGCTTCCTCGGAAACCGACCGCGCCATCGAGCTTCGGGCCCGCGACCGCCAGCGCAAGCTCATTTCAAAGATCGATTCGGCGCTGCAGCGCATCGATGAAGGCACATACGGCTATTGCGAGGAAACCGGCGAGCCGATCGCGCTGAAGCGGCTGGATGCGCGTCCGATCGCGACCTTGTCGATCGAAGCGCAGGAGCGCCACGAACGCCGCGAGAAGGTCTATCGCGACGATTGAGCCGCTGCCGTCAGGCAGGACTGTTTCATCAGAAATGGCCGGGTTTCCCGGCCATTTCTGTTTTTGGCCGAAGGGTTTAGTCCGCCCCCAAGTTAAAGCGCGTCGCGCTGAAACGGACGACACGCTTAAGCGGCGTTCGATCGGGAATCGGCAAGATGTGACGGTTCGCCGGGCTTTATCGTTTCTGGCTGGCGAGTTCGCCGAGCAGCTTGGTCATCTCGTCGTCGAGAGACTGCGGTGCCTTCGCAGCCGGCTTGCTTGCCGGTTTGGGGTGCGAATCGTCGAGCGAGACCTCGAGCTCCCGCATCAGGGTATCGTCGATGGACTCATGCTTCGGTGGCGGGGCCTGCCGGGCAGTATTGGCGGCGGAGCCATAGGCCGGCAGCGGTGTCACATTGCTCGCCTGGTAGATTTGAGCCGGTTTCGGCGCCGGCGCGGCCTGGCGCGGCGGAACGGCGGCCGGAGCAGCCCTTACCGGTTGCGGCGGCGGCGCCTGCCTTGCGGGCGTGGCCGGAGCGGGTTGTGCTGCGCGCGGACGCGGCGCCTGTTGCTGCTGGCCAACACCGCCATCGCCGGTCAATGCCGGACGGCGTGGCGCTGCAAGCCTGATATCGCGCTCGACGACAACGTCGGTTGGGCCGCCGATCAAAAGCAGGTGTTCGATGTCGTCGCGACGGATGAGCACCAGCCGGCGGTGGCTGTCGACTGCCGTGGCGTCCATGACCGCCAGCCGTGTCTTGCGGTTCCTGCCGCCGGCAACGAAGGTGCCGAAGGTCAGGTTGCGGATCAGCCTGATGATGATGAGCACGATGACCAGCAGGACAAGGGCAGCAAACGTCCACAGCAGCGCTGCGGCATATCCGGGACCCGCCACATTATCCAGCCACTGCATCGGTGCCCCCAATCGGCTTTTGAAGTGGAGGGACACTAGACCGTTGCGGCCAGCCACCGCAAGTTGCCTTCACGCTTCGTGAACAGCTTGAAAACACCGACGCGTCATTTTTATCCGACATTTGCCGCCAAGGCCTTTTCCGGATTAGGAGAATGTGATTCAACCGGCCGGGGGCGGTGTCGGACAACTCACGAGCAGGGGGCATATGGCCAGGGAAACGCGCGGCGATTTCTATCCGGTACCGATCGTCGATCAGAACACGCGGCCAGGCGCGGTTACCCGGCTCATCGTGTTCATCATCGTCCTGACTGGGGCCGCGATCGTTTTCGGCATTTTCCGCGAGCGTCTTGGCGATCCGTTCCTGCTCGGCATGCTGGGCGTGCTTGCCATGATCGGCGTCGGCTTCCTGTTCGCCACGGCCATCGGCTTCGTGCAGATCGCGCCGCGTTCGACCGGGGACGAACTGTCGAAGGCCTTCGTCGATTCGATGTCGCAGGGCCTGATCGTCACCGACACCAAGGGCCGCGTCGTCTACGCCAACCGGGCCTACGCCGAGATGACCGGTGCCGCGTCGGCCGCCGATCTGAAGACGGTCGAAGGCCTGCTTTCCGATGTCCCCGAAGCTTCGGTGACCATATACCGGCTGGCCTCGGGCTTGCGCGATGGCCAGGCCGGCGACGGTGAGTTCCGGCTAGCACAGTCGATCCGGCCGGGCGCCGAACCCGGCGCGCGCTGGTACCGGGCGCGGGCCCGGACCTTCAGCGTTCCCGGTCAGCGCCTGCCGATGCTTGCCTGGCAGCTTGCCGATATCTCGCAGGAACGGGCCGAGCAGGAGCGTTTCTTCCTCGACTTGCAGAAGGCCATCGACCATCTCGACCATGCGCCGGCCGGTTTCTTCTCGGCCGACCAGGAAGGCCGCGTCACCTACATCAACGCCACGCTCGCCGAATGGCTGGGCATCGATCTGGCGAGCTTCACCCCTGGCGCCGTGACACTCCCGGAAATCGTCGCCGGCGACGGCATGGCGCTGGTGCGCTCGGTCAAGGCCGATCCCGGCACCACCCGCAACGCCGTCATCGATCTCGATCTGACGACGACAACCGGCGAGGCGGTGCCGGTGCGCTTCATGCATCGGGTCTCGGCCAGCCGAGAGGGGACCAACGGTCCGACCCGCACCATTGTGCTCAACCGCACCCAGGGCGAGGACGCATCGGCCGACCTTCGTGCTTCGGAAGTGCGCTTCACCCGTTTCTTCAATTCGACGCCGATGGCCATTGCTGCCGTCGACAATGGCGGCCGCATCCTGCGCACCAACGCGCCGTTCCTGTCGCTGTTTTCCTCCGTCGTCGACGGCGACGCGGTCGACCGCCGCGTGCGGCTGGACACCGTGATCCACGAGCGCGACCGGCCGGCCTTTGCCGCCGCGTTCGAAAAGGCGCGGCTGAGGCAGGCCGACATCGAGCCGATCGACACGCTGCTGCCCGGCAATGAGGAGCGTCACATCCGCTTCTACGTTAACGCCGTCGCCGACGGCACCGGCGAGGGCGCCGAGGAATCGGCCATCGTCTATGCCGTCGAGACCACCGAGCAGAAGGCGCTCGAGGGCCAGATGGCGCAGAGCCAGAAGATGCAGGCGGTCGGACAGCTCGCCGGCGGCATCGCCCACGACTTCAACAATGTGCTGACTGCCATCATCATGGCGTCGGATCTTTTGCTGACCAATCACCGGCCGTCGGACCCGTCCTTCCCCGACATCATGAACATCAAGCAGAATGCCAACCGGGCGGCCTCGCTGGTGCGGCAGTTGCTCGCCTTCTCGCGCAAGCAGACATTGCGGCCGGAAGTGCTGAACCTGACCGACGTGCTTGCCGATCTCCGGATGCTGCTTGCCCGCCTGGTTGGCAACGAGATCAAGCTGAAGGTCGACCACGGCCGCGATTTGTGGCCGGTCAAGGTCGATATCGGCCAGTTCGAGCAGGTGGTGGTCAACCTGGCCGTCAACGCGCGCGACGCCATGCCGGCCGGCGGCGACCTCACCGTGCGCACCCGCAACGTCACCGCCGAACAATGCAAGAGCTTCTCCTACCGCGAGCTCACGCCTGCCGACTATGTCGTGGTCGAGGTCGAGGATAGCGGCTCGGGCATTGCCCCGGACGTGCTGAAGAAGATTTTTGAGCCGTTCTTCACCACCAAGGAAGTCGGCAAAGGAACCGGCCTTGGCCTGTCGATGGTCTATGGCATCATCAAGCAGACCGGCGGTTTCATCTTCTGCGATTCCGAAGTCGGCAAGGGTTCGACCTTCCGCATCTTCCTGCCGCGCCATTTCGTGGAGGCGAAAAAGCCCGGCGACGTCAGCGAGGCGCCGGCTGCGCCGGTGAAAGCCGCCGACAGCGCCAAGGACCTGTCGGGCTCGGCCACTGTGCTCCTCGTCGAGGATGAAGACGCCGTGCGCATGGGCGGCTCGCGGGCGCTGACCTCGCGCGGCTATACCGTCCATGAGGCCTCCTCGGGCGTCGAGGCGCTGGAAGTCTTCGAAGCGCTCGGCGGCAAGGTCGATATCGTCGTGTCAGACGTGGTGATGCCGGAAATGGACGGACCGACGCTGCTCGGCGAACTGCGCAAGCGCCAGCCCGACATCAAGTTCGTCTTCGTGTCCGGCTATGCCGAAGACGCTTTCGCCAGAAACCTGCCGCCTGACGCGCAATTCGGCTTCCTGCCGAAGCCGTTCTCCCTCAAGCAACTGGCCACCGTGGTCAAGGATGTATTGGAGTCCTAGGGCGCCCTAATTCAAAGCTTGCGCAATGACGTGACACTGCCATGATTGCAGGCGAAACGGGCGGCGGGTTTGGGGAGCATGTCGTGACGCCGCACAACGAGGCTGCCAGGGGCGACTATGCCGCAACGGTGCTGTTGCCGGGCGATCCGCAACGCGCCGAGTGGATGGCAAAGACATTTCTTGAGGCGTCGCGCTGCGTCAACCGCCGCCGGGGCGCACTCGGCTTCACCGGCCTCTATCGCGGCCGTCCCATCAGCATCCAGGCCACCGGCATCGGTGTCCCGTCTTTCCTGGTCTATGTGCATGAACTCCTGGATGTTCACGGCGTCAAAACGCTGATCCGCACAGGCACCTGCGGCGGCCTGACACCCCGCGTGCCGCTGCGCTCCTTGGTGATCTCGCAGTCGGTGCGCGCCGAAAGCGACCAAAGCGGCCAGGTCTTCGGCCTCTACGATGCTGCCGCCGGGCCCGATCCCGGCCTGTTCACCCACGCTTTGGCCTGCGCCGCCCAGCTCGGCATCGACCACCAGGCCGGGCTGACCATCTGCAGCGATGTCTTCTACCACCCTGAAGGGCGCGACCGCTTTGCCGAAGCGCAGGCGCTTGGCGCTCTCGCTGTCGATATGGAAACCAGCGCACTCTACCGAATCGCGGCGCATTTCGGCGCCCGCGCGCTGTCGCTGCTGACCGTCGTCGACAACATCGTGACCGGCGAACAGACTGCCTATTCCGAACGTCAGGCGCTGTTCACCGATATGGCGCGGCTCGGGCTCGACGTTGCGGCGGAAGGCTAGCTTCCTCAGGCCGCTTCGCGCTTCGGCGTCAGCTCATCCATGTCTGGCCGGTGACCGCGCAAATAGAGCGCGCAGGTGGTGCGCAGCATCGACGCGAAGTTGGGAATGGCGCCGTTGATCTCGATCGCCTCGTCATAGAGTTTTGAGATGAACTTCGGCGTCGTCAGGCCTTGGCTGTCGGCAATTTCGTCAAGCAGCGCCCAGAACGTTCCTTCAAGCTGGATACTCGTAGAGTGACCGTCGATGCGGATCGACCGGTTGATCTGTCGATAGCCTTCCGGATCCTGCCCGGCAAAAACCCTGCACATCCTTACCTCCCGATATTGTTGGTTTTGGGCGCAGCGTGTCGCGCCTTCAAGTTATGGTTGTCCCTGCATGTTCGGCCTTGTGGGCCGAATCGGCAATCGGACTTTCGTCTTTAGGCGCAGGCATAGCAGCGATTGCAAATTTAGCCGTGGTAACCGGCTGCCACCACCTTTCGCGCGTGCCGCCCATAATCGCCTCCAGCATGCAGCGGCGGAGACTGATTTGGCGAAGGCAATCCATTCCATGATCCGGGTTCTCCAAGAGGCCAGATCCGTCGATTTCTACAGAAACGCTTTCGGGCTCGATGTCGCCGACAGGCTGGATTTCGAGACATTCACGCTGATTTACCTTGCCAACGCCGAAACGGGGTTCGAGCTCGAACTCACCGTGAACAAGGGCCGCACCGAGCCTTATGAGCTAGGCGACGGTTACGGCCATCTGGCGGTCTCGGTGTCCGATCTCGACAGTGAACACGACCGGATCGGCGCGCTCGGCCTCAACCCCAAGAAGATCGTCGAATTCAACCGCGACGGATCGCTGATCGCCCGCTTTTTCTTCATCGAGGACCCCGACGGCTACAAGATCGAGGTTCTGCAGCGTGGAGGCCGCTTCCAGTAGGGGATTATCGGCCGCATTCAGCCGCGCAACGCCAGCAACGGCGCTGTTCAAGGGCGCAAACAGCAAGCAGGGAGGAACAAAATGGTCACGATCTATGACGCGAGGCTCTCACGTCGTGAACTTCTCAAACGCGGCGGCATCGGCGCGTTGCTCGTCATTTCCGGCAGCGCCGTCATCAGCCCTGAAAATGCCTGGGGGCTCGAGACATCGGCGCTCAAGCCGGAAACCATGGCGACGCTGATCCAGATGGCGCGCGACATCTATCCGCACGATCAGGTGCCCGACAAATACTACGCCACCGCCGTAAAAGGCCATGACGAGCAGGCCGGCAAGGACGCTGCCTACAAGACGATGATCGAAGACGGCATCGCCGACCTCGACAAGAAGTCGGGCGAGGGCGGCTTTCGCGGCCTCGGCTGGGAGGAGCAGCGCGTTGCCGTGCTGCAGCAGATCGAGGCGACGCCGTTCTTCCAGTCCGTCCGCGGCGGCCTCGTCGTCAGCCTCTACAACCAGCAGGAGGTGTGGCCGATCTTCGGCTACGAAGGCGAATCCTACTCCAAGGGCGGCTACATCGCGCGCGGTTTCGACGACATAGAGTGGCTCTGAGCCCTCCGTCGTTCTGAAACCCCGCAAACAGGAATTCATGGGAGGAAACCATGGCAGCTTCATTTGATCTCAACAACGATGGCGTGGTCGTGATCATCGGCTCCGGCGCCGGCGGCGGCACGCTCGGCAACGAACTCGCCCAGAAAGGCGTCGATGTCGTCATCCTCGAGGCCGGCGCGCGCCACGAATACGAGGATTTCATCAACGACGAGTGGGGTTCCTTCAGCCAACTCGCCTGGACGGACAAGCGCACAACCTCAGGCGACTGGCGGGTGTCGAAGGATTTCCCCAATTTGCCGGCCTGGATCGTCAAATCGGTCGGCGGCTCGACCACGCACTGGGCCGGCGCCTCGCTGCGCTTCCAGGAGCATGAGTTCAGGACGCTCTCGACCTACGGCAAGCTGGAAGGCGCCAACCTGCTGGACTGGCCGGTCACATTGGCCGAGATGGAGCCGTACTACGCCAAGGCGGAAGCCAAGATGGGCGTCACCGGCACCAATGGCTGGCCGCGGCTGCCCGGCAACAACAACTTCAAGGTGCTCAAGGCCGGCGCCGACAAGCTCGGCTATAAGGAATGTCATACCGGCAACATGGCAATCAATTCGGTCGAGCGCGACGACCGCAACTCCTGCCAACAGACCGGCTTCTGCTTCCAGGGTTGCAAATGGGGCGCCAAATGGTCGACGCTCTACACCGAGATTCCCAAAGGTGAGGCGACCGGCCATCTCGAGGTCCGGCCAAACGCCATGGCGATCAAGATCAACCATGACGCTAGCGGAAAAGTGACCGGCGTCGTCTATGCCGACAAGGACGGCAATCTGCAGGAGCAGAAGGCCCGCATCGTCGCCGTCGCCGGCAACTCGATCGAAAGCCCGCGCCTGCTGCTGAACTCCGAGTCAGCGAAGTTTCCGCAAGGGCTTGCCAATTCGTCGGGGCAGGTCGGCAAGAACTACATGCGCCACACCACCGGTTCGGTCTACGCCATCTTCGACCAACCGGTGCATATGTATCGCGGCACCACCATGGCCGGCATTATCCGCGACGAGGCGCGGCACGATCCCTCACGCGGCTTTGTCGGCGGCTATGAATTCGAGACGCTGTCGCTCGGCTTGCCCTTCATGGCCGCCTTCCTCAATCCCGGCGGCTGGGGCCGTTCCTTCACCATCGCGCTCGACCACTATGATCACATGGCTGGCCTGTGGATCGTCGGCGAGGACATGCCGCGCGCGGAAAACCGCATCACGCTGCACAAGGACGAGAAGGACGCGCACGGTATGCCGATCGCCGACGTGCATTTCGATGATCATCCCAACGACACGGCGATGCGCAACCATGCCTACAAGCAGGCCACAGCGCTTTACGATGCGGTCGGCGCGACGCGCTCCTTCCCGACGCCGCCCTATCCCTCAACCCACAATCTCGGCACCAACCGGATGAGCGATAAGGCGGAAGACGGCGTCGTCAACAAGCACGGCCAAGCGCACGACATCAAAAACCTGTTCGTGTCGGACGGCAGCCAGTTCACCACCGGTGCGGCTGAAAATCCGACGCTGACGATCGTGTCGCTGGCTATCCGCCAGGCCGAATACATCGCTTCGCAAATGTCGGCCAAGACGATCTGAGCCGTCCTCCCGGATCGCTACGCGGAACGCGCATGGCGCGTTCCGCCCTTTTTTCCTAGGACTCACTATGCGCCGACCGGCTGTCCGTCCTTGCGGCGGATGGCGACGACGGACGGTCGCGGCAGCTGGCCATCCCTGAAGTCGGGCCACAGCGTCTGCGCCTTGTCGAGCGTCTCTGCATCTTCCGCAGGGTGCTGCACCGACAGGAACAAAGTCGTGCCGTCCGGCGTGAAGCATGGGCCGGTCGCTTCGGCGCCATGCGGGCAGGTGAACAGCAGCTTCGGCAGGCCGCGCGCCGCACCTTCGGTGTCGACGCCATAGACGCCGTCCGGCAGGTCGAAATCATTGGCGCCGTCCGTCGCCACCCACAGCCGCCCCGCCGGGTCGAAGGTGATGTTGTCGGGGCAGACGAACCAGCCATTGTCCGACGTATCCGGATGAAAAGTGGCGCCGACCTTGGCATCTTTCGGGTTGCCGCAGAGCACGAACAGGTCCCAGGCATACTTTTCCGCCGTGTGGTCGGCATCCGCGCCGCGGCCGCCGGGCGGGATCAGTTCGACAATATGGCCCCACAGGTTTTCCGGCCGCGTGTTGGCCGGATTGACCTTTGACTGGTCGCGCTTCTTGTTCTTGGTCATCACCGCATAGACGCGGCCGGTCACCGGATTGGTCTCGATGTCCTCGGGCCGGTCCATCGGCGTGGCGCCGAGCGCATCTGCCGCAAACCGCGTCTTCAACAGCACCTCGGCCTGGTCGGCAAAACCGTTCTCGACGGTAAGCTTGCCCTGGCCGTGCACCAACGGCAGCCACGTCATCGAGCCATCGGCATCGAAGCGGGCGACCGACAGCACGCCATCGTCGAGCAGATCGGCGCCGGAGGCCGGGTTGGCCTTGTCATAGGCCTTGGCCGAGACGAAGCGGTACATATATTCGAAATAGTCGTCGTCACCCATATAGACGACAACGCGGCCGTGCTTGTTGAGGACCACGGTCGAGGCCTCATGCGACATGCGGCCAAGTGCCGTGCGCTTCACCGGCCTGGACTGAGGATCGTAAGGGTCGATCTCGACCACCCAGTCGAAGCGGTTGGCCTCGTTCGGTTCCTTGTCGAGGTTGAAGCGGTCATGGAAGCGGCCGCGGCCATAGATGTCGGAGCCGTCGAAGCCGTAACGGTCAAGCAGGTCGGCGGTCGGCGCCCTTTTCGGGTCGCCGCCGAAAATGTCGGACACGCCTTCCTCGCAGGTCAGCACCGTACCCCAGGGGGTGAAACCGCCGCTGCAGTTGTAGCTGGTGCCGAGCACTTTGGTGCCAGTCGCGTCGGCCGAGGTCTTCATCAGCGCATGGCCGGCAACCGGTCCGGAAACGGTCATTTCGGTGTTGGCGGTGATGCGGCGGTTCAGCGGACTGTCGGCTACGGTTTCCCACTTGCCGTCCTTCAATTGCACCTCGACGATCGAATGGCCCATCGCGGCCATGCCGAGATCGACCTGTTCCTTGGTCATCGTCTTGCCGGCATCGCCCTCGGTCATCCCCGGAAACATCACATTGGGCGAGATGTATTCGTTGTTGACGCAGAGCAGGCCATGATCAGAATTCACCGTGCCCTTCGGCAGCGGCATGAAGGCGATGTAGTCGCAATTGTAGCCGAAGCGCTTTTCCTGTTCCTCCGCCGCGACCTTGTTGCCGTCGAATTCGGCGAGGCCAGCTGCAAGCGGATCGCCCCAGCGCGCGACGATGGTCGTCTCATAGCCTTCGGCGGCGGCATGGGTCTTGTCGTAGACCCGCTTCAGCTCGGGAAAGCCGAGCGTCGACTGCGCTGCGGCGGCATGCGTTTCGCCGGCAAACAAGGAGCCGACAAAGCTGCCGCCGGCAATCAGCGCGCCGGAGGCGAGGCTGCCTTTCAAAAGAGACCGGCGCGAGACGCGCTCGGCAATGATTTCGCGGATGACGGGGGAGGATGAAGACGGTGTATTGGCCATGGTGTCTGCCTCTCAGGGTGGATGTTACGGCGCACCGTTGCCCTAGTCTGCTTAGGCAACATTCACATGACATAGGAGGAAGGTTTTGCCGCAACTGGGCGCGGCACTACGCATCGCTCAGCCCTTGGTGCAGGTCGAGGCGGTGAAGGCGCCGTCGGGCTGCTTCAGAATGATGTCGAATGACGGGGCGGTCTCGCCGTCCAGTGTTGCCTGTGTCATGGAGACGGAGTTGCCACCGGTGGTATAGCCGCCCAGCGGCCCGAGCCAGGTGATCTCGCCATTGGCATTCATCTGATAGTTGTAGCCTTGCGTCGCGGTGCCGAATGTCACCGGACCACTATAGACATTGCCCTTGATAGTGATGTCGCCGAGGTTGAGGAAGGCGCCGAGCAAATAGACCTCGCAATGATAGGTGCCGTCCGGAAGCTTGCCCTCGCTGAAATCGGCGCGCGCGGCGCCGCTCGTTGCCATCAGCAGCAGGATGCCGGAAATGCATGAGGTGCGAGATGTCATGACGTCACTCTTTTGAAGGGCGAGCTTGCCCTATTTTTGCGCGGTACCGCAACATTGTTAGCCCGGAACACACGGCCGGAGATCAAAAACTAGGCATTTGTCTCAATTGGGCAAAAATTAGGCAAAAGCCATGTGCGCTGCGCAAATTTGCCTCAATCAATTTTCGCCGGCTACCACTGTTTTCTCGAGGCTAATATACCAACCGGCTGATAACGCTCGGCTATTCCATCTTCGTGAGCGGCGCCTTTGCGTTTGGCACGGCAGTTGCATTGCATTATCGCGGTGCAATCAAACAGCTTGGGAGTCTTCGGTATGAGGGGTAATTTCTCCACAATAACAAAAATGTTTTCGGCCGGCGTGGTCGCCGCCGGCCTGTCGATGTCGTCTCCGGCCCAGGCCGCCGAAGACACGATCAAGGTCGGCATTCTGCATTCGCTGTCGGGGACCATGGCGATTTCGGAGACGACGCTGAAAGACGCCATGCTGATGCTCATCGAAGAGCAGAATGCCAAGGGCGGTCTGCTCGGCAAGAAGCTCGAGGCGGTCGTTGTCGATCCGGCCTCCAACTGGCCGCTCTTTGCCGAAAAGGCGCGCGAGCTGATCTCGAAGGACAAGGTCGCCGCCGTGTTCGGCTGCTGGACCTCGGTGTCGCGCAAATCGGTGTTGCCGGTGTTCTCGGAACTCGACAACATCCTGTTCTACCCCGTCCAGTATGAGGGCGAGGAAAGCGAGCGCAACGTGTTCTACACCGGCGCCGCCCCGAACCAGCAGGCGATTCCTGCCGTCGATTATCTCATGAGCGAGGACGGTGGCTCGGTGAAGCGCTGGGTGCTGGAAGGCACCGACTACGTCTATCCCCGAACCACCAACAAAATCCTCGAGGCCTATCTGAAGGCCAAGGGCGTCGCCGCCGAAGACATCATGGTCAACTACACGCCGTTCGGCTTCTCCGACTGGCAGACCGAAGTCTCCGCAATCAAGAAATTCGGCTCGGCCGGCAAGAAGACCGCCGTCGTCTCGACCGTCAATGGCGACGCCAACGTTCCGTTCTACAAGGAACTCGGCAACCAGGGCATCAAGGCCGAGGACATCCCGGTCATGGCCTTTTCGGTCGGTGAGGAAGAACTGGCCGGTCTCGATACCGCGCCGCTGGTCGGCCATCTCGCTGCCTGGAACTATTTCGAGAGCGTCGACACACCCGAAAACAAGAAGTTCATCGCCGACTGGCACAAGTTCATCAAGAATGACAAGCGCACCACCAACGACCCGATGGAAGCTCACTATATCGGCTTCAACATGTGGGTGAAGGCGGTCGAAAAGGCCGGCACCACCGATCCCGACAAGGTCATCGACGCCATGGTCGGCGTGTCCGTGCCGAACCTCACCGGCGGCTATTCGACCATGATGCCGAACCATCACATCACCAAGCCGGTGCTGATCGGCGAGATCCAGGCCGACGGCCAGTTCGAGACCGTGTCGCAGACGCCCGGCCTCGTGATGGGCGACGAATGGTCCGACTATCTGCCCGATTCCAAGGACCTGATTTCGGATTGGCGCGCGCCTCTGTCCTGCGGCAACTTCAACGTTGCCACCGGCAAATGCGGCGGCAAGGGCACGAACTGATCCCTCCCGGGACCGACCGATCGTGGACGCGTCCACGATCGGTACCGCCAAGCGTCCGGGCGCTTCAGCCCGCCCGGACGCGGAATTTCCCCACAGAAGAGTATCTGAACGGATGATCCTGTTGCGCACTCTCGGCCTCATGCTGGTGTTCCTGGTGGCAAGCCTATTGCCGTCGAACGCAGCCGAAGCCGATCTGCGCGCCATCGTCGCCAAATTCGCCACGGGCACGGGCTTTGCCGCCACTGAGGCCGTCGTGCGCGAACTTGCCGCCACCGGCGATCCGCTGGTCGAGCGCCCGCTTGCAGCGCTCGCCGAAGGCAACCTTTACATCCGTAAAGCCGATTCAGCCGTCTTCGTCGGCAGTGAGGCCGCCGACAGCGTCACGCTGCTCGACCCGCTGAGTGGCGAGAAAGCCGGCGACGCCCCCAAGGCCGACATCACGAAGATCAAGGTCAACAACACGCTGCGTCGTGTCATCCGAGATGCACTGGGAACGCTGACGTTGCGCGCGAAAGATCCTTCTGTCCGCATCGCCGCCGCCGACACCATGTTCAAGACCCCCGATGCCGCCAATATCGAGCCGCTCGATGCAGCCATCGCCGCCGAGACCGACGCCAAGGTCAAGGCATTGTTCGAACAGGCGCGCGCGGCATCGGTGCTGGTCTCCGACAAGCCGGAGGCCGACAAGCTTGCCGCCATTGCCCTGATCGGCGCGCGCGGCGACCGCGACGCGGTCTCGCTGCTCACCGCGGTCGAGGCCAATGCGCAAGGCGCGGTCAAGGATGCCGCGACGGCGGCAATCGCCAGCATCAATTCGAGCCTGGCGCTGTGGGATGCCGGCCAGAACATATGGTACGGCATCTCGCTTGGCTCGGTGCTGCTGCTGGCCGCCATCGGCCTCGCCATCACCTTCGGCGTCATGGGCGTCATCAACATGGCGCATGGCGAGATGGTGATGCTCGGCGCCTACACCACCTTCGTCGTCCAGCAGGTGATCCGAACCTCATTCCCCGGCCTGTTCGACTGGTCGCTGGTGATCGCGCTGCCGCTCGCCTTCCTGGTTGCCGCTTCCGTCGGCCTGATCATCGAGCGCGGCGTCATCCGTTTCCTCTACGGCCGGCCGCTGGAAACGCTGCTCGCAACCTGGGGCGTCTCGCTTGTCCTGCAGCAGGCGGTGCGCTCGATCTTCGGACCGACCAACCAGGAGGTCGGCAACCCCTCCTGGATGTCGGGATCGTTCGATGTCGGCCAACTCGCCGTCACCTGGAACCGCCTCTGGATCCTGGTCTTCGCGCTCACCGTCTTCGGCGTGCTGCTCTTTGTTATGAAGCGCACGCCCTGGGGCCTTCAGATGCGCGCCGTCACCGCCAACCGCCGCATGGCCGCCTCGATGGGCATCAGGACGCCTTGGGTCGATGCGCTGACCTTTGCGCTCGGCTCCGGCATTGCCGGCATTGCCGGCGTCGCGCTCAGCCAGATCGACAATGTCTCGCCCAATCTCGGCCGCGGCTACATCATCGACAGCTTCATGGTCGTGGTCTTCGGCGGCGTCGGCAATCTCTGGGGCACGCTGGTCGGCGCCTTCTCGCTCGGCATCGTCAACAAGGTTCTCGAACCCTATGCTGGCGCGGTGCTCGGCAAGATCGTCGTGCTGGTGCTGATCATCCTGTTCATCCAGAAGCGCCCGCGCGGCCTGTTCGCGCTCAAGGGCAGGGCGGTGGAAACATGATCACGGGACGCTTCTTCGCCGCGGGTGCCGACCGTCGCATCGCCATCACTATTTTCATCCTGCTGACGGCCGCCATTATCGTGCCGCTGCTCAACCTCGCAGTGTCGCCGCAAAGCGCGTTCTATATTCCGTCCTACATCGTCGCGTTGACGGGCAAGTACCTCTGCTATGCATTGCTTGCCTTGGCGCTCGATCTCGTCTGGGGCTATTGCGGCATCCTCTCGCTCGGCCATGGCGCCTTCTTCGCCCTCGGCGGCTATGCGATGGGCATGTACCTCATGCGCCAGATCGGCTCGCGCGGCGTTTACGGCAATCCGATCCTGCCCGATTTCATGGTGTTCCTGAACTACAAGGAATTGCCCTGGTTCTGGACCGGTTTCGACCACTTCTGGTTCGCCGCCATCATGGTGCTGGCGGTGCCCGGCCTGCTCGCCTTCGTCTTCGGCTGGTTCGCCTTCCGCAGCCGCGTCACCGGCGTCTATCTCTCCATCATCACCCAGGCGATGACCTACGCGCTGCTGCTCGCCTTCTTCCGCAACGACATGGGTTTCGGCGGCAACAACGGCTTGACCGATTTCAAGGATATTCTGGGCTTCAACGTGCAGGCCGACGCCACCCGCTCGGCCCTGTTTGCCGCCAGCGCCATCATACTCGCGCTCGCCGTCTTCATCACCTGGGCGATCGTCGGCTCCAAATACGGCAAGCTGCTGATGGCGGTGCGCGACGCCGAGAGCCGCACCCGCTTCCTCGGCTGGCGGGCGGAGAACGTGAAGCTGTTTGCCTTCACCGTCTCGGCTGTCATGGCCGGCATCGCCGGCGCGCTCTATGTGCCGCAGGTCGGTATCATCAATCCCGGCGAATTCGAGCCGTCCAATTCCATCGAAGTCGTGATCTGGGCAGCCGTCGGTGGGCGCGGCACCATTGTCGGCCCGATCGTCGGCGCGCTGCTGGTCAACGCCGGCAAATCCTGGTTCACCGGCCTGCTGCCGGAGTTCTGGCTGTTTGCGCTCGGCGGCCTGTTCGTCGCCGTAACCCTGTTCCTGCCCAAGGGCATCGTCGGCATGTGGGATTCCTGGCGCGGTAACGCTCGGGCGATGCGGGCTGCAGCGATTGCAGAGGAAGCGGGCACAGACCCTGATGCCGCGCCGCCATTGAAGATCGTGCGCAGCGCAGCAACAACGCCCGGTGCCTGGTCCGCGTCCGGGCCTGAACCGCAGCCGGCAGAATAGAGCGATGTCGAAGTCCAACACCATCCTCTATCTCGACGGCGTCTCGGTCTCCTTCGACGGTTTCCGCGCCATCAACAATCTGTCGCTGGTGCTCGACAAGGGCGAGATGCGCGCCATCATCGGTCCCAACGGCGCCGGCAAGACGACGATGATGGACATCGTCACCGGCAAGACCCGGCCCGACGAGGGCGAAGTGTTCTTCGACGGCCAGGTCGATCTGACCCGGCACGACGAGGCGGAGATCGCCATGATGGGCATCGGCCGCAAATTCCAGAAGCCGACCGTCTTCGAAAGCCACAGCGTCGAAGACAATCTGATGCTGGCGCTGAAGGGCCCGCGCTCGATCTTTCCGGCGCTGTTCCATCGCCGCTCGGCCGGCGAAGCCAGACAGATCGACGACATCCTCGGCATCATCCGGCTGGGCGACAAGCGCCACGATCTGGCAGCCAATCTCAGCCATGGCCAGAAACAGTGGCTGGAGATCGGCATGCTGCTGGCGCAGGACCCGAAGCTGCTTTTGGTTGACGAGCCGGTCGCAGGGATGACCGATGCCGAGACCGAGGAAACCGCGCGGCTGCTCAAGGACATAGCGCGCGAGCATTCGGTCATCGTCGTCGAGCACGACATGCATTTCGTGCGCGAACTCGGCGTCAAGGTCACCTGCCTGCATGAGGGCTCGGTGCTGTCGGAAGGCTCGCTCGATTTCGTCTCGGCCGACGAGCGGGTCGTCGAAGTTTATCTCGGGAGATGAGCATGGTCTGGCGGGTGCAATTCCATCGCTTCGACTTTTCGTTCCTCCGCTTCTGGAGAAGGCGCTGACATGCTCGAAGTTTCCAACGCCACGCTCCATTACGGCGCTGCTCAGGCGTTGCGCGGTGTGTCGCTGACGGCGGGTGCCGGCAAGATCACCTGCGTGCTCGGCCGCAACGGCGTCGGCAAGACCAGTTTGATGAGATCGATCGTCGGCCACCACCGGCTGACGAGCGGAAGCGTTGCCTTCGAGGGGAAGGCGCTCGACCGGAGCGCGGCGTATGATCGCGCCCGGTCGGGCATCGCATTCGTACCGCAGGGCAGGGAGATCTTTCCGCTGCTGACGGTGCGCGAAAACCTGGAGTCCGGCTTTGCGCCCTTGAAGCGCGCCGACCGCAACGTGCCGGCGCATGTCTTCGAACTGTTTCCGGTGCTGAAGCAGATGGTGGGGCGCCGCGGCGGCGATCTCTCAGGCGGCCAGCAGCAGCAGCTCGCCATCGGCCGGGCGCTCGTCATGCGGCCGAAACTGCTGGTGCTCGACGAGCCGACCGAAGGCATCCAGCCCTCGATCATCAAGGACATCGGCCGCGCCATCCGCTATCTGCGCGACCAGGCCGGTATCGCCGTTCTGCTGGTCGAGCAATATCTGGATTTCTGCCGCGAGCTCGCTGACGAGGTCAACATCATGGACCGCGGCCAGATCGTCCACACCGGCCCGGCCGAAGATCTCGACCGGGCGGACGTCAGGAAGTTTCTGACGGTTTAACGCAGGTCGACGGCTGCACGGATCGTACACGTCGAAGATTGGCTGAAATGCCCACAATCACTTCGTCATTCTAGGGCGGAGCCAAGGAGCGGAGCGACGCGCGCAGACCCCAGAATCCATGCCGCGACATCAGCCAAAGAGTGCCGCGATGCAGAACAAGATCGCTTCTGCGGCACATTGGCCATTCCACATTCTGCACCGTTAATGACGCTTCTTCGTCCCGGCATGGATCCCTGGGTCTTCGCTCCGCTTCGCGTCGCTACGCCCAAGGATGATGAAGTCGCGAAGGTCCGCGCCCGTTGCGTCGGACTTTCGTCCGAGGTCGCCACCTCTGGCACGCCGAATACTGCATGCTAGTCTTTCCTAGGCCTCGGTGAGTCGGCCGCTTCCGTATCAGTCTGGTTCTGTAGCAGATCGAGGGAATATGCTGGCTCAGCCTGCAAGTTCCACGCAAGCAAGCCACCCTAGCTTCCCTCGCAGTTCTGATTGTCGGTCAATGCGTTCAGATAATCTTGCCAGGAGAATAGGGCTATGGAACGGTTCGTCGAGGACCACCAGAAACGACGGCTGACAGAGCGTGTCGACATCATCACCGCCATCAACATTCTGCGCTCGCAAGGCTACCAGCAGGATGAGCTGATCGGCGAAATCACCAAGGTTTTCTACGTCGACCTCGACACTTACAACGAGATCGTCATAGCGGCCTAAAAGCGCGTCGCGCCTGAACGGCCTCATGCGACGCGCTTTGGAGTGTTGTTTTACGTGTGGTGAGGTTCAGGCCGGCTGAATATCAGCCCAGCCTACCCGGCGCGCCGGAAGGCGAGCACACGGTTGCGGCCGCCGCGCTTGGCGCCGTAAAGCGCCTTGTCGGCGGCGCTGAGCACCTTGTCGAATTTGGTGCCGCCCTCGCTGCCGAAGGCGTAGCCGGCGCTGACCGTGCAGGAGAGCAGGCGGGTCTCGGTATCGATCCGGCGCATGGCAAAACTGGCCCGGATGCGCTCGGCTATGAATTCCACCTTTTCAGGCAAGGTGCGATCGAGCACCAATGCAAATTCCTCTCCGCCCATGCGCGCGGCGACATCGCCTGGCTGGAGATTGGCGGTCAAATCCTTGGCGAATAGTTTCAGCACCTCGTCGCCGGTGGCATGGCCGAACTCGTCATTTATGGCCTTGAAGCCGTCGAGATCGAACACGATCACGGCGGTGAAGGACCGGACCGGTGTTTTGCCGTGCAGGTCGAACAAAGCGCGCCGGTTGAGCAGTCCGGTCAGCGGATCGGTCAGCGCTTCGCGGCGATGATGCTGCGCCAGGCGTCCCTGGTTGAGCGCCAGCGAGAGCGCGCCGATGCCGGTCATGCAGGCGATGACGACGATGAGGCTGAAATCCTCGGCCCAGTTGCTCGGCGCATGGCCAAGCACCAGCCTGCCATCCCAGACAAGTGCACCGGAGCACAGCACGAAGGAAATTGCGGTGGCGGTGTAGAGCCCTGCAATGCCGAGGATCGGGGCCGGGAATTCCGTACGACCCTTCCAGTATTCATAGGCCGTCGCAAACAAAAGCAGCGCGGCGAAGGCATTCTCCAGCATGAAGCCCAGCCCGTCATAGCCAAGCGCCATCGGCGGCAAGGCGACTGCCAGCGAGACGCCGGCGCCGACAGCGATGCGCGGCAATGGCGAGCGGCCGGTCGTGAACTGATGGGCCGCGCCCAGCATGGTCGCGAAGCCGAGCAGCAGGAACGTGAAGCTGGCGAGGCCGAGCAGGCGTCCGGGCGCGTCGATATAGGCCTGGTAGGCGAAGACGTCGGCGACGATCAGAAGCACGCTGACCGCCCAGGTCAGCAGGAATTTTTCCGAGCGCGCGGTAAGCCAAATGCCGAACAGCGTCAGGCCGAGGCAAGCGGCGGAAAACCCGACAGCCAACAGAAGGGAACTGTAGTCGAGCGACATGCCCTCGTCCTTGCGCGCGGCGGCCGGCCTCTAGAAAGGACCCGCACCGGATTTATGCAGGATGGAGGTATCGATAAGGTTACGATGCGCATAAGCTATCACGCTTCGGTTCATCGTAGCAATTCTGGGTTGAAACCCTTTTCAAGGGAAAGCGCTGACCGCTTTCCCGGGAAAACCGTTCCACACTTTTCCTGGAATTGCTCCTAATGCATGTCGCCCAGAAGTGTGCCGCGGTTCTGGGACAACGGCATGCATCAAGACAAAGACTTAAATCGCGTCGTATGAATCCGTTTCAGCGCGACGCGCTTTAACCGATCAGCTCACCCGCTTCATCAGCGCCATGGCGCCGAACGGCGCGCGCACCTTGCCCTCGGTGATGAAGTAGACGAACACATCGCGCGGTTTCACCGGCGCGTCGAAAGTCGGATCGGCGCGCCGCAGATCGGCCGGCTGCTTGCCTTGCGCCCAGGTCTTCACCCGCGCTGCCCATTCGTCCAGGCCATTCGGCGTATAGCAATCCGGATTGTCGTCGCTGCCGGTCTGCAGCCGCGCATAGATAAAATCGCCGGTGATGTCGGCGATACCAGGATATTTGGCATGGTCGGCATAGACGATTGCCGCCTTGTATTTGCGCGCCAGGCCCACAAATTCCGGCACGCTGAAACTGTCGTTGCGCACTTCCAGCGCATGGCGCAGCGCCACGCCATCCTGCTTTTCCGGCAGCAGCTTCAGGAAGGCCTCGAAATCGTCGGCGTCGAACTTTTTCGTCGGCGCGAACTGCCACAGGATCGGGCCCAGCTTGTCGCCCAGCGCGGCAACGCCGGAGCCGAGGAAGCGCGTCATGGACTCGCCGGCTTCGCCAAGCACGCGGCGGTTGGTGACGAAGCGATTGCCCTTCAGCGAATAGACGAAACCGTCCGGCGCCTCGCTCGCCCATTTGACGAAGGTCGGCTCCTTGAAGCTGGAATAGTAGGTGCCGTTGACCTCGATGCTCGGTACCTGGCGGGTGGCGTAACTCAGCTGTTTGGCCTTGGAAAGCTTGTCCGGGTAGAAGGACGTATCCCAGGGTTCGAAAGTCCAGCCGCCCATCCCGGCGCGGATTGTTCCTTGGCTGATCATCGTCTTCCTCCCAGTTCTAAAAATGCGGTCAGGCTATTTTTCCAACCGGTTTGATCATGTCGACCACGATCCATCCGGGACGGTGGGGATTGGCTCGGCGGCCCGTTTCGTGGAAGCCATAGGCCGTATAGATCTCGATGTTCCGCTCCATGCGCGAATTGGTGTAGAGCCGCACCTCCGGCACACCCCATAGCCCCGCCTGTTCCTGGGCGAAGTCGAGCAGCGCGGTACCGAGTTTCCTCCCCTGAAAAGGGGGGGAGACCGCGACGCTGAAGATCATCGCATGATCGGGGTGGCGCTCAATAACGATCAGCCCGGCGAGTTCCGCGCCGCTCTCCAAGAGCCAGACCTCGCCACGCTCGATGCGTGGCGCATAGTCCTCGGTGACTGGGATCGGCGGCGCGCCGAACAAGGGCGTGTAGTGCTCATAGGCGGTCTGCGTCAGCGAGACGACTCCGTCGAGATCACCGGCAAGCGCCTGTCGGACTGTCATTCAAAGCTCTCCAGGCGCCCGACCGGTCTGTCAGTTACTCCGCCGCTTCGCGCTTGCCTCCGGGCCGCCGCTCCAAAAGCTCCTTCAGGAACTGGCCGGTGTAGCTGCGCTTTTCGCGCACGATCGCTTCCGGTGTGCCTTGTGCCACCAGTTCGCCACCGCCATCGCCGCCTTCGGGGCCGAGGTCGAGCACCCAGTCGGCGGTCTTGATGACTTCGAGATTGTGCTCGATGACCACCACCGTGTTGCCCTGGTCGACCAGTTCGTGAAGCACTTCCAGCAACTTGGCGACGTCGTGGAAGTGCAGGCCGGTGGTCGGCTCGTCGAGGATGTAGAGCGTCTTGCCGGTCGCCTTGCGCGACAATTCCTTGGCGAGCTTGATGCGCTGCGCCTCGCCGCCCGACAGCGTCGTCGCCTGCTGGCCGATATGGATGTAGCCGAGGCCGACCTGCTTCAGCGTCTCCAACTTGTCGCGCACCCCGGGCACGGCGGCAAAGAAATCGACGCCTTCCTCGACCGTCATGTCCAGGACGTCGGCGATCGACTTGCCCTTGAACAGGACGTCGAGCGTCTCGCGGTTGTAGCGCTTGCCGTGGCAGACGTCGCACGTGACGTAGACGTCGGGCAGGAAGTGCATCTCGATCTTGATGACGCCATCGCCCTGGCAGGCCTCGCAGCGGCCGCCCTTCACGTTGAAGGAGAAGCGGCCCGGCTGATAGCCGCGGGCCTTGGCCTCGGGCAACCCGGCAAACCAGTCGCGGATCGGTGTGAAGGCGCCGGTGTAGGTGGCCGGGTTCGAACGCGGTGTGCGGCCGATCGGCGACTGGTCGATGTCGATGACCTTGTCGAGGAATTCGAGGCCCTCGATGCGGTCGTGATCGGCCGGATGCTCGCGCGAGCCCATGATGCGGCGCGACGCCGCCTTGAACAGCGTCTCGATCAGGAAGGTCGATTTGCCGCCGCCAGACACGCCGGTGACGGCGGTGAAGGTGCCGAGCGGGATTTCGGCAGTGACGTTCTTGAGATTGTTGCCGCGCGCGCCGACGATCTTCAGCCGGCGGTTTTTCTTGGCCTCGCGCCTGACACCGGGCGTGGCGACTTCGAGCGCGCCCGACAGATATTTACCGGTGATCGAGTTGGGATTGGCCATCACCTGCTGCGGCGTGCCCTGGGCGATGATCTCGCCGCCATGAATGCCGGCGGCCGGACCCATGTCGACGACGTAATCGGCATGCAGGATGGCGTCCTCGTCATGCTCGACGACGATCACCGTGTTGCCGATGTCGCGCAGATGCTTGAGCGTGTCGAGCAGGCGGGCATTATCGCGCTGGTGCAGGCCGATCGACGGCTCATCCAGCACATAGAGCACGCCAGTGAGGCCGGAGCCGATCTGCGACGCCAGACGAATGCGCTGGCTCTCGCCGCCCGACAGCGTGCCGGAATTGCGCGACAGCGTCAGATAGTCGAGGCCGACATCGTTGAGGAAGCGCAGGCGGTCACGGATTTCCTTGAGAACGCGCACCGCGATCTCGTTCTGCTGGTCGTTGAGATGTGGCGGCAGTTCGGTGAACCACTGGTCGGCCTTGCGGATCGACAGCTCTGTGACTTCGCCGATATGCTTGCCGGCGATCTTCACCGCCAGCGCTTCCGGCTTCAGCCGGTATCCCTTGCAGACCGGGCAGGGCGTCGCCGACATGAAGCGCTCGATCTCCTCGCGCATCCAGGCGGATTCGGTTTCCTTCCACCGCCGTTCGAGATTGGGAATGACGCCCTCGAACGTCTTGGTGGTCTTGTAGGAGCGCAGGCCGTCATCATATTGGAAGGTGACCTCGCGCTCGCCGGTGCCACGCAGGACGGCATCCTTTGCCTCTTCGGTCAGGTCTTTGAACTTGTCGCCGAGCTTGAAGCCATAGGCTTTGCCCAGCGCTTCCAGCGTCTGGGCGTAATAGGGTGAGGTCGACTTCGCCCACGGGCTGACGGCGCCGTCGCGCAGCGAGACGTTTTCGTCCGGCACGATCAGGCTGGCGTCGATGGCGCGCTGGTTGCCGAGGCCGTCGCAGGTCGGGCAGGCGCCGAACGGGTTGTTGAACGAGAACAGCCTGGGCTCGATCTCCGGAATGGTGAAGCCGGAAACCGGGCAGGCGAATTTTTCCGAGAACAGGATGCGCTCATGCGTCTCGTTTTTCGATTTGTTGACCGAGTCCTCGCCGGTCTGGCTGGCGTCGAGCGGCCGGTCGGCGAACTCGGCCACCGCCAGCCCTTCCGCCAGCTTGAGCGCCGTTTCGATGGAATCGGCAAGCCGTGTCGCCAGGTCGCCGCGCACGACGATGCGGTCGACGACGACATCGATGTCGTGCTTGTACTTCTTGTCCAACGCCGGCACATCGGCGATCTCATAGAAGACGCCGTCGACCTTGACGCGCTGAAAGCCCTTCTTCTGCAGCTCCAGCAGTTCCTTGCGATACTCACCCTTGCGGCCGCGCACGATCGGCGCCAGCAGGAAAAGGCGCGTGCCTTCCTCGACCGACAGCACCCGGTCGACCATCTGTGAAACCGTCTGGCTCTCGATCGGCAGGCCGGTCGCCGGCGAATAGGGGATGCCGACGCGCGCGAACAGCAAGCGCATGTAGTCGTAGATCTCGGTGACGGTGCCGACCGTCGAACGCGGGTTCTTCGACGTGGTCTTCTGCTCGATCGAGATGGCCGGCGACAGGCCGTCGATCTGGTCGACATCCGGCTTCTGCATCATTTCGAGGAACTGGCGCGCATAAGCCGACAGGCTCTCGACGTAACGGCGCTGGCCCTCGGCATAGATGGTGTCGAAAGCAAGCGACGATTTGCCGGAGCCCGACAGGCCGGTCATGACGATCAGGCTGTCACGCGGCAGGTCGAGATCGACATTCTTCAGGTTGTGTTCGCGTGCCCCGCGAATGGAAAGGTATTTATGGTCGGCCATCGCCGGTCGCCGCCTCAGGTCTGGTGTCAGTGGGATCGGCGGGTTTTCCCGGCCATTCCCTATGTAGGTATTTTTGCCGCCACGTCGAGAGACGCCACACTTCTCGACCAAAGCCGTTTAACCGTCTTTCGCGCGAAGGGGCAAGCGGAAAGAACAAAGACCGAACACGCTCCTGACAAAGCTGTGCAGAAACTGACAAGGGTGTTTCAGAAACTGACCCTGACGTAAGCTCCCGACGATCACATTTTCCGTAACCGGCTATTCAAGGTTGACGTCGTCGAATCGGGGGCGCACTCTGCCGGAGTCAACGGAGCCGGCCGTCTTTGATGGCCTCGCCGCCCATAGCGGCCTGCGAGACGCCGCAGGTTTTTGCGATTTGTGCTTCGGATTGACACCTGTCGCAACGGACATAGGAGCGGAGCATGACGCCACCGGATAGTCCCTTGAGGCTCCACCTGCTGGTGGAGCCGCGGCGGGCATAAGTGCCAGGTAGTTTCAAGGCATTGGAGTGTATGCGTCCAAACGAACGCATCGCGTCAGTCCAACAAACCACCCGACAAACCGTGACCTGCCGAATCCCACAAAAATCAGAGACGGCTAGTCGGATCGTCGGCTGAATGCCGCGAAGCATCCGAAATCAAAGTCGGTATAACACTACCGGCAGTTTGGATTTGGAATCCAAAAAAAGCCCCGACCGTTAGCGGAAGCAACGGCGGGGCTGTTCTTTTGCGAGGAAGTCGTCGGCGCAGGCTTTCTCTCCCGTATAGTAGCTGGGAGAAGGGGCTACCGGCGCGGCGGCTTGATCCCACCCGTGCCGACATCGACAGTGATGCTGCCGGAAATCCTGACATCGGTGTCGCCGATCTTGAACGTGCCGTTCTCGCCGGCAGGCAGCGCGTCGTCCGGCTCCGGCTGCGGCGCGGGCTTGGCGATGCGGTAGTCGCCGGTCACGCCGGGCAGGGCGCCTTTCCGCGACGTGCTGGTGCTGCCCCCGGCAAAGGCCATGCTCGATGTCGCCGCCGTGATGGCAATGGCTATGGTCAGTCTGTTCAGGTGGTAGCGCATGGCAAGACTATAGTGCCGCGCTCAAGGCGAGGCCAGACCAGCGGCGTTGAAATTGAGGGAACACCGGCCTGCATTCAATCCGCCGATCAGGCCGCCTCCTTTTTGCGGGTGTCGAACACATGGTCGACGAGGCCCCACTCCTTGGCCTCCTTGGCGGTCATGAAGAAATCGCGGTCGAGCGTGCGTTCGACCTCTTCATAGGTGCGGCCGCAATGTTGCGCATACAGTTCCGTCATGTGCCGTTTGGTGCGCAAAATGCCTTCGGCATGGCGCTGGATGTCGGAGGCCTGGCCCTGGAAGCCGCCCAGAGGCTGGTGCAGCACGATGCTGGCGTTGGGGAGCGCGATGCGCCGGCCCGGCGTTCCCGCCATCAGCAGGAACGAGGCCATCGAGGCGGCAAAGCCCATGCACACCGTCGATACCGGGCAACTGACAAATTGCATCGTGTCGTAGATGGCGAAGCCGCTGGTAACCACGCCGCCCGGCGAGTTGATGTAAAGCGAGATCTCCTTGTCGGGGTTTTCGGATTCCAGCGACAGGAGCTGGGCGCAGACCAGCGCCGACATGCCGTCATTGATCTCGCCATTGACGAAGATGATGCGCTCGCGCAGCAGCCGCGAGAAAATGTCGAAGGCGCGTTCGCCGCGGCTCGATTGCTCGATCACCATCGGCACCAGATTGGCAAAGCCGCTCATCTCATTGTCTCCGTTTTGATTTTTCCGGGTCAGGCAGCGCGCAGCAACAGGCGTGGCGCGTTGGCGGCGACAGGCGGTTTGGGCTTGTATGCGCGCAGCCAGAGCCGGCAGCCGGCGCCGGCCATCGCGACCGCAGGCGTCAGGACAAACCCGTCATGGACGATGCGCAGATGCGTGCCGCCGGAAACGGTGCGGGCGAGTGTGAAGGTGACGATGCTCTCCAGCTCCTCGCGGTTGGCGTCGCCGGAACGCTCGCGCCAGGAATAGCGCAGCAGGCGCCCCGGTTCGGCATCGAGCACTTCGCACTCGATCGGCTTCTCAGGCCCGGCAAAGGCAAAGCGGCTGCCGGTTTCCGGATTGATGTCGTTCGGCATCATCCATTCCGCCAAGAGGTCCGGCACGGTCAGTGCCCGCCACACTTTTTCCGGTGCGTCCGGCAGATCGCATTCGAAGGCGAGGGCATCCTTGGCGGTCTGCGTCTGCTTTTCGTCGGTCATTGGTCCATGTCCTTCAAAACGGCCTTCAGTCTTTCGATGCGCTCCGGCCAGAATGCGCGATAGCGTTCGATCCAGCCGAGCAGCGGCTCGAGCCCTTGCGGATCGGCGCGATAGTAGGCGTTGCGGCCGGCGCGTCTTTCGCTGACCAGGCCTGCGCCGCGCAGCACGGCAAGGTGCTGCGACACCGCCGGCTGCGACACGCTCATGCCAGTGCGCAACTCCGACACGCTCATCTCGCCGGAAGTCAGCCGCTCGTAGACGGCGCGTCGCGTCGGGTCGGCCAGGGCGCGAAAAATCTCTGCTTCGATCATGGCAAAAGCATAAGTCGATACTTATCGATTTGGCAAGGGGTGTTTTGAATGCCCGGTATTGATTGGATCCTGCCGGGCCTCTAATCCACGGGGAACAAGATGGGCCGATCATCGCGAGGCAGGAGTAGTATTTATGAATTCCAACGTCGATCTTTCGTCCGCCGAGAACCTCAACGAGGCTCTGAGGCTCTATCGCCGCCTCGTCCTCGGTATAGGCGCCATCGCCGTCATCGGTTTCGTGGCCGTGATCTTGTTGGTCAAGTTGGGTACGGCGCTATCGCCGCCATACGGGATTTACATCTTCGGCGAAGGATTGGGGACCTGGGGCCTGATCGCGGTGGTAGCGGCGCTCGTCGCTCAGGTCTGGTGGCACGGGCGCGCGATCGGGAAATTGCTGAATGACCCGGCTCTGAAATCTGAACCTGCAGTCGGGCTGATGTCGGCACCAACCGTGATCGCACAGCGCGCCCATGCCGTGGGCATGGAGTGGAGCGGCTTTTTCGGTCCGTTGCGACCAGCGAAAAAACGGCGCTGACGACACCGCTTCTCGCCGCTGCGTGTCAGCTAAATCCACGCGCCCGCGTCGGCGATTGCTGCCATTCCTTGACAATCCGTGGTTAACAGTATAGGAACGAAAAGGGAACAAAAACCTTGTGGGAAAAGCCAGCCGCGGCAAGCCAGGATTGTCCGCGGCCTGTAAGGTGAACGACTTGAAATTTGGTTCGGATGAGCGCGGAGAAGTGTCATGGCAGGTAGCGTCAACAAGGTCATTCTGGTCGGTAACCTCGGCGCGGACCCTGAAATCCGCCGCCTGAATTCCGGTGACCCGGTCGTCAACCTCCGCATCGCCACGTCGGAAAGCTGGCGCGACAAGAATTCCGGCGAGCGCAAGGAAAAGACCGAATGGCACAACGTCGTCATTTTCAATGACCAGATCGCCAAGGTCGCCGAGCAGTACCTGAAGAAGGGCATGAAGGTTTACGTCGAAGGCCAGCTGCAGACACGCAAATGGCAGGACCAGACCGGCGCCGACAAGTATACGACCGAAGTCGTGTTGCAGAAATTCCGCGGCGAGCTGCAGATGCTCGATTCTCGCGGCGAGGGCGGCGGTCAGGTCGGCAACTATGCCGCCGGCGGCGGCAGCGCGAGCCGTGGCTCGGATTTCGGCCAGTCTGGCCCCAATGAGAGCTTCAACCGCGGCGGCAACAGCGGTGGCGGCGGTTCCAAGGGCGGCGGTGGCGGCGGCTCGTCGCGCGAACTGGACGACGAAATCCCGTTCTGAGCTGACGGTAGTCAGCGATATCTGAGGAGAGGGCGCGATGTCGCTCGGACCGCTTCTATCGGCGCGCCCTCCCATTCCATGGCACGCCTTCGCGGCCCTTGCCGCGCTGGCCATTGGCGCTACGCAACTGGCGCTGCCGAAAGGCACGACGCGTCATCGTGTCGTCGGCTATACTTGGGCGGCGCTGATGCTGGTCGTCGCCATCTCCAGTTTCTGGATCCAGCAGATACGCCTCGTCGGTCCGTTCAGCCCGATCCATCTCTTGTCGATTTTAGTGTTGATCGCCGTGCCGCTGGCGGTCTGGCACGCGCATATGCATCGGGTCGCCAAACATCGCAGGGTCATGATATCGCTTATGTTTTCGCCCTGATCGGCGCCGGCGTGTTCACGCTGCTGCCGGGGCGGATCATGCACACGGTCGTCTTCGGCCAGTGACGCTTTCTGAAAGGAAGATTGCCGTGAAAGCACGGATTAAATGGGTCGAGGAGCGCACCTTCGTCGGCGAGTCAGGCAGCGGCCACAAACTGGTGCTGGGGACCGCCCCCGGGCCGGAAGGCAAGACGCCGGGTCCGAGCCCGATGGAGCTGGTGCTGATCGGCACCGGCGGCTGCTCGGCCTATGATGTCGTCCACATCCTCGAAAAAGGCCGCGAGGCGATCGAGGACTGTGTTGTCGAACTCGACGCCGACCGGGCCGAAACCGACCCGAAAGTCTTCACCCGCATCCACATGCATTTCATCGTCACGGGCCACGCGCTGTCGCACGACAAGGTCCAGCGCGCCATCAACCTGTCGATCGAGAAATACTGCTCGGCCTCGGCCATGCTGGCCAAGACGGCTGTCATCACCCACGATTTCGAGGTCGTCGATACGGCGGTGGAGTAGGGAGCAGGGAGCAGGGAGCAGGGAGCAGGGAGCAGGGGCTGCCGTTTACCCCGCCATCAGCGCCTTGATGCCATCCGCGACGAACTGAACCGCAAGCGCGGCCAGGATGACGCCGAGCAGGCGGGTCAGGATCGAGCGGCCGGTCTGGCCGAGGATGCGGTCGATGCGCTCCGACAGCACGAACACCAGATAGGTGATGGCAAGGCAGACGAAGATGATGCCGACCAGCGCCGCTTGTGCTGCAAAACCCTGAAACGAGCCCGACAGTAGCACGGTCGCCGAAATCGCACCGGGGCCGGCGATCAGCGGGATCGCCAGCGGGAAGGCCGCGATGTTGTGGATCATGTCCTTGGTGATGGCGACGTCGCCGATCTTCTCCTTGCGGTCCTGGCGGCGCTCGAACACCATTTCGAACGCGATGAAGAACAGCAAAAATCCGCCGGCGACGCGGAAAGCCGGCAGCGTGATGCCGAACACCGACAGGATGGACGCCCCGGCCACCGCAAACAGCGCCATCACCAGGAAGCCGATGATCGAGGCGCGCACTGAAACCTGCTGACGTTCCTCGCGGTTCATGCCGCGTGTCACCGCGAGGAAGAGCGGCGCGAGACCTGGCGGGTCGATGGTCACCAGAATGGTGACGAAGGCGTTGAACAGGCTGTCGAAACTCGGCATCGCTGACCCCTCCCGCCGGGCCGGACCCCTGCGCCACCATAGTGGTAGAGCAAAGCCCGACCGGTGGGAACCGTCTGACATGGCGATACCGGAGACGGCGTCAGTGTTAGGCGGCAGCGTTGCAATAGGCCTCCAGACGATAGCCGTCGGGATCGACGACGAAGGCAGCGTAATAGTTCTCGCCATAGTCGGCGCGCAGGCCCGGCGCGCCATTGTCGCTGCCGCCTGCACGCAAGGCGGCGGCATGGAAGGCAACGACACTCTGCCTCGTCGGCGCGCTAAAGCAGAAATGCAGACCGGACTTCTCGTCCGATGACACTGGCCGCGCCGCATCGTTCACCCACAGCGCCACGGTTTGCGCACCATAACCCAGTGAGCCTGGCGACTGGCTGAGGCAGGAATAACCGAGCGGCTTTAGCGCGGCATCGTAGAAGGGGTTCGAAAAGTTGGTGTCGCGGACACCGATCGAGACATGGTCAAGCATGTTTTTTCACCTTTTTTGCAATATGTTGCGTCATCAGTCCTGGGCGACGCGGCGCGCCAGGAACTCGACTTCGAGACGCCATGTCTTGCCATCGTCGTGCGAACGCTCGCCGAGCCAGCGGAAGCTGTCTTTGGTGATGCGCGAAAAGCTCCAGCGGACCGAGGAACCAGTGCCGTCGGCGCCGACCTGCACAATTGTGTCGCCTTCGGCGCGACCAAGCTGGCGGCTGTAGTATTGGTTTCGCGGGTCGCTCCAGAAGATGTGCCAGGCATCCGAGCCGGGATCATAGGCCCGCAGCGTTGTGCCATGGAAAGTCCATCTGCCGACCGAGGGCGAGGGGCCGGCATCGCGCGCGGGCAGGATCCATACATCCTGGATCGCCCTGCCTTCCAGGACCCAGCCGAAATGCACCTCGCCGCGTCCGGTGAGAACCGTGCCGTCCTCGAGATGGCGCGTGGCATCGAATGTCCAGGCGCCGACGAAGCGGCCGTAGAGATCCAGCTTTTCAGCCAGGCCGGGATTGGGGCCGTCGCTGTGGAGCGCTTCGGCAAAGGAGGATGTACCGATCATACTTGCTGCCTTCGTTGTGTCAGGAGGCTGCAAGCGATAGGCCCCGACCGGGTGTCGCGCTTGGGAAAAATTGCTATCTTTCAAGCCATGACGACGAGCGAACAAAACCTGGCATCGGGGCAGGGCTGGCATGTGTCCGACGTGCTGTGCACGGCCGGCGCCGGCGACCGCCCGTTCGAGGAGGCGCACGACACCTTCTGCGTTGCCGCTGTCACCAGCGGCACCTTCCGCTACCGCACGAGGCAAGGCGCCGCCATGCTGGCGCCGGGCGCGATCCTGCTCGGCAATGTCGGCACCTGCTATGAATGCGGGCATGAGCATGGCGCCGGCGACCGTTGCCTGTCCTTCCACTTCGCTCCGGCCTATCTCGACAGCATCGCCAGCGACGTGCCCGGCGCGAGCAAGCTCGCCTTCGGCGTGCCGCATATGCCGCCTTTGCCGGCGCTCGCATCGCTGCTGGCCGAGGCGGAAGCGGCGCGCGAGATGGTCGACATCGACGCCTTTGAGGAGCTTGGCCTGCGAATTGCCGGCGCAGCACTGGCAGTTGCCGGCGCAGCACTGCCTGTGGCCAGCGATGCGGTGCCTGGCGTTCGACCGCCGAGCCGCCGCGACCAGAAACGGGTTGCCGAGGCGGTGCGGCAGATCGAGCTCAATGCCGACAGGCCGGTCTCGCTTTCCGAGCTTGCCTGCGCGACGGCGACCAGCCCGTATCATTTCCTGCGCACCTTCCGGCAGGTCGCCGGCATGACGCCCTATCAGTTTCTGCTGAGAACCCGGCTGCACCGCGCGGCGGTGCGGCTGCGCATGTCAGGCGATGCCATCTCGGCAATCGCCTTCGAGGCCGGTTTCAACGATTTGTCGACGTTCAACCGCCGTTTCCGGCGCGTCATGGGTGAGACGCCTGGCCACTATCGCGCCCGGCGGGTGGCTACCCGCTGATGCGTCCGCCTGCCTCCTGATACGCTCTTTGCTTTGAAAACGGTCCATCGCAGGCTTTTGCCCTTGCGGCGGCGAAATGCGTTATGGCCAAATCGTCGCAATCAGAGGTATCCATTTGAAATTGCCGCCAAAATTGTCGTTGGAAAAGCACCACGAATATTGGAGTTTCGGCCGTGCTTCCTATATAAGCGGTCAGTGATTCCTGATTAGATTGTGATCCGATTTGACCGACCAAAAACCCCCGCGCGGCGCCGACGGCGGCCCTACCGGCATCGAGCCCATCTCCATCATCGAGGAGATGCAGAGCTCCTACCTCTCTTATGCCATGAGCGTCATCGTCAGCCGTGCGCTGCCCGATGTACGCGACGGCCTGAAGCCGGTTCACCGCCGCATTCTCTATGCGGCGCATGAGAGCGGTTACCACTGGAACCGCAAATATGTGAAGTCGGCCCGCCCGGTCGCCGACGTGATGGGTAAATACCATCCGCATGGCGACGCCTCGATCTACGACGCCTTGGTGCGCATGGCGCAGGACTGGTCGCTGCGCGTTCCGCTGATCGACGGGCAGGGTAATTTCGGCTCCATCGACGGCGATCCGCCGGCGGCGATGCGCTACACCGAATCGCGGCTGACCAAGGTCGCGCATGAACTCTTGGAGGACATCGACAAGGAAACCGTCGATTTCCAGGAGACTTATGACGCATCCGACACCGAACCGAAGGTGCTGCCGGCCCGCTTCCCCAATCTTCTGGTCAACGGTTCCGGCGGCATCGCCGTCGGCATGGCCACCAACATCCCGCCGCACAATCTGGCCGAGATCTGCAACGGCGCCATCGCCATCATCGACAATCCGGCGATCGATTTGCCGGCGCTGATGGAGATCATTCCGGGTCCCGATTTCCCGACCGGCGGCATCGTGCTCGGCCGTTCCGGCATCTACAGCGCCTATGCGACGGGCCGTGGCTCCATCGTCATGCGCGGCAAGGTCAATGTCGAACAGCGCGGCAACGACCGTGAATCGATCATCATCACGGAAGTCCCGTACCAGGTGAACAAGGCCTCGATGATCGAGAAAATGGCCGAGCTGGTGCGCGACAAGCGCATCGAAGGCATTTCCGACATTCGCGACGAAAGCGACCGCCAGGGCTACCGCGTCGTCATCGAGCTGAAGCGCGACGCTGTCGCCGACGTCATTCTCAACCAGCTTTACCGCTTCACGCCGCTGCAGACCTCCTTCGGCGCCAATATGGTGGCGCTGAACGGCGGCAAGCCGGAAGTGATGAACCTGACCGACATGCTGAAGGCGTTTGTCAGCTTCCGCGAAGAGGTGATTAGCCGGCGCACGAAATTCCTGCTGCGCAAGGCGCGCGACCGCGCCCACGTGCTGGTCGGCCTCGCCATAGCCGTCGCCAACATCGACGAAGTGATCAAGCTGATCCGCACCGCGCCCGATCCGCAGACGGCGCGCGAGCAGTTGATGGAGCGGCGCTGGCCCTCCGGGGACGTGGAGTCATTGATTCTGCTTATCGACGATCCGCGCCATCGCATCAATGAGGATGGCACCTACAACCTCTCCGAGGAACAGGCGCGCGCAATCCTCGAACTGCGCCTGCAGCGCCTGACCGCGCTCGGCCGTGACGAAATCGCCGACGAGCTGAACACCATCGGCGACGAGATCAAGGATTACCTCGACATTCTGTCGTCCCGCGCCCGCATCCAACAGATCGTCAAGGACGAGCTTGCCGCCGTGCGCGACGAGTTCGGCACGCCGCGCCGCACCGAGCTCACCGACGGCGGCGCCGACATGGAAGACGAGGACCTGATCCAGCGCGAGGACATGGTCGTCACCGTCAGCCATTCCGGCTACATCAAGCGCGTGCCGCTGTCGCTCTACCGGGCGCAACGCCGCGGCGGCAAGGGCCGCTCCGGCATGTCGACCAAGGAAGAGGATTTCGTCACCCGGCTGTTCGTCGCCAACACGCATACGCCGGTGCTGTTCTTCTCCTCGCGCGGCATCGTCTACAAGGAAAAGGTGTGGCGGCTGCCAATCGGCAATCCGCAGTCGCGCGGCAAGGCGCTGATCAACATGCTGCCGCTGGAGCAGGGCGAGCGCATCACCACCATCATGCCGCTGCCCGAGGACGAGACCAGCTGGGGCGAACTCGACGTCATGTTCGCCACCACGCGCGGCACCGTGCGCCGCAACAAGCTGTCCGAATTCGTCCAGGTCAACCGCAATGGCAAGATCGCCATGAAGCTGGAGGAGGAGGGCGACGAGATTCTCGGCGTCGAGACCTGCACAGACAATGACGATGTGCTTTTGACCGCCAGCTCCGGCCAGTGCATCCGCTTCCGCGTTGGCGATGTGCGCGTCTTCCAGAGCCGCAATTCGGTCGGCGTGCGCGGCATAAGCATGGCCGAGACCGACCGCATCATCTCCATGTCGGTGATCGAGCATGTCGATGCTTCACCGGCGGAACGCTCCGCCTACCTCAAGCGGGCAGCACTGGAGCGGCGGCTTGCCGCCGAGGTGACCGGCGAGGAAGAAGAGATTGCACTCACCAATGAGGAGATTGGCGAGGAGACCGAGCTTTCCGACAGCCGTTACGAAGAGCTCAAGGCGCATGAGCAGTATGTGCTGACGGTGACCGAATATGGCTACGGCAAGCGCTCGTCATCCTACGATTTCCGCCTGACCGGACGCGGCGGCAAAGGCATCCGAGCCACCGACGTGTCGAAGGTGGCCGAGATCGGCCAGCTGGTGGCGACTTTCCCGGTCGGCAATGACGACCAGATCATGTTGGTTTCGGATGGCGGCACGGTCATCCGGGTGCCGGTCAACGGTATCCGTTTCGCCAGCCGCGCCACCAAGGGCGTGACCATCTTCAACACCGCCGAAGGCGAGAAGGTCGTTTCGGTCGAACGGATTTCGGAGCCGCAGGCCGACGAGGATGTCGAAGAGGGTGTCATTGAGGCCGGCGCCGGAGATGCCGTACCGGACAGCACCGAATAGGTTTGAGCAACAACGCCGGCCCGATGGGCCGGCGCAAACAAGAAACTAGCAATAAATCAGGGGCGACGGTGGGGCCAGCGAGCGCCGAAACCTTCGAACCGCTTTGTGCGGACACGGACGCGCTCTGCCTCGCTATGCAATCCGAATGCGGTGGCGATCAGCATGGCGACGGTCATTGCGGTGGCGAGCATGTAGATCAGCATGTGCGTGTTCTCCTGCGCCTATCCAACGGTTAGATCGGGTTTTGGTTTCATCTTCCGAAGTGCAAACTAGCGAACGCGGCGTGAAGTCTTCGTGATCAAGGCATTCATCTGTCGTTCATGTCTGCGAAAAGGTTCACGCAGATGTTCCCAATCGCATTTGCCTTCCGCCCAATGCCCCGCTAGAAGCACCTCCCATGACCGATCGCATCGCCCTTTATGCCGGCTCCTTCGACCCGCTGACCAACGGCCATCTCGATGTGCTGAAGGCATCGCTGGCTGTCGCCGACACGGTATATGCGGCGATCGGCACCCATCCCGGCAAGACGCCGCTGTTTTCCTTCGACGAACGGGTGAAGCTGATCGAGGCCGCGACGAACGCCGAATTCGGCCGCGACGGAGCCCGCATTAGGGTTGTCGCCTTTGACGGGCTGGTCATCGACGCGGCCCGCAAGCATGGCGCCTCGATCATGATCCGAGGCCTGCGCGACGGCACCGATCTCGATTACGAGATGCAGATGGCTGGCATGAACGAGACCATGGCGCCGGAACTGCAGACGGTTTTTCTGCCCGCCAGCCCATCGGTACGCACCATTACCGCCACACTTGTGCGCCAGATAGCCTCGATGGGCGGAGACATCCGTCCCTTCGTACCGGCCGCCGTTGCCGGTGCGCTCACCGCCAAATTCGCGAAATAGTGCATGTCGCCCCAAAGTGGATGCCGGTTTTTTGGGGCAACGACATGCACCCTAACAAAGACCTTCGGAGATCCCTTATGCAGCTGAAAAAGCTCGCCTCGTTCCTCGTCGTGCTTGCCGGTCTCGTGACCGCATCCGTTTCGGCCTTCGCCGCCGAACCGGAAAACACCATGGTCATCACCTTGAAGAACGGCGACGTCACCATCGCGCTACGCCCCGACCTGGCACCCAAGCATGTCGCGCAGATCAAGAAGCTGGTGCGTGAAGGCGCTTATAACGATGTCGCATTCCACCGGGTCATCAACGGCTTTATGGCGCAGACCGGCGACGTCAAGTTCGGCAACATGAAGAAGGGGTTCAGCCCCGAGGCCGTCGGCACCGGCGGTTCAGACCTGCCCGACCTGCCGGCCGAATTCTCGCAAAGCGAACATTTCAAGCGCGGCACGCTCGGCATGGCCCGCTCGCAGGACCCGAACTCCGCCAATTCGCAGTTCTTCATCATGTTCGCGCCGGCGCCGAACCTCGATGGCCAGTACACCATCGTTGGCAGTGTCGTCAGCGGCATGGAGCTGGTGGACAAGATCAAGAAGGGCGACGAGGCCGACAACGGCACGGTCAGCGAGCCCGACCGCATGATCAAGGTACGCATCGCCGCCGACAAGTAAACCAATCAAATCAATCTGTTTTCTGAGATAAAGGATATACGACATGGCTGAGATCAAGGACCGCGAGAACGCGCTCATCCTGGAAACGACCAAGGGCAAGGTCGTCATCGAACTGTTCCCCGATTTGGCTCCCGGCCACGTCGCCCGCATCAAGGAACTGGCCCGCGAAGGCGCCTATGACGGCGTGGTCTTCCACCGCGTCATCGAAGGCTTCATGGCGCAGACCGGCGACGTGAAGTTCGGCAATTCGTCGAAGCCGACCTTCGCGCCTTCGCGTGCGGGCATGGGCGGCTCGGAAAAGCCGGACCTGAAGGCTGAGTTCTCCAACGCCAACCATGGTCGCGGCACCTGCTCGATGGCCCGTTCGCAGAACCCGAACTCGGCCAATTCGCAGTTCTTCATCTGCTTCGACGATGCCGCTTTCCTCAACCGCCAGTACACGGTCTGGGGCCAGGTCATCGAAGGCATGGACAATGTCGACAAGATCAAGCGCGGTGAGCCGGTGGTCGATCCCGACAAGATCGTGTCGCTGAAGGTCGCGGCCGACGTCAAGTAAGGACAAACGAAGATGATGGGCGTGGTCTGGTCGCTGCTCGGCATCCTGTCAGGCGCCTTCATCGCCGTCCAGGCGCCGATCAACTCGCAGCTGGCGCGCGGCCTGGGGCTCCCGGTCGCGGCTGCTGCGTTTTCGTTCCTGTCGGGCGCGATCGTGCTTGGTATCATCTCCATTGCCGTTGTGCGGCTGCAGGACATCTCGCTCGACTGGAAGGCGCCGGCGCCTTGGCTGTTCATCGCCGGCGGCATGCTCGGCGGTTTCTATGTTACCCTGTCAACCATTCTTACGCCGCGCATTGGTGCAGCCGCGTTGATGGCGTTCCTGGTTGCCGGCCAGTTGCTGGCCGGCATGCTGATCGATCGCGTCGGCTTTCTCGGCGTGGCGGTGCGCGAGATTTCGCTCGGCCGCATCGCCGGCGCGGTGCTGCTGTTGGCCGGAGCGCTGCTCGTCCGGCTCTACTGATGCGCGTCGACCTCTTCGACTTCGACCTGCCTGAGGAGCGCATCGCGCTTCGCCCGGCCGAGCCGCGCGACAGCGCCAGAATGCTGGTGGTCAGGCCGGGCGAGGGTCTTTCGGATCGCACGGTTGGCGACCTTCCGTCCTTGCTCAGGGCTGGCGATGTTCTGGTCTTCAACGACACCAAGGTCATTCCTGCCCAGTTAAGAGGCATCAGGCGGCGCGGCGAAGCGCAGGCGCAGGTGGACGCCACGCTGCATATGCGCATGGCGCCGGACCGCTGGCTGGCCTTCATGCGGCCTGGCAAGCGCATCGCCGCCGGCGACCGCATCCATTTCGGCCATGACGGCAATTCCTGTTTTCTCGGCCAACTCGACGCCACGGTGATCGAGAAGGGCGAGGCCGGCGAGGCGTTGCTCGGCTTCGACCTCTCCGGCCCGTTTCTCGACGAAGCGCTGCGCGCCGTCGGCCACATCCCGCTGCCGCCCTATATCGCCTCCAAGCGCAACGACGACGCGCGCGACCTGACGGATTACCAGACCATCTATGCCAAGGAGGAGGGCGCAGTCGCTGCCCCCACCGCAGGCCTGCATTTCACGCCGGAGCTGTTTGCCGCGCTCGACGCCAAAGGCATCGAACGCCGCTTCGTCACCTTGCATGTCGGCGCCGGCACCTTCCTGCCGGTCAAGGCGGACGATACCGCTGACCACAAGATGCATGCCGAGACCGGCTCGGTCAGCGAAGCAACAGCCGACGCTCTGAATGGCGCCAAGGCGCGGGGCGGGCGTATCATCGCTGTCGGCACGACCTCGCTGCGCCTGCTGGAGAGCGCGGCACGGCCTGATGGCTCGCTGACCGCCTGGTCCGGCCCGACCGACATCTTCATCACGCCGGGCTATCGGTTCAAGACCGCCGACCTGCTGATGACGAACTTTCATCTGCCGCGTTCGACGCTGTTCATGCTGGTTTCGGCCTTCAGCGGCCTAGATACGATGCGTGCGGCCTATGCTCATGCCATCGAGAACCGTTACAGATTCTACTCTTATGGAGACGCAAGCCTGCTTTATCGAGCGGAGATGAGCGATGGACGATGATCTGCAAGCCTTTGATCGCGAGAGCCTGATCGCTGAAGTGAAGAAATTGCGTGCCGGCATTCGCCAGCACCGAGATTCTACCGGCCATGATTTATGCTGGCATCATCCCAACCTGTGGGACCTGCTGCCGGAAAAGACCGATCCATCGATTGCTGTGCCGCCATGGCCGAAATTCATGCGCGGCTGCATCCAATACCGGCAGTCGCTCGACAGGCAGGCGCCAGGCGCGCCTGTCCATGACAAGGAATTCAATGGCTGAGACATTCACCTTCAAGATCCTCGCCACCGACGGCAAGGCGCGGCGCGGTGTCATCGACATGCCGCGCGGCGAAATCCGCACGCCGGCCTTCATGCCGGTCGGCACCGGCGGCACGGTCAAGGCCATGTATATGGACCAGGTGCGCGGCGTCGGCGCCGACGTCATTCTGGGCAATACCTATCATCTTATGCTGCGGCCAGGCGCCGAGCGCGTGGCGCGGCTTGGCGGCCTGCATGAGTTCGCCCGCTGGCCACAGCCGATCCTGACCGACAGTGGCGGTTTTCAGGTCATGTCGCTGTCGAAGCTCAGAAAATTGACCGAGAAGGGCGTCACCTTTCGCTCGCACATTGACGGCGCTGCCTACGAGATGTCGCCGGAGCGCTCGATCGAGATCCAGGGCCTGCTCGATTCCGACATCCAGATGCAGCTTGACGAATGCACAGCGCTGCCGGCCGACCTCAAGGAGATCGAGCGCGCGATGGAGCTGTCGCTGCGCTGGGCCGAGCGCTGCAAGACAGCGTTCGGCGACCAGCCCGGCAAGGCCATGTTCGGCATCGTCCAGGGTGGCGACAACGCAGCACTCAGGGTGCGCTCGGCGCAGGCGCTGAGCGCGATGGAGCTGAAGGGCTATGCCGTCGGCGGCCTGGCCGTCGGCGAGCCGCAAGCGGTGATGCTGGATATGCTGGAGATCACCTGTCCGGAATTGCCTGACGACAAGCCTCGATATCTCATGGGCGTCGGCACGCCGGACGACATCGTGAAATCGGTGGCGCGCGGCATCGACATGTTCGACTGCGTCATGCCGACCCGCGCCGGCCGCCATGGCCTGGCTTATACCAGGCGCGGCAAGGTCAATCTCAGGAATGCCCGCCACGCGGACGATCCGCGGCCGCTGGATGAGGAGAGCGACTGCCCGGCCGCGCGCGACTACTCACGCGCCTATCTGCACCATCTCGTGCGCTCGCAAGAGGCGCTGGGGGCGATGCTTCTGACCTGGAACAACCTGTCCTACTATCAGAAGCTGATGCAGGACATTCGCGCCGCGATCGAGGCCCGGGCCTTTGAGGCGCGCACGGCTGAGATTTCCGAGGCATGGGCGAGGGGTGACATTCCGGTGCTGTAGCCGGGCCTCAGGTACTGAGCGAATTCGCTGCGCGCAAGCTGCAGCCGGTGATCTGAAAGCTGCCGTCGGGCTGCTGTTCCAGCGTGTAGACCGCCTCATAGTCCTTGCCGTCGGGTCCGACGATCAGCACTTGCTGGATTATCGAAGTTGGCCCCATCTGCTCGACCTTGCCGAAGGAATAGCTCTGCGGCTGGCGCACCGGCGGATAGCCGTTGGTCACCATGTTCATGAAGGTGTCGACGGTCGGAAAGATGCGCTTCACATTTGGAGCGGCGAAACTGTACGCCTTGGCGCCATCATTGGCGATGAGCGCCTTCAACTGACCATCGATGACGGCCTGGCCGGCCTTGACTTCGGCGTCGCCGGCAAGGGCTGCCGAGACGAACAACGCGAACAGCAATGAAACGACTGCGAATGCGATGCGGCGCATGGCCTGTCTCCATTGTCCTCAACAAAACCTGTCCCAGGACGCATCATACCATACGCTTGGCGGAGCCTCACGGTTTCAGCAACCGCAATATTTGCCACGCAAGTGCCACAAGATCATGCTTAAGCCTCCTTTAACGCGGGGCGCGCATCGTAGGGACGGGTGGGGACCCGTTCGCGCAACCAGGGGACGACCATGTTCAAGCAGCCGATCGACCGGCGCCTTTTGCTGAAGGGCGCGGCAAGCCTCGCAGTTTTGGCTCCCTTGCCCGCCTGGGCAAGCACTGGGCCGACCGTCACGGAAGTCGCCTTCGACCCCGCCATTCCAGCGCTCGGCAACCCCGATGGCGATGTCACCATCGCCGAATTCGTCGACTATCAGTGCCCGATCTGCAAACTCGTTTTCGTCGAGCTGAAGAAGTTGATGGAAGAGGACAGCGGCATTCGGCTTGTGATGAAGGACTGGCCGATCTTCGGCGACGTGTCGCGCGACGCGGCGCGGGTGACGCTGCTGAGCGGCGAACACTATGCCGCGGCGGTCGATGCGCTGATGACCAACCAGCGCGGCCTTTCGGAACGCCGCACCAACGACATCCTTTCTTCCGTCGGTGTCGATGTGGCGATGGTGCGTGCCGACCTCGCCATCCGTGAACCCGACATCGACGCTGCCCTTGTCCGCACGGAAGCCCAGGCGACGGCTTTCAAGCTGCGCGGCACGCCAGCCCTGGTCATCGGCGGCAACTTGTATCGGCGCGGCATGCCGGTGTCCGAACTGAGACAAGCCGTCGCCAAGGCGCGCTCGGCCTGATGCTTGAAAGCCGGGCGGCAGTCTGCCACAAGGGCCGCTTGTGTGCTGAAGCTTGATCGGGACCGGCAATGAAGACGTTTTTCATGCAGATAAAGTGCGATCTGGGCAAGTCCTATGAGGTCGCCAGCGCGCTCGCCGATGCCGAAATCGCCTCGGAAATCTACTCGACCGCCGGCAATTACGACCTGCTTGCCAAATTCTACGTCGACGACGAGGAAGATGTCGGCCACTTCGTCAACGAGAAGGTGCAGATTATTCCCGGAATCAAGGACACCTTCACGGTCGTCACTTTCCGCGCATTCTAAAGCAATTCCAGGAAAAGTGTGAAGCGGTTTTCCGCCCGGAATTGCGTCGAAGCAAAAAGCCATGGCAGGTCGCCGTTTCCATGAAACGGTGAACTGCTATGGCCGCATCAGGCACTTGCCCGGCGACAAGGCAGAGCCTGATTAAGGTCCTGTTCCGACTGCCCGAATTTTGGGCAGTCGGAACATACTGATCGCCGATATCCTCCAAATCACCGATTGCGCTTGATTTTCTCCCGCGACGCCAGTGAAATGGCGTCACAGGGGAGTATGCGATTGGCAGCGTTCGATGAAATGCTTCCGGAAGTTTCCGGGCTTAGACAACCGTATACGGCTTACGACCGCTGGCTGAAGGAGCAGGACCCGGCCAGGCTTACCGAAAAGATGCAGGACGCCGAGCGCGTCTTCCGCAAGACCGGCATTACCTTCGCCGTCTATGGCGAGCAGGAAGCCTCCGAGCGGCTGATCCCCTTCGACATCGTGCCGCGCATCATCTCCGGCAATGAATGGCGAAGGCTGACGCAAGGCATCGAGCAGCGCGTGCAGGCGCTGAACGCTTTCCTCGACGACATTTACCACCGCCAGGAAATCCTGCGCGCCGGCCGCGTGCCGAGGGAGCTGATCGCCAGGAACGAGGCGTTCCTGCCGGAAATGATCGGAGTGCGGCCACCGGCCGGCGTCTACACCCACATTATCGGCGTCGATATCGTCCGCATCTCGGAGAACGAGTTCTACGTGCTGGAGGACAATGCGCGCACGCCGTCGGGGGTCTCCTACATGCTGGAGAACCGCGAGACGATGATGCAGCTCTTTCCCGAGCTGTTCCAGCAGATCAAGGTGCGGCCGGTGGAGAATTATCCGCAATTGCTGCGCCAGTCGCTGGCGGCAGTGCGGCCGCAAAGCACCAAGGGCGCACCGACCATTGCCGTGCTGACGCCGGGCAGCTTCAACTCCGCCTATTTCGAACATGCCTTCCTCGCCGACCAGATGGGCGTGCAACTGGTCGAAGGCCAGGATCTGCGCGTTGTAGACGGCCACGTCGCCATGCGCACGACCGAAGGCTACAAGCAGATCGACGTGCTTTACCGGCGCGTCGACGATTCCTTCCTCGATCCGCTGACCTTCCGGCCGGACTCGGCCCTTGGCGTGCCCGGCATTATGGACGTCTACCGCGCCGGCAACATCACCATCGCCAACGCGCCGGGAACCGGCATCGCCGACGACAAGGCGATTTATTCCTACATGCCCGACATCGTCGAGTTCTACACCGGCCGCAAGGCCATCCTCGGCAACATCCCGACCTGGCGCTGCTCGGAGCCCGACAGCCTGAAATACGTGCTCGAACACATCCATGAGCTGGTCATCAAGGAAGTGCACGGCTCCGGCGGCTACGGCATGCTGGTCGGCCCGGCTGCGACCAAGAAGGAATGCCAGGATTTCGCCAAGAAGCTGCAGGCGAAGCCCTCCAACTACATCGCCCAGCCGACGCTGGCGCTGTCGACTTGCCCGATCCTGACCGAAAAAGGCCTGTCGCCGCGCCATGTCGATCTCAGGCCCTATGTTCTGGTCTCCGACCGAATCCAGATCGTTCCCGGCGGCTTGACGCGGGTGGCGCTGAAGGAGGGGTCGTTGGTCGTGAATTCCTCGCAAGGCGGCGGCACGAAGGATACGTGGGTGCTGGACGATTAGGTAGGGAATAGGGCAGTAGGCAGTAGGCAGTAGGCAGTAGGCAGTAGGCAGTAGGCAGTAGGCAGTAGGCAGTAGGCAGTAGGCAGTAGAGGGACAAGAAATGCCATATTCCACAGAGATTCAAATGCTTACTAATCCCTACTCACTATTCCCTACTCACTAGCCCGAAGGCCACTTCACATGCTTCTCGGCCGCACCGCCAACGGGCTCTACTGGATGAACCGCTATATCGAGCGGGCGGAAAACATGGCGCGTCTGGTCGATGCCGGCCTTCGCATGGCTCTGACCCGCACCCAGAGCGCGTCGGAAGAGTGGAATTCGGTGCTGCTCAGCGCCGGCTCCGACGTCACCTTCACGCAGAAATACAAGGACTATACCGCCGCCAACGTCGCCGACTTCCTGCTGCGCGACACCTCGAACCCGTCGAGCACGATGTCGGCGATCGAGACCGCTCGCAACAATGCCCGCATGGTGCGCACCGCGCTGACGCGCGAGACCTGGGAGAGCATCAACGAAGCCTGGATGGCCCTGAAGCGCATGCTGGCAAAGCCGATCGACGAGCGCGACCTGCCGAGTGTGCTCGACGCCATCAAACGCGAGACGGCGCTGATCCGCGGCTCGTTCTACGGCACGATGCTGCGCAACGAGATCTTCGACTTCTCGCAGCTCGGCACCTATGTCGAGCGGGCCGACAACACGGCACGCATCCTCGACGTGAAATACTACGTGCTGCTGCCGTCGATCTCCTGGGTCGGCTCGAGCCTCGACAACTACCAGTGGGAATCGATCCTGCGCTCGGTGTCGGCGCACCGTTCCTATCGCTGGGTCTATGAGGCCGACTACAAACCGACCAATATTGCCGACTATCTGATCCTCAATGTGCGCATGCCGCGTTCGCTGACCTTCTGTTATCGTTTTCTCGCCGAGCATCTGAAGTTCCTGGGCGACGACTATGGCGACCGTCATGCCTGCCACGCCACCGTCGACAGGACACAGGCGATGCTGCAGGCAGGGTCGATCAAGGACATATTCGACGCCGGCCTGCACGAATTCCTGGCCAGGTTCATTCAAGACAACACCAAGCTTGGCGAAGAGATCGCACAAGATTACCGGTTCAATTGAGCATGATCGCGAACCGGAGGGCCGCGCTAGCGACAAGTGGGACCCGGTTTTCGGATAAGATCATGCTTACAAACGGAAAATAGGCATGCGGCTCAAGATCACCCACCGTACCGAATACCGCTACGACGCGCCGGTGCACTATCTGTTGCAGCGGCTACGCCTGTTACCGGTCAGTGGCCCGACGCAGACCGTGCTGTCCTGGGCGCTGAAGATCGAGGGCGCGCGCGAGGAAGTCCGCTTTAACGACCATTTCGGCAACGATAACAGGCTGTTGAGCGTCGAGGGCGAGCGCGACTTCATCACCGTCGAGGCCTCCGGCGAGGTTGTCACGCGCGACACAGCGGGCGTCTCGGGTCCGCATCACGGCTTTGCGCCGCTGTGGCTGTTCAGCCAGGAGACAGCTTTGACCATCCCCGGCGGGGGCATAAGCGAGCTTGCCGCGGCGGTCGGCAAAGGTACCGACATCGAAAGGCTGCATCGGCTGATGGCGCTGATCGTCGAGCGCGTCGCCTACACGCCGGGCACCACCAGCGTGACGACCCCGGCGGAAGAGGCATTGGCGCTGAAGACCGGCGTTTGCCAGGATCACAGCCACATCTTTGTCACCGCAGCCCGCGTCATGGGTTTTCCGGCCCGCTATGTCAGTGGCTATCTGATGATGGATGCGGCCATCGAGCAGGCGGCAAGCCATGCCTGGGCCGAAGCCCATGTTCAGGGTCTCGGCTGGGTCGCCTTCGACGCCGCCAACGGCATTTCCCCCGATGAACGCTATGTCAGGGTAGCCACCGGCCGTGATTATCGCGACGCCTCGCCGGTGTCGGGAATTCGACTGGGACAGGCGGAGGAACAGCTTGCAGTCACCGTCACGGTAGAGCAGTAGTCTCCGGCAAGATTGCTGCCTGAAGAGATTCCATGACTTATTGCGTCGGCCTCAAGATCGATCGTGGGCTCGTGTTCATGTCGGACACGCGCACCAATGCAGGGATGGATTCGATCTCCACTTTCAAGAAGATGCATGTCTGGGAAGAGCCAGGCGAGCGCGTCATCGTACTGATGTCGGCCGGCAATCTGGCTACGACTCAGGCCGTGGTCAGCCTGCTCGACGAGCGCACCAAGGCGGTGGCGGAACGCCACGCGACGCTGCTCGAGACCCCATCCATGTACCAGACGGTGCGGCTGGTCGGCGACACCGTCAAGGAAGTCATCGCCAGCTCGTCGCCTGCCGGCGAAAAGGCGGATTCCTATTTCAACGCCTCCTTCATCCTCGGCGGCCAGATCAAGGGCAGCCCGCCACGGCTGTTCATGATCTATCCCGAGGGCAATTTCATCGAATCGACCGACGACACGCCGTTCTTCCAGATCGGCGAGACCAAATACGGCAAGCCGATCATCATCCGTGCCTATGAAAGGACGATGAGCCTGGCTGAAACGGTCAAGCTCTTGCTGGTATCGTTCGATTCGACGCTGAAATCGAACCTGTCCGTCGGCCTGCCTCTCGACCTGCTGTTCCTGGAGGAGGACACGTTCACGGTGGGTTTGAAAAAGCGCATCGGCCAGGACGATCGATATTATCGTGCTATTTCCGAAGGCTGGTCGAACGCGTTGAAGACGGCCTTTGCCAGCCTGCCGGATTTTCCGGGGTAGCGCGGGAACCTTCGTCGCGGTTGCCTGTCTCTATTTAACATGTTAATCAAAATTCAAACGGCTGGCTGATCGGCGCGTCGGGAGGATCCATGGACAACGAGCAATTCCGCGACTGGTCGAGGCGCGCCGCCGACTGGGGCGCTGATTACCGCGCCGGCCTTCGCGATCGGCCCGTGCGACCTGCCATAGCGCCGGGCGAGATCTTCAGGAGCATCGAAGCTTCTCCGCCGGAGGCCGCGGAATCGATGGAGACGATCTTCGCCGATTTCGAAGCCAAGATCGTGCCCGGCATGACGCATTGGCAGCATCCGCGTTTCTTTGCTTATTTCCCGGCCAATGCAGCACCCGTCTCGGTGGTTGCCGAATATCTGGTCTCTGCGATGGCCGCGCAGTGCATGCTGTGGCAGACTTCGCCGGCGGCGACAGAGCTTGAGACGCGCATCGTCGACTGGATGCGCCAGGCGCTCGGCCTGCCCGAAGGCTTTTCCGGCGTGATCCAGGACTCCGCATCATCGGCGACGCTGGCCGCCGTGTTGACCATGCGCGAGCGCACGCTCGACTGGCAGGGCAACAAGAAGGGCCTTTCCGGGCAGGGCAGGCTGCGCGTCTATTCCTCCGACCAGGTGCACACCTCGATCGACCGCGCCATCTGGGTCGCCGGCATTGGCGAGGACAACCTCGTCCGCATTCCCGTCGCCGGCACCTACCGCGCCATGGATACCGCGGCTTTGGAAGCGGCGATTGTTGCCGACCGCGCGGCCGGCCTATTGCCGGCCGGCATCATCGCGTGCGTCGGCGGCACCAGCACCGGCGGCACCGACGACATCGCTGAAGTGGCCGCGGTGGCCAAACGCCAGGGGCTCTATCTGCATATCGACGCCGCCTGGGCCGGATCGGCGATGATCTGTCCGGAATACCGGCATTTCTGGACCGGTGTCGAGGGCGCGGACTCGATCGTCTTCAACCCGCACAAATGGCTGGGCGCGCAATTCGACTGCTCGATCCAGTTCGTCCGCCAGCCGGAGGATCTCGTGCGCACGCTGGCGATCAAGCCGGACTATCTGAAAACTCGCGGCCATGACGGCATCATCAACTACTCCGAATGGTCGGTGCCTCTCGGCCGTCGCTTCCGGGCGCTGAAGCTGTGGTTCCTGCTGCGCGCCCATGGCCTCGAGGCGCTGCGCACCATGATCCGCAATCACGTCGCCTGGAGCGAAGGCATAGCAGCGCGCCTGGCCGAGGAGGAGGATTTCGAGCTCGCCAGCCAGCCGATGCTGTCGCTGTTCTCGTTCCGGCATCGCGCCGCATCCGGCGCTGACTGCGACGAGCACAATCTGCGTCTGGTCGACGCCATCAACAATGACGGCCGTATCTACCTGACGCAGACGCGTGTCGATGGGCGGGTCGCCATCCGCTTCCAGGCAGGCCAGTTCGAGACAACCGCGGCCGATGTCGATACCGCCTTCACTGTCATCTGCGAGTGTGCAAGATCCCCGAAGGACTGACAGGGATTGCCCGGGTGGTTGCCGCCGCCGGGGCAAGCCAGCAAGGACCTGCGAGCAAGCATATGGCCGGAAGGGCTGAAGGGGTTAGCCAGAATCTGACGGGCGTCTGGAGCGGGCGCTATTTCTATCCGCGCGAACTGCCGCCGGTTTCCTTCGTTGCAACGCTGATCGAAACGGCAACCAGCTTGACGGGCATGACCCACGAACCGGCGGCGACCAGCACGGCAAGATACGCAAGCCTGCAGGGGCAGCGAGAGGGCAACGCCGTCTCCTTTACCAAGACATACGACAAGGCCCAATTGAAGGCGCACCCGATTCACTACAGCGGCATCATCAACGGTGATGCAACCGAGATCAAAGGCACTTGGCGAATCCCGGGATACTGGTCCGGCAATTTCCTGATGATCCGCTCGCCAGGTAAAGTCGCGGCTGTCACCCGCAAGGTGGCGGAGCGGGTCTGAGCCGTATCTGCCCGGTTCGCCTTTGCAATCATCGATATTTCATTAGCCGGCGTCTCCCTTTTCATTGCTTTCGTTTTCAGCTACAAACAAGAAAAACGAAAACGGGAGGTTCTCAGTGTATTTGTCGCCGCGCCATGCCGAAATCATCCAGATGGCGAAGGACCATGGCCGTGTGCTGGTCGATGACCTCGCCACGCATTTCAACGTGACGCCACAGACCATCCGCAAGGACCTCAACGATCTCTGCGACCAGCGGCTGCTGACGCGCATCCATGGCGGGGCCCTGTTCCCGTCCGGCATCGAGAACATGGAGTATGAGGCGCGCCGCAAGATTGCCGCCGACGAGAAGGAGGCGATCGGCCGCGCGGCGGCCAGGCTGATACCCGACAACGCCTCCCTGTTCATCAACATCGGCACCACGACCGAGTCGGTCAGCAAGGCGCTGCTCGACCATACCGGGCTGATGGTCATCACCAATAATATCAATGTTGCCAACAGGATGCGCATCTATCCTTCGATCGAGGTGGTAATCGCCGGCGGCGTCGTGCGTGGCTCCGACGGCGGCGTTGTCGGCGAGGCCGCGGTCGATTTCATCAGGCAGTTCAAGGTCGACTATGCGGTGATCGGCGCCTCGGCCATCGACCATGACGGCGCGTTGCTCGATTTCGACTTTCGCGAAGTGAAAGTGGCGCAAGCCATTATCGCCAATGCCAGGCATGTCATCCTGGTCTCCGACCAGACCAAGTTCGAACGCACCGCGCCGGTTCGCATCGGCCATCTCTCGCAAGTCAACACCTTCATCACCGACCGTTGCGACATCCCGTCGGTGCGTAAGATCTGCGAGGAAGCGGAGGTTCAATTGATCGAAACGTCGCTCGGCTAGGCTATCGATCACGGTCCCGTTACATTTCGTTTGACATTCGTTCTTATTTCGAAATAATCCCGATACGGTTTCGTAACAACTCAAAAATGCTGCAATGCGAAATCGCGGGAGGGATTTGTGGACGCAGTCCGTGACATCTTCGTCATCGGTGGCGGCATCAATGGCTGCGGCATCGCCCGCGACGCCGTTGGGCGGGGCTTTTCGGTATTTCTCGCCGAGATGAACGACCTCGCCAGCGGAACCTCCTCCGGTTCGACCAAGCTGATCCATGGTGGCCTGCGCTACCTCGAATTCTACGAGTTCCGGCTTGTGCGCGAGGCGCTGATGGAGCGCGAGGTTCTGTGGAAGAACGCGCCGCACATCATCTGGCCGATGCGCTTCGTGCTGCCCTATGCCAAGGGCCTGCGCCCGGCCTGGCTGATCCGGCTCGGCCTGTTCCTCTACGATCATATTGGTGGCCGCAAATTGCTGCCGGCTACCCGGACACTGGACATGTCCAAGGATCCGGCCGGCAAGCCTCTGAAGCCGCTATTTCACAAGGCCTTCGAGTACTCGGACGGCTGGGTCAACGATGCCCGGCTGGTGATGTTGAACGCGCGTGACGCCGCCGACCGCGGCGCCACCATCCGCACCCGCACGAAAGTCGTCGGGGCGCGGCGCGAAGGCGATCTGTGGGCGATCCGCGTGGAAGACGTGCAGACGGGAGAGGCCGAGGAGGTCAAGGCCCGGCTGCTGGTCAATGCCGCCGGTCCATGGGTCGACCACGTCCTGTCGACCACCGTGGGCCAGAACGACGTGCACAATGTGCGCCTGGTGCAGGGCAGTCATATAGTCATCAAAAAGAAGTTCGATGATCCGCGCGCCTACTTCTTCCAGAACAAGGACGGGCGCATCATTTTCGCCATCCCTTACGAGGAAGAATTTACGCTGATCGGCACCACCGATCGCGACTATCCCGGCGATCCGCATGACGTGAAGATCAGCGACACCGAGATCGACTATCTCTGCGCGGCGGCGAGCGAATATTTTGCTGAAGCCGTGACGCGTCCCGACATCGTCTGGACCTATTCGGCCGTGCGCCCGCTCTATGACGACGGCGCTTCGAAGGCGCAGGAAGCGACCCGCGACTATGTGCTGAAAGCCGATGGCGGCGGGGGCAAGGCGCCGATCGTCAACGCTTTCGGCGGCAAGATCACCACCTACCGCCGGTTGTCGGAATCGATGCTGGAAAAGGTCGAAGGTTTTCTCGGCAAGCGCGGCAAGCCGTGGACGGCGAACGCGCCCTTGCCGGGCGGCGATTTCCCGGCCACCGGTTTCGACGTCCAGGTGGCGAAGCTGAAGAGCGCCTATCCTTTCCTCGACCAGCTCCTGGCGCGTCGGTTGACCAGGCTTTACGGCACGCGCGCGCAAGTGCTGCTCGGCCTTGCCAAGTCGAACGCCGATCTCGGCCGCAATTTCGGCGCTGATCTCTATGAGGCCGAGGTACGCTACCTCAGCGAAAATGAATGGGCGCTGACCGCCGAAGATGTATTGTGGCGTCGCACCAAGCGGGGTCTGCATCTCAGCCGCGAACAGGCCTCGGCGCTTGACGAATTCATGCGCGGCATCAGCCGGCGCCATGTCGCGGCAGCGGAATAGGGAAGGCGATTGATGCACAAAGCCTGGGAGGAGGCATCATGCTGGAACTGAGAAACGTGACGAAGATGGTCGGCGCGGTGGAGCATATCCGCGACGTGTCGCTGACGCTTCAGCACGGCTCGCTCAACGTTTTGCTCGGGCCGACACTGTCGGGCAAGACCAGTCTGATGCGGCTGATGGCCGGACTCGACGTGCCGACCACCGGTTCAGTCTGGTTCGACGGCCAGAATGTCACCGGCATGCCGGTGCAGCAGCGCAAGATCGCCATGGTCTATCAGCAGTTCATCAACTACCCCGCGATGACCGTCTACGAGAACATCGCCTCGCCGTTGCGCGTCGCCGGCACCGACCAGGCCAAGATCGACAAGGAAGTCCGCAACGCGGCAGGGCTTTTGAAGCTCACACCCTATCTCGACCGCACGCCGCTCAGCCTGTCCGGCGGCCAGCAGCAGCGTACGGCGCTGGCCCGCGCCATCGTCAAGAATGCCAGTCTGGTGCTGCTCGACGAGCCGCTCGCCAATCTGGATTACAAGCTGCGCGAGGAGTTGCGCGCCGAGCTGCCCAAGATATTTGCCGCCGCCGGCACCATTTTCGTCTACGCCACGACCGAGCCGCATGAAGCCTTGCTGCTCGGCGGCAATACGGCGACGCTGTCCGAGGGGCGGATCACCCAATTCGGGCCGACCATCGACGTCTTCCGCAAGCCGATCGACCTGGTGACGGCGAAAACCTTTGCCGATCCGCCGCTCAACACCATCGTGCTGGCCAAGAAAGGTCCCGATTTCCTTCTCGAGGGCGGCGTCAAGCTGCCGGTACCGGCCGAACTCGCCGGCATTTCCGACGCCAATTACACGATCGGCTTTCAGCCGCATCATCTGTCGCTGGAGCGGCCCAACGCTGCCGCGGTGCCGGTGCGCGCCAAGGTGACGATCACCGAGATCACCGGCTCGGAAAGCTTCATCCACCTCGATTTTGCCGATGCGCGCTGGGTCATGCTGGCCCACGGCATCCGCGATTTCGAGCCCGACGCCGAGATCGAGGTGTTTATCGATCCGCGCCACATCATGGTCTTCGACAGCAACGGCAGCGCCGTCGCCGCGCCGAAGCTTGCGGCCTGAGGGGGAAGAGATGGCGCGCATCGACGTCAACCATGTCAGGCACTCCTACCTGCCCAATCCGCAGAAGGATGCCGATTTTGCGCTGCGGGAAGTGCACCACACATTCGAGGATGGCGGCGCCTATGCGCTGCTTGGGCCCTCGGGTTGCGGCAAGACCACGCTGCTCAACATCATTTCGGGACTTCTGCACCCCTCGCACGGTGAGTTGTTGTTCAACGGCAAGGACGTCACCAATCTGTCGACGCAGGAGCGCAACATCGCGCAGGTGTTCCAGTTCCCGGTCATCTACGACACCATGACCGTTTACGACAATCTTGCCTTCCCGCTGCGCAATCGCGGCGTGCCGGAGGCCGATGTCGACCGCAAGGTGCGCGAGACGCTGGAGATGATCGACCTGGCGTCGTGGGCGAAGAAGAAGGCGAGGGGCCTGACCGCCGACCAGAAGCAGAAGATCTCGCTCGGCCGCGGCCTGGTGCGCTCGGATGTCAATGCCATCCTGTTCGACGAACCGCTGACGGTTATCGATCCGCACATGAAATGGGTGCTGCGATCGCAGTTGAAGCAACTGCACCGCCGCTTCGGCTACACCATGGTCTATGTCACCCATGACCAGACCGAGGCGCTGACCTTCGCCGACCAGGTCGTCGTCATGTATGATGGCGGCATCGTCCAGATCGGCACGCCGGCTGAATTGTTTGAGCGCCCGCGCCACACATTCGTCGGTTACTTCATCGGCTCGCCCGGCATGAACGTCATGCCGGTGGCGATCGACGGCAAGACTGCGACCATTGGCAGTCAGCGCATCGAGTTGCCCGGCGCGCCAAAGACCGCCGCTGGGAGCTCCGGCGCCATCGAACTCGGCATCCGCCCCGAATATGTCAGGCTCGGCCGCGAGGGCATGGCGGTTAAAATCAGCAAGGTCGAGGATCTCGGCCGCCACAAGGTGGTGCGCGCCAGCCTCGAAGGCCGCGAGATCGCTGCCGTCATCGGCGAGGACGAGAGCGTGCCGGCCGACCCAAAGGTTCGCTTCGATCCGGCCGGCATCAACATCTATGCCGATTCCTGGCTGGTTGAGATGGGGCGTGTCGAGATGGGGGCATAGATGGAAAAGACCTGGAACAACAAGGCCTGGTTCCTGGTGCTGCCGGTGCTGGTGCTGGTGGCGTTCTCGGCCGTCATTCCGCTGATGACGGTCGTCAACTATTCGGTGCAGGACACCTTCGGCAACAACGTCTTCTTCTGGGCAGGCACCCAGTGGTTCGAGGAACTGCTGTCGTCCAGCCGCTTCTGGGAAGCCATGGTGCGCAACCTGATCTTCTCCTTCATCATCCTGGCCATCGAAGTGCCGCTCGGCATCTTCATCGCGCTCAACATGCCGAAGAAGGGTTGGGGCGTGCCGGTCTGCCTGGTGCTTATGTCGTTGCCGCTGCTCATTCCGTGGAACGTCGTCGGCACCATCTGGCAGGTCTTCGGCCGCAACGACATCGGCCTGCTCGGCTACTACGTCAACGCGCTCGGCATCGACTACAATTACGTGCAGGATCCGTTCGACGCCTGGGTCACCATCATCATCATGGACGTCTGGCACTGGACCAGCCTTGTCGTGCTGCTCTGCTATGCCGGCCTGGTTTCGATCCCGGATGCCTTCTACCAGGCGGCCAAGATCGACGGCGCCTCGCGCTGGGCGGTGTTCCGTTATATCCAGCTGCCGAAGATGCAGCGTGTGCTTTTGATCGCCGTGCTGTTGCGCTTCATGGATAGCTTCATGATCTACACCGAGCCCTTCGTCGTCACCGGCGGCGGCCCCGGCAACTCGACCACCTTCCTGTCGATCGACCTCGTCAAGACCGCGCTCGGCCAGTTCGACCTCGGTCCGGCGGCCGCCATGTCGCTGGTCTACTTCCTGATCATCCTGTTGTTGTCGTGGGTGTTCTACACCGTGATGACCAACTACGACGCGGAGCGCTGAGATGAGCGGCGCCAACGAAAGAGCCGACAGAGTGAGCGAAACCACCGCTTCGGGAAAATTGGCGAGCACGCTTTCGCAGGATCAGGTCGCCCGGCTGATGCGCAAGCGCGGCGAGGAATCGCGCTGGTGGTGGATCGTGCCGACGATCTACATCATCGTGCTTCTGCTGCCGATCTACTGGCTCATCAACATGAGCTTCAAGACCAATGCCGAGATCGTCTCCTCGCTGACGCTCTATCCGCATCAGCCTACGATCGCCAACTACGTCACCATCTTTACCGACGCCTCCTGGTACTCGGGCTACATCAACTCGATCACCTATGTGGTGATGAACATGGTGATCTCGGTGGCCGCCGCGCTGCCGGCGGCCTACGCCTTTTCGCGTTACCGCTTCCTCGGCGACAAGCATCTGTTCTTCTGGCTGTTGACCAACCGCATGGCGCCGCCGGCAGTGTTCGCGCTGCCGTTCTTCCAGCTCTATTCGGCTTTCGGCCTGATCGACACCCACATCGCCGTGGCGCTGGCGCACTGCCTGTTCAATGTGCCGCTGGCGGTGTGGATCCTCGAAGGCTTCATGTCGGGCGTGCCCAAAGAGATCGACGAAACAGCCTATATCGACGGCTACTCCTTCCCGCGCTTCTTCGTCAGGATTTTCATGCCGCTGATCGCCAGCGGCATCGGTGTCGCGTGCTTCTTCTGCTTCATGTTCTCATGGGTCGAGCTTTTGATCGCTCGCACGCTGACGACCACCGATGCCAAGCCCATCGCCGCCACCATGACCCGCACCGTCTCGGCCGCCGGCATGGACTGGGGCCTGCTTGCCGCCGCCGGCGTGCTGACGCTGATCCCCGGCGCGCTCGTCATCTGGTTTGTCCGCAACTACATCGCCAAGGGCTTCGCCCTGGGGAGGGTGTGATGAAACAAACGCACGGGTTCATCCTCACCACCACCGCCAAGGGCTTTGCCCTGGGGAGGGTGTCACCATGAATCTCGACCTCACCTGGATGGCGTGGACGTGGCCGACGGCGGCGTTCTTCGGCACCATTCTTCTGCTGCTGTGCGGCATGGCGTTTTGGGAATTTGCCTCGCCGGGCGGCAATCCGCGCGTCGGCATCCTGCGCTTCGAGACGACGCGCGGCGACCGTCTTTTTCTATCGCTGCTTGGCAGCGCCTTTATCCATCTCGCTTGGCTGGGTCTTGTCGGATCCAACCTGTGGTGGGCTCTCGCTCTCTCCGTGGTCTACGCCGTCGGCGTGTTCCGCTACGTATAGAGGGGGAAACTGTTGGATCGACCGCGTGCCGGCGGCCGTTCCAGATCGCACTTGAAACCTAAATGTGGAGGAAACCTATGCGACGGCAATTTTTAACATCAACAACTGCCCTTGTCCTGTTGCTCGGGGTAGGCAACGCCTACGCCGGAATGGATGAGGCCAAGGCGTTTCTGGACAAGGAAATCGGCCCGCTGTCGACGCTCGACCGCGCCGGCCAGGAAGCAGAAATGCAGTGGTTCATCGATGCCGCGAAGCCTTTCGCCGGCATGGACATCAAGGTCGTGTCCGAAACCATCGCCACCCACCAGTATGAATCGCAGGTGCTGGCGCCGGCCTTTACCGCCATCACTGGCATCAAGATCACGCATGACGTCATCCAGGAAGGCGACGTCGTCGAGAAGATCCAGACCCAGATGCAGACCGGCCAGAACCTTTATGACGGCTGGGTCAACGATTCCGACCTGATCGGCACCCACTGGCGCTACCAGCAGGTCCGCAACCTGACCGACTGGATGGCGGGCGAGGGCAAGGACGTTACCAATCCGAACCTCGACCTGAAGGATTTTATCGGCACCTCCTTCACCACCGCGCCGGACAAGAAGCTCTATCAGCTGCCCGACCAGCAGTTCGCCAACCTCTACTGGTTCCGTTACGACTGGTTCAACGACGAGAAGAACAAGGCCGACTTCAAGGCGAAATACGGCTACGACCTCGGCGTTCCCGTGAACTGGTCGGCCTATGAGGACATCGCCGAGTTCTTCACCGGCCGCGAGATCGATGGCAAGAAGGTCTATGGCCACATGGACTATGGCAAGAAGGACCCGTCGCTCGGCTGGCGCTTCACCGACGCCTGGCTGTCGATGGCCGGCAACGGCGACAAGGGCCTGCCGAACGGCCTGCCGGTCGACGAATGGGGCATCAAGGTCAACGAGAAATCACAGCCGGTCGGCTCCTGCACGGCGCGCGGCGGCGACACCAACGGCCCGGCTGCCGTCTACTCGATCCAGAAATACCTCGACTGGCTGAAGGCCTACGCTCCGGCCGAAGCCCAGGGGATGACGTTCTCCGAATCCGGCCCGGTGCCGGCACAGGGTGCGGTCGCGCAGCAGATATTCTGGTACACCGCCTTCACCGCTTCGATGGTCGACGCCGGCGCCAAGGCGGTGCTGAACGACGACGGTACGCCGAAGTGGCGCATGGCCCCGTCGCCGCATGGCGTCTACTGGAAGGACGGCATGAAGCTCGGCTATCAGGACGTGGGTTCCTGGACGCTGATGAAGTCGACGCCGACCGACCGCGCCAAGGCCGCCTGGCTCTACGCGCAGTTCGTGACCTCGAAGACGGTCGACGTGAAGAAGAGCCATGTCGGCTTGACCTTCATCCGCGAAAGCACGATCCACGACAAGAGCTTCACCGAACGTGCGCCGAAGCTCGGTGGTCTGATCGAGTTCTACCGCTCGCCGGCCCGCGTTCAGTGGTCGCCGACCGGCACCAACGTGCCCGATTATCCGAAGCTGGCACAGCTCTGGTGGCAGGCGATCGGCGATGCCTCGTCCGGCGCCAAGACGGCGCAGGAAGCCATGGACTCGCTCTGCGCCGAGCAGGAAAAAGTCATGACCCGCATCGAGAAGTCGGGCGTCCAGGGCGATATCGGCCCGAAGATGGCCGAAGAGCATGACCTCGCCTACTGGAACGCCGACGCGGTCAAGAACGGCAATCTCGCGCCTCAGCTGAAGATCGAAAACGAGAAGGAAAAGCCGATCACCATCAACTACGACGAACTGGTGAAGAGCTGGCAGAAGTAATCTTGGCGTACGCGCCAGGATCATAGTGAACGGGGAGGCGGCATCTTGCCGTCTCCCCTGTTTGTATAGGCGAGCTACCGGGAGGACTAATGACCGGATACATCCTTGCAATCGACCAGGGTACGACATCGACCAGGGCGATCCTGTTCGACGGCGCGATGAAGGTCGCCGGCAGCAAGCAGCAGGAATTCACGCAGCATTATCCTGCCTCCGGCTGGGTCGAGCATGATCCGGAAGAGATCTGGGCAAGCGTCGTCGCCACCGTCAAAGGCGCGCTGAAGGCCGCCGGCCGCGAGGCTTCGGATGTGGCGGCGATCGGCATCACCAACCAGCGCGAAACCGTCGTCATCTGGGACAAGGCGACCGGCAAGCCGATCCACAATGCCATCGTCTGGCAGGACCGCCGCACCGCGCCGCTCTGCCAGAAGCTGAAGAAACACGGCCTGGAGAAAAAGTTCACCAAAAAGACCGGCCTGCTGCTCGATCCCTATTTCTCCGGCACCAAGATCGCCTGGATGCTGGACAAGGTGAACGGTGCGAGAAAGCGCGCCGAAAAGGGCGAACTGCTCGCCGGCACCATCGACAGTTTTTTGATCTGGCGGCTGACCGGCGGCAAGGTGCATGCGACAGATGCCACCAACGCCTCGCGCACGCTGGTCTACAACATCGAGAAAAATGTCTGGGACGACGAGCTGCTCTCCATCCTGCGCATCCCGGTGGCGTTGCTGCCTGAGGTCAAGGATTGCGCCGACGACTACGGCGTGACGGAAAAAAGCCTGTTTGGCGCCGAAATCAAAATCCTTGGCGTGGCCGGCGATCAGCACGCAGCGACCATCGGCCAGGCCTGTTTCGAGCCAGGCATGATGAAATCGACCTATGGCACCGGCTGCTTTGCGCTGCTCAACACCGGCGCCGATCTGGTGCGCTCGAAGAACCGGCTGTTGACCACCATCGCCTATCGGCTGAACGGCAAGACTACCTATGCCTTGGAAGGCTCGATCTTCATCGCGGGTGCCGCCGTGCAATGGCTGCGCGACGGCATCAAGGTGATCGGCAAGGCCGAGCATAGCGGCGTTTTGGCGGCAACCGCCGACCCCACGCAGAACGTCTATCTGGTGCCGGCTTTCGTCGGTCTCGGCGCGCCGCATTGGGACGCCGAGGCGCGTGGCGCGATCTTCGGGCTGACCCGCAACTCTGGCCCGGCGGAGTTCGCCCGCGCGGCGCTGGAATCCGTCGCCTACCAGACGCGCGATCTCCTCGACGCAATGCGCAAGGACTGGAAGGGGGCGTCGGCCAAAACCGTGCTTCGCGTCGACGGCGGCATGGTGGCCTCCGACTGGACCATGCAGCGGCTGGCCGATATCCTCGATGCGCCGGTCGATCGCCCGACCATTCTGGAGACGACGGCGCTGGGTGCGGCGTGGCTTGCCGGCTCGAAAGCAGGCGTGTGGCCGAAGGCGAAGGATTTTGCCAAGAGCTGGGCGCTCGAGCGCCGCTTCAAGCCGGACATGGATGCCACGGTGCGTTCGGCAAAACTGGCCGGCTGGCGCGATGCGGTGCGCCGGACGCTGAGCGTACGGTAGTAAATCGTGGCGGGGGAAGGGGATGAATCCACACTGGTATGTCGCCTGGCGCGACGAGGCTGTCGAACAATTGGATGCAAAGAATGCACGCTTGCAGCAGGCGTTCCGATCGGCAGTTGGCCTCGCTATGACTATGATCTGACAGAAGGAAAGCTTCTGTTCTCGGACAACGGCATCACCAAGGTCGTCGCCGAAATCCAAATCGCCGGATCGACGAGTGCCAAGGCCAGCAACTGGCTCTGGGCTTGGGCAAATTCAAACCTGCCTGGCGAACTGCTTGCCGACGCAAAGCTGGTTCGGTCATTCGGACAGGAGCATTCCATTGATGAGCTGGCTCAATCCTATGCGATAGATTTGAACAACGACCTGGAAGTGCTCGGCTGGAAGACGACCGCAGTTGCGGTTCGAATCTGCAACGGCCTCGGCCCATACCGTTCTCCGCGTGGTGAAGGCGGAGCCCTGTATCTGATCTTCAAGAGCGTCAATTGGGCCAGCTAATCCGCCGCGCCCGTACCCAAGCAACCTACGGAAAAGCCCGCCCCCGGGCCGGCGCGGGCTTTTCTACACAACACTTGGTACCAACTCAGCTCAATAGGGCGAATTGCACTGCCGACGCGGGCCGTAATTGGGCTGGAATGTGTTGTCCGAAGCGCGGTACGACCGATAGCGGTCGTAGCACCACTGCACATGGGCATCGCCGCGGTTGTTCTCGCTGTTGACGATCGCGCCGGTGATCAGGGCGCCGGTGGCGAAGGCAGCCAGCGGGAACCAGTAGTCGCCGTGACGGCGATAGCCGCGGTGATATTCGCGATAGCCGCGATGGCCATTCCAATAGCTGCCGCCATCATTGTTGCGCGAGAACTGGCGGCCTACGCGGAAATCGCGATTGCCGGAATTGCGGTTGCCATGGCGCATCCACCGCCAGTTGTCATGACGAGAATCGCCCACATTCACGATGTCGGACGAAGTTGCTGATGACTGGGGCACGAACATCTGGGCGGCATTGGCCGGCATAGCGGCGGCCGCGGCAAACGAAATTGACAGGGTGGTCGCCAGTAGACCCGTTGCGATCTTGTTCATGATCTTCTCCTTGAAGGGTGGTTGACGTCCCTTGTGAGACGAAAACGGCCCGCTCGTGCGATGGTTCCCACCAAAACAGTAAGTTGCTGATTTGTAATGTTTCTCGAATTTGGCGCGTGAGAAAAGGCGCGTTTGGCGCGCCAACAGATCGAAGCGGCGACCACGTTGCGGGCGCGGCTCACCGGGCTGGTGACGACGCAATTTGCGGCGCGTCTGGCGATGGCTGAAACCCCGTTCGAACGGCCATCTTTTTCCGGTTGACCGGTCGCGGCACTCTCCCTATGTTCCGCGCAATTTCGAGGGCGGCCTTTAGAGCCCGCGGGAGCGCGTAGCTCAGCCGGTAGAGCAACTGACTTTTAATCAGTAGGTCTCGGGTTCGAACCCCGACGCGCTCACCAGAAATATTTCGTGCGAAAGTTGCTCCCTGTCAGCAGCCCCCGTCGCCGCCTACAATCGCCGCCCGGTCTTGACGTCGAACAGATGAGCACAGGCGCGGTCGATCTCGATCCGCATCTGCTCGCCCTGTTTCAGTGCCAGCCGCTCGCGGAAAAGGCAGGAGATTTCTTCTCCGGCGCAGTCGACCCTGGCAAAGATTTCCGAACCCGTTGCTTCCAGAAGCACGATCGTGCCGGGGATTCCTTTGGCGGTCGTCGCTCGGATGTGTTCGGGCCGGATGCCGTAGATGAGGTCGTCGCCGGGAATGTTGGTCAGGTCGATGCCTTCCGGCAGCGGCAAGATCAGTCCACCGGCGCTGCGGAAAACGCCTTCCTCGACATGGCCGCGAATGAAATTCATCGCCGGCGAGCCGATGAAGCCGGCAACGAAGAGGTTGGCCGGGCGATCGTAGAGATCGAGCGGCGCGCCGATCTGCTCGACAAGGCCGTCATGCAGCACGACGATCTTGTCGGCCATGGTCATGGCCTCGATCTGGTCGTGGGTGACGTAGATGGTGGTGGTTCCCAGCCGCTGGTGCAGCGCCTTGATCTCGCCGCGCATCTGCACGCGCAATTTGGCGTCGAGATTGGACAGCGGCTCGTCGAACAGGAACACCTGCGGGTCGCGCACGATGGCGCGGCCCATGGCGACGCGCTGGCGCTGGCCGCCGGAAAGCTGACGCGGATAGCGGTCGAGCAGCTTGTCCAGGCCGAGAATGCTGGCGGCCCTCCCGACGCGGCCGGCGGTGTCGGCCGGATCGGCTTTCTTGATCTTCAGGGCAAAGCCCATATTGTCGGCCACCGTCATATGCGGATAGAGCGCGTAGTTCTGGAACACCATGGCGATGTTTCGGTCGCGCGCCCTGAGATTGTTGACGACGCGATCGCCAATGGCGATCCTGCCGCCCGTGATCGTTTCCAGTCCGGCAATCATGCGCAGCAGCGTAGACTTTCCGCAGCCCGACGGCCCGACCAGGATGACGAATTCGCCATCGGCGATGTCGACGCTGACATCGTGGATGATCTTGGCGGCTCCGAAAGCCTTCTGAACGTTGTTGATTGTTACCGATGCCATTGGATTTCTCCCGGAAATGAGTCATGTCGGGGCCGTGCCTCAGCCGCCCTTGACGGCGCCTGCGGTCAGCCCGGCGACGATCTGCCTTTGCGCGAACAGGGTCAGCACCAGCACCGGCAGCGTGACCACAAGTGCTGCGGCGGCGAGCGGACCCCAGCTCACCTGCTCGTAGGAAAGCATGTTGTAGACGGCGACCGGCAGCGTGCGGGTCTCGCGGCTGGCGAGCACAATGCCGAAGACGAAATTGTTCCATGAGAAGATGATCGACAGGATGAAGGCGACGACAATGCCCGGCTTGGCGATGGGCAAGGCGACCAGCCGGAACACCTGCCAGGAACTGGCGCCATCGATGTTGGCCGCTTCTTCCAGCTCCATCGGCGTGGTCTCGAAATAGCCGATCATCACCCAGACCACGATCGGCACCGTCACCACCAGATGGATGATGATCTGCGGCCACAGCGTGCCGAGAATGCCGACCCACTGGAACAGCAGGAACAGCGGAATGAGATAGGAAAGCCCCGGCGTCATGCGGGCGATCATGATGACCACCGCCGAGCGTTCGGCCTTGAGCCGCGCGATGCCATAGCCCGCCGGCACGCCGATCAGCAGCGCCAGCAACGTTGCCGTGCCCGTCACCAGAACCGAATTCCAGAAATAGAGCAGGAAATTGTTCTCCTCGAATACCTTCACATAGTTCGACCAGGCGAGATGTTCCGGGATCAGGATCGGCGGGTAGGCACCGTTGTCGATCTCGAACTTCAGCGACAGCGAGATCATCCAGAGGAAGAACAGGATCGCCGGCGAGACGAAGACCAGAGCCGCGAAAAACAGCCCGATCCGGTTGAGCAGCCGTGAACTCATCTATTTGCCCTCCACCCTGATCCATTGGGAGCGCTGGCGGAGCATCAGCAGGATGAAGGACAGCGCGACGATGACGATGAAGAACACCACGGCCATGGCCGAGCCATAGCCGATGTCGTAGTAGGAGAAGGCGGTGTTGTAGAGATAGATGTTGATGGTTTCCGAGGCCGTGCCCGGTCCGCCCTGGGTCATCGCGTAGATGATGTCAAAACTCTTCAGCGCATCGATGGTGCGGATGATCATGGCGATCATCAGGAACGGCGCGATCATCGGCAAGGTGAGATAGCGGAACTGCTGCCAGGCGTTGGCGCCGTCGATCTCGGCGCTCTCGAAGGGCTCGCGCGGCACGGAGGCCAAGCCGCCCAGCACGATCAGCATCACCAGCGGCGTCCACTGCCAGGTCTCGACCGCAACCAGGGACGGGATGACCGTCCTTGCGTTAAAGATCCATTCCTGCGCCGGAATGCCGACCAGCGACAACAGATAGTTGAGCACGCCAAGCTGGGGATGGAACATCATCGTCCAGACCAGCGCCACGGCGACTGGCGTTGCCATCATCGGCATGACGAAGACGCCGCGCAACAGGCCGCGCAGCGGAAATTTGGCGTCGAAGATCAGCGCCGCGACAGTGCCAAGGAACATCGGCGCCGCGACCGAAAGCGCCGTGTAGGTCAGCGTATGGAAAAGCGATTCCCAGAAGCGTTGGTCGACTGCCAGCCGCAGGTAATTTTCCATCCCGGCAAAGCTTCGCGCCTGTCCGAGGGTCCAGCGGTTGACGCTCATCCACAGCGTGAAGGCCCAGGGAAAGACGATCACGGCGCCGACGACGACGAGCGCCGGGACGACGAAAGGCCAGTAGTTGGGAGCCAGACGGATGGTCTGGCCCCCTTCGATGGCTTGCGTCGTCACCCCGGTGCGTTCTGGGGTGATGGCGGACATCAGCCTTGCTCGCTCCGGTCGAGCACCGGCTGGAACTGCTCGGTGGCCTTCTTCAGTTCCTCTGCCGGATCGGCGCCGGCGATCAGATTGGTCAGCGCCACGCCATAGATGTCGCGGAACTCGGTGACCGGAATGATGACCGGCAGCGACAGCCGGCTGACATTGCCCGAGCCGACCACGGCATCGAGCCAACTCGCCGGCATGGTGACGCCTTCGCGCACCTTGGGGTCTTCCAGCACCGACTTGCGGAACGGCACGCCGGCGCCAGCCTGCAGCAGGCGCGCACCCATCGCAGGCGAAATCGCCCACTGGCAGAACAGATAGGCAGCTTCCTTCTTCTCGCTGGTGGCCGTCACGCCGAGGCCGTCACCAAAGGTGCCCGCGGCATGCGCCTTGGGGCCCTTGGGCATGACGCCGTAGCCGACCTTGCCGAGCACACGCGACTTTTCCGGATTTTCCATCGGCGGGGCAAAGCCGACGCCATCGAACCACATGCCGATCTTGCCTTGCAGGAAGGCGGACTGGGCTTCGGCCCAGTTGAATCCGGTGACGCCTGGAGGCGCCGACTTGGTCATCAGCCGCTGGTAGAGGCTGGCGGCCTCGATCGCCTCGGGCGAGGTCGTGCGCAGCTTGCCCTTGTCATCGAGCGGCGTCATGTCGTAGCCGAGCATCAGCGACGTCCATACCGGCGTGTTGGCGTTTTTCAGGCCGCGGGCGACAAAGCCGTAGGTGTTGGTCGACGGGTCGGTCAGCGCTTCGGCGGCCGCCACCAGTTGCTCGAAGGTTTCAGGGTATTTGAGGCCCTTGGCCTCGAACAATTCCTTGTTCCAGTAGACGATCCAGTAATCCACCGAGAACGGCAGCGAGCGCAGCACGCCCTGGCCGTCCTTGGCAAACAGCATGCCGGCATCGGCGAAATCGGTTTCCACCAGCGCAGGATCGGTCAGGGTCGGGTCAGCGAGATAGCCTGATATGTCGGCCAGCCAGTCGCCCTTTTCGAACTGGCGCTTCTGCACGTGGTAGCTCAGATGCACGACGTCGAAGCTCGGTTTGCCGGAGCTCAGTTCGATCACCGTCTTCTGGCGCTGCTGCTGTTCCGGCGTCGCTTCGGCATTGACCTTGATCCCGGTCAGTTCCTCGAACTCGGCGATGTATTTTATCAGCGTGTCGCTGCGCGGGCTTTTCACCAGATTGACGTCAAGCGTCGTTCCCGCAAAGCGCTTCCAGTCGACGCCGGCGGCAAAGCTTGGGCGAACGCCCGCAAAGCCGGCGGCGGCAAGCGCCGCGGTTCCCTGAAGCAGTTGCCTCCTGGTTGGGTTGAACAGATTGCACGACATTTCTTCCTCCCGGTTGTTGTCGTTATCGATTGCATCGCGGACCGCGGTGCGGCTCAGGTTTCCTCAGATCTGCAGCGCCAGCCGGCGCGCCTTGTCGATATGCAGACTGATCGCCTCGACCGCCTTCCCTGGATCGCGGCTCTCCATGGCTTCGATCACCGCCAGGTGCTCGCGCATCACCGGCACGACGCGCCCGTCGATACGGAACCGCTCCTGGTGGATCAGGCGGATCTTCACCGAATTGACCAGATAGGCCTTGGCGATGATCTCGTTGCCCAGCGCATCGATGAACGTGTCGTGCATGGCCCAGTCGATGGTCTGCGCCTTGGCCTCCATCTCCGGCGTCGGGGTCTGCGCAAGCGCCTGGGCATGCATGTCCTCATGCTCGCGCCGCAAGCGGGCAAGCTCGGCATCGGAGGCGCTGACCGTAAACAGCGCCACCGCTTCACGCTCCATGAACAGGCGGAACTGAAAGGCCTCGCGGATCAGGCTGATATCTATATGGGCGATCTGCATGCCGCGCTGCGGAATGGTCGTCAGCAGTCCTTCCGCCTCGAGACGCGGCACGATCTCGCGAATGGCGCCGAGCGGCAGTCCGGTGAAGGCAACCAGCTCACGTTGCGACACGAACTGGCCTGGCTTGAAGTCGCGCGCCAGCAAATGCCGCGTGAAGCTGGCATAGGCCTTCTCCCTGAGGGTGGTCGGTTCGTTGCCGTCTTCCATTTCGGCGCGCTTCCTTTTGCCGGTCAGGCCGGTTCCCTGGCAAACAAGCTGTCATAGGCTGAGGCAAGCTGCTGCTGCCCTTGCAACGCGATCGGCTCCAGCGGCGGACGGACCGCCAGCCAGCGCTCGTCGCCGGTCTTACGCGCCACCATCACCTTTACCGCCGGGGTGACCGGATATTTGAGCAATTCGAGCACAAAACTCTCGACGCGAGGATCGTCGCGCCCGTCCTCGGCCATGGCGCGGATTTCGCCCGGGACGAAATTGGCCATGCCCGAGATTGCGCCTTGAGCACCCAGTCGCACCGCACGCGCCAGATGCCTTTCATCGCCGATCAGGATCACCAGATCGCCATGGGCGGCAAGCAGCGCCTCGCTGTAGCTCCAATTTCCACCGGAATCCTTGACCCCGGCGACCACGTCGGGAAAAGCAGTGCGCAACCGGCCGATCAGGCCAAGCGAAAGCTGCACCATGGTAACCGAAGGGATGTTGTAGAGCAGCACGTCACGGGCGAGGGGGCCGAGCGCGGCAAAGACGGCGGAGAACCAGCCGAAAAGGCCGTCCTCGCCGACATTCTTGAAGTAGCTCGGCGGGGCCAGCAGAATGTTTCGGGCGCCTCGCTGCAAGGCATGCTGTGCCTGTTCGGCGGCGTCTTCGGCGGCGTCGACCAGCACGCCGGCAACGAGTTGATGCGGCAGGATTCCAGCAGCCAGCATGGCCTCGGTCACCGACCGCCGCTCCGTCGTGCCCACCGATGCGCCTTCCCCTGTGGTGCCGAAAAGCGTCACGCTGCCGCAACCCTGCGCCAGGCAACTTTCGGCCTGAGCGATCATGGGGGCGGTGGCGATCTGCCCGCGGGCATCGAAAGGCGTGGCGAGAGCGGCCGAAAGGCCAAAGCGTGATGTCACCGGAAGGTCTCCGAAGCAGGTATGTATGCTGTGCTAGCACACTAACATGTTAGTCGTAAATTGGGGTGGTGCGCTTTTTTTAACAGCGGAGGCCCCCCACCTTTTTTATCGAGAGGTTCACGGGTTCAAGCCATGGCGGATCGAGACCATTGGCGAAACAGCAGGATGGCCCAGTGTTCGGGCGCGGAGCGGCAGCTCCAACCTTGTCCCCATCCCAGTCGATGGCTAAACTCAGCCTTTCCCAGGGGAGGTTCTGACATGACACTTCAGCTTTCGGCGGATGCTGTCGCTCCTAAGGCGGCGGCGCCTCAAAAGTACCTCTTCGGCCCGGTCGCCGATTTCCTCATGCTGGGCGGCAGCGCGTTTCTCATCCTGCCGGTGCTGTTTCTCGTTCCGCTCGAATATGAGGGTCCGGTGGCCGCAACGATGGTGATCGTTGCCTATCTCGTGAACTATCCCCACTTCGCCCACTCCTACCAGCTTTTCTACCGCAATTTCGGGCGCAAGGTGACGGGCGACGGCTACGACAGGAGCCTGCAGCTTCGCTACATCTTCGCGGGCATTGTCGTGCCCCTCGCCATGGCCGGGTTCTTCGCCTATGGCGCGGCGGCGGCGAACACGCGCCTGCTCGGCTATGCCACCAACGCCATGTTCTTTTTTGTCGGTTGGCACTACGTCAAGCAGGGCTACGGCATGCTGATGGTGGATGCGGTGCTGAAGCGCAAATTCTTCAACGACCGCGACAAGAAGGTGCTGCTGGTCAACTCCTATGCCGTGTGGATCCTGGCATGGCTGCAGACGAATACGGCGGTCACCCAGGGCAAATATTATGGCCTGGACTATTACACATTCGCGGCCCCTTCCTGGATTACCGACATCGGCGTGCTGGCGGCCGTTGCGTCGACGACGGCCACGCTCTTGATGCTGGTCAATCGTTGGCGGAAGAACGGCGGCGGCCTGCCCTATAACGGTTTGGTGGCCTATGTGGCGTCGCTCTATCTCTGGATCTTGATTGCGCGCGTAAACCCGCTTTGGCTGCTGATCGTGCCCGCGCTCCACTCGCTGCAGTATCTCGCCGTGGTCTGGCGCTACCAGACGAACGTCGAGCGCGACAGTTCCGATGCCGAAAGCGATCCGCAGCCGAAAATCCTGTCCTTTCTCGGCCCCCTCTACAGGTTTCGGCTCGTCGGCTTTATCGTCGGCGGCACGGCCCTTGGCTATCTCGGCTTCTGGCTGATCCCATCCGCGCTGACGGCCTTGATTCCCTATGACAGGCAAGTGCTGGGGTCATCGCTGTTCTTCTTCATCGTGCTGATCTTCATCAATGTGCATCATTATTTTCTGGACAATGTGATGTGGCGCCGAGGCAATCCGGAGGTATCGAAGTATCTGTTCCGCTGACTGATGCGCAGACTGTCGAGCCCGGTTTTCGTCAGCTGTCGAGTATGCCATTGCGAGCGTGATCGTCAGTGCAACGGAGAGCCCTGGAATGGCGGAGTGCTTTTCCGAGAGCCGCCTGGAAAAATACCCTGCGGTGGCATCTGTACCGGCGTTGGCGCCGCCGGCGTGACCCTCGACGCGTGAGTTGCGGCCGACGTGCGGCGGGATCGGCTGGAACGTCACGAAACCAGTGAGACATTGCCGCCGGCATGGCGCTCGATGCGGCCGGCAAGGTCGAGTTCCAGCAGCACCATGGAGACTTGCGCGGCGTTGAGGCCGGTGTGGCGGATGATCTCGTCCACGCCCACCGGCGTTGGGCCTAGCACTTCGAGCACGCCGCTGCGTTCGTCCTCACCGGGCGGGGGAGTTGCCGAAAAATCGGGTGCCTTTTCTGGCGGCGCAATGCTTCGCGTTCGCGTGCCCGCCAAGGGTGCGATCGCACCGGAAACATCGGCCGCCTCGGTGACCAGGGTGGCGCCGTCCTTGAGCAGGCCGTTGGAACCGGCGCAGCGCGGATCGAGCGGCGAACCCGGCACGGCAAAGACCAGCCGGCCCATCTCGCCGGCCAGGCGCGCGCTGATCAGCGAGCCGGAGCGTTGCGCCGCTTCGATCACCACCAGTCCGAGGGCGGCGCCCGCGACAAGCCGGTTGCGGCGCGGAAAATCCTGCGCCCGCGGCTGCCAGCCGAACGGCATTTCCGAAATAACGGCGCCGCCACGCTCGGCAATGTCGTCGCACAAGCCGATATTTTCGGGCGGGTAGGGGACATCGAGCCCACCGGCCAGCACACCCACTGTACCAGTCGAGAGACTGCCCTGGTGTGCTGCCGTGTCGATGCCGCGCGCCAGGCCGGAAACGATGACGTAGCCGTCGCGGCCAAGATCCGCTGCCAGCATGCGCGCCATCTTGATGCCGGCGAGCGACGCGTTGCGGGCGCCGACGATGGCCACCGCCGGCAGGCGAAAGACGGCTGCCTCGCCCTTCACGGCAATCAGCGGCGGCGGATTGTCCATGTTTTTCAGCATCGGCGGGTAGTCGGCCTCGCCGATGCCGACGAAGCGGGCGCCGTTTTCACTGGCTGCGTCGAGTTCCGCTTCGGCTTCCTCCACGGAAGGAATGCGCATGATCCTTTTGGCTCCGCCCGAAATCATCAGCTCGGGCAGCATCTCCAACGCCGCCTCCGCCGAACCAAAGCGGTTGATCAATTCGCGAAACGAGGCCGGGCCGACATTTTGTGTGCGGATCAGCCGCAGCCAGCTCAGCCGCTGCCGGTCGCTGAGGCGCGGCCCGGCGGCGGGCTTGCTCAACCCTTGGCTCCGATCTTGCCTTCGGTGCCGGCAAGAAGGCGCGAAATGTTGGCGCGATGTTTGAAGATGACGATCAGGCTCATCACCAGGAACAGCCCGGCGGTCTCAGGTGTGCTCCAGAAATAAAGCGCGATCGGCACGATGACCGCCGCCGTCAGCGCTGCCAGCGAGGAATAGCGAAACAGAAAAGCCATCGCCAGCCAGACGACGATAAAGATCAGCGCCACATGCCAGCCGAGCGCGATCAGCACGCCGAGATAGGTCGCCACGCCCTTGCCGCCCTTGAAACCGAGCCAGACCGGAAACAGATGGCCAAGGAAGGCGCCAAGGCCCGCCCAGAGTCCAAGGCCGGCCCACAGTCCGTAGTCGTGTCCAAAATGGCGCGCGATCATCACCGCCGCCGTACCCTTCAACGCGTCGAGCACCAGCGTCGCGGCGGCGAGGCCCTTGTTGCCGGTGCGCAGAACGTTGGTGGCGCCGATATTGCCGGAGCCGATTTTGCGCACATCGCCGAGGCCGGCCGCGCGGGTGATCAAGAGGCCGAAGGGAATCGAGCCGAGGAGATAGCCGAACAGCAATGCCAGGATAACGTTATAACTCATTGTTTGCCCCCGCATTTCCCCAGCAACATATCGGTCTGCGACGTGGCGCGATCGCTCTAGCTCGAAAACACTGTGCGGCCCGCCACCAGCGTTTGCAAGACCATGCCTTGCAGCCGCGCACCTTCGAAGCAGGTGTTTTTCGAGCGCGAGCGGATGCCGCTTTCACTCACGATCCAGGGTTCTTCAAGGTCGATCAGCGCAAGATCGGCCGGCGCTCCCGGCTTCAGCGTGCCGCCCGGCAGGCCGAACAGCCTTGCTGGTGCGGTGGACAGTGTTTCGACCAGCCGAAGTAGCGGCACGTCGCCATTGTGGTAGAGCCGAAGCGCTGCTCCAAGCAGCGTCTCCAACCCGATCGCGCCGGCAGCTGCATCGGCGAAGGGAAGGCGCTTGGTGTCGACATCCTGCGGGTCGTGCGAGGAGACGATGATGTCGATCGTGCCGTCCTTGACCGCCTCGATCATGGCCAGCCGGTCTTCCTCTGCGCGCAAAGGCGGCGTCAGCCGGAAGAAGGTGCGGTATTCCCCGACATCGTTCTCGTTCAGCGACAGATTGTGGATCGCCACGCCCGCCGTGACATTGGCCTTGTCGGCTTTCGCGCGCGTCATCGCTTGCGCTGCCATCGCCGTCGAGATCTTGGCCGCGTGGTAGGCGCCGCGCGTCAGCCGTGCCAGCGCCAGGTCGCGCTCCAGCGGGATAGACTCGGCCTCGCGCGGAATGCCGGCAAGGCCGAGCCAGCTGGCATACAGGCCTTCATTCATCACGCCCGCCGAAGCGAGGTCGCCATCCTGTGTCTCATGTGCGATGACGCCGCCGAAATCGCGGGCATAGGTCAGCGCCCGGCGCATCACCAGTGCGCTGGATATTGTGTGCCGCCCATCGGTGAAGGCGACCGCACCGGCCTCGCGCAACAGGCCGAATTCGGTCATCTCGCGACCGGCGAGGCCTTTGGTGATCGCCGCCGCCGGAAAGATGTTGACGCTTGCCGTGTCCCGGGCGGTGCGCAGCACGAATTCGACCAGCGCGACATTGTCGATCACCGGGTCGGTGTCGGGCATCATGACGACGGAGGTGACGCCGCCGGCCGCCGCCGCAACGCTGGCCGAAGCGATGGTCTCGCGATGTTCGCCGCCCGGTTCGCCGATGAAGACGCGCGCGTCGATCAGGCCGGGAATGATCGCCTTGCCGGCGCAGTCGACCACGGTGGCTCCCGCCGGCAGGCCCTGGTTCAGGGCAGCCTTGCCGGCGGCAACGATCTTTTTCCCTTCGACGATGACGGTGCCGACCTCGTCGATGCCGCGTGACGGGTCGACGATGCGGGCGCGCTCAAAGACCGTCGTGCTCATGCGCCGCGGCCCTCTGCATTGCGGCGGGGATCGAGCAGCGCTTCCATGACCGCCATGCGCACGGCCACCCCCATCTCGACCTGTTCCTGGATGACGCTTTGCGGACCGTCGGCGATTTCGGACGCAATCTCGACGCCGCGGTTCATCGGACCGGGATGCAACACCAGCGCGCCGTCCTTGGCGGCCTTCAGCTTTTCGGCATCGAGGCCGAAATAGCGGAAATATTCGCGTACCGAAGGCACGAAGGCGCCTTCCATCCGCTCGCGCTGCAGGCGCAGCATCATCACCACGTCCGCGCCCTTGAGGCCCTCTGCCATCGAGCGCGAGACGATGACGCCCATTTTCTCGATGCCGGACGGTAGCAGGGTCGACGGCGCCACCACACGCACCTGCGCACCAAGCGCGTTCAACAGCATGATGTTGGAACGCGCCACGCGAGAATGCAGGATGTCGCCGCAGATCGCTACGATCAGTTTCGACAGCGGCCCCTTGGCGCGGCGGATAGTCAGCGCGTCGAGCAGCGCCTGCGTTGGGTGTTCATGCGCGCCGTCGCCGGCATTGACCACCGAGCAGCCGACCTTCTGCGCCAAAAGGGCGGCGGCGCCCGCAGACTGGTGGCGGATGATCAGGATGTCGGGGCGCATGGCGTTCAGCGTCATCGCCGTGTCGATCAGCGTCTCGCCCTTCTTCACCGAAGAGCTCGCCACCGACATGTTCATGACGTCGGCGCCGAGCCGTTTCCCGGCCAGTTCGAACGACGACTGCGTGCGCGTCGAGGCTTCGTAGAAGAGGTTGATCTGGGTGCGGCCGCGCAGCGTCGAGGTCTTCTTTTCGGACTGCCGCGAAATGGCGACGGCGCGATCTGCCCGGTCGAGCAGAAGCTCGATGTCACCGGGGGAAAGATCGCGGATGCCCAGAAGATGGCGGTGAGGATAAAGCGGCAGGGACGAAGCGTCGGTCATCTCAAGGCGCTGCTATAGGGGGGAGAATTCCTTGCCGCAAGCGCCAGCTTGGGATTGCGGCCTTTCTCCCCGGTATTTTCGTCGCGCGCGCCGCCTGCCTTGGGCTATATCTAGCCGATTGCTTCGGATTCGAAGCCTTGTGATGTGAGGCCTTTCTTGCGTTAGAAGGCCCTTCTACTTTCAGAAGGATTGGGCGTGACCGACGACGTGACCAACCAGCCTCCGCCGCTGACGGGCGGCAACGCCTGGCGGGGCGATCCGTTGCTGATCCAGCTTGCCGAGCGTTTTTCCGATCCGGTGCGCAAGGACCTCGACGGGCTTGGCCGGTTCGTCCTGACGCAGGAGGCGCAGGAGCTGGCGCGCCTCGCCAATGTTGAGACGCCGAAGCTCCGCACGCATGACCGTCAGGGCCGGCGCATCGACCTCGTCGAATTCCATCCGGCCTATCATGCGCTGATGCGCCGCTCGGTTGCCGGCGGCCTGCATTCCTCGATCTGGGAAAACGGCGATAGCGAGATCGGCCGTCGCCATCAGGTGCGCGCCGCGCGTTTCTACCTGACCGCCGAACTCGAGACCGGGCATCTCTGCCCCATCACCATGACCAGCGCTTCGCTGGCCGCCCTGATGGCCAGCCCAAAGCTGTTTCGCGAATGGGCGCCGCGCGTGACGACGCGCAAATACGACCAGAGCCAAAAGCCGCCGGTCGACAAGGCCGGGCTGACGCTCGGCATGGGCATGACCGAAAAGCAGGGCGGCACCGACGTGCGCGCCAACACCACACGGGCCGAACGCGCCGGCAGCGGCTTTTATCGCCTCACCGGCCACAAATGGTTCATGTCGGCGCCGATGTCGGACGCTTTTCTCGTGCTTGGACAGGCGCCGGAAGGGCTTTCCTGTTTTCTCGTCCCGCGCATCCTCGGCGACGGTTCCGGAAACGGCTTCCGCTTTCAGCGGCTGAAGGACAAGCTCGGCAACCGCTCCAACGCCTCATCGGAGGTAGAGTTCGTCAACGCCATCGGCGAGATGGTCGGCGAGCCCGGCGCCGGCATAAAGACAATCATGGACATGGTCACGCTGACCCGGCTCGACTGCGCCGTCGCCTCGTCGGCAATCATGCGAGCGGGGCTGGCTGAGGCCGTGCATCACGCCCGTCACCGCCAGGTGGCCGGCTCGACGCTGATCGAACAGCCGCTGATGCAGCGCGTGCTGGCGGACATGGCGCTCGATGTCGCCGCCGCCACGGCACTCTCGTTCCGACTGGCGCGCTCCTTCGACGAGGCTGCCGGCGACCGCGGCGAGGCTGCTTTTGCCCGCGCCATGACCCCGGTGGTCAAATACTGGGTCTGCAAGATCGCGCCGCCACTGCTCTATGAGGCGATGGAGTGCCTCGGCGGCAATGGCTATGTCGAGGAAGCGCCGCTCGCCCGCTACTACCGCGAAGCCCCGGTCAATGCGATCTGGGAGGGCTCAGGCAATGTCATGGCGCTCGACGTGCTGCGCGTGCTCGGCCGCGCGCCCGGCCTGTTCGAGGAGGTGCTGGCCGGCATCGACCGCGATCTCGGCGCCGGCGGACGCGGAACCATTGGCGTGCTCAAGGCGGCCATGCAGGTCGCCGGCACCGATGAGGGGTCGGCCCGCCTGCTGACCGAACAGCTGGCGCTGTCGGCGGCAGCTGCGGAATTGCGCCGGCTGGGGGCAGGGCGGATTGCGGACGCCTTCGTCGAGACGCGGCTCGCCGGCCAGTGGCGCAACACCTATGGCATGCTCGATTCGCGCCACGATGCGCGCATGATCATCGACACGCTCTATCCGCCGGTGAATTGAGGGCCTTCCGCCAGGCCGTGAACGAATTTGCCTGCCTGTGGACAGCCGTTAACCTTAACGAATGGTTTCCGTTGCAGCCGCAGGCCGCAGACCCCACTGTCTTTGTCACCAAAGCAGGAATGCCATGCGGCACATTTTGACGTCCTTTCTGGCCTTGCACTGGGCGCTGGTTTTCGCCCTGCTGGCGTTCATCTGTGTCGATGGAAACCGCGGCGTTGCGGGCGCTCTGGGCGTGCTCGGCGTCGTCGTGGAAAACACTCGTCTGGCCGATCTCGACAATGCTGCCGTCGTGGCGCCGCTGGCCATCGCCTTGCTGGTCGTGGCGGTGCTGTTTTGCTGGGTCTTCGTCGAGAGCCTGGTTAACGCCGCGGCGAGCCCGGACGGAGCCGACAGTGTGGCGCGGACCGCCTTCATTTCGGCATCCGCGGTGTTGTCGCTCATCCTGATCGGCGGCGCAGCGCGAGGCATCAACGGCCTGTTTTTGGTTGTCGCCGTGCAATTGGCGGCACTTCTGGCCTCCTATGTCGCCATGCTGGCCGAGCGGAGGTCGGTCTTCGCTGTCATGGTTTCTCGGGAGGCAGAGAGCCGCGCCACCGCCCATGCCATGGCCAAGGGTGCCGCGCACGGCTCCTTGCTGTCGCGCATTTCCGGCCGTCCGGACATTGGTCCCAGCGGTCGCAGAGGCGGCTCCAGCCGCAGGGACGGTCACTGATGCGCACGCTGTTCGCATTGTGGGCGACGCCACTCGCTCTGTTCTGGGGCTGGTTCTTCCTGTCGCTCAACGACATCAATTTCGGCTACGTCATGCTCAGCCGGCAGCTGCATGATTTCGTGTTCCAGCTCTACGGGCAGATGCTGGGCATCGATCCGGCGATCATTCCGGGCATGGTGGCAAGGGCCTGCGTCTTTGACGGCTTCCTGCTGATGGCATTGTGGGCGTTTCGCCGCCGCCGCAACATCACGGCCTGGGTCAGGCGGCAGGCGGGGAATCCGGTTCCGTCCGATCGCGTGGGTCAAGCGACTGGAGCCGGTCCAGAACTCCCTGCAGAATAAAGGCCGCAGCCGCCGAATCGATCTTGCCGGCGCGCTTTCGGCGCGAGAAATCCATCTCGATCAGCGTCCGCTCCGCCGCCACCGTCGACAGCCGCTCGTCCCACAGCACGAAGGGCAGGTCGGTTATGCCTGCCATGTTGCGCACGAAGGCGCGCGACTTCTGGGCGCGGGGACCTTCCGAGCCGTCCATGTTGATGGGGAGACCGAGTACAAACGCGCCGACATTGTCCTTCTGCAGCTGGGCGAGCAGCGCTGCCGCATCCAGCGAAAACTTTTTACGCAGGATGACAGGGCGCGGATGGGCAAAGGACAGGCCGCGGTCGGAAACGGCGACACCGATCGTCTTGTCGCCGAGGTCGAGTCCGGCCAGCGTCCTGCCGCCCTCCAGCCGTGCCGGCAGATCCTCGATTGCTATGATGCCCAACGGCTTTCCCCAACCAGCTTTACCGTGACCCAGTCTTAACCGTGACCCAGACTTACCGTGACCCAGACTTGCCGTCACAAAGAGCGCGACACGTTCTTTTGAACCGCGAGCACACTATGTCACTTTAATTTTGCTGCCGGCGTTCTATCTTCCGGCGCAACCAAAATCGAGGAACACGATCGATGAAATTGACCTGGTACGGACATTCCGCCTTCCGCGTCGAGACATCAGGCGCGACCATCCTGATCGACCCCTATCTCGTCGGCAACCCATCATGGACGAGCGGCTGGGAGGGGCCGGCGGAAGGCGTCACCCATGTGCTTCTGACCCACGGCCACAGTGATCATGTCAGCGGCGCGGTGGAGGTGCTGAAGAAGAGCGGCGCCCAGCTGGTCGCCAATTACGAGATCTGCATGTACCTGGTCGGCAAGGGCGTCGACGGCAAGAAGATCAATCCCGGCAATCATGGCGGCACCGTCGATTGCGGTGCCTTCACCACCACATTCGTGCAGGCACTGCATTCCTCGTCGTTTGGGCTCGATGGCGGCCAGAACGTCTACCTCGGCAATCCCAACGGGCTGGTCCTGCATTTCCCGGAGGACAAGACGCTCTACCATATGGGCGACACCGACATCTTCTCCGATATGGCGCTGATCGAGGAATTGCATGAGCCGAAGATCGGCGTCGTGCCGGTCGGCGACCGCTTCACCATGGGCGGCGCGGTGGCGGCCCTGGCCTGCCGGCGCTTCTTCCACTTCGACACCGTCGTGCCATGCCACTTCGGCACCTTCCCGATCATCGACGCGACGGCGGAGAAGTTCGTGGCCGGCCTCGAAGGATCAGGTGTCGACGTAGCCTTGCCAGCCATCGGCCAAACGATCACACTATAGAGCGATCGTTGAAACGATCCCTTGTCGCAAAGGGGAATTAAACCATGGGTTTGAGAGAGACTCTTTGCGTTTCGATGCTGGTCGCTGCGTCGCCCGCATCCGCCGCCGAGGACTTCATCAAGGGCGTTTACCTCCAGACCCAGGAGCTTTGCGCGCAAGCCAAAAAGGACACGCTGCAGACGCTGATTGACACCGGCAATGTCATCTTGTCGGCGGACGGCCTGCAAAGCGTCGAGTATAATTGCGAGTTCGTCCAGGTCACCAAGGCGACGCGCTCGCCGAGCTGGGCGGTCACTGCCATCTGCCAGGAGCCGGGCTTTCTCTTTCCCGATATACTGTCGATCACGCAGATGAACGCGACCCAAATCGACATCGTCTCGGTGCGCCCGACCGCCGACGAAGGCGAGCAGGCCGGCAATGGCGGCAGCTATTATCTGTGCGAGGGTGTATCGCTGCCCTAGGCTGAAATGCCGCCCTGGCATGAACGGGCTCTATCCCCAAGCACGATCGATGTTGCGCGGCACGCGCCACGCCGCTATAGCGCCATCTGGTTTTCCCAAAGGCTAAAGACATGTCCGTTGATCTGCAAACTGTGAAGCGCGTCGCGCGTCTCGCCCGCATTGCGGTGAGCGAGGAGGATGCCGAGCGCATGACCGGCGAGCTGAACGCCATTCTGGGCTTTGTCGAGCAGCTGAACGAGGTCGATGTCTCCGGCGTCGAACCGATGACATCGGTGACCCCGATGGAGATGAAGAAGCGCCAAGACATCGTCACCGACGGCAACAAGGCTGCCGATATCGTCGCCAACGCGCCGGCCACTGACGAGAATTTCTTCCTCGTGCCGAAGGTCGTGGAGTAGCTGGCCGATGGCAATCGAGATCGCCGTCGAAACGCCGCTGCAGGACGATGTCCGCGCTTTGGTCGAGGAGCTCAACGCGACGCTGCTCGAACTGACGCCGCCGGAGCATTGCTACCATCTGACGGTCGAGCAGATGGCTGGCGACGACACCACCGTGTTCATCGCCCGCGACGACGGGCAAGCCATCGGTTGCGGCGCGCTGAAGCGCCATGACGCCCGCGTCGGTGAGGTCAAGCGCATGTACACGCGGCCCTCGCATCGCCGCAGGAAGATCGGCGCCAAGATCGTCGAGCATGTCGAAACGCTGGCGCGCAGCGAAGGGCTGAAGCGCCTGGTGCTTGAAACCGGCGACCGCCATCCCGCCGCCTGGACCGTCTACGAACGCGCCGGCTTCTCGCGCTGCGGGCCGGTGCTGGATTATCCCGATTCCGAGTGGTCGGTGTTTTACGAAAAGAGCCTTTGATGAGCGGATTGACCCATCTGACAATTTCGCAGGCGCGCGCCAAGCTGCGCGCCAAGGAGATTTCTGCCGTCGAAATCACCGAGGCCTATCTCGGTGCCATCGAGCGCGCCAATCCGGTGCTCAATGCCTACATCGTCGTCACCGGCGACAAGGCGCGCGATATGGCCAAAGCTTCCGACGCCAGGCTCGCCAAGGGCCAGGGCGGTGCGCTGGAGGGCATCCCGCTCGGCATCAAGGATCTGTTCGGGACCGAAGGTGTCCACACCCAGGCCTGCAGCCATGTGCTCGACGGCTTCAAGCCGCGCTACGAATCGACCGTCACCGCCAATTTGTGGGCAGACGGCGCCGTCATGCTGGGCAAGCTTAACATGGACGAGTTCGCCATGGGCTCGTCCAACGAGACCTCCTATTACGGCCCTGTCGTCAATCCGTGGCGGCGTTCGCGCCTCGACACGGTGGTGATGCCGACCACGCATCAGGGCGATGGCGGTTTCGTTTCGGCCGGCGGCACGAAGACCGCGCGCACGCTGGACAATGCCCAACTGGTGCCGGGGGGCTCGTCGGGGGGCTCGGCTTCCGCCGTCTCAGCTTTCCTGTGCGCCGGCGCCACCGCCACCGACACCGGCGGCTCGATCCGCCAGCCAGCCGCCTTCACCGGCACCGTCGGCATCAAGCCGACCTATGGCCGCTGCTCGCGCTGGGGCATCGTCGCCTTCGCTTCGTCGCTCGATCAGGCCGGCCCGATCGCCCGGGACGTGCGCGATGCCGCGATCATGCTGAAGTCCATGGCCTCGGTCGACCCCAAGGACACCACTTCCGTCGACCGGCCGGTGCCGGATTACGAGGCGGCGATCGGCAAACCGATCAGGGGCATGAAGGTCGGCATTCCCCGGGAATACCGCGTCGACGGCATGCCGGAAGAGATCGAGGCGCTGTGGCAGAAGGGCATTGCCTGGCTCAGGGATGCCGGCGCCGAGATCGTCGACATCTCGCTGCCGCACACCAAATACGCTTTGCCGGCTTATTATATCGTTGCGCCCGCCGAAGCGTCATCCAATCTGGCGCGCTATGACGGCGTCCGCTACGGCCTGCGCGTGCCGGGCCAGGACATTGTCGACATGTACGAAAAGACCCGAGCCGCCGGGTTCGGTCGGGAGGTCAAGCGTCGCATCATGATCGGCACCTATGTGCTGTCGGCAGGCTATTACGATGCCTACTATCTGCAGGCGCAGAAGGTGCGCAATTTGATCAAGCGCGACTTCGAGACGGTTTTTGCCGACGGCGTCGACGTCATCCTGACGCCGGCGACGCCGTCGGCCGCCTTCGGCATCGCTGACGAGGACATGGCCGCCGATCCGGTGAAAATGTACCTCAACGACATTTTCACGGTGACCGTGAACATGGCCGGACTGCCGGGCATTGCCGTGCCTGCCGGCCTCGATGCCAAGGGCCTGCCGCTCGGCCTGCAGCTGATTGGCCGTCCCTTCGACGAGGAAACCCTGTTCCAGACAGCCGCCGTCATCGAGCAGGCGGCGGGAACCTTCCAGCCGGAGAAGTGGTGGTAGCATGCCGCCTCCGTCTCGCATTTCCATCGTCGAGACGGGAAACGAACTGCTGATCACGAACCCGCCACGCACCTCGGATTTCAGGACAGTCTTTGTCCTGATCGGGGCCGCGATCGTCGCCTACACCGGCTACATGGGATTGACGGATATGTCGTCCGCAACGCTCACCAGCGGCACGCTCGGCCTGCTGTCCTTCGTGGCGGTCATTGCCCTCTTCACCTATTTCCTGGGCAAGGATTTCATCTGGCGGGTGTTCGGCAGGGAAACCCTGCGGCTGACCGACACCGCAGCCGTGCGCTCGGTGAGGGGTTCTTTGCGAAATCGGTGGTCACTGCCTTTGAAAGGGCATCTTAGGGTCGAAATCCTCGACCATACCTATCCCACGGACGAAGTGGGACTGTCGGAAGTCATCAGCTTGACCAACGCGAACGGCGTCCTTGTTTTCGGCAGGGAGTTAAGCCGCCTCGAAGCGGAAGCGGTAGCGAGTGCGGTCGAGCACTTCACCGGCCGTCACAATTTGAGCTGGAGATAGGCAGGCAATGTTCTTCTATCTCTCCAAGGTATTCTGGTTCTTCGTCCAACCACTCAACCTGGCGATCTTCCTGCTGCTTGCCGGCTTGCTCGCGGCGCTGATCGGCCGCCGGCGATTGGCGGCGACGGGCAGTGTGTTCGCCTTCCTGATTCTGGCGCTGTCGGCCTGGACGTCGCTTGGCGCCATGATGCTCAATCCGCTCGAAGAGCGCTTCCCAAAGCCGCCGCTGCCGCGGAAGGTCGACGGCATTGTCGTGCTCGGCGGCGGCTTCGAGGGCGCCATCAACTTGGCGCGCGGCGGCTATGAGCTGAATTCCGGCGGCGACCGCATGGTCGAGGCGGCGATCCTTGCCCGGCGCTTTCCCGAGGCGAAAGTGGTTATCTCGGGCGGCACCGGTGAACTGTTCATCGATGGCGAGGGGGATGCGGCCACCGCGCCGCGGCTGCTCGGTGCGCTTGGCGTCGACGCCGATCGCCTGATGCTCGAGAGCAAATCCCGCAACACCTATGAGAATGCCGTCTTAACCAAGGAACTGGTAACGCCGAAATCGGGCGAAACCTGGCTGCTGGTGACCTCCGCCTTCCACATGCCGCGCGCCAAGGCGCTGTTCGACAAGGCCGGCTTTCACACGGTCCCGTGGCCGGTCGACTATCGCACCTCGGGCAAGGAAGGCTTTGGCCTGTTTCGCGACAACGCACCCGATTCGCTGCAGACCACGACCATGGCGATCCGCGAATGGATCGGGCTCGCCGCCTATTGGCTATCGGGCCGGATCGACCAGCTTTTCCCCGGCCCGGGCGGCTGACCGATCACCGCTTGTCGCGCCGCTGAAAAGAACTGGCGCCGCACCAGCACCGCCAGAAGCAGCAGCGTCGACAGCACGAACACGATCGGGTCGACGAACCAGCCGAGATAGCCGATCGAGAAGAACACCGCGCGCAGGCCTGAATTGAAATGCTTGCCGGCCAGCATGTTCATGCGCGCCGCGCGCCACACCGCCGTTTCGCTGACCGGGTTGCGTGACGCCTCGCCATAGGGGATCGGCACCGCGCCGATCAGGATCGTGCAGTAGTTGAACAGACGGTAGGCCCAGCCGAACTTGAAGAAGGCGAAGGCCAGGATCAGCACCAGGCCAAAGACCTTGATCTGAAAGGCGGAGCGCGATGAGGTCGCGTTCAACGGCAGATCGTTCAGCACGGCAAGGACCTGATCCGAGGCGCCAAGCAGCGCGAAACAGCCACCGAGCGCAATCAGCGAACTGGAGGCGAAAAAGGCGGTGCCTTGCTGCAGGCCGCTCATGATGGCGGTGTCGACGATGCGGATTTCGCGCTCGGCCATGGTGCGCATCCAGGCCTCGCGCTGCACGTTCATGGCCATCGTCAACGACACCCGGCTGACCAGTCTGCCGTCGGACGCCAGCGTATGCAGCAACCATGCGAGCAGGAAGAAAGCCAGCGCCGCCAGATCAGCCGTCGACAGATGGAAGGAATCGCCCATGCCCCCTTTTACCACAGGCAAAGCGGTCAGTTCGATGCTCCAATGCATGCCGCCCAGAGGTGAGCTGCGGTTCTGGGACAACGACATGCATTGAAACAAGAACTTAAAGCGCGTCGCATGAATCCGTTTCAGCGCGACGCGCTTTCAGCCGGTGATGTCGCTGCCGGAGCAAACAAGGTCGGCAGGTGCAGCGCCGCAATCCGCAAAACAGCACAAACATCATGGAAAGTCCTATATGTAGGTCTTGATCCCATTCCCGGAGACGGCGCAGCGTGTTTCTTTCGGTTTTCGACCTGTTCAAGATCGGCATCGGACCGTCGAGTTCGCACACGATGGGACCGATGACAGCGGCGCGGCGGTTTCTCGACGAGATCGCCGGCGATGACTGGCCGCGCCCGGCCGGCGTCAAGGTCGATCGCATTGGCGCCAGCCTGCACGGCTCGCTCGCCTATACCGGTATCGGCCATGGCTCGGATCGCGCCGTTGTCCTCGGACTTGCTGGCCTGACACCGCAGACGGTCGATCCCGATCAGGCCGAGGGAATCGCCACGCGCATCGCCGCCGAGAAGCGGATATCGCCACGCGGCCATCCCTCCTATCGCTTCGATCCGGCGACGGATCTGGTGCTCGACCGCAAGACGCCGCTCACCGGCCACGCCAACGGCATGGCCTTCTACGCTTACGATGCCGGCGACCGGCTGCTGCTCAAGCGCATCTACTATTCCATCGGCGGCGGCTTCGTGGTGTCCGAGGAAGAGCTGCAGCGGATGAAGGTGAAGGGCTCGGTGACCACAGAAGGCAAGAAGGTGCCCTATCCCTTCAAGAATGCCGTCGAGATGCTGAAGATGGCAGGCAAAAGCGGCCTGTCTATCGCCGACATGAAGCGCGTCAATGAAGAGACACATATGTCGCGCGAGGAGCTCGACAACGGCCTTGATGCGATCTGGGGCGCCATGAAGGGCTGCATCGACCGCGGCCTGTCGCAGGACGGCATCATGCCGGGCGGGCTGAAAGTGCGCCGTCGTGCCCGCATGCTGCACGACAAGCTGCAGGAGCAATGGCAGCAGAACAAGCCCAACCCTTTGCTGGCCAATGACTGGCTGTCGATCTACGCCATGGCGGTGAACGAAGAGAACGCCGCCGGTGGACGCGTCGTCACCGCGCCGACCAATGGCGCGGCCGGCACATTGCCGGCGGTGCTGCGTTACTGGCTGCATTTCCACCCCGAGGCCGACCAGCCGAGCATCCGCGACTTCCTGCTCACGGCCGCCGCCGTCGGCGGCATCATCAAGACCAATGCCTCGATCTCCGGCGCCGAGGTCGGCTGCCAGGGCGAGGTCGGTTCGGCCTCGGCGATGGCTGCCGCGGGTCTCTGCGCCGTCATGGGCGGCACGCCCGAGCAGGTCGAGAACGCCGCCGAAATCGCGCTCGAACATCATCTCGGCATGACTTGCGATCCGGTCGGCGGTCTGGTCCAGGTGCCTTGCATCGAGCGCAACGCGCTCGGCGCCGTCAAGGCGGTCACCGCCGCCTCTCTGGCGATCAAAGGCGACGGCGTCCATTTCGTGCCGCTCGACGCCGCGATCGAAACAATGCGCCAGACGGGCCTCGACATGAACGAGAAGTACAAGGAAACCAGCCTTGGTGGGCTCGCCGTCAATGTCGTGGAATGCTGACCGCGCAACGCCACTGGCACTGTGGAGAAGTCGGGCAGGGCCGTTGACGCAATCGCGCGCCGGACTAAACCTTAAGCGATGGCACTCAATCTCCTAAAACTGTGCGTCGGTTGCGACAGCGTCGAGGACCTCGAAGAATGGATCGCCTTCCGCCTCGATGAGCGCCGCCGCGCCGGCGAACCCGCCGAGCACTGGCACACCACCCGCATGGTGCCGGCGCGCGGCGCCGAGGTCACCGATGGCGGTTCGCTTTATTGGGTGATCAAGGGCAGCGTGCAATGCCGCCAGCTGATCACTGATATCAGGCCCTTCACCGACGACGAAGGCATCGGCCGTTGCCGCCTGATGCTCGACCTCGACGTCGTGCGCACCGACTGGCAGCCGCGCCGCGCCTTCCAGGGCTGGCGTTATCTCAAACCGTCGGATGCGCCCGCAGATATCGGCAAGGGCAAGGCCGGAATGGTCGAGATGCCGCCGAAACTGAAGCGCGAGCTCGCCGATCTGGGCTTGCTGTAGAGCCAAGGGCGCGGCCGCTTCTCCCAGAGCGTCGAGCGCTGGCCCTTCATCTTGTCCAAGGCTGGACTTGCAAGGGGGCCGACAACGCCACATCTTGCTTCTTATGAGCGACAAGAAGCAGCGTGTGCCCGCAAGGGCCGATCCTGCGCCGGTCAAGCCTCAATCCAATGCCGGCGAGATCGACGCCTTTATCCGTCAGGCCCGGACGCTTGTCGCGACCGGCACGGGCCGGCTGATCCTTGCCCTCGACGCAACGATGAGCCGCCAGCCGACCTGGGATCTCGCCATCAAGCTGCAGGGCGAAATGTTCGACGCCGTTGGCAAGGCCGGCACCCTCAGTGTCCAATTGGCCTATTTTCGCGGGTTGGGCGAGTGCCGCTCGTCGGCTTTTGTCGCCGACACCAATGCCCTGAAGCAGCTGATGACGCGGATCGACTGCCGTGCCGGCCACACCCAGATCGGCAAGGTGCTGGCGCATGCGCTGAAGGAAACGGCGGCGGCCAAGGTCAATGCTCTGGTCTATATCGGCGACGCCATGGAAGAGGATATCGACGACCTGGCGCAGAAGGCCGGCAGCCTCGGTCTGCACGGCGTTCCCGTCTTCGTCTTCCAGGAAGGCCATGATCCCGGCGCAGAAAAGGCGTTCCAGGAGATTGCGCGGCTGTCCAAAGGGGCTTGGTTCCGATTTGATCGGCGGGCTGCCGCGACCTTGGCCGGGCTGCTTTCGGCGGTTGCCGTCTATGCGACGGGTGGATTGAAGGCGCTCGAGGCAAGGGACAGGCCGGGAGATCGGCTGCTGATCGAGCATCTCAGGGGCGGCAGGAATTGATGGGCGCTATCATTGCACTTGTTGCACTGTTTCTGGTGCTGCTCGGCGCGGCGACGATCTTTGTCCGTGCCGATGCGCAAAAACTGGCAAGCGGCATGCGCACGCTCGGGCCGGTGCTTCTGGCGCTGGTTGGCCTTGCCGTGCTGGTGGTCGGGCGCGAAGGCATTGCCGGCCTCATTCTGGCCGCGGCCCTTGCCTGGTACGGTTCGATGCGGATGAAGCGGCCGTCGGTCGGGCCGGCGCCCGGCAAGCGCTCGACGGTGCGGACCGCCGCACTGGAAATGGAGCTTGATCACGATACGGGCGGGCTTGAAGGCCTGGTTCTGGCCGGCCGCCATGAAGGCAAGATGCTGGGCGCGATGGGCCTGGCCGAGCTGCAGCAGCTTTACCGCGAACTCCCTGGCGACCCGGAGAGCCGCCAGCTCCTAGAGACGTATCTTGACGGCCGTTTTCCCGTTTGGCGCAAAGACGCTGAGGCGAACGGTGGCGAAGGGCTGGGTGTTGCGCCAGGTGCGGGCGCCATGACTAAGGAGGAGGCCTACAAGATCCTTGGTCTTGAAGCGGGGGCCGCCGCGGCGGATGTCCGCAAGGCGCACCGCCGCCTGATGCAGCGCCTGCACCCCGACATCGGCGGCACGTCTTTCCTGGCGGCGCGGATCAACGAAGCCAAGGACGTCTTGCTCTCCAATCACAACTAGTCTCCTTCGACGCAGTAAATTTCCGGGAGATGGTTCCGACGCCGCCCTACTGTTGGACGGCGTAGCAAGCGATTTTCTTTTTCTTCAGGGCATTGCAGGCATTCCAGGCCGCATCCTTCGAGCGGAAGCCGCCGAACCGGGCACGGTAATAGGTCTCGCCATCCTTTTCGAAGGCGACGGTGAAACCGGAAGCAGCCCCAAGAACTTTGGGCGCCAGCTTGGCGGTCTTGTCGAGGAAAGCCTGGGCTTCGGACTGCTTGGGCGACGACGCCACCTGCACCGCCCAACCAGCCGGCACCGAGGCCGTGTTGACCGGGTCGACCGCCTGTGGGGATACAGGCGTGGGTTCGGCATAGGCAGCCACAATCTGCGCAGTTTCGACCTTCGGCGCCGTCACGATGACGGTCTTGACCTTCCTGGTCTTGACGACGGGGGCGGGCTCTTCGACCGCGGCCACCGTCTGTTCGTCGGCAGACTGGCCTTCAGCAGACTGCTCGTCAGCGGATGTCGGATCGTCATTGGACGCCACGGCATCGTCTTCAACGATCGGCTTGCCATCCGGCGTCGGCGCGTCATGCTTGGGCAGGAAGACCTTGGCCAGCGCCTTGACCGGATTGTCGCCGCCGGCGTTGGCGACCAGGGCGCCGCCGCCGCGGGTCGATGCGCGCGGCATGTAGGCGTTGATCAGGCCGGCCATCTGGTTGTCGCGGCTGCGCCCCGAAGTGCCGCCCATGACGACGGCGACGAGGCGGCGGTTGCCATCCGAAACCGACGAGACGAGGTTGAAGCCGGAGGCGCGGGTATAGCCGGTCTTGATGCCGTCGACGCCCTTGATGCGGCCGAGCAGACGGTTGTGGCCATTGATGCGCTGGCGGCCGTAAAGGAAGGAGCGCTGCGAGAAATAGCCGTAATACTGCGGATAATGTTCCCTGAGCGCTATGCCAAGCATCGCCATGTCGTGGGCGGTTGTGAACTGGCCGGGATCGGGCAGGCCGTTGGCATTGCGAAACACGGTGCCGTCCATGCCGAGCGCGCGCGCCTTAGCGGTCATCATGCGGGCGAAATTGCTTTCGCTGCCGCCGAGCAGTTCGCCGAGCGCGGTCGCCGAATCATTGGCCGACTTGGTCACCATCGACAGGATGGCGGTCTCGACCGAAACCGCTCCGCCCGCCTTGACGCCGAGCTTGGTCGGCGGTTCGGCCGCCGCTTTGGCCGAGAACGGCACGGGCGTGTTCCTGCTGATCCGGCCCTTCGCCATGGCCTCGAAGGTCAGATAGAGCGTCATCATCTTGGTCAGCGACGCCGGGTAGCGCCGGCCGTTGGCATCGGACGAATAAAGCACCTTGCCGGTCTTGGCGTCGACGACGATCGCCGAAGACCTGGCGGCCATCGAGGACGCGGCATCCGCAACGACAAATGACATCGCCAAAGCGAGGATCATGATCGTTTTGAGGGAAGATGCGGATTTTGAACCGAAGACCGACAACGCCTGACGCACTGATAGTTCCTTTGAAACTCATTGCCCTGGAGGCGGCAAAGGGATCCGACCTCACTTGTTGTCAAACTATCGCAGCCAGCGTTACCAATCCGTTTATGGTAACCGGCGCGTTCACCATTTTCCTCGGGCTTGAGCCTTTCTTTATTCGAATTTTAGCTGATGCCGGCGCAGCGCGGCCTGATGCCGCTGAAATCTTGACTTTTGTGCAGCGCACAATATGTTCTCGTGCATTGCACAACCGCGCTCAGGCAAGGGCGCTTCAAAACGCCAAGGGAAACGTCAAATGACCCAGACCTACGAGGACTTCTCGAAATACGGCAAGGAGTTTGCCGATACCGGATTGAAGAGCTTCACCTCGCTCTCCAAGGGCGCGCAGGCGATCGCCACTGAAGCTGGCGAATACACCAAGAAGAGCTTCGAAGCCGGCAGCGCCGCGGTCGAAAAGCTGTTCTCCGCCAAGTCGCTGGAAAAGGCGGTCGAGATCCAGTCCGACTTCGCCAAGCAGAGCTATGAGAGCTTCGTTGCCGAGGCGACCAAGTTCGGCGATCTCTATGCCGATCTCGCCAAGGAGGCTTACAAGCCCTTCGAATCGATTGTCGCCAAGGCGAAGTAATTTCGCTCGAGAATACCAGGCACGGCCTTTCGGGCTTGCAAAACAGACCCGGTCGCGGATGCGCGGCCGGGTTTTTTCATGCCGGTTTCAATTCCGGGGCTTTGGCGGTTCACGATTTTGAAAATCGCCTCGGTTTGCCCACCTAGCCATATTGTCAGCTAACAAGAAGGGCTTAAAATCGTCCATCGAACACCTACATATCGAACTCGCCATGGGGATTCGAAAGAGGCAGGATTACGTGACTTCAGGTTTGACTGCCACGACAAGCGTGGTGCGGATGCAAAGTGACGGCGACGGCAATGAGGCTGGTCGCGGCACAGCCGTCATTACGCGCACGAAGACCAAGACCAAGAAGCCCAGCCTTTACAGGGTCCTCATCCTCAACGACGACTATACGCCCATGGAGTTCGTGGTTCACGTCCTGGAGCGTTTTTTTCAAAAGGACCGCGAAGCCGCCACACGCATCATGCTTCATGTTCACAATCATGGGGTGGGCGAGTGCGGGGTCTATACATTCGAGGTGGCCGAGACCAAAGTGTCTCAGGTCATGGATTTCGCCCGACAGAATCAGCATCCGCTGCAATGCGTGATGGAGAAGAAGTGAGGTAACATGCCGGCTTTCTCCCAAGGCCTGGAAAAGGCGCTTCACCAGGCGCTGACGCTCGCCAATGAGCGGCACCATGAATATGCAACCCTAGAACATCTGCTGCTCGCCCTCATCGACGACACCGAGGCGGCCGCCGTTATGCGCGCCTGCAACGTCGATCTGGACGAGCTGAAGCACACCGTTCTGACCTATATCGACACCGAACTCGACAATCTGGTCACCGGTTACGATGAGGATTCCAAGCCGACCGCCGGCTTCCAGCGCGTCATCCAGCGCGCCGTGATCCATGTACAGTCATCCGGCCGCGAGGAAGTGTCCGGCGCCAACGTGCTCGTCGCCATCTTTGCCGAGCGCGAGAGCCATGCCGCTTATTTCCTGCAGGAACAGCAGATGACCCGCTACGACGCGGTCAACTACATCTCGCACGGCATCGCCAAGCGCCCCGGCGCATCGGAGACGCGCTCGCCGCGCGGCGCCGATGACGAGCAGGGCGGCCAGAACGGCGCCGAGCCGCAGGAGGAAGGCGGCAAGAAGAAGCAGCAGCAGGATGCGCTGACGGCTTATTGCGTCAACCTCAACAACAAGGCCAAGGCCGGCAAGATCGATCCGCTGATCGGCCGCGAGAGCGAAATCAACCGCACCATCCAGGTGCTGTGCCGCCGCTCCAAGAACAACCCGCTCTATGTCGGCGATCCCGGCGTCGGCAAGACGGCGATTGCCGAAGGCCTGGCCAAGCGCATCGTCGAGGGCGATGTGCCCGAAGTGCTGCAGGACGCCACCATCTTCGCGCTCGACATGGGCACGCTGTTGGCCGGCACGCGCTATCGCGGCGATTTCGAAGAGCGGCTGAAGCAGGTCGTCAAGGAGCTCGAGGATTATCCGGGCGCCGTGCTGTTCATCGACGAGATCCACACCGTGATCGGGGCCGGCGCCACGTCAGGCGGCGCGATGGATGCGTCGAACCTGTTGAAGCCGGCGCTGTCTTCGGGAGCCATCCGCTGCATCGGCTCGACCACTTACAAGGAGTTCCGCCAGTTCTTCGAGAAGGACCGCGCTCTGGTGCGGCGCTTCCAGAAGATCGACGTCAACGAGCCGACCATCGAGGACGCCATCGAGATCATGAAGGGCCTCAAGCCCTATTATGAGGAATTCCACAAGGTGAAGTTCACCAACGAGGCGATCAAGGCTTCGGTGGAACTGTCGGCCCGCTACATCAACGACCGCAAGCTGCCGGACAAGGCGATCGACGTGATCGACGAGACCGGCGCCTCGCAGATGCTGGTGCCGGAAGCCAAGCGCAAGAAGACGATCGGCATCAAGGAGATCGAAGCCACGATCGCCACGATGGCCCGCATCCCGCCGAAGACGGTTTCGGCAGACGACGAGAAGGTGCTGCAAGGCCTCGACATCGAGCTGAAGCGCGTCGTCTATGGCCAGGACACCGCCATCACCGCGCTGACCTCGGCGATCAAGCTGGCGCGTGCCGGCCTGCGCGAACCGGAAAAGCCGATCGGCTCCTACCTGTTCTCAGGCCCGACCGGCGTCGGCAAGACCGAAGTCGCCAAGCAGTTGGCTGCCTCGCTCGGCGTCGAGCTGATCCGCTTCGACATGTCGGAATATATGGAACGCCACACCGTCTCGCGGTTGATCGGCGCGCCTCCCGGCTATGTCGGCTTCGACCAGGGCGGTCTGCTTACCGACGGGGTCGACCAGCATCCGCACTGCGTGCTCTTGCTGGATGAAGTCGAGAAGGCGCATCCAGACCTGTTCAACATCCTGTTGCAGGTCATGGACCACGGCAAGCTGACCGACCACAACGGCAAGCAGATCGACTTCCGCAATGTCATCCTTATCATGACCACCAATGCGGGCGCATCCGATGCGCAGCGCGCGGCGATCGGTTTCGGATCGACCAAGCGCGAAGGCGACGATGTCGAGGCCATCAACCGGTTGTTCACGCCGGAGTTCCGCAACCGTCTCGATGCGATCATCCCGTTCGGCTCGCTGCCGGTGCCGGTCATCCATCAGGTGGTGCAGAAGTTCGTCATGCAACTCGAGGCCCAGCTCTCCGAGCGGGGCGTCACCTTCGACCTGTCGTCCGACGCGATCGCCTGGCTGGCCGACAAGGGCTATGATGAGCGCATGGGTGCGCGGCCGCTCGGCCGGGTCATCCAGGAGCACATCAAGAAGCCGTTGGCCGACGAGGTGCTGTTCGGCAAGCTCAAGAAGGGCGGCACGGTGCGCGTCACAGTCGAGAAGAAGGAAACCGGCGAAACCGGCCTGAAGCTCGAATCACTGGCCGACGAAGCCCCGGTGCAGCCGAAGCAGGAGCCGGAAGAGGCGCCGAAAGCCCGCAAGGCGGTGGCCAAGAAGCCCGTCGCCAAGAAGGCGGTGGCGCAGAAGCCTCAGCCCAAGGGCAAGGACGAGCCCGAGCCGAAGGGCAAGGATGGCGGCAAGCGCAGCCTGGTGCCGCAACTGCCGCGCAAGAGCTAAAAAGTTCGCCAATGAAAAAGGCCCCGGTGACGGGCCCTTTTTTCATTGGCTGGCCGGTTTGCCGACACAGCGCCCCTGCTTTTCAGGTCAGATGTTGTTAGGTCAGGCGGCGACGCCCTCGGGTGCAAACTTGCCCAGGAAGAACCCGCACGCCTTCCAGATGGCGATCGAAATCAGAACGCTCGCATAGCCATCCACGGCATAATGCCAGCCAAGGACGACCGAGCCGACCATGATGATTGCGGCGAATGCCCACATCAAAAGGCCGGCCAACCGTGAGCGGCGTGTTGCATAAAGCGCGAAAAGCACCGCCATCGCTACATGCATGGACGGGAAGGCGGATATGCCGAGACTGCCTGGCGTCGCCCCGATATAGCCGCTCCACACAATGTCCTGCGTGCTGAGCGCCCAGATCGGATAGATGCGATCGGCGGCGGCGAGTGCTTGCATCAGGGAATGATAGTCGCTGCCCAGCCCCAGTCGCTCGTAAAAGCACGGCCCTGCCGAAGACAGGCCCATCGCCAGGAAAAAACCCGCCAGTATCCACACGAGCATGAAGCTCATCAGGAACTGGTGACGCAGCTTCGTGTCCCTGCGCGTGATGCAAGCGATGAAGACCGAGGCGATAAGGACGACGAACCAGGAATTGTAAGCCAGGTTGAACGATCTTACGGCGAGCGGCGACTGGACGATAAACCATAGCCATTCATGGGGCGCTCGGCCGAAATGCAGCACCCGGTCGGCCTGAGCCAATGCGTGATCCCATGCGAATGGCGAAAGGATCGCGACCGCGCCTTTCAACACACCGAAAGCGGATATGAGCGCAATGCACGCGGCCAGACCATTCAGGCTGTTGGCGTTGCGCTCGGCGTCGCCGAAGACGCCGCCGATCGATCGCAGAAAAGTGCCGAGCGGCTCAGGATCCCGCTTGATGAGTGCAAGGTGAAAAAAGCTGCCGAGTGCGAAGGCGCAGCCACCGATCCAGAAAGCGAAAAGAAGGTATTGGGAATAGTCTTCCAGCACGCCGAAATCCGGCATGTTTCCGGTGCGCAGGCCGACCAAGGCTGCCAAAAGCAGGGCAGCGATGGCCATCGCGTGCAGCAGGCGGTGTCGCCGGTACGCGTCCGCCAAGGTGCGCAGAAAGGCCCGCCCGGCAGCTGCTTTTACCAACGGCTCTGATGTCGCAACCGAATGTTCCACGATTTTGAAAACCCAAACGCATCCCGGTACGGAGCACGTTATCACGGCGTGGTTTGATATTTTCCTAACCGACGTGGTGGATTGTGGCTGAGCGCATCTCCCTGAGGCGCGCGCCACCTCAACCGTTCAGCGCTGCTCGGATCCTGGCCGCGTTCTCCGTCAGCACTTCGGGCTTCTCCATCTGCCCCGTATGCGGCTTGAGCGCGATGCCTTCGAACCGCGGGATGACATGGACATGTAGGTGGTAGACGGTCTGGCCGGACGCCGGTTCGTTGAACTGCAGGATGGTGACCCCGTCAGCGCCGAAAGCCTTTTTGACCGCCAGCGCGACCGTTTGGACCGTGGTGAACAGCCGGCCGAGCGTCGCGGGATCGGCATCGAGCAGATTGCGCGACGGTGCTTTGGGCACCACCAGCGTGTGACCGGGGCCTTGCGGCATCACATCCATGAAGGCGACCACGGCATCATCCTCGTAGATGCGGTGCGAGGGGATTTCGCCGCGCAGGATCTTTGCGAAGATATTGCTGGGGTCGTAGGCCTCGGTCATGGCGGCGCTCCGGGAGTATGCTCCCGGTGTAGCGAAGCTGTCCCGGACCGGCAAGATGGTCAGGTAAGATGGTCAGGCGAGGGCAGGCGCGGATCGCTATTCCTCAAGATCCTTGCGGAACGGCGTATGCTCTTCCAGAATTTCGCCCATCCGCTCGACCTCGCGCCGCTCACGCCGGAGATAATCGGCCACAGCATTGCGCAGGCCGGGATGTGCGATGTAGTGCGCCGAATGCATGGTCACGGGACGATAGCCGCGCGCCAGTTTGTGCTCACCCTGCGCGCCGGCCTCGATCACCTTCAGCTTGCGCTCGATGGCGAAGTCGATGGCCTGATGGTAGCAGACTTCGAAATGCAGGAACGGGTGGTCCTCGATGCAGCCCCAATTGCGGCCGTAGAGCGCATCGGAGCCGATGAAGTTGATGGCGCCGGCGACATAGCGGCCATTGCGCTTGGCCATGATCAACAGGATGTCCTGGGACATGCGCTCGCCGATCAGCGAGAAGAACTTGCGGTTGAGATAGGGCCGGCCCCATTTGCGGCTGCCGGTATCCATATAGAAGGCGAAGAAATCGTCCCACGCCTTTTCGGTCAGGTCCTTGCCGGTCAGCCGGTCGATCGAGATACCGTTGGCGAGCGCCTCGCGGCGCTCCTTCTTCATCGCCTTGCGCTTGCGCGATGCCAGCGTGGCGAGAAAGTCGTCATAGGTCGAAAAGCCTTCGTTGAAGAAATGGAACTGCTGGTCGATGCGGTGCAGGAAGCCGGCTGCTTCCAGCGTTGCAACGTCGCTTTCATTGGCGAAGGTGACATGCGCGGAGGACACGCCGAGCTTTTCCGTCACCGCCTTCAGGCCCGCTGCGAGACCGGCCTTCACAATGGCGCTGTCCTCGCCCTTGCTGACCAGCAGGCGAGGGCCGGTGACCGGAGAGAACGGCACGGCGCATTGCAGTTTCGGATAGTAGTTGCCGCCGGCGCGTTCGAACGCATCGGACCAGCCGTGGTCGAAGACATATTCGCCCTGGCTGTGCGATTTGAGATAGCAGGGCACGGCGCCCAGCAATCTGCCTTGGGCATTTTCCAGTCTGAGATGATGACCTTGCCAGCCGGTGCGCCGCACGGCGCAGCCGGAATCTTCAAGCGCGCTCAGAAAAGCATATGAAACGAGAGGGTTATAGCCGTTTTCTGTGTCGCTGCGGGTTGTGCCGGTAAAGCCGTTCCACTCGTCGCATGTGAAGGCATTGATGCCGGCGGCGACGCGGATGGAGAACTCCGCATTCGCCGTTTGCCCATCGCCTTCGTCACCCTGATCCATGAGGCTTATTTAAGCTCTGTCGGGGCCGCTACAAGTCACGTTTCAGGCACTCCCATCAGGCGACTTTGACCAGATCGGGTTCGAACCCTTCGAACGTCATCTGGTCGGCGTATTTGAAGGTGAGATCCACCGCCGGCTGGTCATGCACCGTCCAGGTGATGACAGGCATTTTAAGCCTTTCGCGCACGAAGCTGACGAACGGGTTCGGCAGATCGCCCGCGGCATAGGAGGTGAAGGCGAGGTCATGCGCCAGCATGGCGAAATGCGCCTCGATCAACTGGTTGTCCTTGCCATAGGCCGTGAGCCCGCCCGGAATTCCTGGCGCATCCCTGGGGAAATCGCGGACCAGCCAGTGGTCGAACGACATGATCGCCGCCTTGCCCTTGTAGCGCTCCAGCATCTTGCCGACGCTCGCCACCAGGCCCTCGTCGTAGCCGGGCACGCCCTTCAATTCGACCACCAGAGGCACGCGGCCGTCGACCAGGTCGAGCACCTCCTGAAGTGTCGGCACATGGTCCTTGGTGCCGCCGATGCTGAGCGCCGCCAGTTCCGCTGCCGTGCGCTGCCAGACGAAGCCGTCCTGGCCGGTCAACCGCCTGAGATCGCCGTCATGAATGATGACGGGGACGCGGTCGGACGACAAATGCACGTCGCATTCGATCGCATAGCCGCGCTCGGCGGCAGCAGCGAAGGCCGACAGCGTGTTTTCCCAGCGCGTCTTGTTCATGTCGTGAAAGCCGCGATGCGCCACCGGGCGGGCGGTCAGCCAGGAAAGGTCGGTCATTGTCTTGGTCCTGCTCATGCGACCTCGAAGACGGCTTCGATTTCCACTGCGGCATTAAGCGGCAGACAGGCGGTGCCGACGGCGGAGCGGGCATGCTTGCCGCGCTCGCCAAGGGCCGCGACCAGGAAATCGGAGGCGCCATTGGCGACCAGATGCTGCTCGACGAAATCCGGCACTGATGCAACAAACACGGTAATCTTGACCAAACGCTGGATTTCTTCGAGATCGCCAAGTGCTGCTTTTGCCTGGGCCAAGATGTTGATTGCACAGTACTTTGCGCCTTCCTTGCCGGTTGCCGTGTCGACGTCGCGGCCGAGCAGGCCGCTTGCCTGCAGCTTGCCGTCCTTGAGCGGCAACTGCCCGGCGGTGAACAAAAGATTGCCGGACCTGCAATAGGGCACATAGTTCGCGGCGGGCGCTGCGGCGGCAGGTATCGTCACGCCGAGATCGCTTAGCCGCTTTTCGATTGTTTCACTCATCGTATTTCCCTATTGCTTGGAGACGCCGCGCTGGCCGGGCCGAAATTGCTATTTTTGCCTCGCTTCCGCCACGACTTTTTTTAAGCTGGACCATCTTTACCTGCTGCCTGCCATCAGCTGCGACGATCGGAGCCCCTTATGCGCGCAACGCGCCTTGCCTTCCACGCCGTTCTCTTTCCGGTGCTGTTCTCGATGGCTCCAGCCTTTGCCGTGCCGGCGCTGCAGGCGCATCGCGCCGTCTACGATCTTACCCTCGACAAGGCGTCGGACCGCTCGGGCATCACCGGGATTTCCGGCCGCATGGTCTATGAGTTCAACGGCTCGCCCTGCGAGGGCTATACGGTAAAATTCCGTTTCGTCACCCAGATCGCCACCGGCGACAACACCAGGCTGACCGACCAGCAGACGACCACGTTCGAGGACGCCGAAGGCAAGACCTTCTCGTTCGTGACCAAATCCTTCGTCGACCAGAACCTAGACAAGGAGGTCAAAGGCACCGCCACAAAAGAGACCAAGGGCCTCAAGGTCGATATCGACAAGCCCGAGAAGAACAGCCTCGAACTCGCCGCCACCCAGTTCCCGACCCAGCATCTGGTCGAACTGATCGGCAAGGCCGAGAAGGGCGAGAATTTCTACGAAACCAGCCTGTTCGACGGTTCGGAGGATGCCAACAAGGTGATGACCACCACCGTCATCGTCGGCAAGAAGGCCGAGGGCGACAAGGCCGACCCCGAAGCGCCGGCGCTGGCCAGACTTGCCGGCGACAAATACTGGCCGGTCGACATCGCCTATTTCGACGAGACCGACAAATCGGGCGAAGAGGTGCCGGAATACCGCATCAGCTTCAAGCTGCACGAGAACGGCATCACCCGCGACCTCACAATGGACTATGGCGAGTTCTCGATGACCGGAAAGCTGGTCAACCTGTCGCTGTTCGATCAGACCAAGCCTTGCCCGGTCTCGAGATAGCAACAATGCGGCGCTGGCCACGGCAGGCTTGATGGCAGTTCCCGATGGCGGTCTATGTCGATGCGGCGATCTGGAAATGGGCCGGCCATCGCTGGTGCCACCTGATGGCCGACGATACGGACGAACTGCATCGTTTCGCCGCCGAGCTTGGCGTCAAGCGTTCGTCCTACCAGGGGCCGCCCAGGACATCGGCGCCGCACTATGACATAACCGGCTTCGAGCGCGACCGGGCGGTGCGGCTCGGCGCCATCGAATGCAGCCGCGAGGAGATCGTTGCGATCTTCAGGCGCGTACGGGTACCCAACGGAAAGGGCCGATCGTGACGCTAACGGCATTCCTGGCTTATTGCCTTGCCATCACACTTGCCGCCGCCACGCCGGGACCGGCGATGTTCACGGTGATCACCAACGGCGTGGCACGCGGCTTCCTGCGTGCGTTCGTCGCCGGAATGGGCATTGCCGCCGGCGATGCCGTGCTGGTCACCCTGGCACTGCTCGGGCTGGTGGCGCTGGCCCAGACCTTCGAATGGGTGTTTCTCCTGTTGAAATACGCCGGTGCGGCCTACCTGATTTTCCTCGGCATCAAGATGTGGCGGGCCGCGGCCGCGCAATCGGCCGCGCAAGGAATCCCCCAAACCGGATTGTCGCGTTCGTTCCTGCTTGGCGCCTCCGTGGCGCTCGGCAACCCGAAGGCGATCCTGTTCCACGCCTCGATCATGCCGCTGATCCTCAACCTCGACACCATGACGTTTGCCGACGGCCTGCTGGTGGTGGCAGTCGTCGTCGGCGCCAATATTCTCACCATGGGCATCTACGCCGCGCTGGCGGGCAGGGCATCCGGCTGGTTCAGGACGCCCGAACGCATGCGGCTGATTAACCGGTTCGCCGGCAGCGCCATGATCGGCACCGGAGCGCTGATTGCCGCACGCTGAGCGATGAAGCACCTCACCGCTTGCGTTTGCAGCGCTTCCCCTCTATATGCGCGCTCATTCCACACACGGACTTTGGTGTCTGCCCGGGAGAAATCCGGCTGAAACCTCCGGTGGCGTTCGAGGACAAAGTCCAAAAATGCCTGTGTCCGTGGAGGCTAACCGGAAAAGGAACTAAGAATGGCACTGCCTGATTTCAGCATGCGCCAGCTTTTGGAAGCTGGCATTCACTTCGGCCACCAGACCCACCGCTGGAACCCGAAGATGGCGCCTTACATCTACGGCGCCCGCAACAACATCCACATCATCGACCTGTCGCAGACGGTGCCTTTGCTGCACCAGGCTCTGAAGCAGGTTTCCGACACCGTTGCCAAGGGCGGCCGCGTGCTGTTCGTCGGCACCAAGCGCCAGGCGTCCGACATCGTCGCCGACGCCGCACAGCGTTCGGCCCAATACTATGTCAACTCGCGTTGGCTCGGCGGCATGCTGACCAACTGGAAGACGATCTCGAATTCGATCCAGCGCCTGCGCAAGCTCGACGAGATGCTGGCCGGTGAGGCCCAGGGCCTGACCAAGAAGGAACGCCTGAACCTCGACCGCGAGCGCGAGAAGCTCGACAAGGCGCTCGGCGGTATCAAGGACATGGGCTCGACCCCCGACCTGATGTTCGTCATCGACACCAACAAGGAAGCGATCGCCATTCTCGAGGCCAAGCGCCTCGGCATTCCGGTCGTTGCCATCATCGATTCGAACTGCGATCCGGACAAGATCGACTTCCCGATCCCCGGTAATGACGACGCGGCGCGCGCCATCCAGCTCTATTGCGACCTGATCGCCAAGGCTGCCATCGACGGCATCGCCCGCCAGCAGGGCGCGCTCGGCGTCGACATCGGCGCCTCGGTCGAAGCTCCGGTCGAACCGGCGCTTGATCCGGCTCCGGCCCCGGCTGCGGACGCTCCGGAAGCTTGACAATCGAAGGCCGGTTGCGGCCTTCATCATTCTCATATTTGGCACGCTAGACGGACGCATCATCGAGTACCGGTGGTGCGTCGGTGCATTTAAAACAAAGAGGCGACAATGAGCATTTCGGCTGCACAGGTCAAAGAACTCCGCGACTTGACCGGCGCGGGCATGATGGACTGCAAGGCGGCGTTGACGGAGACCAACGGCAACATCGAAGAGGCCGTCGACTGGCTGCGCAAGAAGGGCATTTCCAAGGCCGACAAGAAGGCTGGCCGTACTGCCGCCGAAGGCCTGATCGGCGTCGACTCCGGCGTCCGCGAGGCCGCCATCGTCGAGGTTAACTCCGAGACCGATTTCGTGGCCCGCAACGAGCAGTTCCAGGAGATCGTTCGCAATGTCGCCAAGGTCGCGCTTGCTTATGGCACGACGGAGGCTGTCTCTGCCGCAAAGTATCCGGGTTCGGACAAGTCGGTCACTGACACCATCAAGGACGCCGTTGGCACCATTGGCGAGAACATGAGCTTCCGCCGTTCGGCCAAGCTCACCGTCCCGCACGGTGCTGTCGCAACCTACGTCCACAATGCGGTTGCCGATGGTCTTGGCAAGCTCGGCGTTCTGGTCGCGATCGAGACCACGGGCAATGAGCATGCCGCCAACGCCTTTGGCCGCCAGGTCGCCATGCATGTCGCCGCCACCAACCCGCTGGCGTTGACCGCCGAGCAGATCGATCCGGCAGCGGTCGAGCGCGAGAAGGCGATCTTCGCCGACCAGGCGCGCCAGTCCGGCAAGCCGGAAGCGATCATCGAAAAGATGGTCGAAGGCCGCCTGCGCAAGTTCTACGAGGAAGTCGTGCTCCTCAAGCAGGCCTTCGTGCTCAATCCCGACATCACTGTCGAGCAGGCGCTGAAGGATGCCGAGAAGGACATCGGCGCTCCGGCCAAGATCTCCGCCTATCTGCGCTTTGCGCTGGGCGAAGGCATCGAAAAGGAAGAGACCGATTTCGCGGCGGAAGTCGCGGCGGCGGTGAAGAAGTAGTTTTAAAAATAGCCCCGAAAAGGGCTTCTCAGCTCAGGCAACTCGGCCGGGTGTCCGCAAGGATGCTCGGCCAATTTCTTGTGCGGTGTCGATGAAGGCCCTGAGCTTTGGCGCCATCGACGCCCTGCGCGGGAAGTAGAGGAAGAGGCCGGGCTCCTCGATCGCCGTTTGCGGCAGGATCTGAACGAGGCGGCCGGCGGCCAATTCCGCGCGCACCAGCGGCTCGAACACATAGGTCAGCCCGACGCCGGCAAGCGCAAGGTCGATCGCGGCCAGCGAATCGGTGACGATGACCGTACCCTTCGTCTCGGCCACGACATCCTTGCCGTCCTCAGTCAGGTCCCAGCGATAGAGTGCGCCGGAGCGCACAAGCCGGTAGCCGATGCAATTGTGGTCCGAAAGATCCGCCACACCGCGCGGACGGCCATGCCGGCCGACATAGGCGGGGGAGGCGACGATCACGGCGTTGAATGGCGGCGTCAGCCGGACCGTGACCATGTCCTGTGCGATCATCTCGCCCAGCCGGATGCCGGCATCAAAACCCTCGCCGACAATGTCCACCAGCCCCTGGTCGGTGAGCAATTCGATGGTCACATCAGGATAGCGTTCAGCCATCGCGGCGGCCACGGGAGTGACGGCAAGTGGAACGGCGATGTTGGGAACGTTCAACCTGAGCAAGCCGGAGGGCCGGCCCTTGATGGCTCGGATGCGGTCCATCCGGTCGGCGATATCCTGGAGGGCAGGGGCTGCCGTGTCCACCAGCGCCTTGCCGGCTTCCGTCAGCGAGACGCTGCGCGTGGTGCGCGCAAACAGCGGCTGGCCGATCCGCTCCTCCACGAGGCGCACCGCATGGCTGACGGCGGATGGGGACATGCCCAGTTCTGCCGCAGCTAGCGCAAAGCCGCCGCGTCGGGCAACGGCGACGATGACAGGCAAATGACTGAGCAGATCCCGATCCATTCATGCATGATATCGCATAGTCCTTGCGAACACTTCAATCTTCTCGATGCCGACAGGCTGACCCATATTGCCATCACCGATGCACAAAGGAGAAGAGAGATGGATGCCTTGAAACACGCTACCTTCGCCGCAGGCCTTGCCCTAGCGCCGGTCGATGCCGGCGGCGCCGAGCCGTCCGGTTGGCGCGCGCTCGCCGACGAACGCGCCGTCATCCGCATCGCCGATGCCATCGACCGTGCCGTCGATGCGCAGGACTGGAAGCTTGCCCGCTCCTATTTCGCCGACCGTGTCACCGTCGACTTCAGCAGCCTGTCAGTACAGCCTGCCGCCACCATCCCCTCCGACAATCTGATCGGTACCTGGGCCGGCAACCTCAGGGGCAGCAAGACCAGCCTGCATCTGCGCACCAATCACCAGGTGATCTTTGAGGCGGACGCGGCGACCGTCTCTTCGAACGGCTATGCCTGGAACCGGATGGAAGGCAATGGCGACCCGCTGTGGGAAGTCTGGGGCACCTACGAGCACCATCTGGTTCGCTCCGGGACCGGCTGGAAAGTCGACGGCTTCGTTTTCCGCGCCACGCATGAGCGCGGCAATCCCTGGGTCAAGATGACGCCTGGCCAGTGAGCCGGCGTCAAGAAATCAGGATAGGAAAAACACCATGACCATGAGCTATTACACACTGGGCAACAGCGGCCTGCGCGTCAGCCGGCTGGCACTGGGCACCATGACCTTTGGCACCGAATGGGGCTGGGGCGCGGACAGGGAAACCGCGCGCGCCATGGCCGACGCCTATGTCGAGGCCGGCGGCAATTTCTTCGACACCGCCGACCTCTACACCGGCGGCACAGCCGAAACCTGGCTCGGCGAATTCATCGCCGAGCGAGGCTTGCGCGACAGAGCGGTGATCGCCACGAAATTCACCTTCAACGCGGAGCCCGGCAATCCGAACGCCGGTGGCAATGGCCGCAAGAACATCTTGCGCGCCGTGGATGCCTCGCTGAAGCGGTTGGGCACTGACTATATCGACCTCTACCTCCTCCATGTCTGGGACGGGCTGACGCCGGCCGAGGAGGTCATGCGCACGATGGATGATCTCGTGCGTGCGGGCAAAATTCGCCATGTCGGCCTGTCCGATGTGCCGGCCTGGTATGCTGCCCGCGCGCAGACGATCGCCGAGTGGCGCGGCTACGAGCCGGTGTCGGCCCTGCAGCTTGAATATTCGCTGGCGGAGCGTTCGATCGAAAATGAGTTCGTGCCCTTCGGCACCCGCCATGGCGCAGGAATCATGGTGTGGAGCCCGCTGGCCAGCGGGCTGCTCAGCGGCAAGTACCGGCCGACGCAGGAAGGCCATGCCGGCCGGCTCGACGGCTTTCGCAACACCACTCATCCGGGGTTCCAGAAGTTCACCGAGCGCAACTGGGCGATCGTGGCGGAGCTCGAAAAAGTTGCCGCCGAACTCGGACGCAGCATGGCGCAGGTCGCGCTCAACTGGGTGGCAACGCAACCGGGCATCGCCACCGTGATTCTTGGCGCCACCAAGCTGGCGCAGTTGCAGGACAATCTGGCGGCGTTGGATTTCACTTTACCCGCCGAGCTTCGCGCGCGGCTGGATACGGTCAGCAAGACACCGCCGCCATTCCCGTACGCCTATTTCGGTTCCGACATACAAGCCCGGGTTACCGGCGGCGCCGTGACCGGCGACAAGCCGTTGGGTTATGCGCCGCCGCTGCTGGTCGAGGGCGACGCCGTCAGCATCACCAGCAACTGACGGGCCGCGACGGAAGGCGGAATTGGGCGAGGGGCGCCGCGTGACATCGCGGCGCCCTTCGTGTATCGGAACTCGGCATCGCGCCAGCGGCGGCGCCCGCGCGAGGGCGGCCTGCCCAGGCTGCCACACGCAACAATGACGAGGTCCAGATGACGGCAAAGCCCCTCTATCGACGTGTCCTGCTGAAAGCGTCGGGCGAAGCGTTGATGGGCGAGCAGCATTTCGGCATCGATGTCTCGGTGGTCGACCGAATCGCCGCCGACATCGCCGAAGCCCGCGCACTTGGCATCGAGGTCGGCGTCGTCATTGGCGGCGGCAATATCTTTCGCGGCGTGGCGGTGGCATCCAAGGGCGGCGACCGCGTCACCGGCGACCACATGGGCATGCTGGCCACCGTCATCAACTCGCTGGCGCTGCGCACCTCGCTGAACAAAATCGGCGTCGATGCCGTCGTGCTGTCGGCCATCGCCATGCCCGAACTTTGCGAGAGTTTTTCCCAGCGCCAGGCCACCGCCTATATGAACCAGGGCAAGGTCGTCATTTTCGCCGGCGGCACCGGCAATCCGTTCTTCACCACCGATTCGGCCGCGGCCTTGCGCGCCGCCGAGATCGGCGCCGACGCGTTGTTCAAGGGCACCCAGGTCGACGGCGTCTATTCGGCCGATCCCAAGAAGGATCCGAATGCGACCCGCTTCGAGCGCATCAGCCATGCCGAAGTCATCAACAAGGGCCTTTCGATCATGGATACCGCCGCAATTGCACTTGCGCGCGAAAACAACATCCCGATAATCGTCTATTCGATCCACGAAAAAGGTGGTTTCGGCGATATTCTGCGGGGCGGCGGCCGTTGCACGATCGTCGCCGACGAGTGACCCGGAGTATACTCTCCTAAAAAGGGGATCAGTTTTCGAAAGCGGGTCCGAATATAGGCCCTAAGCAGTGAACCCGGATCAAACGGGTCGAGGAGACTAAGATGAGTGGTGAGTTCGACGACCTCAAGCGGCGCATGGATGGCGCGATCGCCGCCTTCAAGCACGATCTGGCTTCGCTGCGCACCGGCCGTGCCTCCAGCAATCTGCTCGACGCCATCCAGGTCCAGGCCTACGGCACCACCATGCCCATCAACCAGGTGGCGAACGTGTCGGTGCCGGAGCCGCGCATGATCTCGGTTTCGGTATGGGACAAGTCGATGGTCGGCGCGGTCGACCGTGCCATCAGAGAATCCAATCTCGGCTTCAATCCGATCGTCGACGGCACCAATCTCAGAATTCCGCTGCCCGAGCTCAACGAGCAGCGCCGCAAGGAACTGGTCAAGATTTCGCATGGCTACGCCGAGAACGCCCGCGTTGCGGTGCGCCATGTCCGTCGCGACGGCATGGACTTCTTGAAGAAGGCGGAAAAGGACGGCGACATCAGCGAGGACGATCAGCGCAAGCGCTCCGATCAGGTCCAGAAGCTGACCGACGAAACGATCAGCACCATCGATCACCTGCTTTCCGATAAGGAAGCTGAAATCATGCAGGTCTAGGGTCGGCCCACACCGGCCCGAAAGCGAGACAATGGCAACGCCCGCGCATGTCGCGATCATCATGGATGGAAACGGACGCTGGGCCAAGGCGCGCGGCATGCCGCGGCTTGCCGGCCATCGCGCCGGCGTCGAAGCGCTGCGCAAGACGGTGCGCGCCGCGCCCGGTCTCGGCATTTCCTTCCTGACCGTCTACGCCTTTTCGTCGGAAAACTGGTCGCGGCCCAAGGCCGAAGTCAGCGACCTGATGGGGCTTTTGAAGCTGTTCATCCGCCGCGATCTGGCCGAACTGCACCAGAACGGCGTGCGCGTCAGGATCATCGGTGACAGGGCGGGGCTGCAGCCGGACATCAGGGGCCTGCTCGAAGAGGCCGAATCGCTGACTGCGCGCAATGAATCGCTGACCTTGGTCATCGCCTTCAACTATGGCGGGCGCGACGAGATCGTGCGCACGGCACGCAAGCTCGCAGCCGCAGTGGCGCGCGGCGAGATCGACGCAGAGGCGATCACGGCAGACACTTTTGCCGGCGCCCTCGACACCGCAGGCATTCCCGATCCGGAGCTGGTCATCCGCACCAGTGGCGAGCTTCGGCTGTCGAACTTCCTTCTGTGGCAGGCAGCCTACAGCGAACTGGTTTTTCTGCCTTGCTACTGGCCTGACTTCAGCCGCGAACACCTGGCCGACGCATTGCGCGATTTTGCTGGCCGCGAGCGCCGTTTTGGCGGGCTTGCCGCTCAAGATGTCGCTGCCTCGTGATCGGCGGCGGGATGAACAATCTTCAGCTTCGCATCGTCTCGGCGCTGGTGCTGGCCGCAATAGCGCTTGGCCTGACCTGGTTGGGAGGGCTGTGGTTCCGCCTGCTTTGCGCCGGGATATCGGCGGTCATCTTCTATGAATGGGCGCGCATGTCGCGCCCCTTGGCCGGTGCGACCCTCGGCTTCATTCCCGAAGCGCTGCTTCTGGTTTTCGTCGTCGCCCTGGTTGCAGGCGTGCCGGCATCGTGGCTTCTGTCTCTTGTCCTGGCCATGGTTGTGGTCGCTGCTGTCGGCGCCCGTATGCGTGGAGCGGCGCAATGGGATGCAGCCGGTCTTGCCTACGCGGCTTTGTCCGGCTTATCGCTGGCGCTGCTGCGCGGCGGCGACCATCCCGGCCTGGTCGCAATCCTGTTTCTGTTCGCCGTGGTCTGGGCGACCGACATCTTCGCCTATTTCGTCGGCCGCTCCGTCGGTGGGCCCAAGCTCGCGCCATCTATATCCCCCGGCAAGACGCAGAGCGGCGCGCTTGGCGGCGCTGTCGGCGGCGTGGCCGCCGGCGTGCTTCTGGCTGCCGCCGCCGGGGCCGGCAATCTTGGCGTCCTCGCCTTGGTTGCGCTGGTGCTGTCGATTGTTGCCCAGGCTGGCGATCTCTTCGAATCCTGGGTCAAGCGCCGCCACGGCCGCAAGGATTCAAGCGCGTTGATACCCGGGCATGGCGGTGTCATGGACAGGGTGGACGGGCTTGTCGCGGCGGCTTTTGCCCTATACGTGATCGGCTGGATTTCGGCGGGCGCCGATCATCCGGCGCAGGGGCTGTTTCCGGCTTGAGTGATATTTCACGGCGAAGAAATGGCGCACGCCACGGATTCGCCTGGATTGATGTCACAGTCGCGGCGACACCTTTCGCCGCGGGTGAATTTGAGGGCATGACTTGAACGAAATTCTTCACGCGTTTTTCAGCACGGAAGGCTTTGTCCTCGGCACGCTGGTGCCGTTTCTGTTCGTGCTGACCGTGGTCGTCTTCATTCACGAAATGGGCCATTACCTGGTCGGCCGCTGGTGCGGCATTGGCGTGAAGGCCTTTTCGATCGGCTTCGGCCCCGAACTTCTCGGCTTCAACGACAGCCACGGCACGCGCTGGAAGCTCTGCGCCATACCGCTCGGCGGTTATGTCAAATTCGTCGGCGACATGAGCGCCACGTCGAGCCAGCCGAGTTCGGAAGATCTGGAAACGCTGACTGACGCTGAACGCAAGGTCGCCTTCCACACGCAACCCATCTGGAAACGCGCCGCCACGGTGGTGGCCGGACCGCTGTTCAACTTCCTTTTGACCATTGCCGTCTTTGCCGTGCTGTTTTCCCTCTATGGCCGCCCTGTGTTTGAGCCGATGGTGGCGGCGGTCACCGCCGGCAGTCCAGCCGCAAGGGCCGGCATTTTGCCAGGCGACCGATTCGTCGCCGTCGACGGCAGCAAGGTTGAGACCTTCGCCGACGTCCAGCGCCTAGTTTCGGGCCGCGGCGGCGACGCCATCACCTTCACCATGTTGCGCGACGGCAAGGAGGTCACGGTCGTCGCGACGCCGGAGCCAATGGAGCAGCTGGACGCACTGGGCAACAAGGTCAAGGTGGCCGTCATCGGCGTCGTCAACAACAAGGATGTCGGCCAGCCCAGGCTGATCACCTACAGCCCTGTCGGAGCAGTCGGCGCCGCGGTCGAGGAGACGGGGCACGTCATTCAGCGCACCGGCCAGTTCCTGCAGCGATTCGTTGTCGGCCGCGAAGACAAATGCCAGCTGGGCGGCCCGATCAAGATCGCCAAGATGTCGGGGCAGGCGGCAAAGCTGGGCTTCCTATGGCTGGTGCAACTCGTCGCCGGCCTGTCGGTCGGGATCGGAATTCTGAACCTTTTGCCGATTCCCCCCCTCGACGGCGGCCATCTCCTGTTCTACGCACTCGAAGCCGTTTTCCGGCGTCCGGTATCGGAGCGGATGATGGAAATGGGATACCGGGCCGGCCTCTTTCTGGTGCTGGGATTTATGGGCTTCGTCTTCTGGAACGATCTGTTTGGGTGCTGAAATCATGAAGAAATTTGGCTTCAGCACCGGCAATGTTGAGACGCCGTTTACCATGCACGGGGGTATGCGTGACGCGAAAGCCACGCATCAGGGTTAAGTAATTACAAATTAACCAGAAGCCTTGCGTGTAGGGAAAATCCGGTTAATACGGTAGGAGAAATTACCGCACGTCCGGTTTTCTCGCCGTGGGGACTTCGAGAAAAGGTACAAAAGCCCGATGAAGGCAGCATCCAAATTTTTGAGCGCCGCGTCCGCGGTGGCTATGTCCGCCGCTCTGGTTGTACCAGGTGCGCTCGCCGTGCAGTTCGTTGCCACATCTGCGGCGCAGGCAGCCGTTGTCTCGAGAGTCGAGGTCAGCGGCAACCAGCGTGTCGACGCCGACACCATCCGCAACTACATCACGATCAAGCCGGGCAAGGCGTTTTCCAGCGCCGATATCGACGATGCGGTCAAGGCGCTGTTCGGCACCGGGCTGTTCTCGGACGTGCAGATCAATCAGGTCGGTTCGACGCTGGTAGTCAAGGTTGCCGAATACCAGGTCGTCAACCAGGTTCTGTTCCAGGGCAACAAGAAGCTCAAGGACAACGCGCTGGCAGTCGCCGTGCAGTTGAAGCCGCGCGGGACGTTCTCGCAGGCAACGCTGGACTCCGATGTCGAGGCGGTAAAGGCTGCCTACAGGCGAATTGGCCGGGATGACGCCGCTGTCACGACGCAGATCATGGATCTCGGCGACAACCGCGTGAACGTGGTCTTCAACATCAACGAAGGCGGCCGCACCAAGATCGCCGCTGTCAATTTCGTCGGCAACAGCGCCTATTCGAGCCGCCGCCTGTCCGACGTCATCGCAACCAAGCGCTCGAGCTTCTTGTCCTTCGTGCTGCGTGACGACGTCTATGACGAGGACAAGCTCCGCGCCGACCAGGAATCGCTGCGCCGCTTCTATTACAATCACGGCTATGCCGACTTCCAGGTGGTCTCAGCCGTCGGCGAGCTCGACGACACGACCAACCAGTACACCGTTACCATCACCGTCCAGGAAGGCGACCGCTATACGTTCGGCGACGTCAGCGTCGAGAGCACCATTCCCGAAGTCGACTCGAAGGCGCTGGAATCGGTGGTTCAGACCCACAAGGGCGACGTCTACAACGCCAAGAATGTCGAGGACACCATCATCGCGCTGACCGAAAAGGTCGCGGGTTCGGGCTATGCCTTCGCCCAGGTGACGCCGCGCGGCGATCGCAACTTCGAGAACCACACCATTTCGGTCGTGTATACGATCGACCAGGGCACCAAGGCGTATATCGAGCGCATCGAAATCCGCGGCAACGACCGCACACGCGACTATGTCATTCGTCGTGAGTTCGATGTCAGCGAAGGCGACGCCTTCAACCAGGTACTCATCCAGCGCGCGAAGAAGCGGCTGGAAAAGCTAGATTACTTTGAGAAAGTCGACGTTTCGACTGTCCCGGGTTCTGAGCCAGACCAGGTCGTGCTCGTGGTCGACGTGGTCGAGAAATCGACCGGCGAGTTCTCGGTTGGCGCAGGTTATTCGACAGGTGGCGACACTGCCGGTCCGTCTGTCGAAGGTTCGGTCGCGGAGCGCAACTTCCTCGGTCGCGGCCAGTACATCAAGGTTTCGGCGGGTGGCGGCAAGAATTCGCGGGACTACAGCCTGTCCTTCACCGAACCCTATTTCCTGGGGCGCCGTATCGCCGCCGGCTTCGATATCTTCCAGCAGACCCGCAACTACGACCACTATGACAGCGAGACGCTGGGTGCGACGGTGCGCTTCGGCCTGCCGATCACCGACAACATCTCGACGCAGTTGGCGTACAATATCGCCCAGGAGAAGTACAAGCTCGACGACGGTTGCTTGACTGCCGGCGTTTATGACCCGGCAAAATGTGACGTCTCCAATGCGATCCTGGAGGGGATTGAGGATAGCCCGTGGATCAAGTCTTCGGTCAGCTTGGGACTGGTCTACAACACCATCGACGATATGAAGAGCCCGCATGAAGGCATCTACGCCACCACGACTGTGGAAGTGGCGGGCCTTGGTGGCGATGCCAAGTTCGTCAAGGTTACCGGTCGTGGCACTGTCTACCAGACGCTGTCAGAACAGCTGGATCTGGTCGGCCTGATTTCGGGCGGTGCTGGTCATATTGCGAGCTACGGCAATGACGGCTTGCGAATCTTCGATCAGTTCCAGAGCAGCGACCGCATGATCCGCGGCTTCGAGTATGGTGGCATTGGCCCTGTGGACCTCAACACAGGTGACCACCTCGGCGGAACCACCTATTTCAATGCGTCGGCGGAAGCTCAGTTCCCGATACCGGTCATTCCGGAAAGCTTTGGTGTGCGCGGCGCCGTGTTTGCCGATGCCGCAACGCTGTATGGCAGCAAGATTAACACTCCTTTGGTCAATCAGGGGTCAGTCGACTTGGAACTGCGCGCCTCGGTTGGTGTCGGCTTGTTGTGGTCATCGCCTTTCGGCCCGATCCGCATTGACTACGCGATGCCCGTCAAGAAGGAAAAGACCGACGACGTGCAGGAATTCAACTTCGGCATGTCGAGCCGCTTCTGATCTTGCGGTAACGATGCTTCCGGGCCGTTGGGGTCCGGAAGAGAATTGATCCGACCTAGCTGGATATTGCTTCTGGAATGACCGATCCGGTGTTCTTCGCGCCATCACGCCGGTATACGGCCGGCGAAGTCGCGAATCTGACCGGCGCATCGCTTGTCGATTCCGATCTTGCCCACATATCGATCGATGCGTTGGCGCCAGCCAACGAAGGCGGCGAGGGTGCGCTCGTCTTCGTCGACGGCAAGCGCAATTTCGCGCTGATGCAGTCGCTGAAGGCGGCGGCCGTGTTTTGTCCCGCCGAGTTCGCGGGCAAGGCGCCGGCCGGCATCGCGGTTCTGGTGCATCCGCGCCCGCAGCAGGCCTTCGCCATGATCGGCCGGCTGCTGTTCCCGACAGCGGCTACGCCGGGGCCGATGACCAGCGAAACCGGGGTCTCGCCGCAAGCTCATGTCGATGCCACGGCGCGTATCGAGGCAGGCGCGATCATCGAAGCCGGAGCGGTCATCGGCCCCCGTGCTTCCATAGGCAGCGGAACAGTCATTGCCCCCCACGCCGTAATCGGTCCCTCCTGCCAGATCGGCCGTGACGGCTACATTGGGCCGGGTGTCAGTGTTCAGTATGCGCTGATCGGCAACCGCGTCATCATTCATGGCGGCGCCAGGATAGGCCAGGACGGCTTCGGCTTTGTCGGCGGCGCCAAAGGCCCTGAGCGTGTGCCGCAGGTCGGCCGCGTCATCATCCAGGACGATGTCGAAATCGGCTCGAACACGACCGTCGATCGCGGCGCCATGTCGGATACGGTCATCGGTCAGGGCACCAAGATCGACAATCTGGTGCAGATCGCCCATAACGTTCGCATCGGCCGCAATTGCATTATTGCCGGGCTCTCTGGTATTTCCGGCTCCGTCACCGTCGGTGATGGTGTCACCATGGGCGGCGGCGTTGGCCTTGCCGATCATTTGACCATCGGATCAGGGGCCAAGCTTGCTGCAAGAAGCGGGTTCATGAGCAACGTGCCGGCGGGCGAGATCTGGGGAGGCTATCCGGCGCAGCCGATGGCGGAAGCCATGCGCGAGATCGCCATGCTGAGGAAGCTCGCCAGGACGCGCAAGCAGGGCGAAGGGGGAAGTAGCTGAGATGGTGCCGGCGACGCTCGAAGCGGTCGATATATTGGGGTTGATGAAGCTTTTACCGCATCGCTATCCCTTCCTGATGATCGATCGCATCATCGAAATCGACGGCAATGATTCTGCCATCGGCATCAAGAACGTGACCATCAATGAGCCGCATTTCCAGGGCCATTTCCCGGATCAGCCGGTGATGCCGGGCGTGCTCATCGTCGAGGCCATGGCGCAGACCGCCGGCGCGATCTGCATCCGTAACCTCAACACGGAAAAGCCGTCGCTGGTCTATTTCCTGACCATCGATAATGCGAAATTCCGCAAACCGGTCGTCCCGGGCGACCAGTTGAAAATCCACGTCAAGAAAATCAAGATGCGCGGCAACCTGCTCAAATTCGCCTGCGAGGCCATGGTGGAGGGCACAAAGGCCGCCGAAGCCGAGATCTCGGCAATGATGGTTACCGGCTGACGGTTCGAAATGCTCATGAAAATACAGACTTCAATCCACCCCTCGGCCGTCATCGAGGCCGGCGCGCAGATCGGCGAAGGCGCCGCAATAGGACCTTTCTGCTATGTCGGCGCTGACGCCGTGATCGGTGACCGCGTCGAACTGGTCAGCCATGTCTCGGTGCTGGGCGCGACAACCATTGGCGCCGCGACCAAGGTCTATCCAATGGCGACACTGGGCGGACCGCCGCAGAACACCAAGCACAAGGGCGGCCGCACCACTTTGGTCATCGGCCAGAACTGCACGATCCGCGAAGGCGTGACCATGCATCTCGGCACCGATTCCAGCCGCGGCGAGACGACCGTCGGCGACAACGGCAATTTCCTTGCCTATGCCCACATTGCCCATGATTGCGTCGTCGGTAAAAACGCCACCTTCGCCAATGGCGCGACCCTGGGCGGCCATTGCGAGGTCGGTGACAGCGTTTATATCGGCGGCCTCAGCGCCGTTCATCAGTTCGTGCGTGTTGGTGACAACGCCTTTCTCGGCGGCTGCTCGGCTTTTGTCGGCGATGTCATTCCCTACGCCATTGCGGTGGGCAATCGCGCCAGCCTGCGTGGACTCAACATCATTGGCCTGAAGCGCGCCGGGTTGCCGCGCGCAGAAATCTACCTGCTGCGCAAGGCTTACAAGACCATCTTCGACCGCTCCCGCACTGTCGGCGAGAACATCGAATTCGCCAAGGCCGAGTTTGCGTCGTCGCCGACGGCCATGAAAATCATCGATTTCATCACCAGTCGCGGCAAGCGGCATTTTGCCGTCCCGTCGCTTAAGGGTGGCGACGGCGACGATGCCGATGACGAAGGCTGAGGCCACTTCAACGGGCCTCGAACTTGCGCCGGACGCCAGGGTCGGCATCATTGCCGGCGGCGGTAGCTTGCCGGTCGAAGTTGCCGCCGGCCTGGCGGAGGCCGGACATCGGCCTGTCATCATCCTGGTCGAAGGTCAGGCCGACCGTCAGTCCGACCTCACAATCTATGAGCGTGAAAGCCTTGCGCTGGAAGACATCGGCTCGCTGGTTGCGTTGCTGAGGCGCCGGCGGATCACCCATCTTGTGCTTGCCGGCGAGATCAGGCGCAGGCCGCGGTTGGTCGACATGCGTCCGAGCCTTGGGCTACTGGCACTTATACCCTCGCTCGCCATGGCGCTTGCCCGCGGCGATGACGGGCTGTTGAAGATATTGACCCGCGGCCTGGAGGCACGGGGCGTCAAGGTCGTCGGTGCGCATGAAGTCGTGCCCCGGCTCGTCGCGGCCGAAGGGCCGCTGACCAAAGCAGTGCCGCGAAAGTCCGACTGGCGCGATATCGAGGCGGCACACGCGGCGGCAAAGGCCATCGGCGCGCTCGACATTGGCCAGGCGGCAATTGCCATCGGTGGCCGCACTGTTGCCCTGGAAGGCGTCGAGGGCACCCACGGACTGCTCGAGCGGACGCAGCAGTTGCGCGGCCATGGCAGGCTGGCCGGCAAGACGCGCGGTGTCCTGGTCAAATGCGCCAAGCCTGGCCAGGAATTGCGTGCCGATCTGCCATCTATTGGCCCCCAGACCGTCGAGGCGGCGCATGCCGCGGGGCTCGCCGGCATTGCCGTCGAAGCCGGCCGTTCGCTCATCCTCGAAGGCCCCGCCGTTGTCGCGCACGCCAATGCGCTCGGCCTGTTCGTGTTCGGCCTGCCGGCTGCGGGGGCTGTCCATGGCAGCTGAGAAGCCGCTGAAGATTGCCATCGTCGCCGGCGAAGAATCCGGCGACCTGCTGGGCGCCGACATCGTGCAGGCGCTGAAGCGCATGACCGGGCGCGAGGTGCAACTCGTCGGCATTGGCGGGCGGCATCTGCAGGCGCTCGGACTGGCGCCGCTGTTCGATGGCGCCGAGATCGCGCTGATGGGGCTCAGCGCCATCCTGCGTGACTTGCCGCGCCTGATGCGGCGGATCAGCCAGACGGCAAGTGCTGTCGCCGCCGAAAAACCCGACTGTCTGATCACCATCGACAGCCCTGATTTCTCGCTGCGCGTCGCCAAAAAGGTCCGCGCCGCCGATCCGTCAATCCCGACCGTCCATTATGTCTGCCCGAGCGTCTGGGCGTGGCGGCCGGGTAGGGCGGCCGCGATGAAGCCCTATGTCGACCACATACTGTGCATCCTGCCTTTCGAGGTAAAGGAGCTCAGCCGTCTCGGCGGCCCGCCCGGCACTTACGTCGGACATCGCCTCACGCATGATCCAGGCGTGCTGGGCGCGGCCAGGGCGCAAGCCCAGCCGCGCGATCTCTCTGCCGATCACATCAAGACGCTGCTCGTCCTGCCAGGGTCGCGGCGCGGCGAGGTGAGCCGGCTTATCGGTCCGTTCGGCGAGACGGTGTCGGCGCTGCGCGCGCGTGGCCACCGGCTGCGGCTGTTGCTGCCGACGGTGCCGCATGTCGCCGAACTGGTCAAAACATCGGTGGCGCGCTGGGATCAGGAGCCGGAAGTCATCCTCGATCCCGAGCGCAAGTGGCAGGCCTTCGGCAAGGCCGATGCGGCGCTGATCGCGTCTGGAACGGTGTCACTGGAACTGGCGATGTCGGGTGTCCCGATGATCTCTTGCTACAAGTTCGATCCGATCATGCTGATGGCGCAGAGCCTGATCACGGTGTGGAGCGCTGCCTTGCCCAACCTTATTGCCGACCGGCCGGTCGTGCCGGAAAGCTACAACCAGTATGTGCGGCCGCACTATCTGGCGCGGCAGCTCGAGGCACTGTTCTCAGACACCGCCTACCGCGCCTGGCAAAAGGACGGCTTTGGCGAGGTTGCCAGACGCATGGCCACCGACAGGCCCTCCGGCGACATCGCCGCCGATGTCGTTCTTCGCCACATCGGGAGAGCGAATAGGGCTTAGCGAGTGAATAGTGAATAGTGAATAGGATTAACGCACTCTCGACTATAATCAAGCTGCTACTTACTACCTGCTACTTACTACTTGCTATTCACTACTTACCATTCACCATTCACTCTCTTTCACCTTTTCGCAATCGGCACGTAGTCGCGTTCCGGGGCGCCGGTATAGAGCTGGCGCGGGCGGCCGATCTTCTGGTGCGGGTCCTCGATCATTTCCTTCCACTGCGCGATCCAGCCGACGGTGCGCGCGACCGCGAACAGCACGGTGAACATGGTGGTGGGGAAGCCCAGCGCCTTCAGCGTGATGCCGGAATAGAAATCGACGTTCGGATAGAGCTTCTTTTCGATGAAGTAGGAATCGGTCAGCGCGATCTTTTCCAGCTCCATGGCGATGTCGAGCAGCGGATCGTCCTTGATGCCGAGTTCGCCGAGCACCTCATGCGCCGTCTTCTGCATGATTTTCGCACGAGGATCGTAGTTCTTGTAGACGCGATGGCCGAAGCCCATCAGCCGGAACGGATCGTTCTTGTCCTTGGCGCGGGCGATGAATTCCGGGATGTGGTCGACATGGCCGATTTCTCCCAGCATGTTGAGCGCGGCCTCGTTGGCGCCGCCATGCGCCGGGCCCCACAGGCAAGCGATGCCGGCGGCGATGCAGGCGAACGGATTGGCGCCCGACGAGCCTGCAAGCCGCACGGTCGAGGTCGAGGCGTTCTGCTCGTGGTCGGCATGCAGGATGAAGATGCGCTCCATGGCGCGCGCCAGCACCGGATTGATCTTGTATTCCTCGCACGGCACCGCAAAGCACATATGCAGGAAGTTGGCGGCGAAGTTCAGCTCGTTCTTCGGGTAAATGAAGGGCTGGCCGATATGGTATTTGTAGGCCATGGCCGCAATCGTCGGCATCTTGGCAATCAGCCGCATCGAGGCGACCATGCGCTGATACGGGTCCGAAATGTCGGTGGAGTCGTGATAGAAGGCCGACAGCGCGCCGACCACGCCGCACATCACAGCCATCGGATGCGCGTCGCGGCGAAAGCCGGTGAAGAAGCGCGACATCTGCTCGTGCACCATGGTGTGGCGCGTTACCCGGTAGTCGAAATCGTCCTTCTGCGCCTTGGTCGGCAGTTCGCCGTAGAGCAGGAGGTAGCAGACTTCGAGGAAGTCGCCATGCTCGGCCAGCTGGTCGATGGGGTAGCCGCGGTGAAGCAGGATGCCGGCATCGCCGTCGATGAAGGTTATCGCCGACTCGCAGCTCGCCGTCGAGGTGAAGCCGGGATCGTAGGTGAAGGCGCCGGTGGTGTTGTAGAGCGCACCGATGTCGATGACGTCGGGCCCGACCGAGCCGCTTCGCACCTTGAATTCATGCGTCTTGCCGGCCAGTTCGAGCGTGGCAGTCGACGGGTGCGTCGTCTTGCTGCCGGTTTCCAGTCTTGTCGCAGCTTCGCTCATTCTCAAACTCCTTCATGTTCCTCATGCCGGCAAGGCAATTCCTGCAAACGACACGTCGAAATCACCGGAATGCGCGAACTCGCCACCGCATTTTAGGAGGTGCGTGCCAGATTGGGCCAAGGCCTAATGTTGCACTGCGAAACCCGCCTTTCAATGCCAATCTTTTTGGGCCAGCTCGCTCCTAATCGATTTGATCCGCAATCCGCGCCAGGCTTTCCTCGCGGCCAAGCACGGCAAGCACGTCGAACACGCCGGGCGAGGTGCTACGGCCGGTAAGGGCCGCCCGGAGCGGTTGGGCCACGGCGCCGAGCTTGTGGCCGCCGGCCGCTGCGAACTCGCGCACCGCGGCTTCAGCCGCGGCAGCCGACCAATCGCCCGAAACAGTCTGCAAAGCGGCATGTGCGCCGCGCAGGATCGCGCGCGCGTCGGCACTGAGCAGTGCTGCCGCCTTCTCGTCGATCGGCAGCGGCCGCTCGACGAACAGGAAGGCCGCGCCATTGGCCAGTTCCACCAGCGTCTTGGCGCGCTCTTTCAGGCCCGGCAAGGCGGCCAGCAACTGCGCCTTCCTGGTGTCGTCGAGACGGGCGGCGATAGCAGATCCGCCTTCGAGGTATGGCAGAGTGGCGACGAAAATGTCGAACAGCTCGGCATCGGCCATCTTGCGCATATGCGCGCCGTTGATCGACTCGAGCTTGGCGAAGTCGAAGCGCGCCGCACCCTTGTTGACATCGCCGATGTCGAACCACGAAATCATGTCCTTGATCGACATGATCTCGTCGTCGCCATGGCTCCAGCCGAGCCTTGCCAGATAGTTGAGCAGTGCCTCGGGCAGATAGCCCATGGCGCGATAAGCCTCGACACCCAGTGCGCCGTGCCGCTTCGACAGCTTGGCGCCGTCGGCGCCGTGGATCAGCGGGATATGCGACATCGACGGGACGTCCCAGCCCATGGCGTTGTAGATCACCGTCTGGCGCGCGGCGTTGGTCAGATGGTCGTCGCCACGGATGATGTGGGTGACGCCCATGTCATGGTCGTCGACGACGACGGCATGCATGTAGGTCGGATTGCCGTCCGAGCGCAGAATGATGAAATCGTCGAGGTCCTTGTTGGGGAAGCGCACCTCGCCCTGCACACGGTCGTGCACCACGGTTTCGCCCTCGGTCGGCGCCTTGATGCGGATGGCGCCCTTGACGCCGGGAGGCGCCTCCGAGGGGGCACGATCGCGCCACTGGCCGTTGTAGCGCGGCGGCAGATCCTTGGCGCGTGCGGCCTCGCGCATCGCCTCGAGCTCGGCAGGCGTCTCGTAGCTGTAATAGGCCTTGCCCAGGCGCACCAGCTCCTCGGCCACCTCACGGTGGCGCGGCGCGCGCTCGAACTGCGATATGGCCTCACCGTCCCAGGAAAGGCCGAGCCAGGTCAGCCCATCCAGAATGGCCTGTGTCGCCGCCTCGTTGAAGCGTTCGCGGTCGGTGTCCTCGATGCGCAGCACCATCGTGCCGCCGGTGTGCTTGGCGTACAGCCAGTTGAACAGCGCCGTGCGCGCGCCGCCGATATGCAGATAGCCGGTGGGCGAGGGGGCAAAACGGGTGACGACCGTGTCGGACATGGAACTCTCGGAACCTTGGAAAGCGAGCGTGATCGCGCGGACTTTCGCGCTTTGCGCGTTCATGTAGCATAGGGGGTCTGGGGCGCAAGGGGCAGACCCGATGGCTGGACGTGGCCGGGGCACGTCGGCAATTATCGGTTGCGTCAACTGGCGCTGGAGCCTTGTAGCACAAAATCTGTTCGCACCCTCCGCGCAACCTCGTTTGGCAGCAGCGTCAATGTCTGGGTTTCATTCGGCTGCAGCGTCCGTCACAGTGCCTGGAACATCGCTGCGACGGTGGTAGCCCCCTCTGACGAGCGGACATTTCTTCACGGATGCGGCACTGCCCGACTACAACGCCGCCGTGACAGCGTTGGCTTGGTCACGCATATTGACCTTTCTGCAATCATTATCGTGAACACCGCAACTGTGTGCAGGCCGGTCTCGCCACGAAGGAGGCATGATTGAAAGAAGGACTACCGATGACCGAAAACGCCGACCATACGGAGGGTGATCCGTTCTACCATGGTACCCGGGCGGATTTGAAACCCGGGGATCTGCTGAGCGTCGGCCACCCTTCCAATTTCAGAGGTAAACCACTGTCATGGATCTATTTCACCCAGACACTGGAAGCCGCCATCTGGGGAGCAGAGCTTGCAACGGGTGACGGTCGTCAAAGGATTTACATCGTAAAGCCGACAGGGTTTTTTATGGATGACCCTAACCTGACCGACAAAAAATTTCCCGGTAATCCGACGAAATCCTACCGCTCCCGTGATCCGTTGCTCATCCAGGGTGAACTCGGTGAATGGCAGGGTCATACACCGGAACAATTGAAGGCAATGCACGATGGGCTTGCTCGCGTGAGAGCGGAGGGCCAGGATATGATTGAGGATTGAGCGTCCTTGCCAGGTGATGGTCGATTCCGGCGCGGTGGACGTGATCACGCGGACTTTCGCGCTTTGCGCGTTCATGTAGCATAGGGGTCTGGGGCGCAAGGGGCAGACCCGATGGCTGGACGTGGCCGGGGCACGAAGGAAGGCGAAGGCGCCGAGGCAAGCGTCAGCGAACGCTCGCTGTTTGCCGATAGTCCCTATGCCGAGCCGCTGCCCCTCGCGCTGCCTGAGCCGCATCCCGGCGTCGCGCCTGCGCTGCCCGGTCACGCGTTGCCGGCGCAAGTCACAGCGCCCGGATCTATCGCCCGTCTGCGCAGACGGCTTCGCCGTCCGTCATGGCCCGCGCTCCGCCGCAGCCTTGCCGTGGCCGCCAACACGGAGCTCGACCGGGGCGTCGCCTTCCTGCTGGTGCCGGTTTTCCTGGCGGCCGGCGTCATCATTTATTTCTCGCTGGCCGGCGAGCCCGGCTTTGCGCAGCCAATCGCCATTGTGGTGCTGGCGACATGTTGCGCCCTCGCCACGCGATCGCGGCCGAGGACGCATCTGTTCTGCATGGCCGCGATGCTGTGCGCGCTCGGCGTCGTCGCCGCCAAAGTCGAGACTTGGCGCGCCGGAACGCAGATGCTCGGCTCCGAGATTCAGACACGGCTGACCGGCCGCGTCGTCAGTCTCGAACAGATGGAAAGCGGCCGCATCAGGCTGACGCTCGATGTGGTTTCGACCGCTTACCCCGAGCTGCGCTACGCCCCGGAGCGGGTCAGGCTCTCGGCGCGGACCGTTCCCGCCGATATGACCGCCGGCTCCCTGATCACCGGCTATGCCAGGCTGTTGCCGCCGACCGGTCCGGTGCGGCCGGAGAGCTACGATTTCTCCTTCGACAGCTATTTCACCGGTATCGGCGGCAGCGGCTTCTTTCTCGGCAATCCGAAAACCATTGCTACGCAGGGACCGCCGCCGCTGACCGCGCGGCTCTCCTCGGCAATCGAGAACGCGCGCGAAAACATTGCCGACCATATCAGGGGCAAAATCGGCGGCGCCGAAGGCGAGATTGCCGCGGCGTTGATTGTCGGGGTGCGCGCCGGCATCCCGGACGAGGTCAACGAAGCGATGCGGCGCACCGGCATCTACCACATCATCTCCATCTCCGGCCTGCACATGGCGCTGGTTGCCGGCACCATCATGGTGTTGCTGCGTGGCGCCTTTGCGCTGTTTCCCGATTTCTCTTCGCGCCGCCCAGTCAAGAAATATGCAGCAGTGGCAGCACTCGTCTCCATCGCCGCCTATCTCGTCATTTCAGGCGTCGTGGTTGCCGCCGAGCGCAGCTTCATCATGCTGGCGGTCATGCTTGTCGCCGTGCTGTTTGATCGCGCCGCACTCACCATGCGCAATCTGGCGATCTCCGCCATTGCCGTCATCCTGGTGTCGCCGCACGAGGTGGTCGGTCCCAGCTTCCAGATGTCGTTTGCCGCCACCGCCGCCCTTGTCGGCGCCTATGCCGGCTGGGCCGATTACCGCGCCGACAAGGTGAGAACGCCGCTGGCAAAGCGCTCCTTCGTCGGCTTCCTGTCGCGAAAATTCGCGCTGGCCATGGGCGGCCTCGCCATGACCTCGATCATCGCCGGCAGTGCAACCTTGCTGTTCGCCATCTGGCATTTTCAGCGTGTGTCGCCGCTCAGCCTGATCGCCAATCTGGCCGTGATGCCGATTGTTTCGTTGATCGTCATGCCCTTTGCCGTGCTCAGCGCACTGGCGATGCCGTTCGGCGCCGACGGGCCGCTCCTCTATGTGATGGGCAAGGGTCTGATGGCGATGATCGCTATATCGGCCTGGATTTCCGAGCGCTCGCCGGTCGACGCCGTCGGGCTGATCTCCATCCGCTCGGTGCTGTTGGTGGCGGTCGCCCTCGTCATCGCCACCATGGCCACCACCTGGCTCAGGCTGGCGGCCGTGCCTTTCGCGCTGGCCGGCCTGTTGACGGTGCCGCAGGTGCTTACGCCCGACGTGCTCATATCCGAGGACGCACATCTGGTGGCCATGCCGATAGGTGGCGGCGAACTCGCCCTCAACCGCGAACGCTCCAACGAATTCACCACGGACAATTGGAAACGGGCGCTGCGGGCCGAAACCATTATCCCGCCCGAGATTTTCGAGGCAACAGATACGCGGTTCGATCTCGATCCGCTCGATCTGCCGCCCGGGTCGCCCTTCTATTGCATGGGCGATCTCTGTATCGCCCGGCACCCTTCCGGAGCCATTGTAGCGCTTGCGAAAGACCGCAAGACGGCGCGGCCGGCCTGTGCCTTCGCGAGCCTGATCGTCATCGATGACGCCACCGCCTACAATCCGTGCCGCGACCCGCTGGTGCTGGTCGTGACGAAGAAACAGCTGGCCCGCGACGGCAGCGCCGCCGTCTTCTTCGATCCGCAATCGGCAGCTGCAGCGCCAACCATCCGCTTCGCCGTCGACAAGCCGTATCGCCCCTGGCACGAGCAACGCCGCTTCTCCCGCGAAGCGCGCGGCCTGCCGCCTTACAACCAGCGTGAAAAATACAAACCCAAGCCGGCTCAGTAGCGCCGGATCAATCCGACAAGCTTGCCCTGCACCTTCACCCTGTCCGGTCCAAAAATGCGGGTCTCGTAGGCCGGGTTGGCGGCTTCCAGGGCGATCGAGGCGCCCTTGCGGCGGAAGCGTTTCAGGGTCGCTTCCTCATCGTCGACCAACGCCACCACGATCTCGCCGGGGCTGGCTGTGTCGGCATTGCGGATGATGACCGTGTCGCCATCGAAAATGCCGGCCTCGATCATCGAATCGCCCTTGACCTCGAGCGCGTAGTGTTCGCCGCCCATGATCATATCGGGCGGCACCGAGATCGAATGGGTCTGATGCTGGATGGCGTCGATCGGCACGCCGGCGGCGATGCGTCCCATAACCGGGATTGAAATCGCGGAAACGGCATCGTCATTGCCGGCCGACATCGAACGCGACGGCGAGCCCGGCTTGATCTGGCGGCCGAGACCGCCTTGGCCCATCGCGCCTTGTCCTTGGCCGCCTTGCCCTTGGCCGGTTTGACCAAGACTGCCCTGAATCACGCTCGGCGAAAACTTCCTCGCCGCATTGAGGCCTGGTGCGATCGAGTCGGGCAGCCGCAGCACTTCCAGCGCGCGCGCCCGGTTCGGCAGCCGGCGAATGAAACCGCGCTCCTCAAGCGCCGTGATCAGGCGGTGGATGCCGGACTTGGAGGCGAGGTCGAGCGCTTCCTTCATCTCGTCGAAGGACGGCGGGATTCCGCTCTCCTTCAGGCGTTCATGGATGAACATCAGAAGCTCATGTTGTTTGCGCGTCAGCATCGCGGCCCCCAAGGGTTCTGAAATCAGAATCAGAAAAAACAAACCCAGAACAAACACTATCTGTTCCAGTTGTGTTCCGCAACCTTTTAAAGTTTAATGAATGTGTTGACGTTTTGTTCAGCGTAACGTTCGGCGCTGCGAGCGCCGCCTGCGCCCATTTGCCGGCAACGGGTGAAACGAAGCCAAAGTGCCCTGCGCGTCGGCTACGACCGCCGCTTCCTTTTCGGACGGGGCTGCGCAGCATCCGCGCCGGGTTCGCTCTGGGCATAGACCTGCAGCGTGTAGCCGATGTGAGCGGTCATCAGAGTTTTCGCACGTTCGACGTCGCGATCGAGGGCCGCTTCCATCAGGGCGGTATGGTGTTCGATCGCCACGGCGTCGCGCAGGGCCGCCACGGCCTTCCGGTGTCCATCCGTGCGGCCGGCGGCGGCGCGCAGCGTCGGGACCAGACCCAGAAAGCGGTGATGGCGATGCAATTGGTCGGAAATCGTCGCATTGAAGCGCAGCAGCCAGCTGGATGTCGCGGCACTGAGCAGCGCCGCATGGAAGGCATCGTGTTTTTCGTACCACGCGTCGACCGCATCATCCGATGGATCGTCGAGAACAGACCCGCACCGTGAGAGACGATAGTGGGCGGCAACGACCGCGTCTTCCCACTCACGGTCGCCCTTCTCGATCGATTCCACCAGCAGGGGCAGTTCGACCACCAGCCGCGCACGCGCCAAATCCTCGAGCTCCGCCCGAGAGGCGGGAGCGACCGCAAACCCGCGGTTGCTGATGGCGGTCACAAGCCGTTCCGCCTCCAGCCGCGACAGCGCCTCGCGCAACGGCGTCCAGCCGATGCCGTAGGTGTTGCGCAGCGTGCTCAGCTTCAACGGCGCGGCAGGCGCCAGCCGGGTCGCAAGAATATCGCGCCTGAGCAGGCGATAGGCCACTTCCGTCTTCGAGGTCTGCTCGTCATCCAGCATCGTGATCCATCAGACATAAACGCTCGGCTGAGCATTATATATCAAAGCCTTTCAATGGGTGAATTATATATAATGTTTGACAGTTCAAGGGCGACCCCTCAAGATCGCCGGCATGTTTGGGCGGGCAGGCTCCGCCGCGCGCGTTTGTCCATGGAGGGGCGCGAATCATGATGACACCCGATCTCGCTGCAATCGAAGCAATGGATGCCGCCGATCCGCTGCGCTCCATGCGCGAACGCTTTGTCTTGCCGCAAGGCGTGATTTATCTCGACGGCAATTCCCTGGGTGCCGCGTCACCAGCCGTCTTCAGCGAATTGCAGCAGGCCGCCACGCAGGAATGGGCGCACGACCTCATTCGCGCCTGGAACACGGCTGGCTGGTTCAACATGCCGGTGGAACTGGGAGATCAGCTCGGACGACTGATCGGCGCGGCTGACGGGCAGACGGTGGTCTGCGACACAACCTCGATCAACATCTACAAGCTGCTGCACGCAGCGCTCGGCATGCGGCCGGATCGGTCGGTCATCGTTGCCGAGGGCGACAGTTTCCCGACCGACCTCTACATGGCCGAAGGCGTCGCCTCCACCCGGCCGAGAACGCGGCTGCGGCTGGAGGGCGTCGACGCGGCCGCAATCGAGGAGCTGATCGACGACAGCGTTGCCGTCATCCTGGTCAACCACGTCAACTACAAATCCGGCCAGTTGCGCGACATGCCGGCGCTGACGCGCAAGGCACATGACGCCGGCGCGCTGATCATCTGGGATCTCTGCCACACCGCCGGCGCCTTGCCGGTCGAACTCGACCGTGCCAGTGCCGATTTCGCTGTCGGCTGCACCTACAAATACCTCAATGGCGGCCCGGGCTCGCCGGCCTTCATCTACGCGGCCGAGCGCCACCATGGTGATATCAGCCAGCCGCTCAGCGGCTGGTGGGGCCATGCGCGGCCGTTTGCCTTCGAGCAGGGCTTTGCCGTCGGCAGCGGCATCCGCCGCTTCCTATGCGGAACGCAGCCGGTGCTGTCGATGCGGGCGCTCAAGGGCGCGCTCGATATCTGGAACGACGTCGACATGGCGGCGGTGCGCAGAAAAAGCATCGCGCTGACCGACCTGTTTATCCAGCTCGTCGAAGCCAGATGCGGCGCCTACGGGCTTGAACTGGAAAGTCCTCGCGACGGCAGCCAGCGCGGCAGCCAGGTGTCGTTCCTCCATCCGCATGGCTATCAGGTGATGCGCGCGCTGATCGAGCGCGGCGTGATCGGCGATTTCCGGGCGCCGTCGACCATCCGTTTCGGCTTCACGCCGCTCTATGTCGGTTATGGCGATGTCTGGCAGGCGGTCGAAGCGCTGGAGGATATTTTGCGCACCGGCGCCTGGCAGGACGCCCGCTTCGCGGTGAAGACCGCGGTCACCTGAGGAACTAGAGCAATTTCAGGAAAAGTGTGAAGCGGTTTTCCGTCCGCAATTGCGTCAAATCAAAGAGCTAGAGCATTTCGCCGTTTACGCTAAACGGTGAAATGCTCTAGAGCCGGGTGCGGACCGTCCAGAGCTCCGGAAACAGCACGACCTCCAGCATCTTCTTCAGATAGGAGGCGCCTGAGGTGCCGCCCGTGCCGCGCTTCAAGCCGATGATGCGCTCGACCGTGGTGACGTGGTTGAAGCGCCAGCGGCGGAAGTAATCCTCGAAGTCGACCAGCTTCTCGGCCAGTTCGTAGAGCATCCAGTAGCGCTGCGGGTCGCGGTAGACGGTTTGCCAGGCAGCCAGCACGTCTTCGTTCTCACCGCGCGTCTCGCGCCAGTCCGTGCGCCCGGCATCGGCGCCGATGTCGAAGCCATTGCGCGCCAAAAGCAGAAGCGCCTCATCATAGAGCGACGGCGTGGCCAGGATGGCTTCCAGCCTGTCCGTAAGGTCGGGCCGGTGCTTGTGCGGCCCGAGCATGGCTAGGTTGCGGTTGCCGGCCATGAACTCGATGGCGCGGTACTGCCACGACTGGAAGCCCGAGGATTGGCCGAGCGCGTCGCGAAACTCGGTGTATTCGCTTGGCGTCATCGTGCGCAGCACGTCCCAGGCATTGTTGAGCTGCTCGAAGATGCGCGCGACGCGCGACAGCATCTTGAAGCTCGGTTCGAGGCGGTCGGCGCGGATCGAGCGGATCGCGGCGCCGATCTCGTGCAAAGCGAGCTTCATCCACAATTCCGATGTCTGATGCTGGATGATGAACAGCATCTCGTCATGGGCCGAAGACAGCGGCGCCTGCGCATCGAGCACCTTGTCCAGCTGCAGATAGTCGCTGTAGGACATCCGCTCCTTGAACGACATCTGCGCGCCATCGGACGCCGGATCGTGCGGCTTAATCAATTGCTCTTCTCCGCGCGCAACCGGAAGCGCTGGATCTTGCCGGTCTGGGTTTTGGGCAAGGCGTCGATGAACTTCACCGAACGCGGATATTTGTAGGGCGCGATCGTTGCCTTGACGTGGTCCTGCAGGCGTTTGACGGTCAATGCGTCCGGCGAAACACCTTGCACAAGCACGATATGCGCCTCGACGATCTGGCCGCGTTCACCGTCCTCGGCGCCGGTCACCGCGCATTCGGCGACGTCGGGATGCGAGAGCAGCGCCGCTTCGACCTCGGGGCCGGCGATGTTGTAGCCGGCGCTGACGATCATGTCGTCGGAACGCGCGGCGAAGTGGAAGAAGCCATCCTCGTCCTGCGTGAACGTATCGCCGGTGAGATTCCAGCCGTCGCGGACATAGTCCTTTTGCCTGGCATCGGCCATGTAGCGGCAGCCGGTCGGGCCGCGCACCGCCAGCCGGCCAGCAGAGCCGCGCGGCAACTCCCGCATCTCGTCATCGACGATGCGTGCCAGATAGCCGCCGACTGGTTTGCCGGTGGAGGCCGGCTTCATGTCGTCGAAGCGGTTGGAGATGAAGATATGCAGCATCTCGGTGGCGCCGATCCCATCGAGGATCGGCTTGCCGGTCTTCTCAGTCCATTCCTCGAAGACAGGCGCCGGCAGCGTCTCGCCCGCCGAAACCGCGACGCGCAGCGAGGACAGGTCAGCGCCTTGATCCATGGCCTTGAGCATGGCCCGATAGGCGGTTGGAGCGGTGAAGGAAATGGTCGCTTTGTAGGTCTCGATGATGTGGATCATGTTGGGTGGCGTCGCCTGTTCCAGCAACGTCGCCGCGGCGCCGAAACGCAGCGGGAAGATGGCGAGCCCGCCAAGACCGAAGGTAAAGGCAAGGGGCGGGGAGCCGACGAAGATGTCGTCGGGCGTCACCTCCAGGATTTCGCGGGCATAGGCGTCGGCGACGATCAGCAGGTCGCGGTGGAAATGCATCGTCGCCTTCGGCACGCCGGTGGTGCCGGAGGTGAAGCCGAGCAGGGCGACATCGTCGCGGCCGGTGTTGACGGCAGTGAAGGTGACCGGCTTGTCGAGGGCGGCGCGGTCGAGTTCCGCGTCATGGTTGGCCGTGCCGTCGAAGCCAATGACCTGCTTGAGATACGCACTGCTCTTGGCGCAGGCGGTCATCTCGTCCATCAGCCTTGTATCGCAAAGCGCAACCGTGATTTCCGCCTTGTCGACGATCTTGGCGAGTTCGCCGGCGCGCAGCATCGGCATGGTGTTGACGACCACCGCGCCAACCTTGGTGGCGGCCAGCCAGCAGGCGACCATGGCCGGGTTGTTGGCCGAGCGGATCAGCACCCGGTTGCCCGGCTTGACGCCATAATTCTCGACCAGGGCATGGGCGAGCCTGTTGGTCCAGTCGGACAGTTCCTTGTAGGTGCGGCGGCGGCCATTGCCGATCAGCGCGGTGTGGTCGCCGAATCCTTTTTCGACCAGCCTGTCGGTCAATTCGACGCCGGCATTTATGTGGTCGGGATAGTCGAAGCCGTCGAGCAAAAACTCCGGCCATTGCTCCGGCGGCGGCAGGTTGTCGCGCGTGAATGTGTCGATATGCGCTGATGGCCCAAGCATTTTCGGCTGCCCCTGTCTGCCTCGCGCCCATGGCTGAACAAGGCGCAGGATCGCACCAGTCGAAATTTGTTTCAAGCCTAAAATGTTTTTAGGTCGCAGCATTGACGCCGCCCTGTTCGGCGGCCATTCCTGTCGACTGAACTGAAGCCATCCGGGAGGGATGCAGATGCTCGAACATCGTGTTGCCGATTGGGACAATGCCTACGCCAACGGCGACAACATTGCCGGCAGCAATCGCTGGCCGGCCGCGTGGGACACACCGGCACAGGCTTTTCGCGACACAATGTCGGCGTCCGGTCGGGCCAAGCTCGACATCTCCTATGGCGACAGTCCACGCAACAGGCTCGATCTGTTCCTTCCCGATGTCATGCCCAAAGGGCTCGTCGTCTTCATCCATGGCGGTTACTGGAAGGCGTTCGACAACAAGCCATGGTCGCATCTGGCCAACGGCGCGGTTGCCAATGGCTTTGCCGTGGCAATCCCGACTTACACGCTTTGTCCCGACATACGCATTTCCGGCATCGTCAGGGAAATCGCGGCGGCGATCGGCAAGGCGGCGACGATGGTCGGCGGGCCGGTGATCCTGACCGGGCATTCCGCCGGCGGCCATCTCGCCTCCAGGATGGTGACGACAACGACGCCTCTGGCCGCCGATGTGGCCGGCCGCATACGCAATGTCGTCTCGATCTCCGGGGTTCATGATCTGCGGCCGATCATGCGGACGGGGATGAACGCGACACTGGCCATCGATGAAGCGGAAGCACTGGCCGAAAGCCCGGTTCTGCTGCGCCCCATGCAGGGCGCGCGCATCACCTGCTGGGCTGGCGGCGGCGAGCGGGCGGAGTTCCTGCGCCAGAATGCGCTGCTTGCCAACATCTGGATCGGCCTCGGCGCCACGACCAGCACAGTGGTCGAGCCGGACCGGCATCATTTCAGCATCGTCGACGGGCTTGCCGATCCGACACATCCGCTGACGCGGACATTGCTGGCGGAGTAACAACCAGTCTTATCTCTTGGAATTAACGGCTTGGATCCGCGACCTTCAGCGCAACATCAGAACGCTGCAAGCAGCGCCTGCTTCTGCCGCCGGAGCGAAGGGCTCGCGCACGATCAGGCCGGTGGCGTCGGCCAGCATTCTCAGCATCGAGGAATCCTGGATGCCGAACGGCGTCGCCACCAATGCGCCGGCTTCTTCCCGGACCACGGCGCGCACATAGTCTTGCCTTAGATCATTGGCCGGCATCGCGGCGCCAAGCTGAGCCTGGCGGATGTCCTGCCGGTGGGGACGGCCGCCGAGCTGCGCCAATAACGGCTTCAGGAACAATTGCGAGCAGACCAGGCTCGCCACCGGATTGCCGGGCAGGCCGATGCACCTGATATCGCCCAGCCGCCCGAACATCAGCGGCTTGCCCGGGCGCATGGCGAGCTTCCAGAAGTCGAGGTTCATGCCTTCGCCGGTCAGCACGTCATGGACGAGATCATGGTCGCCGACCGAGGCGCCGCCGAGCGTGACGATGACGTCGGCTTTCGCATCGACCGCCTTTTTCACCAGCGCCGCGATCGCTTCCTTGCGATCGGCCGCTATACCGAGATCGAGCGCGCGAGCGCCGACCGACTGCGCCACAGCAGCGACGCCATAGGCGTTGGACGAGATGATCTGGTCGGGGCCAGGTTCGCTACCCGGTGGCAGCAATTCGTCGCCGGTGGCGATGATGGCGACCAGCGGCCGTTGCACCACGTTCAACCGGGGATGATTGGCCGACGCCGCCAGCGACAATGCAGCCGGATCGAGCACGCGGCCTTTCTCCAGCAGCACGTCGCCTTGGGCAAAATCCAGTCCAAGGCGGCGGATGTTACGGTTCTTCGCCGTCGGTTCGGTGACCTCGATCCGGCCACCGCCGAGATCGCGGACATTCTCCTGGATGACGATGGTGTCTGCGCCTTCCGGCAGCGGCGCGCCGGTGAAGATGCGCACAGCTTCCGCCTTACCTACAGCGCCGTCAAAGCCTCGCCCTGCAGGCGCCTTGCCGATCACCGAAAGCCTCGCCGGGAGGGTCGCCACATCCCGCGCCCGTGCGGCATAGCCGTCCATGGCAGATGCATTGAAAGGCGGCTGGGTACGCAGCGCCACGACCGGCTCCGCCAGCACCCGGCCGGCCGAATCCGCCAGCGCGACGCTTTCACCGGGCAACGCCACAGCGCCGTCGAGTAGGCGTTGAAGCGCCTCGGCGACCGGAACCAGCGCCATTTACGAACCCGCCTTGTAGTCGCCGGACTTGCCGCCGGTCTTTTCCACCAGCTTTATACCGGAAATCACCATGGCGCGGTCGACCGCCTTGGCCATGTCGTAAATGGTCAGGCACGCGACAGATGCCGCGGTCAGCGCCTCCATCTCGACCCCGGTCTTGCCGGTGACGCGGGCGAGCGCGGTGACCCTGAGGCCGGGCAGCGTGGTGTCCGGTTCGATGTCGACCGACACCTTGGTCAAAAGCAGCGGATGGCAGAGTGGGATCAGCTCATGCGTTTTCTTGGCAGCCATGATGCCGGCAATGCGCGCGGTACCCAGCACATCGCCCTTCTTGGCGTCGCCGTCGAGGATCATCTTCAGGGTTTCGGCCCGCATCGAGACAAAGCCCTCGGCGACCGCCGTGCGCGTCGTCTCCGCCTTCTCGCCGACATCGACCATGTTGGCCTCGCCCTTGGCGCCGAGATGGGTGAGGGCGGCTGCCATCCTCAGATGGCCTCTGCTTTCGCCTTGCCTGTCAAAAGCAGCCGCGTTGCCGCAGCGACATCCTCTTGCCGCATCAGGCTCTCGCCGACGAGGAAGGTGCTGATGCCGGTCTTTTGCATCCTGAAGCAATCGTCGTGGGTGAAAATTCCGCTCTCGCTGACCAGCAATCGGCCGCCCGGCACCATCGATGCCAGCCGTTCCGAGATCTCGAGGCTGGTCTCGAATGTTCTGAGATTGCGGTTGTTGATGCCGATCAGCTGCGACGAGAGTTTTACCGCGCGCTGCGTCTCGGCCTCGTCATGCACCTCGATCAGCGCGTCCATGCCGAGTTCGAACGCGGTCGCTTCCAATTCGCTCGCCAAGGCATCATCGACGCTGGCCATGATGATCAGGATGGCATCGGCGCCCCATGCGCGAGCCTCGTAGACCTGGTAAGGGTCGAACAGGAAATCCTTGCGCAGCGCGGGCAGGGACACTGCCTTCCGTGCATTGGTGAGAAATTCCGGCGCGCCCTGGAAGGATGGCGCATCGGTCAGCACCGAAAGACAGGCGGCACCGCCTTTCTCATAGGCCTGCGCCAGTGCGGGCGGGTCGAAATCGGCACGGATCAAGCCTTTGGATGGGCTTGCCTTTTTGATCTCGGCGATCAGGCCGAAGCTGCCCGATCTGCGCTTCGCCTCAAGCGCCCTCCGAAAGCCACGCGGTGCGTCGGCATCCTTGGCTCGCGCCTTGATCTCGGCCAACGGTATCCGCGCCTTCGCCGCCGCGATCTCGTCGCGCTTGTAGGCCTCGATCTTGCGCAGAATGTCAGCCACGGCTCATCCGTTCGAAATCTCGACCAGCCTGTCGAGCACGCCCAGCGCCCGGCCGCTGTCGATGGCCTGTGTGGCCGCGGCCATGCCGTCGGCAAGCGTCGTCGCCTTGCCGGCCACCACCATGCCGGCGCCGGCGTTCATCAGCACCGTATCGCGATAGGCCCCGGCAGCACCTCTCAGCATGTCGCGCAACGCCGTGGCATTGTAGGCGGCGTCGCCGCCGCGCAACTCGTCCTTGGTGTGGCGCTGCAGGCCGACGGCTTCCGGGGTGAGCGTGAAATGGCGGATCTCGCCGCCGGCCAGTTCCGCCACCTGCGTTTCGCCGGTGGTGGTGATTTCGTCATAGCCATCCCCATGGACCACCCAGGCATGCTCGGTGCCCAACGCCTTCAATGTCTCGGCCACCGGCACGATCCATTCCGGCAGGAACACGCCGACCATCTGCCTGCTGACGCCAGCCGGATTGGACAGCGGTCCGAGCAGGTTGAAGATGGTACGCGTGCCGAGCTCGACGCGGGTCGGGCCGACATGCTTCATCGCAGGGTGGTGCGCCGGCGCGAACATGAAGCCGACGCCGGCCTCCTGGATGCAGCGGCCGATCACCTCTGGCAGGATATCGATCTTGACGCCGAGCGCGACCAGCACATCGGCAGCGCCCGTCAGCGACGACAGGCCGCGATTGCCGTGCTTGGCGACCGGCACGCCGCAGCCGGCAATGACGAAGGCCGAAGCGGTCGAGATGTTGACTGAATGCGAATTGTCGCCGCCCGTGCCGACAATGTCGATGGCGCCCTCAGGAGCTTCGACGCGCAGCATCTTGGCACGCATGGTGGCGACGGCGCCGGAAATCTCGCTCACGGTCTCCCCGCGCACGCGCAACGCCATCAGGAAGCCGCCGATCTGGCCCGGCGTCGCGTCGCCAGACATGATGATGTCGAAAGCTTCGCGCGCTTCCTCGAAGGTAAGCCCGCTTCCCGTGGCGACCTTGGCGATATGGGTCTTCAGGGCGCTCATTGGGCCAAGACGTTCATTGGGCTAAGGCCATTCATTGGGCGAGGGCTTGGGAAACGGCGGCCTGGTCGACGCTGACGGCGTACTGCGTCTGCAACTGCGCCACCAGCTGGTCGAGCAGATCGTCGGACATGCCTTGCGTGAAGGATTTTTGCGCATCGTCGGGTACCGAGCTGGCGTCGGCTCCGGCCGGCTCGAACACTTCGGCGACCTTGAACAGGATCTGGCCGTCGCCGGTGGGCGAGGGGATCAGCCCGGTGCCGCCTTCGCCGACCCCGAACATCGCAGCAGCACCCTCCTTGCCGAAATCGACATCGTCGGCCTCGCGCTTCACGCCGCGCTTGGTCTGCTTTTCAAGCTTCAGTTCGCCGGCGATGACGTCGAGTGTGGTGCCAGCCTTGAGGCGCTTGTCGAGTTCGTCTGCTTTCGCGGTCAGCCGCTTGGTCGTTTCCTCTGTCGTCCAGTCCGCCACCACGCGCTGGCGGACTTCGTCCAGCGTGCGGTCGCGAGCCGGCGTGATCGATGTCAGTTCATAGAACACGAAGCCGTTGTTAGGCGTGGTCAGGGCTTGATTCTCGGTGTTGGGCTCGGCCTCGAACACCGCCTTGATCAGGTCCGGCGATGCCGGCAGGTCCTTGATGATGGTGCCGTCCGGCTTGAGGCCGGTGCGGTCTATGGCCTCGACGGTGACGTCCTTGAGCTTCAGTTTGGCGGCGGCTTCGGCCAGCGTGCTGCCGGCGGCGCGGGTGTCTTCGTAGTTGTCGTGCACGTCGAGCAGGATGCGGCTTGCTTCGCCGAGCGCCAGATCCTTTCGGATCTGGTCTGACACTTCCGCCAGCGGCTTCACCGTTTCCGGTTTGATCTCGGTGACGCGCAAAAGCACCGGACCGAACGCGCCCTGGACGACCGGGCTGACTTCGTTGACGGCAAGCGCGAATGCGGCATCGGCGACCGCCTTGTCGGTGATCTTATCCTTGGAGAGCGTGCCGAGCAGCGTGTCGGCCGGGGTCTTGCCCTGCGCGGTGACGATCTTGTCGAAAGTGGCGCCCGTCTTCAGCGAATCGGATGCCGCCTTGGCGGCGTCCGCGGAAGGGAACACCAGCTGTTCGATGGTGCGCATTTCCGGCGTGGTGTAGCGGCCCTTGTTCTTGTTGTAGTCGTCGCTGACCTGCTGGTCCGTTACGGCGCTGACATCCATGATGTCTTCGGGCTCGAGCCGGACATAGGAGAATTTGCGGTATTCTGGCGCCGCGTAGGTTTTCTTGTTGGCCTCGAAATAAGCCTGAAGCACGCTGTCGGATGGCGCCTCGATGGGCTCCACCAACGCCTTTGGCAAGATCAGATAGTCGATGGTGCGGTCTTCGCCCCGATAGAGCGCAACTGCCTTGAAGAAGGTGTCCGGAGCCTTGAGGCCGTCCGAAACCGCTTCGACGATCTGCTGGCGCACCGCCACCTGAGCCCGGTTCTTCAGATAATCCTCCGGCCGCATTCCCAGTTCGCGCAGCCGGGATTCGAACAGCCGGCGGTCGAACTGGCCATTCGGGCCTTGGAAGGCGGGTTCCTGCCGCGTCAGTTCGGCCAGCCTGTCCTTGGAGAAGCCAAGCCCGAGCTTGCGCGCCTGTTCGTCAAGGACGGCGCCGGACACCAACTGAGCCAGCACCTGGTTGTCGATGCCATAGGCCTTGGCCTGGTCGCGGCTGATGCGCTGGCCGATCTGCTGCTGCAGCATGGCGATCTGGCGATCGTAGGCGAGGCGGTACTCGGTGATCGACACGGTGGTGCTGCCGGCGGTGATCACCGCATGATGGCCAGCCAGGAAGCCGCCCGTCATCCGCGTGGTGACGCCCCAGGCAAGGAAACTCAACACCAGCAGCGACAGCAGGGCTTTCGCGACCCAGGTCCCTGCCGCGCTTCTCAATATACCAAGCATTGTTACTTCCGATTTTTGCGCAGTTTTGCGTGCGCCCGAGTCTGAAACAAGCGCAATAGCGCCCTTCCGGCTCACTGTCGATTGCTTTGTGGCCTGATTTTGATAGGGAGGGCGAGACCCCAATGTCGCCCGGAGAACCAGATCCCCATGACGCCAGGAATTCGACCGCTCGTTGCCGGCAACTGGAAAATGAACGGCACCAGCGCTTCGCTGAACGAGCTCAGGATGATCGGCAACGGCTTCATGAGCGGGCTCGACGCAGAGACCGAAGCATTGGTCTGCGTGCCGGCGACCTTACTGTCGCGCGCCGTCGAAATCCTGTCGCGCACGCCGGTGCGGGCCGGTGGCGAGGACTGCCACATCAAGGAAAGCGGCGCCTTCACCGGCTGTGTCTCAGCCGAGATGCTGAAGGATGCGGGCGCCAGCCACGTCATTGTCGGCCATTCCGAGTGCCGCGAACAGCGCAGCGAGGACGATGCCATCGTCCTCGCCAAGGCCTCGGCGGCGTGGCGGGCAGGGCTCGTCGCCATCATCTGCATCGGCGAGACCAAGGCGGAGCGTGAAGCGGGCACAGCACTCGACGTGTTGTCGCGGCAGGTCGCCGGCTCGGTGCCACCGAGCGCAACGCCCGCCAACACCGTTATCGCCTACGAGCCGGTATGGGCTATCGGCACCGGCCTGACGCCGACCGCCGAAGACGTGGCGGAGGCGCACGCGCATATCCGCCAAAAACTGGCGGAAGCGCTCGGCGCAGCCGTGGCCGGCAAGATGCGCATCCTCTATGGCGGCTCGGTCAAGGCGTCCAACGCGGTCGAACTGCTGGGCGTCAAAAACGTCGATGGCGCGCTGGTTGGCGGCGCCAGCCTGAAGGCGTCCGACTTTCTCGCCATCGCCGAGGCATACCAGAATATCGCGTAGGCCCGGAATTTCGTTGCCGACCAGTTCCGTCATCGACTTATGAACGCAGCAGTTCGGCGGAAATCGTTGCAAAGGGCGCATTGCTTCCCATATTCCGGCCACGGGCTTGGAAATGCCGTTAAAGCATTGTATGGAGCCGCCTCCAAATCACCGGCCCTGATCGCCAGGGAGCGGCAGGGCTTGCCAGGATAAAATATGGAAACCGTACTGATCGTCATCCACCTCATGGTCGTGCTCGCCCTTGTCGGCGTGGTGCTGCTGCAACGCTCCGAAGGCGGTGGTCTCGGCATTGGCGGCGGTTCCGGTTTCATGACCGCGCGTGGCGCCGCCAATGCGCTGACGCGGGCGACGGCGATCCTGGCCGCGGCCTTCTTCGTGACGTCGCTGACACTCTCGATCGTTGCCCGCTATGGCGAAAAACCGATCGACATTCTCGACCGCGTGCCGGCCGACAGCGGCAACGGCGTGCTCAATCAGTTGCCCGGCACGACGGCGCCGACGCCGCCTTCGGGCAACACCGCACCGGCCGCGCCCGCGGCCAACGGCGCCGCCACGACGCCGCCCGCGACGGCTCCCGCCACCACAGCCCCGGCGACGGCTCCATCTCCGGCGACGCCACCTGCAACCGATTCGGCTGCGCCGCCGGCTACCAATGGCGTTACCTTGCCGGTCACGCCGCAGGTTCCGAACCAGTAGTCGGTACGGTCAGATGCCGCGATCTGTTGTTGTTTCAACACAGTCGCGGCAAATGGCACACGATCACGAAGATTCGACGGCACCCCGTGCTTGAGGCCCGTACGCCACTTCGATTATAGATTGCCGGCGGCACTTTCTGCGCCCTTGGGGGGCGCCGGGCGACGCCGTGGGCAACAAGCATTGAACGATCGGATCTTCGCCATGCAGCTTCGCAGCTTCATTTTCATGGGGTTTTGTGCCGTATTCGGCATGAGCTCCGCGGCCTTCGCCGGCACTCCGGCAATGACCTCACCGCAGGCGGTTGGCAAAACCGCTGTCATCAACGTCGCCGCCAAGAGCGATGCGACGCAGCTGAAGCTTCTCAAGAAGAAGAAAAACCCGAGCCCGGATGATCTGGCTCAGATCAGCAAGCTCGAAGACAAGATCGCCGCCGACAGGGATCTCGCCCGCGTCAAGGCGCTCGAGGCCCGCAAGGTGGCGATGCGCGATGCGGCGAAAGCCAGGGCCGACGCCCAGCGCCAGGCGTTCCTGGCCAGCAAGGGCAAGCCGGTGGTGATCGCTGACGCCAAGCCAGGCAAGAAGATCACCAAGATCATCGCTCCGGTTGACCCGATCGCGCCGGTCGAGCCGATCGAATCGGCCGAACCGCTTCCGGCCGAAGCGATGAATATCGCGCTGACCGGCAACAATGGCGAATTGCGCAGCGAGGCCCCGGGCCAGAAGCCGACGAGTGGCGGACTGTTCGCCGGCCTGTTCGGCGGCACGTCCTCTGCCTCGTCCATTGCCTATCTCCCCGAGACGCGCGCTCTCGACCAGGCTCTCGCCAAGCGGCAAGCCAAGAAACAGTTCAAGGTGAAGCCGGAATTCGTGCCGCAGGACGTCGAATTCAGCGGCTACGAGCCGGGTACGATCGTCATCGATACCAGCGCGCGCCGCCTCTACCTCGTCGAATCGGCTTTCACCGCCCGCCGCTATGCGATCGCGGTCGGCCGCGAAGGCCTGCAGTTCAAGGGCAAGGTTGCCGTTGGCGACAAGCAGGAATGGCCGCGCTGGATCCCGACGCTCGACATGCAGAAGCGAGAACCCAAGCATTATGGCCAGTACAAGGACGGCATGCCCGGCGGCGGCCAGAACCCGCTCGGCGCCCGCGCCATCTATCTCTACGATGGCAAGAAGGACACGCATCTGCGCATCCACGGCACCATCGCGCCGCAGTCGATCGGAACCAGCGCTTCCAATGGCTGCTTCCGCATGATCAACGAGCACGTCATGGACCTCTACAGCCGCGTCAGGGTCGGCACCAAGGTCGTCATCATCTGACGCTTTCACAAACCTGCCGAAAGGGCCGGCTTTTGCCGGCCCTTTTGTTTTGACCAAAACACCAGTCTCGAACCTCGGGACTATCGCGCCTTCTCTGGAAAAAGCCTCAGCGGCGGTTTTTTCTCTGGCGGAATCAATTCGGCCGCGTTAAGCGATGACTCCCATGGCGCGATATGTATTCATCACAGGCGGCGTGGTTTCCTCACTTGGAAAAGGCATCGCTGCAGCGGCCCTTGGGGCTCTCTTGCAGGCGCGAGGCTATCGCGCACGCATCAAAAAGCTCGATCCCTATCTCAATGTCGATCCCGGAACGATGTCGCCTTACCAGCATGGCGAGGTTTTCGTCACCGATGACGGCGCCGAGACCGATCTCGATCTTGGCCATTACGAGCGCTTCACCGGCCGCTCGGCCAACCAGCAGGACAACATCACCACCGGCCGCATCTACAAGAACATCATCGAGCGCGAACGGCGCGGTGACTATCTCGGCGCCACCGTGCAGGTCATTCCGCACGTCACCGACGAGATCAAGAATTTCGTCCTCGACGGCAATGACGACTATGATTTCGTGCTGTGCGAGATCGGCGGCACGGTTGGCGATATCGAGGCGATGCCGTTTCTCGAGGCTATCCGCCAGCTCGGCAACGATCTGCCGCGCAACAACGCCGTCTATGTCCACCTGACCTTGATGCCTTACATCCCGACGGCCGGCGAGCTGAAGACCAAGCCGACCCAGCATTCGGTCAAGGAACTGCGCGGCATCGGCATCGCGCCCGATATCCTGCTGGTCCGCGCCGACCGCGCCATCCCCAAGGAAGAGCGCAGAAAACTGTCGCTGTTCTGCAATGTGCGCGAAAGTGCCGTCATCCAGGCGCTCGACGTGCCCCACATCTATGACGTGCCGATGGCTTACCACAAGGAAGGGCTCGATTCGGAAGTGCTGGCCGCCTTCGGTATCGATCCGGCGCCGAAGCCGCGCATGGAGCCCTGGCAGGCCGTGTCCAACCGCATCCACAATCCGGAAGGCGAGGTGACGATTGCCATTGTCGGCAAATACACCGGCCTCAAGGATGCCTACAAATCGCTGATCGAGGCTTTGTCGCATGGCGGCATGGCCAACCGCGTCAAGGTCAAGCTCGACTGGATCGAGAGCGAGATTTTCGAGAAGGAAGACCCCACGCCGTGGCTGGAAAAGGTGCACGGCATCCTGGTGCCCGGCGGCTTCGGCGAGCGCGGCTCGGAAGGCAAGATCCTGGCGGCGAAATTCGCCCGCGAGCGCAAGGTGCCGTATTTCGGAATCTGCTTCGGCATGCAGATGGCCTGCATCGAGGCGGCGCGCTCGCTGGCCGGCGTCGAACACGCCTCGTCGACCGAATTCGGTCCGACCGACGAGCCGGTCGTCGGCCTGATGACCGAATGGCTGAAAGGCAACATGCTGGAGAAGCGCCCCGAAACCGGCGATCTCGGCGGCACCATGCGGCTCGGCGCCTATCAGGCTGAACTCGCCAAGGGTTCGAAGATCGCCGACATCTATGGCGACACCCAGATTTCCGAGCGCCATCGCCACCGCTACGAGGTCAACATCGACTACAAGGAGCGGCTTGAGGATTGCGGCCTGGTGTTTGCCGGCATGTCGCCCGACGGTGTGCTGCCGGAAACGGTCGAATATCCCGACCATCCCTGGTTTATCGGCGTCCAGTATCACCCGGAGCTGAAGAGCCGGCCGCTCGAGCCGCATCCGCTGTTCGCCAGCTTCATCTCGGCCGCGGTGGACCAGTCGCGGCTGGTATAAGCAGGCCGCGTTGCCATGCAAACCTATGTTGCGCTGCTCTACAGCATTATCCTCGGCGAAGGCCGCCGGGTCGTCATGGCCGACCTCAAGGCGATGGCAGAACAGCTTGGGCTGAAGAACCCGCGCACCCTGGTGGCGACCGGCAATCTGGTCTTCGAGACACGGGCGACCGGCATCGCCAAGCTGGAACAGCGGCTGGAAACGGCCTTCGAAAAAACCTTCGGCCGCAATGTCGTCATCATCGTGCGCACTGCCGAGGATTGGCTGAAACTTGCCGCCGGCAACCCATTCCCGGCCGACTCTGCCGAGGCAGGCGATCAGGTGGCCGTGCGGGTGATGCGCGAGCCAGCGCCAGCGGATGGTGCGGCCGCGCTCCAGGCCTATGCCGCCGAGGACGAGAGGGTGGCTTCGGTCGACGGCGACATCTGGGTCGTCTTTTCGCGCCAGCGGCCAAGCTCGCGGCTGCTCGCTGCCATGAACCACAAGCGCATGGGCATCGGCACCGCACGCAACTGGAACACGGTGCGGAGGTTGGCTGAGATGGTGGAGTAGGGAGTAGGGAGTAGGGAGTAGGGAGTAGGGAGTAGGGGTTATACTATTCCCTACTGGCTACTGACTACTCCCTATCTCTCATTTCACGCCTTCGCCGTCCTGGCCCCTGCGCCAAGGGCGGCGGTGCGAAGGACGTAGTAGATGACCCCTGCAATGCCGACGCCGAAAAACCAGCCATAAACGCCCCACCATGCCGGCAGCAAATTGGTGAAGTTCGGCAGGACCGAGGAGAAGATGGCGCCGATGCCGGCTGCTATGAAGGCGTTGACGTGCCAGCCGCCCTGGAAGCGGAACTCGCCATCTTCGCGGTACAGTGCCTCGACGTCGACCTCGCCCTTCCGGATCAGATAGTAGTCGACCATCATCACCCCGAAGATCGGCCCCATCGTCGCGCCGATGACGTTGACGAAAGATGCGGCACTGCCTTCCCACGGCGCGAAGGGATAGAGCACCAGCGCGATAACAGCTGCGATATAGCCGCCCTTCTTGAAGTCGATCTGCCGGGGAAAGACATTGGAGAAGTCGAAGGCCGGCGAGACGAAGTTTGCCACCACATTGATGCCGAGCGTCGCCACGGCAAAAGTCAGGGCTGCAAGCGCTGCCAGGAACCAGCTGTCGAATTTCGCCGAGATCTGGTCGGGATGCAGAAGCACTTCGCCATACACGTCGAAGGCAGCGATGGTGGTCACGCCGGCGACCAGCGAGAACAGGATGAGATTGATCGGCAGGCCCCAGATGTTGCCCTTGCGCAGCGATGCCTTGTCTGGGGCATAGCGGGCGAAATCGCAGAAATTGAGATAGAGCGCTGAGAAATAGGTGACCCAGATCGCCGCCACCGCAAACAGCGACGTCCAGGAGCCAGGGGTTCCGGGTACGCCGGCATCCTTTGTCTTGTCGAGCAGCACATCCATCGGGATGTCGCTGGTGAAGGCAAATCTCCCGGATTTTACACAGAGATAGATCGCCAGGATCAACATCATCACCCACACCGCCGGTCCGGCCCAATCCTGGAAGCGGCGCACCGTTTCCATGCCGTTCTGGATGATCAGCAATTGCAGTGCCCAGATGACCACAAAACAGATCACTTCCAGACCCGTGTGGCCGAGGAAATGCGTGTTGGCGTTGAAATCGGCGAACCATTGCGAGCGGATCAGCAACGCCACGATCGCGCCCGATGCCGCCGCCGTCTGCGCGCCGTACCAGAAGCAGGCGACGATGGCGCGCACCAGGGCCGGAATGTTGGCGCCCCAGATGCCGAAGGAGGCGCGCGCCAGCACGGGGTAGGGCACGCCGGTCTTCACGCCGGCATAGCCGACCATGTTCATCAGCGCGTAGATGATCAGCGAACCGATGCCGATGGCGATGATGAAATTGACGAAGCCGCCGCAAAACAGGAACAGGCTTGCGGCGAGATAATAGCCCCAGAGGCTGTGGACGTCCGACGTCCAGACGTTGAAGATCGAGAACGGCCCCCAGTTTCGGACTTTGGCCGGAGCCAGATCCTCATTGTATAGATCAGGTGATGCGCCTTGTATGGTCACTGCGATGTCCTCCCCTTGATGCCGCACGCGCCCTCACGCGTCGACTGCGCAGGTTATGCCTGACGCAGGGGAACCGGCAAGCAATCCATTTGCCGGCTTTGGCCTTAAAGATATTCAATGAGAACAGCGCTTATCGATCGGCTTTTGGCGAAGGTCGGCGCAAACGCGGCGTATCTTGATTCGATCCGCAGGCGGCAGCGATCAGGACGCTTTGCGGTTGAGAGCCGGTGATGCGTCGAAATTGGCGGCAAGCCAAGCTATCGCGCAGGTGACATCATCGAGCCTGTATTGGGCCACGGTCGGCCCACGCGGCTTGACCCGGATCGAGATGCCGCCGGCCTCGTTGATCGCCTCGAAACCGTTTTCGTCGGCGGTGTCGTCGCCGAGAAAGACCGGCCGCCGTCCGGCAAAGGGCGGGATTGCCATGAAACGCCGCACGGCAGCGCCCTTGGCCGCTTCGAGCGGCATGAGTTCGACGCCGGCGTTGCCCGGGATAACCCGATAGCCCTTGGGAAGCTCGGTCAATGCCTGTTCGGCAAGATGCGTTGCCCTGGCCAGCAGATGCGGCGCCGCACGCGTATGGATGGCGAGGATCGGACCCTTGCGCTCGATATGAACAAGGCCGTCATCGAGTTCGGCCTCGATGGCGTCGGCAAGGGCAGCGATATCGGCGGGAGCATCCGCGGTAACGACCGGGCCGTCCGGCGTCAGCCGGTGTTCCAGCCCATAGAGACCGGCAACACGCAGCTTCAACGGATGAAACAGGCGGTCGGCGCCCTCGACCGAGCGGCCGGTGATAAAGGCGACGGCGCCGTCCAGCCGTTTGTCGACGGCGCCGAGGAGGTTGCGCAGTTCGTCGCTCACGGACACGGCGTCGGGGTGCGCGGCGTGCTCCAGCAACGTGCCGTCGATGTCGAGGAAAAGCGCCCATTGTCCTTCCGGCAGGTCGGGTGCGGTTGGCAGGCCCGGTGCTTTCGACAGGCTATTCATGACGCCACCTTCCGCATGCGGTCGAACAGTGAGACGATGTTGCTGCCGGTGTTTGCGGGCCGCTCGGCGACACTTGTCGCTCTTTCGAGGTCGCCGCGTTTGCGCAGGCGCGCCGCATCGAGCAGCATGCTGCCGGCCCAGCGAAAGACATTGTTGTCGCGCACTATTTCGCGCATCGGGCGCATGCGCTCGCGTTGTTCGTCCGGTGACATGGTCAGCGCCTGCAGCAGCACCTGGCTCATCATCGCCGCGTCGTAAGGATTGACGATCAGTGCTTCCAGCAGTTCGCGCGACGCGCCGGCAAACGTGCTGAGCAACAGCACGCCCTGTTCGTCGTCACGCGCGGCGACGAATTCCTTGGCTACGAGGTTCATGCCGTCATGCAGGCTGGTGACCATGCAGATGTCGGCGGCGCGATAGATCTCATAGACCTGTTGCTGCGAATGGTGCTCAGCCACCATGACCACGGGCTTGTAGCCGTCATGACCGTAGCGCTGGTTGAGCTCGTTGGCATAACGCAGGCATTCATCGTGCAATTGCTGGTACGCCGGCAGCGTGCCGCGGCTTGGGGCAGCAATCTGCAGGAACACTACCTTGCCGATCCACTCGGGGTGGCGCGTAAACAATTCGTCCAGCGCATGGAAGCGGTCGAGGATGCCCTTGGTGTAGTCCAGGCGCTCGACGCCGACGCACAGCTTGACGTCCGCCGACAGGCCGAACCGCTCACGCAGGCGGGCGCGGCTTTCCTCGACCGGTGGCAGTTTGGCCAGGAGTTCGGCCGGCCATTCGATGGAGATGGGATAGGCGTGCACCAGTGTCGTCCGCCCGCCATACGAGATCGCGGCGTCGGCGCGCTCGATCCGGCTTTCCAGGAACCTGTCTACGCTTTCAGTGAAATTATTGGCATGAAACTGGGTGTGAAAGCCGATGATCGAGCTCCCGAGCAGTCCATCAAGAACGCGTTCGCGCCATGGGCAGATGCTGAACACTTCGGAGTTCGGCCACGGGATGTGCCAGAAGGTGATGATGATCGCCTCCGGCAGGCGCTCGCGGATCATGCGCGGCAGGAGCGCGAAATGGTAATCCTGAACCAGCACGATCGGCCGCTCATTGCGCGCCTCGGCAACCACCATATCGGCGAATTTGCGGTTGACGGCCTCATAGGCCTCCCAGTCCGAGGCACGGAAGACCGGCCGTGTGAAGGCGATATGGCAGAGCGGCCAAAGCCCTTCATTGGCAAAGCCGAGATAGTAGCCCTGATATTCGTCGTCGCTCAGCCACACGCGGCGCAGCGTATAGGACGGATTGTCGGGCGGCACCTGAACCCGATCGTTGCTATCGACCGTCAGACGATCCGCAGTTCCGCCGCCATAGGCGATCCAGGTGCCGCTGCAGGCGCGGGTGATAGGCTCAAGCGCCGACACCAGGCCGCTGGCCGGCACCAGAAGCTCGACGCCGTCGTCCTTGATGTTGTGGATATAGGGTTCTCGGTTCGAGACGACGATGACCTGCGCGTCCGGCAGGTCGTCGGCAAGTATCTTGCGCAAGGTGTCGGGCGACCAGTTCACCAGCGCCGCGTCGGGAGATTGTCCATTCTTCTCGAACTCCCGCAAAACCTTGCGCGTCGCTTCCGATGCGACGTCCTCGCCGGCAGTCGGTGCAACCGTCAAGCTATGGCTACGACGTTGCCTGGAGATCGATAACAGAACGGCTAGAATCGAAAGGCCAAGGCTTGCAAGGATCAAGACCCAGAGCAGGGCCATGCCATAATCAGTCATTCCAATTCCAACTCAATTTTGGCCGTCAGGGCCTTTTTCTTCATGGTTCGATTTGAGTGTTCGCAGCCGACGATCGCCCGTGAGAACTGTGTTTTTCGCAACGCACAAACCCTGGGTTCGGTTCCCGTTGAAGGCCGTTCAGATCATGTCCGCACGATCAGCGGAACCAGCCCTTCATGGCGGTCGGCGAGAAAGGCGACGACGCGGTCGCCGACGCGCTGGAAGGTAAGATCGACCCTCTTTTCGCCGACACCCAGATGCCTGAGCGTCAGCGTATCGATGCCGATCGGCAAACGGGGTCGAGTGACGTGGATTTCGCCGTTCCAGCCGTCGATTTCCAGACCGAGGCACGCCTGCATCAGCATGAAGGCCGAGCCTGCGGACCACGCTTGCGGCAGGCAGGCGACGGGGTAGGCGATCGGCGCTTCGCCCGGCGAGCGGGTGAAACCGCAGAACAGTTCTGGCAGTCGCATGTTGAAATGCACTGCCGATTCGAACGTACCGCTCATCAGCCGCACCACGCTGTCACGCTCGCCGAACCGCGCCAGGCCGGCGCCGCACATCGCCGTGTCATGCGGCCAGATGGAACCATTGTGGTACGACATCGGGTTGAACAGCACAGCATCGTCGGAAAGCGTTCGCACCCCCCAGCCGGAGTGGAAGGAAGCCGAAAGCAACTGGTCGGCGACCATCTTAGCCCGCGCCGGTTCGGGCAGGCCGACATAGAGCAGGTGTCCGGCATTCGAGGTGCGCACCTTGCACGGCTCTCCGGCGCCGTCGATCGCCAGCGCATAGAACCCGAGATCGTCCAGCCAGAAATCACGCTCGACGGCGATCCGCATCTCTTCGGCGCGATTTTCCCAGTGCTCGGCCTGCGCGAACTCGCCCCGGCGGCGGGCGAGAGCGGCAAGGCCCCTGAAGGCGGCGAAGACATAACCCTGCACTTCGACCAGCGCGATCGGCCCCTTGGGGATGCGCCCGTCGGCGTGGAAGACGGAGTCGAAGCTGTCCTTCCAGCCCTGGTTCGCAAGGCCGGATTCGGCAGCGCGCTGATAGGTGACGAAGCCGGTTGCGCGGCTCGCCTCTTCCGTCCACTTGGCGGCGGCGCAGAGAGACGGCCACAGGCTGGCGATGAAGTCCATGTCGCCGGTGCGTTCGGCATAGGCGCAAGCGAGGTGGATGTAGAGCGGCGTGGTATCGACGCCGCCATAGTAGCGGCCGAAAGGCAGTTCCTGCAGCGCCACCATCTCGCCCTTGCGCGTCTCGTGCATGATCTTGCCGGGCTGCGAGTCGCTGAAAGGCGATGTCTCGGTCGCCTGGTGCTGGGCGAGGAAGGCAAGCACGCCGCGCGCCAGGCCGGGGTTGAGCCATAGCATCTGCAGCGCCGAGATGACGCCGTCACGGCCGAAGGCCGTCGAAAACCAGGGGATGCCGGCATAGGGGTAGGGGCCGGTCGACAACTCGGTGGTCAGCAAGGCGACATCCGCGCGGGCGCGTTCGACCCAATCGTTGAAGACGCGACCCGAACTGTGCACCGTCGCGCCATGGCGGCGCTTGGCCCGCATGCCGAAACGGGCGCGCGCCGCGGCCGCCCGGAAGCGGTCGCGGTCGGGCGTTTCGGTCAGTTCCGCGCCGGCCTCGACGTAAAGCATCTTGCTGCTGCGCTTGGTCACTGCGATGAGGAAATCCGCGCGCTCGGCGCTCAACTGGTCTGGCGGCTGCGAGAACGAGATCGCCGACACCCGCGCCAGCCCGTCCAGTCCGTCATAGCGCAGCAGCACCGAGGCAGGCGCGATCTCCGCTGCATGCGCCATTCCGCGCTTCGGCCGGGTCGAACCGCGCACCTCGAACATGTCGCGGAAATCGGCGGCAAAATGCAGCGAGACGCGGATTGCCGAATGCTCCTGGCTGTAGTTGGAAAGGGTGATGCGCTCGAACAGCCGGTCCTGCCACAACAGCCTGACGCGCTCGATATGGATGGCGCCCTGCGGGATGTCGCGGCCACCGACGCTTTGCATCGGCAAATTGGTCATATTGCTGGTGAACAGCACATTGTCCTGGCTGAGCGAGGCGCCGAGCAGCGATGTCTGCCGGCCGCCGACGGTGAGCCTGAACTCCGACAGCACCCGGGTGTCGTCACGGAAGAAACCGTCGCCCGCACCCCTGATATCGCCGTAGGCATCGGCCACGGCAAAACAGTCGCCTTGCTTTAGGGCAAACAGCCGGTGCGGCTCGCGCGGCGCGGTTTCGTCCAGGGAGGCAAGGGCCACGGCAGGGTCGAGCTTGCGCTCGTCAAGTTCGGTCATCAGTCACAAATCTCTGTTTCGGGCTCGGAACGTCCGCCGTCGTTCACGACGCTTTCGATTCAGCCGGGGCGCCGATGAGACGCGCATAGGCAGTGAGATAGTCGCGCGCCATCCTGTTGGCGGAGAACCGACTTTCGAAGACGGCGCGCACCTTTCGCCGGTCGAGTTGCAGCAAGGCCGGCACCGCGGCGACCGCGGCGTCGAGAGAATCGACGACAAATCCGGTAACGCCATGGTCGATGACTTCCGGCAACGCACCGCAGTTCCAGCCGATGGTTGGCGTACCGCACGCCATCGCCTCGATCGCGGCAAGGCCGAACGGCTCGGGCCAGTCTATCGGAAACAGCAGACCAGCGGCATTGCCGAGGAATTCAGTCTTCTCACTCTCGGCGATCTCGCCGACATAGTCGATGCGGTCGCCATCGATCAACGGCTCGATCGTCTCATGGAAATAGGCGCGATCATCGTCGCCGATCTTGGCCGCCAGCTTGAGTTTCATGCCCGAGCGCAAGGCGATGTCGATGGCCCGGTCCGGCCGCTTGTCGCGCGAAAGCCGGCCGAGAAAGGCGAGGTATGGTTCGCCTGCCGCCGTCTCGAAGGTCGGCTGATAGAGACCCGTCGGCAGCCCGTGATGGATGGTGGCCAGCCAATTGGCATTCGCAAGCCCGGTCTTCTGGCTATGCGAGATCGAGATCAGCGGAAAGCGCGGAAAACGCTCATAGGCTGGCGCCAGATCGACATAATCGAGCCGGCCATGAGGCGTTGTCACCGTCTTGTCCGGCATGGTCTCGAAGAACGAGAAATGCAGGAAATGGCTGAGATGAAAATGAATGATATCAAAGTCGTGGGCTCGGTTCCTCACATCGGCAAGCATCGCAAGATGCGCCGCCGTGTCCGATTTCAGTGGACGCGGATCGAGGCGTAGCGCGCGTTCGCGACCTGGTATCAGTCTGGCCGACGTCCGGCTGTCGCCGCTGGCGAACAGCGTCACCTCATGGCCGAGTTCGACCAGCCCTTCGGTCAGATAGGAAACGATGCGCTCGGTGCCGCCATAGAGAAGGGGTGGCACCGATTCGTGCAAAGGGGCGACATGGGCTATGCGCATGGTTTGAACGTGTCCCTCAAGGCAATCACGAGAGCGAAATGCATCAGCCGGCCTAACGTTCCGGACAAAAGCGGGCGTCGGCAACCCAAGCCCACCAGCGCAGATTTTTTTGCAATAAGCGGAACAAACGCGCCATCCGCGAATTTAGTAGGGTTGGTTCGCGCTGCGGCCGACCAGGGAGAGAACAAAATGGACCGCTTGCATTTCTTTACGCCCGTGCGCATTGCGCGCGGGCAGGGACACCCCGTCGAGGAAGTCGATAGCGTTGCCGAAGCGATGGTCTTTTTGCAGAAATGGCCATTGGGACGGCGTGGGCCTGTGTATCAGTGCGCCGTGAATTGCTGCTCCGCGGCCCTGTCGGGCAGAATGTCGGCCGAAGCAGCCAGGAAGGCGTTTACGGGCTTTGCCCGCATCACCCGGCTGCTCGATGATGACATGGCCCTGCCGATGGGCGGCGAAAGCATGGCGGAAGTCCACGCGCTGAGGCGCTAGGCGCCGGTCCAGCCATTTGGCTATTGAACACCCGGGCTTTGGCGGCGCGGGCATCATCTTTTCCGCACCGGAGTATTCCGGCGCGGCCCTTCACCTCATGGGCCACACTGTGCTTTCATGCGGCGTTTCGCATGACCGGTGGGTGACGACCATCCACAGGCGGCCCGAACGTGGAGGGGTAGACAATGCCGAGACTGATCCTGGGAACACTCGGCGCTATCGTCATCGCCCTCATCTGGGCGGTCTTTGCCAGTTTGATGGGCGCGCCATCGATCGTGATCACGGTCGGCGCGGTCGCCATTGGGGCCGGCGTCTACACCTACGTCGACCGACGCTCGACTTGACGCGTCCCCGGTCTGCCGCGCGCTCGACCAATTGCACGCCGGTGTTTGACGCGCGCGGCAGTCGCGGCGGGCATTCTTCAAAGATGAGCTTGCTGGCCGCATAGAGAGCCAAGGCGCAGACAGGGCGCCACACGTCGGACCGGGCTCCGCGAGAACTTGGGAGAGATCGTCAAAGATCTTTCAATCCGGCCAATGTAGATCGAAACGGCGAATCTGTGGATTTCCGGTGGAACATCGTCGCCTCGAAACACTTCGGGCGTTGCACTGCCCCATCAGTGCACGTTCCCTTGTTCTGTTGGAACTGGCCGGCTGCCGAAAGGTGGCCGGCTTTTTTGTATATTAGCGGAACCTGAAATTACGGGGCTTGTTCTGCATGCGGCAGCGAGCCCCTCGCTGCTGGTCGAGGGCCGTAACCCTTGGCCGGGCCCGCATCGCTCCGCCAGTGGTGCGGGCCCACGGCCTCCGGTTTTTCCGGGCGTCTCGACTCGCTGATCCTCACCCTGGTCCGGCTATGCATGTCACTCAAAAAAAGGCTCGGTTGTGAGACAATGACATGCACACGCGGCGCGCTTTAGCACAATCATTCACAAAGCCGTGGGTTCAACTGTTGCTACCCTTCTTGGCTGGATTGTGCGAATGATGACTGTCCTTTTCACCGCCACCCCCTGAAACTCGGCTTTTGGATCGACGGTCTTCATCCGCCGGGGGTTTGTTGACCTGCAGGGGTTTTCTGGCGTTCTCGTGCGATGCGCCTGGCCCGCCCTGCCGGATCGTGTTCGGGTGTTTCTTCGATGTGGACATGATCACCGATCCTGCTGACGGCCCTGATGAGTGGTGTTGACCTTGGTGTTGGCTTGCTGCCCTTGGCGCTCCGGATCCGGCGCTCCGTGAGTGCCGTGCTGGGCATCATCGTGGCTAACCTGTCGCCCTTCTCCTCGACCCTTCTGGCTCTGGTTCTCAGGCGGCACGGGCGGCATTTTGCTCGACATCTGCATCTCCTTGGGTTGCTATCGTGACTCAAAACCGTGATCGTGGGGGGAAGTTCCGTCTGCTTCGTCAGCACCTGTGCTTTTCGGTGCCGACGGAATCTGACTCCCAACGCGGATTTCAAGGAACGGCAGCGGCCCGCCCGCGTCGCCCTGCCAGTGGTGCGGGCCTGCAATATAAATCCTAAGCCTGGGCTGCTATCGCTGTTTATTGCGAGCTTGCGGCGACTTGCGTAGCGGGCCGCCGTGGCTTTCAGGGGACAGCGTGTTGTATCCGGTCGATCTGGAGCGACCGAAATACAGTGCTTGACCACGTTGCTGACATGATCGGTGAAGAGCGCGGTGTCGCGCCTGGATCGCGGCAGCAGCCTCTGGTCCGATCTGCCTGCAGCTGATGGCAGCTAAAACGACGTCAAAAGACCTAAGCCTCTTTGATCGCCCTCGCTGCTCGCACGAGCGATGACCAGTCAGCTCCCATGGCTGCGACAAGGTCTCGAGCATCTTCGTCTGATATTCCGGTACGGTCTACGAGCTTCCGTGCCAGCAATTCGAATGCCAATTCTATGATCGTCATAGCTCAGCCCCTACGAGAGTGCCCGTGACGATAGCTTGCAAATGGGTCTTCCGCATTTGCACATGTTAAGCGACCATCACGAATGTCTCATGTACCGCAGAATGTCTGCAGGACGCGCTCATCCGGGCGTGGCGGCTCAGCAAAGCGTTCCATTCCCGGCTGCTCATCGAAGGGACGGCTGACGACCGCCAGAATCTCCTCGAACGGTCTGAAGTCGCCGCCCAACGCCGCCTGGATCATCGCCTCGATGCGATGATTGCGGGGGATGAATTTGGGATTGACCGATTGCATGGCAGAACGGCGCGTGGCCGTGTCGCCCTCGCTTGCGATGCGCTGGCGCCACCGCGCCGACCAGGCATCGAATGCACCTGGATCCTTAAACAACTGCCGCGCCGTGCCTTGGCCGTCCGCAGCGTCGAGGTCATCGCCCAGGCGCCGGAAGCCGAGCGTAAAATCCGCTTCGCCGCGAGCCAGCACATCCAGAAAGTCGGCAGCGAGCTGCAAGTCGCCTTCCGCTTCGGTCAGCAGTCCGAGTTTTCTGCGGAAGCCGCGCTGCAACACAGCCTCATAGGAGGCCTGGAACGACCTCAGCACCTCTTCCGCTTCAGACACTGCTTCATTCTCGTCCGTGCTCATGAGCGGCAGCAGGGTCTCGGCAAAGCGCGCAAGGTTCCATGTGGCGACACGAGGCTGGTTGGCATAGGCATAGCGACCGGCGCGGTCTATCGAACTGAACACCGCGCTGGGGTCGTAAGCGTCCATGAAGGCGCATGGGCCATAGTCGATCGTCTCGCCCGAGATCGACATGTTGTCGGTGTTCATGACGCCATGGATGAAGCCGACCAGCATCCAGCGCGCCACCAGGTCCGCCTGTGCGGCGACAACGGCCTCCAGCAAAGCCCGGTACGGCCGTGCTTCCCCCGCCAGCTGTGGGAAGTGACGCTGAATGGCATAGTCGGCCAGTATCTTGAGCGCCTCGGTGTCGTGGCGCGCGGCGAAATATTGGAACGTGCCGATCCTGATATGGCTTGCCGCCACCCGTGTCAGGACGGCGCCGGGCAGCCGGACCTCGCGATAGACCGGGTCGCCGGTGAGCACCGCCGCAAGGCTTCGCGTCGTCGGAATGCCGAGCGCCCCCATCGCTTCGCTGACGACATATTCGCGCAGGACAGGGCCGAGTGCGGCGCGGCCGTCGCCGTTGCGCGAGAACCGCGTTGGTCCCGATCCTTTCAGCTGGATGTCACGGCGAACGCCGTTGACGTCCACCACTTCGCCAAGCAGCAGGGCGCGCCCGTCGCCAAGCTGAGGCACGAAGTTTCCGAACTGGTGGCCCGCATAGGCCAGGGCGATTGCTTGCAACCCTTCCGGAAATCTGTTGCCGGCAAGCATCGCCACTCCATCCGGGCTGGTAAGCTGGTCGGCATCGAGCCCGAGTTCCTCCGCGAGGTGCCGGTTGAACCGGATCAGCCGCGGTTCGGACACCGGCTTCGGATCTGTTTGCGCGAAGAAGCGCTCCGGCAATTGCGCATAGCTGTTGCTCAGGGCGGGAAGCCCCGTCTGAATGACCGGGGGTTGTTCAGCAGTCGCAGGTGACGTCATGACGAGCTGTCTCTGAAGAGGAGGGGTTCAACAGATCCCGTTTCGAGGAGCCTGTGTTCATTTGTTCATATAGGGACGCAACGTCGTTGGTGCCATCCGGATCCATCAGGCCGGCACCGGATACAAGCTGGGAACCACCCGCCTCAACTATCGAGGTTCGGGCTGCCGTGGGACGACGGGCCGTGGCGGAATCCAGAGCTGACCCCCGCATCGCCACTGTCTCCGAACTGAGCACCCGGCAATCTAGTCAGTGCGGGCGTGCAATGCCGGGGCGGCGTCTGCCTTGGTTGGCAGCGGCTCTCTCGGGGCCGCTCCCGGCGATGATTTCGAACCCGGTTCGACTCGCTCCTCGGCGATGAGCCGGGCGCCACGCTCATAGGTCAGGTAGCGCCAGAGCCACTGGATCGAGACCTGAACGCGGTGCTGAAAACCGACGAGCAGGTAGACATGGATGAGCGCCCAGGCAGACCAGGCGAACCAGCCTTTCAGTTTCAGCCTACCCGATTCGAACACGGCAGCGTGGCGGCCGACAATGGCCGTGTTGCCTCGATTGCTGAAGACAAAAGCGGGCAGCGTATCGCCAGCATCTATCCGGCGTGCCAGTGCCTTGCCGAGGTGCTCGCCCTGCTGCTTGGCGACCTGGGCAAGACCCGGCAATGGCTGGCCGTTCCCATCGAGGACCAGTGCGACGTCGCCAAGCGCGAAGACATCGGGATGGCCGACGACCTGCAGGTCGGATTCGACCTTCACCCGACCGCCGCGGTCGAGCCCGACACCAAGCTGGGCGACCAGCGGAGAAGCCGCCACCCCGGCGGCCCAGAGCGTCAAGGCCACCGGGATCACCTGGCCGCCGACGGTGATCTGATGCGCTTCGATCGCCTCGACCCGGTTGCCGAGCGCGACCTCGACGCCCAGGCTTTCAAGGCGCAGACGTGCATATCTGGAAAGCTCCGGGGCGAATCCGGCGAGCAGACGCTCGCCGGCTTCTACCAGTATGATCCTTGTCTTCTCGGGCCGGATGTTGCGGAAGTCGCGCGCCAGTGTGTGCCGGCTGAGTTCGGCGATCGAGCCCGCCAGTTCGACACCGGTCGGGCCGCCGCCGATAATGGCGATCGTCATCAGCCGGGATTGCTCGACTGGATCGGTGGTCCGTTCCGCGTGCTCGAACGATAGCAGCAGCCGTGACCGGATCGTGCGCGCGTCCTCGATGGTCTTCAAGCCGGGACAAACCCGAGCCCAGCTCTCCTGGCCGAAATAGAATGGCTGCGAACCGGTGGCCAAGACCAGGATGTCGTAGGGGACCGTGGTCCCATCGGCCAGCACCAGTATCCTGGCTTCGGTGACGATCTCGGTGACATCGCCGAAGAGAACCTGAACCGAGGGATAGCGGCCCAGGATCTTGCGGATTGGCTCGGCGATGTCAGGCGCCGACAAGGCGGCGGTTGCAACCTGATAGAGCAAGGGCTGGAACAAGTGGTGATTGTGGCGGTCGATGATCGTCACCCCGATTTCCGCCTTGCCGAGCGCCTTGGCAACCTCCAGACCGGCAAAGCCTCCGCCGACCACGACGATGCGCGGTGTCAGGCTCCGGCCGTGGCTGCTCTCGGTGGCGAACTGCATGCTTGATACTCCCCTATCCCTGTCCGGAAGTCATAGCCTGGCAGGAGTGCCTCGCTGCTGGCTGGAGCTACTGCTCATTCCGGCGGCATCGGTCCAGGCGAGGCATCCGGCAATGACAGGCGTCGTGCTGACCACAAGGGCGCCGCGCGCGTGAAGGGATACCAACCCGCGCCATGAGACGCGGTCGACCGCCCAGATGGTGCCGCTGGCGTCGACCCATTTGAGATGGGCGTCGGCGACTTCAACGGCCCGCATCATCGCCGCCGGTTCCATCCCGGCCCGAAAGACGATGATGGAATTGGCGGCACCGTTGAAGAACGGGCCGGCGCCGGCTGCCAATCCCGCGAGCAGGACGATGCTGGTAAGCGCTGCCGAAGCACCGCGTGCCGGTCCGCCGCGGTTGGGCAGCACCAGCACCAACACAAGCGGCACGATGCCGAAGATGACCAGCCACGCAATATCCCAGGCGAGCGGCAAGTCGCTGTTCATCTTGATCCGGTGCAGACCCAGCAGCCAGTGAAACACGACGGCATCGACGACATGCCAGACGCCGAACCCGGCGAAGGCGAGCCGCAGGATCTCCGTGGTGGTCCCGGGCCGCGCGCCGGCCGCCCTCGCGGCCACCAGCAGCACCGTGCCGGCGACGGCGAGCACATACATGAAAAGATGGAAGAGGCCGTCGGCCATGATCTGGAAGCGCAGGTCGGAACCCACCGGATCGGCGACGCCCGAGAGAAGATGATGCCATTGCAGGATCTGATGCAGGACGATGCCGTCGAAGAAACCGCCGAGCGCGAAGCCGAGCAGCAGCCAGCCGGCTCGCGTTCTCGGGTCGAGTGTCGCGGTGATCGCGTCCATGTCAGGACCACCGGCTCCAGGCCGGGGCGTTCAGTTGCCTGGGCACCGACATGTCCGGCGGCATGGGGTCATGGAGACCATAACGCGCCTCGAGCCAGAAGGCGGATATCAGCCCACCAACCACCGTAGTCAGAACCAGTGTCGCAGCAATTATCGCCAGCATGGACGTCGATCCTCAGCCGCGCAGGGTCGGCCGCGCGGAACCTAACCGCGGCTTCCGTGGAATGTTCCTACCGCCGGTTCGGTGGAGGGAACAATCAAGTTCCAGCACGGTTCGATGCTGGCGACGGACGGCTCAAGCGGAGAAGGTCATGAACGAATATACGGCGGCAGATCCGGACGGTCTCGACAGCCACCAGCCGACCGGCATCACCCGATGGCTGTTTTCGACCAACCACAAGGACATCGGCACACTCTATCTGGTCTTCGCTTTCATCGCGGGGGTGATCGGCATGCTCTTGTCGGTGAGCATGCGAATCGAGCTGCAGCAACCCGGGATCCAGTTTTTCCCCGGACTGGCGTCGATGATCTACGGTTACCAGGGCGACGCGGCGATCGACGCCGGCAAGCAGCTTTACAACGTCTTCACCACGGCCCACGCGCTGATCATGATCTTCTACACTGTGATGCCCGCCCTGATCGGCGGCTTCGCCAACTGGATGGTTCCGATCATGATCGGCGCCCCCGACATGGCCTTCCCGCGCATGAACAACATCTCGTTCTGGCTGCTGCCGCCGGCATTGATGTTGCTTTTATTGTCGATCTTCATGCCCAGCGTCCCCGGCGGCTATGGCCCTGGGACCGGCTGGTTCCTGTACCCGCCGCTGTCGACCTCCGGCCATCCCGGTCCCGCCGTGGATCTGGTCATCCTGTCTCTGCACATTGCGGGCGCCTCCTCGATCCTGGGAGCCATCAACTTCATCACCACCATCTTCAACATGCGCGCGCCGGGGATGACCCTGCACAAGATGCCCCTGTTTGTGTGGTCGATCCTCATCACCGCCTTCCTGCTGCTGCTGGCTCTGCCGGTGCTGGCCGGCGCCATCACCATGCTCCTGACCGATCGCAATTTCGGAACCACGTTCTTCGCGCCGGACGGCGGAGGCGACCCGCTGCTGTACCAGCATCTCTTCTGGTTCTTCGGCCACCCGGAAGTCTACATCATGATCCTGCCGGCGTTCGGCATCGTCAGCCAGGTGATCTCGACCTTCTCGCGAAAGCCGATCTTCGGGTATCTCGGGATGGTCTACGCAATCGTGGCGATCGGGGTGATCGGCTTCGTCGTCTGGGCCCACCATATGTACACCAGCGGGATAGGCCTCGACACGCAGCGCTACTTCACCTTCGCCACGATGGTGATCGCAGTGCCGACCGGGATAAAAGTGTTCTCCTGGATTGCAACCATGTGGGGCGGTTCGGTCAGCCTGCGGACGCCGATGCTCTGGGCCCTCGGCTTCATATTCCTGTTCACCGTAGGCGGGGTGACGGGCGTTCAACTCGCAAATGCCGGCCTCGACCGTGAACTGCACGACACATACTTCGTCGTCGCGCATTTCCACTACATACTTTCACTGGGAGCGATCTTCGGCATCTTCGCGGGCTGGTATTACTGGTTTCCGAAAATGACGGGATATCTCTACAATCCGCTTCTGGCTGGGGTCCATTTCTGGACGACCTTCGTCGGCGTGAACCTCGTCTTCTTCCCCCATCACTTCCTTGGATTGGCGGGCATGCCGCGTCGCTATGTCGACTATCCCGACGCATTCGCCGGCTGGAACATGGTGTCCTCGTATGGATCGTACCTGTCGGCCGCGAGTGTCGTGATTTTCCTCTTCGGCATCTTGGAAGCTTTCTACCGGCAAAGAGCCGCCGGCATGAACCCATGGGGGCCAGGAGCTACCACATTGGAGTGGGAGCTGACCTCTCCACCCCCTTTCCATCAATGGGACAGGCTGCCGCAAATCAGATGAGGCCGGGTTGTCGAACTCCTGTGCGCAAGCCAGCCCGGTTCGCCGCTGAGGCGAACTTCAGCCTGCCGGTGGCAGACGTTGGCTGCAGCTGAGAACCGGATCGCTATCTGAAGCTGATTAACAGCACAGCGAACAAGCTTGCGAGCGCGACTGCCCAGCAGAATAACCAATTGGCGATCAGAAGAAGCGATTTGAGCACGGTGGCATGGCAGTAATCTTCGATGATCGATTGCATTCCAAGCCGCATGTGAACGCAGCTTACGAGAATGAAGCCAATAAGGGCTGGCGCGACATAGATCGATCCTACGACGCTGAGGACGGCGTCTCGAGGCTCACCGACCAGCATTATAACGACCGCGACGATGTAAATGACAAGGATCAACAGGGCAGCAGATGTCAGCCGCTCCAGCATGAACGTTTCGGTTCCGTGTTTCGCCGATCCAAGGCCCCGCACTCGAGCTAGCGGAGTTCTGATTGAGGGTCTGTCAGCCATGGCGTTTCCCCAAAATTACTTGGTTGACTTGCGCGCAACTCAAGCTGTTGCTGTTTCGATGCCCGGGCCGTCGGTGCCGACGGATAGTGGGCAAGCACGGTCTCCAGTCGAGCAAGGCGGGCTTTGTGGGCGTTCAGTTCGTATCCTGAACGCCATCCAATTTGCCTGGGTCTGCCATCTCTGCATAGCTCGCTTTCAAGCAGCGAGATACGAAGGCGGACCGCGTCGATCTCCTTGACGAGCGCGGCCTTCACCGATTTTCGACTCTGCATGGCTGTAGTTCCGGTGCAAGGATGGTTCCAAACCTGACGCGTCTGGAAGTGTTCCCGGGTGCCGAAGGCGTGCTGAAGATTAATGCCTCAGTGCTGGACCCGCACAATGGGTCGCCATGAGCTAAAGCCGGGCACTAGCTCAACGGCCGCGATGTGCCCGGCGAATGCTTGTGAAAACGAGCGAACGCCTGGCCCGCCTCGTCCCGAGAGATAAGTAGCCCCTCAGAACAGCGACCGCACGTGGCCGAGATGACCAGAGGGTGTTCTTGGGCCAACATATGTTATCGGCCACTTTTGTTTCTCTCTCCTGCAAAAATATTTGGGCTGAAAGGCCGGGAACTAACCGATCCTCCGGATGTTGCGGAGTTAGTCAGGAGAAACGGACTATGTCGGACAAAGAAATTCATCGGGGCGCCTCGCGTTTTCGCCCTATCCGCGTCGTGGACGCCCGCGTGTTTCGCGGGCCGCACCTCTATAGCATGACGCCAATGGTCCAGATTCGGATCGACCTCGGAGCCCTTGAGGCGTTCCCGACAGACAAACTGCCCGGGTTTTCCGAACAAATCGTCCGACTGTTGCCCGGCCTTGCGGGCCATGGCTGCAGCTATGGCGCCGCCGGCGGCTTCGTCCGCCGCATGCAGGAAGGAACCTGGCTCGGCCACGTCGTCGAGCATGTCGCCCTGGAACTGCAGAGCATGCTCGGTCACCGGGTGACACGAGGAAAGACACGGTCGGTCAAAGGCAGTCCGGGCACTTATAATGTCATGTTCGCCTACAAGGACGAGCTTGTCGGGCTGCTCGCCGGGCGCGTCGCGCTCGAACTGGTGGACAGCCTGCTGCCGGCCAATCTGCATGGTGTCGAGGGGCTCGGCGACATTGCGGAAACGCAGGGGCCATTCGAGTTCGCAGCCAGGCTGCAGCAGCTCAAGCTTCTGGCCGCCGAGCGTGCCTTGGGGCCTACGACTGCTTCCTTGGTGCGCGAGGCCGAGAGGCGAGGCATTCCGGCGGCGCGGATCGACGACAGCAGCCTCGTGCTGTTTGGTCACGGAAAGCATCAGAAGCGCATCCGCGCCAGTTGCAGTGACCTCACTTCCGAGATTGCGACCGAGATCGCCTCGGATAAGGACCTGACCAAATTCCTGCTGCAACAGGCCGGCCTGCCGGTGCCACGCGGGGAGCTGGTGCGATCGGCGCAGGACGCGGTCGCGGCAGCCGCACGGCTGGGCTACCCCGTGGTCACCAAACCACTCGATGGCAATCATGGAAGCGGCGTCAACATCGGTCTGGCAACAGAAGACGACGTCCGCTGGGGTTTCGAACAGGCGCGAGAACACAGCCGCAGCGTTATCGTCGAGCAGCATTTCGTCGGCTCGGATCACAGGATCCTGGTAATCGGCGGAAAGGTGGTGGCGCTTGCCGAGAGGGTTCCGGCCCATGTGGTCGGCGATGGCCGGAGTTCTGTCGCCGAGCTCGTCGAGGAGACGAACCGCGACCCGCGGAGGGGAGAGGGCCATTCCTCGGTATTGACCCGCATCGAAATCGACGAATGCGTCGAGCATTTCCTGTCAAAATCGCAGCTCGCCCTGGCGAGCGTTCCAGCGCCGGGCCAAATGGTGCTCTTGCGGCCCACCGCCAATCTCTCCACCGGTGGGACCGCGATCGACCGGACGGAAGAAATCCATCCCGAAAACGCGCTGATCGCCAGGCGGGCGGCACAGATCGTCGGTCTCGACATTGCCGGGATCGACTTCGTCTGTCCCGACATCTCACGGCCGGTGAGCGAAACCGGCGGCGGCATCATAGAGGTGAATGCCGGTCCTGGCTTTCGCATGCATCTCGAACCCTCGTCGGGGCGCGCCCGCAACGTCGCACGGCCCGTGCTCGATCTTCTCTTCAAAGGCGGCAAGGACGGCCGGATTCCGATCTTCGCGATCACGGGAACCAACGGCAAGTCGACCACTGCCCGGATGCTGGCGCACATCCTGCAGGCGAATGGGGCAACCGTCGGGCTCACCTCCACCACCGGCGTCTACTTGAACGGCGAGCGGATCATGACAGGGGACTGCTCCGGTCCGCAGAGCGCCAGGATCGTGCTGCGCGAGCCGGGTGTCGATGTCGCGGTGCTGGAATGTGCGCGCGGCGGCATCCTGCGCGAAGGGCTTGCCTTCGATGCATGCGATGTTGGCGCCGTTCTGAACGTCCACGGCGATCATCTCGGGCTGAGGGGCATCGACACGATCGAGGACCTGGCGGAGGTGAAATCGGTCGTGGTCGAGTCCGTCCGCCGCGGGGGATGGAGCATTCTCAATGCCGACGACGTCCATACGTCCGCAATGTCGCGAGATGCCGGCGGCAGGATCTGCTACTTCTCGCTGGCGAGCAGGAGCGAGTGGCCCGATTTCTTGCGCAGCCACCTGGCGGAAGGCGGCCGCGCCGTGACGCGGGAGCCCAGCAGCGACGGCTGGGACATTTTCATCCACGAGGATGGGGAATCGATGTTCCTGATGAGCGTCGACGAAATTCCCGCGACCTTCGAGGGTTCTGCCGAATTCAACGTTGCCAACAGCCTGGCAGCCGTCGCCATGGCGCATTGCCACGACGTTCCGGCGGCAACGATCCGGGCGGCGCTGGCCGAGTTTGGCACCTCGTTCGAGCAATCTCCCGGTCGCCTCAACGTCTTCGACGGGCATGGTTTCCGCACGATCGTCGACTATGCGCACAATCCGGAAGGGCTGAAGGCGCTCGGAAAGCTCGTTTCCCACATGAGGCGCGGCTATCAGCGCACGATCGGCTTGGTCGCCATACCCGGTGACCGCCGCGATTGTGATATACGCGAGATGGGCGCGATCGCTTCGCGGATATTCGACGTCATCGTCTTCAAGGAGGATGAGCAGGAGCTGCGCGGCCGAGCCCCCGGAGCGATCGCCGGCTTGCTGCGGGAAGGTGCCTTGAACGCCGGCTGCGCCCCAGGCCGCATTCACGCCGTCTGTCCCGAGAAGGAGGCCGTCGACGTGTGTCTCAGGCTTGCACGGGAAAACGACCTTGTCGTGCTGACCGTCGACGACGTTGAAGCCGTGTGGCGGCAGGTAACCGGCTTCGGAGGCGCGACGCCTTCGAGGGGAGGGCCCGATCAGACCCATATTCGCCATCTGAGGGCTGGCTGATGTGGTCGCTGATCCTGCACGGCGGCGCCAAGAAGATCGATCCGCAAGAGGAGGAGGCGCATCGCAACGGATGCATCGAGGCGCTCGAGGCAGGTCGGGCCGTCCTGGCCGGCGGCGGAACGGCGGTCGATGCGGTGGAAGCGGCCGGTCGCATCCTCGAGGCGGACCCGACGTTCAATGCGGGATATGGAAGTGCCCTCAATTCGGACGGCGAGGTCGAGATGTGCGCTGGCCTGATGGAGGGCAGGGACTTCAATGTGGGTGCCGTCGCAGTGATCAAGGGCGTGCGCCATCCAATCAGTGTCGCGAAGGCCATGCTGCATGAGGAGCCGATCCTGCTGGCGTCGGAGGGGGCCCGGCGTTTCGCCGCCGAGAAGCAGCTGGAGCTTTGCGATCCGGCGGATTTGATCACGCCGCAGCAGCGCGACGCCTCCAGCAAGTCGGAGGCGAAGGATACGATCGGTGTGGTTGCCCTGGATCAGTACGGGGACATCGCCGTCGGCACTTCGACCGGCGGACTGGACGGCAGTGCTCCGGGTCGTGTGGGGGATTCTCCGCAACCCGGTTGCGGCTACTATGCCGACAACCGGTTGGGAGCCGTCGCCTTCTCGGGAGATGGTGAGCATATTGCGCGAAAGGCTCTCGCGGCCCGTGTCATGCAGGCACTCTCGGCGCGGCAGGCATTGTCCTCGGGGCAGGCTGAAGGCGGCCTGGAGCAGGTGCTGAATCCCGCGCTCAAGGAAGTCGAGGCGATCGGCGGCGAAGCCGGAGCCATAGTGCTTACCGCGACCGGCGTGTCTGGATGGGCGCATAACAGCAGGGAGTTCGCAGTCGCTTTCATGACCAGCGAGGACAACCACCCGCACGTTTTCCTGCGCAAGAAAGACGTGGGCAAATGACCGACAAGAAGAAAAAACGATCCTCGAACGGTAAAGCCGGAACGCTCGTCATCATCGGCGGCCACGAGGACCATGATGGCGATCGTGTCATCTTGAAGGAGGTGGCGAGCCTGGTTCCGAACGGCCGCCTGGTGCTTGCCACCATCGCGTCTCATGAGCCGGATGGCTATCTCGAGAAGTATCAGAGGTCCTTCGGTGAGCTGGGCATCAAGGATGTCATCGAGCTCTACGTCAACGACCGCCTCGAGGCAGCTCATGAAAAGAAAATAAGTGCGCTTGCAGACGTGAGCGCGGTGTTCTTCTCCGGCGGCGACCAGCTCCGGATCACCAGCCAGATCGGCGACACGCCCATCGACGAGCGGGTGCACGAAATCTATGAAGCCGGAGGCGTCATTGCCGGCACCTCCGCGGGCGCGTCGGTCATGAGCGACACAATGATGGTGAAGGGGCCGAACGCAGCGTCCTTTCGGATCGGCCACATTCGGATGGCGCCGGGACTGGGCCTGCTGCCGAATGTCATCATCGACCAGCACTTTGCGGAACGGGGCCGCATTGGGCGGCTCATCGGGGCGGTGTCGCAGAACCCGCGCGTCCTCGGCATCGGCATCGATGAAGACACGGCGATCGTGGTGAAGGGCGAGATGTTCAAGGTCATCGGCAGCGGCGCTGTCTATCTGGTCGATGCAGCCGGCGTGACGCATTCCAACATCGCGGAAGGTGAGCCTGATGCCGCCCTTTCCATCCATGATCTGAGGGTTCACGTGCTGAGCTCAGGCGATGCGTTCGATCTCGCGCTACGACGGCCGGTGGGGATTCCTTAAGACTTCGCCGCACTCAAGCTGATGGTGTGGCGCGGTCCGCGTACCGCGAAAACCGTATATATGAGGCAGTTCTCCCATTTGAAGTCGCCCAACCAGGATTGTCGCGTTGTTGCGGGCCCGGCAGGATTACAGACGGCCTCTCTCGGCTCGAATCCCGCAAAGCTGAAGACCTTCGCTCACCCGGCGTTCTGCCGAGCTAGCCCCGGCGGCGACTGGCCTGAATGGCAGCAAAGGTTACCGGACGAAACCCCCATGCGTCGACGCCGACATCATGCTGGCGCGTCATCGGCTTCAGACGACCGTGCGAATGACCGTGCAGGTTTACCGATCTCTTGCCGATCTGGTTCCAGGTGCGAAAAGGATAGTGACACAGAACCAGCAAGCTGCCCTCGACAAGAAGCTCCATATAGTGGTGCACGCTCGCCCAGGCCGGGTCGCCAATGGTGGCAGCGCCATCATTGTTGCCAATTATCAGGTGCTTGGACCCGTTAAGAGACGACAGCAGTGAAGAGACGGTCTCGGCTGGACCCTTGGCGAAATCGCCGAGGTGCCAGACCTCGTCGTTCGGGCCAACCGTTTCGTTCCAAAACGCAACCAGCGCCTGGTCATGCTCGACCAACGAGGCGAAGGGACGCCGGTCGAGGCGCAGAATGCGCGGATCGTTGAAATGCGTATCGGAAGTGAAGAAGATCATGCGCCGCGGCCGGCTGCGATGCGCGATTGGCGGTCACCTCTAACGGCCGGAGCGCTCTTCGGCTTCATCGTCGATCCCGATCGGGGCTTCCCTGAGCATCTTGAGTGCCTCTTCCTTCGTAAGGCCGCACTTGCGCGCGAAGTAGAGCGCCTCGATCGCCTTTTCGCGATCCGCCGTAGATTTTGCGTGCTGTTTGGGCTTTTTGCCCATCGTTCTCTGCCACCTTCCGAGGCCACCAAACCATCACAGTGCCGCGTTGTTCCCGTGCATGGGCTGACCTGCCGGACTGCGCGAATGCCGATGTCGCCGACACCGCGCGAGCCCCAGACAGCGCGTATATCAGCCGGCTCGCGACAACGGCGGAGCGACTCCAACCCCGACAGCGTGAATTCAAACGAAAGCCCGCGCCGTGGGAGGGGCCGGCGCGGGCGATCGGGCTACCGATCTTGCAGCGCGGGGGTCGACCGCTGCATGGCTCGAACTGTGCAAGCGAGCATTTGTTCCGGGCCGCATGCAAAGCATCGGCGTTTCATTGCAATTCTGGGGGACACAACCAGCATTTCGCTTCAGTCCGCCGCCGATGTAGGAGGATGAATACCGCCTTGCGCTAATTCGTCCGCCCTGGACACGAAACCAACCGCGCATTGAGCGCGTAGCTTCGGCGATTTAAAAACACCTGCACTGGAATATTTCCGGGCGCATGGAACATCTCCGGCCGCTGATGTTTAGGCCGGAATGACGATGATCTCTGTTCTTACAATGATTTACTCTCTCGCCATCTTTATCGGCGCGAAGCGGCGCAACCTCTTGGTGAATGCGAAACTCGATAGAGTTTTGCGCAATATGGCTGGCGCAGAACTGAATCAACGTGGCCAGTAAACCGCAACACCGCCGGTTCCAGTTCACAGCCAGTGTCCTCGCGGCCGCTACCTCGGTTCGGGTGGCAAGCGGCTCGGCAGGACTGCAAGGGCCGCCCCCTCTGGGCTGGCTGGTGCGTGGTCGACCCGATTTCGTCGATGAGGGCGGAGCACGCTGGCTCGAATTGGGGAGCCGCGTCCACGATCCCCGCACCGGGGCACGCACCTTAGGTCCGGCCCACGCGAGTGGCTTCGGAGGACCTATCCATGAACGATGATGATCCTATAGATTCGCTCGCCAATGCAATTCGTCATCGCAGCGCAATTTTGTTTGTGGGGGCGGGGGTATCGATCAGCGTCGGACTTCCGTCTTGGGAGAAACTCATCGAGCGAATGGCAAAGGAGCTCGGCGTCGACGATGAATTTTCCACGCGACGCGATCGATTTCAGACCTTGGCCGAATACTATCGGATCAAGCATGGCAGTATCGGACCACTTCGCAGTTGGATGGACAGAAACTGGTCTGTCGCCAAGGAACGGATTGAGAAATCGGAATTGCACCGACTCATCGTGACGCTCGATTTTCCCGTCATCTATACGACGAACTATGACCGGAACCTGGAACTCGCTTTTGAAATCCACGGTCGAGAGTACGTGAAAGTGGCCAACGCACGGCACGTTGCGCAGGCCCGTCGAGGCGTAACGCACATCGTGAAATTTCACGGCGACTTTGACGAGGACTCTTCCCTTGTCCTCACCGAAACCGACTATCTTGACCGCCTGTCCTTCAATTCTCCCCTTGATGTCCGCTTTCGCTCCGATGCTCTCGGCAGCACGATCCTGTTCATTGGCTATAGCCTCTCCGATCCAAACATCCGGCTGCTGTTGCACCGGCTTTGGCAGACCTGGCACCGGTCTGGATATGAGAAAGATCGTCCCCCTTCGTTCATCTTCATGCCCAGCCGCAACCCTGTGGAGGAGGCCGTGCTTGGGCGCTGGGGTATTTCGGTGCTCGTTGGCGCAGGTGATGATCCTGAAGCCGGTCTGACGGACTTCCTCAGGCGTTTGGTGGAAGCGGTGGGGGTGACCTGAGGCGCGCTCCCCAGTGGACTGCAGTTGGGTTTTCTCAGGTGCGCGGTGACCGACGCACCAGGCGGTGGCCGACAGGCACCAGATCAGCGACTGTTGGAGCTAGGACTTCCACAATCAATCCCGCCGCGATCATCTTGGCGTGAAGTCGATCTCCGGCGTCAATTGCCGGCAATATGCACAAACAAGGTCAATCGTCGTTTGCACATCATCCAGGCAAACAACTTCGGACGGGGTATGCATGTAACGCAAAGGCACCGAGAGCACTCCACTTGCCACGCCGCCTCGGTTCTGCTGCATGACACGCGCGTCGGTAGGGCTTGAGCTGCCCACCGCCTGAAGCTGATAAGGTAGGCCCTCTTTCTCGGCCACCGACTTCAGCAGATTGAACACCACCGGGTTGGTGTTCGCGCCTTGAGTGATTGCCGGCCCTTTCCCAAGGTCCAGTTTGCCCTGATCCTCGGCGCGAGCGCGCGGATAGTCCATCGCCACGCCCATATCGATTGCGAGGCCGGTTCGAGGTGCGATGTTGAACGCTGAGGTCATCGCGCCTCGGGACCCAATTTCCTCTTGAACCGTACCCAGGATATAGAGGCCCACGCCGGGGTGAACGCCTCCCTCCTCGGAGAGGCAGCGCAGGACCTCGGCGCCGATGAGGAGGCCAACCTTGTTGTCGAACGCTCGTCCGACAGCAAGGTTGGCCTGTAGCGCCGCAAACTCGCCGTGGATAGTGACCGCGCTGCCGACCTCTACGACCTTCAACGCTTCCTCTCGCGAACTCGCGCCGATATCGATCCATAGTTCCATCAGCGAGGGAGTTTGAGACGTGTCAGAGGCTTTGAAGGTCTGGATTGCTTTGCGACCTACGACGCCCAGGATCGGCTCCTTGCCGTGCACCCAGACACGCTGGCCGATTTCAGTGGCAACGTCCGTTCCACCTATGGTGCTGAAGAAAAGAAAGCCGTCATCGTCGATGTAATGGACGATGAAGCCGACCTCATCCATGTGCCCGGCATACATGAAGCGCATAGACGCCTCAGGATTGATGATCGCCGTGACATTGCCCATGACGTCCGTCGTCAACCTGTGGGCATAGGGACGAACATACTCGCGGAAAAGCTCCGCTACGGGTTGCTCAAAGCCGCTCGGCGACGGGGTCGCCACAATTTCCTTCAAGAACTTGAGTGATTCATCGCGCATCAAGCTGACTTTCACGGTTCACGGGGTGGAGGGCCATTCGAGCATGGTCATACTCGTCGGGCTTCGCGCCAATTTTGGCCTTCTTCGGTGCGATCGCCCGCGAATTGGTCAGCCCAAGGCAGGTTGTGGAGCCAGGCTTCGCGCCGGGGGGTCCAAAGCTCGTATGTCGGGAGAAGGTCGTTTGGCGCATCGTCGAGAGTGCCGGTCATGATCTCGGCTTCGTCGTCGCGGAGATTCACCACGCGCGACCCGCATGCCGGACAAAAACCTCTGCCGTTGAACGCCGCAAGCTCGCCCTTGCACTGGTAAGCCGACCGCGGCCACACGGCAAAGGCACTGTAGGTGCTGCCGCTGGTTCGCTTGCAATCCTGGCAATGACACAAGCCAACGCGCAACGGCGCGCCGGTAACAACATACCTCACAGACCCGCAAAGACAGCCGCCGGTCCGCTCTATCTTGTCAACCTCGTCGTTCATGGTCGCCGCCGACATGAGTGAGGGAAGCGTGTTGGACTCCGCTCTGCTGTTTGCATCGAGGCATCAAGTTAATGGGCAATGTCTTCAACAAGGCCTAGCTCCAAAGCTCTTGCTGCCATCAGGTAGCAGCTGTTCAGGGCATGGTCGCGCAGCTCTTCCAGCGATGTTCGAGAACCTTGGACGAGATCGGCGAACCCTTCATTCTCGAGTCGCTCTGCCGTTTCCAACAGCGCAAGTTGTTCGCGAACGATCTGAAGACAGCTTCGAATTGGTCCATTCAGAACCAAGTCTTTCTCAAGCCTTCTTTCATGAATCAGCAGGACTGCTTGCGGGCAAAGGAACCTGCAGGCTTTCGGGAAAGCGGCAAGGACCGTTACCCCGGCAGAGTAAACCGTATTCTTGCCAATGATGTAGCCGTTGCGGCCCGAGTGTTTCAGAAAAAGTTTGAACTCTAGAGCTAGACGTCGCGCGCCGTCGGCGTCGCCTCCGGGCGTGTCGATTTCAACGTAGAGATCGTCTTCCCCGGAACGCACGGCTTTCAAATCGTCCAAGGCTTTGGTGACGACAGTGTCATCAATCAAGCCGTGTATACGCAAGTTTGGATCGAACAAAAGCCGGTGAAGGTCTGGAGCGGGCGGCGGGGAGACGGTGTGTTCGGCTGACTGGGGCAACAGGTCCATATAGGCATCCTCATTATGGGGGCCGAACTTAGTTGGTACCCTTTTGTTCCCTTGAGGGAGTTCGAGCGGTGGTGATCACAGCCGCGTCTCTCGGCGGCTGTGGAGCTCCCTCTTTCATTGCAGATCCTTTTCGCACCAGGCCCGGTAGAGGCACCTCAGCCGCTAGGTTGGCTCCATCGGCATATCGGGCATTTGCCGGAGCTGACGCAGTCGCTTTGCTGATTTCTGCCACGTCCGGGACCAGTCCTGTGGACGGTTGAACTCAACGGCCTCAATGGTTCCCGGCTGCTGCCTTCCGGACCCCCGCGGTCGGGCTATTTTTCCTGGCCGTGCCATTTTTCCGGGGGGCTGAAACAAACAGCTTTGTTGGCAGTTCTAGCGTCCGGAGCACCGGCTCCGCGCGGCGCGGCCGAGCGGCCGGGGCTGTCCGGCAGGAGGTCCAGCAATGTCTCACGATATGCAAAGACGATTTGCAACGCGCTTGATCGCGGTTGCGCTGATGCTCTCGGCCAGTGGCGTGGCGCCTGTCCTGGCCCAGGATACCCCGACCGACTTCACAGCGATCATCCAGCAGAAATTGCCGGCCGTGGTCGCGATCACGACCCGGGAGGTTGTCCAGGACCAGACGACGGCGGGCGACTTTACAAGTCCGTTCGACGGCCAGGGCCTCGGACCCGTTCAGCCGCAGGTGAGGGAGGCGCTTGGCTCCGGATTTGTGATCAGTGCCGACGGCTACATCGTCACCAACAACCATGTCGTTGCCGATGCGACAGAGATCCATGTCGTATTTTCCGACAAGGAAACGGCGCCGGCGCAATTGGTCGGCCGTGACCCCGCCACCGATATAGCGGTGCTGAAGGTCGACCCGCGGCCCAACATGACCACGACCAAATGGGGTGACTCGGATGCAATGCAGCCGGGCGCATGGACAATCGCGATCGGCAGTCCCTTCGGGCTCGGAGGGACTGTCACTGTCGGCGTTCTTTCGGCCCGCTCGCGAGACATTCAAGCCGGGCCGTATGACGATTTTCTCCAGACGGACGCGTCGATCAATCGAGGCAACTCGGGCGGTCCGCTGTTCAACGCACGTGGCGAGGTGATCGGCGTCAACACCGCCATCGTCTCGCCGTCCGGCGGCAGCATCGGGATCGGGTTTGCGGTGCCATCGCGCACCGCCCAAAGCATCGCCGACCAGTTGATCAGAACCGGCCGGATCGAGCGTGGCTTCATCGGGGTCCGCCTGCAGGACATCACGCCGTCGCTGGCTGAGGCCCTCGGGATGAAAGATGACAAGGGCGCGCTGGTTGCTTCGGTCGAGCCCGGCAGCCCGGCGGAGAAAGCCGGCTTGAAGCCGGGTGACGTGATCACCCGGTTCAACGGCAAGGGCATTGAGGGTGTCCATGACCTCACGCTTGCGACGGCTAGCCAGAAGCCTGGCAGCAAGGCCACTCTGACACGGAGTAACGGCGGAAAGGACCAGGAGATCGCGCTTGTCATCGGTGAGCGCAAGGATGCGGAGGTGAAGACCGGCGCTGTTCCCGACAAGAAGTCGGCGGCCGAAGGCCTCGGCCTATCCCTCAGCCCGATTCCGGATCAGGCGCGTCAGCAGCTAGGCATCAAATCAGGAACAACCGGCGTCTTCGTCGTGGAAGTGGTTCCCGATGGCCTTGCCGCCCGGAGCGGATTGCAGCCCGGCGATGTCATCATATCGGCCAACAATCGCCGCGTGACGGAGCCTTCGGATATCGTCGAGGAATGGGCGAACTCTCGCCGGCAGAGCAAGCCCATCCTGTTTCGGCTGGAAAGGCAGGGGCAGTCCGTGTTCGTGGCGGTCGCCGGGAAATGACCAGGACGGCCATGTGACTGCACCAGGATCCGCTTGCGGATCCCGCTCCAAGGGTGTCGGACCCCAGGTGCACCGGGGAAGCATCGCCGCAGAAAGTCTGCGGGATGCGCTCATCGGCCGGGTGCGCAACGCGCACTGATTCTGCAGCGCCATCGTGCTCGAAGGCGCTCGCCATCCTCAGGCAGTTTCGCGCCTTGCCGTAAGCCGTGCCTGGAGAAGGACGACGACGAGCAAAAACAGCCCGCGGATCACCGACTGCCAGTAGGCTGACAGCGAAATCCAACCCATGCCGTTTTCGAAGTTCAGGACGTTGAAAAGGATCCCGAGCAACAGCACGCCGGCCAGCGTGGTCAACACCGAGCCCGAGCCGCCGGTCAGCAGCGTCCCGCCCACGACCACGGCTGCGATGGCAAACAGCTCCCAGCCGACGCCCTCGATCGGCTGGCCTGCGCCGAACTGAGAAGCGAGGACGACGCCGGCGAGCCCGGCCAGGCACCCGCTTGCGACATAGACGAGAAATTTGACGCGGTCAGTGCGCAGCCCCATCAGCCGCGAGGCATCCTCGCCACCGCCGATGGCCAGCACCGTCCGTCCCGTGCTGGTGTAGTTCAGGACCACTGAGCCGACGGCATAGGCAACCAGGGCGATGACTGCCGGAATCGGGAAAATCCAGAAATTCCCTTGGCCGATGGCGGTGAAACCCGAATCATAAGACACCGAAACGGTCTGGTTGCCGGCCAGAAGCAGCGCCGAGCCGCTTGCGGCCAGCATGGTGGCAAGCGTGGCGATGAATGGCATCAGGTTTCCGCGCGTAACCAGGAGCGCGTTGATCAGCCCGGCTGCCAGGCCGGCGCCAACGCCCGCTGCAAGGCCTGCCGCGATGCCGTGCGGGCTCGCCAGGGCGGAAGCGACGCTGCCCAAGGCGGCGACGGAGCCGACGGACAGGTCTATGCCGCCGGTCATGATCACGAAGCACATGCCGAGCGCGACGAGCGCGAACATCGAGTTGTAGCGCAGAACGCTCATCACGTTGAAGAGGCCGAGGAAGCGGTCGTAGCGCAGGAATCCGAACAGGACGAGGGCTGCAAGCGCGATGACGACACCGTAAGTGCCGATGATGCGAACCAGTCTGGCGCTGTTCATGGATTACACCCGGTGTTGCTGCTGCAGCCAGACGGCGAATGCGATGATGCCGGCCTTGACGACGAGCGCAGCGGCGTCGGGCACGCCATTGGCGAGCAGCGTGTAGCGCACCAACTGGATGGTCAGTGCGCCCAGCAGGGTGCCGATGATTGTGGCCTTTCCGCCACTCAACAGCGTGCCGCCCACCGCGACCGCCGCGATGGCGTCGAGTTCCATGCCCAGCCCCACGAGATTGGCGTCGCTGGAGGAGTTGATCGCAATGACGACGAGACCGGCCAGCCCCGCGCACAGGCCGCTGATCGCATAGACGGCGAGCTTGATCCTCGATACGGCGATGCCGGCCAGTTCAGAGGCCTTTTCATTGCCGCCGACAGCCAGGATGCTTCGCCCGAACACCGTGCGGTGAAGGGCCCAAGCGGCCGCCGCAACCAGCACGGCCATGATGATGACCTGCGCGGGAATGCCGAGCGGGCGGGCAAGTCCGATCCACTGGAATTGCGGCACGCGGAAGGTCTGCAGATTGCCGTTGGTCATGACCTGCGCGATCCCGCGCCCGGCGATGAACAGCACGAGCGTTGCGACGATCGGTTGGATGCGGAAGCGCGAGACCAACCAGCCGTTGAACAACCCGAACAGGCCGGCGACGAAGATCGAGGCAACCATCGCGACGGCTACCGCCAGATAGATGTTTCCGACCGGGAAGATCGTGCCCATGAAGATCATCGGCGCCAATGCGCCGGAGATCGCCATCAGCGAACCAACCGACAGGTCGATGCCGCCGGTGGCGATCACCAGGGTCATCCCCACCGCGACGATCACAATCGTGCAGACCTGGGTTAGGTTGACGTTGAGTGTCTGCAGCGTCGCGAAATTGCGCGTATAGGCAAGGTTGAAGACCACCAGCAGCACAAGCGCGATCACCGTGCCGTAGCGCGCCAGGAAACCGAACACATCAAAGCGGCGGTTTCCAGCGTCGTTGGCTGCGGATGGTGTGGCCAGATCGCTCACGCTGCCTCCTTCGCCGCGCCGCCATGCGCCATCGCCGCGAGCACGTCCTCCTCGTTGGCTGCCTGGCCTTCCAGTTCGGCCACCCTCACTCCTTCGCGCAGCACGAATATGCGGTCGGCTCCTTCCATCACTTCCTCGAGTTCCGAGGAGATCATCAGCACGCCGAGCCCGTCATCGGCAAGCTTGCGGATGAGGCGCTGGATCTCGGCCTTGGCCCCGACATCGATGCCGCGCGTCGGCTCATCGAGAATGAGCAGCTTCGGGTTCATTGCCAGCCAGCGGGCAAGCAGCACCTTTTGCTGGTTGCCGCCCGACAACTCGCGGACCTTCTGGTTAGGCCCCGAGCATTTGATGTCGAGTTCACGAATGAAGCGCTCGACGATCTCCTTCTGCCGGGCCTCGTTCAGGATGCCATTGCGGCTGATTTTCGGCAGCAGTGCCAGTGTTATGTTCTCCGCGACGGTCATTTCCGGCACGATGCCCTCGGCCTTGCGGTCCTCAGTGCAGAAGCCCATCCCTGCGGCGATGGCATCAGCGGCACGTGCGGGATGGTAGGACGCGCCCTCCATCGTCATCTCGCCTGCGCTCCGGCGGTCGGCGCCGAATACGAGGCGGGCTGTTTCGGTGCGGCCGGCGCCGAGCAAGCCGGCAAAGCCGGCGATCTCGCCGCGGCGCAGGTCGAAGCTCACGTCACGCACCAACTGGCCGGCCGCCAGCCCTTGCGCGGTAAACAGCACATCACCGATCCTCGACCGATCGCGTTCACCGAACGCGGTCGCATGGCCTTCGACGGCTGCGACGTCGCGGCCGAGCATGGCCGCGACCAGCTCCAGCTTGCCGATGTCGCTCATCGCCGCGCTTCGCACCGTGCGGCCGTCACGCATGATCGTGACCCGGTCGCAGACCTCATACAACTCGTCGAGCTTGTGGCTGACGAACAGAACGGAGACGCCGTCGGCCTTGAGCTGACGGATAACGCTGAACAAGACCGAGACTTCACGCTCGTCCAGCGAGGAGGTCGGCTCATCCATGATCACGAGGCGGGCGGAAAAGCCGATGGCGCGGGCGATCGCCACCATCTGCTGCGTGGCGGTGTTGAAATCGCTGAGCGGGCGGCGCACGTCGATGCCGATCGAGAAGCGGCTGAGCAGGCGCTCGGCTTCCGCATGCATCGCGCTCCAGTCGAGCAGGCCGCGGCGGCGCTTCTCGCGTCCAAGGCAGATGTTCTCGGTCACCGAGCGCAGCGGTACGAGATTGATCTCCTGGTAGATGGTGCTGATGCCGCTGACCTGCGCCTGATGCGGAGACCCAACTTCGAACGGCTTCCGTTCGAACAGCACCTGCCCCGCATCCCGGCGGTAATAGCCGGTGAGCACCTTGATAAGCGTCGATTTGCCCGCACCGTTCTGGCCGATGAGTGCGTGGATCTCGCCCGGAAGAACCTGGAGCGAGGCATCGGCCAGGGCAGGGATGCCGGCAAAACGCTTCTGGATGTCACGCATGTCCAGGAGCAGCGCGGCTTGGTCCGGCTGAGCGGTCATCGTCAAACTCCCAAACCCTACCCGCCGAAGCGGGTAGGGCAACTGGAAAGAAAGTGGATATCAGAACGCAATATCGAAGTCTTTCTTCGCGTTCGTGGCGTCGAAGAAGGCATCCTCGTTCTTGATGAACGGCGGGATCTTCTTGCCGGCCGCATAGTCGGCCATCGTTGCGAAGGCCTTCGGCCCGAACAGCGGGCTGCAAGCGCAGATAGCGCCGATCTTGCCGTCAATGATCGCCTGGACGCCTTCCTTCTCGCCGTCGATCGACAAGATCAGCACATCCTTGCCCGGGGTCTTGCCGGCTGCTTCCAAAGCGGCGATGGCGCCCAGCGCCATCTCATCATTGTGCGCGTAGATGATATCCGCATCAGGGTGCGCCTGAAGCAGCGTCTCGGCGACCTGCCGGCCCTTGTCACGAGCGAAGTCGCCGGACTGCGATGCCAGGATGGTGAACTGCGAGTGCTTGGCGATGAAATCGTCGAAGCCTTTCTTGCGGTCGGTAGCGGCCGAGGCTCCGGTCGTGCCTTCCAGCTCGATGATTTTCGACTTGCCATTGGCGTTCTTGACCAGCCATTCGCCGACGCGGGTCGCCTCCTCGATGAAATCCGAACCGATGAAGCAGACATAATCCTCGCCCGGCTTGGCCATGGTGTGATCAACGTCGCGGTCGACCAGAAACACCGGTATGCCGGCATCGCGCGCGGCAAGAATGACCGGCACCAGGGGCTTGTCTTCGCGGGGCGGCAGGAAGATTGCGTCGACGCCCTGCGCGATCATCGAGTTCACGTCGGAGGCCTGCTTGGCCGACGAACCGGCGGCATCCGTGTAGACCAGCTGATGGCCGAGCTTGGCGGCTTCGTCCTGCATGCTCTTGGTCTCGGCAAGGCGCCACGGATTGTTGCTTTCCGTCTGGGCGAAACCGACCTTGTACTTGTCCTTCTTGGCGAGTGGCGGGAGCGCCGCGAAGGCGCGTGAGCCGAGTGTCAGCGCGACCGCGCCGGCGGCGGAGCCAACCAGTAGTTTTCGACGGGTAATGCTCATGCTCTTTCCTCCTTTATTGTCGCTTTCAGCGACTGTGTAATTTCCTCACGATATCGGCCCAGACGGCTTCGGCGATGACGCCGTCGGCAAGCTGGATCCGGCGCTATGCCGCCTCCAAAATAAAGTCGGCGCAGCGGTCGCCCAGCATCATGGCGGGCGCCGCCGTATTGCCGGCATTGATGTTGGGGCAGGCCGACATGTCGGCAACCCGCAGATTGTCTATTCCGCGCACGCGCAGCGCCGCGTCCAGCACCGCCATCCGGTCGCTGTCCGAGCCCATCCGGCATGTCCCGGCCGGATGGTAGTTGGTCTTCACAAAGCGCTTGCAATGCTTTGTCATGGCTTCGTCGCTGAGATCATCCTGGCTTGGCACGGCAATGGCCTTGACCCGATCGGCGAGTGGCTTGGTCTGAAAAGCCTGCAGGAAATAACGCTGGCCGGAGATCATTTCCCTCATGTCGTCGGGATGTTTAAGCAGGTTCGGCGAAACGATCGGCATGTCCTTCGGATCCGCCGAACGCAGCCTTACGAAACCGCGCGACTTTGGCTTCACCACCACTGTCGTCACGGTAAGCCCATAGGTGTTCTCGACCAAGGTCAGGATATCGCGGTCCAGATAGACGTGCGGCACGCAGAAGGCCTGGATCGTCGGTTCGCCCTCCGGATCGGCCGGATTGACGAAGGCTCCGGCCTCCACCCCCGCTGACAGGATCGTGCCGGTGCCGAAGAGCTTGAAATGCAGGCCGTTCCTGATCATCCTCCAGCCTTGGCCCTGCCTGAAATAGCCGTATGGGCCGTTTGCGGTGGCGATGATCGGCACCTCCGGATGGTCGATCAGGTTTTCGCCGACCCCGGGCAGGTCGGCGACGCAGGAAATGCCGTGCCCGGCAAGCGCCTCGGCGGGGCCGATGCCGGACAGCATGAGCAGTTTCGGCGAGACGAGGGCACCGGACGAGACGATCACGTCGGCATCTGCATGGACGGTATGCTCGGCGCCCGACGCATCCGAATAGACGACGCCGGTGACCCGACCGTTCTCGATCAGCAGCCGGCTGACTGTGCAATTGAGTTTCAGCGTCAGCTTGGGATCATTCGTCAGCGGCTCGATGAAGGCATAGGCGGCGCTGCTTCGCTTTCCCCGCCGGTTCATGAACTGGTAGAAGCCGACCCCGCGCTGCGACGGTCCGTTGAAGTCATGGTTGTACGGCAATCCAAGGCCTTGGACGGCCTGGACGAACCAACGGGAAACATCATCGATGTGGCCTGGATCCGAGACCAGCAGCGGACCTTCGCTTCCATGCAGTTCGCCGCCGAGGCGGTTGTTTCCCTCCATGCCGGTGAAATGCGGCAGCACCGCCTGCCAGTTCCAGCGTACGCCGGCATTGTTGCCGCGCAGCAGCTCGTCCCACTCCTCATAATCGGCCGAGCGGCCTCGCATGTAGACCTGGGCGTTGACCGAGGTGCCGCCGCCCAGCACGTTGCCTTGCGAGATTTCATGGACGCGCCCGTCGAGATGGGCCTGCGGCTCGGTGCGGTGATAGCGCATGAATTTCGAGCCGTTGATCATCTTGAAGATGCCGGGCGGCATGTCGAGCAAGGGGTGATGATGGGAATGGCCGGCCTCCAGCAGCAGGGTTCGCCGTCCCGCTTTGACAAGCCTTGCCGCCGCGACGCAGCCGGCTGCTCCGCCGCCCACCACGATATGGTCGTAGGACTGCGTCATGCTTCCGGCGCCTCACGGCTTTCGAATGTTCCGCGGACATACTCCCAGGCCGCCGAGAGGTGGTTGAGCAGCGCCCGCTCGGCGCCCTCAGGATCTCGCTCAAGGATGGCCGTGCAGATTTCACGATGGCTGAGGAAATTCACGCGGTTGCGCTCGGGCGACCGTGGCATGCGCATCCAATGCGGCGACAGCCATGCGGTAAATGCCTTGTGCACGACAGGCAGCACCGGGTTGCGCGCGATGTCATAGAGCGCTGCGTGGAACGCCACGTCCGTCGCATAGAATTTCTCGGAATCCGGGATGGCCGCCTCGTTCATCGCCAGCGCCGCCCTCAGGGCTGTGACGTCATCCTTGCGGGCATGGATGGCGGCGTTGCGCGCCAGCGACGCCTCGAGGAAGACGCGCATGTCGTAGAGGTTCTTCACGCCCGCCTGGTCGCTCAGCAGATGTCCTACAATGCCGTCGAGGGCGCCGAGCGCGGCATCTAGGCCAGGCCGACGCGCCACGGGCCGGAACCGCGGACGCGCTTCCACCAGGCCGCGGCTGGCCAGGCGCGCAATCGCCTCACGCACAACGCCCCGGCCGACACCATACTCGATCATCAGTTCGCGCTCGGCCGGCAGGTAGCTGCCGTCGCCAAGCCTTCCGGACGTGATGTCGGCCTCTATGCCGGCCACCATCGCGTCGGCCGCGCGGGCGGCGAGAATAGCCGCGGGCATCTCAGGACGCTCTTCCGTATCCAGCAAGCCTTTTCCTCCCAGATGGTTCTGTTATTAGAAGGTAAATCGGACCAAAGCACAAGCGGATTGATGCTTTTGTAGGACCAAAATGACAGACTGGCTTCAGAACCGCTGAAAGATCAGCCACATTGTTGCCAGTCAGCGCTGCCGGTGCAATTATGGTCCGATGAAAAAACCTGAATGGAGCGCAGCATGAGCCGCACCGAAATCAAGGAAGTCGAGACCCGGCTGTTCCGGGTCCCACTGCGTGAGGTGATGACCGATGCCAAGCACGGCGCGCACACGCATTTCGAGCTGGTCACCGTCACGCTGAGGCTTGCCGACGGCACCGAGGGCACAGGCTACACCTACACCGGCGGCAGGGGCGGCTATGCCATCAAGGCAATGATCGATCACGACCTCGCGCCGTTCCTCAAGGCACGCGACGCAACGCAAATCCACACGATCTACGACGGCATGCTCTGGCACATCCACTATGTCGGGCGCGGCGGCATCGCTTCTTTCGCGATCTCGGCGGTCGACATCGCATTATGGGACCTCAAGGGCCGGCGTAGCGGCCTGCCGCTTTGGCAGATGGCGGGCGGGGCCGGGAAGAGTGCCAAGGCCTATCGCGGCGGCATCGACCTAAACTTTACCCTCGATCAGCTTTTGGCCAGCATCGATTCCTATCTCAATGCCGGCTTCACCGGGGTGAAGATCAAGGTCGGCAAGGACGACCTGGCCGAGGATGTGGCCCGGGTGAAAGCAGTTCGCGAGCGCATAGGACATCACATCACCTTTATGGTTGACGCCAACTACGCGCTCGACGTCCCGCGAGCGATCGAGGCAGCGAGAGCATTCGCCGCCTACGATCTGCTGTGGTTCGAGGAGCCCATCATACCCGACGACTATGAGGGTTACGCCAGCATTGCCAAGGCGACCGGAATGCCCCTGGCAATGGGAGAAAACCTGCATGTCATCGAGGAGTTCGAGCATGCCTTCGCTTGGTCGAATCTCGCCTACATCCAACCCGACGCCTCCAACTGCGGCGGGGTCACGGGCTGGTTGCGCGTGGCAGCGCTCTCACGCAAGGCTGGCATTCCGGTCTGCAGTCACGGGATGCAGGAACTTCATGTCAGCCTCGTTGCAGGTCAGACAAATGCCGGCTGGGTGGAGGCGCATAGTTTCGATATTGACCTTTACACCACCGAGCCGCTTAGGCTTCAGGATGGTTTGGCGATAGCACCCGACGAGCCTGGAGTGGGCGTTGTCTTCGACTGGCGCAAATTGGCGGATTTTCGCCAATAGCGCCCCCTGAACGGCGGCACGGCCGCATGCATTTTGTCCGGATCCTGATTCCTCGTTCCGGCAACGCGGAGAGCCCTTCGACAGGAAGACTTCGACCGTCTGAAGAACGAATTCGCCGCCGCCGCAGCCAGCGGGCATACCGCTTATCGGATGCCACACTTACATTTGTAATTGCAGGGACGCTTCACCGGCTTTAACTCACGCGATCATAGCAGCGACACGACAAATGCAGGCGGCCGCCCGAACACCGGCAGAAGCTGCAAGCATTGGGTGCGCCTGCAGGGAGGCGGCGATGGTTGCAACGCGTACGGACACTGCGCATGCGGTTATGGAGGACTTCATTCTATCGCGGCACCGCTCACTGGTCCGCGAAGTTGGATTTTACGAGGCTATGAGTCAAACCCGACAAGCGATCGCCGCATCGCGCGAGGTGCTGAGGCGCTTTCGCGAACGTCAGGGCGACGACACTGCTCGAGCAAAGAATGCAGACCGTGGTCCTGTCGCCGTGTCAGCCTTCGATGCCGACATCATACGCGCTGCATGCCGAGATCTGATCGCGGAGATGAACGTGCCCGAGTGTCAATGGCGCGAGCTGGCGCGAAGTCTGGTGCGCGAATTCGTGGCCTGCGAGCAGACCGAAGCCGGTTTGGTGGATTGGATCGTCCGCCGGCCAGCGATGACGGAGACGGACGAGGCCGGCTGACCGGAGCCAACTGGCGAGGCGGCGAATGAGCCAGAGTCGGTCGACCGCAATTAACGCGAGCAAACAGTCCTCCCGGCGACTTGTTGCGCGGGAACTGCGGTGATCCGAGGATCGGAAACTTTGGCGAGCGGCTTAGACACATCTGATCCTCCTCGTTTTTAGGCGTCCGGCCCCGTGTTCGTATTCGGAGACGAATGCGTCCAGCCGACTGTCTAAGGCAGACGGCGACGGCCATGTCGCGTTGCTCCCGGCCTTCGCACACAAAGGAGCCCAAGCCGGATGCTAACTGGCTGCATTAGGCCAATGGGAACAATTTGCGCGGGCCGAGCTTGGGCTAGCGTCGTACAGAGGTGCAAGTATGCAAGATAATTTTGACCGAGCTTCATCCGTCGCCGAGGTTGCGGAATCATTCGTGAGATCCCGGAGGCCGTTCTCTGTCGTATCGACCCGGGATGCGGTCACGATTGTCAGGAAACAGGCAGCTTTTTGCGAGCATACGGATGGCGAGCTTGCGGAGTTGGTGGCGGCAATTGCGGTCAGGCATGGTCGATTGGTCGCGTTCGATCTTGATCTCGACGACACAGGCTTGGAGATCGGTCGCGCAGCATAGCCAACGCCTCACGCAATGAGATAGCCACCGTCAACCGGCAGAATTGCCCCAGTGATGAACCCCGCGAGCGGAGAACACAAGAACAAGGCGGGGCCGGTCAGGTCGCCCGGCGTACCCCAGCGACCCATCGGAGTGCGTTTCATCAATTCCGCGTTGCGAACTGGATCGGCCCGTGGCGCGGCGGTCATGGCGGTCTCGATCCAGCCAGGCGCCAATGCGTTTACGCGGATGCCATCCCCGGCATAGGCGATGGCGAGCGACTTGGTAAGTTGCACGATGGCGCCCTTGGATGCGGCGTAAGCCGGGGCATGAGCCGCGCCGAAAAACGCGAACATCGAGGCGATGTTGACGATGGCGCCCCCGTTCGAGAGTGCCCCTCGGAACGCGCTCGCACTCCGCATGGAGCCGGTGAGATTGATATCGACCACCGTTTCGAAACCCTGGACAGTGAATTCGGCGGCGCGCAGGTTTACCCCTGCGCAATTTACGAGCGCTGCAACGGATGTGAACTGACTGGAATATCCTTCGACCGCAGTCATGTCCCGGACGTCGAGTACTGAATACGAGACGGCGGTGCCGTATGCACGAGCGGCCGCTACCTCGGCGGCCGTGGCCCCCGTCGCGTGGACAATTGCCCCGGCCTCGGCGAACGCCATGGCGATGCCGTTTCCGATACCTGTCGTGCCTCCGGTAATGACGACGGTCTTGCCCGCGAAGAAGGGCATGGCCCATATGGAGTCGGTCACCAAGATCTCCTCGTTTCGCCTCTGTGGCGGACCGCGAACTCACCGCAGCGGAAGGCAAACGGGCGGATGTCTACCGCACGAATTGATCGACGAAATCGTCACCGAGACCCACGCTCGCATAGTGATTTCTGCACATGTCGATCTTGGTGAAAACGTCCTCGAAACCAATCTGCTTGTTATCCTTGTCCAGGTAAACCATGCAGCCGGAAATGTTGAAGAAGGTGATCATCTCGGGCACGTCGCTTGGAACCGTGAGCGTGTGGATTTCACCGGGCGGCTCGAAAACGTAAGATCCCGTCTCTGCCACCCAGTCGTGTTCAAGATAGTGCCAACGCCCCTTGATCACATATCCATGCACGGGGGCCGGATGCAGATGACGGCTTAATATCCCGGCCCGGCGTACGCGGAGCAGATTGCACCACTGCCCCTGCATTGTGTTGAGCATAAGTGGTCGGAACCACACGCCCTCCGCCTGTGGGACCCAGACACGCTCGTCTTCGGGGACGGCAGCGATCGCGATCTCTTTCGGTGCCAGGGGATGGGCGGAGCCGTTGAAGGATTGATACATAGGAACCGCTGTCGCCAATTCATTGGAGTCCATATCAGCGCGATCCTAACAACTGGGCCGAGTTCTGCCGAGGCGCAATCGGGCGCCCACGCATTGGGAAAGTTGTCGGCGCGCGCCCGCCCGCTGCCGCGACCGCAAGCGGGAAGAGGTTCAGGATGGTCCGTTGGGCGTCGAAGACGATCCGTGGGTTCCTTCTTGCCTTATCATGCGGCTATCCGGGAGTGCACCGGGCTGGTCCTGGTCTGGAAGCCCCGGTTTCGGACTTCCAAGGCCAGCAAGGCGAGTTCGACCTCGTCCAATCGCGACGGGCGTGCATTTTCCGGCATGCCTTCGGCTGTGGCCAGGTCGATCAGATACTCGTTCCAGGCCCAGTTCTTGAGCACGGCGCGTTTCTCGTCGGGTGCGAGCACCGGGTCGTCCACGACCTCCATCGGAGAGGCGTAGAATGTCTCGGGCTCCGAAAGCGCCGTCTGTATGTGCGCTGTCTGTGCACCGGCGCCATAGCCGTGACTTGCCTGGAGCCAAGCCAACTGCAGCCGCTGCCAAACCAGGTCGGAAAAGGCCTGTTTTTCCTCCGATACATGTTGTCTCCTGATCTTGGCCGGGGAAGCAGGAGGTGCCGCCTGCACCACGTAATTGAGGCCTTGACGCTCGGCATAACGGATCGCCGCTTCCAGCGTCGGAAAGTTCAGTTCAACCTGGGTCAGGGTGTCCCGGCCACCGGTATAGCCCATCAGCGGCTCGATGAACGGGGCTGTGCGGCGTTCGAAGACCAATCGCCAGTCCCTGTGGGGCTTTGCCGAGGTCATGGCCGAGCGGCAGGGCTGGTAGATCCGCGCCACTGCGCCCTCCGGAAACACTGACCGTCCCATTGACAAAGCCGGCCCGTCTAGACGAGGCCGATTGTCATTGTCCGGCCGGACGGACGTCTTGGTTGGGTTCCTGATGTTGTCGCTGCTTTGAACTGTCTCCATTGCCTGTCCCTCCCGTTATGAAGGGTCGCACGGGCAGCGGCCGTAAGGGCCGCCACCCATACTGCATCCGTCAGTTCTTCCCGTTGATTGCGATCCGCTTGGCCTTCGCCTGCGCCCGCTCGGTCTTGGGCAACGTCACGGTCAGCACCCCGTTCTTGAAGGTGGCGTTGACCTTGTCTTCTTCGACCTCGTAGCCGAGCGGAATGAGGCGCTCGAAGCGACCGTAGAAGCGCTCGGAGAACTGCCGGTCCTTGTCCTCGGTCTCGGAACGCTTCTCGCCTTTAAGCTTGAGCGCCCCATTTTCCAGCAGGACTTCTATGTCGCTCTCGTCCAGGCCAGGTATTTCCGCCGTGACGCGGACTTCCTTGTCCGTGTCGGAGATTTCGACACTCGGCCAACTGGCGGCGAAAGAGGGACCGAAGGCCGGCAGTCTGGCGCCAAAGCTGCGGAAGGCGTCATCGAACAGCCGGTTTACCTCCCGGTGGAGGGAGACGAAGGGGTCTCGATCTCCGTCGGGGAAGAGACTGGGCGCCGAGTTTCCGTTGCCCCGGCCCCATGGGATCAAGTCACGTACGCTCATTGTCTTTCTCCTTTTGGAGGTCTCTGAGTCGGGCGGGACGCCCGGCTCAAGCGAAAGCCTTCATGGTGGATTGCTCAGGCGGCCAGCTTGTCGGTCTCGACCTTGGGCGCCTCGATCTTCGGCATGGGAGCCCCGCTGGAGATTTCGATCTTGCGCGGTTTCATCTCCTCGGGAACCTCGCGCTTGAGATCGATGCTCAGCAGCCCGTTCTCAAGGCTGGCGCCCTCGACTTTGACATGATCGGCCAGTTCGAACCGACGCTCGAAAGCGCGCCCGTTGATGCCGCGGTACAGATACCGGCCGTTCTCATCGCCGGATTGCGACCCGCTCACAACCAGCATGTTGGGCTGGTGGGTGACGGTCAGCTGGTCCTGCGAGAAACCGGCGACCGCCATCGTGATGCGATACTGATCATCATCAACCTTGGCGATATCGTAGGGCGGCCAGTTGTCGAACGAGGCCACACGGCTCGCACTTTCAAGCATGTCGACCATGCGGTCGAAGCCGATGCTGGACCGGTATAGAGGGGTAAAATCGAGGTTTGTCTTCATAGCCACATTCTCCTTTGAGCAACATGGACAACAGAAGGCGCCAAGAGCCTTGCCGCCTCCTGGTATTGCCGGCCCCATTAGGCTGCCGGCGACCATCAATTTAGAATCGCGACTTGCACCTTCAAGAGCAAGAATAGGAAAATTTTCATCGGCAATCTGGGGGAACGCACCGATGCCACACCCATCCCGCCGGCGGGGTCACTCGCCGACGGGTCCATGGTGCAAGACAACTACGTCGCCCTTAAATCCGATCGACGAATGGTACGAACGCGGCCACTGCCGCGCTGTCACTGCAGTCAGGACCGGCACGCTCATCCGATTGATCCAACTGTTGCAACGCATCCATGATCGTGTCGAAGCTGACCGGTTCACCCGCTCCCGGCAGCATGCGAAGCGCTGGCACGGATTCTACGGCGCAGGCATCCGATGCCCATGACGAAAGAATGGCGCGCTTCTCCTGAGCGTCCAGGGCAACGTCGGCCAAAACGTCGTGGGGATGTTTGAAATGCCGCGCCGGATGCAGCAAGCGGTCCAGAAAACGTCGGGGGCCACGGGTTCAATCGATGCAAAATAGGTCGAAATGGGTCCTTCCATGGATGGTCCTCCGCTTCAGACAATCTCATGCGAGTTTGGCGGCTCTCGCCAGCGGCTGTCGCGATCACGACCAGGCAGATCATCCAGGAACGACGCTCAACGACTTTCCCTAGGTGATGTCGATACCGAGACTCATCGTCCGGCACCCTGGGCGGCTCGATCACGACCGAAGCGAACGAGCCGTTCGCGATCGAGGGTGGCGATGCTGCACTTCCCCAGATGTTTGGAGCATATCGAGGGCTGCGGCCTTGGAGCGGCGAGGGGACTTGCCTACATCGCACATGTCGTCGATATGAAGGTCGATGGGTTCGCCGAAAGTTTTCAGGCGCGCTATACGGACTTGGTCGGCGTCTCACCGCGATCGACTTGGCGCTCGGTTTAGGTTGCCCAGCGCCTGGCGTCGTCTCGGCGCAGAAAGGTCTCGCTAACGTAGCGACCCTTGCGACGGACTTGGACACGCCATGAACCGGACGAGAGTTTTGTGTAGGTGGCCATTTTCTCGTGTGCGCTCCGTGTGCACTGAGAGATCGAAACGTGGCGAAAAGGGTCGTATTCTGGCGTAAATTCGCGTGCACTCGGGCTGCTCTAACGATTTGATGTTAAAGAAAAAATGCTGAAAAATCAAGATCATAGACTGGCTATTGCACCCATGATGGACTGGACCGACCGGCATTGCCGGTTCTTCCACCGCCAGTTGACGCAGCGTGCGCTGCTCTACACCGAAATGGTGGTGGCGGACGCTGTCATCCATGGTGCGCGCGAGCGGCTGCTTGGTTTTGACGAGACCGAACATCCGGTGGCACTGCAGCTCGGCGGCTCCGATCCGCAAAAGCTGGCCGAGGCGGCGCGCATCGGCGAGGGCTTCGGTTACGACGAGATCAATCTCAATGTCGGCTGTCCGTCCGACCGCGTCCAGTCCGGCACGTTCGGCGCCTGCCTGATGAAAGTGCCTGACCTCGTCGCCGATTGTGTGGCGGCGATGAAGGCGGCGGTGAAAATCCCGGTGACGGTCAAATGCCGCATCGGCGTCGACGAGCAGGATCCGGAGCCCGCGCTCGACGCGCTGGCCGACGGCGTTTTCGCGGCCGGCGCCGACGCGCTGTGGGTGCATGCGCGCAAGGCTTGGCTGGAGGGTCTGAGCCCGAAGGAAAATCGCGACATCCCGCCGCTCGACTATGACAGGGTCTATCGCCTCAAGGCTAGAAAATCGAACAAATTCATTGGCATCAATGGAGGCGTTCAATCGCTCGAAGAGGCGGCTCGCCACCTCGATCATGTCGATGGCGCCATGCTTGGCCGCGCCGCCTACCACACGCCAGGCATCCTGGCCGGCGTCGACGCGGCATTCTACGGCGACAAGGCCGGCGCCTACGATTTTGCCGCGCTGATCGACACGATGGCCGACTACGCCGCGCGGCATATCGAGCAGGGCGGGCGGCTCGGCCACGTCACCCGCCACATGGTCGGGCTGTTCCACGGCCTGCCGGGCGCGCGCCGCTTCCGGCAGATACTGTCCACCGACGCGACGAAACCCGGCGCCGGACCGGATGTGCTGAAGGCAGCGTTCGCTGCCGTCAATTTCGACCGTGTTGAAAAGGCCGCTTAAGCAGTTCAGTCGCGCAGAATCATCCGGTCGCCGCGCACGTCGAAACCCGACAGGGAACCGATGAAGTTCATGCCGAGCAGGCTCTGGCTGAGCGCGCCGGGCGCGGCGACCATCACCTGCATGTTCTTGCGCACGATGCCGCCGATCGCCAGTTCGTCGGTGCGCACCGAAGCGGCGCGCGCCATGCCATTGGCGGTCGAGACCGGGACGGTGAAGCTCAGCGCGGCCGGATTGAAGCCGGCCGCCTGCGCGTCTTCGGCGGTGAGCACTGTACTGGTCGCGCCGGTATCGACGACGGTGCGGATCGGCGCGCCGTTGATCGTGATGCGGGCCTCGAAATGGCCGCTGTCGGCCTTGTCCAGGGTCACGGTGGCATGGCCGTCCTCGACGCCGAGCGCCAGCGGGCTGCCGGGAACGAGGCCCGCCGTCACCCGGCTGGCGAAATCCTGCAACTCGTAGCGGTACTGGTAGCCGGCGACGAGCGCCAGCACGATCAGGGCCCACGTGCCGAGATTGCGGGCCATGACGCCGAGCGGCCTGCCGGACCGGACAAGGCCGGCGCTGACCAGCAAGCCGATCGCCCCCAGCCAGACCAGACGGCTGAAATCGTAATTCTCGATGCCGAACGTGCTGCCGGCGTCGTTGTTGATCATCAGCAGCACCAGCCCGAGGCCGATTGCCGCCATCACGATCCAGAACAGTCGGTTCATTGGACCTGCCGTTTCAAGAGAGGACGTCGCGCTCGCGCGCCATGCGGCTGCGGCGTGTTTCCCGGCGCGGCCGGCGCTCGACCGTTTCCAATCGGGCCGGCAACTCGGCCATGACGCTGCGGCGTACCTCCGGCGTCATCCCCATCCAGGCGCCGATTTCATCGCGCGTGCGGCCACAGCCGAAGCAGAAGCCGGTTTTCATGTCGATCGAACAGACCAGGATGCACGGGGATTCGATGGCCGTCATGACTTTCTCTTGAAGGTTCCGTCCGGAATCCCTCGCTCCATCTCCACATGGTGCAACGGCAAAGCCAATGCAAGCCCTTCGGAATGCGGCGCGGGCAACCGCTTTCGCGCCAATGTCGAGGGGAGTTGTGCCGGCCGGGCAAGGCGGTTATGCCGCTGATCAACCACAGGGAATGATCAGGACCGACATGACCAGCGCGCTGCCCTTCGACGACTTTCGCAATCTGCTGGCGAGCCTGCCGCCTGCCGATACAGTCGCGGAAAACAGGGTGCGCACCCTATTTTCCAAGGCCGACAAGCCGAAAGCCTCGCTTGGCCGCATCGAGGACATCGCCGCCTGGCTTGCTGCCTGGAGCGGGCGCGCCCCGCCGGCGGTGAACCGGCCCCTGGTGGCGATCTTCGCCGGCAACCATGGCGTGACCCGCCACGGCATCTCGCCGCGCCCTGTCGCTGCGACCGCAAACGCCGTTGAGCTGTGCGCCGCCGGCGGTGCGGCAATCAACCAGATTTGCGTCGCCAACAATCTTGGCCTCAAGGTGTTCGATCTGGCGCTGCACATTGCGACCGCCGACATCACCGAGGACGCCGCCCTCGACGAACGCGGCTGCGCCGCCACCATGGCCTTCGGCATGGAAGCCATCGCCGGTGGCGCCGATCTGATTTGCCTTGGCGATCTCGGCGTCGGCAACTCCACCGTTGCGGCGGCCTTGTGCGCCGTCCTGTTCGGTGGCAGCGGCGCCGACTGGGTCGGCCCCGCCTCGGGCGCGGACGCGGCCATGCAGGCGCGCAAGGCTGATGTAGTCGATAAAGCCGTCGCCTTCCATGGTGCGGCTCTGAAGGACCCGTTGGAAGCACTGCGCCGGGTCGGTGGCCGCGAATTTGCGGCCATTGCCGGCGCCATCCTCGCCGCCCGGATGCAAAAAATCCCGGTGCTGCTCGACGGCTTCGCCGCGACCGCTGCCGCTGCCGTGCTGCATGCCGCCAACCCGGGTGCGCTCGACCATTGCCTGCTGGCCAGCCAGTCGCCCGAACCCGGCCAAAGGCTTGCCGCCGAGCGGCTCGGCCTCAGGCCGCTGTTCGATCTCGGCATCAGCCACGGCGAAGGGGTAGGGGCCGCCCTTGCCGCCGGTCTGGTCAAGGCGGCGGCGCTTACCAGTTCGGGCATGGCGGCGGCGGTCAAAGCCTAGAACAAGCTGTCAACGTCGGCGGGCCGCCGCCACGGTCTTGGTTGGCAGCGCCGGCAGTTCCTCCATCACTCGGGCGAGCGGGAAAATGGCGATTGCCTCGGTGCCTTCGCGCAATTTCGACTGAAGTTCGAATTCGCCGCCATGCATGGCAAGCAGGCCCTGCACGATCGGCAGTCCGAGCCCGGTGCCCTGTTCGGCGCTCTTGATGGCGATCGAGCCCTGGCCGAAGGCGGACAGCACGATCGGGATTTCGTCTTCCGGTATGCCCGGCCCGTTATCCTTGACCGAAATGTACTGGCCGCCGCCCGCCGTCCAGCCGACGCGCACGCGAACTTCGCCGCCGGTGGCGGTGAATTTGATGGCGTTGGACAGGAGGTTGAGCGTTATCTGCCGCACCGCGCGCTCGTCGGCGAACAGCCGCGGCAGGGCACTTTCGAAATCCTGGACGATGCGGATGTCCTTGTTGCGCGCCTTCAATTCCATCATGTGGCAGCAATCTTCGGCGATGTTGAGCAGCATCACCGGCTCTTCGTTGAGCTGATAGCGGCCGGCCTCGATGCGCGACAGATCGAGGATTTCGTTGATCAGGTCGAGCAGATGCTGGCCGGAATCGTGCACGTCGCGGGCGTAGTCGCGATAGGTCGGGTTGCTCATCGGCCCGAGCACCTCATTGGCCATCACCTCGGAAAAACCGAGAATGGCGTTGAGGGGCGTCCTGAGCTCATGGCTCATAGAAGCAAGGAAGCGCGACTTCGCCAGATTGGCGTCTTCGGCCCGCCGACGAGCTTCGTCCGACATCGATTTCGCGGTCTCCACCTCGGCGAGCAGCGCATCCTTTTCGGAGCGGAAGGACAGAAGTATCAGCGACGAGCGGTTGAGATGGCGCGCGATATAGGCAAAGAACGGCAATGCCGCGACCAGCAGGGCGACCATGATCGTCCCGACCGGCACCCAAAATTTCGTCTCGGCATAGGCATAGACCGCCACCGGAACGACGAAGGTGGCAATCAGCGAGCCGCGCAAGGACGACGCCATGATAGCGGTCGCCGCCATGACCAGCAGCAGCACCACCGCCTTGGCCACCTGGAACTGGTCGATCTGGCAGGTGGCGCAGCCGAGCCAGGCGAACCACGCCCAGCCGAGGCCGCACAGCGAATGGCCGATCAGGAATTCCCTGCGGGTGCGAACAGGGTTGAGCTCGGCAGCTTCGGTGCGGCCGACGCGCCGCGCCATGAAGGCGACGATCGAATAGCAGATCAGGGTGAACAGCGCCCAGACGCTGATCTGTTTGTCCACACCGGCCAGCAGCCCGGCCGCCGCGACCGCCAACACCAGCAGTGGGATGACGGCTGCGCCGCGCACCATGGTCCCGGCATGCAGCTTCAGCAGCTCGCGGTCGAAGTCGAGATTGCCGACCTGCTGCGAAAGACGGTCGCGCGTCTTGCGCACCGCGCGCGCCACATCGCTGTTGCGGTGCGGTTTCCGGCGGTCCACAATGAATTTATCCGCTGTGTTCGAGCGTAGCAGAGGCATGGAAACTTCGATTTATGCGCGCAGCGATCTCAATTCGTTAAGCTACGTTCGAATGATTAAGAGACTGTTTGCCATATGAGCCGTTCGTGGTCGCCAAGGCCGCGCCGGCGATACTATCCGCCGCCGCCGCGAAGCCTGTGGCGCAAGCTGCTGGATTACGCGCTGACGGTCATTCTGCTCGGCCTGCTGATCCTGCTCGCCGCACGCCTTGACCGTTTCGAGACGCGCAAGGCGGAAGGGGTGGCGATCGTCAACGATGGCGATTCACTCACTCTTGGCACCGAACGTATCCGCATGCGCGGCATCGACGCTCCGGAATACCAGCAGATCTGCCGTAGGGATGGCGCAGACTACGCCTGCGGCAGGCTGGCGCGCCAGGCGCTGGTGCGGCTGATATCAGGAAATCCGGTGACCTGCAGCGGCTGGCAGCGCGAGCGCTACGGCCGCCTGCTCGGCGATTGCAAGGCCGGTGGAAAGGATCTCAACCGGGCCCAGGTTGAGGCCGGCTGGGCAATTGCCTATGGCGATTTCGACACCGAGCAGGCCATTGCCCGCGCCGGCAAGGTTGGCATCTGGGCCGGCACGTTCGATGAGCCGCAAGACTGGCGCGAAAGCCACCACGGCGGCCCGCTCGAAAGAAAGCACGGCACGCTGGCTTCGGTCGGTGACGCCTTGCGAGAGATGTTTCGCGTCTGGTGACGAGCACTATAGTTGAAGGACCATATCGGGAGGAAAGCATGAAACTGTTCGATGGCGGCCGCGCCCCCAATCCGCGGCGCGTGCGGGTTTTCCTGGCCGAGAAGGGCATCGCAGTGCCACTGGTGCCGGTCGATATGGGTGCGATGGGGCACAAGCAGGAGCCGGTCAGGTCGCGCAACCCGCTGCAGCGGCTGCCGGTGCTGGAGCTCGACGACGGCACCATCCTCACCGAATCCGTCGCCATCTGCCGCTATTTCGAGGAACTGCATCCCGAACCGGCGCTGTTCGGGCAAGGCGCGCTCGGCAAGGCCAAGGTCGAGATGTGGCAAGGCGCATGGAGTTCAATCTGCTCAGCTGCGTCGCCCAGGCTTTTCGCCACATCCATCCGGCGATGAAGGAATGGGAAATTCCGCAGATCCCCGAATGGGGCGAGGCCAACAAGGCGAAAGCGGTCGAATTCCTGAAACTGCTCGACCCCGAACTGGCAAACCGCGAATTCGCCGCCGGTGACGCCTATTCGATCGCCGATATCACCGGCATGATCGCCATGGATTTCATGAAACCAGCGCGCATCAAAGTGCCGGACGAGTGCACAAACGTGCTGCGCTGGTACAGCGCCGTCTCCAGCCGTCCGAGCGCTTCCGCCTGATGGAGGCGGAACTCGAACGCTTGACGGCAAAGGTCCGCGCCTGCCGCATCTGCGTCGACACTCCGGTCGGCAGGCCACTGCCGCACGAGCCGCGCCCGGTGCTGCTGCCATCATCCAGCGCCCGCATCCTGCTCGCCGGCCAGGCGCCAGGCACAAAGGTGCATTCGTCCGGCATGCCGTTCACCGACCCGTCCGGCGACCGGCTGCGAAGCTGGCTGGGCGTAACCAGCGAGGAATTCTACGACACGGATAAATTCGCCATCGTGCCGATGGGGTTCTGCTTCCCCGGCCAGGACGCAAAGGGCGGCGACCTGCCGCCGCGCCGAGAATGCGCGCTGGCCTGGCGCGCGCCGCTGATGGCGCTGATGCCGCAGATCGACCTCGTTTTGACAATCGGCTCCTACGCGCAATCCTGGCATATGGGCGCCACGCGCCGGCCGTCGCTGACCGAAACCGTGAAGGACTGGCGCACCATCTGGGATGCGCCGGCCAGCCTGAAAGTGCTGCCGCTGCCACACCCGTCGTGGCGCAACTCAGGATGGCTGAAGCAGAATCCATGGTTTGAAATGGATTTGCTGCCGTTTCTGAGATCGGAAATCCGCTATCGCATAGATTAGACTTTAAGCAAGATATCACTCGCTTTTGTGCCATCCGGCAGAATTTCTTTCTTGTGAAAGGTCGAAATAAGAGGGAGTATAGCCAATCTATTCCCAAAGCGCGTCGCGCCCGAGGGAACGCGGCCTGCACCAGGAGCACCTTAATGGATCGCCTCGACAGAAAAATTCTCCGCCTCCTGCAGGAGGACGCGACGCTCGCGGTTGCCGATGTCGCCAAGAAAGTCGGCCTGTCGACGACGCCGTGCTGGCGCCGCATCCAGAAGCTGGAGGAAGAGGGCGTCATCAAGCGGCGCGTCGCCATCCTCGACCACGAAAAGGTCAATGTGCGCGTCACCGTCTTCGTGTCGATCCGCACCAATTCGCACAGCCATGAATGGCTGCGGCGTTTCTCGGAAGTCATCCAGGAATTTCCCGAAGTGGTCGAATTCTACCGCATGAGCGGCGACGTCGACTATCTCCTGCGCGTCGTGGTGCCCGACATCGCCGCCTATGACGCCTTCTACAAGCGGCTGATCGCCAAGATCGAGATCCGCGACGTGTCGTCGTCCTTCGCCATGGAGCAGATCAAGTACACCACCGAAATGCCGCTCGACTACATGCTGCTGGACAAGGAATCCGGCGCCAACGCGGCCTGAGCGCGGTTGTCCGTGACTGGGTGGTGACGCTGCACAAGCAGGCGGCGCTTAGTTTTTATTTTTGTTGAGGAAACTCCAGGGCGAGTTGACCGGCAGCGTGATCGTGTCCGGCACCGTGTCGACTGCCACCACATCGGCTTTGCGTAGGGTGTAGCCGGACTGGATGATGCTGACGCCGTCGAGAATGAACAACTGGCTCTTCTCCAAGCCGGGCCGCAAGGCGCCGGTCACGGCAACCGACTCATAGGCCTGCGACATCTTGTAGGGACGGGCCGGCGTCACCAGCACGATCTGGTTGGGCGGCGGCGTCGGCATGTGGCTGCAAGCGCCTGTCCACGGCACCAGCAGGAACTGGTAGACGAGATCGCCATCACGGTCGACCGGCAATGCATAGCCGGCTAATTGTACCGTCTTGTCCTGCAGGTTGAGCGACAATGTCTCGCCACGATCGGGCAGTTTTGCCGCAATCATCGGCAGGCCGGCATCTTCGGCCACCGCCTGCGTCGCAGGACGCAGATCTTTCCAGAAGATGTGCGCGGTTTGGCCTGAGGCGTTGGTAGCGGTGAACACCAACAACGCGGCTGCAAGCGCTAAGGTCGATTTGAGAGGACTGCTCATCGGCCGCTTCCTTTGTGCAGGAGTAAAGACGCCGCGGCCGATCGCGTCAACGCTCGAGCCGCATCACATGTCTGCGACAGCCGGCCATGCCGACCTCATGGAACCCGCGAGCGATGAACATGTCGCGAAACCCCATGAAACGGTAGCTCGGCGATGCCTCGTCGACCGGGTAGGCCTCGATCACGCCGGCGCCCTTGGCAAAGGCGTGATCTATGGCAGCGTCAAGCAGCGCTGCCGCCAGCCCGCCGCCGCGCAGCGCCCTTGGCACATAGAAGCAGACGATCGACCAGATGCCGGTCTCGTCATCGTCCTGTTGCGACGTCAGCTTCCGATATGTCTGGCGCGGCGCGACCGAGCACCAGCCGACGGTCTTGCCGTCAATCTGGGCCAAGATTCCGACCGGCGTACCGGCCTCGACAAGCGCCATCATGGCCCGTTTCAACTCGGCGTGCTGGACATGCTCGCGGCGGCCGGGCAGGGGCCGCCAGGCCATGCACCAGCAATACTTCGGACCGCCTTGCGCTTCGAAGAGGCCTTCGAAATCGGCGCGCGTCTGCCGCGTCACCTCGGTGAACCGGACGTTGGCTAGGTCAGCCTTTTCTGGCGGCGATCCGCTCGATGATCTTGGCATTGGTGAGTTCCCGTACGGCGTCCTTGCCAATCCAGCGCGCCGTCTTGTCGGCCGACTGGGCCAGTCGTTCGGCGACGGCAAGGGCAGCGCCGTGCATCTCCAACGATCGCTTTCCGATCGAACGAAGCGCCCAGTTTACCGCCTTCTTCACGAAATTGCGGCTGTCGGTGGCATGCGCTTCGATGATCGGCAGGAAGCCGAGGAAAGTCGCCACCGGCTCCTGCTTCCGGTGCACGACGGACCACGCCATCATTGCAAAGGCCGTGCGTCGAACAAACTCGCGCTCGTCCGCCGCGAACTCTTCGATCAGCTCCTTCCAGGCGTCCGTGTCGACGAAGAGATCGGAGACGCCGTCGACGATATCCCAGGAATCGAAGGCCGCGGCCCATTGTCGTGCATCCGCGGCTGAGAAGCGCTTCGGGTCGACCGTGACGGAAGCGATGAACTGCGCCTCCATGATGCCGGTCTGCCAAAGCTCGAAAGCACGCTCGTGGTTGCGCTTGATCTTTTTGGCGATCTGCCGCTGCATGCCATGCGAGATGCCGAGCGCGCGCTCGATCTTGATGCCGTAGCGCAGCATACCGCGGCGATTGTCCTCCAAGCCGATCGAGCGCAAATGGGCGACGATCTCATCGGCGCTCGATTGGGGCGAAAGCTCGGCCATTGCGAACGCCTATTTTTCCAGGCGTGCCAGCAAGGACGAGGTGTCCCAGCGCTTGCCGCCCATCGCCTGCACATCCTTGTAGAACTGGTCGACAAGGGCGGTCACCGGCAGTCTGGCGCCATTGCGGTCGGCTTCATCGAGGCAGATGCCGAGATCCTTGCGCATCCAGTCGACGGCAAAGCCGAAATCATATTTACCGGCATTCATCGTCTTGTGGCGGTTCTCCATCTGCCAGGACCCGGCAGCGCCCTTGGAAATCACCTCGATGACCTTCTCGATGTCGAGCCCGGCCTTCTTGCCGAAGTGGATGCCTTCGGCCAGTCCCTGAACCAGCCCGGCAATGGTGATCTGATTGATCATCTTCGTGAGCTGGCCGGCGCCCGACGGACCCATCAGCCCGACCATGCGGGCAAAGGCGTCGATGACCGGCCTGGCCTTGTCGAAGGCAGCCTGCTCGCCGCCGACCATCACCGTCAGCATGCCGTTTTCAGCGCCCGCCTGGCCGCCGGAGACCGGGGCATCGAGAAAGGAAAAGCCGGCTTTTTCAGCGGCGTCGGCCAGTTCGCGCGCGACTTCGGCCGAAGCGGTGGTGTTGTCGATGAAGACGGAGCCTTTTTTCATCGCGGCGAAGGCGCCATCGGCCCCGGTCGTCACCGAGCGCAGATCGTCGTCATTGCCGACGCAGGAGAAGACGAAATCCTGGCCCTCTGCGGCGTCCGCCGGCGTCGCGGCAGACTTGCCGCCATGCTGGGCCACCCATTGTTCCGCCTTCGCCGCGGTGCGGTTGTAGACGGTGACGTCGTGGCCGCCTTTGTTCCTGAGGTGCCCGGCCATGGGATAGCCCATCACGCCAAGACCGAGAAATGCCACAGATGCCATGGGTTTGCCCTTCAGATGAAAGCGAAATTGTCAGCGCAAGCTCTAGGCACTGCACACAATTCGTCAAGACGCGTGGAAGCCGATCTACTGGTACAGCCGACCGCTCAGCGGATCAGATGAATGGTGATCCGTCGCTCGATCCATTCGACGCCGTGGCGCAAAATCTCGACCATCACCAGATAGACGATGGCGACCCAGACATAGGCCTGGAAGTCGAAGGACTTGGCGTAGGCGAGCTTCGCGTTGCCCATCAAATCATAGACGGTGATGATGGCAACGATGGCGGAGGCCTTGATCATCAGGACGAGTTCATTGCCATAGGGCCGGAGCGCGACGATAAACGCCTGCGGCAGGATGACCTTGCGCAGCGTCTGCAATTTGTGCAGGCCGAGCGAAGCAGCGCCCTCCCATTGGCCTCTCGGCACGCTCTCGATGGCGCCGCGCAGGATTTCGGCCTGGTAGGCGGCGGTGTTGAGCGCGAAGGCAAACACACCGCAATTGAAGGCGTCGCGGAAGAACCACCACAGTCCGACGGATTCGAGCTGCACCCGGAATGAGCCTAGGCCGTAATAGACGAGATAGACCTGGACCAGCAGCGGCGTGCCGCGGAAGAAATAGACATAGCAATAAGCCAGGACGGACAGATAGCGGTTCTTCGACATGCGGGCATAGGTGACGGGCAGCGAAAAGAGCGCACCGAGCACCATCGAGATGGCCACCAGCGCAAGCGTGGTTCCCAAGCCCTGTAGATAGGCCGGCGCGTATCTGGCGAAGAATTCGCCATTCCAGGCGTAAACCAGATAGACGGCGATGCCGATGCCGAACAGGATCCAGAAGCCGACCAGTCCGTAGCCGACGACACGGGCCCGCGGCCAGCCCCGCGCCCGTGGTGGTGGCTTCTCGATGTCGACGGCGGCGCGCGTTACGACGCTCATCGTGCCTCCCTCCGCCCGAGCGAGCGCAGGATGAAGCCGGTGGCGATCGACGACAGGATGGCGAGGATAAGGAACACCATCGCCGCGACGCTGTAGAACAGGAAGGAATGTTTGGTGACACGGGCCGCCACGCCGGCGTTGCGCAAGGTTTCAGCCAGGTTGACGACCGACACCAGGGCCGTGTCCTTGAGCAGACTCAGCCAGCAATTTTCGAGGCCGGGGAAGGCGATGCGCAGCAGCTGCGGCAGGATCACCTTGCGCATCGTCTGCCATTTCGACAGCCCGATCGCATAGCCGCCCTCATACTGGCCCTTCGGAATGGCGCGAAAGGCCGACAGGAAGACTTCGCTGGAATACGACGAAAAGATCAGCGACAGCACGATCATGCCGGCGAGGAAGCTGTCGACATCGACCGTCGCTTCCGGCCTGAACAGACGGATGACATACTGCAAGAGGATCGGCATGCCGAAGAAGAACAGGAAAAGCGTCACCAGTTCCGGCAGTCCGCGAAACACCGTGGTGTAGATGTTGGCGGCCACGCGAAGCGACGGCTCTTCGGATTGTTTTGCCCAGGCGACGAAAAAGCCGATCGTCAGGCCGATCGGCAGTGTCGCCAGCGCGAGCGCAATGGTGACCAGTGCGCCATAGGCAATATCGTCAATCCAGCCATCGGGTCCCCAAGTGAGAAGTATCCATATGTTCTGGCTTGGCATTGACGGGTCTTGTCTCCACTTCTGTCAGGCCAAGGCGGCAGCAGGAAACTTCCCCTGCCGCCTTGTTTCAGACGATCAGGACTCGGCGCCGAAGACGTCGAACTTGAAGTACTTGTCGTTGATTTCCTTGTACTTTCCGTTGGCGCGGATTGCGTCGATGGCGCTGTTCAACTTGTTGACCAGATCCGTCTCGCCCTTGCGCACGGCGATGCCGGCGCCCGGTCCAAAGATATCGACCGGCTGCGGCGAAGGCTGGCCGAGAATCTTGCAGCAGGCGCCATCAGGCGAATCCAGGAACTGTTGCAACACGACGATATCGTCCTCGATCGCGTCGAGACGGCCATTGGCGAGATCGGCCTGCTCTTCGGGGCTGCTCGGATAGCCCTTGACCGTGCTGTCCGTATAGGTTTTCGAGGCATAATTGAAATGCGTCGTGGTGGTTGCGACGCCGATGGTCTTGCCGGCCAGGTCTTCCTTGGTCACGCCCTTGAGGGTCGAATCCTTGGGTACCGCGATCGCCGACGGCGTGTTGTAGTATTTGTGGGTGAAGTCGACCTTCTCGGCGCGCTCCGGCGTGATCGACATCGAGGCGACGATGGCGTCGAACTTGCCGGCCTGCAGGGCCGGAATGATGCCGTCCCAATCCTGGGCGACGAAGGTGCACTTGACCTTCATCTCGTCGCAGAGCGCCTTGGCGATGTCGATGTCGAAGCCCACGAGCTGGCCGTCGGAGGTCAGGTTGTTGAATGGGGGGTACGCGCCTTCGGTGCCGATTCTCAGGGTCGTTTCCTGAGCCTGGGCGACGCCGAGCGTCAGCAGCGCAGCCGATGCGGCGAGCGCGATACGCAGTGCAATACGCATGATAGTCCTCTCTTTATGGCTCCCGGCCGTCGTTCCGGAACGGCTCTGTGGGGCGGTGCTTTTGACCGCCCGCTGGCGCGATACTCCCACTGTTTTCGGGAGAAAAGCAACTGTAAAACCGTTGCTTGCGGGATTTGCGGGTCCAGCCAATGCCGACGCCGGGTTAATGCATGTCGCCCAAAAGTGCGCAGCGGTTTTGGGACGACGACATGCATAAATAAAACAACCTGAAGCGCGTCGCATGAGGCCGTTCAGGCGCGACGCGCTTAGACAATGCAACGGCTGAAGAGGGCGGCTGACCCGGGCGAGGGCAGGGGCCTCAAGGTTTGAGGCCGGTCATGCGCTCGATGAAGTCGGCTATCCCTCCCGAGTCGTCGAGATCGAACACAGGCAGGCTTTCGCCGGTAACCGCGAAGTCGGCGGCAATCGCCACGATATGTCCGTCGTTGGCCGACAGCGGCGAGCGGTCCTTGGCCTCCCGCCGCCGGGTCTCGATCTTTTTGTGCGCCTCGCGCTTGTAGCCTTCGACCAGCACGATGTCGCACGGGGCCAACCGCGACAGGACCGTCTCCAGCGTCGGCTCGTCCTCACCGCGCAATTCATGCATCAGCGCCCAGCGTTTGCCCGACACCACCGCGACTTCGGTGGCGCCCGCCTGGCGGTGGCGAAAGCTGTCGGCGCCAGGCTTGTCGATGTCGAACTCATGATGGGCGTGTTTGACCGTCGACACCGTCCAGCCGCGCCGGACGAGCTCTGTGACCAGCTTCTCGGTCAGTGTGGTCTTGCCGGAATTCTTCCAGCCGGTGATGCCGAAGATGTTCATGGGCCGATGCTCTGCAACAGACGCTCGGCCACCGCAAGGTCGTGCGGTGTGTTGATGTTGAAGAACGGGTCGATCTCGTCACTGCCGTGGGCCAGCAACGGAAATTCCACTTCGACACAGTCGTGCCGCTCGATGAAGGCGGAGACGCGCCTGTTGTCCTCGTCGATCAGGAAATGACGCAAGGCCTCACGCAGCCCGAGCGGCCACAGCGCGAAGGTCGGATGCTGCCGGCCGCCGGAACTGGCAACCGCCATCGAGCCCGGCCGACTGGTCGCGGCAGCGGCCAGCTTTGCCACCAGATCCACCGGCAGGAACGGCGTGTCGCCGGCGGCCGTCGCCAATGCCTTGAAAGCGGTATTCGCTGCCGCCCATTCGAGGCCGGTGAGGATTCCGGCAAGAGGTCCGGCATAGCCTTCGACCGTATCGGCGAGAACCGGAAGACCGGCCGCGGCGAAGCGCGCCGGGTCACCATTGGCGCTGACCGCCAGCGATCCGACCTGCGGCGCCAGGCGGGCAACGACATGGTCGAGAAGCGGACGCCCGCCAAGCCCCAGCAAAGTCTTGTCGCCGCCGCCCATGCGCCGTGATAGGCCTCCGGCGAGGATAATTCCTGCAATGTCTTGGCTCATGGCCAAACTATATGCCGTCCGGCGCCATGTCGGGTCCAGCGCTTTCGGCTGCGGGTTTTTGCCGGCCGGCGACCCGCTCGCGATAGAGCGCGTAGAGGCCGGAGCCGATGATGATGGCGGAGCCGAAGATCATCGGCAGGTCGGGAACATCGCCGAAGATGATGAGGCCAAGCAGCATCGACCAAAAGAGGGCGGTGTAGCGGAATGGCGCAATGAAGGAGATGTCGCCGGCCCGCATTGCCATGATGATGAACTGGTAGCCGATCAGCACCAGCACCGCCGCCAATGCCAACAGTGCCGTGCCTTTGCCGGACATCGGCGTCCAGCCACCCATCGGCGACAGCAGCACGGCGCCAACGATGGTCATGGCGATTGCCGTTGCCGTCGACACCAGCAAGGTCGGGATAGCCCTCGGGATGCGCTTGGTGGCGAGGTCACGTACTGCGCAACAGGCGACGCTGACGAGTGCGTACAGCGAATAGACGCTGAAGCCTTCGAAGCCTGGCCGCACGATGATCAGCACGCCGCCGAAGCCGACGGCGATCGCCAGCCAGCGCCGCCAGCCGACCGCTTCGCTGAATACGAGTGCCGCCCCCATCGTCACCGCCAGCGGCAGCGCCTGCAGCACCGCGGAGACATTGGCGATCGGCAGATGCGCCAATGCGACAAGGAAGGCGACGGTGGCGCCGGCCTCGGCGACCACGCGAAGCGCCACCAGCGGCTGCAGCATCGAGCCCGGCCGTGCGAGCGCACCTTGCTGCCAGGCGAGCAGGCCGACCAGCAGCGACGCAAAGGCGCCCCGCACCAGCATGACTTGCGCCATGTTCATCGATTCCGACGAGAACTTGGTAATGGCGTCGTTGAGGGTGAAGCCGATCATGGCCACCATCATGCACAGCGCGCCGCGAATGTTTGGGGAAAGAGGCAAGGGCGTTACCGGTTTTGCAAGAGCAATTCCAGGAAAAGTGTGAAACGGTTTTCCGTCCGGAATTGCGTGAAAACAAAGAATAAAGCGGTTCGACGTTTCGGCGAAACGGTGAACCGCTCAAGCCTGTAGCAGCCGGCGGCAAGACAGCAACGTCAAAGAAATAGGCCAAGGATTTTCACCCGTGGCCAATAGAAATCCCTGAGAGGGCTGGCTGGATGACCAGCAGGCTCATTTCGGCGTCAGCACCTCGGTGCCGCTGCCGTTCTTGCCGGCGATGGTCCACAGGCCGTGCAGCGAGCCGTCATCCTCTACCTTGTAGACGACGAGACCGATTTCCTTGCCCATGACATAGCCGGCGGAAAAGGCATCGTCGTTGCGCATGCAGATGCCGTCCGACGATGATCCGCCGGTCTCCCAATGGATGGTACAGGTGGTCTCGCTGGTCAGCGTGATGGTGGCTTCGCCGCCATATTTCGAGCCGTCGAAATTGGTGCCCGCGACGGTGTAGCTGCCACCGATGGACTGTGCTGCTGCCGGCGCGGCGGCAAACCCAAGCATTGCAAGAGAAAGTAAGAATGTGCGCATGTCGTATTCCCCCAAACCGAGCGACGAGCCGCTATGTCCAGGAATCTAGGCTCGAACGCGCTTGCGGTAAATCCGCCAGCTATATGCGCATGAGACTTTTTCTGGTGTGTGTCCGAAAAGCTCACGGTCCTTTGAGGCTGCCGGCAATGGCGCCGACCAGCGGATCGTATTTCGCTTTAACGGCCGGCGGATAGTCGATCCGCACGGTGCGGATGACGCCGTCCTTGCCGAACAGGCGCCGTTCGTAAAAAATCTTGCCATCCTTCAGTCCCGACAGCACCGCCCAGTTCTTGCCGGTCTTGCTGTAGCTGATCTGGTAGCCCGCTTCCTTGATTGCCTTCTCCTCGGCGACGAAGCTCTTTGGGGTGTCGTCACTGACGTTGAAAATACCGGAGCAGATCAGGCTGGCGCCGTCGGCGCTGAGCCACTGCTGTCCGTCGCCATTGTACGGCTCGGGCTGGCGATCGGTGAAGATGTCGTCGGGAAAGGTGCAGACCGTGCCGAAGCGCGCATTGGTGTAGGTGAACGGCGCTGCATTGGCGCTGCCTGCCGCGATCAGTGCAACTGCCAATCCAATGGAAAGACGCTTCATTCGATGTCTCCAGCCGACAATGGGAGACATTCCTTGCACCAAATCGCGGAGAAAATCAGCCGCCGGTGACGCTCATATGTCTCGACACCGACGGGCGGCTGGTGCGGCGGTCGATGATGAAATCATGGCCTTTCGGCTTGCGGCCGATCGCTTCGTCGATGGCAGCAGCGACCAGTTCGTTGCCTTCCGAGGTACGCAACGGTGCGCGCAGGTCGGCGGCATCCTCCTGGCCCAGGCACATATAGAGCGTGCCGGTGCAGGTCAGCCGCACGCGGTTGCAGCTTTCGCAGAAATTATGCGTCATCGGCGTGATGAAGCCCAGCCTGCCGCCGGTCTCTGCGACATGGACGTAGCGGGCCGGACCGCCGGTCTTGTAGGGGATGTCGCTCAGCGTGAACTGGCGCTCGAGCGAAGCGCGCAGCAGCGATAGCGGCAGATACTGGTCGGTGCGGTCGGCGTCGATCTCGCCCATCGGCATGGTCTCGATGACGGTCAAGTCCATGCCGCGGCCATGCGCCCAGCGCATCATCTCCGGCAGCTCGACGTCGTTGAAGTCCTTCAGCGCAACGGCGTTGAGCTTCACCTTCAGCCCCGCCGCCTGCGCGGCATCGATGCCTTGCATGACCTTGTCTAGATGGCCCCAGCGGGTGATGGCGTGGAACTTGTCGGCATCGAGCGTGTCGAGCGAGACATTGATGCGCTCGACACCGCAATCGGCAAGCTCAGCGGCAAAGCGCGACAGCTGCGAGCCATTGGTGGTCAGCGTCAACTCTTCCAGCGCGCCGCTCTTCAAGTGCCGCGACAACTGGCGCACCAGATGCATGATGTTCTTGCGCACCAGCGGCTCGCCGCCGGTGAGGCGCAGTTTGCGCACGCCCTTTTCGATGAAGACGGTGCAGAGCCGGTCGAGTTCCTCGAGCGACAGCAGGTCCTTCTTGGGCAGGAACGCCATGTCCTCGGCCATGCAATAGGTGCAGCGGAAATCGCAGCGGTCGGTGACCGACACGCGCAAGTAGCTGATCGTGCGACCGAAGGGATCGATCATGTCCATGCGTTCAAGCGTTTCCAATGCTGCGAGTGGTGCCGTTATATACGGCTATGTGATACGATCCAACCCGCCATTCAAGATAGCCGCTCTCGATCTTTGGTGACATTCCCTGGCCGACATCCGATGTCGGCCGGGTCCAAATGGCCTTTTCCGCTCGCGCGAAGCAGCGTAGGGAAGGGCGGATTGATGCGGGATGCAGAACAATGACGGCGCCGAAGGAACTCAGGGTCTCGAAGGACAGAAAACTGCTGTCCGTCACCTTTCCCGATCATCGGCCGTTCGAACTGCCGGCCGAATTGCTGCGCGTCGCTTCGCCCTCGGCCGAGGTGCAGGGCCATTCGCCGGACCAGCGGGTGACGGTTCCCGGCAAGCGTAACGTTGCTATCCTGAAGATCGAGCCGGTCGGCAACTACGCCGTGCGCATCACCTTCGACGATTTTCACGACACCGGCATCTTCACCTGGAATTACCTGCACACGCTCGGCCACGAAAGGGACGCGCGCTGGAATGCCTATCTCGCCGAGCTCCAGGAGAAGGGACTGAGCCGCGACTCCTAGTCGGCACTGTCCGCAAAACGTCATTGACTGGGGATAACGCTGGCAAAGGTTCGGAGACGGGAAAATGTCTGACATCACCACGGTCGAACAGCTCGAAGCCCTCTACGGCCTGCCCGGCGAAGCGTCGACGGTCAAGGAACTCGACCACGTCATTCCCGAATATGCCGCCTTCATCGAAGCCTCGCCTTTTGTCGCTCTGGCGACGAGCGGGCCGGAAGGGCTGGACTGCTCGCCGCGCGGCGATCTCGCCGGCTTTGTGCGCATGCATGACCCGAGAACGCTGATGATGCCGGACCGACGCGGCAACAACCGCGCCGATTCGCTTAAGAACATCATCCGCGATCCACGCGTCGGGCTGCTGTTTCTTGTGCCGGGTTCGGGCACGACGCTGCGCGTCAACGGCCGCGCCCGCATCACCACCGACGCCGCGCTTTGCGCCTCCTTCGCCGTCGAAGGCAAGCCGGCGCGCTCGGTCACCGTGGTCGATGTCGATTCGGTCTATTTCCAGTGCGCCCGCGCCATCGTTCGCTCGGAGCTGTGGAATCCGGCAAAGCACGTCGACCCGAAATCGCTGCCGACACCCGGAACAATCCTGGAAGTCACCAGCCGCAAGAATATCGATGCCGGTACTTACGACAAGGAATGGCCGGAGCGGGCGAAGAAGACGATGTGGTGAGGTGGGAGGCGCGTGGATCGAACGGCTCAGGTATCCTTCAGTACGTCATAGATCTTGCGCATCTGTTCACCGATCATGTCGCACTGTTCCGCTGTCGACTGGCTCATCGCCTTTTCGATCAGCGCCATATGCACGTTCAGCGCTTTCATCAGGAGCTCCGTGCCGGCCTCGGTAAGCGTCAGCCGCAGCACGCGCTTGTCCTTCTCGTCGCCTTCGCGGCGCAGCAGGCCGCGCGCCTCGAGCTGCGGCAACAGCATGGTGATGTTGGAGCGGCCGACCAGCAGTTTGCGGGCGAGATCGTGCTGCGACATGCCGGGATGGCGATAGAGGTTCATCAGCACGTCGAGCTGCGCCGGCTTGAGATCCAGCGGCGCCAGCTTTACCGCCAGCGTACGCTCCAGCACATGGCAGGCGCGCGCCACCGCGACCCAGTTGCGAAAGCGCGGGTTGTCCCAGGGCAGCTCTTGTTTAATGTTCATGTTTGAACTATTATGTTCATGCTTGAACGGAATGGATGGATCGCCACTATGGCATCATTTGGACTGAAGGTCATCCGGGGCGTGTTCCGCGCCGCCGAGCATGTGGCGCCCCGCCTGAGCGGGCGCGCCGCCTTCGAACTGTTCTGCCGCACGCCCAGCGTCAAGGCGCTCAGCGACGGTGAACGGCGTGCGGTCGACCGCGCCGCCGGCTTCATGGCCGAGGCGCGCCATCATCGGCTGCCGACCAAGGCCGGCTGCGTCATGGTGCACGAATTCCGGCCCGAGCCGGGCAGGGCGTCCGCCGGCACGGTGCTGGTGGTCCATGGCTGGCGTTCGCGCACGGAATATATGCGGGCGCTGATCGAAGGCTTTCGCGATGCGGGCTACCGGGTCGCCTCGCTCGACCTGCCGGGCCATGGCCAGTCGCTGGGCCGTCATCTCAATATGGTCAATGCGGTCGAGGCGGTCAGGGTCGCCGGCGAATGGTTCGGTCCGTTCAAGGCGATCGTCGGCCATTCCTTCGGTGGCGCCGTCGCCGCCAATGCCATTGCCGGTTCGATCAAGGGTATCCAGCCCGTCGCGGCCGAGCGGCTGGTGCTGGTCGCCGCGCCAAGTTCCCTGCCGGCGATCTTCGCCGACTTCAGCCGCATGCTCAATGTCGGTCCGCGTTCGCAGGTTTCCATGGCCGATCAGGTGAAAAGGTTGTCGGGCCGGCCGCTGCATGAATTCACCGGCGACCGCCAGTTGGCTGAGGCGCCGGTGCCGACGCTGGTCATCCACGCGCCGGACGACCGCGAAGTCCCCGCCGATCATGCCACACGTTATGCCGGCGCCGGCAGCCATGTGCGGCTGCACTGGGCCGATGGGCTCGGCCACCGTCGCATTCTCGCCGACAAAGGTGTTGTCGAACGCGCTGTGACTTTTGTCAAAAACGAGTGCGAGCTGATACTGCATTGATTCCAATGGGTGTATTGTCGACTCCGACAACGCCGGAGCGGTGAGCTAACCGTTCTTCTTGCCGCCCGGCTCGACGGGCAATCCGGCCGCCTTCCAGGCGGTATAGCCGCCAAGGATGTGCTTGACCGGCGACAGCCCCATATCCTGCGCCGTCTTGGTGGCCAGCGCCGAGCGCCAGCCGCCGTCGCAAAAGAAGACGAAGCTTTTGCCCGAGGCAAAGAACGGCTTGTGGTAAGGGCTTTCGGGATCGATCCAGAATTCCAGCATGCCGCGAGTGGCATGTTTGGCGCCGGGGATCTGGCCGTCCCGCTCGATCTCGCGTGGATCGCGCAGGTCGACGAAGATGGTGTCCTCGTCGTCGAGCAGCCCGGCCGCTTCCTCGGGCGAGACCACCTCGATATCGGCATTGGCCTCGTCGAGCAACTCGCGATACCCTTTTTTCACGGATGATCCCTCCCGGCGCATTTCGCCGCCGACTGGATTTCCAGCACAAGCTCCGCGCTTTGTCACGCTGTTCCGACCAGCCCCTGCCACGCCGCCATCGCTCCGGCCACTGTGGCCATCAGCGCTTCGCACGAGGCGCCGTCGCGGGCCTGGATCGACATGCCGTGCTGGACCGTCGCATAGAAGGTCGCCGCCGCGTTGCTGTCGAAGCCCGCCGGCAATTCGCCTTCCGCCACACCGCGTTCCAGCCGTCTCAGCAAGAGGGTGTGGTTTTCGGCGCGGCGGCGGCGCAAATCATCGCAGATCGCGCCGCTGCTTGAATCCTGGTGCAGTGCGCCCAGCGCGATAAGACAGCCCTGCGGGCGGTCGTCCTGAGAGTACGCTTTTGCCGTCTGGCGCAGGAAATTCTCGATCGCCTGGCATACCGTCGGCGCTTCGTCCAGCGCGCTCCAGATCTCGGTGCCTTCGTTGCGGGTGTAATACTCGGTCGCTTCCAGAAACAGCGCCTCCTTGCTGCCGAAGGCGGCATAGAGGCTGGGCGAGCTGATCCCCATCGCGGCGGTCAGGTCGGCGATCGAGGTGCCCTCATAGCCTTTGGCCCAGAACAGCTCCATCGCCTGCCGCAAGGCGGCGGTTCGATCGAAGGTGCGGGGACGGCCTCTTTCCGGCATGACGATCTTTTCTGTGTTGACCGATACATAATTCACTTGACGTCGCGAGGCAAGGTTGCCAGATTTATGTATCGATCGTTACATAAAAGGAGCATGACATGTCAGCGAACGGATTGAACGGCAAGGCAGCACTCGTCACCGGCGGCAGCCGCGGCATTGGTGCTGCGATTGCGAAGCGGCTCGCGGCCGATGGCGCCGACGTCGCCATCACCTATGTCAACAGTGCGGCGCCGGCCCAAGCTGTCGTCGCCGAGATTATAGCGGCAGGTGGTCGCGCGATCTCCATCCAAGCCGACAATCGCGACGCTGCCGCCATCGAAAATTCGGTCACCGAGGCGGTGAATGCCTTCGGCCGGCTCGACATCCTGGTCAACAGCGCCGGCATCTGGCGCGCGGCGCCCATCGAACAGATGTCGCTGGCCGACTTTGACGAGACCATTGAGGTCAATCTGAGAGCGCCGTTCGTGGCCTCGAAGGCGGCAGCGGCTCACATGGGCGAGGGCGGCCGCATCATTTCGATCGGCAGCAATCTGGCCGAGCGCGTCACCGACACCAGCCTCAGCGCCTATTCGACCAGCAAGGCTGCGCTGGTCGGCCTGACCAAGGCGCTGGCGCGAGACCTCGGTCCGCGCGGCATCACCGCCAACGTCGTTCATCCCGGTTCGACCGACACCGACATGAACCCGGCCGAAGGCCCGCATGCCGAACACCAGCGGCGGAAGATGGCGACGCCCCGCTTCGGCAAGGCTGACGAGATCGCCGGCATGGTTGCCTGGCTCGCCGGTCCGGAAGGGCACTTCGTCACCGGCGCCGCGCTCACCATCGACGGTGGCGCCAACGCCTGAAGCAGCAGCCGCTTTGACCGGTCTGGAGCGGCAACGCCGCTCCAGACGTCACGATGTTGTGAAACCGTTCTGCAACAGGCCTGCGGAAATTTATGGAAGCTTAACGAAATCGGTATGAATCGGTATAGTAGCGCCTTACATCCGCCATGCGGTTGGCAAGATCGTCTAGCGGCGCGGAACGGGAGCCGGCTTGCAGCCGGAGCGGGTGATTAATGAAATTCCTCGGAAATAAAGCCACCGTGATGCCGCTTGCAGTGGCGGCAGCACTGGCCTTCGGTGTGCCGCAGGCAAGCGCGCAGGGCCTGTTCGACATGCTGTTCGGCGGTGGCGTCAAGCACAGGCCGCAAGGCGAATTCCCGCCGCCGCCAAAGCGCAAGCCGAAGCCCGCCGTATCGGGCGGCGGCGGCACCAGGATCAGCAGCCCGTCCTACTACACCTACAAGGCCGACCGGCTGGTGCGCGTCGACTTTGCCGCGTTGGTGGCAGCACCTCCCCAGGTGGCAACAGCTGAAGACGCCGCCTTTGTGCCGTCGGCGACCAGCACTGCCTTCCGCGAAGCCGCTGCAGGCCTTAGTGACTATGAACTCTATGCCGAGCCCGATATCGCCAAGGCATTGATTGCCTATTACTCTGCCAATCCTGATTTCATCTGGGTGAACGAGGGCAATCCCAATGCCCGCGCCCAGGATGCGGTGCGGGTGCTTGGCGAAGCCGCAAGCTATGGTCTCACGTCGGCCGACTACACGGTCGAGGTGCCGGCAGCCAACGCATCGGCAGTCGATGCCGACGCCCATCTGAAGGAACTCGTCCGCTTCGAGATGGCGCTGTCGGCGCGCGTACTGCGCTATGCCCGTGACGCCCAGAGCGGGCGCGTCGATCCCAATCGTATCACCGGCTACTATGAATTTCCGCCGAAGCCGGTCGACATGGAAGGCGCGCTCAAGACGCTGGCCCACACCCAGGAAGTGCGCACCTACCTCGAATCGCGGCACCCGGAGAACGCGGAATATCAGGCGCTGCGCGTCGAACTTGAATCGCTGCAGGCGAGCGCCGAAAACGAAATCGTCGTCGATCCCAAGCTGTTGCTGAAGCCCGGCGAGACCAGCGCCGAACTGCCGAAGCTGCTGACGCTGATCGCGCGCAATCTCGACGACGAGATGGGCGGCGCCTATGGCGAGATCCTGTCTCGTCTCGGCACCAGCGATGTCTATGTTCCCGAACTGGTTCCGATCATCAAGGCCGTGCAGGTGAAGGCCGGCATGAAGGGCGATGGGGTCATCGGCCCGCGCACCGTCGCCTCGCTCGCCGGCACGTCCAAGGCCGACAGGCTGCAGAAGGTGCAGGTCGCGCTGGAAGAATTGCGCTGGATGCCGTCCGATCTCGGCAGCCCGCGGGTGTTCATCAACCAGCCCGCCTTCACCGCCAGCTATATCGACAATGGCGAGGAGAAGCTGAAGACCCGCGTCGTCATCGGCCGGACCACCAACCAGACCGCCTTCTTCTTCAAGGAGATCAAGCAGGTCGATTTCCATCCCTATTGGGGCGTGCCGCAGTCGATCATCGTCAACGAGATGCTGCCAAGGCTGCGTGGCGATCCGGGCTATCTCGACCGTGCCGGCTACGAGGTGACCGACTCGCGCGGCAGGCGGGTTCCCTCTTCCTCGGTCAATTGGGGCGCCTACGGCGCCAACATTCCCTACAGCGTGCGCCAGCAGCCGAGCGAAGCCAATGCGCTGGGCGAACTGAAGATCCTGTTCCCCAACAAGCACGCCATCTACATGCACGACACGCCGCAAAAATCCTTCTTCCAGCGCGATATGCGGGCGCTCAGCCATGGCTGTATTCGCCTTCAGGATCCACGTGGGATGGCGGCGGCGGTGCTCGGCGTCTCGGTCGACGACATCGCCGAAAAGCTCAAGCACGGCCATGCCAGCGAAGACGTGACACGCACGATTCCCGTCTATGTCTCCTACTTCACTGCCTGGCCGGACCTGTCCGGCAAAGTCGAATATTTCAACGATGTCTACGACCGCGACACGCGGCTGATGCAGGCGCTGGAAGCGACTGAAGCGGTGCGCTCGCCGACGAGCTGAAACCAGCGGAGTTCCTCGTTCAACGAACGAGGAACTCACTTTGTCTCTCTGGTTTTATTAGATTTTTGGCCGATGGACGGTCGCCCGTTTCCTGCGATCAGCGCTGGATGAGCGGACGCCGGAAGCCGGCGTCGCGGCCCGCGATCAGCCAATAGACCAGACCGGCTACGAGGCCGGCGGCGGCGATGATGCCGATATCGGCCCAGCGTCCGGCATCCTCTTCCGCGGCCGGCCAGACCAGGAAAAAGCCGGCTGCAGCGGCAGCGGCGCCAAACAGCATGTGCACCAGGAAATTGCGCAGGGCAAAGAATTCGGCGAGCAGCGCGAAGATCAGCGTCTGCAGGCCGGTCAGCACGATCGTCAAGAAATAGACGACCATGCCGAGCGGCGGCCACAGCAGCACGACAATGGGCGAAAATTGCATGGCGCCGAAATAGTCCGGCGCGTTGGGCAATACGGCGAGTGCGCAATATATCGCCACGACCGCGAACAATCCGATCAGCACCGAAACGAAATAGCCGGCAAGCATCATCAGGATGCGCTTCAAAACATGCTTAACCATGGCCATGCACCCCCGTGCCCTGCAACTGTTACGCGCACTCAGCCATCAAAGGCGGATCGGCGCAAGAGTGCATCCAGCAGTGCTTTGCGGCAAATCTTCAGGCGCCGCCGCATAGATGTTGCGAATCCGGCAAAATCCATGTGCCTTTTATCGTGAGGTCGACGCCGTAATAGACCCGCCCGCGCTCGTCGCCCTGCGGACAATCCCTCGGGATCGATATCAGGCACATGACGACAGGATCGCCGGCTTTCGAACTGGCAAGGCCAGGCTCCCGCTCGTAGGAAACCCCGGCGCCGCCATTGCTGAACCGCGTCACACTGCCGGCTTCAGGACTGGCCGTTTCCAGCGGGTCGTCGCCAAGCCGCGTAGTCAGCGCCGTGATGTGGGTGAAGGCGCATTGCCCGATCGACGAGGGCAGGGGCTGGTCGGGGCTGCCTGGATGGCGGGCTGCGGTGTCGAGCGCCTTCTTGCCGATCAGGGCGATGTTGTAATCCTGCACCCAGGACGGCGCATTGCCGTAGGTCTGCAGCGCATTGTTCTGGGCGCTGACGATGCAGGCGGCATCCTGCCCGCAGGCGTTCCTGTCAGTGATGAGCGCACGGGCGATCTTGCGCTTGTCGCGGCCAAAGGCTGGCTCGAAACCCGTAAAGGCCTTGGCGACCAAGGCATCAATTGCCGACAGTTGCGGGTCGGCACAGATCGCCTTTTCCACCGGCAGGCTGGCTTTGCGGCAGTCGAAGGATGGCCCGTCGGCACGCGCTGGACCAAGGCAGACCGCCGCGCCAGCCAGTGCAACGACAAGCGCAAGCGAGTTGGCAATTCGATTGGAAGAAAGCATGGTCGCGCCGTTGTCCGACAACTGCCACCATCGTAGGCAAAAAACGCGGCGGACGGAATTGCCGAAGCGGTGCGGTATCAGCGCTATTTCGGTTCGGCTGTTACGGGATCGAAGGTGATTTCGACTTTCGCCTTGTCGGCGGTGTAATAGGTGACGGTGTACCCGTCCTTGTCCCAGTCGACCTCCTTCACATAGCGAAAGCCGTCGCGCTGCTCGACCTTGGCGATGATTGCCGACAGTTTCTGGGCATTCGTCGGCGGCAGTGGGCTGTCATCCGCGGCAAAGGCCGTCGAGCCGGCCAGAAGAACGACGACGCCGGTCGCCAGAACAAGATTTCGCATGATTACCCTCATTTCACGTTGGTATGAACCGCACCGGAAACTCGCAGGCAGCACAGTTTGTTCCGAGTGCTGACGTCGCGCAGGTTCCGTGAAGCCCTGGATCGCCGCGCTCAGAGCTACGGCACGCCAATATTTGCGCCAACCGCCGGCCAACCATGAGTGCTGCCACGGCCCGCGCTGGACAACCCGATGGTGGTAGAGCTTTGCCCAAGACCCTGCTAGACTTCTGGTCCTGGCGGGGTGGCATGGCGCGCCAACCCCGCCGGAATCTTCATCTCTCAGCGCGCGGCGAAGTGTTTCAGGAACGGGTCGTCGCCTGTGCTGGACCAGAACCAGAAAGGGAGCGGGGGCTCGAACATGGCTGTACGGAACTACACCCGTCAGCTGGCGACAATCATTTCTATCGATGCCGTCGGGTTCTCCCGGCTGATGGGCATCGACGACGAGTCTGCTGTCGCGGCATTCGAGGAACGGCGCGACATCATCGCCGACAGCTGTGGCACATTTGGCGGCCGCACGTTCGGCGACGCCGGCGACAGCATCATGGCCGAGTTCGGCAATCCGATCGAGGCGTTGCGCGCGGCCTTTGATTTCCAGGGCCGCATCGTCGCCCTCAACGCCGAGGTTGCCGACGATATGCGCATGCCGTTTCGCGCCGGCATCAACACCGGCGACGTCATCGTGCGTGGTGGCCGCCTCTACGGCGACGACGTCAACATCGCCGCGAGAATCCAGGAATTCGCGCCGGGCGACGGTCTCGCCGTTTCGGAGACGACCTGGCACCATGTGAAGGACAAGACGGCGGCCGAATTCACCGATCTCGGCGAATTCAGGCTGAAGAACATCGCCTTGCCGGTGCGCGTTCTGATCGCCGGCCGCAGCGGCAACGGATCCTCGCCGGCGGCGTCGTTCGCGGCCATTCCCCAGGCCAATGCGCAGCAGAAGCTGTCGTCCAAGGGGCCGCCGGCGATCGCCGTCCTGCCCTTCCACGCCGATGGCGGCGAGCATGACATCGGCTACATGGCCGACGGCATCGCCGAGGACATCATCTATGGTCTATCCAACACCAGATGGCTCTCGGTCATCGCCAAGGGCTCCAGCTTCCAGTTCCGCGACGACACGCTGGGCACCCGGGTGATCGGCAACGCGCTCGGCGCGCGCTACATCGTCAGCGGCACGCTGATGCGCAATGGTGGCCAGATCCGCCTCAACACCTCGCTGGCCGACGCGTCCAACGGGCGGCTGGTGTGGTCGCAGCGCTTCGATCGCGATCTGGTCGACATCTTCAACCTGCGCGACCAGATCGGCGCTGAGATTGTTTCGATCCTCGACAAGGAGGTCGACCGGGCGGAACAGGCACGCACCTTCCAGGTTCCCTGGGAAAGCCTGGAGACCTGGCAACTGGTGCGACGCGGCCGCTGGCACATGAACCGGCGCACCCGTGGCGACACCGAAACCGCACTCGAGTTCTTCCAGAAGGCGTACCGCGAGGACGCCAACTCGAGCGCCGTGCTCAATGAACTGGCGTGGTGGTATTTCTGGCGGGCATGGCTGCGTTTCGGCGACAGCGACGATTTGAACAAGGTCGAGCAGTTTGCCCGCAAGGCGTTGCTGGTGGACAGCCTGGATGCACGCCCGCACGCCCATCTCGGCGCCGTCGACATCATGCGCGGCGAACCGCGATCGGCCGTCGACCATTTCGAGGAAGCGATCCACATCAATCCGAGCTTTGCCTTCGCGCGCTCGGCCATGGGCAGCGCCCAGCTGCTGCTCGGCAATGCCGCGTCAGCGATACCGTTCTTTCTCGATACCGAGCGATTGAGCCCGTTCGACCTCTACCGCTTCCACAATCTGGGGGAACTGACGGCGGCCTACTGTTTGGTCGAGAACTGGCCGGCGGCGATCGCTGCCGCCGATCGCTCGCTCAACCTGTCTCCCGGCTATTTTTATTCCAGGTTCCTGAAGATCGGCGCGCTGATGCGAAGCGGCCGGCCGGAACAGGCGCGGCGCGAGATGACCATTTTCACCACCCGGCATCCTGATTTTTCAGAACAGCGTGTGCGCTGGATACCTTTCACCGACAAGGCCGCGAACGAGTTCCTCGTCGCCAATTTCCGACTGGCCAAATGAACATGGCGTCAATGCTGGCTGGAACATGGACCAACTGTGAAAAGATTCACATACGTGCAACCGATGCAAACCTAGGCGTTGAACGGCCGGCATCGCAATAACGTGGATAGCCGGGGGGCTTGAACGCGCATGACCGAACTGAAGTATTTCGACGCTATTCGCGCGGCCCAGAAAAACCAGCGCCCGCTGTCGGAAATGCCGCCCTTCGATCTCGGCCGGATCCGGAAGACAGGGCTGATTGCGCGCATCGTCGGGTCTCTGGCCGAAGACCCCCGCTGGGCGCTTTCCTTGTTGCGGCGTTTCCGGCCGACCGGCAAGCTCTTCGGTGTTCTCGTGGTCACCAAGAACGCCGATGTCCGCGACATATTGGAGCGCGGCGACGAATTCCAGACCCCATACGGCCCGGAAATGACCGAGCTTGCCCGGGGATCCAACTTCATCCTCGGCATGCAGGACGGCGCCGACTACCGGCGCATGAAATCGTCGGTGCTGAGTGCATTCCCGCCGGCCGAGGTCGAAGCCGCCGTCAGGCCGATCGCGGCGCGTCATTCGCAAGAGATCATGACGCGCGCCAGCCCCGGCTTCGATGCGATCTCCAGGTTGATGAAGATCGTCCCGGTGCACATCTGCCGCGATTATTTCGGCGTCGAGATCGACGATGAATCCGAATTCGCCGACTGGGCGATCGCGCTGAGTGCGCTGTTCTTTTCGGACCCGACGGCGAGCCCCGTCATGCGCGAACTCGCAGTGGTGGCGGGCGACCGTCTTCTCAAAGTCATCGATCGCTCCATCCAGTCGGCGAGGGACCGGGGCTTGAAGGCCGAGCAACCGCTGGCGAGGCTGGTTGTCCAGACGGATCAGGGCCGCCTGTCGCGGGACGACCTCAATTCGATCATGCTGGGCATGATCGCCGGCTTCGTCCCGACCAATGTGTTGGCCGCCGGCAATTGCCTCGACGTGATCCTGTCGCGGCCCGACGCACGGCAGGCTATCGATGCCGCATTGGCCGAAAACGATACCGCCAAGCTCGACAGGGCCGTCCTTGAAGCCATGCGCTTCAAGCCGATCTGGGTCGGCCCCTGGCGCTACACGGCCCGCGACGCGATCATCGGCAAGGGTACGCGCCGCGAGCGCCTGGTGAAGGCCGGCACGGTGGTGATGCCGGCGACGCTGTCGGCGATGTTCGATGCCGACGCCGTGCAGAACCCGGACCAGTTCGACACATCGCGCCCGTATCGCGACTACATGGTCTTCGGCCACGGCATTCATCAGTGCATCGGCGCCGAGATTGCCAGGATCCAGATCGGCGAAAGCCTGCGCGCCCTGTTCCAGAAGCAGGGCGTGCGCCGCATGCCCGGCAAGGCCGGGCGGATGACCCGCATCGGCGCCTATCCCGAAACGCTCAAGGTCGATTTCGAACGGGCAGAACTCTGCCGCACCGTAACGCAGTCTATGGTGACGGTGGTCTGCCCGGTCACCCGATCCGCGTCGCTGGATGCTGTCCGCGACAAGGTTGCCAGCCTCGGCAACCCGGCCGTCGAAGAGATCCGCACCGCGCTCGACATTGCCGGCACCGTCCACTTCACCAGCCTGACCGTGGTCGGCACCGGCGAGATCGGCGCTGATTCCGGTCAGGAAAAAGGAGCTCTGGTTCTCGAGATTTCCGGTGACGGCAGCATCGACGATGTCATCGATGCGGTCACGCACGCCATCGGGCACCGGCTGCGGCCGATCTTCAAGGATGTCTGCGATCTGCGCGATGGCGGCGCATTGAACGATTTCCTGCGCAAGCACAATGTCGACATATCGCCGTCCTTCGGCAGCAATGCCGGACTGGTGTTTTCGGGCACGCCGGGGCACTCGGTCCAGCGTATCAAGGCCGAGCAGCAGCTTTTCGAAGCCGTGCGCGACATCGTCGAGCGGCCACGCAAAGGGGCCGGCAACGCTCCTGCCGTGCTCGCTGAAGTTCGCCAGCGTGTCCAGTCATTAGGGACGTTTGCCTGGGCGTTCGAGCCGGCCGAAAGCCTGCTCGAAAAGCCGCCGGGTCATTGGGGCCGTGCCCTGATGACGACGTTGCTGGTACCACCGGTCTTCGTCACGGTGGCGATCATCTGGGCTGCTTGCTGGTACATGACCTACAGTGTGGTGTTCGGCAGATCTATCGACATCAGTTCCCAGGAAATCTCCTTCACCGCCATAGCGGTAGCAATCACCTCACTTCTGTTGTCGGGACTTGGAGTGTTGGTGGCAGCGGCGCTGCTGGCGTTTTCGTGCTTGCTGGCGCTGCGACGCCGCGAGGACAGGGATCGGCCGGAAAGCACATCGATCGGCATATCTGAATTGAACGCGATACTCGTCAAGGAGGGCCACGCGGCACAAAACCATCTGACTGCGATTTCGACGATGAAGGCCGGCATTCTGCGGCGGCTGGCGCTCAGGTTTTCTTTCTACCTGATCTCGATAGCTGCCCAGAAGGTATTCAAGCCAGGCTTCCTCAACACCATCAACACCATCCATTTCGCCCGCTGGATACTGCTGCCCGGCTCCAACCGATTGATGTTCTTCTCCAACTACGGCGGCAGCTGGGAAAGCTATCTTGAGGACTTCATCGCCAAGGCGTCCGCTGGCCTGACCGGCGTGTGGAGCAACACCGTGGGCTATCCACGCACACGATGGCTGTTCCTGGACGGCGCGCGCGACGGCGATCGTTTCAAGCGCTGGGCGCGGCGCCAGCAGGTGCCGACCCTGTTCTGGTACTCCGCCTATCCGCAAATCAACACAGAGCGCATCCGGATCAATTCCCGGGTCAGGCGCGGCATTGCTTCCGCCGTCGGCAACGAGGCGCGCGACTGGCTGAGCTTGTTCGGTTCGCTACGGCGCCCGGCGAGCGAAACAACCACCGTTCAAAAGACCACTTCGCTGCTGGCCAATATCAGCTCTGCCTTTCCGGCGCCTCTCGAACAGCAGCTGGAAACCGGCGAGATCCAGTCCATCTTCTTCGGCCCGCTCGGCCCGCTCGCTTATTCGCATATGCTTGCGATCCGGGTGCCGGACAAGTTGCCGGCGCCCAAGCGCAGAGCCTGGCTCGATTTCGTTGTCGAGCAGACGAGTTTCGGCGAAGGCAGGCCCGCCGGGCGCGCTATGATAGTCGCCTTTGGTCCCGGTGGCCTGCGGCAGTTTGGGCTCGACGAGGGTGTGGAGGGCGATCCACTGGAAACATTTCCGATCGCCTTTCGCCATGGCATGGGCAACCCCGAGCGTGGGCGCATACTGGACGACCGAGGCCGCGACGGCCCGGACGAATGGGAGTGGGGGTCGCTGGAGAACCCTGTGGACCTGGTCATCGTCTGCTATGCTGAAGACCCGGGACGGTTGAAGACCGAGATTGCCACCGTGAGACGAAAGACGACCGGTGCAGGCATGAAGGTCGTTGCCGAACTGCCGCTCGCCGTAAACCGGGGTCCGACCGACACGAAGACGAAATCGTCCGACGGGGCAAAGCGTGACGATCGGTCGGAACGTGGGCCAGCCTACGAGCATTTCGGTTTCGCGGACGGGATTTCGCAGCCGATTGTCCGGGGCACGACCCGCGCCAGCAGGGGCGCCGCGCCCATGCATCTGGTCGCGCCCGGCGAGTTCCTGTTCGGCTATCGTGATGAGCATGGGTTCTATCCAGCCTCGCCCTCGGTAAGCGCATCACGCGATCGGACTGGAATCCTTTCGCAGGTGCGCCGTAGCCGGCTGATTCCGGGCCTGCCGCCACCGCCGCGCGATTTCGGGCGCAACGGTTCATTCCTGGTTATTCGCCAGTTCGAGCAGCACGTCGACGTCTTCAACAACTACTGCAAAAAGGCTGCAGCCTTGGTCGCGAGCCAACTCGGCAACCAAGCCATCACGCAAGACTGGATTGCCGCCAAGATGCTCGGCCGCTGGCAGAACGGTAGCTCGCTGGTGCGCAACCCCGATCATCCGGGACGCGTCATCGACAACAACTTCGCCGCTGGCGCCGAGGATCCGCAAGGCCATCGCTGCCCGCTTGGTGCCCACATTCGCCGTTCCAACCCACGCGACTCGCTGGGTGAGGACCGCGATACGCAGATCAATATCGGCAAGCGCCATCGTATCCTGCGGGTCGGCCGCACCTATCAGAAGCAGGACGGCAAGAATGGCAAGGTCGAAAAGGGGCTGCTGTTCATGTGCCTCAACGCCGACATAGAGCGCCAGTACGAATTCATTCAGCAGACCTGGGTTTCGTCGGCCACGTTCCAGGGCCTCGTCGCTGAAAAGGACCCGACGATTGGTTCGCGCGGCGGCGATGGCAGGTTCACCATTCCGTCATGGGAAAAGGTCACGACGCTCCGTGACATGCCGCAATTCGTCACCACCAAGGGGGGTGGATATTTCTTCATGCCCAGCCGCTCGGCGCTGCGCTACCTGATTTCGCGGCTCTGATTCGGCGTCAGTCGTCGTCCTGCGACTCGGCGATGTGGCGCAGTGCCCCGGTGTCGGTGATGCGCAGGCCGCCGCGTTTGATGGCAATGAACGAGCGGTTGCGCCAGTCGTTGAGCGTCTTGTTGACGGACTCGCGCGTGGCGCCGAGGAACTCTCCGAGTTCCGATTGCGAGATCGGGATCCAGCCGGCGCTGTCGGCCATCACCTTGGCCAGGAAGACCAGGCGTTTGGCGAGCCTCGCCTCGATGCCGAAGAAGGCCTGGTCGCCGAGTTCGCCGCTGACCCAGCGCAGCCGGGCGCACAGAAGTTCGATCATCGCGCGTGCCAGCGGTGGATTTCTCTCAATGCGATCAAAGAGTTGTGTCCTGCTGAGCGAAACCAGCTCGCAAGCGGTCAGGCAGATGGCGGTGGCGGTGCGTGGCCGCCCGTCAAGCGCGCCGATCTCGCCGACGAGGCTGCGCGACAGCTCGATATTGGCCACCAGCTTCTGCCCGCCAGGCGAATAGATCGAGATTTCCACCGTGCCGCTCATCACCCCGTAGATCCGGTCGGCGGCATCTTCCTGGACGAACAGATGCTGGCCGGCGGCGTAGCGCTCGACCTTGCAGCCGCTGAACAGGATATCGAACAGCTTTGGATCGATGCGTGCCAGGCGCGGCAGATCGTTTCTGTCGTTAGGGCCGCCAAAAGCCATGTTCCAAATTCCCAATTGCCGCAATCGGCGAAGTTTAAGGGCCGAAGTCTAAGGCAAGAGTGCACCGCGTCAAAGGCCGGCGTTCATCCCTTGCGATTACGCCTTGTAAAGGCGTGGCGCAGTGGTCGCGCCCAGTGCCTGGCTCGTGCCGGGCGGAAAGCCGCCTGCACGCGCGGCGGGAGGAGCCGCGCGTGCAGGCGCCAACTGATAAAAATGGATAGGTGATAAAATTTCTGTAAAACCGAGCGGCCGCAATGGCCCTTCCACCCGTTGCGATAGGTGGGGGCAAACAGCGTGAGCGTCTGTGACGGAGATCACATACGGCATCGCTGAAATAATGCGAGCGTCATACATCGCGCGAGCGACTGCCGCAAAGAGACATGCCGACGTTGCGCTGCGGTCATCTTCGACGCGAGTTGATTTGTTTCCTTGCCTGCCAGTCAGAATTGCACCAGTCTAAAATGGGGCAATACAGTTCTTTACTTCGACAGAACGTTAGAGGGCTACTATGCCGGTCAGCAGAGAGCAGCGAATCCGTCGATATCTCGATCTCGTCACCGGGGGCGAGGGGACTGAATCGGTCCTCGGCAACATGGAGACGATGGCAGGCGGCGGACTGGAATCCCTTGCGCCTGCGGAAGCCGGCAAGACGGAGGCGGCGTTTGAATCGGCGCGCGCTGGCATGGAGAGCCTCGCGCGGGGCGCCGAAGTCGCGCCCGAGCAGCTTTCCGATCTGGAAGCCATAATCATCCCGGAGTTGCGGCCGGTCTATGACATCAAGGATGGCACCTTTACGACGCTGACTTTCGACGGCGCTCCGACACCTGGCCATTCGCTGTGGACGAAGCTTACCAGCGAGGCCGCATTGAAGCAGCGCATCGAAGCCGCCCTGCCGGCGATCGGGCGTATCGAACTGTTGTGGAACACCAATATCCCTTACGGCGGCACGGGCTTCGTCGTCGGCCGCAACCTGCTGATGACCAACCGTCATGTGGCGCAGATATTTGCGGACGGCCTTGGCGACCGCAATGTGCAATTCATCAACGGCCGCGCCGCCGGCATCGACTTCAAGCGCGATTCGGCGGCGGGAAACGTCTTCAAGATCCGCAATGTCCGGATGATCCATCCCTATTGGGACATGGCGATCCTCGAAGTCGAAGGCCTGCCCGACAACATCACGCCGCTGTCGCTCGCGGTCGCCGACGCGCGCGATATGCTGCGCCAGGAAGTCGTCGCCATCGGCTATCCCGCGTTCGACAATCGCAACGCGGTCGATGTCCAGAACGAGCTCATGCGCAATCGTTTCCAGGTCAAGCGCCTGCAACCGGGCATGCTGCAGGGCGGCTTCGATACGGAGAGTTTCGGTAAGATCGTCAGCGCGGCGACACATGATTGCTCGACCACTGGCGGCAACTCCGGCACCGCCATGATCAACCTCGCCACCGGCGAGGTCGTGGCGCTGCATTTTGCCGGCCGCTATCTCGAGCGCAACTACGCCGTGCCCACCGGCGCGCTCGCCAAGGACCAGCGTGTCGTCGACCTCGGCCTCAATTTCGCCGGCGCCGCCAGCGGCGGCCCCAACGATTGGGGCGCATGGTGGAACAAGGCGGACAGTGGGTCGCCGGCCGAGGGCGTAAACCTGGTTGAAGTCGGCGGCGCCCAGCAGATCCCGGGCGTCGCCACCCAGACGCCTCCATCCGGAGGCGTCGTCGTTTCGCCGGGCGGCAGCGTCACCTTCGAAGTGCCGTTGCGCATCACCGTCTCGCTCGGCGCAACGCCTGGCCATGAAGCGGTCACGGAATCGGTCGAACTGGAAGCGGCCAAGCCGACCCCTCCAGGCGGCGCATTCGTTCCCAAAACGGTCGCGGACTATGCCGGCTATAAGGGCTACGACGAGAAATTTCTCTCTGGCGGCACTAAACTCGCACCGGTCATTGTGCCCATGCCTGAGGCCACCGACCTCTCCGTGCTGGCGCCACTTAGGGACGGGGGCACGCGGCTGGACTACCAGAATTTTTCACTCAAGATGCACGCCAAGCGGCGGCTGGCGCTGTTCACCGCCTCCAACGTCACCGAGGAGAGCAATCTGCGCGAGCCGGAAAAGGGCCGCAACTATTCGCGTGGCGGCCTGTTCAGCGAGCGCTGGTTCCCGGATCTGCGGCTCGACGACAAGTATCAGATCCCCGATGTCTTCTACACCCAGGATCAGGGCGCCTTCGACAAGGGCCATATCGTCAGGCGCGATGACGTGGCCTGGGGCAGCACCTTCGAGCTGCTGCTCAGGGGCAATGTCTGCTCCTTCCATGTCACCAACTGCTCGCCCCAGGTCGAAGGCTACAACCGCTCCGACAGCGGCGAGAAGAACTGGGGCGATCTTGAGAATCACGTCCTGTCGGAGGCGGCCAGCGAGCGGCTTTGCGTCTTCGCCGGCCCGGTCCTCGCCGAAGACGACCGGACCTTTGCCGGCAAGGGTCCCAAAGGCACCAGTCTCCGCGCGCCGGTGCCGCGCCGCTTCTGGAAGGTGGTAGTCGCCCGCGTCAGTGACGGCATCGCCAGTTATGGCTTCGTGCTCGAACAGGATCTGTCGGACACGCAGCTGGAGTTTGCCGTCTCCGACGAGTTCATCGGCGCCATGTACCCGCTGACCGAAATCTCCGAAATGACCGGCGTCAGCTTCGATCAGTCGCTGATCGACGCCGACCAGTACGAAACGGTGCGCGGCACCGAAATTGCGATGCGGGCGGGGTCGCGCAAGCGGAAGAAGAAGGCTTAGGGTCGGAGGGAATCCCATGACCGAATGGACGCAATCCGAACTGAACAGTCTCAACCGCATCCTCGCTAACCTCTACCCGATGATCGGCGACGGCGTGCGTGTTGCCAAAGGTGTCGGTCTTTCGACGGCCCAGATCGCCTTTGACAACAAGGCGATCAACAACTGGTTTGCGATTGTCCAGCGCGCAAAGCAGGAGACCAGGGCCGACGACCTCGTCGCCTTTGCGCTCGATGAGAATCCCGGCGACCAGGCACTGCTGCAGGCAAAGCAGCACGCCCCGCCGCCGCCGGTCGAAGGCCCCGCGACCGCCAATTGGAGCGGCGCGACGGCGCCGGCCCAGCTCGAAAAAATCCTTGGTGACAAGAGCACGCTGGTGCCGATCAGCTATCTCGAACTCGGCCTTGTCAGGGCAAGATCGGTGGTGCGCATCAAGCGTGCGGATGGCAGCTCCGGCACCGGCTTCATGACCACCGGCGGGATACTGATCACCAACAACCATGTCTTGCCTGACGACGCTTCATTGGCGGGCACGGTGGTCCAGTTCAACTATCAGCGCACCGTTGCCGGGCTCGACGCGCCGCTCGACCAGTTCGACATCGACACCGCCGTGCCGCTTCGTACCTCCAAGGACAATGATTGGTCAGCTGTCCGCATCAAGGGCGATGCCTCCAAATGGGGCGAGTTGGAATTGAAGCCCATGGCCGTCAAGGCCGGCGACCATGTCAACATCATCCAGCATCCCGGCGGCGCGCAAAAGCAGATTTCATTCGTCGCCAATGTCGTGGCCTTCGTCGGCGGCGGCCGCGTCCAGTATCTGACCGACACGCTGCCGGGTTCCTCGGGCTCGCCGGTCTTCGACACCGACTGGAACCTGATTGCGCTGCATCACAGCGGAGGCTGGCTCACCGAGCCCAACGCGCCTACCAAAAGCACATATTATCGCAACGAAGGCATCGCGATCGACACCATCATCCAGGACCTCGCGGCCAAGCCCGTGTAGATGGTGAGCTATGCAGACCGATGGCGCAGCTCGATGCGCGGCGATTTGGGACTACGGCATGTAAAATTTTTCGGATGTGACGGTTTATAACGCCAGACACCAAACACCAGGGAGTTCAGAGATCAGCGCCTATTTCGACCTCAGGCTTCAACTGGCTGATCTCTACCCATTGCCTCCCGATTGGTTGCAGGTAACCAAGGACGCTGGAATCGTCGCTGGCGCCATCAACCTCCAGGGGGCGGCGCTTACAGTCTGGTTCAACATCCTTGACTATGCGTTGACCAATAAACTGTCGCAGGCGCTTATGACTGCCGTCGTGGCGCAAAATCCGCAGTGCGCGGCCCGGTTCAAGGCCTATCTGGACGAACTCGCCGCGGGCCAGAAACCGACGGCCGAGTTGCCCGGCATGACGACCGACGATCGGGTCAACACCGCGCTCGCAGGCTTCAACGCCGTCAACCAGCAGTCCAAGGACATTCAGGCCACGCTTGCCGCCGACAACGGCCTCACCAATGTCACCAGCCAGATCGATGTCCTCAAGACCTACAAGGACCTGCATGACCATCTGCAGAGTTTTCAATACGGCATCGGCAGCTTCCAGAACCTGCTGGTCGCCGCCCGCGACATGGGGGCCGACCTGGAGCAGGTCCGCGTCATGCGCAATTTCCTCAAAATATTGAAGCTCTTCTGTGTCTCTATCGGAGAGTCGGTCATGGAGCTGCCGGCGGGGCCGGCGCTTCACGATATCGAGCAGGCCTGGCTCGACGACCTCAAGGCGGCTGCGATCAAGTTGCAGGCTGCCATCGATAACAAGTCTCCGGACGCCTACGACGCGCTGTTTGACGTGCGCACCGTGCTGCGCGTCGTGCCGTCGCGGCTCAACCAGCAGATTTTCGTCACGGCAAAGAACCTGCCCTTCGGACTTTTGGCCACCGGTCTAGATACGATAGCCGGCAAACTTCCTGCAGAAGAGCCGTCCGTGCCCTTGATCAAGGCCGCGCATGACGCGATCATGGTGCTGTCCTCGACCATCTATGCGCGCGTCGTCGAGCACAAGCTATGGCAGGACATCGACAACAAGCTGGCCAGCCTTACCGACATGATCGAGCCGATAGAAGGGGGCGCTGCGGCGGACAAGTCGCTGCCGTTCCAGTTTTCGCCGCTGTGGCGAAACCTGGAAGTGAAGGTCAAGGTTCTTGCCGACCTCGACCCCACTGGAGCGTGGCGGGCGACGCTCGTCGACTACTCCACCGACGTCAACGACCAGCTATCGCGCGAGACCGTCGATACCGCCTTCATCCTTGCCTTCGAAGCCTATCGGGACGAGGCCCAGCAACGCTTCGTCCAGGTCGATCTGGCGCTGAAAACGGAATGCGCCTCGATCGTCCGCGTCAGCACGCCTTTGCACAAGATCATTGAGGACCTGGGGCCATGAGCGATGAACTTGCGACAGGCACGGAGACCGAAACTCCGGCCGATTTTATTTCGCTGAGCGACATCCGGATCGCACATCTCGAGCTGATGCGCATCGCCAGCAGCAATGAAGCCGTCGACCCATCGATGAGCCGCAGCGACAAGGCCGGCGCCGAGACGACGGAAGCCAGCATCGACAACACGGCCCCCGATGCGCAGGCCATCCGCGACTTCCTGGCCAAGGCACGGCGCGCCGGCAGCACCATCGCGCGGGAATCCGACCGGCGCGCGGCGCAGCGCATACTCGATTATTGGTCCGCCGAACTGGTCACGCGGCCGGGCATCACCTCAGCCGACGTCAGCCCGGCGCGGCTCGCGTCTTTCGCCGGCGGTGGTGGGCTCGAAACAGCCGAGCCAGTTGCCGTTGCGGCCGACGACGAATCCGCATCGCGTGAAATCACCGATTCCGGGGCGATCGCCATCGCTGTCCCTGAACCTGTAGTCGTGACGACCAAAGACGGTGCCGTATCCGGCGACGGCTTCGCATCCGACGACGAACTGAGTTCGGACGAACTGACCGAGCGCTTTCGCATTCGCGTGGCCGCCCAGGCGCGGCAATGGAAGAACACCGGCTATCCCGGCTATCTCCTGCGCGGCGAAGCGCTGAAGGAGGCGGCGGAGCTTCCGCAGGGGCCAGACATCGCCGAGTTCGTCGAGGCGAGCGCCAAGGCGGAGACCGACAGCCAGAAGCAGCGCGATCGCAGCAAGAATATATTGATCGCGCTGTTTGCCATCCTGGCCGCGATCCTTGGGGCAACCACCTATTTCGCCTACGTCCAGAGAAATGACGCTGTTGACGCGCGCAAGGATGCCGAGACGACGGCGAGTGAGGTCGCAAAGCTCAATGGAAAGCTTTCCACCGCCCTTGAAAAGACGGAAGACGCACGCCAGCGAGCCGAGGCTGCACTTGCCGTTGCCGAGAAGAAGGCGGAAGACGCCGCCAAGACGCTGGCCGAGCAGCAAGCCACGCAGGCCACTTTGCGATCCGCGATCTTGCTTGTGGTCGAACAGCTCAAACTCGGCAGCGTGTCCCTGGACAAGTTGGCGCCCGATTTGCGACAGGGGGTGCTGGTCGAGCTGGCCGGGCAGGTCAAAAGCGGCGAGGTCGCGCTCGACCAATTGCCGGCGCCGCTGCGCGCCGCGCTTGAACCGCTGCTTGGCAAAGACATAGACAAACAGCCTAACGTTCTTTCGGGATACAAGGTCGATTTCATAGGGGCCACGATCGGCTTGCCCAGGATAACCGACGACCTGGCCAACGACGCCGTGGCGCCGCCGCTTGATTACATCAACTACTCGCTGGTCATGGGCCGAACTCATCGCATGGCCATCTATTCGGCCGTCAACCTGGATCGGTCGCAGAGGTTGCCGCTGCAATTCACCGCCAGCAGACTGAAACCCGACAGCCGATTGTCGGTCGACTACCAGCCTCGTCCCAACTGGTACTTTCGCGCGGACCGGCCCTGGCTGGCGGCGCGATTTGCAAGTGCCAGCGACATCGCCTGGGGTCCGGAGTTCGCCGGCGATCCGGCAACGGCGGCGCTCAAGCTGGCGCAGTATGCCTCTTTCCTGCCAAACACGATGCCGCAGCCGCGTACTTTCTACGGCAGCCGATGGGTGCCGCTCGAAAACTGGGTTCGCTCGCAGCACAATCCGCTCGCCAATCGGGTGACCATCTTCAGTGGTCCTGTCTTCCGGCCCGCGGACCAGCCGGTCGACGGCGTGCCGGTCCCTTATGCCTATTGGAAGCTCGCGGTGTCCTCGGTGTCGGCGGCCGTGAAGGGAGAGGTGAGGGAGCCGGAATTTGAGGTCGATGCGTTCTTCATTCCAGCCGACGCTACGGGGGCGTTCAACGTCGAGCAGTATCGGCTCCCGGTTGCCGAGCTTGAAAGGCTCACGAGCCTCAATTTCGACCCTCTCATCGAATGGACGGATTCACTGAAGAACCGCGGCCCCAATGGAACCGCGGCCGACGAACTGGCGGCTCGCGTCAAGCTGCTCGACGGCGCAAATGATGCACTGCGCGGTGACCTGATTGCCGTCCTCGAAGACGCAGACCTTCCGGTGGTCGAACGGCAGAAGATCGTCGCGGCTCTCGTCGAGATGGCCGGCCTGCAAAGCATAAGCGGGCTGACACCGGCGGGGCGCCGCAACGTGCTTGAGACCCTGCTTGGGGTACCGCCTGAATTGTGGGAACGCCCGGACTGGCTGGCTGTGTTTGCCGGCGCGCGCCGGGCGGTTGCCGATCTCGCCCTTTCGGCAGCCGACGGCCAGACTGTTATCGGTGAGCAGGATCGCAACGCACTCAACACGCTGAAGGACCGGCTGCGTATCCAGCAGAGCCCACAGACGGTTTACGTCCAGTTCGCCGGCATGGCGCGCGAGGAGGCCGGGGCGCTTTCCGCAAAAATGCGGGCCTTGGGCTGGGGCATTCCAAACCCTGGCGAAGAACGTGTCGCCGCTGCCGCCGGCAAGAACGAAGTTCGCTACAACCCCTACAACGACGCCGACCGTGGCGCCGCCGAACTGCTGGCCGCCGACCTCACGGTTGCCGCTGGCCGACTGGTGACAGCCCGTGCGGTGCCGATCATCAAGGCCAACACATTGGAGATATGGACCAGCATATAGAAACACTGAAGGCCCGAGCGGGGCGAAGACAAGGGCGCGTAAAAAAGCCGCGATGCGCCGCTCACTATCGTCGCGACAAATACGGGCTGTTCTCACTCCAGAGGTTTTTACATGCGCACGCGTCACGCCGTCATGCTTGCACTTTCCGCGCTTTGCATTCCAGCCGTCTCCATGCCGCTGCAGAAAGCCAACGCGCTGGAGCCTGAAAAATACACGGTCTATTGCGCCAACGATCACATCGAGGTTTCGTTCTGGGATCTCGAGCAGATGAAGGTGCGCAACGGCTCCGATGTCTGCCAGTTCCAGAGCTACACGAGCTACTCAAGCGCCTTGAACTTCGCGCAGAAGAATTTTGGTGGGGAAGGGGCGAGTTGCAGCTGCTAGGAGTGCTGGCTTGGAGTGCGCTGTTCAGGGAAAGAAAGATGGTGGGCGATGCAGGGATTGAACCTGCGACCCCACCCGTGTGAAGGGTGTGCTCTCCCGCTGAGCTAATCGCCCGCTCGTTGCCCGAAGGCCAAGCGAGCCGCGATATAAGGGAGGCAGGGTTGTGAAGTCAAGGCGATGCGCCGGCCTTCTGTGCCTGAAATAGGCGAGGGCAGGCGCTGCCGCGCAATCGCCCGTTTCGCTCAGCCGGCCGCAGCTGCAATCAGCCGTTCCGCCAGGTCGAGCGTCAGCGCGTCGAAATGCGAAATCACCGCCGACGGCTCGAATTCTCTGACATGGCGGTCGGTGTAGCCGAAATCGACGGCGACCACCGGAATGCCGGCTGCCTTGGCGGTGTCGATGTCGGTCTGCGAATCGCCGACCATCAGCGCATGATGCGGATCGCCGCCGGCGAGCCGGATGGTCTCGGTCAGATGGCGCGGGTCGGGCTTGCGGAAGGCGAACGTGTCCTGGCCGGCGATCGCGGCGAAATGCTTTGTCAGGCCGAGCGCCTCGATCAGCGCTTTCGAATTCGCCTCATATTTGTTGGTGCAGATGGCGAGCAGATAGCCGGCCTTCTCGAAGCGGGCGATGGCTTCGACGACACCGGGGTAGGGGCGCGACTTGCCGGGGATGTTGAGTGTGTAGTGGTCGAGGAACACCTTCAGCAGCCTGTCGTGCTCCTCCACCGCCAGCGATTTCTGCTGCGCGGTATGCGCGCGCTCGATCATCACCCGTCCGCCCTGGCCGACAAAACGCCGGAAGCCGGCCTCGTCGACAGCGGCAAGCTCGCTGGCGGCAAGGCTGTGGTTGAGGCTGTCGAGCAGATCCGGCGCCGTGTCGATCAGCGTCCCGTCGAGGTCGAACACGATGATCGGTTGGGTCATGGCCTGTCCTGTGGCTGATGCATTGCAGGCAGGCGATAGCGGCTGCGCTTCTTTCAGGCAAGCCGGTGCGAGCCAAAGTCTTTGACCCTGCGGGCAAAAGTGCTAGGAGCGCGCATCCAGAAAAATCAGAACCAAGCCAAACCCCTGGGGCGAGCATGGATGCGAGGCAGTTGAAAGTCGAGGCCGCGCGGGCAGCCCTTGCCCATGTCAGCGACGGCATGCGCATCGGCATCGGCACCGGGACGACGGCCGACGAATTCGTGCGGCTGCTGGCCGAAAAGATCGCCACCGGCTTGTCCGTCATCGGCGTGCCGACGTCGGAGCGCACCGCAGCCCTTTGCCGCGAACTTGGCGTGCCGCTGTCGACGCTTGAGGAAACGCCCGAGCTCGACCTTACCGTCGACGGCGCCGACGAGATCGACGCGGCGCTGACACTGATCAAGGGCGGCGGCGGCGCGCTGCTGCGCGAGAAGATCGTCGCGGCGGCATCTCAGCGCATGATCGTCATTGCCGATCGCTCGAAGATGGTCGACACCCTTGGCCGGTTCCCCTTGCCGATCGAAGTCAACCAATTCGGCCTGTGCGCGACCGAAATCGCGGTCGCGGCAGCGGCCAAAAGTCTCGGCCTTTCCGGCCCGGTTACATTGAGGATGACGGGGGGCCAGCCTTTTGTTACAGACGGCGGCCATTTTATCCTCGATGCATCTTTTGGCCGCATTCCGGATACAAGAGCGCTTTCTAATGCTCTCCATGCCATTCCTGGTGTGGTCGAGCATGGTCTTTTCATCGGGCTGGCGTCAGCGGCCATCATCGCCGGCGGCGACGGCATCCAAACAGTCCATGCCGCCCGAAAACCAGGGAGTTCTACCGATCATGATGTTGCATAACCGGGTTCGCAATCTTTGCGCCGTTCTGGCGGCTTCGGCCGTTTTCGCCTTCTCTTCCCCGGCGTTCTCGCAGGAGATCACGGAATCGCATCTGAAGGCGGCACGGGCGGCGGTCACGGCAATCCACGCGACCGACTCGTTCGACAACATCCTGCCGCAAGCGGCGGCCTCGCTCGAGCAGCAGCTCATCCAGAAGAACCCTGATATGCAGGAGCTGATCGGCAAGACCGTCAGCGAAAAGGCACTGGCGCTGGCCTCGCGCCGTGCCGATCTGGAGAAGGAAGCAGCGCTCGCCTATGCCAAGGTGTTCTCCGAGAAGGATCTCACCGACATCGCCGCCTTCTACAATTCCGATGCCGGCAAGAAGCTGCTCGACAACGGCCCCAACGTGACGCGCGAACTGGTGAAGGCCGCCGACATCTGGCAGAACGGCCTGGCGCGCGATCTCGCCCAGCAGGTCGGCGAAACGCTGGCAGCCGCCGCGAAGGCCGCTGCTCCGGCCGCGCCTGCGCCGGATAGCGCAACTGCCCCCGCCGATGGCGCTGCACCTGCCGACGGCGATGCGCCCGCAGACGGTGACCAGCCGGAAGCGCCGAAGAACTAAGACGTCTGATTTCGCCACCGGCATCCTTGCCGCTGGACCAGAAAGCCCGGTGGAAACCGGGCTTTTCTTTTGGCTTCATGCAGCCTACCTGTCTCAAACATTTCTTGGGGCAAGGAACAGCAGCATGGCCGGTTACGACTACGATCTCTTCGTCATCGGCGGCGGCTCCGGCGGGGTGAGGGCGGCGCGCGTGGCGGCAGCGCTCGGCAAGCGTGTCGGCATCGCCGAGGAATACCGCTATGGCGGCACCTGCGTCATGCGTGGCTGCGTGCCGAAAAAACTCTATGTCTATGCCTCGCAATTTCCCGAGCATTTTGCCGACGCCGCCGGCTATGGCTGGACGGTGCCGGAGGCGAGCTTCGACTGGCCGACGCTGGTCGCCAACAAGGACCGCGAGATCGCCCGTCTGGAAGCGATCTACGAAAAGAACGTGAAAGGCGCCGGCGGCGAGACGTTCCACTCGCGCGCCATGCTGGTCGACCCGCATGTCGTGCATCTCCTGGGCGATGACCGCACCGTCACCGCCGACCAGATCCTGATCGCCACCGGCGGCCGGCCGGCGCCGCACCCGGCGCTGCCCGGTCACGAGCATTGCATCTTTTCCAATGAGGTTTTCGACCTCAAGCAACTGCCGAAGGCGATCATGATCGAGGGCGGCGGCTACATCGCCGTCGAATTCGCCAATATCTTCCACGGCTTGGGCGTCGACACCACGCTGGTCTATCGCGGCAAGGAGATACTGTCACGCTTCGACATGGACCTGCGGCACATGTTGCACGAAACCATGGAAAAGAAGGGGATCAAGATCCTCTGCCACGCCGTGTCGGAATGGGTCCGCAAACGGCCGGACGGCAGGCTGGATGCGTTGGTCACCGGCGGCAAGGTGCTGACCGTCGACCAGGTCATGCTCGCCATCGGCCGCCTCCCCAACACCGAGAATATGGGCCTGGAAGGCGTCGGCATCGAGCTCGGCTTAACCGGCGCCATCGTTGTCGACGAATTTTCCCGCACCAACATCGACAACATCTGGGCGATCGGCGACGTCACCAACCGCGTGCAGTTGACGCCTGTGGCGATCCACGAGGCCATGTGTTTCATCGAGACCGCATTCAAGGGCAATCCGACCGCGCCCGACCACGACACCATCCCGACCGCCGTCTTCTCACAGCCGGAGATCGGCACCGTCGGGCTGTCCGAGGACGATGCCGTCAAGCGCTACTCCGATATCGAAATCTACCGCGCCACATTCCGGCCGATGCGGCACACGCTGTCGGGCCGCGACGAAAAGATGCTGACGAAGCTGGTGGTCGACGGCGCCACGCGAAAAGTGCTCGGCGCGCACATCCTCGGGCCGGACGCCGGCGAGATGGCGCAGTTGCTCGGCATTCCGCTGAAGGCCGGCGTCACCAAGGATGATTTCGACCGCACCATGGCCGTCCACCCCACGGCAGCGGAGGAACTGGTCACCATGTACAAGCCGACCTACCGCGTGAAGGACGGCGTGCGGGTCGATTGATGCCCGCGCGCTCCATCTTGAATACCCCCATCCCATCGCAGCCGCTGTTGCCACCGCGATGGGACGCCTGAAGCTTATTACAACAAAGTGCCGCGCAGGATGACCAGCGCCACCGAGAAATAGATCACCAGGCCGGTGACATCGACCAGCGTGGCGACGAACGGCGCCGAGGCGCTCGCCGGATCGAAGCCGATCCGTTTCAGCGCGAACGGCAGCATCGACCCCGACAGCGAGCCGAAGGTGACGATGCCGACGAGTGCTGCCCCCACGGTCGCCGCGATCAGCGGCCAATGCGGCCCATAATCGTAGAAGCCCATATATTGCCAGAGCGCGATGCGGCAGATGCCGACCACGCCAAGCATGGCGCCGAGCACGAAGCCGGTGGGCAATTCGCGCAACGCCACCCGCCACCAGTCGCGAAGGCCGATCTCGCGCAGCGCCAGCGCGCGAATGACGAGCGAGGTCGCCTGCGAACCGGAATTGCCGCCCGAGCTCATGATCAGCGGGATGAACAGGGTGAGCACGATCGCCTTCTCCAGTTCGCCTTCATAGCTTTGCATGGCGTTGGCGGTCAGCATCTCCGAGATGAACAGCGCGCACAGCCAGCCGCCGCGCTTCTTGATCATGGCGAGAAAGCTCATCTTCATGTAGGGCTCGTCGAGCGCCTCCATGCCGCCGAAGCGATGCGCGTCCTCGGTCGTCTCCTCGATCATGGTGTCGATGATGTCGTCGATGGTGACGATGCCGAGGATCTTGCCGTGGTCGACGACGGGAACCGCGAGCAGGTCGTATTTGGAGATCGTCTGCGCCAGTGTTTCGCAATCGGTCAGCGGCGTCACCGTCACCGGCGCGCGATCCGGCGCCACCGACAGGATCGGATCGTCCGGCTCGCCGGTGATCAGCCGGCGCAGGCCGGTCGAGCGCACCAGCACATGCGTGTCTGGATCGACGATGTAGATGGCGTAGACGGTCTCCCGCGTCCGCTCCACCTTGCGGATGTAGTCGAGCGTGCGCCCGACGGTCCAGTCCGACGGCACGCTGACGAATTCGGTCGTCATGATCGAGGCGGCGCTGCCTTCGGGATAACCGAGAATGGAAAGCAGCGTTGCCCGCAGCGGCGGGACCAACCCGCCGAGCAGCTGGAGCGCGCCGGTTCGTCCAGTTCGCGCAGGATATCGGCGGCGCGGTCGACCGACATGGCGGTCAGGAGCTTGCACGCCTTGGCGCGCGGCAGCGCCTCGGCCAGATCGGAGGCGCCGTCGAGTTCAGGCTGGTCGAAGATCTCGACGAGCCGCTCGAACGGCATTTCGCAAAGCAGTTCTATCGCGGTATCGCGAGATTCCCGGTTCAGGGCCTCGACGACATCGGCGACGTGATCATTGGCAAGGATACGGGCGATAGCGACGGCATCGTCGCCCGCTACGACGGGGGTAAATTCGTTCATGGCTCACTCCTTGCCGTCCGGCGGGACGTGAGCCGTTAGAGGTCACATCGAGGCGGACGGCGGTTGCGTTCGACTACTGTCGCCAGGCATGGCGCGGTGACCTTTCTGCTCGCGGTTCGAGTTGGAATTCAGCGAGCGGGCGCAACATAGGAGCGCATCTTGGCGAGTCAATCGCGGGAGTGGCGGAAAACAGCCGGGAGCCGGCCCAATCGCGAGACTGTGATGATTATTGAAGGGGGAGGGAGCGAGTGCCCCGCCGCCAGTGGCGGAACGCGCTTCGGCGTGGCTGCTATTTCTGCTTCAGCCGGCGTGAAAAACGCATCCATTTGTCCTCGACCGGCCGCGGCTGCGTAAGGATGGTGGTGAGCTCGCGCGGCAGGTTCGGAACAAGCGGCCTCTTGGTGGCGACGCCGTCGGCGATCGCGACCACGCTGTGATAGAATTCTACGCCCGAGGCCGAGCGTGGCGCCACCGCCTCGTGCATGATGCTGATCACCGTGACATCGGGACAATTGTCCTTGATCGCCTGATGGAAGGCAATCTTGCCATCGGGATCGAGCGCGCCGGTCGCTTCGTCGAGGAACAGCAGTCCCGGTTGCTGCAGCACGATGCGGGCCACCACCAGCTTCTGCTTCTGGCCGCCCGACAGCAGCTGGTCCCAGATCTTTCCCTCGCGGCTTTCATCGGCCATGTGTTCGATGAAGTCGCCAAGGCCCGCCTTGTGCAGGGCAGACGCCACTTGCGCATCGCCATAGTCCTGCTCGGAGCCGGGCAGGGATACCAGCTGCTTCAGCGACACCTGCTGCAGCTTGACCTCCTGGGCGGCATAGAAACTCTTCACACCGTCAGGGAAGACGATGGTGCCGCGGCCATAGGGCCACAGGCCGTTGATCGCCTTGATCAGTGAAGTCTTGCCGCAGCCGGATTCGCCCTTGAGGAATGCCCACTCGCCGCGCCGGAAGCGCAGATTGGCAGCACTCAGGAATGGCGTGGCGTCCTCGCCCTGATGCGCCAGTTCGAGCTTCTGGATGGTCAGGCCGAAGACGGGGTTCTGGCTGGCATAGTGGAAGTCGGACTGGCCGGTCTGGCTGTAGAAGTCTTGCGGCTGCTGGACGTTTTCGATGGCGTTCGCCAACTCAATGACGCGCTGGCTGTTGGCCCGCAACGTGGCGAGACTCGGCATGACATGGATGAACCAGGAACATTTGCTGATCAGCGCGTTGACCTGCTCGGAACCGGTTATGTAGCCCTTGAGGTCGACGCCGTTGTGGATGAACGGCACCAGACCAGGTCCGTAGGCGACAACTTTGGCCCCGACAAAATTATAGACCGATTCGAATCCCGCATAGAGGGTGTTGACGATGTTGAGCTTCGACCAGGTGGTATCGATATCGAGATAGAGCCGTCCATGTATCGTCTTTTGCACGTCTTCGCCTTGCGACGCCGACACATGGAAACTGCGGCGCAACAAGGTGATCAGTTCGCTGCGATAGGTGCCTTCGGCCTTCTGCATCCTGACGTTGAGCCACTCCAGCATTCCGCCGAGTTTGATCGCGATCCAGGTATTGACCGGCACGTAGATGGCAACCGCCAGGAGAGCGAGGACGGCGCTGCCATAGCTGCCGAGGGCATCCAGGCCTTTTACCTCCACGGAATTCGCCAGCAAAGCGCCGCCGACAAAATAAAGTGAGGTGAAGACGCCGAAGACACCTTGGGCAAGCCCGATGGCGCCGCCCGCCATGTCTTTGATGGATTCCTGCACGCGCTGATCGATGTTGTCGGGCGCTGGCGCATCTGGCGAGCCATTCTGAGCGTGGTAGTGCGTATGGTTGGTATCGAGCAGCGCCGCATTGAAACGCGCGTTCAACCAGGCGCGCCATTTGCGATGCAATGTCGCCGATACAAATTTGCAGGCGCCTATGATTCCCATGTCCTTGAACACGACCAGCAGCACAAGCAGGCCGGCATTGGTAAGCACCGATTCAAGGGGCGTGGTATTCGCGGCGTCGTGAAAAAAAGCGATTGAGGCTGCCAGTTCGCCCGCCAACACGGTAAACCAAACGTCGGCCTTGCTCGACAGGGCTATGATGAGTGCGAGGACGACGGTGAGAGCCCAGGCCTCCCTCCACCGGTCCGAGAACCAGTAGGCCCGCATCAGTCCCCAGAAGGTCCGCATCGACGATACTGGCGTCAGGGGCGACGGCCCGACGGGGGCGTCGCGGTTCCAAAGTGCCGATATTGAACGTCGCGGTCTGTCGACCCGAATCACAATCCCGCCCAAACCTTTTTTAGTTTTGTTACGGATAGTAACACCAATTGATCATTTTCTATGAATTTTATCCCGGCGGATGTGAAGCAGCCCACCCGCCGTTGCCATGAGGCAACAGTTGGCGCTGCGAGATCGCCGTCTTTGGGCCAAATTTGTCCTTTATTTCAATGTGTTGCGAGAACGTTCAGATGTGCGAATATATTCCCTGAGGGAAGGCTCATACACGGCTTTGTGACCAAAAGGCCTGCCCGTCGGCCGGTTTTCCCACCGCGCGCTAACCGGATCGCCCGAAAAATTGCCGTCCATGATCGCCCCAGGCCGCCCGAATCATCTCACCGGCCATCATGGTTGGGCACGCAAGATCGTCGCTGCTGTAAAGCGACTGTTCATGAGGTGGCACGCGCTTTTTAGCTGCAGTTCAACACCGTTTGACAATCAAGCGCACTGGAATGAACCTTGCCGGGCACTGTCGGCACCAATGCATGTCCGGTCCCCAACAAGGAAGCTCCCCAATGCTTGCAAGCGCAGCCGTTCCCGCAATCGTGACGCTCTTTGCCTGGCTGCCTCTTGCGCATGCCGGCAGCCAGACCATTCCGGCAAGCGCCGAAGGGCAAATCGAGTTCAATGCGCCGTCCGGCAACATCGGCTGCATCTACACGCCGAAGGGCGGCACCAGCACCTACGAGCCACAGGATGGCGGTCCGGAACTGAGCTGTTCGCGCGTCGAGCCCAGCTACGTCACCGTGATCCTTGGGCCGAACGGCCCGGCGACATTGATCAAGAATCCGGGCGAGCAGGGCTGCTGCAGCGATGTGGCGAAGCTGGCTTACGGAAGCAGCTGGAGCAAAGGGCCGTTTACCTGCCAGTCGTCAACCAAGGGACTGACCTGCACGGGCAGCAACGGCCACGGATTCTTCCTCAGCAAAGCCAAGGTGACGGTGAAATAACCCGAGCATGATCCCGAAAAGTGGTTGCCGGTTTTCTCGGACAAACGGGAAACCGTTTTGTCCAGAGATCATGCTCAAACAAGGAGATAGAGCCCATCCCGATTTCCATCGGGATGGAACAGGCTCTAGCCGGCCTTTTCCAGTTCGCCCTTGGCCTTTGCGACCGCGACTTGGCGGATGGCATCAGTCAGCGTGTCGGCGTCCTGCGCGCCCATGACGGCGTATTTGCCTTCGAGCAGGAAACACGGCACGCCGGTGATCCCCATCCGCGATGCCGTGGCGATTTCTGTGCGCACCTCCTCGACGTCGGCATCGGTCGGCAACAGCGTTTCGACCACGGCAGCGTCCATGCCGGCCTCGCGGGCGGCATCGATCAGCACGGCGTGGTCGCCAATATTGCCGCCTTTCTCGAAATACAGTTGGAACAGCCGGCGCACGAGCCGGTTCTGCACGGCTTCACCGGCGGCACCGGCCCAGCGGATGACACGATGCGCGTCCAGCGTGTTGGCGGCGACCTTGATGGCGTCGAAAGCGAAATCGATGCCTTCGGCTTCGCCGAGCGGCTCTATGCGGGCATGCATCTGGCGGATGCGCTCGTCGCTGCCGAATTTGGCCAGCATGTATTCGCGCCGGTCCTTGCCCTCGGGCGGGATGGTCGGGTCGAGCTGGAACGGCCGCCAGCGCACATGAACCTCAACGTCGCCGGCAGCGGCAATCGCTTTATCCAGCCGCTTCTGGCCGACGAAGCACCAGGGGCAGACGACGTCGGAAACCACGTCGACGGAAATGGAATTGTCATCGCTCATCTTGATCTCCTGCAGCCGAGCGTTTTACCGAGCATGATCTCGGCTACGCTCAGTTCGGCTTGCGCCACCATGTCGGCCATTGATAACCGAATATGGGAGTCTTTTTGGGATGATCCAGGTAATTCCAGTAAGCGAGCCATTGCTGCGCGTTGTACTGCATCGGCACCATGAAATTGCCGGAGATCAGCAATCGGTCGAGCACGCGCACGGCGGCGACATAGTCTTCCTTGGTCCGTGCTCTCAGCATCGCGTCGATCGCCGCGTCGACCGCCGGATCGGCGACGCCGGCCAGATTGAATGAACCTTCTCTTTTGGCCTCTGAAGAACCCCAGCGAAGGTTCTGCTCCATACCGGGCGACAGCGAGTTGCTGAACCCGCTCGACCCGACAAGAACCTCAAAGTCGAAACGCTGCTTGCGCGACTGGATCTGGTCGGCTTCGAGGCTGCGGATGGTCACCGCGATGCCGATCTTTTCCAGCGAGCGCTGATAAATGGCGGCAAAGCGTTCCTCGTCCTGCGAGGCGGTCAGGATCTCGAAACCGAAGGGAATTCCCTTTGGGTCCAGCAGGACACCATCCCTAACGGCGTAGCCCTGGCTCTTCAGCAGGTCGAACGCCACCTTCATCACCTTGCGGTCCTGGCCGGTGCCGTCATTCACCGGCGGGCGCCAGCTGCCGTCCATGACATCGGCCGGCACGCGGCCGGGGTAGGGCGCCAGCAGCGCCTTTTCCCTGTCGCTGGCGGGATGGCCGAGCGCGGAAAGTTCGGAATTCTGCCAGTAGCTCATCGTGCGCGTGTACTTGCCGCCGAACAGGTTCTTGTTAGCCCATTCGAAGTCGTAGAGCATGCCGAGCGCGCGCCGCACCTCCGGATTGGAAAACTTCTCCAGTCGCGTGTTGAACAGGAAGCCGGTCACCACGGGCGGTATGCCGGTGTCGAAGGTCTCGGCGATCACCTCGCCGCGATGAAAGGCGGGAAAATCGATATCGCGCTCGCGCTTGACCGGATCGCCCTCATCGTAAATGGCGCAGATGCCTTTCTTGAACGCTTCCGTCTTGGCATTGGCGTTGAGGAAGTACTCGATGGTGATCTGGTCGTAATTGTCGAAGCCGCGCTTGGAAGGGATGTCCTTGCCCCAGTAATTCGGGTTGCGCTTGAACACGATGCGCTGTCCCGGCTGCACCTTGTCGATGATGTAGGGACCGCTGCCGATCACCGGCTTCAACGTCGTCTTGTCGAAGGTATCCTTGTTGAAGGCGTGCTTTGGGATGATCGGCGTCAGCGCGATGATCAAGGGGGTCTCGCGATTGGCCTTGTCGTTGAAGGTGAAGCGCACGCTGTGATCGCCGGTCTTTTCGAGCTTGGCGATCAGGCTCATGCGATCCCTGTAGGGCGGGCGGCCCTTGTCGGTGAAGACATCGTAGGTGAACAGCACGTCATCCGGCGTCACCGGGTCGCCATCGGACCACTTTGCATTTGGGTTGAGATGGAACTCGATCCACTTGCGCTCGGGATCCATATCGGCTGTGTCTGCGAGCAGGCCATAGAGGCTGAAGGCCTCGTCGTAGTTGCGCATCATCAACGGCTCGAAGACGAGATTGCCGAAAATGAGGTCCTGCATGCCGCGCGCCGTGGTGCGCAGGCTCTTCAGGATGAACGGGTTCAGATTGTCGAAGCTGCCGACGACGCAGTAAGTGATGTTGCCGCCCTTGGGCGCATCGGGATTGACGTAGTCGAAATGCTGGTAGTCGGCTGGCAGCGCCGGCTCGCCCTGCATGGCGATGGCATGTTTCGGTTCCGACATCGCCACGCCGGGTGCAAAGGCGAAGAACGAAATTGCGGCGATCAGCCAAACAAGAATGCGGCCCATGACCGTCTCCTTACTGGGCGGCTTGATGATTCGGAGTGCACCCTAACATGGCGCTGCGGCGCTCCGGCCAGATACATCAACCCAAATCGCACGACCCAAATTGCGAGGCCAAGAATTGCAGGCGGCGGGCTGGATTCGGCTGCTCATGCAGTGTAACACGCGCTCCGAAGTCATTCTGTTGCCTCAATTCGGCAACAGGTAGCAGGACCACACGGCGCGAAGAAGCCGGTCCCGGGATCATTTGAGAGGAAATGCACGACATGACGAGCCTGAGCAACGCATACCGCCTTTCGGTCCTGGCCGCAGGCGTGGTCGGCTTTCTGGGCGCCGGACTTCCCACCGCTTCGGCACAGCAACAGATTCCGCAGGGTTGGTTCAAGGCCTGCACCAAGCAGGAAGATGTCGACATCTGCAATGTCCAGAACATCATTACTGCCGGCAACGGCCAGTTCGTCACCGGGGTCAGCCTGATCGAGTTGAAGGGCAAGGTAAACCGCAAGGTCTTCCAGGTCACGGTTCCCCCAGGTCGCCTGGTGCCCCCCGGCATCGCCCTGCAGATAGACGCCGGCAAGGCGACGAAGCTGGATTATGTCATTTGCTTCGCCGACCGTTGCGTTGCCGAAGTGCCGCTGACCGACGCGCTCGTCGCGTCCTTCAAGAAGGGACAGGCGATCACGCTGACCTCGATCAACTTCCAGAGTCAGCCAAATCCAATCAAGGTTGCCTTGACCGGCTTCAGCGGCGCCTTTGACGGCGCGCCGCTGCAGCAGTCGGACATCGAGGATCGGCAGAAAAAACTTCAGGATTTCGTCGTCAAGAACAACCAGGACTTCGCCAAGAAGCTCAAGGACGAGCAGGCCAAGGCCAAAGCCGCCAACTAATCGCCGGGACAGATACCGGAGCGACAAAAAGCGGGGTCATGCCCCGCTTTTTTGTTGTCGTCACGTCGATGCAAGGTGATGTCAGTGTCTCGACTGGCGTTTTGGCTCATAGCGTCCGTCGGGCCGCTTGTCGAACATCTCGCCGATCTGTGGATGCCGGACCGGTTCGCCCGATTGATCCTCGAGCAGGTTCTGCTCGGAGACATAGGCGATGTATTCGGTTTCCGAATTCTCGGCGAGCAGGTGATAGAACGGCTGGTCCTTGCGCGGCCGCACGTCGGCCGGGATGGCTTCGTACCATTCGTCGGTGTTGGCAAATTGCGGATCGACATCGAAAATGATGCCGCGGAACGGAAACAGCCGATGACGAACCACCTGTCCGATCGAAAATTTGGCCGTTTTCATCATACTCACCACTAAGCCTCTAGAGCGCCCGGCGTCCCCTCGAATGTGCGAAGAGCGCTCTAAGACTTTGAATTTACACACACCGTGGCCAAAAATCGAGCCCGACTTAGGTCTGGGATCAGGCTTTATTTGGCGCAGAAAGCGTGTCAGTTCAATGCCGAAGCGCTTGACGCCCGATGAAGCTACGGGCTAGCCCGGTCCCGGGGTTTCGGGCCAGGGCAAAAATGTCTGACATTGTCGGTCTTGTTCTTCCGTTCTTCGGGCTGATTTTCATCGGCTTTCTGGTCGCGCGCATCACCAGGCAGCCGCTGGAAGCGCTTGGCTGGATGAACACCTTCATCGTCTATGTCGCGCTTCCTGCCCTGTTCTTCCAATTGCTGGCCCGCACGCCGTTCGAACAGTTGACCGAATGGCGTTTCATCTTCGGCTCGGTGTTTTCCACCTACACGATCTTCTCGATCATGTTCGTCTGGTCGGTGACGGCGTCGCGCGGCGAGATAGCCCAGTCGACGATCAAGGCGCTGGCCGCGGCCTACGGCAATATCGGCTATATGGGGCCGGGGCTGGCGCTGCTCGCCTTCGGCGAACAAGCGGCGGTCCCCGTTGCGCTGATCTTCTGCTTCGAAAATATCATGCATTTCGCCATCGCGCCGATGATGATGGCGCTGTCGGGCGACGACAAGACATCGCCGTGGCGGCTCATCCTCGGCGTAGTCAGGAAAATCGTCCTGCACCCGTTCATCATCGCGACCGCGCTTGGCGTCGGCGCCGCCTATCTCGGCTTTCACCCACCGCAGCCGGTCGATCGCCTGCTCGAATATCTGTCTCGGGCGGCCGCCCCTTGCGCCCTGTTTGCCATGGGCGTGACGCTTGCGCTCCGGCCCCTCAACCGCGTGCCGCATGAGTTGGCGTCGATCGCGGCGCTGAAGCTGATCCTGCATCCATCGCTCTGCTACGTCGTGCTGAGCTGGATCGGGAACTTTTCCGAAATCTGGGTTTTTTCAGCCGTGCTTTTGGCGGCATTACCGACCGCAACCAACGTCTTCGTCATCGCCCAGCAATATGGCGTCTGGGTGCAACGCGCGTCGGCCAGCGTGCTGATCACCACCTGCCTCTCGGTGCTGACGGTGACCGGGCTGCTCTACATGATCCGCCACGGCATCTTACCGCCGGACCTGTTTCCCTGAACCGCCGGTAAGCGCCGCAAAGCCGCTGCCCGGCCTCAAGCCTTCGCGCATGAAAAAGGCGCGCAGCGGCGCGAAACTGCCGAGCACATTGAGGCCGGCGCTGCGTGCCATCTGCGCCGGCAACATGTCCGACAGCAACGACATGTTAAGCAGGTTGACCGCGCCCGAACGCGCCAGAATGTCGGGACGGCGCCTGGAATCATAGGCGGCCAAAGCCCTTGCGGCGCCAGGGTCGCCGCGATTTTCGCGTGCGATTCCAATCAGATCCTCGACGTCCCTGATGCCGAGGTTTAGACCTTGGGCCCCGATCGGCGGGAACACATGTGCAGCCTCGCCGACCAGCGCCACACGGTTTTGCGCGAAGCGCCCCGGTGATGCCGCTGAAAGCGGGTAAATTTGTCGGCCGGGCTCGACCGACACCCGGCCCAGCATCGACTGCATCTGCTGCTCGACACGCTCGGAAAGCGTCGCGTCATCGAGTGCGGCGAGGTCCTTCGCCGCCTCCGGTTTCACCACCCAGACGAGGCTGGAGCGGTTGCCGGGCAGCGGCACCTGGGTGAACGGCCCGGTCTCTGTGTGGAACTCGGTCGAGGTGAAGCCGTGTTCGCTGCGATGGCCGAAATTCAGCACCAGCGCCGCTTGGCGGTAGGATCGCACCGAGGCCACTATGCCTGCCGCCTCGCGCGCCGGCGACAGGCGCCCATCGGCAGCGACCGCAAGCGCGGCCGAGACTTCGCGACCATCAGTCAAGACGGCATGCGCCTGATCGGCGTCCAGACGCCAACTCTCGACCATCGACGTCAGCCATTCGATGCCGGGATGGGCCGCGACGGACTTGGCCAGCGTCGGGTTCAGCGCACTGTTGGGCAGGTTGAGCCCGAACTGCTCCTCGCCGATCTCCATGGCGCGAAAAGTCACCACCGGGCTGCGGATCAGCCGGCTGGTCGCATCAACGATGCGCATCACCTTCAGCGGCGCGGCCTTCGGCGCAAGTTCGGCCAGCACGCCCAGCCGATTGAGAACCTTGAGAGCAGGGTTCATCAGCGCCGTGGTCCGGCCATCGGGCCCGCCTGCTTCGGGTCCGACCAGGGTTACCGGAAAGCCCGCCTCGGCGAAACCGAGCGCCGCGATCAGTCCGGCAGGGCCGCTGCCGGCTACCAGTATCCGTGCTGTCTCGCGATGATCCAAATTGGACTTCCAGTTTGCGATGCAGGTGTCTACCCATGGATATAGGTCAGACCATGCGGCTTGATCAACGCGGCGATTAGGCTCATTCGGTTGTCATGACCGGCCAGCAGGACGATTTCAGCCATCTCGACCGCGCCGGCCGCGCCACGGCAAGCCTGGCCCGCAGCCCCCGCCTGACGGTCAACATCGCCATCGCCGGCGGCATTCTGCTCGCCTGGTTCATTCTCGGCGCCATGGCGATCCGCGGCGCCGAAGCCCGGCTCCCCGGCGTACCAGGCCATGTGGTCCTGCGATATCTGCCGCAACTGCCGCTGCCGGATGTCCTCGACCGCTTCTTCGGCATGTGCCTGACGCCCGCACCACTTGATGCCGGCGGCGCACCGGTTCTGGCGCTGATCGTGATGTGGTTTTTGATGGCCGTGGCGACGATGCTGCCGTCGGCGGCGCCGATGATCCGTACCTATTGTGAAATCGCCGACACCGCCCGCATCAAGGGCGAGCCGGTGGCCCATCCGCTGGTCCTGGCTGCCGGCTACCTCTCGACATGGCTTGTCGCCTCTATCGGCTTCGCGGTGCTGACGTTGCTCGTCCACGCATTTACGTCCTCCGCTCGATTGCTCGATCCGGTGAGCGGCCTTGCCGCGGCGGCCGCGCTGCTGGTTGCCGGCCTCTACCAGTTCAGCAGCCTCAAGCAGGCCTGCCTGACAAAATGCCGGAACCCGTTCTCGACACTGTTTTCCAACTGGAGCGCGGAGCCGGGTGGCATCTTCCGGCTAGGGCTGAAGCAGGGCCTGTGGTGCCTCGGCTGCTGCTGGGCGCTGATCCTGGTGATGTTTGCCGTCGGCGCGATGAACGTGTTCTGGATGGCGCTGATCGGCCTGTTCACCTTGATCGAAAAACAGACCACCGGCAGCCTTCCAACCCGAGTGGCCGGTGCGATACTGCTTGTCTGGGTAGTCGCCCTGCTAGTAGTCTCGGCATGACGGGGGAGAATTCCATGGCAGAGCAAGGCTGGGCAATGAAAGGAGAGCTCGTACTCTCCTGCAATTGCACGGTTTTTTGTCCTTGCGTGCTGTCGCTTGGCAGCCATCCGCCGACGGAGGGTTATTGTCAGACCTGGGCGGGCTTCCGCATCGACGCAGGCCATTTCGGCGAGGTCGACCTGTCCGGCCTCAATCTCGGTCTGGTCATGGAAATCCCCGGCTTTATGAGCCGCGGCAACTGGACCGCAGGCCTGTTCATCGACAAGCGCGCCTCCGTCTACGCGGTGAAAGCGCTGACCAGGATCTTCACCGGGAAGGCCGGCGGAACAACCTCGCTGTTGTCGATCCTTGTCGGCAAGTTCCTCGGTGTCGAGCAGGTGCCGATCACCTACGAGACGCGTGACAAGACCCGCATTTTCCAGATACCGAAGATCATCGACGGGGCGGTCACACCGATTCCCGGCAAGGATCGCGAGAAGGATACCGTGATCGGCAACTCGGAATACTGGATCGCGCCGGAGATCATCGTGGCCAGGTCCGACAAGAGCAAGATGCGGGCTTTCGGCCGCAACTGGAACTTTGCCGGCCGCTCGGCCGAAATCTGCAAACTGGATTGGCGGGGCCCGTGAGCAAGAACACAACGGCCAGAAACGCCGCCAAAAAGATCACCGACCGGATTCCGAGGCCGAAGAAAAAGGTCACCTGGCCGCAGGCGCGGGCATTCTCGGTGCATCTGTTGACCGCGTCTGGCTCGTTCCTGGCCTTCCTGTCGCTGGTGGCGGCAAGCGAGCAACGCTGGACGGCGATGTTCTGGTGGCTGGGGCTGGCGCTGTTCGTCGACGGCATAGACGGGCCGATCGCCCGCAAGCTCGAGGTCAAGGAGATTTTGCCGACCTGGTCGGGCGAACTCCTCGACAACATCATCGACTATGTCACCTACGTGCTGATCCCGGCCTTCGCACTCTACCAGCGCGGCTTCATGGGCGAAGGGCTGTCGTTCCTGTCGGCGGCCATCATCGTGGTGTCCAGCGCCATCTATTATGCCGACACCGGAATGAAGACGAAGGAGAACTTCTTCAAAGGCTTTCCGGTCGTCTGGAACATGGTCGTGTTCACGCTGTTCGTCATCGAGCCGGGACAGTGGGTGTCCTTCGGCGTCGTCGTGGCGGCCGGCATCCTCACCTTCGTGCCGATCAACTTCATTCACCCCGTGCGGGTGGTGCGGCTGCGGCCAATTAATCTTGGCATGACGCTGCTCTGGTGTGCTTTCGGTGCGCTGGCGCTGGCGCAGGCGGCCCTTGCCGCCTTCTACGACCAGATCGGCGTTTTGGGCGAACAGGTCAGCGTCTTTACCAAGGTCGGCATCACCATCACCGGACTTTACCTCGCCTGCATCGGCGGTATCATGCAGTTCTTCCCCAAACTCGGCGCCAAGCCGGACACTAAGAAAGCCTGACCGCAGGAAAGCCCACAATGTCCAAAGCAGTCCGTATCCACGCCCATGGCGGTCCGGAAGTCCTGACCTATGAAGACGCCGATCCGGGACAACCCGGCGCCGGGCAGATCCTGGTCAGGCACACCGCGATCGGCCTCAATTTCATCGATGTCTATCACCGCATCGGCCTCTATCCGCCGCCCGGCGGCTTCCCGCTGATCCCCGGCGGCGAGGCGGCAGGTGTGGTTCTCGAGGTCGGTGCAGGCATCGACTGGCTGAAGCCGGGCGACCGCATCGCCTATGCCGTCAACGTCGGCGCCTATGCCGAACAGCGCGTCGTCGCCGCCGACCGCGTCGTCAAGGTGCCGGACCGCATCAGCGACGAACAGGCCGCCGGCATGATGCTTAAAGGCATGACGGCGGAGTATCTGTTGCGCCGGACCTTCAAGGTGAAGGCAGGCGACACCATCCTGTTCCATGCCGCCGCCGGCGGCGTCGGGCTGATCCTGGGACAATGGGCAAAACATCTCGGCGCCACCGTGATCGGCACGGCAAGCTCAACCGATAAGATCGAGCTCGCCAAGGCGCATGGCTTCGGCCATGTCATCAACTACAAGGAGCAGGATTTCGTCGCCGGCGTCGCCGCCATAACCGACGGCAAGAAATGTGACGTCGTCTACGATTCGGTCGGCAACGACACATTCCCGGCCTCGCTCGACTGTCTGAAGCCGCTCGGCATGTTCGTCTCTTTCGGTCAGTCCTCTGGACCGATCCCGCCATTTTCGATGTCGCTGCTGGCGCAGAAGGGCTCGCTGTTCGCTACCAGGCCGACTTTGTTCGTCTACAACGCCAAGCGTGAAGACCTCGAAGTCTCCGCCGCGGCATTGTTCGACGTGGTGTTGAGCGGTGCGGTCGAGATCAAGATCAACCAGCGTTATGCTCTGAAGGACGCCGGCAAGGCGCAAGCCGATCTCGAAGGGCGCAAGACCACGGGCACGACCATACTGATCCCCTGATCTGCCTTGCTTTCAGCGTTTTGCCGCGACGCCAGGCACTGTTTGCACGAAAAACCGGGCGATCGGTCTGTTGTACGAAGCAGGTCGGTCTTTACCCCTTGAGTTTCCGCTGAAATTCTTGAAGCTCTTTCAAGGTGGGTGCTGCTTTCGCACGAGAGCGGCCAGCGCATACCATGCTGGCGGGAACACAGAACATGTCCGGGAACCGGATGGGAGGCACTGTGAGTGCAGATCATGATGGAGCGAACCTGCTTGAGGTTCGTGGCCTGACCAAGATATTCGGCACGCTGACGGCGTGCGATCATATCGACCTCAACATCGCCAAGGGCGAGATCCACGCGCTGCTTGGCGAAAACGGCGCCGGCAAGTCGACGCTGGTCAAGATGCTGTTCGGCTCGCTGGAGCCCAATTCCGGCGAGATATTCTGGAACGGCGAAGCGGTGCGGATCACCAGTCCGGGCATGGCGAAGAAGCTCGGCATCGGCATGGTGTTTCAGCACTTTTCGCTGTTCGAGGCGCTGACCGCGGCCGAGAATATCGCTCTGTCTCTGGATGACGGCTCACCGATCAGCTCGATCGCGGCCAAGGCGAGGGCGCTTTCCTTCAGCTATGGCCTGCCGCTCGATCCGGACTCGCTGGTCGGCGATCTCTCGGTCGGCGAACGCCAGCGCATCGAGATCATCCGCTGCCTGTTGCAGACGCCGCAGCTCATCATCCTCGACGAGCCGACCTCGGTGCTGACGCCGCAGGAAGCCGACAAGCTGTTCGAGACGCTGGAGCGCCTGCGCTCCGAGGGCAAATCCATCCTCTACATTTCGCACCGGCTGGAAGAGGTCAAACGCATTTGCGACCGCGCCACCGTGCTGCGTCACGGCAAGGTCGTCGGCCATTGCAATCCGCGCGAGGAAACGGCTTCGTCGCTGGCCCGCATGATGGTCGGTAACGAGGTGAAGGCCGTGGTGCGTGCGCCGGCCGAAGGCATCGAGACCGCGCAGCCGCTGCTCGAAATCCGCGCCCTCAGCCGCAAGCCGGCAACGCCGTTTTCGATTCCGCTGAAGAATATCAACCTCACTGTGCGCGCCGGCGAGGTGATCGGCATTGCCGGTGTCGCCGGCAACGGCCAGGGCGAGTTCTTCGAATCCGTCTCCGGCGAGGTGCTGCAGCAGGACGCCGCATCCGTGCGCATCCGCGGCAAGGATGCCGGCTCGCTCTCGATCACAGGCCGGCGGCTGATGGGCGCTGCCTTCGTGCCGGAAGAACGCCTCGGCCATGGCGCGGCGCCACGCATGAAGCTTTCGGAAAACCTGCTTCTGTCGCGGCACGCCACCGACGGCAAGGTTTTTGTCGGCGTCGGCGGCGCCGTCAAAAGCGGTGCGGTCTATGCCGCCGCCCAGCGCATCATCGTGGCGATGGATGTGCGCAAGAGCGCGCCCGATCCGGAAGCTGCGGCCCTTTCGGGCGGCAATCTGCAGAAATTCATCGTCGGTCGCGAACTCGACCGCAGCCCTGCCGTCATGGTCGTCAACCAACCCACCTGGGGCGTCGACGCCGGCGCCGCCGCTCATATCCGCCAGGCGCTGATCGAACTGGCGCGCAGTGGCTCGGCGGTTCTGGTCATCAGCCAGGACCTCGATGAGCTGTTCGAGATTTCGGACGCGATCGCGGTCATGCACAATGGCGAATTGTCGAAGCCGCTGCCGATCGCCGAGGCCACTTTCGAGAAGATCGGCCTGTTGATGGGCGGCGCCGAGCCCGGCCACGCCGAACATGGTCTGGAGACGGCATGATGCGCCTCGAACTCGTCAAACGCCCACAGCGCTCGATGCTGTTTTCGGCGCTGTCGCCTTTCATCGCCTTCGCTCTGACGATCATCGCCGGCGCGGTTCTGTTCGCGCTGCTCGGCGTCAACCCGCTGACTGCTTTCGGGATTTACTTCATCGAGCCGATCAGCCAGGTCTGGCAGCTGCATGAGCTGGCGATCAAGGCCGCGCCGTTGATCCTGATCGCGGTCGGCCTGTCCGTCTGCTACAAGGCCAACATCTGGAACATCGGCGCCGAGGGACAGTTCATCCTCGGCGGCATTTTCGGCTCGGCCATTCCGGTGCTGTTTCCCGGGTTCGAAGGCCCGCTGGTGCTGCCGCTGATGCTGTTGTTCGGCATGGTCGGCGGCGCCGCCTACGCTGCAATCCCGGCTCTCTTAAAGACGCGCTTCGGCACCAACGAAATCCTGACCAGCCTGATGCTGGTCTATGTCGCCCAGCTTTTCCTCGACTGGCTGGTGCGCGGTCCCTGGCGCGATCCGCAGGGCCACGGCTTCCCGCAGACGATCCAGTTCAACGACTCGGCGGTGCTGCCGGAACTGATGCCGGATGCCGGCCGCGCAAATTGGGGTTTTGTCTTCGCTCTCATCGCAGCCGTGCTGATCTGGGTGCTGATGAGCCGCCTGCTCAAGGGTTTTGAGGTCCGCGTGCTCGGCTCCAGCCCGAGGGCAGGGCGCTTCGCCGGTTTCGGCCTCAACCGCATGGTGTTCTTCGCCTTCCTGCTGTCAGGCGCGCTGGCTGGGCTTGCCGGCATTTCGGAAGTCTCCGGCGCCATCGGCCAGCTCCAGCCGGTGATCTCGCCCGGCTACGGCTTCACCGCCATTATTGTCGCGTTCCTCGGCCGGCTCAATCCGCTCGGCATTGTCGCCGCCGGCCTGGTGCTGGCGTTGACCTATCTCGGCGGCGAGGCGGTGCAGAGCGCGCTCGGCATTTCCGACAAAGTGGCACGCGTGTTCCAGGGCATGCTTTTGTTCTTCGTGCTCGGCTGCGACACGCTCATCCACTATCGCATCCGTCTGGTCGGCATGGCGCTGACGAAAAGCGCGGCGAAGCTTGAAGCCGCGCCGAAGTTGAAGGAAGCCCGCTGATGGACATCGCCGTCAACATCCTTTTGACCATCGCCACGGCGGCGACGCCGCTTTTAATAGCGGCCATCGGCGAACTGGTGGTCGAGCGCTCCGGCGTGCTCAACCTCGGCGTCGAAGGCATGATGATCATGGGCGCCGTCGGCGGCTTCGGAGCCGGCTATCTCACGGGATCGCCCTGGATGGGCCTGTTGGCGGCAATTGCCATGGGCGCGGTGTTCTCGCTGCTGTTTGCGGTGATGACGCTGTCGCTCGCCACCAATCAGGTGGCGACCGGCCTGTCGTTGACGCTGCTCGGCCTCGGCCTTTCCGGCATGATGGGGACCAGCTTCGTCGGCCAGCCCGGCGAGCGGCTGCCAAACCTCTACGTTCCGGTGCTCACCGACATTCCCGTGGTCGGCAGGCTGTTGTTCGGCCAGGACCCGATCTTCTACATCTCGATCGCGCTGACGGCGGCCGTCATGTGGTTCCTGTTCAAGACCCGCACCGGCCTCACTCTGCGCTCGATCGGCGACAGCCACACATCGGCGCATGCGCTCGGCATCAAGGTCATCCGCTACCGCTATCTCGCGGTCATCTTCGGCGGCGCCTGCGCCGGCCTTGCCGGCGGCCATCTGTCGCTGGTCTACACGCCGCAATGGGTGGAGAACATGAGCGCGGGCCGCGGCTGGATCGCGCTGGCGCTGGTCGTCTTCGCCTCCTGGCGGCCGTGGCGCGTGCTCGCCGGCGCCTACATCTTCGGCGCGGTGTGGATCGGCCAGCTTCATGCACAGGCATTTGGCATTCCGGTGCCTTCGCAGCTGCTTTCTTCTCTGCCCTATCTGGCAACCGTCGTGGTTCTCGTTCTAATCTCGCGCAACAAGCGTCTGACGATGATGAACACGCCGGCTTCCTTGGGGCAGCCATTCGTTCCGGATCGTTGACAACAAAAACAAACGGGAAGCTCCAAGGCTAAACTCAGAGAGGTAACACAATGAAAAAACTGCTTATTGCGTTGATGACCACGACCGCCGCCATGTCACTGGCGGCGTCCGCGCAGGCCGCCGACAAGTTGAAGGCATGCTGGGTCTACACCGGCCCGATCGGCGACTTCGGCTATTCCTACCAGCACGACCAGGGCCGCCTCGAGGTGGAAAAGGCGCTCGGCGACAAGGTCGAAACCGCCTATCTCGAGAACGTCTCGGAAGGTCCCGATGCCGACCGCGCTTTCGAGCGTCTGGCGCGCGAAGGCTGCAAGATCATCTTCGGCACCTCTTTCGGCTTCATGGACCCGGAAGTGAAGGTCGCCAAGAAGTTCCCCAAAGTGATGTTCGAGCACGCCACCGGCTACAAGACCGCTGACAATCTCGGCATCTACAATGCGCGCTTCTATGAAGGCCGCTATGTGCTCGGCCAGATCGCCGCCAAGGAATCGAAGGCAGGGGTCGCCGGCTATATCGTTTCCTTCCCGATCCCCGAAGTGGTGATGGGTATCAACTCCTTCATGCTCGGCGCGCAGTCGGTCAACCCGAACTTCAAGGCCAAGATCGTCTGGGTGAACTCCTGGTTCGATCCGGGCAAGGAAGCTGACGCGGCCAAGGCACTGTTCGATCAGGGCGCCGACATCATCGTTCAGCACACCGATTCCACCGCTGCCTTGCAGGTGGCGGAAGAGCGCAAGCTGCACGGCTTCGGCCAGTCCTCCGACATGATCAAGTTCGCGCCGAACGCGCAGCTGACCTCGCTGACGGACGAATGGGGGCCGTACTACATCAGCCGCGTTCAGGCAGCGCTCGACGGCACCTGGAAGCCGGACAATGTCTGGCTCGGCATCAAGGACGGCGCCGTCAAGCTGGCGCCCTTCACCAACATGCCGGACGATGTGAAGGCGATGGCCGAGGCAACCGCCAAGAAAATCGCAGATGGCTGGAACCCCTTCACCGGACCGGTCGCCAAGCAGGACGGCACGCCGTGGCTCAAGGACGGCGAAGTCGCCGACGACGGCACGCTGCTCGGCATGAACTTCTATGTGAAGGGCGTCGACGACAAGTTGCCGCAGTAAATATCGGAAACGCAAAGGAGAAGGGGCGCCGCGCGGCGCCCTTTTTCATTTCGCGGGCTGCACGCTTCGACTGCGAAACCGCGCCGAGGGCTGTGCCAAAAATCCGAGGGCGCCGGGAGGCGCCCTTTTTGGTAATTTTCTAAACCGCCGAGCCGTAAAGGTCGTAGGCGTCGGCGCGGTCGATCTTGACCGTGACGATGTCGCCTTGGCGCAGCGGGCGGCGCGACTGGATATGCACCGAACCGTCGATCTCGGGCGCGTCGTATTTTGTCCGGCCCTTGGCAGACGTGCCATGCGCCTCGTCGATCAGCACCGGCAGGCGCTTGCCGACCTTCTTGGCCAGCTGCGTCGCCGAGATCTTCTGCTGGCGCTGCATGAAGCGATGCCAGCGCGCTTCCTTGATCTCCTGCGGCACCTGTTCGAGGCCGAGATCGTTGGAGCGGGCGCCGCGGACCGGCTCGTATTTAAAGCAGCCGGCGCGATCGATCCTGGCCTCGTCCAGCCAGTCGAGCAGCATCTCGAAATCCTCGTCGGTCTCGCCGGGGAAACCGACGATGAAGGTCGAGCGTATCGCCAGATCCGGGCACACCTCGCGCCAGCCGCGAATGCGCTCCAGCGTCTTTTCGCCATGGGCTGGACGGCGCATGTTCTTCAGCACCTGCGGCGAGGCGTGCTGGAAGGGGATGTCCAGATAGGGAAGGATTTTTCCATCCGCCATTAGCGGGATGACATCGGCGACATGCGGGTAGGGGTAGACATAGTGCATGCGTACCCAGATGCCGAGCTTGCCCAGCTCCTCCGAAAGGTCGAGGAATTTCGCCCGCACTTCGCGGTCGCCGAACATCGACGTCTGGTACTTGATGTCGATGCCGTAGGCGCTGGTGTCCTGCGAGATGACCAGCAGTTCCTTGACGCCGGCCTTGGCCAGCTTCTCGGCCTCGCGCAGCACATCGGCCGCCGGGCGCGAGACGAGGTCGCCGCGCAGTGCCGGAATGATGCAGAAGGTGCAGCGGTTGTTGCAGCCTTCGGAAATCTTGAGATAGGCGTAGTGGCGCGGCGTCAGCTTGACGCCTTGCGGCGGCAGAAGGTCGATATAGGGATCGTGGCTGGGCGGCGCCGCCTCATGCACCGCGGCCATCACGCTCTCATAGGCCTGCGGGCCGGTGATGGCGAGGACGTTGGGGTGTTTCTCTCGTATGACGTCCGGCTCGGCGCCGAGGCAGCCGGTGACGATCACCCGGCCGTTTTCCGAAAGCGCCGAACCAATGGCGTTGAGCGATTCGTCGCGGGCCGAATCGAGAAAGCCGCAGGTGTTGACGACGACAAGGTCGGCGCCGTCATGCTTGCGCGCGATCTCATAGCCTTCGGCGCGCAGGCGCGTGATGATGCGCTCGGAATCCACAAGCGCCTTCGGGCATCCAAGGCTGACGAAACTGACGCGAGGCGCAGACATGAGAAACATTCCGGGTTTTTCGGGATCGGCGGCCAGTACCACACTTATTGCGGCATTGGTATGGGCAGCGGCTGCGGCGAACGCGACCACTGCCTCCGGCAGATACCCGTAATATACAGAAGCTGTAGGACCGGCAGAGTCAGCTCACCACAGGACTGACATGCGGCCAGACCTCGACAACGCCGCGATAGACCATATCGATCGCGACGTAGAGAATGATCAGCAGGCCGACATAAGCGATCCAGCGGTGGCGGTGCAGCAGCTTGGCAATGAAGCTCGCGGCCAAGCCCATCAAGGCGATCGACAGCACCAGGCCTATGACAAGCACCGGAAAATGATCGCGCGCCGCACCGGCGACCGCCAGCACATTGTCCAGCGACATCGAAACATCGGCGACGACGATCTGCAGGGCCGCCTGGCCGAGCGTCTTGCGCGGCGCCTTGCCACCTACCGTTCTGTCGCTGTTGAGGTCGGAATCGGAGAGCGCCTCGGTCGCCTCGAACTCGTCGGCATGCGACGTCCGCAGCTCGCGCCACATCTTCCAGCACACCCACAACAAAAGGATGCCGCCGGCCAGCAGCAGGCCGACAATGGCAAGAAGCTTGACGGTGACGGCGGCAAACAGGATGCGCAGCACAGTCGCCGCCAACACGCCGATCAGGATGGCTTTCTTGCGCTGCTCGACCGGCAGGCCGGCGGCGGCAAGGCCGATGACGATGGCATTGTCGCCGGCAAGCACCAGATCGATGGCGATGACCTGGAGGAGGGCCGTCATGCTTGCAGCGCTGAAAATGTCCATCGACCGGAGCCCCTTGCTGTATCGGCGTGTTCGTCGTCGGATATGCCGACGCCCTAACGTGTATGGTTCCCGCGCGTCAAGAGACTGCCGGCGCAATTCCAGGAAAAGTGCGTAGCGGTTTTCCGTCCGGAATCATGCAAAAACAAAGAGTTAGAGTGGGTCAGCGCTCTATAAAAAGCTGAACCGCTCCAACGGCCGACGCTGAAAGCCACGGGAATAGGGAAGGTCGTTCTGCCAGAGAGAATTCTGGTCGCAGCGAATTCAGTCGTAGAGATTGTACTTCGCCCAGTCGGCTTCCGGAATCTCGTCGCCGATGCGGTAACGGAACTGCAGGACCTCCATATGGTCAGGCGCCGTCTCGCATTTGAACTTCAGCCGGTACCACTGCCCCTTGCTGCGGAAGGCAGCGCCCGGGCTGCGGATGGCATCGGCCTTCATTTCCGGCGTCGCGAAGGCGTAGGCGACGACGCGGTCTGCCTTGTACTTGTGGTCGTCATGGCTGATGCGGTCGAGCACTTCGGCGTCGCATCTCTGCTCCAGCCGGGTCTCCGGGTCGAGTTTCAGCAGGCCGGCGCGCAGGGCGGCGTCCATCGCGTGGGCGGGCCAGGCCAGCGTCACCGAGGCCAGCGCCGCAAGGAATAGTTTTTTCATGGGCGGGAGAACGACCATAACTCGCGTGAAAAATCAACCGGAGTGCCATTTTGGGGCAGCCGGATATGCGCGGAAATCGTCGTTGGCCGGGCAGGGTGTCTTGACGCAGCCGCTTTGACACGTCGCCGGCGCCATTCTTAATTGTCCGGGCTGCCATGCACCGATTGCCTGTTTCGCCGTCTTTCCGCTTCTCGCGATCGCGGCAGCCACCGCCACGGCCGCAAGGCGATATAGGCAGCGAGGAAGGTTCTCTGTGCAAGGCCGGCCTCGCTGTGCCAGACCTCCCTTATCCCCGCCGCCCTCAATGCCCTTCGTTGGGTGCTGTTGCGTTCCCAGCGCCGGCTGATGCTGCCCGCCCGATAGTATTTGTGGCAGAGCACTTGCGGCACGCGGACAAAGCCGCCGAGCAGCGACAGATGCAGAAGCCAGGTCCAGTCGGCGCTGAATTCGCCTTGGCTGTTGGGCTTGATCCCGCCGCTGCGGTGGAACGCCCAGGCCCTGAATACCCCACGGTTGGGGACCCACCATCCATGCGGCTGGCGCGCCATCACTCGGCCACGCGCAAAACCGTCCTGCAAGCCCTCCAGCAGGTCGAACTTCCACGTGGCACTTTCGCCTCTGACTTCGATCACTTCGACATCGCTGAACGACAGTACGGCCTCGGGATTGGCATCGAGCGCCCGCACCAGCGCCTCGATATAGTTTGGATCGATGACGTCGTCATGGAAGGCAAAGAACATCAATTCGCCGCTGGCATTGGCCATCAGATCGTTGGAATTCTTCAGCCATCCCAGGTTTTTGTCCCGACGCAGGATGCGGACATCGTCGCGGCCGCCGGCGAAGGCCGAAACGATCTCGAATGTCGCGTCGGTCGAATTGTCCTCGCCGACCAGGATCTCGATATTGTCCCAGGTCTGCGCGGCGAGGCTGTCCAGCGTACGCGAAATGAATGCCGCCGAATTGTAGCATGGCACCAGCGCCGTGACCTTCGGCCGCCAGCCGGATCGAAGCTCGACTTGTTTCTGCGCTACCTGCTTCGCGCCGCCCTGTTCTGTCTCACACATTCAGTCGATCCCGCAGATTTGCCGCGCCAGCCTGTCGGCAAGCCACGGCGCCGTCGAATATTTACCTGTGTCGACCGAGATGTAGTTGCCGAAGCGGTTGATCCCGAATTGGTCGCGGCAATGGATCGTGGCTTTCGGGTCGCTGAGCGAACCACGCCCTTGCGCAAACACGAAGCCGCCGCGCGCCTCAAGCTCCTCGGCATCGTCGAACATGCTGGAAACACTGGGCACCAACCGGGTGAGCGTGGCGCGAACGTCGCCGATGAACCGCTGTCGTGCGTCGGCATCGAGCGCTTGTGGCGTTTCAATCGACAATACGCCACTCTCCGCAAGCAACCCGCTCGGATACCAGGAGAGATAGAAGTTACGCCCGTCATAGTTTTTTATGTCGCCGAATGGGCCAAGGGCGACGACCGCGCACGGCACATCGACAGGCTGGCTGGTGCGGCCGAACAGGCAAAGCCGGTAGCGGTGCGACCATCCGGGAACCGGCTCGATGCCGGCCGTGCGGTCGACAGCCAGCCGCCCCTCCCATAGGCAATTGACGACAATGTCGAACGCCTCGCTTTTCTCGCCTGCGACCGCCACGCGCCATTTCCCGTCAATTCCGTCCACCGGCTTTGCCGACAGGACTTTGGCCGCCATTCGCAAGCTGATGTTGGGTTCACCCCGAAGCACGGCGCAAAGCCGGTCGGCAACCCATCGCGTGTTGATGGATCGCTCCGGCACCTGGAAGCCGCCGACGATCTGGTCCGAGTTGGTGACATCGGCCAATTCAGTTCTGGAAAGCCGTTTCGACCGCGCCGCCGATACGTCGGCAAGGTAGCTGGTGGCGTCAGCGTGGCTGCGCACCAATACATCCACACGTTCAAAGATCGCCCCCAGCGCCTCGGCAGCGACGATCGAGTTGCGATGGACCAGATAAAGGTCTTCCGAAAAGGTCGTGTGCGCTTCCAGATTGCTTCCGATCAGCTCGGAAACAAGCCTGCCGAAACACAGTCCTCCCGAAAGCAGATGCCGGGCGGTCAGCAGCGAGGGATCGTTCCCGTAGAGATAGCCGAGATGAATCTTGCCCTCGTTCCAACGGCTGGCGCAGGCCATCGGCTCGCTCTCCTTGTCGAAGAGGGACACCGCGTAGCCTCTGCGGGCCATCATGAGAGCGAGGCTGGCGCCCATGATGCCGGCGCCGAGAATAGCCATTCTGCCGCGAGGCGCTGTCATGTCCTGGCGCGCATCGCGGCCTCTCCTTTCCCGATGAGTGTCATCAGGGGTTCGATACGTAGTTTTCAGGGTCGTATTCGGTATCGCAGAAAACCAGCAAAGACGGGTTCTCGCCTTCATAGGTCTGCAGCGCCCACACCGGGGCATCGACCAGCACCGCGCGGTTCGATGCGGTGAGCGTCAGCCGTTCGATCTGTTCCTGATAGCGAAATTCGATGCCGATCTCGCCCGACAGCTGCATCATCAATTGCCGGCCCGAGCCGTGTGCATGTCCGCCCCGCGACGTGCCGCGCGGCGCGGTGACGACGAACGCCCGCACGGCTTGGAAATTGTAACCGCTGAACTCGATAGCGGTCAGCATTCCCCTGGGATCGCAATGTAACGAAGTGGGGATCTCGGTGACCTTGCCGCCAAAGAACGTTCGATGCTGCATAACGTAAGCCCGCCAGATGCCGGTCGAAATTTACCTCAGACTAGCGCTTACATCAAAAGACAGTTAATACAACCACTTAGGCGGTGTTTTGGGACACAGCAGCGGATCGATGTCGAGCTCGGCCTCAGGCCGATACGGTGCCGACTACCGAAGGTCGCCGCGCCGTCACGACTTCTGAGTCGCGGCCGAAACCACGGCTTAAGACCTTGGTCCGATCGGTCTAGGACCTTTGAGTTCGGAAGGCCGGCCGGTCCCAACGAGGGTGATCTACTTCAGCAATTTCAAAGAGTTATGCTGGTTGGCGTTTCGCCGGCCGGCCGCTTCGTTGTCGCAATGAAAGCACAGCTATATCCAAGTTTACCCTTTGTGTTAGCGATTCCTCATGTTGCCCGCTATAGCGGTTAGTGGCGGTGGCAATCTCGGAGGTAGTTATGACATCCCGAAAGACCCTTTTTGCTGCATTTGCGGTGTTCTCGCTTCTGGTGTCGCCGGCCCTGGCTGCTGCTGGTGGCAACGGCCATGGTAACGGCCATGGCAATGGTAACGGTAACGGCAATGGCAATGGCAATAGCGGAGGAAACGGTAATGCTGGCGGCAATGGCGGAGGCGGCGGTTCGCTCGGCAAGTCGGCATCCGCCAAGGGCCAGGTCGCCAAGGCCGCTACCGGTTCAGTGTCCAAGGAAAAGAATATCCATGCCAAGCTGGGCCGATTGAACTCACTGCAGCGCAACGCCAACGCCTTTATGCACTCCAAGAGCAAGAACTTCGCTGGCGTGCAGGCTTTTGTGACACAGTCGGCAATAGCCAAGAACGCTCAATCGGCGCTCGATGCCGCTAATCAGGCGGTTGCCGACGCCAAAGCGGCGCTCGACGCGCTGAATGCGAAAGCGGCTGACCCGAATACCCCGCCCGAAGATGTCCCGACGCAGGCCGACCTCGATGCAGCACAGGCAGCGCTCGATGACGCCACCCAGGATGCGGCCGCTGCTCAGACCGCCGCCACAGCTGCCGCTGCCAACGTCCCATCGATCGATGCAGCCCTTGCCCAAATGGCCAACAAGCCCGTTGACCCTGAGGTGACAGATTGGGCCAATAGCGTACTTGCCGACAAGATCGACCAAGTAGCCGCCAAGCTGGCGCCGGCCGCGCCTTAAGGCCCCATGCGGCGGCAGCGATCCAATCGACGATAAGCCGTCGGGTCCGCCCGGCGGCTGCACCTTTCTCGCCTATCTGCAGCGTTGGTCCCAATGCAGGTCCGAGATTCTGGTCATGGCTATTTTGCGAAATCTCCAGCCGAGCCGCCGTCCTCAAGGCTGAATTCATGCGTGCTTCGCGCATCTTCATCGACCACACGAAACCAATGCTCCTGAAGCGCTCTAGGCGACACCCTTTGGCCCGTGACCTTCTCTACCGCAGATAACGGATCATCGGCGCTCGTGGCCTGAGTTGAGACACACTCCTCTCCATGCCACTCTTCCACCTGGTACTCTGGCATGCCGGCCTACCTACCGCTCCCCAGAGCCTTCGCTTCCCGCTCCAGCGTCTCGCGTCGGTTGCCGTGCTTCGCGATCAATTCCTTGACCTGCTGCGGGGTGATGCCGGCCTTGGTGGCGAAATACTCGACTTCATAATCCTCATCGGCAGAGACGCGGTCCCGATCGCGGAAGTCCGTCTTCGTTTTGTCGTCGGCCATTTGCTTTGCTCCTGGTTGAATGATCAACCGCAACGTGCAGCCGCAGCCTTTTGTTGCAGCGGAGCCCGGATTTCCGAAACGGTCACATGGGAAAACGGCCCTCAGTCGCAGGAGGTGCTGGTGTTGCTGTAACTTTGAACGGAACGGTTCTTCTCCTTGACGGTTGTGACGTGAAGGAGATGCCTCATGTTTGAAAGTGTGATGTGGTTGATCGTCGTTGCTGGTGGGCCACTGTTGCTGGCCCTATTGATGGCATACGTTCTTATGACCCGACGCCACCGTGGTCCTGCAGAACGCATGGAAAGCGACCGCGCGACCAAACGGCTCTATCGCCAGGACGAACGTTGATCCTGAGGCTGGCGCAACGTTTGCGCTCACGCTGGCCCGCTGCCTCGCGGTGGCAGGCTTCTTCGTTTTAGGAAGTTAGGAATAACTTAGGAAAGATTTGGCCCTCTTTGAAAATACAGAGGCAATTCAGCACGGTAGCCAAATATCTGGCGGAGGGAGTGGGATTCGAACCCACGGTGGGCTTGCACCCACGCCGGTTTTCAAGACCGGTGCCTTAAACCGCTCGGCCATCCCTCCAACGTGACTTTTCAATCATCTAGGAACATCAACCGACCCAGTGAACGACAGTTGGTATCGAATGATACCTATCCTTCCGGACCAGCTTGCGGTTCATTTCTCTAGAGCGTTGCCCATCGCCAAGTCAACCATCGGCGCTGCCATGGATAATAGGGGGTGGCGTTCGTTACCCGAACGGAGCTGCGAACCCGTTTTCGAAGGAGCCGGGATCTAATTGCGATCCTTGCTGCCGACCTGCACAAGTTGCAGAAGACCCAGCACGACAAGTGCGAGCAAGGTAGCCAAAGCCGCGATCTGCCAGAACCCGAGCCCAACCGCCAGGCCTATGGCGCCTGCCAGCCACATGCCCGCCCCAGTGGTAAGCCCTTGAACCTCGCCCTTGGAGAAGAAGATCAAGCCCGCGGCCAGAAATGCCACGCCGGCAGTCGTGGCTTCGATCAAGCGGATAGGATCAATGGCGATTTCCTGACCATCGAAGACGTGAAGATGAGTAATCTCGATCGTGAGGATGGCAATTAGAGCCGTCGCAACACAGACTAGGATGTGTGTCCTCAATCCGGCCGGCCGGTTGCGCCATTCGCGTTCGATCCCAACGATGGAGCCAAGGACGGCCGCGAGCAAAAGCCTGGCTGAAATTACGGAAAAGGGCAGCCACGTCTGTTGCCCGAAACGTTCAATGAATTCATCCATGAGGCGCAGAACGTATCTCGGGTCGGTCGGTTCCAGGCAGCCGCGCTTCATGCCACAGGTTCACACCCAGACTCCAAAGGACAGAGGTCTCGGATGCCTCCTCACTGGCGCCCGGCCAGCCCGGGACCTGGCCGCCACATTCCTGCCCGGTTCCGGACACAATCGATTAATACGCTGATAAACAATTCCTGCGCACAAGGGATGGGGATTGGCGCGTCGCAGGCATTGCTCATCTGGCTCCGCCGAAATTCTAGAAGCGGCGCCTGTGTCGAGACGGTAGGGGACATCGGAAAACATGCAGACCACGACGCATCGGCGTCTTCGTCGCGCTCCTGCTTTGGTGTTGTGCGCTCTTTCGGCTGCGTTGCTGGCCGCGTGCGCGTCGCCGCAGTCCGAGCCGAAAGCCATGGTCTACAAGAAGCCTCGCTCGAAGGAATATTTTGCCGAGACCGAGTACGGCGTGAAGGCCAGCCCGCGCGTTCAGTACATGCGGCGCGGCGGCGGCCGCGACCAGTTGGGCAAGCCCTATCAGGTGCGCGGCAAGTGGTATTACCCTAAGGAAGACAAGCGCTACGCCAAGGTCGGTCTCGCCTCCTGGTATGGCGATGCCTTCCACGGTCGTCTCACAGCCAATGGCGAAGTCTACGACATGACCCATCTGACCGCGGCGCATCCGACCATGCCGCTGCCGAGCTATGCCCGTGTCACCAACACCGAGACCGGAAGCTCGGTCATCGTGCGCGTCAACGACCGCGGCCCCTATCATGAGGGACGCATCATCGATGTCTCGGAACGCGCCGCGCAAATGCTCGACTATGCCAAGGTCGGCACGGCCAGGGTCAAAGTGGAATATATCGGCCGCGCGCCGCTCGACGGCGACGACGACCAATATCTGGTCGCCTCCTATCGCCCGGGCAACAACCGCCCGGACCCGTCCGATGGCTTGCCGACCGGCGTCATGGTGGCGATGAACGGACCTTCGCCGAGCCTATCTGTTGGCGCACCCCCTGCCGTAGTGCCGTTTCCTGGTCAGTTGACGAATTCCGACACACAGCCAGTGATGTCGATGCAGGCACCGGCCTCAAGCGATGTGACGCTGCCTGAATTCGGGCCGATCGTGCCTCAGCGCCCGGAATCGTCCTTTGCCGTGGCTTCGCTCTCCTATGCGGATGAGCGCGTACAGCGCGCCGACGTCTTTGCAGCGCTTGACGACCAGGGCATGTCGCCAGCCGACATCCTGCAATCGTGGAAGAAATCCAACCCGCAGGCGGCGCCTGCCGTTTCCGACTATGTCGCCGCCGGCTCCTTCGACGATGCCGCCGAGGCAAAGCGGGTGGCTGCGGCCCTAAAACCCTTCGGCAGGACGGAAATCCAGAGCACCGAGCTCGACGGCAATGACTGGTACGCGGTCAATCTCTATCCGGATGGCCACGGCAATGTCGACGACCTCTTGCGCGCGGCATGGTCGCATGGCGCGCCGGACGCGCTGGCTGTGCGCAACTGACCAACAAAGGCACGCCGGTTTTGTGATTGCGCGGTTGATCCGCCGGGAAGAAGCCTGATAGCGTTGCGGCAAGTTTCTGCCGGCTAACAGGTCAAGCCTCTTCATGCGATTTCGCCTTTTCCACCCTTTTGCCGGGCTTTTTGGCCTTGGCTTCTTGCTTGCCGCGCTGGTTCCGGCCAACGCGCAGCTTTTCGAGACCAAGGCCACGCAGGCTTTCATGATCGATGCCGAAACCGGCACGGTGCTGTTTTCCAAGGATGCCGACCAACCGATCCCGCCGGCCTCGATGGCCAAGCTGATGACCATGGAGATGGTCTTCAACGCCATCAAGTCGAAGCGCATGAGCCTCGACGACACCTTCGTGGTTTCGGAAAATGCCTGGCGCAAGGGCGGTGCGCCTTCGGGAACGTCGACCATGTTCGCCAAGCTTAAATCGGCGGTCCGGGTCGAGGACCTGATCCAGGGGGTCACCATACAGGCCGCCAATGACGGCTGCATGGTGCTGGCCGAAGGCATGGCCGGTTCGGAAGAGAATTTCGCCGCTCAGATGAACGATCGCGCGCGCCAGATCGGGCTGCCGAAATCGACATTTGTCAATTCCACCGGCCTGCCAGCCGACGGCCAGCAGACGACAGTGCGCGAACTGGCGCAGCTTGGTCTGCATATATGGCGCGAATATCCGGATCTCTATCTCTATTACGGCCGGGCCGATTTCACCTGGAACAAGATCTCGCAAAAGAACCGCAACCCGTTGCTGGCCATGGGCATCGGTGCCGATGGGCTGGCGGTCGGGTCGAGTGAGGCGGGCGGTTTCGGCATCGTCGGCTCGGTCAGCCATGACGGGACGCGGGTGATCGCGGCGATGAGCGGATTGGCCAACGACCGCGAGCGCGCCGAGGAAGCGCGCAAGCTGCTTGAATGGGGCGTCCGCTCCTTCGAGAAGACCGAGATTTTCGCCAGCAACGAAGTGGTCGGCGAGGCCCAGGTGTTCGGCGGCGCCAAATCCAGCGTAGCGCTGAAGGCAAAGGCGCCCATCGACGTCCTGCTGCCGATCGCCAACCGCGACAAGCTGACCGCCAGGATCGTCTATCAGGGGCCGGTATCGGCGCCGGTGGAGGAGGGACAGCCCGTCGGCGCGCTGCGCGTCTGGATCGGCGACACGCTGAGCCAGGAAACCCCGCTTTTCGCCGCCGAATCGGTTGGCGTCGGCACACTGCCGCAACGAGCGTTTGATGCCGCCAGGGAACTGGCCGTAGGCTGGCTGCGTTGAGTTCCTGCGGCGTGGACCTTTTCTCGGGCGCGGACTAAGACACCAGCGCAAAGCAGGACAAAGGCCTTTCGATTGGCAAGCGGATTTTTCATCACCTTCGAAGGCGGCGAGGGCGCCGGCAAGTCGACGCAGATCGAGCGGCTGGCCCAGAAGATGCGCGCCAAGAAATACGATGTCCTCCTCACCCGCGAACCCGGGGGGTCACCCGGCGCCGAGGCGGTCAGGCACGTGCTCCTGTCCGGCGCCGCCGAGCCTTTCGGGCCGAAGATGGAGGCGCTGCTGTTTGCCGCCGCACGCTCCGACCATGTCGAGCAGGTCATCCGGCCGGCGGTGGAGCGCGGCTCCATCGTGCTTTGCGACCGTTTCCTGGATTCGTCGCGCGTCTATCAGGGCGTCACCGGCGGCCTCGATCCGGCTTTCATGGAAGCTCTGGAGGAGGTCGCCATCAACGGCATGATGCCGGACATGACGCTGATCCTTGACATTGACCCCGCCGAGGGCTTGCGGCGCGCCGCCGCGCGGCGTGGCGCCGAGGACGGTCCGGACCGCTTCGAAAAGGAGACGCTGGACATCCACCAGCGCCGCCGTGACGCCTTCCTGGCGATCGCAGCCGCCGAGCCGGACCGCTGCATCGTGATCGACGCGTCGGCGCCTCCCGCTGCGGTGGAGGATGTCATCACCGCGGTGGTGTTCGCCGCACTTGAGGCGAGGGCGCCCGCGCGCAACCGACAGGCGGCGCCCGCATGATCTTCGAACGCATCGCTCCCGAGCAGCACGACACGCTGGACGGTGTACCGGAGCCGTCCGAGACGCTGCGCCTGGTCGGCCATGAGCAGGCGGCCGCGATGCTCGCTGCCGCCTATCGCTCGGGAAAACTGCCGCATGCGTTGATCTTTGCCGGGCCGGTCGGCATCGGCAAGGCGACGCTTGCCTTTCACCTGGCGCACCATCTGTTGAAGCATCCGGCCTTCGACCAGGCGCCGGACACGTTTGCCGTTCCCGATCCGGCCTCACCGCTGTTTCGCCAGATCGCCACCGGGGCGCATCCCGGCGTGCTGCACCTGACCCGGCCGCTGAACGACAAGACCAAGAGTTTCAAGACCGTCGTCACCGTCGACGAGATCCGCAAGGTCAACCGCTTCCTGTCGCTGACCTCGCATGACGGCAGCTACCGGGTGGTGATCGTCGATCCGGCCGACGACATGAACACCAACGCCGCCAATGCCTTGCTGAAGAACCTCGAGGAGCCGCCGAGCCGCACGCTGTTCATCCTCATCGTGCATGCGCCGGGCAGCCTTTTGCCGACGATCCGTTCGCGCTGCCAGATGGTGCGGCTGACGCCGCTCGATGCCGGCAGCCTGATGAGTGTTCTGGAGACCGTCGAGCCGCCGCCACCTTCCGATCCTGCTGCGCGCGCGGCACTAGCGGAACGGGCAGGGGGCAGCGCCCGCAATGCGATCCTTCTGACCCAATATGGCGGGCTGGAGATTGCCGGCACCCTCGACGCCCTGGTCACGTCGGGCAGGAGCGACATCGCCGGCGCCTATCGCCTTGCCGAGGCCGTCGCCGGCCGCGACCAGGCGATCCAGTTCGACATCTTCAACCGCCGCGCGCTCGATCTGCTCTCCACCGGCGCCAGTGAAGCCGCGCTGGCTGGGGATCTCGCGCGGGCGAAAACGCTGTCCGACACTTGGCACGAGGCGCTGAACGCCATATCTGAGACCGATACCTACAATCTTGACAAGAAGCAGCACGCCTTGACCATGATCGACCGCCTGAATTCCGCAATGCGAATGTGACCGGTTTCGGCATTGGGGCGGGATGGCAATCGCCGTCTCGATGCGATATCCACCGCTCACATTCATTCGGCCATTCATGACGGTTCATTCATGTCACGCGACACATTCTACATCACGACACCAATTTTCTATCCGAACGGCAAGCCGCATATCGGCCACGCCTATACGGTCATTGCGACCGACGCGCTGGCCCGCTTCCAGCGCCTGGACGGCAAGGACGTGCTCTTCCTCACCGGCACTGACGAACACGGCCTCAAGATGCAGCAGACGGCCGAGAAGGAAGGCATAACGCCACTCGCGCTTGCCGACCGCAACTCGGCGATCTTCCGTTCGATGACAGAGGTCCTGGGCGGCTCGAATGATGATTACATCCGCACGACGGAACCACGCCACTACGAGTCGTGTCAGGCGATCTGGAAGGCTATGGCGGCCAATGGCGACATCTATCTCGACCGCTATAGCGGCTGGTATTCGGTCCGCCAGGAAGCCTATTTCGAAGAGAGCGAAACCACGCTCGGCGACGACGGCGTGCGGCGCGAGCCGCTTGGCTCGCCGGTCGAGTGGAACGAGGAGGAAAGCTACTTCTTCAGGCTTTCCGCCTATCAGGACAAATTGCTTGCGCTGTACGAAAGCCAGCCCGATTTCGTCGGTCCGGCCGAGCGCCGAAATGAGGTGATGAGCTTCGTCAGATCCGGCCTCAAGGATATCTCGGTCTCGCGCACGACCTTCAATTGGGGCGTGCCGGTGCCCGGCGACGACAAGCATGTGATGTATGTCTGGGTCGATGCCTTGACCAACTACATCACCGCTGCCGGCTATCCCGACACCAAGGCCGAGCAATGGCGCTACTGGCCGGCCACGCACATTATCGGCAAGGACATCGTCCGCTTCCATGCTGTCTACTGGCCGGCTTTCCTGATGTCGGCCGGCATCGAACTGCCGAAGCGCGTCTTCGCGCATGGCTTCCTGTTCAACCGCGGCGAGAAAATGTCGAAGTCGGTCGGCAATGTCGTAGACCCCTTCACCATGGTCGAGCATTACGGCCTCGACCAGGTGCGCTATTTCTTCTTGCGTGAGGTGCCATTCGGCCAGGACGGCAGCTACAGCCATGACGCGATCGTCAACCGCACAAATGCCGATCTCGCCAACGGTCTCGGCAATCTGGCGCAGCGCTCGCTGTCGATGATCGCCAAGAACTGCGGCGGCGTGGTGCCGCATCGCGGCGAGCTGACCGAAGCCGACAGCGCGATCCTCGACCAGGCGGTGGAAGCGCTGGGTACCGCGCGCCACGCGATGGCGGAACAGGGCATCCATCTCGCGTTGGCGGCGATCTTCGGCGTTGTGGCGGAAGCGGATCGCTACTTCGCCTCGCAGGCGCCCTGGGCGCTGAAGAAGACCGATCCGGCGCGCATGGAAACAGTGCTGTGGACGACCGCCGAACTGGTGCGGCGCGTGGCATTGCTGTGCCAGCCCTACATTCCGGGGTCGGCCGGCAAGCTGCTGGACCTGCTGGCGGTGCCGGCGGACAAGCGTGACTTCGCGCATGTCCATGCCGACTATGCGCTGGTGCCCGGCACGGCGCTGCCCGCGCCGGAGGGTGTGTTTCCGCGTTATGTCGAAAACCCTGAGGCGAGCGCCTGATGCTCGTCGACAGCCATTGCCATCTCGACTTTCCGGATTTCACCGAGGAGCGGGCGGCCATCGTCGCCCGCGCCAAGGCTGCCGGTATAGGTCACATGGTGACCATCTCGACACGCGTGAAGCGGTTTGCGCAAGTGCTTGAGATTGCCGAGAGTTTCGACGAAATCTATTGCTCGGTCGGCACTCATCCTCACAATGCCGGCGAAGAGCTGGATGTGACGGCTGAGGACCTTGTGCGCCTGTCCGCGCACCCGAAGGTGGTGGCGATCGGCGAGGCCGGGCTCGACTATTTTTACGACAAGGCGCCACGCGATGCGCAGGCGCAGGGCTTTCGCACTCACATAGCGGCCGCGCGCGAGACCGGCTTGCCGCTGGTGATCCATTCGCGCGATGCCGATGACGACATGGCTGCCATCCTCGAAGACGAAACAGGGAAGGGCGCCTTCCCCTTCATCCTGCATTGTTTTTCGTCGGGGCGACGGCTGGCAGAGGTCGGCGTGGCGCTTGGTGGCTATGTGTCCTTCTCGGGCATACTGACCTTCAAGAACTCCGCCGATTTACGCGCCATCGCAGCCGATGTGCCGCATGACCGGCTGCTGGTCGAGACCGACGCACCGTATCTGGCGCCGGTGCCGTTCCGCGGCAAACGCAACGAGCCGGCCTATATCGCGCATACAGCCAAGGTGCTGGCGGAGACGGTCGGCGTTGGCGAAGCCGAGATCGCGACGCTGACGACGGCAAACTTCTTCCGGCTGTTCGGCAAGATGCCGCGGCCCGCCGGGCTCTGACGCATGAGCGACCGGCTGCGCCTCACCATCCTCGGCTGCGGCTCGTCACCTGGCACGCCGCGCATCACCGGCGATTGGGGCAATTGCGACCCGGCCAATCCGAAAAACCGGCGTACACGCTCAGCCGCGCTCGTCGAGCGGATAGCAGCCAACGGCGCCAGAACCACGGTCGTCATCGACACCGGGCCTGATTTCCGTGAGCAGATGCTGATGGCGGCGGTCCGGCGCATCGACGCCGTCGTCTATACGCATCCGCACGCCGACCACATCCACGGCATCGACGATCTGCGCGGCTACGTGCTGGAGCAGCGCCATTTGATCGATGTCCACGCCGACCAGCCGACCATGCTCAGGCTGCGCGAAGCGTTCGGCTATTGCTTCGAGACGCCGCTTGGCAGTTCCTATCCGCCGATCGTCAGGCCGCACATCATCGATCACGCAAGGGCGGTGACGATCGAAGGCGAGGGCGGTGCCCTCACCCTCGAGCCGCTGCCGCAGATCCATGGCGACATCATTTCGCTCGGCTTCCGCATCGGCGGGCTGGCCTACTGCCCCGATATAAGCGACTTCCCGGATACCACCGCCGAGCGGCTGCTCGGCCTGGAAATGCTGGTCATCGATGCCTTGCAGTACCATACCCATCCCAGTCATCTGTCGCTCGGTCAGGCGCTTGGCTGGATTGAAAAACTGGCGCCGAAACAGGCCGTGCTGACGCATATGCATGTGCCGCTCGACTATGCCACGGTGAAGGCCGAGGTGCCGGCCAACGTCACTCCGGCCTATGACGGCATGGTGATCGAAATTCCTTTATGAGACAGCATGATACGAGCAGATCTTATAAGGACGTTCGGTTCTTCGGCGCGAAGATCAGCAGCGTTCCAATCCGCTCATAGCCCATGCGGGGATAAAGCAGCGCTCCGGCACGCGTCGCCAACAGCATCGAGCACCGCGACCCATGCGCTTTGTCGTCATGCAGCATTTTGGCCATCAGCGCCTGGCCGATGCCTCGACGCCGGTGCGAAGGCTCGACAAACATTGCCGAGCACCATGTGGCGCCGATGGCGTCTATGCTGCGCACACGCCCGACGATGGCGTCGCCATCGAGCGCCACATACTGGCGAAACGGCGCATCGTCGCCGAGTTGATCGTCTGGAAGTGGCCGCCTGCGTATGACCTTTCCCAGTTGTGCAGCGCGTTCAGCCGTCCTCACGCGTTCGATAGAGACGATTGCTGGCGGGTCTGGAATTTGGCGCAGCGACTGGACGAAAAAGCCTTCCGTCCGCAGCAGCCGGTAGCCGAGCGCCTTGTAGGCAGTTCGCGTCGGTTCGTCCGGGCCGTCATTCGCGATCACGACCGAAACGGCAAAGCTTGGCCGCGCATGCTGCCGCACGATGGCATCGGCTTCCTCGGCGGCGACGTCATGGACGATCCATTCTTCGCCACGGTAGTCGCGTGCATTCTTGCGCTCGGCATCGCGCATCAGCCACAAGGGTCCGACGCGGCTGGCCTCGTAGGGAAAGGAACGGCTCTTGTCGGTGCTGAAGCCGTGCACGAACACTTCGATCGCCGCTTCGATGTCACGCTTTCCTGTCGTCATCGACACAGCGTAGCGTTGGCCATCGGCTCAAGGCAACACGCGTCGATCATGCCAAGCCCGTGAAAATCGCAGCAATTTCCAGCTTCAGTCTAATGCACAAGTTCCATAATCTATCTTATGCGACTTTCATATGTGGCTGCTGCTTCCATTACGGACGTGCCAATATACGCCCTGCTGACTGAGATGCGGGCCGGCGGCTCTGATTGCTTGGCGGGAGGAACGTTGACGAAGCAGTGGCGAAATGAGTTGGCGTGGTCTTCATTTCTCAAGGGATGGCGCCTTTCGCAAAGGCCTCGACTTCCTGCTCGACCGGCCCGCGCCGGGATAACGAACAGGAGCGTCATCCCGAAAAGCTTTCCAGGAGGCCGCTGAAGGCTGCTGCGATTGCAACAAGATGGAAGACGCCAAGGGCCAGCCATCTGGAGCCGCCGGCGCCCGCAACAAATGCCCCATAGGCAGGAAACTGCAGCGCAGCCAATCCGTTGGAAAGGCTGGTGATCGTTGTGTTGGTCAAAAGCGTTGCCAGCATGGGGACCGGATAGAGAAGTCGCGCCAGCACATAGTCGCCATGCCCGGCCCCGGCCGAATAGAGCGCCAGGAAAAAGGCGACCGGCGTGACGCCGAGGCCGACAAGGAACCCTGCCCGCGAGGAGAATTTTGGCGACGTCATCTGGCCATGGCCATGGCGGCCGGTGGGTCGCCGCCGGGTGGCAGTGGTACGGGAGCGTATCCGGAATAGTCGGCGCGCAGGCGTGCCAGTCCGTTCGAACAGGACCGGAGCGCATCCTCCAGCATGAACATGTTCGCGAGCGGCATTGTCGCTTTGACAACGACGACCACGCCGCTGATTTCCCGACTCCGGATCAGGCCCCGGCGGCTGTGCAGTTCGGCGATGATTTTGTCGACATAGGCCGCCGACGTGTTCACCTCGACTTGCATGATCGGCTCGAAGAGCTGCACGCCCAGCTTGGGAGCGGCTTCACGGAAGCAGGCTCGGCCGGCGATCTCGAAAGTCAGGGGCGAGGAATCAGTATCGTGATACGCGCCGTCGATCAGCGTTGCCTTCACGCCAAGCATCGGGAAGCCAGCAAACGGGCCTGAAGACAGAATGTTCCGCAGCCCCTTTTCGACGCCCGCAACATATTCGTTCGGAAGCGCACCGTCGGCGACCTTGGACCCGAAGACGAAGTCCCAGCTACCGCCATTCGGCTCGAACGCAATCTTGACGCGGGCGAACTGACCCGTACCACCGGACTGCTTATTGTGCGTGTAGTCCTGCTCGTGCTTACGGGTGATCGTCTCGCGATACGCTACCTTGGGCGCGCCGACATTCACCTCAATGCGAGACTCGCGGCGCAGGTGGTCGATGACTATGTCGAGGTGGAGTTCGTCCCTGCCGGCGACGATCGTCTGGCCCGATTCCGCATCCTGCTTGACGTGCAACCAGGGATCCTCGTCCGCCAGCTTCGACAAGGCAGTAGCTAGCTTCTCCTGATCGGCCCGCGACTTCGGCTCGATCGCGATTTGCAGCAGAGGCCAGGGCGCGGCAGACTTTTCCATCATGACGCCATGGTTGCAGATCGATCCGATGACCGCAACGGAGGGGTCTACGCCCGGCCGGCCGCCCTGCCCGTCCCTTTCGCTTCCTGACTGTGGACGCGCGCCAGAAAATCGCGCACCAGCGGAAGCGCCTCATCGAAATGGGTTTCGAGCAACCAGTGGCCGGCGCCATCGATCAGATGAAGCTCCGCTTCCCGCAAATCGCGCTGGTAGGCATGCGCCGATTGTGCCGGCATGTAACCATCCTCGGGGCCCCAGACGATGAGCGTTTGCGGTTGGTGCTCGCGCAGATAGCTCTGATAGCGCGGGAACCAGCCGAGGTTCGCCTCCAGCTTCTCCATCAGGCCGACCGCGAGCCGCCGGCGGATCGGCGTGTCCATCAAAGGCCAGTGGAGTTTCCAAAGATCGGGAGGCACGCGCTCGGCTACAGCGTAATCCACCTCTCCGACGAACTCGTGCCGGAACCCCTCCTCGCTCACCGCCTCTTCCAACGGCCGGTGCTTTTCGGGCGTCTTTTCCGTCCAATAGGCTTTTATCCCAGCGTATTTCGGCCCGAGAACATCCTCGTATATATCGCCGTTCTGGATGATGAGTGCCGCGATGCGCTCGGGATGTGCGATGGCGTGGCGCAGTCCGATCTGTGAGCCATAATCGTGCAGCCAGAGAGCATAGCGCGACGTGCCGAGCGCATCGGCGAAAGCTGTCAGAAACCCGGCATAGGCATCGAAATCATAGCCAAAAACCGACATTTCGGGCGTGGCGCTGTAGCCAAAGCCGGGAAAGTCCGGCGCGAATGTATGCCAGCGATCGGCAAGTGCCGGCATCAACCTTCGGAATTGATAGGACGAGCACGGATAGCCGTGCGGCAGGAGAAGGACGGGAGCATCAGGCGGGCCGTCTTCGCGATAGAAGATGCTGTTTCCGTCAATGTCGATCCGGCGATGTTGCAATTCTACCTCCTTGCTCAAAGCTTGCCCGCCACTTTGTTTACGGCGCTCCGGCAAGAAGGTTCCCTTGAAGTCAGGGCGTGACGGCTTCCGGCTCTCCATTGCCCGACAGGATCTGCAGCGTTCCGCGCGTGGCGTTGCGGAACGCATCGTCGAAACTGACGCCACGTACCTGCCAGCGATACTCCTTATCCTTGAAGCTGAGCCGCCAGTCGCCGACCCAGCCCAGCGCTTCCTGGCGCCATACCAAAGTGCCGGCAAGCAGGGCATCGCCATCCAGCGTGTTGGCCACGTCGGCGAGCGCGACGTCCGACGGCCGAGGCAACTCCAGCGGCAAACCGGTCCGGTGCGCCGCGTCCGCCAGCGCAACGCGCATATCCGCCGCAAGCTCGCCGCCGCCATCGCGCACCAGCGTGAAGCCGTCGCCTTTCATCGGCCTTACATCCAGCAGTGCGACGATTTTTGGCCGCGGCACCGCCCACGGTTTGCGCCCGAGCGACGCCAGCAAGGCATCGATCTTGTCCGGGTCGAAATCGGCGGTGATGTAATGCGGCCGGTCGTGGGTGCCCTGCTCGTCATGCGGCGGGCGGTTATTGAGCAGGTCGCGGTAGCCGACACCAGTGACATAGTCGGCCGCGTGGCTCATGTCCGCAACACGCGGGTCGCCGATCAGCCGCGGGTCGCCGGAAACCTTGACCAGCACCTCTTCAAGGCACGGCGCCAGGCCCCACGCCCGGTTCTCCTCGCCAGTGCCGCTGGTCACCGATTGCGCGCGGTAGAGGCTGGCGAGGTCGATGTCGGCGGCAGCGACCGGAAAGACAATCAGCACAGCCAGCGCCGCTGCCACAAAGCCCAATTTCAAGCATCCAGGCACCCCCCGACCCTCCTGAAACGGTCCGGAACATCCGTTGGAGCCATACTCCTGATCATCAGGGAATTTCAAGGTGCCGCCCATCAAGGCGTATCGCCGACGATGCGCCAGTGTACGCCGTCCAGGCTCTCGGTGAGCGCCTCGAACACGTTTCGCGCCGTGAGTTCGCGAAGAACCTGTTCGTTGATGCCGCCGCGCGTCGCATAGTCCTGCGCCAGATGCATGAAGTCGGCATCCGGCGACATATCAGGAGCGCATCCCAAGGCTTTGAAAAGCGAGGCGATGTAATCGCGCCCCTTCCCTTCCTCCACGCCATTCCTCTTGAGCCAGCTGTTAATCGTATCGAGATATCTGAAGTAGCTGGCATAGGTTGCGGTGGCCACGCTCAACGCGTTGAATTCGGCTGGGTTCTCGACCTCGATCACTTTCCCCAGATTGCCGAACAAGGCAGCGACAGTGGCATCCGGCGGGCAGATGATCGTTGCCCCCAGCCGGTGGGCGATCATCGGCATGGGCAGCGCTTTCGTCACCTGGTGCGCGGGTGCGGTCAAGCGGGCAATCTCCTCGCGCGGCAGCGTGGCGATCAAGCTGATGAGGTGATGCTCGCGCCGAAACCGCAAACCCGGCAGGACGTCATGCGCAATTTGCGGCCGGACAGCCAGCATGACTAGTTCGCATTGATCGAGAACCGCCTGATTGTCATCAGCAATACGCACATCCGGATAACGGGCTGCCAGCTCTGCGGCGATCTCTTCATTGCGCGGCGACAGCAGCACGGAGACGGAGTTATCCGCGACGGATTTGAGCCCGCTGACGATGGCCGCTGTAAGGGCACCCGTGCCGATGAAGCCAAGTTTCATCGCGCCTATCTCTGGTTCATCGGTCACAGTGGCGCATGGTAGAGCCGTACCTGATAGCTCAGCACGCGCCTTTCACCGGGCGCGATCAGCATCACGCCCGGCTTGTCCGCGAACTCGCCATCGAAATCCACGGGGCTGGCAAGCCCGTGCCAAGGTTCGATGCACAGGAACGGAGCGCCGCCCGGCTTCGACCAGATGCCCAATTCCTTAAAACCCTGCCACGACATCTTGATCGCCGCACCGTTCGCGGCGGCATAGCGCACGCTGGTGCTGGCCGGCCGGTCGAGGATCACGGCGTCTGCCTCGAACAGCTGTTCGGAAAGCGCCAGCGTTTTGCCTTCGATGGGCGTCGGCTGCGGTGCAGCCAGCACCAGGCCATCCTTCAGCCGGCGGATCGGCGCCGGCTCGTCCTGGGCAAAGGTCAGGTGGTGGTCGGTCTTGGCGAGCCCCGGCTGCAATGGCCAATTGAAAGCCGGATGTGCACCGATGGAGGCTGGCAGCGTCTCGTCGCCGGTGTTGGCAATCTCGAAGCTCACACCAAGTTCGCGACGCTCGAGCGTGTAGGTGATGGCAAGGCGAAAGGCGAACGGATAGCGCGTGCGTGTATCGGCATCGTCGGTCAACACCAGCGTGCAGGATCGGGGGCTCGCGTCAGCCCACACAAACGGCTTGTCGCGGGCAAATCCGTGCTGCGTCAGGGGATAGACCTGGCCCCCGTGGCGGAGCTGGTCGCCCTTCAGCCGGCCGACGATCGGAAACAGCACCGGCGAATGCCGCCGCCATTCCGGCCCGGCCTGCCACAAAAACTCCAGACCCTCGGCATTGCGCAAGGAGATGAGCTCGGCCCCCTGCCCGACAATGGTTGCCGAGATGCCGTCGCCGTGAAGCGTCACTTGTTCCATGCGTTCTCGCGGAAAGCTGCGTGCGAGCGGCAGGTTAGCAAAAGCCCGCGTGGACTCAAGGGCGCGACATCGCGCAGATAGAGGAGCGATGTCTCCACGCCAAAACGACAGTGGCCGGAGATTCACCTCCGGCCACTGCGAGATCGAGATTGTTGCCTTGCTACGGTTCGACTATTCGCGCTCGCCGGTGAAATTCAGCAACAGCTGGAAGATGTTGACGAAGTTCAGGTACAGCGACAGCGCGCCGAAAACGGCAAGCTTCTGCTGCGATTCCGCGTCGAAATTCTCCGCATACTGTTCCTTGATCGTCTGCGTGTCCCAGGCGGTCAGGCCGACAAAGACGGCAATGCCGATCACCGAGATGGCGAACTGCAGCGCGGTCGAGCCAAGGAAGATGTTGACGACGCTGGCGATCACCACACCGATCAGGCCCATGATCAGGAAGGACGAGAACTGGGTCAGGTCGCGCTTGGTCGTGTAGCCGTAGAGGCTGGTGGCGCCGAACATGGTGGCGGTGATGAAGAAGGTGCGCGCGATGCTGGTGCCTGTGAAGACCAGGAACACCGAAGCCAGCGACAGGCCCATCACCGCGCAGAAGGCCCAGAACATCAACTGGGCGCTCGCCGCCGACATCGTCTGCATCTTGAACGAGAACAGCAGCACGAAGGCGAGCGGCGCCAGCATCACCACCCATTTCAGCGGGCTGGAAAAGATCGGCACGTAGAGGGCCGGCGTCGAGGACACCACCATGGCAACGATGCCGGTGACGACGAGGCCGATGCCCATATAATTGTAGACGCGCAGCATGTGGCTGCGCAGGCCCTCGTCATAGATGGCGCCGGCGCGTGCGCCAGTGCCCATGCGGTATCCGAGGTCAGGGGTATTCATTGCGGGTTCTCCTTATGTGGTCTCAGTAAAGTGTCCTGATCAGTAAAGTGTCTTGGCAAGCGTCTCGGCGGCGCGGTCGAGGTCGTGGACATCGCTGCGCGCGACGACCGCGTACGCGACCTCGCCGATCTGGAAATAGGCAGAGGAGATGTCGCCGGAGGGCGCGATGGCAGGCTTGACCACGTCGAAGGTTCCGGGCCGGATCGCAAACAGCGAGACCAGCCCCATATCCTTCGTCTCCAGCGCCACCTCGACGCTCGGCCCGAAGCGCGACGGATAGATCTGCACGTCGCGGACCTTCCAGTGCTTGGGCAGCGATGGCATGACGATTGCGGTGGCGGCGCGGATTTCGTCGCCATTGTAGTTGGGCGCCTCCAGCTGCGAGGGCATCGCCTCGCGCATGAGCGTCGTCTTGTGCGCCCGGACCGCTTCTTCGACATAGGCGGGCGGCGGCGGCGAAGCCACGACCTTGGTCACCAGCAGCGGCCCGAAGAGGCCGTTCGCCAGCCAGCCGGCAGCGACAAAGACGGCGACCGCGGCCGCCCGCTGCAGCACGGCGAAGACGCGGCGACTGGCCAGTCCCCTGCCCAGCCGGCGCGCGACTTCAGTCGTCGCCGGCCGCGCCATTCCTGTGGAAGCAGCCAGCGCCAGGCGCAGTTCGTCGCGCGTCCTCAAATCGGACATCACCCGCGCCGCAGCCTCCGGACGAGCCGACAGGAACGCCTCGACCTCGATGCGGCGCGCGACATCCAGCTGGTCGTCGACATAGGCGTCGAGATCGGTATCGGTCACCGGGTCCCGCAACAGGTCGGTCATGACGGGTCTCCCACGATCCTCAGATGGCTTTTGGCCGGCGAAGGTGCAGCGTTTTCCATCTCGCGCAGTGCTGCGCGCGCCCTGCCGATGCGCGACATCAGCGTGCCCAGCGGCACCCCGCTGGCGTCGGCGGCCTGCTGGTAGGAAAGGCCCTCGATGGCGACCAGATGCAGCGCCGAACGCTGCTCCTCCGGCAGACTGAAAAAGGCCTCGCGCACCTGCGCCAGGCGCACGGAATGTTCCTGCGGCGCCGGCGTGCTGGCATCGGTGAGATAGCCGGCCTGCTCGACGCGCACCGCTTCCGACCGGCGCGAGCGCATCTTGTCGATGAAAGCGTTGTGGACGATCGACAGCAGCCATGCCCGCAGATTGCCGCCCGAGCGGAATGTGTCGCGCCGCTCGTAGGCGCGCACCAGCGCATCGTGCACCAGATCCTCGGCGTCAGTGCTGTCGCGCGTCAGCGAGCGTGCGTAGCGCCTGAGCGAACCCAGCTGGCCGACAATATCGAAGCGTGGCATCGACCGTTTCATGCCCTGTTTACGGAACAGGCGGGGATCTTAATCCATCGCGACTAAACTTTTTGCGTCGCCACAATAGGCATCATGCAATCAGAAGTCCGCTGCGCACTTACCCATCTCCCGTGCGGCAGATGTTTGCTTTATGGATGAAGTCTAGCCTTATCCGTCTGTCCCAGGAGCAAAAGATGGCCAATGGTAGTCGTGTAACGGGTTTTGCAGCGTTGCCGATCGTCGGCAGGGTGTTCATCATCTTTGGCATTGTCGGACTGATCGCTTCCGGCGTGCTGGCCATCGTCGAGATGTACGGCCCTCGTACCGCTTCGGCGACAGGCAGGATTGTCGCCGCCGAATACAATCCCCGCATCGAGTTCTCGACCGCCGACGGCACCGTCATCCGCTTCAACAATGCCGTCCACAGCTCGTTCTGGGGTGATGGCGACAGCGTCCCTGTCGCTTACGACCCAACCAATCCGCAAAATGCCTCCGTCGACAGCTTCGCCGGACGCTGGTTCCTTGCCGGGCTGGCCGGCATGCTCGGCGGTTTCTCCCTGCTGACCGGCATCGGTCTCGCCGTGATTGGACGGGTGCTTATCCGGCGGATTGGAATGAACCCGTCGCCATAGCCGCCGACCCCTGCCGTACAGACAAAGCTTGGCGTAACGGTCCAGTACGCTAGCGGACTGGCGCAGATGGAAGCACTGGCGAAACGCGGCCGCTTTGCGTATTACTCCGCCGCCATTGGAGCCGTATTGATGTTCGAGACCCTGCAACCTGCCCCGGCCGACAAGATCATCGCCTTGATCGGCCTCTATCGCGCCGATCCGCGCCCCGGCAAGATCGATCTCGGCGTCGGCGTCTACAAGGACCGCGACGGCAGGACGCCGGTCATGCGCGCCCTGCGCGAGGCCGAGAAGCGGTTGCTGCAGGACCAGGACACCAAGACCTATCTCGGCCTTGCCGGCGACACCGGCTTCAACACGGCGATGGTCAAGCTGGCCTTCGGCCCCGCTGCCGACATGACGCGCATCCGCGCCGCGCAAGCGCCTGGCGGTTCCGGCGCGCTGCGGCTGGTGGCGGAGCTGTTGAAGCGGACCCGCCCCGACGCAACCGTCTGGCTGTCGGACCCGACATGGCCGAACCACCCGCCGGTGATGCGCGGGGCCGGCCTCAAGGTGCGCGATTATCCCTATTTCGATGCCGTTTCCGGCGCGGTGCGCTTCCACGAGATGCTGGCAACGCTTGGCGCAGCCGAGCCCGGCGATATCGTGCTGCTGCATGGCTGCTGCCATAACCCGACCGGCGCCAATCTCGATATCGCGCAATGGGCCAGCGTCACCGATCTTGTCGTCGAGCGCGGGCTGTTGCCCTTTGTCGACATTGCCTATCAGGGCTTTGGCGAAGGCCTGGACGCCGATGCGGCCGGCTTGCGCCTTCTCGCGGGCAAGGTGCCTGAAATGGTCGTTGCCTCGAGCTGCTCGAAGAACTTTGCCGTCTACCGCGACCGCGTCGGCGCGGCGATGATCCTGGCGAAGGATAGCGCGCAAGCCGATGTCGCGATGAGCCAGATGCTGGCGGCGGCGCGCGCCATGTATTCGATGCCGCCGGACCACGGCGCCGCCGCCGTGCGCATGGTGCTGGAAGATGATGGCCTTCGCGCCGACTGGGAGGCGGAGCTGGAGGAGATGCGGCTGCGCATGCTGAGGCTGCGGGTCCAGTTCGCCGACGCGCTGCGCCGGCAGTCCAACTCCGACCGCTTCGACTTCATCGCCAGCCATCGCGGCATGTTTTCCAGGCTTGGCCTGACCGAGGCGCAAGTCGAGCGGCTGCGTGCCGAGTATGGCGTCTACATGGTCGGCGACAGCCGCATCAACGTCGCCGGCCTGCCCGAGGACGGCATGGATGACCTCGCCAAGGCGGTTGTGTCGGTACTCGGCTGATACGGCTGAGCTGTGGACAAGGTCAGGCCGCCAGCTGACAGCGTTGGCCGCACGACAGGCAGCGGGATAGCATTCGCCGCATGAAACCTTCGCGCGACATTTCCCGGCTGATCGAGATCATGGCGGCGCTCAGGGCGCCGAAGACCGGCTGTCCCTGGGACATCGAGCAGGATTTCTCGACCATCGCGCCCTATACGATCGAGGAAGCCTATGAGGTGGCGGACGCCATTGCGCGCGGCGATCTCGACGATCTGCGCGACGAACTCGGCGATCTCCTGCTGCAGGTCGTCTACCACGCGCAGATGGCTGAGGAAGCCGGCGATTTTGCCTTCGGTGATGTGGTCGAGGCCATCACCACCAAGATGATCCGGCGCCATCCGCATGTCTTCGGCGACGAGAAGGCGCGCAGCGCCGGCATGGCAAAGGGCATGTGGGAAAAGATCAAGGCTGAGGAAAAAGCCGAAAAGCGAAGTGCGCGCCTCGCCCGCGGCCTCGACCCCGAAGACCATGGCAAGGGTTTCCTGGACAGCGTGCCCGTCGCCCTGCCCGCTTTGACTCGTGCGCTGAAGCTGCAGGAAAAGGCAGCGCGTGTCGGTTTCGACTGGAGCGAGGCAGCACCCATCCTCGACAAGATCGAGGAAGAGATCGGCGAGCTGCGCGAGGCACTGGCTAAGGGCGAAACGGCTGAGATCAAGGACGAATTCGGCGACATGCTGTTTGCCGTCGTCAATCTGGGGCGTCACCTCAAGCTCGATTCGGAAGCGGCGCTTAGCGGCACCAACGAAAAGTTCCGCTCGCGCTTCCACTATGTCGAGCGCGCGATCGATGCATCGGGAAGCACGCTCGAAAAAGCCACGCTGGACGAGATGGAAGTGCTCTGGCAGCAGGCCAAGGGCGTGAAATAATCAGGCTTACTGCCTGTTTTTGCGGTGCAATCGGCTTTCGATCTCTTGCCGGGCGGTGTGCGTGGCCTTGAGTGCGATGGTCGCGCTGCCATCCTCATTGTCTACCCGCGAAACGACGTCGCCATTGCGGTATAGCCAGTCGACAAGGCCGAACTGCGGCGGTTCGATCGTCACCGTCAATTCCTCGAGTTCGCCCGACATCCTGGTCTCGATCAGCGCCTTCAGCGCATCGATGCCTTCGCCGGTGACCGCCGAGATGGCGATCGGCGGCGCCTTGTTGGCGTCAGTGCCGTCGGCGAGCAGGCGCTCCCGGTTGCCGTCGTCGAGAAGGTCGACCTTGTTCCACACCTCGATGACCCGGTTCGCATCGCCAGCGTCGACACCGAGATCGGCAAGGATGCGCTCGACGTCCTCGGCCTGGGCGGCCGTATCCGGATCTGAGATATCACGCAAATGGATGACCAGATCGGCCTCGACGACCTCTTCCAGCGTGGCGCGGAAGGCGGCGACCAGATGCGTCGGCAGGTCCGAAATGAAGCCGACTGTGTCCGACAGGATGATCGGCGTGCCGTGCGGCAGGCGCACGCGGCGCAGCGTCGGGTCGAGCGTTGCAAACAGCATGTCTTCGGCCAGCACGTCGGCCCCGGTCAGCCGGTTGAACAGCGTCGACTTTCCGGCATTGGTGTAGCCGACAATCGCCACCACCGGGAACGGCACCTTCTTGCGCTTGGCGCGGTGCAGGTCGCGGGTGCGGCGCACCGTTTCCAGCTCATGCTTGAGCTTGATGATTTTTTCCTGCAGCTGCCGCCGGTCCGACTCGATCTGGGTTTCGCCGGGGCCGCCGAGGAAGCCGGCTCCGCCGCGCTGGCGTTCAAGGTGGGTCCAGCTCCGCACCAGACGGCCCTTCTGGTAGTTGAGATGGGCAAGTTCGACCTGCAGCGTGCCCTCCTTGGTCCGCGCGCGCTCGCCAAAAATCTCCAGGATCAATCCGGTGCGGTCGAGCACCTTGGCATTCATTTCTTTTTCGAGATTGCGCTGCTGCACCGGCGTCAGCGGATGGTCGACGATGACCACCTCCGCGTGACCCTCTTTGACGATCTCGGCGAATTCCGCGACCTTGCCGCTGCCGAGCAAGGTTGCCGGGCGTGGATCGTTGACGGTGACCACCGCCGTGTGGATCAGATCCAGGTTGATGGCGCGGGCAAGGCCGACCGCTTCGTCGTGGCGCGCATCCGCCGAACGCGTCAGCCGTGGACGGTTCGTTTCGTCATCGTTGCGCTGATGCCGGGTAAGCACCGGCACAATGACAACCGCCCGGGTCGGACCTGTGGCTTCCGTCCCGGAATTATGTGCTGGTTTCCCGCGGACGCCGCGGTCCGCGTCTTTTTCACGTGCCAATCAGGCGCCCTGGCTTTCCTCGCCATCGAACATCTGAACCGGCTGGCTCGGCATGATCGTGGAAATGGCATGCTTGTAGACGAGCTGGGAGTGGCCGTCACGGCGCAGCAGAACACAAAAATTGTCGAAGGAAGTGACCACGCCGGTCAGCTTGACGCCGTTGATGAGAAAGATGGTGAGTGGATTTTTGCTCTTGCGAACAGAATTCAGGAACAGGTCCTGAAGGTTTTGCGATCGTTCCGCCATTGTTCTTGTCTTTCGCCGATCCCCTTCGGTTTGCAGGCTAATGCGCCAAATTAGCGGGCACATGTCAAGCTTGCAAACACCCCCTTGCCGTCAGTAACGACAAGCAGAACGAGATATATTGATGTGCAGTCCGTCTGTGCGGTTATCAGGCTGGACTTTTTTCCGCAACGTCAAAAAAGGCTTGCCGCAATGAAAGTGTTATCGAACCGGGGTGCCCATTGGCGACCGCGGCACCGTCGATTGCCACGACCGGCATGGCGATTGTCGTTGCCGAACTGATGAAAGCTTCTCGCGCAGCCTTGGCTTCAGTGACTGAAAAACCGCGCTCCTCGATCGTCAACCCGAGCTTTGCCGCCACTTCGAACATGGTCGTGCGGGTGATGCCGCGCAGGATGCCATGCTCCGCCGGCCGGGTGACCAGAACGCCGTCCCTTGTAACGATCCAGGCGTTGGACGAGCCGCCCTCCTTGACGTTGCCATCGGTGTCGACGAACCAGGCCTCCTGGGCGCCGGCCTCCTTGGCCTTCTGCTTGGCCAGTACGTTGGGCAGCAGGCCGGTGCTCTTGATGTCGACCCGGTCCCAACGGTTTTCCGGCACGGTGATGACCTTGATGCCCGCCTCGGCTCGCTTGGCGGCCGCCGCCGGGTCGGCCTTTCTGGCCGTAATCACTAGCGATGACGGTGTATCGGCGGGGAAAACGAAGTCGCGGCTGGCAACACCGCGCGTAACCTGGACATAGACCAGGCCGTTGACGACGTGGTTGCGCCGGACGATTTCGCGCAGAAGAAGCGGCAGCACACCCTTGGTGACCGGCCAGTCGATCGACAATTCGCTAAGGGAGCGGCTCAGCCGGGCAAGATGGCGCGGCATGTCGACGATAAAGCCCTGCGCCACCTCGCAGACCTCGTAGACGCCGTCGGCGAATTGATAGCCGCGATCCTCGATATGCACGGCAGCGTCGGCATGGGCGACATAGCGCCCGTTCACATAGGTAATGCGCGGCATGGGTGATCCCTCAGAAAAGTCCCGGTTTTTCTATGCGATTCCGCCGCTGCCGTAACCGGCAATTGAATGGGCCACAGCCCGCTGGACCAACAACAACGGGGGTCAGACCCCCAGCGACTTCAGTTTCCGGTGCAGCGCCGAGCGCTCCATGCCGATGAATTCGGCCGTCTTCGAGATGTTGCCGCCGAAACGGTTGATCTGGGCGATCAGATAGTCCTTCTCGAACTGTTCGCGCGCCTCGCGCAGCGGCAGCGCCATGATGTGCTGGTCGGACTGGTTCGGCGTGCGCGGCATGACATCGCCGATCTCCGACGGCAACAGGTCGGCGGTGATCGGCGCATCGATATCGTCGCCACGCGCCAGGATCATCAGCCGTTCGACATTGTTGCGCAGCTGGCGGACATTGCCCGGCCAGTTGTGCGCCTGCAGCACGGCAAGCGCATCGTCGCCGATGCGGCGCGGCTTGATGCCGGCCTGGCGAGCGATCTGCTTCATGAAATTGTCGACGAGATAGGGAATGTCCTCTCGCCGCTCGGCCAGGCCCGGCACCATGACCGGAACCACCGCCAGGCGGTGATAGAGGTCTTCGCGAAAACGGCCGTCGGCGATCATCGCCTCCAGGTTCTGCGAGGTCGAGGAGATGATGCGGACGTCGACCTTGACCCGCTTGGTGCCGCCGACCCGCTCGAACTGCTGTTCGACCAGCACGCGCAAAATCTTGTTCTGCGTCTCGCGCGGCATGTCGGCCACTTCGTCGATGTAGAGAATGCCGCGGTGCGCCTCTTCAAGCGCGCCGACCTTGCGCTCGGTGCCGTTCGATTCGGTACCGAACAGCTCGATCTCCATGCGCTCGGGCGTGATGTTGGCCGCGCTCAGCGTCACGAAGGGCGCGCCCTTGCGCGTCGACAGCGTGTGGATGGCGCGCGCGGCGAGCTCCTTGCCCGAGCCGGACGGACCGATGATCATGACGCGGCTGTTGGTCGGCGCCACGCGCTCGATGGTCTGGCGCAGCTGGCTCATCGCCGACGACATGCCGATCAGGTCGAAGGTTTCGCCGCTGCGCTGCTTGAGGTCGGACACCTCGCGCCGCAATTTCGAGGTTTCGAGCGCCCGCTCGGCGATCAGGATCAGCCTGTCGGCCTTGAACGGCTTCTCGATGAAATCATAGGCGCCGCGGCGGATGGCCGACACCGCTGTCTCGATATTGCCGTGGCCGGAGATCATCACCACCGGCAGGCTCGGATGCATCGTCTTGATCTCGTCGAGCAGCGCCAGCCCGTCGAGGCGCGAGCCCTGCAACCAGATGTCGAGGAAAATCAGCCGCGGCGCCCGGTCGGCGATTGCCGCGAGCGCGCTGTCGGCATCGAATGCCGTGCGGGTTTCATGCCCTTCGTCGCTCAATATGCCCGCGACGAGTTCACGGATGTCTTCCTCGTCATCGACGATGAGAATATCAGACGCCATTACCGACCTTTTCAGTTTCTCGTTCGTGTTCCGTTTCGCCTTGACCGCGTGGCGGCGCGGTTGCGGCAGCTGGCGGCAGGATGATCGAGATCATCGCGCCGCGTCCACCGTGGAAATCCGCGGGCGCATCGTGCAATTCGAGCCGCCCGCCATGGTCCTCCACGATCTTCTTGACGATGGCGAGACCGAGCCCGGTGCCCTTCTCGCGCGTCGTCATGTAGGGCTCGAGCAGCCTTTGGCGGTTCTCGCGCGGCAAGCCTTTGCCATTGTCGATGACGTCGATTCTGATCGCGCCATTCTGCCGGGCAGCTTGAATCCGGATTATGCCGTGCGAACCGTCCTTTTGTTCCAGCCCGTCAATCGCCTCGGCCGCGTTCTTGATGACGTTGCCGAAAGCCTGCGCCATCAATCGGCTATCGAACGTGCCCTTGAGCGGTTCGTTGCCGAACACGCGTTCGAAAGCAATGTCGGCGCGGCTGACTTCGACCAGGAACGACGCCTCGCGCAGCGATTCACGCAGATCGATGGCTTTCATCTCGGGCTTGGGCATGCGGGCGAAAGCCGAGAACTCGTCGACCATGCGGCCGATATCCTCGACCTGCCGGATGATCGTGTCGGTGCACTGGTCGAAAATCTCGCGGTCCTCGGTGATGACCTTGCCGAAGCGTCGCTTGATGCGCTCGGCCGAGAGCTGGATCGGCGTCAGCGGGTTCTTGATTTCATGTGCGATACGCCGCGCCACATCCGCCCAGGCCGACGAGCGCTGTGCCTGGACGAGATCGGTGATGTCGTCGACCGTCACGACGTAGGATTTCTCCTCCTCGCCGTCGTCGCCGGCCTCGATGGTGATCTGCACGTTGAAGGTACGCTCGGCGCCGGTGCGATAGAAGGTGACCTGCTCGCGATAGACCGGCTTGCCGGATTTGCGGCCGATCTCGAAGACACGCCCGACATGCGGTAGCACGGCGGACAGGTTCTGCCCCAGCGCCGCCGTGGCCGATATGGCCAGCATCGTTTCGGCCGATTTGTTGACGATGGAGACGATGCCGTAGGGATCGACGCCGATGACGCCGGCGGTGACGCCGGCCAGCACCGCTTCCGAGAAACGACGCCGTTCGTCGATCAAATCCTTGGCCGACAGGATCTCGTTGCGCTGCGATTTAAGCTCCAGCAGCATCTTGTTGAACGTATCGCCAAGCGAGGCGACATCGCCGTCGGAAGGCCGTACCGGAACGGCGACATCGAGATTGCCGGTCGCAACCTCGTCAGCCGCGCCGATGAGTTGACGGATGGGCCGCACCAGACGGTCGGCCACCGCTATGCCGGTCCAGATGGCCGACAGGATGATGATCAGCGTCAGTGACAGATAGGGCAGCGCGAACGCCACCTGCGACGTCCGCCTGTTGTCTTCCAGGCCGCGATATTCGGCGGTGTTGGACTGGACGATCGCCCTCGCCTTGATCACTTCGGGGTCGACCAGGCGATTGGTGTAGAGGTAGAGGCCTTCGATCTCCCGCAGCTTGATGATGGCGCCCATGATGTTGCGCGTCTTCGGCTCGATCAGCACCGGTTTGCCGTCGGCCGCGGCGCTGACCGCGCCCTCCGGCGGTGGCGGCATAGAGAAATCCGCATCGGTCTTCGCGCTCATGACAAAGGAGCCGTCTTCCCTGACCAGCGCCGCATGCACCAGGCTCCTGCCCACGGCTTCCTTGTTCATCAGGTCGAGAAAGCCGGTTCGATCGAGGCCGTAAAGCGTGCGCGAGGCGTCGAGATCATAGGCCATCGACAGCGTCGTGCCCTGAAGATTACGAGCGTTTTCCTGCACATAGGCGTCGGCGATCGACAGCGACGAGTTGACGATCGCCTTGGTGCGGATTTCGAACCAGCGGTCGAGGCCGATATCGAGCGTGATCGAGGCAATGATGGCCACCATGATGGCGGGGATGGCCGCGACCAGCGCAAACATCGTCACGATGCGCACATGCAGCCGTGACGCCGCCTTGCCGTGCCGGCGCGCCATGGTGATGCGATGCACCTCGCGGCCGACCAGAGCAATCAGCGCCAGCACAAATAAGGCATTGGCCGCAATCAGCGTCAGCGTTGTGTTTGCGTCTGGCGTGATCGGCGTGGCGCCGACAAGAATCGCAAACGAGATTGCCGCCGTAACCAGCGCGCCGGCAATTGCCACAACGCCAGGCAACGCAAGCAGCCGCCGTCCATCCCTCTGGCCGGGTCTGCTGAAAAGCGGTTCGTTTGATGTGAGAGCTTGCGAAGCCATGTCGCCGTCTAAGAGCCAGTGATTGCGTTGGATGTATGCAACGCATTGTGGCGATTATGCAACAAGTGTGGCCGTGACGGAAATCTTTCGGCCGCCGATCCCCTGAAAAGGGGATGACCTCGCGTCACTTCGGGCAGCAGGCGCTCATGATCTCGACGATTTGTACACGTTGACACCCAGCTCGCGAATCTTCTTGCGCAACGTGTTGCGGTTGAGGCCCAGCAGTTCGGCGGCCTTGATCTGGTTGCCGCGGGTTGCCGTCATCGAGGCAAGGACCAGCGGATATTCGACCTCCGACAAGATGCGTTGATAGAGACCTGCCGGCGGCAAATCACCGGCAAAAGAGGCGAAATAGCGCTGCAGGAAGTGCTCCACCGCCTGGCCGATGGACAGATCGTCCGGGATCAAATTGCCGCCGCCGGGAATGACCGGCCTTTCGCCTGTCTTCAGTTCGGCCTCGATGATCTCGGCTGATATTTCGTCCTGCGAATAGAGCGCCGCAAGCCGGCGCACCAGGTTTTCCAGCTCGCGCACGTTTCCCGGCCACGGATAGCGCTTCATCAATTCGATGCCGCCGGTCGAAATGCGCTTGGTCTGCAAGCCTTCGCTGGCGCCGATCTTGAAGAAATGCCGCACCAGATCGGGAATGTCTTCCGATCTCTCACGCAAGCCCGGCAGCCGAAGCGGCACGACATTCAGGCGATAGAACAGATCCTCGCGGAAAAGCCCCTGGTTGATCAGCGTGCGCAGATCCTTGTTGGTGGCGGCGACGATGCGCACATCGGTCTTGATCGGGGTGCGCCCGCCGACAGTGGTGTATTCGCCTTGCTGCAGCACGCGCAGCAGCCGCGTCTGCGCCTCCATTGGCATGTCGCCGATCTCGTCGAGGAACAGCGTGCCGCCCTCGGCCTGCTCGAAGCGGCCTGTCGAGCGGTTCTGTGCGCCGGTGAAGGCACCCTTCTCATGACCGAACAGTTCCGATTCGATGAGGTCGCGCGGGATTGCCGCCATGTTGATGGCGACGAACGGACCGCCTCGGCGGCGGCCATATTCGTGCAGCGCGCGCGCCACCAATTCCTTGCCGGTGCCGGACTCGCCCGAGATCATCACCGTCAGATCGGTCTGCATCATGCGCGCCAGCATGCGGTAGATGTCCTGCATGGCGGCCGAGCGGCCGACCAGCGGCATCGAGTCAGGCTGCTCTTCCGGCCGCGTATCGATCTTCGGTCGCCGCGGCTCGGACAGCGCCCGGTTGACGATATTGAGCAGCTCGGTCAGGTCGAACGGCTTCGGCAGATACTCGTAAGCACCTGTTTCGGAAGCCCGAATCGCGGTCATGAAAGTGTTTTGCGCGCTCATCACGATGACCGGCAGCTCCGGCCGCGCCTTCTTGATGCGCGGCAGCATGTCGAAGGCATTTTCATCAGGCATCACCACGTCGGTGATGACGAGATCGCCCTCGCCCGCCGCCACCCAGCGCCACAGCGTCGAGGCGTTGGAGGTCACGCGCACCTCATGGCCGACGCGCGACAGCGCCTGATTGAGCACGGTGCGGATGGCCGCATCGTCGTCGGCGACGAGAATATTGCCGCGAACCGTCATTTGCGGTCTCCTTCGCCTTCATCATCGGCAGTGTCGATGGGTGTTTCTTTCCAGGCCGGCATCAGGATTCGGAAGGTGGTGCCGCGCGGCGTCGAATCGCATTCGATGATGCCGCCATGCTCGCCGACGATTTTCGCCACCAGCGCCAGGCCGAGCCCCGAGCCGTTCGGCTTGGTGGTGATGAACGGATCGAACAGGATCGGCAGAATGTCTTCCGAGACGCCCGACCCATTGTCGCGCACGCAGAATTCCAGCGGCAGCGAGACGCGGTCCTGGGTTCCGGGAACGGAAACGCGGATGCCCGGCCTGAACGCCGTCGACAGCACGATCTCGCCCTGCGGATCGCCGCCGATCGCCTCGGCGGCATTCTTGACCAGGTTGAGGAACACCTGGATCAGTTGGTCGCGGTTGGCGAAAACCGGAGGCAATGATGGATCATAGTCCTCCAATATCCTGATTCGCTTGGCAAAACCGTTCTTCGCGATTGCCTTCACATGGTCCAGAACGACATGGATGTTGACAGGATAGCGGTCAATCGGCCGCTCGTCGGAAAACACTTCCATGCGGTCGACCAGGGAGACGATACGATCGGTCTCGTCGGTGATGAGGCGGGTCAGCGCGCGATCCTCGTCGGACGCCGAGAGTTCGAGCAACTGTGCGGCGCCACGTATGCCGGACAGCGGGTTCTTGATCTCATGTGCCAGCATGGCGGCAAGGCCGGTGACCGAACGCGCGGCACCCCTGTGTGTCATCTGGCGGTCGATCTTGTCGGCCATCGAGCGTTCCTGGAACATCACCACGATCGAGCCTGGGAATTCCGGCACCGGCGCGACATAGAGATCAACGACCTTCTCGATGCCGAGACGCGGCGACGACACGTCGACACGGTATTCGTTGACCGGCGCACGGCGCTCGCGCACCTGGTCGACCAGCTGCAACAGCGGGCTGCCGAACGGGATCAGCTTGGAGAGTGTGTTGCGGGCAAGCATGTTGGCACTTGAGCGGAAGAAGTCTTCCGCATCGGCATTGGCGTAGGTGATGAACCCGTCCGGATCGACCATGATGACGGGACGGCGGATGGTGTTCAGCACTATACTGGCGGCATCCGCCATGTCGGAGCTCGGTGTGACGGTGGCGTTCATGCGGCGCTCCGCAAGGGCGTGGCTTCGCCGGAAAACACCTCATGCAGCAAGGCAATGACGCGGGCGGGTTCGAAAGAGGTGAGGATGGCTTTCCGCCGCTCATCGGAAACGCCAGCAGCGTGGCGGTCGAGATACCAGCCGAGATGCTTGCGCGCCTGGCGCAAGCCGCTTTCGACGCCGTAAAGCGTCAGCATGTCCTCGTAGTGGGAAACGATGTAGTCGGCCATGGCTTGCGGGCTTTCCGGCACGCCGGAGAGCGCGTCGCCCGCAGCCTTCGCCGCAATGCGGCCCGCCGTCCATGGCGCGCCATAATGGGCACGACCGATCATCACCGCGTCGGCGCCCGACTGTTCAAGGATTTCGGCGGCCTCCGCGGGCGAGCCCACATCGCCGTTGGCGACCACCGGGATCGAGACGGCGTCCTTGATGCGGGCGATGGCGCCCCAATCGGCCTTGCCTTGATAAAACTGGCAGCGCGTGCGCCCATGCACGGTCACCATTTTAACACCGGCCTCTTCGGCGCGGCGCGCCAAAACGGGTGCATTGAGCGCATTGTCGTCCCAGCCGAGCCGCATCTTGACCGTGACCGGCACCTGGACCGCGCCGATCACCGCTTCGATCAGCGACAGCGCGTGGTCGAGATCGCGCATCAGCGCCGAGCCGGCATAGCCGCCGGTCACCTTCTTGGCCGGGCAGCCCATATTGATGTCGATGATGTCGGCGCCCTCGCCGGCAGCGATGCGCGCGCCCTCGGCCATGTGCTCGGCCTCGCGGCCGGCAAGCTGAACCATATGGACGGGCAGCCCGGAATGACGGATGCGCAGGTCGCATCCGACCCTGCCCTTGGCAAGCTCGCCGCTCGCCACCATTTCCGACACGACTAGGCCCGCGCCATGCGCGTAGGCGCGCTGCCGGAACGGCTCGTCCGTTATTCCCGACATGGGCGCGAGGAAGACGCGGTTGCGGATCGTCACGCCGCCAACGTCGAGCGGCGAAGCCAATTTTGTCACTTCAGGCATGCACAAAAACCAAGCATATCGGATTGCTGCACATTCTCTAGCCATAAGAAAGGCATTGTGCAACGCGCAATGACGTCACATTGCGGCGCATTTGGGAAAATGCTGGCCTTCGCCATAAGCCGCGACTAAGCCTCTCGGCATGACAGACGCAAGCGAAAAACCGGCCGAAGCGACGACCGACAAGGTCGGCTTGGTCATCGTTGCCGCCGGTCGCGGCGCGCGTGCCGGAAAGGCCGACGGGCCGAAGCAATATCAGCGCATTGGTGGCCGTGCCGTCATCGCGCGCACGCTGGAGACTTTCCTGGCGCATCCCGAAATTGGCCCCGTCGTCGTCGCCATCCATGCCGATGACCGCGCGCTTTTCGACAAGGCAGCCGGCGCGTATGCCGAGCGGGTTACCGCCGTGGTCGGTGGCGAGTCGCGCCAGGCCTCGGTCCGGCTCGGCCTGCTGGCGCTGAGGGAACGTACGCCCGGCCGTGTCCTTGTCCATGACGCGGTGCGGCCGTTTGTCGACACGGCCCTGATCGACCGTATCATCGCCGCCATTGGCGAGCGCCAGGGCGCGCTGCCCGCTTTGCCCGTCGCCGATACGCTGAAGCGCGAGTCGACGACCGGCATGATCGAAGAGACGGTGCCAAGGGCCGGCCTTCATGCCGCCCAGACGCCGCAAGGCTTTCCGTTCTGGCCGTTGCTCGCCGCGCATGAAAAGGCCCATCATCTCGGCAAGGCGGATTTCACCGACGATGCCGCGATCGCCGAATGGGCGCATATTCCGGTAAAAATCGTCGAGGGGTCGCCGGACAATGTCAAATTGACCTGGGCAAGGGATATTGCGATGGCAGATCAACGGCTTACTGGCGAGCGTTTTCCAGACATTCGCACCGGCAATGGCTATGACGTGCACGCCTTCGAGGCCGGCGACCATGTCACCCTGTGCGGCGTCGCCATTCCGCATGGCAAGAAGCTTTCCGGCCATTCGGATGCCGATGTCGGCCTGCACGCGCTGACCGATGCGCTGCTCGCCACTTGCGGCGCCGGCGACATCGGCACGCATTTCCCGCCTTCCGATCCGCAATGGAAGGGCGCGGCGTCAAAGATCTTCGTCGAGCATGCGGCCAGGTTGGTGCGCGAACGCGGCGGCCGCATCGCCAATGCCGACATCACGCTGATCTGCGAGGCGCCGCGCGTCGGCCCGCATCGCGGGGCCATGACCAATGCGCTGTCGGCGATGCTGGGCATTTCCAGCGATCGCATCTCGATCAAGGCGACGACGAACGAGAAACTCGGCTTTGTCGGCCGCGAGGAAGGCATCGCCGCCATCGCCACCGCCAGTGTCGTCTTCCCCGGGGAGGTTCCCGCATGAACAACAGCGATCTTGCCAACGCCCTGCTCCAGGTCTGCCAGCAACGCGGCATCATGCTGGCGACGGCCGAGAGCTGCACCGGCGGCATGATCATCTCGGCACTGACCGACATTGCCGGCTCGTCCGCTGTCGTCGATCGCGGCCTCATCACCTATTCCGATGAAGCAAAGATGGAGATGCTCGGCGTCTCGCCCGCCACACTCGAGGCGCATGGCGCCGTCTCGCGCGAAACGGTTCTGGAGATGGCGGCGGGCGCTCTGGCGCGCTCGCGCGCCGGGCTGGCGCTTGCCGTCACCGGCATTGCCGGCCCAGGCGGCGGTTCGCCGGAAAAACCGGTCGGCCTCGTCTGGTTCGGAGTTGCCCTAAGACGTGGGCCGGTGGCTGCCGAGCTCAATATGTTTGCCAACAATGGCCGCGACTTCATCCGCCGTGAGACGGTCAAGCATGCGCTGGAGATCGGCCTGCGCGCGCTCGGCGACACTCATGAGATGGGCGTCGTTCCGTAGATGACGTCCGCACGTTTTTCGAAGGCTTCGGAAAACATGCGGAAGGCGCGATCGAACATGGTGCCCATCAACACGCCGAGGATACGGCTCTTGAACTCGTAGTCGATGAAGAAGCGGACGTTGCAGCCGCCGCCGTCGGCCGGCTCGAAGCGCCAGATATTGCTTAGATATTTAAACGGCCCATCGATGTATTTGACGTCGATGGTGTTCTCGTCCGGCTTCAACAGCACTTGCGTCGTAAAGGTCTCGCGGATCGCCTTGTAGCCGATGCTCATATCGGCGAGGAGAATGGTGCGGCCATCACGCTCCTTGCGAGAGCGCACCGTCAGCGCCTCGCACAGCGGCAGAAATTGCGGATACGTCTCGATATCGGCGACCAGCGCAAACATCTGCTCCGGCGTGTGGGCAACGCGGCGTGTGGCTTCGAATTTCGGCATTGAAGCAGGATTTAACTCGCTTTTTTGAGCTGCGCCTCACGCGCCGCCCGCAGCCTGGCGAAATCGTCGCCGGCGTGGTGCGAGGAGCGCGTCAGCGGGTTCGACGCCACCAGCAGGAAACCCTTGGTCTTGCCGATCGTCGCGAAGGAGCTGAATTCCTCCGGCGTGACGAAGCGGATCACCGGGTGGTGCTTCTTCGACGGCTGCAGATACTGGCCAATGGTCATGAAGTCGACATTGGCCGAGCGCAGGTCGTCCATCAGCTGCAGGATCTCGTTGCGCTCTTCGCCGAGGCCGACCATGATGCCGGACTTGGTGAAGATCGACGGGTCGAGCTCCTTGACCCGCTGCAACAGCCGGATCGAGTGGAAATAGCGAGCACCCGGCCGCACCGTCAGGTAGTTCGACGGCACGGTTTCGAGATTGTGGTTGAAGACATCGGGCTTGGCCGCCACGACGATCTCCAGCGCGCCCTCCTTGCGCAGGAAATCGGGCGTCAGGATTTCGATCGTGGTCAAGGGCGTCGCTGCTCGGATCGCCCGGATAACCTCGGCGAAATGCTGCGCGCCGCCATCGGCGAGATCATCGCGGTCGACCGAGGTGATGACGACATGGGTCAGCCCCATCTGCTTGACGGCATGCGCGACACGCGCCGGCTCATCGGCATCGAGCGCGGTGGGAATGCCGGTGGCGACATTGCAGAAGGCACAAGCGCGCGTGCAGATCTCGCCCATGATCATGAAGGTGGCGTGCTTCTTTTCCCAGCACTCGCCGATATTGGGGCAGCCGGCCTCTTCGCACACCGTGACCAGCTTGTGCGACTTCACGATCTCGCGGGTTTCGGCATAGCCCTTCGACATCGGCGCCTTGACGCGGATCCAGTCGGGTTTGCGCAGCACGTCCTGATCAGGCTTGTGTGCCTTCTCGGGGTGCCGCAGGCGCGGCGCGTTGGCGATCGTGTCGAGAACAGTGACCATCTCAAACCTGACTTGTTGGCGTCTGCCCGTCGGCATTCGCCCTTCTGGCGTCATCTAGGGCTTTTCGGTGCAAAGAAAAAGGCTGCGGCGGCGCATGCCGCCACAGCCTTTTTCGCATAGCGGGGATCCAGAGCAATTCCAGGAAAAGTGTGACACAGTTTTCCGTCCGGAATTGCGTCAGAAGAACGAGATAAACGGCGAGCCGTTTTATCGGCGTATCAGCCGCCCGGCAAAGATCAGCAGGCAGGCGCCGATGAAGCCGGTGATCAGGTAGGCGAGCCAGCCGACACCGAAGGGTTCGATGTTGAGCGCCCTGAGAATTGCGTTCAGCACCACCGCGCCGACAATGCCCATAATGATGTTCATCAAGACGCCGGTATTGCTCTTCATGACCATCTCGGCCAGCCACCCGGCCAAACCGCCGATGATGATGGCCGCAATCCAGCCCACGCCATTCACGTCCATATGCCAACTCCTCCAGTGTCAGGTGAAAATGCATCCGGAAACGAACTGTCTGCCGTAAGGTTCCTCCGGCGCATGCGTCTGAGTCTCGCGGCAGCAATTTATCACGCGTTGAGCGCACGGCCATAGGCATCGAGCACGCTTTCCTTCATCATCTCCGACAGCGTCGGATGCGGGAAGATGGTGTGCATCAGTTCTTCCTCGGTGGTCTCCAGGTTCATCGCCACGACAAAGCCCTGGATCAGCTCCGTCACCTCGGCGCCGACCATATGCGCGCCGAGCAGCTGGCCGGTCTTCTTGTCGAAGATGGTCTTGATGAAGCCCTGGTCCTCGCCAAGCGCGATCGCCTTGCCGTTGGCGCCGAACTGGAAACGGCCGACGCGGATGTCCTTGCCTTCGGCCTTCGCCTTGGCTTCGGTGAGCCCGACCGAGGCGACCTGCGGGTTGCAATAGGTGCAGCCCGGGATCTTCAGCTTGTCTGTCGCATGCACGCCGGGGAAATTGGCGATCTTCTCGATGCAGACCACGCCTTCATGCTCGGCCTTGTGGGCGAGCATCGGCGGTCCGGCGACATCGCCGATAGCGTAGATGCCGGGCACATTGGTCTTGCCGTAGCCATCGATGACGACGCAGCCGCGGTCCGTCTTCACGCCGAGCGTCTCGAGGCCGAGATTCTCGATGTTGCCCTGCACGCCGACGGCCGAGATCATGCGGCCGGCGGTGATCTTCTCGACCTTGCCGTCCTTCATCTCGACATGGGCGGTGATCGAGTTGGCACCCTTCTCGACCTTGGTCACCTTGGCCTCGAGGATGATTTTCATGCCCTGCTTCTCGAACTGCTTCTGCGCAAATTTCGAGACCTCGGCGTCCTCGACCGGCATCACCGCCGGCAACAGCTCGACCACCGTCACCTCGGCGCCCATGGTGCGGTAGAAGGAGGCGAACTCGATGCCGATGGCGCCCGAACCCATGACCAGCAGCGACTTCGGCATCTCCTTCGGCACCATCGCCTCGAAATAGGTCCAGATCAGCTTGCCGTCCGGCTCGATGCCGGGCAGCGCGCGCGGCCGGGCGCCGGTGGCGAGAATAATGTGCTTGGCGGTATAGGTGCCCTCGCCCTTGACGCCCTTGGGCACCGGCGGCTGCGGCTCCATCGGTTTCTTGGCCGTCTTGGAGACGACGATTTCACCCGGCTTGGAGAGCTTGGCCTCGCCCCAGATAACGTCGACCTTGTTCTTCTTCATCAGGAAGGCGACGCCGCCATTGAGCCTCAACGACACTTTGCGCGAGCGGTCGACGACAGCGGCCGTGTCGGCGCTGACCTTGCCGCCTTCGAGCTTCAGGCCGTAGTCCTTCAGATGATCGGAATAGTGCATGATCTCGGCCGAGCGCAGCAGCGCCTTGGTCGGGATGCAGCCCCAGTTGAGGCAGATGCCGCCGAGATGCTCGCGCTCGACGATGGCAGTCTTGAAGCCGAGCTGGGCGGAGCGCACCGCCGTGACATAGCCGCCGGGGCCTGAGCCGATGATTATCACGTCGTAGGATTCAGCCACGGGGTTTCTCCCTGATTTTTCTCTAGAGTTCCAGCATCACGCGCACCAATGGCGCCAATGCCTCACCTATATTGCGCGTGTTTTCGGCATCGAGATGGACGCCGTCGATCGGTGTGGTCTCGGCCACCGTGCCGGCATCGAAAAAGCCGCAGCCGGCCTCGTCGGCGAGCGCGGAATATTGCGGCGCCAGCCGCTTCGAGGCCTCGTCGCCGCCGGCAAACATTTCCTTGAATTCGGCATTGTCGGTGCGGCTGACCGCGGGTGGCGCAACGATCAGGATTTGCGGCGCGGCCCAGTCGAACGGATAATCGTGGCCGCGTACGATGTCGATCAGCCGCTGCACGCCTTGCTTGGCCGCGACCGGATTGCCGTGGATCCAGGGCTTCATGTCGTTGGCGCCGAGCATGATGATGATCAGGTCGAGCGGCGCATGGCTGGTCAGGATCGTCGGCAGCACCTTGGCGCCATTGCGGTCGGCACCAGCCAGGTGATCGTCGAAAGCCGTGGTGCGGCCGTTCAGACCTTCGGCAATGACTTCGATATCATCGTCGCCCAACGCCGCCTTGAGCACGCTCGGCCAGCGATCTTCCAGCGCATGGCGCCCGAGGCTCGCCGCGTCATAGCCCCAGGTCAGGGAATCGCCGTAGCAGAGGATCGTCTTCATGCACCCGCACCCGCCTCCGCCCTAAGCCCGCGCCGTACGCGCCATCCCACGAACAGCCACTGCACGATAACCGTGGCGATGCTTGGCAAAATCAGACCGGCGACAACGGGGAGATCGCCCGACCACTGGGCTTTGCCCGGCGGCTGAGAGAAGGTCCAGGCAATCAGCCCGATCCCGGCCAGCACGAACAACGCAATCCCAACAAGCCCCGTCAGGTTTATCGCCCTTTGCGGGTTTGGCACGAACTGCGCGATGAAAAATACCACCGTCGCAACGATGGTGACCAGCGCCGAAACCATGAACACCAGGATGTATTCCGAATTCGCATTGGTGGCGATTGCCAGCCACAGCGCCGCCAGCCCGCCGGCCAGGCCGGAAAGGATCAGGGCGAAAAGGCTGGTGACGAATTGCCGCACAGCCTTTCCTTCCTAGACCAGCATGCCCATCGGATTTTCGATCATGCGCTTGAAGGCGACCAGAAGTTCGGCGCCGAGCGCTCCGTCGACGGCGCGGTGATCGGTCGACAGCGTCACCGACATGATATTGGCGATTTTGATCTCGCCGTTCTTGACCACCGGCCGCTGCTCGCCCGCACCCACCGCCAGGATCGTCGCATGCGGCGGGTTGATGACGGCGGCAAAGTCCTTGATGCCGAACATGCCGAGATTGGAAACCGCCGTCGTACCGCCTTGATATTCGTCAGGCTTCAGCTTGCGGCTGCGGGCACGGCTCGCGAGATCTTTCATCTCGTTGGAGATGGTGGACAGCGTCTTTTCGTCGGCGTGGCGGATGATCGGCGTGATCAGGCCGCCGGGGATCGACACGGCAACGCCGACATCGGCGTGCTTGTGCTTGACCATGGCGCTTTCGGTCCACGATGCATTGGCATCCGGCACCGCCATCAGCGCCATCGCCATCGCCTTGATCACCATGTCGTTGACCGAGAGTTTGTAGACGGGAGCCTCGCCCTTGTCGGTCTTCTTCGTCGGAGCAGCCGCATTGATCTGTGTGCGCAGCGCCAGCAGCGCATCGAGCTCGCAGTCGAGCGTCAGGTAGAAATGCGGGATGGTTGTCTTGGCCTCGACCAGGCGGCGCGCAATGGTCTTGCGCATATTGTCGTTCGGGACGAGCTCATAGGACCCTTCGGCAAACAGCTTCAGCACCTGTTCGTCCGACATCGCCTTGGGTGCCGCAGCCGGAGCCGCAGGTGCCGGAGCGCCGGCAGGTGCGGCTTTCGCGGCCGGTGCAGCCTTGGCGCCACCGCCGGCAATCGCCGCCTCGACGTCGGCCTTGACGACACGGCCATGCGGGCCGGTGCCGGTCACGGCGGACACATCGACGCCTGCGTCTTTGGCGATGCGACGCGCCAGCGGCGAGGCGAAGGTGCGCTCGCCTGACGATTGGCTGATCTCCCCCCTTGTGGGGGAGATGGCCGGCAGGCCAGAGGGGGGCGCGACAGACTGAGAGGTCGGCGGGGCAGCGCCCCCCTCTGTCGACTTCGTCGACATCTCCCCCACGGGTGGGGAGATTGACGCCTTATCCTGCTTGGCATCGGCTTTCGCGGGCGCGGCATCGCCGCCGCCCTTTGCCGCTGCACCTGCATCCTCGCCTTCGCCGGCGAGAATGGCGATCAGCGCATTGACCTTCACGCCTTCGGTGCCGGCCGGAACGACCAGCTTGGCGACCGTGCCCTCATCGACGGCCTCGACTTCCATCGTCGCCTTGTCGGTCTCGATCTCGGCGATCACGTCGCCCGGCGAAACCTTGTCGCCTTCCTTGACCAGCCACTTGGAAAGATTGCCCTCTTCCATCGTGGGCGACAGCGCCGGCATGGTGATGTTGATTGGCATGATGTCCTCCCGACCGGCTCAGCGATACGTGACGGCTTTGACCGCCTCGATGACCTCGCCGACATTGGGCAAGGCCAGCTTTTCGAGGTTCGCCGCATAGGGCATCGGCACGTCCTTGCCGGCGATGGTGATGACCGGCGCGTCGAGGAAATCGAAGGCGCGCTGCGACACCTGATTGGCGATGTGGTCGCCGACCGAGCTTTGCGGGAAACCTTCTTCCACCACGATCAGGCGGTTGGTCTTCTTTACGGAGGCAATGACGGTGTCGAGGTCGAGCGGGCGGATGGTCCGGAGATCGATGATCTCGGCATCGATGCCCATGCCGCGCAGTTCGGCTTCCGCCTTGATGGCATAGGTCATGCCGATACCGAACGAGACGATGGTGACGTCCTTGCCCTGCTTGTGAATGCGCGCCTTGCCGATCGGCAGCACGAAATCATCGAGCTTCGGCACGTCGAAGGACTGGCCGTAGAGGATTTCGTTTTCAAGGAAGATGACCGGGTTCGGATCGCGGATCGCCGCCTTGAGCAGGCCCTTGGCGTCGGCAGCCGTGTACGGCATCACCACCTTCAGGCCGGGAATATGGCTGTACCAGGCGGCATAGCACTGCGAATGCTGGGCGCCGACGCGGGCGGCCGCACCGTTCGGTCCGCGGAACACGATCGGTGCGCCCATCTGGCCGCCCGACATATAGAGCGTCTTGGCCGCGGAGTTGATGATCTGGTCGATCGCCTGCATGGCGAAGTTGAAGGTCATGAACTCGACGATCGGCTTCAGGCCGGCCATCGCCGCACCGACGCCGACGCCGGCAAAGCCGTGCTCGGTGATCGGCGTGTCGACGACGCGGCGCGGCCCGAATTCCTGCAGCAGCCCTTGCGTGATCTTGTAGGCGCCCTGGTATTCCGCGACCTCCTCGCCCATGACGAAGACATCGCCGTCGCGGCGCATTTCTTCAGCCATGGCATCGCGGAGCGCTTCGCGCACCGTGGTCGAGACCATCTCGGTGCCGGCGGGAATATCCGGATCGGCGGCAGGTTTGGCCGCCGGAGCGGCGGGAACTGCCTTCGGAGCCTCGCCGGCATCCTGGGGAGCCGCTTTTGTACCTTCCTCGGCTGCATCGGTCCGCTGACCGCCAGCGGAAACGGCATCCTGGGTGGAGGCAGGCTTGCCGCTCTTTTCGACATCGCCTGCACTTTCACCGTCCTGCAGCAACACGGCGATCACCGCGTTGACCTTGACGCCTTCGGTGCCGGCGGGAACCACGATCTTGCCGATCGTGCCTTCATCGACGGCTTCGACTTCCATCGTCGCCTTGTCGGTTTCGATCTCGGCGATGACATCGCCGGCGACGACCTTGTCGCCCTCGTTCTTCAACCATTTGGAAAGATTGCCCTCTTCCATGGTCGGCGAGAGAGCGGGCATGAGAATTTCGATCGGCATGTCCTTGCCCTCCCGTTACAATACGATGTCGGTCCAGAGCTCGGACGGATCCGGCTCTGCGTCGTGCTGGGCAAATTCGGCGGCGTCGGCGACGATGTCGCGGACTTCCTTGTCGATGTTCTTGAGTTCGTCCTCGGTCGCCCACTTCTTGGCCGTCAGCCGCGCCTTGACCTGCTCGATCGGATCATGATCCGAGCGCATCTTCTGCACTTCTTCCTTGGAGCGGTATTTTGCGGGATCCGACATCGAGTGACCGCGATAGCGATAGGTCTGCATCTCGAGGATGATCGGACCGTTGCCGGCACGGCACCATTCGGTCGCCTGATCGCCGGCGGATTTGACCGCACGCACATCCATGCCGTCGACCTGAATGCCGGGAATCTTGAACGAGGCGCCGCGATGCGAAAAATTGGTTTCGGCCGACGAGCGCGACACCGAAGTGCCCATGGCGTAGCGGTTGTTCTCGATGATGTAGATCACCGGCAGCTTCCACAGCGAGGCCATGTTGAAGCTTTCATAGACCTGGCCCTGGTTGGCTGCGCCATCGCCGAAATAGGTCAGCGAGACATTGTTGTTGTCGCGGTAGCGGTTGGCGAAGGCCAGCCCGGTGCCGAGCGAAACCTGCGCGCCGACAATGCCGTGGCCGCCGTAAAAATGCTTCTCCTTGGAGAACATGTGCATGGAGCCGCCCTTGCCCCTCGACAGGCCACCACGGCGTCCGGTCAGCTCTGCCATGACGCCCCGCGGTGACAGTTCCATCGCCAGCATGTGGCCATGGTCGCGATAGGCGGTGATCATCTGGTCGCCGTTGATCAGCGACATCTTCATGCCGGTGACGACCGCTTCCTGGCCGATATAGAGGTGGCAGAAGCCGCCGATAAAGCCCATGCCGTAGAGCTGGCCGGCCTTTTCCTCGAAGCGACGGATAAGCAGCATGTGCCGGTAGGCGGCAAGCTCCTCGTCCTTGGTGAAGTCGGCCGGCTTGGGGGCGGAAAGCCCCGTTGATTTGGCGGATGTCGATTTAACGGATTTGGCAGGCGCTTTTTTGGCGGCGGTGGCCATGCATCACTCCCTGTTGGCGTCTCTTCGCGGACACTAAAGCAGACCATGTCTGCTCCGGGGAGGATCAGCTCCTCCCCACCGATTGGAAGGAAGCTAACATGCGAGACGGCGTTTCGCCATGCAGAAAAACGCATGGCTGGCATGCGCCTAAACGCCCAGAATCGTTAGAGATATCAGCGATTAACCGAAATTCGGTTATTTCGAATTGGCCGGCAGCATGATGGTGATTTCATCGGGCTGGGACAGATTGAGCGCCCGGCGTGCCTGCTCGTCGAGCATATCCTTTTCAAGCGTGCCCTCATGCATCAGCTGGACGCGCCGCTCCAGATCGATCCGGCGCGCCTTGATGGCATCGTACTTGGCCTGCAATTCGATGGTCTGCGCTTCGAGCTGATATTTGGAATTGATGCCGAACTCGCCATGATAGGCATGGAAGCCGAAATAGGCCAGGAACGCCACGCAAAGCGACGGGATGATCAGCCGGCCGGTGTTTCTCTGCTTGTGCTGGCGTGTCCACATGGTCGCAATCCTTTGACCGCCATTTGTCGCTCGATTGTGCTTAATGGACGGTTACGGACAGGTGCATTAGCCAGCGGCCGCAACGAAAAAGGGCGGGAAAATCCCGCCCTTCGTCGTTTTCGCCAGTTCGGCAGAATTTAAGCTTTGACCACCGACTTGCCGGCGTAGCGCGCCTGCTTGCCGAGCTCTTCCTCGATGCGGATCAGCTGGTTGTACTTGGCCATGCGATCCGAGCGCGACAGCGAACCGGTCTTGATCTGCCCGCAATTGGTGGCGACGGCGAGGTCGGCGATGGTCGAATCCTCGGTTTCGCCCGAACGGTGCGACATGACGGCTGTGTAGCCTGCCTTGTGCGCGGTCTCGACAGCGTCGAGCGTTTCGGTGAGCGAGCCGATCTGGTTGACCTTGACCAGGATCGAATTGGCGACACCCATGCGGATGCCGTCGCGCAGCCGCGCCGTGTTGGTGACGAAGAGGTCGTCGCCAACCAGCTGCGTCTTGTTGCCGATCAAATCGGTCAGGTACTTCCAGCCCTCCCAGTCGTCCTCGGCCAGGCCGTCCTCGATCGAGATGATCGGATAGTCGGCGGCAAGCTTGGCCAGGTACTTGGCCTGCGCCTTGGGATCGCGGGTCCTCTTCTCGCCCTCATAGACGTAATTGCCGTCCTTGAAGAATTCGGTCGCCGCACAGTCGAGACCAAGCGCGATCTCCTCGCCCGGCTTGAAGCCGGCCTTCTCGATCGATTCCATGATGAAATCGAGCGCCACCGGCGCACTCTTCAGATTGGGCGCGAAGCCGCCTTCGTCGCCGACATTGGTGTTGTGGCCGGCATCCTTGAGCTTCTTGCGCAGCGTGTGGAAGATTTCCGAGCCCCAGCGCACGCCTTCGCGCAGCGTCGGCGCGCCGACCGGCAGGATCATGAATTCCTGGAAATCGATCGGATTGTCGGCATGCGCGCCGCCATTGATGATGTTCATCATGGGCACCGGCAGCAAATGCGCCTTGGTGCCGCCGACATAGCGGTAGAGCGGCAGGCCGGCGGCTTCCGCCGCGGCCTTGGCGACCGCCAGCGAGACGCCGAGGATGGCGTTGGCGCCGAGCCGGCTCTTGTTGGGCGTGCCGTCGAGCTCGATCATGGTCTGGTCGATGTGGATCTGGTTTTCGGCTTCCAAGCCGCCGATCGCCTCGAACAGCTCGCCATTGACGGCCTCGACCGCCTTGAGCACGCCCTTGCCGAGATAGCGGGCGCCACCGTCGCGCAGTTCGACGGCCTCATGCGCGCCGGTCGACGCGCCCGACGGCACCGCGGCGCGGCCCATCGAGCCGTCTTCGAGGACGACGTCGACCTCGACGGTCGGATTTCCACGGCTGTCCAGGATTTCACGCCCGACAATGTCGATGATGGCGGTCATTGCGATGTCCCCGATTGATCGATTGAAAGCGTCGCGCCCCTCTTAGCCAAAGTGCCGCAAAAGGCAATCAGGAATGGCATGAAATAATGGTGACAGTCGCCCCATGCGCTCAGGCCGTGGGGCATGGGCGACGCCATCTGAACGCAAACAGCCCGCCCTGACGTCATATGTCTGGCGCGGCATGGGGTGGGTGCCCCGCCCCTGCGGCAATGCCTTTGTCACGAAACCAGGCGGCACACAAACTCCACCCGATGCTTCAAAAGAGGCTACCGCCAACGTGACAAACTTCACAATGCAGAGAATTCGAAGATGTTAGGGTCACATCTACAACGCGAACTATTTGGCGACCACAGTGAAATCAACAAACTTGAACTCTTTGGGGAGGCGGCAATGGCAGCGATTTCAGGTACTGGCTGGGAACTTCTTATTAGCCGCAAAGTCGAGCATATGAGGGGCACCAGACGCAGGACAGTTGGTACCTATAAAGTCTTTCACAACGGCACGGCAGTAACGGGTCTATCGGGGTTCGTGTGTGAATCTCGCGGCCCAGGCGACAATTCCAAAGAAGACAATGGCAGGCGCATCGAGCCCGGCACCTATCCGCTGGCGACACAGGCCGGAGGCAAATATGTGACGATCGGCTACACTGGCGCCAAGACGCCACCCAAACCTGGACTCGAACTGCTGAAGACCAACAAGCGCACCGAAATCCTGATCCATCCGGGCGTCAATTTCCTGTCCAGCGTCGGATGCATCAACCCGACGAAGAAGGTGAGCGGTCCGCTTTCCGACATGGATTTCACGGAGAGCCGGACACGCGTAATCGCCCTCATCGACGATCTGAAAACCTTTGCCGGCGGTGGCTTCCCGAAAAGCAACGGCACGCGAATCCCCAATGCTTCGGTGGTCGTCGAAGGCGAACCGGTGCTGTCGACCGAGAGTGTCGAGAGCGTGCTCGAAGCCGTTGCGGGCGATCCGAACAAGGGTTTGCCAGCAGCGGTCTTCCAGAAATTCGCGCAGAGACCGGCAAGCGGTTCCAAGCGAACAATCTATGACGGTTACATCGGCGCCTTTACCTCCGACAAAGGCCTCAAGACACTTGGCGATCATGGGGTGTGCAACAACTATGATCGGCTGATGCATTTCTTCGCTCAAGCGGCGATGGAAACCGGTGGCTTCACCCTCATTCGCGAATCCCTGACCTACACGACCGTGGCGGCAATCCGGAACGCATGGAGGTCGCGAGCCGCGGGCAAGACCGATCAGTGGATCGGGGACAACCTGCTGCGCAAGCCGCAAGCCCTGGGCGACTGGGCCTATGGCGGCCGCATGGGCAATGTGAAAGGAACGTTGGACGGCTTCAATTTCCGCGGCGGCGGCACGTTCCAGACCACCGGGCGCGACGCGTACACGGCCAAGGGCAAGCTCGCCAAGGTTGACCTCGCCAATCATCCTGAACTGATCGAGGATCCGCAGACTTCGCTGCTCGCAGCTTGCGCCGAATGGAAAGGGTCAGGCTGCAATGCCTTTGCCGATGCCGGCCTGATCAAAAAGATCTCGCGCGCGATCAACGTCGGCAACGCCAATTCCGCCACGCAGGCCAATGGCGAAGCGGATCGGATCGCCTGGCACGAAAAGGTTTTCAAGGCGGTGAAGAATGCCGGACTCCTCGGCTGAGCATGCCTCGGATCACGTTCGACAACACCACGTCATCATAATTCAGAGATAACAATCTCTGTGTCGACTAGGATGGTGATGCGCGGGGCGAAACAGGAGGAGTTTCGCCATGTCCGAGTTGAGCGGTATCGTGAGTTTGTTCCTGATCGCGGCGGCGTTCCTGACGTCCTGCGATACGCAGCAGCCGCCAAGGGCGGTGACGCAGCTGTCCACGTTTCATGCGGCAGAATAATTTAGAAACTGTCGGGTTGCACTGAAAAGGCCCCCGTTTCGGAATTCGGGGGCCTTTTCACGTCAGGCGTCAGCGCAGCTGATCAATGCCAATACGGCGTGACCTTGTAGTAATCATAGGAAGCATCACGCGCGGCCTCGCCATCGGCGCCGGCCAGTTCATTGATCGAATAGGCGGGTGCTGCCTTCAGCTGCTCCTTCGAGAACGGCACGACATAGCCGCCCTTGTCCTCGTCATAGTCGAGGCTCGCCCACGGAATGGCGTGATACTTCTCGCCAATGCCGAGAAATCCACCGAACCCGATCACCGCGAACATGATGCCGTTCGACGTCTTGTCGAGCATGATGTCCTCGATGCTGCCGATGCTCGTGCCTTCGGTGTTGTAGACCGACGTGCCGATGACGCGCGAAGCGGCGATGGCTTCGGTGTGGCCTGTCTGGGTGGTCATGGCTGCTGCTCCTCATGTCGTTGATCGATACTTTGACAATGAGGGGCGCGGGCGAAAGTTCCCGTTTTTTCGAGCGGCGGGCGGTTACTCCGCGAGGATGAACGTCACCTTCATGTTGACGCGATAGGCCGCGATCCTGCCGTCCTCGACGACGATCTTCTGGTCCTGGATCCAGGCGCCTTCGACATTCTTCAGGGTCTTTGAGGCGCGCTCAATCCCCTTCTCGATGGCGTCCTGAAAGCTCTTTTTCGACGACGACGTGATTTCGGTGACGCGGGCGACGGACATGGCTTCCTCCTGCCAAGACGCTCATTTGCAGCAGCGAGCCTACAGCCGGCTTATGCCTTCCACAAGCAGGGCAGCGCGCGCGCCATAGCCGAAACCATCAGCCTCGGTTCAGGTCAGCAGCATTCTTGGCGATGCGGTCGAATGCCATCAGTCTTTCGAGCAGCGCCGGCATGTCCTTCAGCGGCAGCATGTTGGGCCCGTCGGAGGAGGTCGAATTGTCGGGATCCTGGTGGGTCTCTATGAACACGCCGGCGACGCCGACGGCAACGGCAGCCCGCGCCAGCGTCTCGACAAAGCGGCGCTCGCCACCGGAGGAACCGCCCTGCCCGCCCGGCTGCTGCACCGAATGGGTGGCGTCGAAAATCACCGGCGCGCCGATCTCGGCCATCACGGGCAAAGCCCGCATGTCCGACACCAGCGTGTTGTAGCCGAAGGAAGCGCCGCGCTCGGTGGTCAGCACATTGGGGTTGCCGGAGCCGGTGATCTTGGCCACCACGTTCTTCATATCCCAAGGCGCCAGGAACTGCCCCTTCTTGACGTTGATCACCTTGCCGGTCTTGGCGGCGGCGACCAGCATGTCGGTCTGGCGCGACAGGAAGGCCGGAATCTGCAGCACATCGACATGGTGTGCGACGATCGCGCACTGCTCCTCGGTGTGGACATCGGTCAGAATGGGAACCGAAAATTCCTTGCGCAACTCGTCGAACACCGGAAGCGCCGCGTCCATGCCGGCGCCGCGCGTTGCCGACAGCGAGGTGCGGTTGGCCTTGTCGTAGCTGGTCTTGTAGACGAGGCCGATGCCGAGCTTGCCGGTCAGTTCCTTCAGCGCGCCGGCCATGTCGAAAGCGTGCTGGCGCGATTCGAACTGGCACGGGCCGGCGATCAACGCCAAGGGCCCGCTGTTGTCGAAGACGACGTTGCCGACGGTTACCGACGAATTCGGCGCCAGCGAATTGAGCCCTTGCGGCTTGCTCATGGGGTCTCCCGGAAGATGAAAGCCGCGCCCTGTCCGGATGCCGGCTGCACGACGATTTCGTTGCCCGCTATATCGTGCCCGACGGCGTTGTCTGCAAGCAGCCTCGCGACAGCGCCGACACTGCGGACTGAAAAGACAATCGCGGCGAAGCGAACTCTTGTCGGCGCACCGGCCGGAATGTCGAAGCGCGCGGTGAAAGCCGCAGGATCCAGAACGGTCAGACGCGCATTCGGCAGGTCGAAGACCGCGCTGCTCTGCTGCTCCGAGCCAACCACTGTCGAGATCAGGCTGATCTGTGTGGAAGGCACATCGCTGACCGCAACGACTTCGGCAATGCCGGTCACGCCGTTGGCATGGGCCTGCAGTGCCGTACGGTCGATTTGAGGGGCGTTGATCCGCTCGCAAGCGAACAGAAAGGCGTCCGTCGTCTCGGCGCCGGCGGCGAAAGCCAGTTTGAACGAGGCCATGTCGCTCTTTCCGGCCGTGTCGGTGAAGGCGCGGGAAAAGCTCAGCACGTCCCCCGCCGACAGACCGACCGAGACATAGCGCGCATGATCCGCATCGGCATCATCGGTGGCCAGCACCACGGCGGAAAAGCCCTCATCGCCCAGCCTGGCGCGATAGAGGCGGTCGCGCGCGACAAAGACATTGCCGCCGGCGATCGCACTCGCTGCCACCTGTTCATTCCCAACCGCTAGCGGTTCGAGATAGGTGCCGTCGGCAAGGAAGACGCAGCAATTTTCGGTGCCAAAGGGATGAACGCCGGTTGGCGCGACGATGAAGCCAAGCGATGTCAGCCGCGCCCACGCCACGGCGAGGCTCGCCGTCGGCAGCACCAGATGGTCAAGCGGATGGGTCGTGCTGGTCATGCCGGCGCGGTGTGCATCATTCCCGAAATTGGTTCAAGGCCTCTTGCCGGCCCGATCAGGCCGTCGCCACGATATCGGCCGAATAGCGCAATTCGCGCAAGGGTTTGACCCGGCTGGTCGTCTCGGCATAGAGCGGGTGCGCCTTGTATGCGGCAAGCGCGGCATCATCCTCAAACTCGGCATAGACGACCACGTCGATCGCATCCGACAGCGGATCGACCTTGGTGTTGAGCGTCACCTCGAAGAGGCTTGAATGCGGGATCTTGCCCAGTGTGAGCAAGCCCGTACGCACGGCCTCGACATCGTCCTTGCGCCGCGCGCTGAAGAAAACGATATGCCGGATCACGCCTGCCTCCACGTTCGATTTGCGGCATGTTTTGTGTGAGCGGGACCGGCGCGTCAACCGCCACGATGTCGCGCCCGGCAATGCCGGCAGGCGACTTTGCAGAGGCGCAAAAAGCTAGGCTTTGCCGGTGACGTAGCGCACGACGCGCGACATCTCCCTGACCGTCGTGTCGAGATAGCGGCCCTGATTGTAGAGGCCGTCCCAGATCAGGAAAAAGGCGATGGCGACGATGACGATGACATAACGCATGGCTGAAACTAACGTATGTGGCTGTTCGTAACCATAGCGATTTCGCCGAGGGCCGCGCTCTCCCGCGGATTCTGGCCTCAGGCCGGCAAGCTAGGCCAGCGCCGCACGAAGCTTGCCTCTTGAAGTTTCGGCCAATGCCATGGAAGATTGTGGGGAAAATTCACGCAGGCTACGGCGTTCGCGCCTGGCGAATGAAAGTGGAGGATGTGGAGGCCGGCAGATCTTGCGCCGCCCCCGCGGAAGTCCAGGGGGGTGTGAGATGGCTGTCAGGGAATACAAAGGCATCGGCGACGCCATCAGGCTGGACGAACTCAATTTCGCCGAGATGGTCAAGGGCCTGCCGGCCAAGGCGCGCATGGTGCTGTCGGCGGCGATGAAATTGCCGCGCGGTTCGCTGAAGGTGAGGATGCCGGATGGCCGGGCGGTTCTTGTCGGCGGCAACGGACCCGGCCCGGATGCCGAACTGGTGTTGAAGAACTGGCGCCTGCCCGGCCGTGCCTTTTCCGGCGGCACCATCGGCGTTGCCGAATCCTACATGGACGGCGACTGGGAAAGCCCTGATGTAACCAGCTTCCTGGAACTGTTCGTCGTCAACTCGGCCGTTGGCGAACGCATTGCCGGCGGCGCCAGCTGGCTCATCAACACGGTCCAGCGCATCCGCCACTGGTTCAACGAAAACACCCGCACAGGCTCGAAGCGCAACATCTCGGCGCATTACGATCTCGGCAACGCCTTCTACAAGCAATGGCTCGATCCCAGCATGACCTATTCGTCGGCGCTCTATGCGACCGGCGCCAACGACCTGGAAAGCGCTCAGGCCGCCAAATACCGCGCGCTGGCCAAGGATACGGGTATCGGCAAGAAGGACCATGTGCTCGAGATCGGCTGCGGCTGGGGCGGTTTTGCCGAATTTGCCGCGCGCGAGATCGGCTGCCGCGTCACCGGCCTGACCATCAGCCGCGAACAGCACGATTTCGCCAAGGCGCGCATCCAGAAGGCGGGACTGTCTGACAAGGTCGACATCAAGCTGCAGGATTACCGAGACGAAACGGGCACTTACGACCGCATCGCCTCGATCGAGATGTTCGAGGCGGTCGGCGAAAAATATTGGCCGGTATTTTTCGGCAAGATGAAGGCATGCCTGAGGCCCGGCGGCACCGCCGGCCTGCAGATCATCACCATCAACGAGGCCGCTTACGACACCTATCGGGCGCGGCCGGATTTCATCCAGCGCTATGTCTTCCCAGGCGGCATGCTGCCGACGCCGTCGATCCTGAAGACGCTGGGCAGCGACCATGGCCTTTCCCATCTGCGCGAGCGCGTCTTTCCGGACGACTATGCCCGCACGCTTGCCGAATGGCGCAACCGCTTCTGGGCGTCGTGGGAAAAGATCGTCCCGCTCGGCTTCGACGACCGCTTCAAGAAGCTTTGGGAATTTTATCTCCACTATTGCGAAGCCGGCTTTAGAGCCAGCTACATCGACGTGCGCCAGGTGGTCTACAAAGCCTGATCCGAAGCGTGATTGAGCGGGCGTATGCCCGCTCGTTTTCCCTGTTAGCTGCACGTTGCCTCAAAGCAGGATGCGATACTTCGCAAACCCGGATTCGCCCTCGCCGGCCGGCTCGATCTTGAGCGATTTCACCCCAGATATGAAATCCTTCGCTTTGGGGCCGGTCTCGAACACGACGCTGGTGCCGGGCAGCGGCGTGAACGACCAATTGTCGTCGGCCGAGGGGTTGATCGTGCCTTCGCTGACGACGTAGCGCACGATCACGTCGCGGTTGGTGTCCGGCGCCTCGTAGATGATCTTCGAGGCATTGATGTCGGGGAAATTGCCGCCACCGCCGGCGCGGTAATTGTTGGTGGCGACGACGAATTTCGCTGCCGGATCAATCGGCTTGCCGTCGAAGCTGAGGCCGACGATGCGGTTCGAGCCGGCATTGGCGACGCCACCCTTGGCATCGTATTTCGGCAGCTGCGACAGGTCTATTCCGTAGCTGACGCCATCGATCACATCGAAATTGTAGGACGGGAATTCGGTGTCGATGAGCGCCTGGTCGGCTTTGCCCGGCTCGATCTTCCTGAAAATGCCGGCCGACATTTCCAGCCATTCCTTCACTTGCGCGCCGGTGATTTCGACGGCACGAACCGTGTTCGGATAGAGATAGAGGTCGGCGACGTTCTTGATGGCGATGTCGCCCACCGGCACGTCGGTATAGTAGTCGGCGCCGTTGCGCCCGCCGGCCTTGAAGGGCGCCGCCGCCGACAGCAGCGGCACGTCCTTCCACTGCGTGCTTTTTAATATGTCCTTGAGGTACCAGCTCTGCGCCTGGTTGACGATCTGCACCGACGGATCGTCGGCGACCAGCGCGAAATAGGAATAGAGCGGCGCCGAGGTCTTGCCGACCGGTCGGCGGACATAGGCAAGTGTCGCCTCATGGTCCGCCTTCAGCGCATCGACGACGCGCTGGTCGTCCGCCACCGTCGGCTTGTTTGCCTTGTCGACGCGCTCGTAGATCGGCCTTGCCTCAGATGTGGCCGAGGCTACGCGCCATTTCGATCCGTCCCGTTCCAGAAGCAGATCGATCAGTCCCATATGCGAGCCCCAGAAACCGCCCATCACGGCGGGCTTGCCCTGCAGCGTGCCTTTCTCGGTGTCGACGCCATCGAGCGCCTGAAAATCCTTCTTGCCGGGGAAGACCAAATGCTGATGGCCGGTGAACACCGCATCGATGCCTTCGACGCCGGCGACGAAGAAGGAGGCGTTCTCCATGCCGTCGCCCTGCTTGATATCGATGCCGGAATGCGAGAGCGCGATGACGATGTCGGCGCCCTCCTCCTTGATCTGCGGCACCCATGCCCTGGCCGCCTCGACGATGTCGCGCGTCCTGACATTGCCTTCCAGGTTCTTCAGGTCCCAGACCATGATCTGCGGCGGCACGAAGCCGATGATGCCGATCTTGATCGGCTGCTCGACGCCCGACCCGTCCTTGATCTTCTTGTCGAGGATGACATAGGGCTTGAGGCAGAGCTTGTCGTCGCGCGGGTTGGCGGCAAGCTCGGTGCCGCGGATCAGATTGGCGCAGACGAACGGGAAATTGGCCCCGGCCAGCACCTTGTCGAGGAACGACAGGCCGTAATTGAACTCGTGATTGCCGAGCGTCGAGCATTCATAGCCCAGCAGGTTCATGCCCTTCATGATCGGATGCAGATCGCCTTCCTTGAGGCCCTTCTCATAGGCGATGTAATCGCCCATCGGATTGCCCTGCAAAAGATCGCCATTGTCGATCAGCATCGCATTGGTGGCTTCCTTGCGCACCGCCGCGATCAGTGAGGCCGTCCGCGACAGGCCCATCGTGTCGTTGGCTTTGTCTGCGTAGTAGTCGTAAGGCAGCACATTCACATGGATGTCGGTGGTCTCCATGATCCTCAGATGCGCCTGATTGGCCTGCGCGCGGGCGGAAAACGGATGCAGCATGATCAGCGCCCCGCTGGCGGCCGCACCGGCAAGCAAACTACGGCGGGAGACGGGGTAGTTGAGATGCGGCATTGGTTTTCCTTCCCAGCGACGTGACAAGATCCCAGCCCCGGGCGGAAGCTTCGCGCCGAAAACCGGCCATGTCCATCGGGAAGTCAGTCGATCAGCAAAAGGTGACGGCTGGATGAATATCCTTGGCCGCGGTTGAGAACTCAGCCCTTGTTATCATCGCCCTGGGTGATCAGCCGCGCGCTGCGCTGGCCGGTGAAATAGATCCATAGCCAGCTAAGCGACACCGAGAGCCGGTTGCGAAAACCGATCAGGAAGTAGATATGCGCCACGCCCCACAGCCACCAGGCAAGCCATCCCGTGAGCTTGATCCGGCCGAAATCGATCGCGGCTGCCCACTTTCCGATCGTCGCCAGGTCACCGGCATGTTTGTAGCGGAAAGGGCGCGGCGCGCTATCGCCGGCCAGCCGCGCCCTGATCGTCGCGGCAACATGCTTGCCCTCCTGCTTGGCCGAGGGCGCCACGCCTGGCACCGGCTTGCCGTCCGGCCGCAAGACATGCGCGGTGTCGCCGATGACGAAGATTTCAGGACTGTTCGGCACGGTCAGATCGGGCTCGACCATTACCCTGCCCGCCCGGTCCACCGGCGCGCCCAGCCACTCTCCCGCGGGTGAAGCCGCCACGCCGGCGGCCCACAGGATGGTTCGCGCCGGCAGATGCGTATCGCCAAAGACGACGCCTTCGGCATCGAGGCGCGTGACGGCGCGGCCAAGCTCGACCGTGACGCCCCGCCGCTCCAGCGCCTTGCGCGCATAGTCGGACAGCTTTGGCGCGAAATTGGCTAGGATCCTGTCTCCGGCCTCGACCAGCACCACACGCGCCTCACGCGTGTCGATGTTGCGGAATTCGCCGCGCAGCGTTTCATGCGCGAGTTCGACAATGGTGCCGGCAAGCTCCACGCCGGTCGGGCCGCCGCCGACGATGACCAGTGTCAGCAGTGCCTGGCGCTTGGCCGGATCGGTCTCGCGCTCGGCCTGCTCGAAGGCGAGCAGGATGCGCCGCCGAATGGTGGTTGCGTCTTCAAGCGTCTTCAGCCCGGGCGCGAAAGGCTCCCATTCGTCGTGGCCGAAATAAGCATGACGCGCGCCGGTGGCGAGCACCAGCGTGTCGTAGGGAACAGAACTGCCGTCCTCAAGCAGCACGCGTTTGCCTGGACGGTCGACGCCGGTGACGTTGCCGAGCAGCGTCGTCACGTCCTCGCGCTTGCGCAGCAGATGACGGATCGGCCAGGCAACTTCCGAGGTCGCCAGCGAGGTGGTCGCCACCTGGTAGAGCAGCGGCTGGAAAAGGTGATGGTTGCGCTTGTCGATCATGGTGATGCGCACGGGTGCGCCGGCCAGCGCCCGCGTGAGTTCGAGACCGCCGAACCCTGCGCCGACGACAACGACATGATGGCTGGTTTCACTCATCGCATTCACCCCTGTTTGTCTCCCTCTATCTAGCGATTTTTGTGCACCGCAACAATGTCGCGGCGAGCTAGATTGCCGCTTAAGGCTGCCCAGGACTCGTCGCCGGATGTCGCGAATGCCTATGTCGGCAAGCATGGACGGGTATAGCCTTGCAGGCTGGAACCACGGGAGTGAAGCATGGCCAACGACGATGACAAAGATGGCAAAGGGCGGGGGCAATATTCTTCGCCGCCTTGCTTCATGCACGAACTCGATCCGGAATTTCGCGCGCCATTGACCGACTGGACCGATGTGCGCCGTTGGCGCAAGGCCGAGCGCGAGCGTCTGATCGCGGCACGGTTGGCGGTTTCCGCCGATGCGCGGGTGGCGATGTCGCGGGCTATCGCCGAAGGGCTCGACGCGGCAATCGGCGACATTGCCGGCCGCATGGTCAGCCTCTATTGGCCGTTTCGCGGCGAGCCGGACCTGCGGCCGTGGATGGCGTCGATCAACGAACGCGGCGGCCGCACGGCGCTGCCCATCGTGATCGAGAAAGGCCAGCCGCTGATCTTCCGCGCTTATGTGCCCGGCGACCGGCTGGAAAAAGGCATCTGGAACATCCCGATCCCGGCCGAAGGCGAGCCGGTGCTGCCCGACATCGTCATCTCGCCGATCGTCGGCATCGACCCGCGAAACTACCGCCTGGGCTATGGCGGTGGCTTCTTCGACCGCACGCTGGCTGCCATGCCGTTCAAGCCATTGGTCATCGGCGTCGGCTACGAACTGCAGCGCATAGCCACCATCTACCCGCAGCCGCACGACATCCCGATGGACCGGCTGGTGACCGAGGCTGCTCAGGGCTAGGCCAGTTCCGGCTTCATGCCCATGGCGGTCCGGTCGACGATCTCGCGCAAGGCGAACGATGAGTTGATCTTGGTCACATGCGGCATCGCCGACAGCCACTCCTTGTGGATGCGCTCATAGTCGACCAGGTCCTTGGCGGCGATGCGCAGGATGTAGTCGTATTCGCCCGACATCAGGTGGCACGACAGCACATTCGGGCAGCGCTTGATCGCCGCCTCGAAATCCGACAGCGTCTTTTCGAACTGCCCCGACAGCGATATGTGCACGATCGCCGTCATCTGGTGGCCGAGCGCGGCATTCGAAAGCCGGGCATGATAGCCGCGGATGGTGCCGGATTTCTCCAGATTGTCGAGCCGGCGCGAACAGGCCGACTGCGACAGGCCGACCCTTTCAGCGAGCGCCGCATTGGGTATGCGGCCATCCTTCTGCAGTGCCTCGAGAATGGCGATATCGATCCTGTCGAGCGGCATTTACAGTGATTCCTGCGAAAATTATGCAATTTCGCGCAACGATTATCGAAACACGTCACCTCGCGCAAGCGCATTCGCAAACACCTGCGCAACGATTCGTGGTTCACTCGGTTGATACAGGGAACGAGCCCGAAGGGCCGGATCAGGAGAAGACTATGCGCGTCGGCTGCCCCAAGGAAATCAAGAACCACGAATACCGAGTCGGCCTGACGCCGGGCTCCGTCCGCGAATATGTCGCGCATGGCCATGAAGTGCTGGTCGAAAGCGGCGCCGGCGCCGGCATCGGCGCCGATGACAATGCCTACCGCGCCGCCGGCGCCACCATCGCCAGGACCGCCGCCGACGTGTTCGCCAAGTCCGACATGATCGTCAAGGTCAAGGAGCCGCAGCCCAACGAATGGGCGCAGCTGCGCGAGGGCCAGATCCTCTACACCTATCTGCACCTGGCCCCGGATCCGGAGCAGACCAAGGGCCTGCTCGCGTCCGGCGTCACCGCAATCGCCTATGAGACCGTAACCGACGACCGCGGCGGCCTGCCGCTCTTGGCGCCGATGTCGGAAGTTGCCGGCCGCCTGTCGATCCAGGCCGGCGCGACCGCGCTGCAGAAGGCCAATGGTGGCCGCGGCGTGCTGCTCGGCGGCGTGCCCGGCGTACTGCCCGGCAAGGTCACGGTGCTCGGCGGCGGCGTCGTCGGCCTGCATGCCGCCCGCATGGCGGTCGGCCTCGGCGCCGACGTCACCATCATCGACCGCTCGATCCCGCGCCTGCGCCAGCTGGACGACCTCTTTACCGGCCGCGTCCACACCCGCTACTCCACAGTCGAGGCGCTTGAGGAAGAATGCTTCTCGGCCGACATCGTCGTCGGCGCCGTGCTCATCCCGGGTGCTGCTGCACCCAAGCTGGTCACTCGCGAAATGCTGTCGGGCATGAAGAAGGGCTCGGTGCTGGTCGACGTCGCTATCGACCAGGGCGGCTGCTTCGAGACTTCGCACGCCACCACCCATGCCGAGCCGACCTATGAGGTCGACGGCGTGATCCATTACTGCGTCGCCAACATGCCGGGCGCCGTGCCGGTGACCTCGGCGCACGCGCTCAACAACGCGACGCTGCATTATGGCCTGCAGCTGGCCGACAAGGGCCTGAAAGCGCTGGTCGACGACCACCATTTGCGCAACGGCCTCAATGTCCACAGGGGCAAGATCACCAATCGCGCCGTCGCCGAAGCACTCGGCTATGAGCTGGTCGAACCGAAAGTGGTTCTGGCTGCCTGACAGACGCCTTAATCGACTCAAGCAGTTCTGCCTCCCTCACCCGCCGGTTGCGCCGGCGGGTTTTTTATTGGCCGCGTGCTCACAAATTGCGGGCTCTAAGGCAACATCACGGCGAAACGGCCCGGCTTGGCGGTGCTTTTGCCTGCCGATGTGGCATTTTTGTCATTCCAATATTGGCGAGCGTCCTGTTAGAACACGGACGGGTTTGTTCTTATGCTAAGGGGCTAAAATGTTCATCTCTGCTAAATCCGTTCTTCTCGGGGCCGTTTCGGCAATGGCTTTGATATCGGTAGCGCATGCCGCCGATGTTGTGCAGCCGGTGGAAGAACCTGCCGGTTTCAACTGGAGCGGCGCCTATGTCGGCATCGGCGGCGGCTTCGGCGCCACCGTGCATCGCATCAGCGTCGACCCGGTGATCGACTTCAACGGGATCGGCGGCAACGGCGTGTTTGGCGAAATCACCGCCGGCTACGACTATATGGTCTCCGAGCGCTTCCTGCTCGGTGGCTTCATCGACGCCAACATCGGGAATATCGGTCCGTCGATCAGCCTTCCGGGCGCTGATATCGACCTGACGAACGCTTATGGCTTCGACGTCGGCTTGCGCGCCGGCTATCTCTTGAACCCCGATACGCTCGGCTATGTGCTCGGCGGCTACACCTGGAACCATTTCAAGCTCGAGGGTTCGGGCTTTGCCGACGGTCTCGATTTCACGGAGAACCGTGGCGGCTATGTCGTCGGCGTTGGCATGGAAACCGTGCTGCGCGGCAACTGGACGATTAAGACCGAGTACCGCTACGCCAACTATGGCGACGACTCGGTGGCTGACCTCGGCATTATTGGCGGCCCGGGAACCTCTCTGGATGTCGAGCCATCCAGCCACACCTTCCACATCGCGGCCAACTACCGCTTCGGCGCCCAGAATGGCGGCGGGGCCTCGTTTGCTGCTCCGACCTACAACTGGACCGGCTTCTATGTCGGCGGCGCGCTTGGTGCCGGCACCGTGGTGCATGACCTGACGCTCGCCAGCGCCCTCGAATTGGATGGCATCGGCGGCGAAGGCGTGTTCGGCGAGGCGAGCATCGGTTACGACCATGATTTCGGCGGCTGGGTCGCCGGCGTTCTGGTCGACGCCCGCTATTCCGGCATACGCTCGAAGCTGGACATTCCGGGTGGGTCGATCAAGGGCGATACCGACTATGGCTTCGATGCCCTGGCCCGCATCGGCGCCAAGGTCAACGAATCGACGCTGGCCTATGTCCTCGGCGGTTACAGCTGGCAGCATTTCGACCTGCATGCCTCCTCGCCCGTTGGCGACATCGTCGACTGGGGCTCGAGCGGCTTCTCGGTCGGTGGCGGCCTGGAAACGGCCGTTTCCAGCAACATGACGCTTGGTCTCGAATACCGCTATTCGCAGTATGAGAAAGAGGATTTCGGGTCGGACGGCTTCCTCACCGACGAGCCTTCCTTCCAGACCGTTCGCGTCGGCGCGAAGTATAAATTCAACTAAACGCCGCACACACACACGGCAAAGGCCCGTCGGTCAATTCCGGCGGGCTTTTTCTTTGCGCAAAATTCCTGGCGCCGGCATTGAACAGGCTGGCGGACAACAAAAAAGCGGAGCCAAAGCCCCGCTTCCTCGTTGTCGAGATCGCCGCCGGTTCATCCGCGGTCGGCAAACCCATCGACACTCGTCTTTTAATGGACGAATGCGACGGGAGTGCGACAGTTCACCGGCAGTCGGCGCGCCACCAGGCCGGCGACAATCGCGGCGCTTGTGTGAAGTGCTTCACATCAGCCATTCGAAAAACATGTGCAGACAGGGATGCCAACTTGACGGCTCGTGCCGTCACACGGTTCCCAACTGCCCGCCAGACCACCGGCGGGCATCTTTTTGTCAGAAACGCTCGATGCGGCACTGATAACAATTGTTGCGCGCCGAGCGGACGTGGACATAGGCGATGTCAGCGCGCTCAAACAGCGTCTCTGCCCGCGCCGCAATGCCGCCAGTCGGAATGACGCCGCCGCTGCCATAGACGATGCGGTCATCCGCACCATAGCCGCGCACGATATAGCCGCTGCTCTCAAGCATCTCTGGAAGCGCTTCCGTCTCGGCTGCGCGTTCGCATTCCTGCGCATGCAGGAAGATCGGTCCTGTCTCGGCGTAAGGCTGCAACGCCGGAAATGGCCGATAGGCCATGATCAGATAGCCATCGCCTTCGGCGACGTTTCTCAGGCAATGCCGGCACGGCACCCCGTCGCCATCTGAAACCTTCCGCTCCGGCGTTTGCCCGTAGGCGTCCGGCCCGCCGCGCTGCAGCGCTCTCACATCTTCTGTCGGCAAGGCTTTGAACTGGACGGTCATGGCTAAATCTCCGGTGTGGTTGACCGGAAATTATTCCCCCGCCGAGGTGCTTCCCACCCGATTCCTGTCAACTGTCAGCAGCCCGGCCAGTCTCAGGCCGGACTGCTTCGGCATTGGGCAGGTCCCGCGCCGGCTCAGCGGATGAAATCGTCGAAGCGGCGCAGCGTCACCCGGCGCCTGCGCCAGTTCTCGTCCTGGGTCGGCACGAGCAGGAATTCCTCGCCATGAACGGTCGGTTCGGCCTTCAGTCGGAGAAAGTCACGGCCGCATGACGCTGGCCGAGCGCTCGGCGAACGACAGCGGATGCACGGTCTCCTTCTTTTGCGCCACCGGCGCAAAACCGAGCTTCTGGTAGAGCGGCAAGGCAGCCGGATGGTCGAGCGTGCAGGTCTGCACCGTTACCCGTTTCGGCCCATACGACCATGCTGCGGCAATCGCCGCACCGAGGAACCAACGGCCGATGCCTTGCCCGGTCGCATGTTCCATCATACCGAAATAAGCGAGCTCGACCTCTTCCGGCAGATGCGGCTTGAGGTCGAAGAACCCGGCTGGCGCGCCGTCAAGATAAAGCACCCGGATGTCGCGGTCCTCGCGGTGGATCCCGGCGGCAAGCTCGTCATCGTCCAGCCTCAGCACATTGACCCAGTGCCATTTGCGCCCGACCCGATCCATCAGATAGCGGTAGAAATGCAGCGGAATGTCCTTGGTCCTGAGCAGCGCGATCTGCCTGTTGTAGGGCAAGGGCGGCGAATAGGCCGGCGGCACATGCATTTCCAGAAACGTGACCGTAACCTCGATGTCGTCCAGCGCGCCATTTTCCATTGCCATCATTCCTTGCCCGTCACCACGGGCGTGTCTGCCAGCCCGCCCCATTCCGTCCATGAGCCGTCATAAAGGCGGTTGTCGGTGTGGCCGAGCGTCTCCAGCGCCAGAGTGACGACAGCCGCCGTGATGCCGGAACCGCAAGAGGTGACGACCGGTTTCGACAGATCGATACCGGCATCCTCAACGGCCTTGCGCAACTGGTCCTTCGACAACAGCGCGCCATCCTGTGACAGCGCCGAATAAGGCAAATTGTGCGCGCCGGGCATGTGGCCGGAGCGAACACCCGCGCGGGGCTCTGGCTCGGCGCCGGTGAAGCGGCCCGCGCCTCGGGCGTCCGCAATCTGGCTCTCGCCAGTCTCGACGATGCGGCGCATGTCGGCAAGGCTGGCGACGCGAGCGGCATCGAAATCGGCATGAAACACATTCGGCGCGATCTTGGTCGGCTCCGCCGTCACCGGCCGGCCCGCCGCCTTCCAGCGGTCGAAGCCGCCGTCGAGCACATAGACCTGGAACACGCCCATGACGCGGAACATCCACCAGGCGCGCGGCGCCGAGAAGAAACCCGGACCGTCATAGACGACAATGGTGTCGTCGGCCGAAATTCCCATGGCGCCTACATATTGCGCGAAATGCTGTGGCGAGGGCAGCGTGTGCGGCAGCTTGGCATCAGGATCGGAGGCCGCATCATGATCGAAGAATCGCGCACCCGGAATATGCGCAGCCTCATACTCGGCGCGCGCATCGCGCTTCTGCGCCGGCAGATACCAGGATGCATCGACGATCGTCAGGCCGGGCTCGCCAAGACGGCTCTGCAACCAGTCCGCATCGACGGTGAAAGGGCTGTCATCGGCCATTGTTCTTCTCCTGCTCCGCCTTGGCGAAGCATTGCTTCCTGTTGACCATGATCTTCCCCGAAAACCAGCTTCCACTTTTCGGGATCATGGTTCGTTCAAGCTACCGGCATTGGTCCGAAGCGAATGCGAAAACGCCGGTTTTCGCGGCCCTTCTTCTCGATCTTGCCGATATGGATTTCACCGACTTCGCCGGTGCTTTTGACATGGGTGCCGCCGCAGGGCTGGCTGTCGATCGAAGCGTTGTCGCCGATGCAGACCAGGCGGATCTTGCCGGTGCCGGCGGGCGGCCGGACAGTCTTGGATTTCACCAGGCCAGGATTGGCTGCCAGTTCCTCGTCGGTGATCAGCCTGATGAAGATCGGATGATCGGCTCGCACCAGTTCCATCAGCCCGGCGGTGACGTCTTCCCTGGTGAAGCCGGCATCGGGAGCGTCGAAGTCGACGCGGCTGTCATCTTCGGAAACCGCAGCACCGGTAATCGGAAACGGACAGACGACGGTGAGCAAATGGCAAGCTGCGTGCATGCGCATCAGGAGATGCCGCCGCTCCCAGTCGATGGCGAGTTTCACCCGCTCGCCGACCTCGGGTGCCGGCTGCTCCGGCGCCGGCACATGGATGATCTCGTCCTTGGTCTCGCCGGTGATGGTGGCGGCAATGGCGATGCGGCTGCCGTCGGCGCGCTCTAATGTTCCGGTATCGCCAGGCTGGCCGCCCGATGTGGCATAGAAGATGGTCCGGTCGAGAATGATGCCGCCGCGCTCGTTGATGGCGACAACAGTGGCGTCGGCCGCTCTGAGATAGGCGTCGTCGCGAAACAGCGCTTCTGTTCTGTGCGCCATCAGGCGACCTTCTCATACGGCACCGGAATTGTGCTGCGCTCATCCATCCAGCCCGGCACCGGCAGGTTCTTCTCGCGCAGGAATTCCGGGTTGAACAGCTTCGACTGGTAGCGCGTGCCATAGTCGGCAAGGATAGTCACGATGGTGTGGCCGGGGCCAAGCTCGCGCGCCAGCCGTATCGCGCCGGCAATGTTGATGCCGGTCGAACCGCCGACGCACAGGCCTTCTTCCTGGATCAGGTCGAAGACGATCGGCAGCGCTTCCTCGTCCGGCACCTGGAACGAGAAGTCCGGCGTGAACCCATCGAGATTTGCCGTGATGCGCCCCTGCCCTATCCCTTCGGTGATCGAGCTGCCGTCGGACTTCAATTCGCCACTCGTGTAGAAGGAATAGAGCGCCGCACCCAGCGGATCGGCGAGCGCGATCTTGACGTTGCTGCTCCTGGCCTTCAGCCCGAAGGCGACGCCGGCCAGCGTTCCGCCCGAACCCACCGCCGAGACGAAACCGTCGACCTTGCCGCCGGTCTGCGTCCAGATTTCTTCCGCCGTGGTGCGGATATGGCCGTCGCGATTGGCAACGTTGTCGAACTGGTTGGCCCAGATCGCGCCGTTCGGCTCCGACCTCGCCATCTGCTCGGCTAGCCGCCCGGACAGTTTCACGTAGTTGTTGGGGTTCTTGTAAGGCACCGCCGGCACTTCGATCAGCTCGGCGCCAAGCAGCTTGATCGTGTCCTTCTTTTCCTGGCTCTGGGTGTCGGGAATGACGATCACTGTGCGATAGCCCAGCGCCTTGGCAACCAGCGTCAGGCCGATGCCGGTATTGCCGGCCGTGCCTTCGACGATGACCCCGCCCGGCTTCAACAGCCCGCGCTGTTCGGCGTCGCGGATTATGAACAGGCCGGCGCGATCCTTGACCGACTGGCCGGGGTTCATGAACTCGGCCTTGCCCAGGATCTCGCAGCCGGTCTGCTCCGAGGCCTTGTTGAGGCGGATCAGGGGCGTGTTGCCGATCGCTTCGATCACAGAACGGGGCATCCGGGATTCCTTATGTAGCTGCGGCGAGACCCTAGAAACCCGAAGCTTGCGTTTCAAGGTAAGAATTCGCCTGGTCCAGAGCATGATGCCGAAAAGTGTGAGCGGTTTTCGGCCGACATCAACTCTATTCCCTTGATTCAGAGTCGGATGATGGCAGGTCTGTTCGATCTGCCATCATCCGACGCTGGGCGCATTTCGGGCACTGCAATCTCCCGCGGCCGGACATCGCGCGATGACGATCATTTCAACCAGTACGGAAAAGCGCTCTTTTCATTCGATTTTTTCACCGCTAGAGCACTAATGACAGATCGGCAGGGCGCAGAATGACACTTTACCGGGCCAACCCGAAGCACGGCGTCGCCTGGATAACCGGCGGCAGCAGCGGCATCGGCCGTGCGCTGGCAAAGGACCTCGCGGCAAAGGGCTTTGTCGTCGCGGTCACCGCACTCGACGGCGACCCACTCGACGCGCTCATCGTCGAGACGGCGCAGATGCCGGGACGTGTCGTGGCCTACCCTTGCGACGTCACCGATGAGCCGCGCATGGCAAGCACGGTGGCGGCGATTGAAAAGGAGCTCGGGCCGATCGTGCTCGCCGTCTTCAACGCCGGCAACTACATCGCCACGCCCGGCGAAGACCTCAGGGTCCGCGACTTTCGCCAGACCTTCGAGGTCAACTATTTCGGTATCATCAATGGCCTCGTCCCGCTCATGGAGCGCATGCGCATCCGTGCGCGCGGCCATATCGTGCTTGTCGGATCGGTCACAGCCTATTTCGGCTGGCCGACCACGGCGGCCTATGGCGGCTCGAAGGCGGCGATCAACATCCTGGCCGAGTCGCTGAAATACGATTTCGACAAGATGAATGTCCGGATCCAGGTGATGAATCCGGGCTTCATCGACACCCCGCTGACCGAAAAAAACATGCTGCCAATGCCGGGACTGATGCCGGTCAACCGCGCCTCGCGCCGCATGCTGCGCGGCATCGAGCATGGCGGCTTCGAGGTTACCTTCCCTCACCGGCTGAGCTGGGGGCTGAAGCTGCTGGCACTGCTGCCAAGGCCAGTCTGCCGGTGGTTCATCAGCACGGCGACCCGCTGGACAGGGCGGCCGCTGAATTTCGACCGCAAGCCGCCGAACGAATAGCTGTCCACAGCCCGGCTGTTGCCTGACTGCACCGGCCGCCATAGGCTTTAGAATTGTTGTGGTGTCTGAGATGGGGCGACGGATCGTGCTTGCGGTGCTGGGCGTCGTCATCATCCTTGTCCTGGCCCTCCTGCTTGGTCCGCGCGTTCCCGTCGACACAACAATCAGCTTCGACCCCAAGGTGATCGGCGACGATCCGCAAGCGTATATCGCGCGTGAAGAGGCTACCGTTCCCAACGTCCGCGACGCGCTCGAGAAAGAAATCATCTGGGCCGATCCGATGGTTCACGCCAGGACGGCATTGGCGATCGTCTATATCCATGGCTTTTCGGCATCGAAGGGCGAGGTTCGCCCGCTGGCCGACGAGGTCGCCGACCAACTCGACGCCAACCTTTTCTACACCCGCCTCACCGGTCATGGTCAGGACGGCGCTGCTATGGCGCAAGGCAGCGTCAATGCCTGGATCAACGACTATGAGGAGGCGCTCGCCATCGGCCGGGCCATCGGCGACAAGGTGATCGTCATCGGCACCTCGACCGGTGGATCGCTGGCGGCATGGGCGGCGACTGAGCCTGGCGCATCGGACGGCGTCGCTGCAATCGCATTCATCTCGCCGAATTTCGGCGTCAGGGCTGCAGGCGCCGAGCTGCTGACCATGCCCTGGGGCAGGCAGATCGCCGAGTTCGTCGGCGGCAAGGAGCGCAGCTTTACGACCCGCAACGCGCTGCACGAGAAACTCTGGACGCACACCTATCCAATGGCGGCCGTGCTACCGATGGCGGCGCTGACCAACCTTGCCTACGCAGCGCCTGTGGAGAAGGCAACCATACCGGCGCTGTTCATCTTCTCGGATTCCGACAAGGTGGTGCGCCAGGATCGCACCCGCGAAATCGCCGGCCGCTGGGGCGCACCGCATGAACTGGTGCCCGTCGACGACAATGGCGATCCCGACAACCACGTCATTGCCGGCGACGCGCTGTCGCCCTCGACCACGGCATTCCTGGCGCAGCGGATCGTCGTGTGGGTTCAGGCAACTACCGGGCAGCCCTAAACGAAAAAGGACGGCCGAAGCATTGCCCCGGCCGTCCTCATATTCAATCGTCAGCAATCAAGCCAGGCTCGACGAGCCTGACCGGTTCGTCTGATCAGGCAGCCCGCGCCGCGGGCCGCTTGCCGCCGAAGCGGCGCTTGTTGTTGCCCTTGAAGGCCTTGGCGCCTTCCGGCTTGCGCTCGCTTGCACCCGCAAAGGCCGGCTTGTCACCAAAACGCTTCTTGGCGAAGCCGTTGTTCTGGCCACCGGGCCGCCTGCCGTCGCGACGGCCATTGCGGTCGTTGCGATCATTGGCGGGCTCGAAGCGCTCGTTCTTTTCGGCCGGATTGCGCACCGGATCCGGGCTGCCGAGATGGTCGGCAACGATCGGCAGCTTGCTGCGGATGATGCGCTCGACCTGACGCAGCTTGCTGTTTTCGGAAGGATCGCAAAGCGTGATGGCGATGCCGTCCATGCCGTTACGGCCGGTACGGCCGATGCGGTGGACATAGCTTTCGGCCTCATCCGGCAGGTCGAAATTCACCACATGGCTGATGCCGGGAACGTCAATGCCGCGCGCCGCGATGTCGGTCGCCACAAGAATGCGCACCGAGCCCTCGCGGAAATCGTTGAGCGCCTTCTGGCGGGCGTTCTGCGACTTGTTGCCGTGGATGACGGCGGCCTTGAAGCCGTCGCGTTCGAGGTCCTTGGTCACCCGGTCGGCGCCATGTTTGGTGCGCGAAAAGATGATGACGGACTTCATCGCTTCGTCGGCGAGCATCGTCGACAGCACCTGGCGCTTCTGCTTGGTGCGGGCAAAGACAACGCCCTGCACGATTTCGGCAGCAGCGGTGCTCTGCGGCGCGACTTCGACGCGGATCGGGTTCTTCAACAGGCCCTTCGCCAGTTCGGCGATTTCATTGGGCATGGTGGCCGAGAACAGCACCGTCTGACGGTCGGGCGCGGTCGCCTTGGCGATCCGCTTGACGTCGTTGATGAAGCCCATGTCGAGCATGCGGTCGCCCTCGTCGAGCACCAGCCATTTGGTGTCGGAAAGGATGAGGTCGCCCTCGCGCACCAGGTCGGTCAGGCGGCCGGGCGTGGCGATCAGGATGTCGACGCCGGGCGCAACCTTCTTCACCTGGCTGAAGCGCGAGACGCCGCCAAGCACGAGAGCGGTTGAGACATGCGCGCCCTTGGCGAGGATCTTGATGGTGTCCTCGATCTGGACGGCGAGTTCGCGCGTCGGCGCCAGGATCAGCGCACGGGTGGTCTTGGCCCGGCGCTTGGTGCCGAGCGCGATGATCTTCGACAGGATCGGCAGCGCGAAGGCCGCGGTCTTGCCGGAGCCGGTCTGGGCGATGCCGAAGATATCACGGCCTTCCATCTGCGGCGGGATCGCCTGCGTCTGGATCGGCTTCGGCTCGGTGAAGCCGGCGCCATGCGTCGCCTTGAGCAGCGCGCCGGTGATCCCAAGAGCTGCGAAACCGGTAAGGTCCGCAGTGGTGCCGGTCGAGATTGCGTTACCGGCTGAGGTGTTTTCGTTGGTCAAAATAGTCTTCTTTCACGCGGTCTTGGCCGCAAACATCGATGGCGGCAGGGCGCAACCTGCCGTCGAAAAATTTGATATGAAACGACAAGGCGGGCGGACGGTAACGTCCACTCGGCTGCGCTGTCGTGCCCGCAGGCGTCATGCCACGGGGCTCTTTCGCCACTTCGTGATGTATCGGAAAGAGAGGCCGATATACCGGAAAGAGGGAAAACAGACGCAACCAGTCTCATTTGTCGAGAAGGCCGGAATCTCCGGCCCAAGCGCCTATGGGCTGCATATGGCTGAGTTCGCTCCGGAATGCAAGGGGCCACATGTTGCAGCGCAATAATCGAGGCCGAAAGCGGCGCTTGCACACGCCTGCAGGCATCATTACCACAAATGCAGCTGCCATTTCTGGAGACCGAGCGATGAAGGACGTGCTGAAGGAACTCGAGCGCCGCCGCGAGATCGCCCGCATGGGTGGCGGCCAGGCCCGCATCGACGCCCAGCACAAGAAGGGCAAGCTGACGGCGCGCGAACGTATCGAGGTCTTTCTCGACGAAGGCTCGTTCGAGGAGTTCGACATGTATGTCGAGCATCGCTCGACCGACTTCGGCATGGAGAAAACCAAGATCGCCGGCGATGGTGTCGTCACCGGCTGGGGCACCGTCAATGGCCGTCCGGTCTATCTCTTCGCCAAGGACTTTACCGTCTTCGGCGGCTCGCTGTCGGAGGCGCACGCCGAAAAGGTCATCAAGGTGCAGGAGATGGCGCTGCGTAATCGCGCGCCGATCATCGGCATCTACGACGCCGGCGGCGCCCGCATCCAGGAAGGCGTGGCGGCGCTAGGCGGCTATGCCGAGATCTTTCAGCGCAACGTGCTCGCATCCGGCGTCATTCCTCAGATTTCCGTGATCATGGGCCCGTGCGCCGGCGGCGACGTCTATTCGCCTGCGATGACCGACTTCATCTTCATGGTGCGCGACACCTCTTACATGTTCGTCACCGGGCCGGATGTGGTCAAAACGGTCACCAACGAGACGGTGACGGCCGAGAGCCTTGGCGGCGCGTCCGTCCACACGACGAAATCCTCGATCGCCGATGGCGCCTACGACAATGACGTCGAGGCGCTGTTGCAGATGCGCCGGCTGGTAGACCTTTTGCCCGCGTCAAATACGTCGGAGCTTCCTGAGATCGAGTGCTACCAGTCGGTCACCGACCATGATCTGTCGCTCGACCGGCTGATCCCAGACAACGCCAACAAGCCTTACGACATCAAGGAGCTGATCCTCAAAGTTGCCGATGAAGGCGATTTCTTCGAGATCCAGCAGAACTTTGCCAAGAACATCGTCACCGGTTTCGGCCGCGTCGAAGGCCGCACCGTCGGCTTCGTCGCCAACCAGCCGATGGTGCTGGCCGGCGTGCTCGATTCCGACGCAAGCCGCAAGGCGGCGCGCTTCGTGCGCTTCTGCGACTGTTTTTCCATTCCCATCGTCACCTTCGTCGACGTCCCCGGCTTCCTGCCCGGCACCGCGCAGGAATATGGCGGCCTGATCAAGCATGGCGCGAAACTCCTGTTTGCCTACGCCGAGGCGACCGTGCCGAAAATCACGGTCATCACCCGCAAAGCCTATGGCGGCGCCTATGACGTGATGGCCTCAAAACATCTGCGCGGCGATATGAACTATGCCTGGCCGACGGCGCAGATCGCGGTGATGGGGGCGAGAGGCGCGGTCGAGATCATCTACCGCAAGGATATTGGCGACGCCGAAAAGATCGCAGCTCACACAAAGGCTTACGAGGACCGTTTCCTGTCGCCCTTCGTCGCCGCCGAACGCGGCTATGTCGACGAGGTGATCATGCCGCATTCGACCCGCCGCCGCATTGCCCGGGCACTGCGCATGCTGCGCAACAAGGACATGCAGAACCCTTGGAAGAAGCACGACAACATCCCGTTGTAACATCCAATGTCGCGACTGATCATCAGCGCCGGTCGGCGGTTTGGCAGGTTCACGGTCCTGTTTTTCGTTGTTCCCGCTCTCATCATCTTCTGCGTCTGGATGTCCCTGCTCGACAACCATCCAATCTGGTTTATCGCCAGCGGCTTCGTCGTCATGCCGATCGCCACCACGGCCTTGGCATTTCTGTTCGGCACATTGTTTGCGGGCTTCCGACGCAGCAAGATCAAAGGCGTCAGTGAAGCAGAAGCGCCCGGCCTGTGGGCGCTGTGGCGGAGCGTCGCCGGACCGCGCCGTGCTGCGCGCACGGTTGTCATACTAGAGGGCAACCTGAACGCCAGCGTGCGCGAAGAGCGCACGCTTCTCGGCCTTCTCGGCAATCGGCTGTTTCTAACCATTGGCATCCCTCTCCTCGCAGTGACCGATGAAAGAGCGCTTGCCGCGATCCTTGCCCATGAGGACGCGCATGTGCGCAACAAGGATACCAATGGCAGCCTCAATCTCGCTGAGTTCGAAAACGGTTTCGGATTTGTCTTCGAGTATGCCCCGCCCGGAACCACGATCACAGGCAGCCTGCTCCACGCCGCTATCGGCTGGCTGTCGCAATCGTTCGAGCGGGAAGAAATCCGGCTTTCGCGCGAAGCGGAGATCAAGGCAGATCGACACGCGGCATCCTCCGGCGACGCCGAGCACGCCGCACGCGCGCTGTTGCTTCTTGCCACGGCAGACGTGCATTTCACGGAGACGGTCTATGACCCTTTGCAGCATGAATTGCGAGGTGCTTTGCGTCCGCCGCGACCGCCGCTCGAGCGCATGCTGGAAGCTGCCGGCCAGCTGCGAGAACCCATTTGCCTCGATGTTTGCGCCCGCAAGGCGTGGGCAAGCCCGGATGACGCAAAGTCCACCCATCCATCATGGGCTCAACGGCTGGCGGCGCTTGGATATACGGAGCCGCCCGACCTGGACCCGATCGCCGTGACCGCGCTCTCGACGCTGCTGAACTCGAGCGTAGCACAGCGCCACATTTCGGAATTCGACACCAAATGGACTGCGCGGATGGAAGACTATCTCCAGCGCTGAACTGGTGGTCGCCCAACTCGCAGGCTCACTCCTCTTCCGCCGCCCCGAACCCCGCATTCCTGGGGGCGCTGGTCGCGCTCGCCCAGGGCGTCGCGTGATTGTCGATGCGCATCTGGAAGATGAAATAGGTCGGCGAGCAGTAGCCGATGCCTTTCACCTTGGCAGCACCCGGCGTGTCCGGCGGCAGCGACTGGCACATATAGTCCTCGCGGCAGAAATGATCAGCCGAGCAGGCTGGACGGTTGCCGCGGTTGACCGCGCCGCCGAGGCACTGGTCGAAATTGTTGGTGGCGACGCAGGTGTCGAATTTCTTGCCGCCGACCATGCCGCAAATTTCCGATGGCATCGGCTTGCCCGTCTTGAATGCGGCGAAGCTGCGGTCCTTGTCGTCGCAGGCGCGATAAGCGATGCCTGCCGGTACGCCGATTTTCGGTGGCCGGCAGGTGTAGGCGGTCCGCGAAAAGGTCGGCGCAAAAGCCGCGAACTGGCCGGTGATCTTGTAGCGGTCGTTGAACGGCTGAGACGGGTTGCTGGCGATCGACCCGGTCAGGCAGGGATGGCCCGAAAACATCTTTGGACTGTCCGTGGGCAACAGACATTGCGCCAACGCGGTATGCACGCCTGAAGCCGTCGCGAGCGGCGTGCAGACGGTGCCGCCACCGCATTGCCAGGTCGCGCCGAAGCGTTTTGCATCATCCGGCATCAGGCACGGCATCGCCATCTCGGCCGGGGCGTAGTCGACATCGCCGGCATCGGTCCATGTCGCTGGCGGCGCGAAGGACAGCGGCCGGTAGCGGTTCGGCTCCTTGCCTTCTTCCGTCGCGCGCAGCCAGGCCTCACGTCGCGGAATCTCGGCATGGAGATGCGGCGAGATGCCGACCTCGATCCGGTTGAGAGGCGACGTCGTTTTGTCGTCGAGGCCAATGAAGTGAAAGCCGGCCGTCGAGCCCGCCTGGTGGCAGCCCTGGCAGGCGCCATTGTCCAGCCGCTCGACCAGCGCCTCCGGTGTCCGCACCAGCTTTAGCGCCGCATAGTCCAAGCCGGCGAAATCCGCTGGCTGGAACAGCGGCGTGAACGGATGGTTGGCCCGTCTCGCGCTGCCGAAGGTCGACCACGAGATGATTTTCTTGGCCAGGAATTCGTCGGGGATTTCGTAGACGCCGAGATCGATGGCCGCGACATTGGCGCTGACGTAGTCGGCGAGCCCTTTCTTCAGTGCGGCATCATCCGAGAGCCGCGCAACGTCAGGCGTATTCTCCAGCGGCTTCTCGCTGATGGCAGCGCCATCGATACCGAAGATCCGCATCAGATAGGCCGCCTGCCCGCCGAATTGGGTCTCCTGTCCCGAGGGAAAACGCACCACCTGCGCATTGAGTTCAAGCTGCTTGAACGTCAGTTCCTCCGGTGCCAGCGAACCGCCGGCCAGCCAGCCGGCATCGACGTTTTCGTCGATCTGCGGTGTCCAGCGCCCGGCAACGCCGACGCAGCCGCCATCGGCATCCGGCGCCACGCTGTAGACGGCGTTGAAATTGAATGGCAGCCGCGATGCCAAAACCTTGCCGTTCTTGCGGAAACTGTAGGCCAGGCGATAGATGAAGCGCACCTCGCCACAGCTCTTGTCGCCTTGCACCGCGGTGAAGTCACGCCGGTCCAGCCGGTTGACGACGCCGACCAGGCGGAAGCGCGCGGCCTCGGTCTTCAGCCAGCGCATATCCATGATGCGGCCGACATTGCCGTCGGTCACCTCGTAGAGCGTGCGCCCGCCGGCCTTTATCTCGGCCCGCAGCGTGGCAATATCGGCCGCCACCATGTCGACAACAGCACGATAGGCCGGCACCTCACTGTAGAGCGTCTTCAGATCGTCCGCGCCGTCGACGGCGAAAATGCCGGCGAAGCCAAACCCCTTGGCATCGAGGGCGGCGAGCACCGCCGGATCGTCGACGATGGTCACCGGCTGCTCAGCGCGCACGCCATGCGAGGCGAACAGCGCGATGATGGCTGCAATGGCGAGCGCGAAACGCTTCATCCGATTGGCACCTTCTGCCGTGCCTCGACAAGTTCACGCAGCACCGGCACCAGCGCCAGCGGCAGATCCTCGGCGATCAGACCCGGTCCGAAGCGGCTGCCGGCCTCGGCATGGATCCAGACCGCTGCGCAGGCGGCCTCGAATGCCTGCATGCCCTGCGCCAGCAGCGCAGCGACAATGCCCGCCAGCACGTCGCCGGAACCGGCGGTGGCGAGCCATGGTGCACCATTGGCGTTGATCACCGCGCGGCCGTCCGGCGCCGCGATGACGGTGTCGGCGCCCTTGTAGACCATGATGGCGTTGGCTCGTTCAGCGGCTGCGCGCGCCTTGGCGAGTTTCGACTGCTTCTTGTCCTTCGCGATGTCGGGAAAAAGTCTGGCGAATTCGCCTTCATGCGGCGTCAGCACCAATACCGGCGCCCACGGGAGCAGCGCGGCGTCGAACAGGGCCTGAGGCTGATGCGCCAATGACGTGATGGCGTCAGCATCCAAGACAATGGCAGGGCGCTGAATTCCGAATGAACTCGTCGACGTGCGGTTTAGGTCAGCGACCGTCGCGATCAATTGCAACGCGAAATCCCCCACTTTGGGTTTCGGCCCGAGCCCTGGTCCGAACACAAGTACTTCGGGGTGCCTCGCCGACAAAAATTCCTGCACTTCCTCCATCGAACCGGCCTCGCGCAGCATGATCGATGTCAGATGCGCGGCGTTTACCTGCATGGCATTTTCAGGCGAGAGCACGGTCACCGCCCCTGCCCCGGCTCTGGCTGCAGCCATCGCCGACAGCCGCGCCGCACCTGTCGCGCTCGGCCCGCCGGAAAAGACGCTGACGTGGCCGCGCTTATACTTATGTGTATCGACCGCCGTTTTCGGAAAACTGTATAGCCAGAAATCAGGCGTGTTCTCGAACGTCTTGATCTTGAACTCATCGACGATCGCATCCGGAATGCCGATATCGGCGATGATGATCTCGCCGCAGAGGCTGCGCCCCGGCATCAGCAGATGGCCGGGCTTTTTCCGCACGAACGTCACCGTCACGTCGGCCTTGAAATAAGCGTTGCTCAAGCCGGTCTCGCCCGACACACCAGAAGGCAGATCGATTGACACCACAGGCACGCGCTCCGCCGCGGCCAATCCTGAGACGGCAGAGGCATGCAGGGATATCTTCTTCGACAATCCCGCACCATAGAGCGCGTCCACGACGACTTCACCCGGTTCCGGGTAGCAGTGTCCGATGTGCTCGACCGGCAGATTGCAGGCCTCGGAAGCTCGCGCCGCATCACTCCCGGGCTTCTGCTTGCCTTCGGCCCAGAGCGCCACATTCACACCAGCCTCGGCCAGCAACCGCGCTACAACATAGCCGTCGCCACCATTATTGCCGGGGCCGCACAGCACGTGCACGCGGCTTGCTGCGGGATAGCGTGCCAGGACCACAGCAGCGACCGCTTCGCCGGCGCGCTGCATCAGGCCATAGCCGTCGAGCGGACCGGCCGCGATCGCCAGCCGGTCGGCCTCGCCCATCTCGGCCGGCGACAGGACTTCATTGCTCATGGATTGCCGATCCGCATTTCGTTCAAGGCCGACCCCTTTGTCCCTATCGAGCATTGTCCAGTTTCGGATTCGAAGCAAACGGCCAGGTGCTGCGTTGGCGTGCGGCCAAATCCTTTCGCAGACTGGTGCCACGGATCCGCGCGGGCCTGCAAAATGCGCAATCTGCCTAATTATCGTGCAGACGCCCGAAGCGGCAATGTGTAGGCTTCGGGCAGCTTTGCCGCAGCCGAAGCAGAGGATGACGCGAATGTGCATCCCGGCGCGGCGCGGCATTGGAATTGCGCGAAACCGCTTCGCGTGGGCTGAAATTGGCACAGTTCGTGCTTGATGGAGGCGCAAGCGGGGCGCACAACCCGTTTTTTTGGCAGTGGAGGCCACTTTTTACATGAAAAAGATCGAAGCGATCATCAAGCCGTTCAAGCTAGACGAAGTGAAGGAAGCGCTTCAGGAGGCCGGTCTGCAAGGCATTACCGTGACCGAGGCCAAGGGCTTTGGCCGCCAGAAAGGCCATACCGAACTCTATCGCGGCGCCGAATATGTCGTCGACTTCCTGCCCAAGGTGAAGATCGAAGTCGTGCTGGGCGACGACGCCGTTGAAGGCGCCATCGAAGCCATCCGCAAGGCGGCGCAGACCGGCCGCATCGGCGACGGCAAGATCTTCGTCTCCAACATCGAGGAGGTCGTTCGCATCCGTACCGGCGAAACGGGGATGGACGCCGTCTGAGCTTTCTGATTTCAGATTAACGTCTCCTCGAAACGTCATCACACAGGGAAGAAACGACATGACGACAGCCAAAGACATCATGAAGCAGATCAAGGACAACGACGTGAAATTCGTCGACCTGCGCTTCACCGATCCGAAGGGCAAGCTGCAGCACGTGACGATGGATGTCATCGAGGTCGAGGAAGACATGTTCGCCGACGGCGTCATGTTCGACGGCTCCTCGATCGCCGGCTGGAAGGCGATCAACGAGTCCGACATGGTGCTGATGCCCGATGCGGACACCGTCCACATGGATCCGTTCTTCGCCCAGTCGACCATGGTCATCCTGTGCGACATTCTCGATCCGGTCTCCGGCGAATCCTACAACCGCGATCCGCGCGGCACCGCCAAGAAGGCCGAGGCCTACATGAAGGCCGAAGGCATCGGCGACACCATCTATGTCGGCCCCGAAGCCGAGTTCTTCGTCTTCGACGACGTCAAGTACAAGGCCGATCCCTACAACACCGGGTTCAAGCTGGACTCGACCGAACTGCCGTCCAACGACGACACCGACTACGAGACCGGCAATCTCGGCCACCGCCCGCGCGTCAAGGGCGGCTACTTCCCTGTGCCGCCGATCGACAGCGCGCAGGACATGCGCTCCGAAATGCTGACCGTGCTCGCCGAAATGGGCGTGCGCGTCGAAAAGCACCATCACGAGGTTGCCGCTGCCCAGCACGAGCTCGGCATCAAGTTCGACACGCTGGTCCGCAACGCCGACAAGATGCTGATCTACAAATATGTCGTGCACCAGGTCGCCAACGCCTATGGCAAGACGGCCACCTTCATGCCGAAGCCGATTTTCGGCGACAACGGCTCGGGCATGCATGTCCACCAGTCGATCTGGAAGAACGGCAAGCCGACCTTCGCCGGCAATGAATATGCCGGCCTGTCGGAGTCGTGCCTGTTCTACATCGGCGGCATCATCAAGCACGCCAAGGCGATCAACGCCTTCACCAACCCGCTGACCAACTCCTACAAGCGCCTTGTACCTGGCTATGAAGCCCCGGTGCTGCTCGCCTACTCCGCGCGCAACCGTTCGGCCTCGTGCCGCATTCCGTTCGGCTCGTCCCCGAAAGCCAAGCGCGTCGAGGTCCGCTTCCCCGATCCAGGCGCGAACCCCTACCTCGCTTTCGCCGCCATGCTCATGGCCGGCCTCGACGGCATCAAGAACAAGATCCACCCGGGACAGCCGATGGACAAGGATCTCTACGACCTGCCGCCGAAGGAACTGAAGAAAATCCCGACCGTCTGCGGTTCGCTGCGCGAAGCGCTGCAAAGCTTGGACAAGGACCGCGGCTTCCTGAAAGCCGGCGGCGTCTTCGACGACGACCAGATCGACTCTTACATCGAGCTCAAGATGGCCGAAGTGATGCGCTTCGAAATGACCCCGCATCCGGTCGAATACGACATGTACTATTCGGTCTGAACGATAAGCCTCAGCGACAAGGAAAAACCCCGGCGTCAGTTCAGACGCCGGGGTTTTTGTTTGACCAATAGCAGACCGTAGACGTGGTAGCAGCAGGCTACGGCGCAGGCTTATGAAGCCTGCGCCGCTATAGATGCTCAAGCAGCAGCCGAGACCTGCGCGCTGGTCGAAACCTCCGCGATGGTCTTCAGGATCTGCGAAGCGATCTGGTAGGGGTCGCCCTGCGAGTTCGGGCGGCGGTCTTCCAGGTAGCCCTTGTAGTCATTGTTGACGAAGGAATGCGGCACGCGGATCGAGGCGCCGCGGTCGGCGATGCCGTAGCTGAAGCGGTTCCACGGCGCGGTCTCATGCTTGCCGGTCAGGCGCTTGTCGTTGTCCGGGCCGTAGACGGCGATGTGGTCCATCAGGTTCTTGTCGAATTGAGCCATCAGCGCTTCGAAATAGGCCTTGCCGCCGACTTCGCGCATATAGGCGGTCGAGAAGTTGGCGTGCATGCCCGAGCCGTTCCAGTCGGTGTCGCCGAGCGGCTTGCAGTGATACTCGATGTCGATCTCGTATTTTTCGGTCAGGCGCTGCAAGAGATAGCGGGCCATCCACATCTGGTCGGCAGCCTTCTTGGAGCCCTTGCCGAAAATCTGGAATTCCCACTGGCCCTTGGCCACTTCGGCGTTGATGCCTTCATGGTTGATGCCTGCTGCGAGGCAGAGGTCGAGATGCTCCTCGACGATCTGGCGCGCGATCGGGCCGACATTCGAATAGCCGACGCCGGTGTAGTACGGGCCCTGCGGCGCCGGATAGCCGCTCTCGGGGAAGCCGAGCGGACGGCCGTCCTTGTAGAAGAAATACTCCTGCTCGAAGCCGAACCAGGCGCCCTCGTCGTCGAGGATGGTGGCGCGCTTGTTGGACACATGCGGCGTCACGCCATCGGGCATCATCACTTCGCACATCACCAGCACGCCATTGCTGCGGGCCGGGTCCGGGAATACGGCCACCGGCTTCAGCACGCAGTCGGAGCTGTGGCCTTCGGCCTGCTGCGTCGAAGAACCGTCGAAGCCCCACAGCGGCAGCTGCTCGAGCGTCGGGAACTCGGCGAACTCCTTGATCTGGGTCTTGCCGCGAAGATTGGGGACCGGCGTGTAACCATCGAGCCAGATATACTCGAGCTTGTATTTCGTCATTCTAGAGCCTCTCGTTGCTTGATCACCGAACCTGGATGACGCCGGCGCGCCGAGCCATCCAGCAGCCCAGCTGCCGGTCGATAAAATGCAAATCGTGTGCCACTTCAGTTGGTCAGGGTGCGGCAAAAATGCCCTTTCATCCCGCCGGTGATGGCAAGCCGCCTAAGCAATGCGCCCGGATCAATCAAAGGCAGAATTTGCTTAAATAACAGGCAAATGCCGATCTTTCTTTAGGCATCTTGCCTAAAAGGATTGCAGGACCTACCTTGATGGAAAGATGAATCGAAGAGCCTCTCCAGAAGAAAGGAGACCGACCATGGAAATCACCTCAGCTCGTCCGTCGGCCAAAATCCTGATGTTCCCGGCGGCATCGCGTGCATCTGCCTCAAATTTAGGCGTAAAGGCCAAGTTTGCGGCAGAGCTTGCTTCGCCGCGCGATCAGCCGCTTGACTATGGCGAGGCTTGGTATCATGAGGCCGCCATTGCGGACGCCGAACAGCCTCGCAAGAGCTAGGCGTCTTCCGCGCTGATAGATCGAACAGGCCCACAAATCAAAACCCGGCGCGATCGCTCGCGCCGGGTTTTTTGTTTGATACAGAGCCGTCGGCTACTGCTTGGTATGCAGGTCGGTGCCGAGCGTATCCCTGACGAAGATCATGCCGATGATCAGCGTCACCGCCGCGATCACCACCGGATACCAAAGGCCGTAATAGATATCGCCCTTGTAGGCGCTGAACGCGAACACGATCGCGGGCAGCAGGCCGCCGAACCAGCCATTGCCGATGTGATAGGGCAGTGACATGCCGCTGTAGCGGATGCGTGTCGGGAACATCTCGACCAGGATCGCCGCGATCGGCCCGTAGACCATGGTCACGTAGAGGACCAGGATGAACAGGATGCCGATGACCTTTGCCCAGTTGACCTGTGCGGGGTCGGCAAACATCGCGAAGGCGCCCGCTGCCGGAACGCTGTAGACGGTCACCTCGGTGGCGCCCGCGGCTTCGTCCTTGGTCAGCACCTTGTCCTTGATCGCCTGTTCGGTCGGGACTGCGGTCTTTTCGCCGGCGCGGATGGCTGCCGCGTCGAGCTTCAGTTCAGGATTGGCCGCGACAAAGGCGTCGAGCTTCTGGTCGGCAACCTTGGCGGCAGCACGCTTCAGCGGATAACCGCCACCCTGAAGCGCGAGGTTGATACCCTTCTTGAAGGCAGCGTCGCTGGCAGCCTTCTTGTCGCCCGCGGCCTTGGCATCATAAGACGCCACGGTTTCGCTGCCGATCATGACACTCGCCGGGGTCCCCGCCGCCGCCGTCGAGACGATGTCGTAAGGCACCGAGTTCTTGGCAAGGAAATCGGTCGCGATATCGCACGAACTGACCGGTACGCGCGTGCCGGTCGGATTGAACTGGAAGTTGCAGTCTCCCGGAGCCGCCGTCACCGTGGCGCGCGTGTTCTGCTGCGCGGTGGCGAGCGCCGGATTGGCGGCCCAGGTCAACGCCTTGAACAGCGGGAAGGTGGTGACGACCGCCAGCGCAAGGCCGGCCATGATGATCGGCTTGCGGCCGATCTTGTCGGACAGCCAGCCGAAGAAGACGAAGAAGCCCGTGCCGAGTGCCAGCGCAATGGCGATCATGATGTTCACCGACTGCGCGTCGACCTTGAGCACATTGGCCAGGAAGAACAGTGCGTAGAACTGACCATTGTACCAGACCACGGCCTGACCGGCGGTGAGGCCGAACAGCGCCAGGATGGCGATCTTGGCGTTTTTCCATTGGCCGAAGGCTTCCGACAGCGGCGCCTTGGAACTCTTGCCCTCCTCCTTCATGCGCAGGAAGGTCGGCGATTCCGAAAGCGACAGCCGGATCCAGACCGAAATGCCGAGCAGGATAGCCGAGACCAGGAACGGAATGCGCCATCCCCAGGCGTTGAAGGCGTCCTTGCTTACCGAATTCTGCACTAGCAGGATGACAATCAGCGACAGGAAAAGGCCGAGCGTCGCCGTCGTCTGGATCCATGACGTGTAGAAGCCGCGACGGTCATCCGGCGCATGTTCCGCGACATAGGTCGCGGCGCCGCCGTACTCACCGCCAAGCGCCAGGCCCTGCAGCATGCGCAGCGCGATCAACAGGATCGGCGCCAGAATGCCCAGTGTCTCTGAACCCGGAAGCAGGCCGACAAGGAAAGTCGACAGACCCATGATCATGATGGTGACAAGGAATGTGTATTTGCGGCCGACGAGATCGCCGATGCGGCCGAACACCAGCGCGCCGAACGGGCGCACGATGAAGCCGGCGGCGAAGACCAGCAGCGTGAAGATGTAGCGGGTGCTTTCGGGAAACGAGTTGAAGAAGGTCAAGCCGATCGCGCCGGCCAACGCTCCGTAGAGATAGAAATCATACCATTCGAAAACCGCGCCCAGCGAGGAGGCGAAGATGACCTTCTTCTCCTCTCGTGTCATGCCGCGGCTGGCTCCGCCGGCGGTCGATGCCAATGCCATTGAACTGTCCTCCCGTGAATCGTCTGCCTTCGACGCTGGGCGTCATCGTCGGCGTTCCCTCTGAACGCGACTCAAACCAGCCATCAGCGTAAAAAATGACAGAAAGCGACCGCCGGAGGCAGACAGACCTTGGGTTTATGACTTTGGTATTAGGTGCAGTGCGGCAAAGGCCGAGGATCAGGTCTTCAGCGCATCGAGCAGGCCGACGGCCGCCATCATGTCGCGTTTGCGGGCCGAGCGGCGTGCGACAGCCTCGGCATCCTGGCCCCAATGCTCGATCTGCCAGTCCTCGTCGACATGGCCGGCGGCCCAAGCCGCGTCGCCATCGAGCGCGCCGTAATCGACCGCCAGCGCCAGCAGCGCCGACCCGGTCAGCGAAGTCATGACATGGATTGCGGCCAGCCGCAGCGGCTCGGCACGCTGGGCAAGATGAGCGCCGAGCACTGCGATGCTCTCGCGCGGCTGCTCGACATGGATGATGCCCTCGGCGAGATTGAACCGAGCCCCTAATGTCGCTCTCGCCCAGTCGATCACCGGATCCCAATGCTGGTTCTGCCGCTCGACCAGCCCCTGTGGCGCGTCGGCGCGGTAGCAGGTCAGATCGGACGAGGCGAAGCGCAAGACGTCCTCCAGCACCGCCTGCGGGTCGCTGGCGACGCCGTCGATGGCGGTGTTGACCAGACGCAGCACCGGCATCGTGACCGGGTCGATGGTCTCGCCCTGTGCAGCGAACTCATTGGCGACCAGGGCGGCGGCGTTTTCGGTCGGCAGCGCCAGCAGCGCCTTGCCCGGCGTGCGCACCGGCTTGCCGTCGAGATGGACGGCAAAACCGTCCTCCACAGCTGCGACCGACACGTCCTTGTAGAAGCGCTTCGGCAGGTGCGTCTTCATCTGGATCTGCGCGCGGCGGACCGGATCCGGATCGGACAGATGCTTTCCCGCTTCGAGGTCGTTGAGGATGTCACGCATGGTCGAACTTTCTATCCAGGTACCTGCTTGCGCGCCGGCCGGTTGACGATGATCAGGCCGACTGCGATCAGCCCAAGCGCCACAAAGATCCTGGTCGTTGGCGCCTCGCCAAGAATGATAGCGCCGCAGAGGACGCCGAACACCGGCGACAGGAAGGCGAAGCTCGACAGGCCCGATGCCGGATAGCGCCTGAGCAGCCAGAACCACAGCACATAGGTGAAGGCAACTATATAGAGCGACTGGAACAGCAGCGCCAATGCCGGCAAGGCACTGACCGCGCGGATCGGCGGGCCGGCGAAAGGCATCACCAGGACACCGACAATGGCCGCACCGGCCAACTGATAAAGCAGCAATTTCTCGGCACTGGTCTCGACCAGTTTCGAACGCTTGATGACGATGCTGGTCGCCGCCCACAGGATACCGGAGCCGAGGCTGAGCAGATCGCCCATCAAGGTCATCTCGGTGCCGCCGGCAATCCCGTCGGAAAACACCGCCACCAGGCCGCAGAAGGCGAGAACGAGCCCGCCAAGCTTGCGCGCGTTGATACGCTCACCGAGCAGGAAATGGCCGCCGATCAGGACCCAGAACGGCATGGTGTTGACCAGCAGCGTGTTGCGGGCAACGGTCGTGTATTCCAGCCCGATATAGAGGCACAGGAACTCGACGCCGAACAGCACGCCGACGATGATGCCGGCGACAAGCGACCCGTCGGCCTTAAACAGCCTGATGCCGCGCAGCCAGCACCAGCCGAGCACACAGAGCCCGCCGATGATCGAACGTGCGATCGAGACGAAAACCGGATCGAAGCCGGCATAGGGGATCTTGGCGGCGACATAGTTCAGCCCCCAGGAAAAGGTCAGCCCGACCATGATGGAAGCAGCCGCCAGATCGACCGCATCGCGGCGATCCAATGCCGAGGCAACGGCCAATGTCAGTCCTCCGCGCTGGCGTCGTCGAAGCCGATCAGGTTCCAGCTCTGGCGCATATGCGGCGGCATCGGCGCGGTTACGTCGATGACGCCCTTGTCCGGGTGCGGAATGACGATGCGGCGCGCATGCAGATGCAGGCGGTTCTGAATGCCGCCCGGAAAGTCCCAGTTGGTGTCGGCCTCGAAATATTTGGGGTCGCCAAGGATCGGGCAGCCGATATAGGCGGCATGAACGCGCAGCTGGTGGGTGCGGCCAGTGTACGGCTCCATTTCCAGCCAGGTCATCGTCTGAGCCGCCTGCTCGATGATGCGGTAGTAGGACACGGCGTGGTCGGCGCCCTTTTCGCCATGGGCTGCCACGCGCACGCGGTCGCCGTCCTCGGTCGGTTCCTTGATCAGCCAGGTCGAGATCTTGTCCTCACGCTTGGGCGGGACGCCCTTGACCAGCGCCCAATAGGTCTTCTTGGTCTCGCGCGCCCGGAATGACTCGGAAAGCTTCATCGCCGCAAGCCTGGTGCGGGCAACCACCAACACGCCCGACGTGTCGCGGTCGAGCCGGTGCACCAGGCGCGGCTTCTCGCCCTTCTGGCTGCGCCAGGCCTCCAGCATGTCGTCGACATTGCGGGTGACGCCCGAGCCGCCTTGCACCGCCAGGCCCGCCGGCTTGTTGAAGACGAAGACTTTTGGATCTTCGTGGATCAGCATCTTGGCCAGCACATCGGCGTCGCCCTGGTTGCGGATCGAGTAACCCGTAAGCGCACTCTCGCCCTTCTTGTCGACCTCGAGCGGCGGCACACGCACCACCTGGCCGGGCTCGACACGGCTGTCGGCCTTGACCCGGCCGCCATCGACGCGGATCTGGCCCGAGCGCAGCAACTTCTGCAGATGGCCAAAGCCGAGACCGGGGAAATGGGTCTTGAACCAGCGATCGAGCCGCATGCCCGCCTCGCCGGCCTCCACCGTGATCTGTTCTACGCCTGCCATGATTTTCGCTTTATCCGTTTCTAGCGCGTGACCCCGAAAATCTACTCCGGCTTTCGGAAAGGATCATGCGCAAGATCAAAGTTTCTGCAGCGCGTCCAGAGGATGCGGCGTGCTCCAGGTCGGGGCAATAACACTATGAAACGGTTCTTGCGAGCCAAAGTCCCAGAAACAGGGCGATAATGGCGCCAACGACGCTGGCCAGCGCATATCCCAACGCCGGCAGCGTCGCTCCGCGCTCCCACAGGGTCGCGAAATCGAGCGAAAAGGCGGAGAAGGTGGTGAAGCCGCCAAGGATGCCGGTGGCGACGAACAGCCGGAGCTCATTGGAACCGCCGCGCCGCATCAGCGCGGCGATGAACAGCCCCATGGCAAAGGAGCCGACGATGTTGATCGCCATCGTCCCCCAGGGGTAGTTGGGGCCGACGAGGCGCAAGGCGCCGATGTTGGTAAGGTGGCGGATGCCGGCGCCGATGCCGCCGCCGACCACAACGAGAAGCAGATTGAACATGCCCAATCCCTTCAGGCCAACGCCTCAGGTCGTCTCGACCTTCTTTGCCTTGCTCGAGCCGATCATCTTCCAGTTCTTGTAGAACATGGAATTGATGCGCTCGACGGTGACCGAAACGATGGCCAGAAGTCCGGCGATGAAGCCGGGGAACGGCGACGGGCGGATGATGTCCATGAACACGCAGTAGCGGCGTCCGTCATACTCGTTGACCGAGCGGTGCAGCAGCGTGTCGTCGAAAATATAGAGTGGGTTGTCGTGCCAGTAATTCCTGGCGCCGTTGCATTCGACGAAAACCTCTGCCTTCACCGGCAAGAGATTGTAGAGGATGCGCAGGCTGAGCCGCAGCGGTCCGAAATGCCAGGAAGTCGATTCCTTGCCTCTGAAGACAGACACGGCAATGGTCTTGATGTATTTGAAATCCTTGTTGAATTCTGCGACATTGTCGATCCGGTGCTTGCCGTACCACTGATAGACATACATGCCGCGACGACCGGTGCCGAAATTGGCGTCGATATCGGCGATGATCTCGTCCTTGCGCGCCTTGAAGACGTCAAGAACCTCGTTGACCTCGCGCTGATAATCGGCAGGAAACTGCTCCAGCTTCCACACACCCGGGTTGCGGTAGCAAACGAGGTCCACCAGCAGATTGAAGGGCGACAGCAGCCAGGTGAAGATGCCATTGCCGAGGAAATAGCCGCGCAACAGCGACAGATCCTTGCTGGCGTTGCGCAGCACATCGATCAGGCCGCAGACGATCCAGATCGTGGTCAGGATCGGAATGAAATAGAAGCCGAGCGCGAGCAGCGGGACAGCAATCACAGCCTGGCGAAGCGTCTTGCGAAGGGATTTTGTCATTTCTGTTCGCGCGGCGCGCTGTCCCCGTTCCGAATTATCGCCCGTCCTGGCAGCCTCCCGGCCGAGTCATGCGACGTGATAGGGCTTTTTGTCATGCGGTACAATCACACTGCTGTGACTGGCGGGGACAGAATTTCAGTTCATCGCGGGCAGGCCGAGTTCGTCCCGTTTGTCCCGCGCGCCTATTTTTCCCGCTCGCTGCGCAGCTTTGCCCAATAGTCCAGCCGTTTCTTGATATCGCGCTCGAAGCCGCGTTCGGGCGGATCGTAAAAGGTCTGCCGGCCCATCTTTTCGGGGAAATAGTCCTGGCCGGAAAAGGCATCGGGCTGGTCGTGATCGTAGCGGTAGCCGGCGCCGTAATCCTCCTCTTTCATCAGCTTGGTCGGCGCGTTGAGGATGTGCTTGGGCGGCAGCAGCGAACCGAACTCCTTCGCCGCCCGCGTGGCTGCCTTGAAGGCGGTATAGACGGCGTTGGATTTGGGCGCGGTGGCGAGATAGACGGTGGCCTCGGCGAAGGCCAGTTCGCCTTCGGGCGAGCCGAGGTAGTCGTATGCGTCCTTGGCGGCGTTGGCGATAACCAGCGCCTGCGGGTCGGCCAGCCCGATATCCTCCATCGCCATGCGCACCAGCCGGCGGCCGAGATAGAGCGGATCCTCGCCGGCGTCGAACATGCGGGCAAGATAATAAAGCGCCGCGTCCGGATCGGACCCGCGCACCGACTTGTGCAGCGCCGAGATCAGATTGTAGTGACCGTCCTGGCCCTTGTCATAGATCGGCGCGCGGCGCTGCACGATGCGCTGCAACCCTTCGGGATCAAAAACCTCGCCGGGTTTGGCGGCGCGCCAGACTTCCTCCGCCAGCGTCAGCGAGGCCCGGCCGTCGCCATCGCTCATGCGGATGAGCATCGCCCGCGCCTCGTCGTCGAGCGGCAGCGCCCTGCCCTCCGTCTCCTCCGCCCGCGTCATCAGCTTGGCGATGCTGTCCTCGCCCAGCGAGTGAAACACCAGCACCCGCGCTCGCGACAGAAGCGCGGCGTTCAGCTCGAACGATGGATTTTCGGTGGTGGCGCCGACCAGAACAACTGTTCCATCCTCCATGACCGGGAGGAAAGAGTCCTGCTGGGCACGGTTGAAGCGATGGATCTCGTCGACGAACAGCAGCGTCTGGCGGCCATTGGTGCGGCGCAGCTTCGCTGCTTCGAACACTTTCTTCAGGTCGGCGACGCCGGAAAACACCGCCGATATCTGCTCGAAAGCAAGACGGGTCTCGCCGGCCAGCAGCCGCGCAACGGTAGTCTTGCCGGTGCCGGGTGGCCCCCAGAAAATCATCGAGCCGAGCGAACCGGAGTTGATGAGCCGCGTCAGTGCGCCGTCGGGGCCGGTCAGATGCTCCTGGCCGACGACCTCGCCAAGGTTTTTCGGGCGCAGCCGATCGGCCAAAGGCCGGCCGGGCGGCGCTCTTTCCGGTTCATCGACGCTGAACAGATCGGCCATCTAGGTCTTCTGGTTGGAGCACGATCCTCAGAAATGGGAAGATCGCCTCAGTAACGCAACACCTGGCGCAGTATCTGCCCGCCGCGCTCGACGGTAAAGCGCCACCAGCGCGTATCCTGCTGGGCAAGCTGCGCCAGTGTCGCCGCCGTATCGACGGTGCTGCCGTTCACCTCGCGCACGATGTCGCCGGGCTGGAAGCCGAAATCGGCAGCCGGCGAATCGCGGTTGATGTCGACCACGGTGACGCCCTTGAGGTCGGTGCGCAGGCCAAGCCGCTGGGCGAGCCTGGGCGACAGTTCCGCGACCTTGGCGCCGGAGAATGGGCTGCGGCCATGCAGCGTCACTTCCGACGCCTTGGCGCCTTCCGGCGCGCGCTCCAGTGCAATCTCCATCGTCGCCTGCTGGCCCTTGCTCAGGATGGCGAAGGTCGCCTTGGTGCCGATCGACAGGGTCGCCATGCGGTAGTCCAGCGCCTCGATGCCTTCGACGGTCGTGCCATTGAGCTGCAGCACGACGTCGCCGGGCTTCAGCCCTGCCTTGGCCGCCGGTCCGGCTTCCTCGACCGACGACACCAGCGCGCCGGTCGGCTTCTCCATGCCAAGCGATTCGGCGATCTGCGGTGTGACCGCTTCGAACTCGGCGCCTATATAGGGCCGCTCGAAGAAATCGAGCCCGGCCTTGGCCGCGTCGGCGAAGGCGCGCACCATGTTGGCCGGGATGGCAAAGCCGATGCCGATCGAGCCGCCGCTGCGGCTGTAGATGGCGGTGTTGATGCCGACCAGCTGGCCGCCCATGTTGATCAGCGCGCCGCCGGAATTGCCGGGATTGATGGCGGCGTCGGTCTGGATGAAGTAGCCCGAATCCGAAACGCCGATATGGCTGCGGGCAAGCGCCGACACGATGCCGCTGGTGGTGGTCTGGCCGACGCCGAACGGATTGCCGATGGCCAGCACCAGGTCGCCGACCTCGAGCGCGTCGGAATCGCCGATGGCGATCACCGGAAAGGGCTTGTCGGAGTTGATCTTGAGCACGGCGAGGTCAAGCGTCTCGTCCTTGAGCATGACCTTCGAGGTGAATTCGCGCCCGTCGGCGGTCGCGACCTTGACCTCGTCGGCATCCTTGATCACGTGGAAATTGGTGACGACGACGCCGCTTGGATCGACCAGCACGCCCGAGCCGAGCGATGATTGCGCGCGCGGCTGCGCGCGGCCGAAGAATTCCTCGAAGAACGGATCGCCGTCGAAGGGCGACGTGACCTTGGCCGTCTGCGAAGCATAGACATTGACCACCGCCGGCGCCGTCTGCTTGACCAGGGGCGCAAACGACAGCTGTACCTCTTCGCGGCCGAACGGCACGCGCTTGTCGGGACCGGAGGTGCCGTTCTCGCCTTCGACGCCATGCAGGAGGTCGGTCAGCACATCGGAGAGCCCCGGATCGGCTGGCTTGGCGGCGTCCTCGGCCAGAGCCTGCCTGACTGTCGGCGCGGCTGCGAACGCCATCATGGCGAAGAGCAGAACAAGAGACAGTCGGTTGGCGCGCATTCGCGAATCCTCCAAGGCAAGTTCGGGGGCATTGTCCCGACGATTGTGCAAAATGAAAGGCTAAGCCGCTGAAATACGATTATTTTGGGCATCAAAGCAGCTATAGGTCGACTTGAAACTGAAAACCTTCGTCGGCCCTCATGAAAAAACAACTCCTGTCATTCCGTGACTTTTTGAAGACCGGCACTTTTGGGCCTGTTTTCCCTTCTCTGAAAATGATCGACATCGCCGGTATGCTAGGTCCGCCTGACGGCTGGATCACTGAACATGCAGAGACGATTCCGGTCTATTGGACTTTCGGAAAGCTCGAAATTTCCTTTGATGAAGAAGCACCTCATTGGATGAACTGGTTTCAGATCGAAGAAGCGGGCTATCTCGAAGGTGATTTTGAGGTTCTCACCGATCGCCTTGTGCTCTCATTGGATGGGTTCAGTGGAGAGACGACACCTTCGGAATTCTTGACTGCCGGCCTTTGGGCTCCAGAAGAGGCAGCGGTGTTCTACGCCGCCTTGAGCGACGAAATATTGCTGAACATCTGCGCGGGTCCCGTTCAGATTCATTTCCGAGTCGATACAGACTTCATCGAAGATGGGGACGCCCAAAAATACCTGACCAATTCCAACGTGTCGCGAGTGGTCAGCGATATAGATTCCCGCGCCACCCTCGACAGTATCTATTCCTATCCCCAACCGGCGTTCGAAGAGATCCCCGGCGCCTTCAATTGGAATCTGCTTAGCGGTCGCGACTACCTGATGCTTACTCGCTAAACGTAAGACACGCTAAACGTAGGACGCCGGTAACAAAAAGGGGCCCGAAGGCCCCTTGAAGTCATTCCTGAAAAACCGAGCCTTATGCGGCAGTGGCTTCCTCGTTGGCGCCTTCGGCTTCGAGGCGGGCGCGGTCGCCGGCGCCCTTGGCGTCGGTGTCGCGGTCGACGAACTCGATGACCGCCATGGCGGCATTGTCGCCGTGGCGGAAGCCCGCCTTCATGATGCGCAGATAGCCGCCGTTGCGGTCGGCGTAGCGCGGCGCAATCGTGTCGAACAAACGCTTGACGACGCCTTCATTGCCGATCTGGGCAATGACCTGGCGGCGCGCATGCAGGTCGCCGCGCTTGCCGAGCGTCACCAGCTTCTCGACGATCGGACGCAAATCCTTCGCCTTCGGCAGGGTGGTGACGATCTGCTCATGCTCGAGCAGCGACACGGCGAGGTTGGCGAACATCGACTTGCGATGGCTAATGCTTCGGGCGAAGCGGCGGCCTTTAAAACCGTGGCGCATGGCTCTTTTCCTTCAGTTGTTCAAGAGGCCACGGCCTCTGATGGTTTTCCGCATGACCGTCGGATCGAGCGGCCCACGCCGCCGATCCTTGGACTTCATGCTCAATATTGGTCTTCGTAACGCTTGGCGAGGTCTTCGATGTTTTCCGGCGGCCAGTCCGGCACTTCCATGCCGAGGTGCAGGCCCATCGCCGCGAGCACTTCTTTGATCTCGTTCAGCGACTTGCGGCCGAAGTTCGGGGTGCGCAGCATCTCGGCTTCGGTCTTCTGGATGAGATCGCCGATGTAGACGATGTTGTCGTTCTTCAGGCAGTTGGCCGAACGCACCGAAAGCTCGAGCTCGTCCACTTTCTTGAGCAGCGCCGGGTTGAAGGCGAGCTCGGTGACGGCCTCGGTGGCGACTTCCTTCTGCGGCTCGTCGAAATTGACGAACAGGCCAAGCTGGTCCTGCAGGATGCGGGCAGCGAATGCCACCGCGTCCTCGCCCGAGATCGAACCGTCGGTCTCGATGGTCATGGTCAGCTTGTCATAGTCGAGAACCTGGCCCTCGCGGGTGTTCTCGACCTTGTAGGAGACCTTCTTGACCGGCGAATACAGGCTGTCGACCGGGATCAGGCCGATCGGCGCGTCTTCGGCGCGGTTGCGGTCTGCCGGCACGTAACCCTTGCCGGTGTCGACTGTGAATTCCATACGGATTTCAGCGCCCTCGTCCAGCGTGCAGATGACGTGGTCGGGGTTGAGGATCTCGACGTCGCCAACCGTCTGGATGTCGCCAGCCAGAACCGCACCCGGGCCCTGCTTGCGAACGACCATGCGCTTGGGACCATCGCCTTCCATGCGGATGGCGATTTCCTTGATGTTGAGGACGATGTCGGTCACGTCCTCACGCACGCCGGCAATCGACGAGAATTCATGCAGAACGCCGTCGATCTGCACGGCGGTGACAGCCGCACCGCGCAGCGAAGACAAAAGCACGCGGCGCAGCGCGTTGCCGAGCGTCAGGCCGAAGCCACGCTCGAGCGGCTCGGCGACCAGCGTGGTCAGCGTCTTCTTCTTCGACGAGAACTCGATCTTGTTCGGCTTGATCAGTTCCTGCCAATTTTTCTGGATCATGATGCTTTCCTTCCGTTGACCCGCCACCATCCAATCGTGGCGGGCGACCTGGAGTGCCGTGGAGGAGCGCCTTGAGGCGCTCACGCGGCGTTCGGTAATGTCTTAGACGCGGCGCTTCTTACGCGGGCGGCAGCCATTGTGCGGGATCGGCGTCACATCACGGATCGAAGTGATGGTGAAGCCGGCCGCCTGCAGGGCGCGAAGCGCCGATTCACGACCGGAGCCGGGTCCGCAGACCTCGACTTCGAGCATGCGCATGCCGTGTTCCTGGGCCTTCTTGGCGACGTCTTCGGCAGCCATCTGGGCGGCGAACGGGGTCGACTTGCGCGAACCCTTGAAGCCCTGGGCACCGGCCGACGACCAGGCAATGGAATTGCCCTGCGCGTCGGTGATGGTGATCATCGTGTTGTTGAAGGTCGAATTGACGTGGGCAACGCCCGACGAGATGTTCTTGCGTTCGCGACGGCGAACACGAGCGGCGTCCTTGGCCATGATAGTCCTTTCAGTTGATCTCTACACCGCCGTAATGCCAGCGGCTCCACCTTTGAAAGCGAGTAGTGAATAGGGACTAGCGAATAGGGACCCCTACTCGCTAATGGCTACTCGCTATTCGCTCACTTACTTCTTCTTGCCGGCGATCGACTTGGCCGGGCCCTTGCGGGTGCGTGCATTGGTGTGCGTGCGCTGGCCGCGAACCGGCAGCGAACGGCGGTGACGCAGACCGCGGTAGCAGCCGAGGTCCATGAGACGCTTGATGTTCATCGACACTTCGCGGCGCAGGTCGCCTTCGACCTGGTAGTCGCGGTCGATGGTCTCGCGGATCTGCAGCACTTCCGCGTCGGTCAACTGGTTGACGCGGCGCTCGGCCGGGATGCCGACCTTGTCGACGATCTCCTGGGCGAACTTCTTGCCAATGCCGTGAATGTACTGAAGCGCAATGACGACGCGCTTGTTGGTCGGAATGTTGACGCCGGCTATACGAGCCATATTCTTCTCTTCTCCATGTGGGACCGGCCGGCCTTCAAAACAAGGCATGCGCGGCGCTGTTCAAATTACCCCGCGTCCGGTGGAGGCCGGCCCTTGCGGGAGTTCCCTAGTTTCAATGCGGCTGCCTTGCCCTTGCGGACAAGCAAGCCTCATGCCTGATAGGAAGACGGGCCGCCATAACCCAGCGAACCGTTCCAGTCAAGCGCAATCTTTACTTTACCGTAACGGTCTCCCGCGTCACCGCCGCGAGCAGCGCTTCAATCTCCGCCGTCACGGTGTCGACAGGAGCCATGCCGTCGACACTCCTAAGCGAGCGTTTGGCGTAATAATAGCCGATCAGCGGCGCCGTCTTCTTGTAATATTCCCGCAGGCGCTCTTCGAACACCACCGGATTGTCGTCCTTGCGCACCGGCTGTCCGGCGGCCTTGGCGTCGTCGGCGCGCTTGACGATGCGGCCGACCAACGCTTTGTCGTCGACGACGAACTCGATCACGGCATCGAGGCCAATGCCGCGCTCGGCGAGCATCGATTCAACCGCATCAGCCTGCACCAGCGTGCGCGGATATCCGTCGAGGATGAAACCGTTGGTGCAATCGGGCTGGTCGATGCGCTCGGCCACGATCGCGTTGACAATGGCGTCGGAAACCAGCTCGCCGGCATCCATCACCGCCTTGGCGCGCTTGCCGACTTCAGTGCCGGCCTGTACGGCGGCCCGCAGCATGTCGCCCGTCGACAGCTGCGGTATGCCGTATTTTTCTACCAGTCTTTGTGCTTGCGTCCCCTTGCCCGCTCCTGGCGGCCCAAGCAATATCAATCTCATCTGGCCTTCTTCCCCCCGCGCAGCTTCGACTTCTTGATCAGGCCCTCATACTGGTGCGCGATCAGGTGACCCTGGATCTGCGCCACCGTATCGAGGGTTACACTGACCACGATCAGAAGCGATGTGCCACCGAGGTAGAATGGTACGCCAGTCGCCGAAATCAGGAACTCGGGCAGCAGGCACACCAGCACCAGATAGATGGCGCCGACGACGGTGATGCGCGTCAGGACATAGTCGATGTAATCGGCGGTGCGCTCACCCGGACGGTAGCCCGGAATGAAGCCGGAATGCTTCTTGAGCTGGTCGGCGGTGTCCTTCGGATTGAACACGATGGCCGTGTAGAAGAAGGCGAAGAACACGATCATTGCCGCATAGAACAGCATGTAGAGCGGCTGGCCGTGGCCGAGCGAGGCGAGCACGGTGCTTGCCCAGGCCGGCAGGTTTGTCGTCTGCGAGAAGCCGGCGACCGTTGCCGGCAGCAAAAGCAGCGACGACGCGAAGATCGGCGGAATGACGCCCGACGTGTTGAGCTTCAGCGGCAGATGCGAGGTATCGCCCTGGAACATGCGGTTGCCGACCTGGCGCTTCGGATACTGGATCAGCAGGCGGCGCTGCGCGCGCTCGAAGAACACGATCAGCGCGATGACGATTATGGCCAGCACGATGATCGCGAGTATCAGCCCGGTCGATAGAGCGCCGGTGCGGCCGAGCTCCAGCGTGCCGGAGATGGCGCGCGGCAGGCCGGCGACGATGCCGGAGAAAATGATCAGCGAAATGCCGTTGCCGATGCCGCGGGCGGTGATCTGCTCGCCCAGCCACATCAGGAACATGGTGCCGCCAACCAGCGTGACGACGGTCGAGATGCGGAAGAACATGCCGGGATCGTTGACGATGCCGTTGCCGCCTTCCAGGCCCACCGAAATGCCGTAGGCCTGCACCAGCGCCAGGAGTACCGTGCCGTAGCGCGTGTACTGGTTGATGACCTTGCGGCCCTGCTCGCCTTCCTTTTTCAGCGCCTCCAGCGACGGAATGACCGAGGTCATCAGCTGCATGATGATGGAGGCTGAGATGTAAGGCATGATGCCGAGCGCGAAGATCGCCATGCGCTGCACGGCGCCGCCGGCGAACATGTTGAACATGCCGAGCACGCCCTTGGCCTGCGAAGAGAAGGCCTGCGCGAATGCATCCGGATTGATGCCGGGCAGCGGGATATAGGTGCCGAGGCGATAGACGAGCAGCGCGCCGACGGTGAACCAGATTCGCTTCTTCAGGTCCTCCGCCTTGGCGAAAGCCGCAAAATTCAGATTCGAGGCTAGTTGTTCAGCAGCCGAAGCCATGCCTGATTCTCCGCTAGAGCATGATGCCGAAAAGTGTGAAGCGGTTTTCGGACAACGTCATGCGCTACTTCTTTGATTTGTATGTCACGCTCGATGCCCGCAGCTCAGGCGGCGCGTGGCACCGAAGCTCACGAGATAAGCTCCGGGCTCTAAACATGCAAGCGGCCGCGTTGACGCGGCCGCCTAATTGATCGGATCAAAGCGCAATCGTGAACAAAAACGGATACCGTTCCTGCCGGCCGCGCTTCAAATTGCCGTTACTCCGCTGCCGCTTCCGGCAGCTTGACCGAACCGCCGGCCTTTTCGATCTTCTCGATCGCGGCCTTGGAGGCGCCGGCGACGTCGAAGGCAAGCTTTGCCTTGAGCTCGCCGTCCGAGAGGATGCGCACGCCGTCCTTGACGCGGCGGATGACGCCGGCGGCAACGAGTGCCTCGGCCGTCACGGTCGCCTTGGCGTCGAGCTTCTTGGCATCGAGCGCCGTCTGGATACGAGCCAGCGACACGACGACAAAGCTCTTGGCGAAGATGTTATTGAAGCCACGCTTCGGCAGGCGCCGATAGAGCGGCATCTGGCCGCCCTCGAAGCCGTTGATGGCAACGCCGGAGCGCGCCTTCTGGCCCTTGACGCCGCGACCGCCGGTCTTGCCGGAGCCGGAGCCGATGCCACGGCCGAGACGCTTCTTGGAGTGCGTCGCGCCGTCCTTGTCACGCAGATCGTTGAGTTTCATCTGGGTTCTCCTGCGCTTTTGCTCAGCCCTCGTCCACGACGCGGACGAGATGCTGGACGGCAGCGATCATGCCGCGCACCGAGGGAGTGTCCTCCAGCGTGCGCTGCTTGTGCATCTTGTTGAGGCCGAGGCCGACCAGCGTTGCGCGCTGTTCCTTCGGGCGGCGGATCGGCGAACCGATCTGCTCAACGGTGATGGTCTTGGTTGCTTTCTTGGCCATGGTCAAAATCCCTGGTCAGATCGACTATTCTTCAGCCGCAACGGCGGTGCCGCGGCGGGCCTGAAGGGTCGAATACTTGATGCCGCGCGCAGCAGCCACATCCTTGGGATGCATCTGGCTCTTTAGCGCGTCGAATGTGGCGCGAACCATGTTGTAGGGGTTCGACGAACCCATCGACTTGGCGACCACGTCATGCATGCCAAGCGTCTCGAAGACAGCGCGCATCGGGCCGCCGGCGATGATGCCGGTACCCTGCTTGGCAGCGCGCAGCAGCACGCGTCCGGCGCCCCAGCGTCCTTCGACGTCGTGGTGCAGCGTGCGGCCCGAGCGCAGCGGCACGAAAATCATGTCGCGCTTGGCCGACTCGGTTGCCTTGCGGATCGCTTCCGGCACTTCGCGCGCCTTGCCGTGACCGAAGCCGACGCGGCCCTTCTGGTCGCCGACGACGACGAGTGCTGCAAAACCGAAGCGACGGCCGCCCTTGACGACCTTGGCGACACGGTTGATGTGGACGAGCTTGTCCACCATGCCGTCATCGCGTTCTTCACGATCGCGGCCGCGGCCGCCATCCCTACGTTCCTGTGCCATATCCTGTTCCTTGTTTTTTTCCGGAAGCACGGTTGCTGATAAAATCCGGTGCGCCTCTTTGGGTCACCGGGGGCGAGTTATTTTTCCTTGCATGATCTTGTCCGAAAAGTCTGCAACTTTTTGCTGCGCTGACCTTCGGTTCGGGAACAGGCAATTAGAAGCTCAGACCGCCTTCACGGGCAGCCTCGGCCAGCGCCTTGACGCGGCCGTGATAGATGTAGGCGCCGCGGTCGAAGACGACTTCCTTGACGCCGGCCTTCGAAGCACGCTCGGCGATCAGCTTGCCAACAGCGGCTGCTGCCTCGGTGTCGGCGCCGGTCTTGAGCGAACCCTTGAGGTCCTTCTCGAGTGTCGATGCAGCCGCGATGGTATGGCCCTTGGCGTCGTCGATGACCTGCACGTAGATGTTCTTCGACGTGCGGTGAACCGAGAGACGCGGACGTTCGCCGGCGACCTTCTTGATCTGGCGGCGGACGCGCTGCGCGCGGCGCTGGATGGATTCCTTGGTAGCCATGATAGTCTTCCTTGCCTTCAAAAAACGGGGGCCGCCATGTGCGGTAGGCGAAAGCGCCTCCCGCGACCGCTCCCCGCGGCGTTGCACTTCTTTGGCTTGGCCTTTTCCGAAAAGTCTGCAACTTTTCGGGGCCAGGCTTACTACTTCTTCTTGCCTTCCTTGCGGACGATCTTCTCGCCGGCATAGCGGACACCCTTGCCCTTGTAGGGCTCGGGACCGCGATACTCGCGGATCTCGGCTGCAACCTGGCCGACCTGCTGCTTGTCGATGCCGGTCACGGTGATTTCCGTCGGCTTCGGCACGGTGATCGTGATGCCGGCCGGCGTCTCGTAAACGACGTCGTGGCTGAAGCCAAGCGCCAGCTGCAGGTTCTTGCCCTGGAGTGCCGCGCGATAGCCGACGCCGGTGATCTCGAGCTTCTTCTCGAAACCGTCCTTGACGCCCTGCAGGATGTTGACGATCTGCGTGCGCGACATGCCCCACTTGGAGCGGGCGGTCTTGGTCTGGTCGCGCGGCTGGACAGCGATTTCGCTGCCTTCCATCTTGACCAGCACTTCGTCGTTCACCACGAACTTCAGCTCGCCCTTGGGGCCCTTCGCCGTCACGGTCTGGCCGTTGACGGTCGCGGTCACGCCCTGCGGCAGCGAAACGGGTTTCTTTCCAATACGAGACATTTGGTTGTCCTCGTCACTTCTCTTGTTTCAGGTCTGCCGAATTAGAAAATCTGGCAGAGGATTTCGCCGCCGACATTCTGTTCGCGTGCTTCGTGATCGGCCATCACGCCCTTCGGCGTCGAAAGGATGGCGATGCCGAGGCCGTTGGCGACGTGCGGGATCGACTTGGCCGAGACGTAAACGCGGCGGCCAGGCTTCGAGACGCGGGCGATTTCGCGCACGACCGGAGCACCGTCGAAATACTTCAGCTCGATTTCGATTTCGGACTTGCCGTTGTCGAAGTCGGTCTGGCTGTAGTCGCGGATATAGCCTTCAGCCTTCAGCACGTCGAGGACGCGGGTACGCAGGCGCGAGGCCGGCGTCGAAACGCTCGACTTCTTACGGCCATACGCGTTGCGGATGCGGGTCAGCATATCGCCGAGAGGATCGCTCAATGACATGTTATGTCCTCCTTACCAGCTCGACTTGACCAGGCCCGGGATCTGGCCGTTATTGCCGAGATCACGAAGCGCGATGCGCGATACTTTGAGCTTGCGATAATAGGCGCGCGGACGGCCGGTAACTTCGCAGCGGTTGCGGATGCGGATCTTGGCCGAGTTGCGCGGCAGGGCAGCAAGCTTCAGCTGAGCGCGGAAACGCTCTTCCATCGGCTTGGACTGGTCCATGATGATCGCCTTGAGCGCTGCGCGCTTGGGACCGTACTGGTCGGCAAGCTTGCGGCGCCTGTTGTTCTTCTCGACTGAGCTGGTCTTTGCCATTTCAGATTTTTCCTTTTCTCGCTGCCGTTACTGGCGGAAGGGGAAGTTGAAGGCCTTGAGCAATGCCCTGGCTTCGTCGTCCGTCTTCGCAGTCGTACAAACGATGACGTCCATGCCCCAGATCTGATCAACCTTGTCGTAGTTGATCTCCGGGAACACGATGTGTTCCTTGATGCCCATGGCGTAGTTGCCACGGCCATCGAAGCTCTTCGGATTCAGTCCGCGAAAGTCGCGGACGCGCGGCAGTGCGATGTTCACGAGACGGTCGAGGAACTCGTACATGCGTTCCTTGCGCAGCGTGACCTTGGCGCCGATCGGCATCTTCTCGCGGACCTTGAAGCCGGCGATCGAATTACGGGCGCGGGTGACGACGGCCTTCTGGCCGGCGATCATCGCCAGGTCTTCGGCCGCGATCGAAGGCTTCTTCGAATCCGCGGTCGCTTCGCCGACGCCCATGTTCAGCACGATCTTGTCGATGCGCGGAACCTGCATCTCGTTCTCGTAGCCGAACTGCTCCTGCAGCGCCTTGCGGATGGTCTCGTTGTAGACCTGCTTGAGGCGCGGCGTGTTCTGGGCCTTGGACTGTTTGCTTTCAGCCTTGGGCTTCGTGGTTTGAGCCTTAGCCATTGATGACTTCTCCCGAGCGCTTGGCGACGCGCACCTTCTTGCCGTCCTTCTGGAAGATGAAGCCGACGCGGGTCGGCTTGCCATCCTTGGGGTCGGCCAGCGCGATGTTCGACAGCTGGATCGGCGCTTCCTTGGTGATGATCCCGCCCTCTTGGGACTGGGACTGCTTCTGGTGACGACGGATCATGTTGACGCCGCGCACCAGCGCGGTGTCTTCCTTCGGCTGAACCGAAAGGACTTCGCCCGAACGGCCCTTGTCCTTGCCGGCCAGCACGACGACCTTGTCGCCTTTTCTAATCTTTTGCATTGGTCCGGCTCCTTACAGCACTTCAGGCGCGAGCGAGATGATCTTCATGTGGTTCTTGGCGCGGAGTTCGCGCGGAACCGGTCCGAAGATACGCGTGCCGATCGGCTCTTTCTTGTTGTCGACGAGAACGGCCGCGTTCTTGTCGAAACGGATCACGCTGCCGTCCGGGCGGCGGATGTCCTTGGCCGTGCGAACCACGACCGCCTTCATCACATCGCCCTTCTTAACGCGGCCGCGCGGAATGGCTTCCTTGATCGACACCACGATGATGTCGCCTACGGAAGCGTATTTCCGCTTCGAGCCGCCCAGCACCTTGATGCACATGACACGACGGGCGCCTGAATTATCCGCGACGTCGAGGTTTGTTTGCATCTGAATCATGACTGGCCGCCTTCTTCTCTTCTAACGGGACGGGCTCAAAGCCCCTCCCCGGTCTGTCCAAAATTCGGTTTGTTACGCCTGGTCCGAAGACACGACGATCCAGCGCTTATCCTTTGAAATCGGCTTCGATTCCTGGATGAACACCTGATCGCCGACCTTGTGGGCGTTGTTCTCGTCGTGCGCCTTGTACTTCTTGGTCATGCGCACGGTCTTCTTCATCACGGGATGCGTGAAGCGCCGTTCGACCTTGACGACTACCGTCTTCTCGTTCTTGTCGCTGACGACAGTGCCCTGCAGAATGCGCTTTGGCATGATTTTCGTCCTTAAGCCTTCTTGGCCGCGGACTTTTCCGCAGCGATGGTCTTGATACGCGCAATGTCCTTGCGAACCTGCCGCACGCGCGCGGTCTTCTCGAGCTGGCCGGTGGCCTTCTGGAAGCGCAGGTTGAACTGCTCCTTCTTCAGGCTGGCCAGATCGTCGGTCAGCTGGTCCTGGGTCTTGGTCCGGATGTCTTCGGCTTTCATGATCAGCCCGTCCTTATTCTGCGATGCGCTGTACGAAGCGCGTCCTGACCGAGAGCTTGGCCGCGCCGAGACGCAGCGCCTCACGGGCGGTTTCTTCGTTGACGCCGTCGATCTCGAACATGATGCGGCCCGGCTTGACGCGCGCCGCCCAGTAATCGACAGCGCCCTTGCCCTTGCCCATGCGCACTTCGGTCGGCTTCGACGTCACCGGCACATCAGGGAAAATACGGATCCACACGCGGCCGGCACGCTTCATCTCACGAGTGATCGCGCGGCGGGCCGCCTCGATCTCACGCGCGGTGACGCGGTTCGGCTCAAGCGCCTTCAGCCCGAAACCACCGAAATCCAGGTTGGTGCCGCCCTTTGCGGTACCATGGATACGGCCCTTGAACTGCTTGCGGAACTTTGTGCGCTTTGGCTGCAGCATCGTTCTAACTCCAAATTCCTAAATAATCAGGCGTTTTCGCGACGACGACCGCGTTCGCGATCACCACCACCGCCATGCGCAGCATCACCCTCGGTCGCGCGACGCTCCGAAGCCATCGGATCGTGCTCGAGGATTTCGCCCTTGAACACCCAGACCTTGACGCCGCAGATGCCGTAAGCCGTGTGCGCTTCGGCCGTGCCATAGTCGACATCGGCGCGCAGCGTATGCAGCGGCACGCGGCCCTCGCGGTACCATTCCATGCGCGCAATCTCGGCGCCGCCGAGACGGCCGGCGCAGTTGATGCGGATGCCTTCGGCGCCCAGGCGCATGGCCGACTGAACGGCGCGCTTCATGGCGCGGCGGAAGGCGATACGACGCTCGAGCTGCTGGGCGATCGACTGGGCGACCAAGGTCGCGTCGATTTCCGGCTTGCGCACTTCAACGATGTTCAAGTGCGTCTCGGACTTCGTCATCTCCATCAGCTTCTTGCGAAGCTTTTCGATGTCGGCGCCCTTCTTGCCGATGATCAGGCCCGGGCGCGCCGCATGGATGGTGACGCGGCACTTCTTGTGCGGGCGCTCGATCACGACCTTCGAAATCGCAGCCTGCTTGAGTTCCTTTTCAAGATATTTGCGGATCTTGATGTCCTCATGCAGCAGTTTGCCGTACTCGCCGGTGTTCGCGAACCAGCGCGAATCCCAGGTGCGGTTGATGCCGAGGCGCAGACCGATCGGATTGACTTTCTGGCCCATTATGCGGCCTCCCCTTTTTCTTCGACTTCACGAACGACGATCGTGAGGTGCGAGAACGGCTTTTCGATACGGCTGGCGCGACCGCGGCCACGAGCATGGAACCGCTTCATGACGATCGACTTGCCGACATAGGCTTCCGCCACGATCAGCGCATCGACGTCAAGGTCGTGGTTGTTTTCCGCGTTGGCGATCGCCGATTCCAGCGTCTTCTTGACCGTGCCGGAAATCCGCTTGGCCGAGAATTCGAGATCGGAAAGCGCTGTCGCGACCTTCTTGCCGCGGATCAGCGCGGCAACCAGGTTCAGCTTCTGCGGGCTGATACGGATCGTGCGCAGAACGGCGCGCGCTTCGTTGTCAGCAAGCCTGCGCGGAGCTTTGGCCTTGCCCATGATTATTTCCTCTTCGCCTTCTTATCCGCGCCGTGACCGTAATAGGTCCGGGTCGGAGCGAATTCACCGAACTTGTGACCGACCATGTCCTCGTTCACCGAGACGGGAACATGCTTCTGGCCGTTGTAGACACCGAAGGTGAAGCCGACGAACTGCGGCAGGATGGTGGAGCGACGGCTCCACATCTTGATCACCTCATTGCGACCACCTTCACGAACCTTGTCCACCTTCTTGAGAAGGTAGCCGTCGATGAAGGGGCCTTTCCAAATAGAACGAGTCACTTGGCGTTACCTCTTCTTAGCTCTTGCGCTGATGGCGCGAGCGCAGGATGAACTTGTCGGTCGCCTTGTTGGACCGCGTCTTCTTGCCCTTGGTCGGCTTGCCCCACGGGCTGACCGGATGACGGCCACCGGAGGTGCGGCCTTCACCACCGCCATGCGGATGGTCGACCGGGTTCATGGTCACGCCGCGATTGTGCGGGCGCTTGCCGCGCCAGACCGTGCGGCCGGCCTTGCCGTCGTTGATGTTGCCGTGGTCGGGGTTCGACACGGCGCCGACGGTGGCCATGCAGGAGCCGTGAACGACACGCTGCTCGCCCGAATTGAGGCGCAGGATCGCCATGCCCTGGTCGCGACCGACCAGCTGGCCGTAGCCACCCGCCGAGCGGGCAACCTGGGCGCCCTTGCCCGGCTTCAGCTCGATGTTGTGGACGATCGTGCCGACCGGCATCGAGGCCAGCGGCATCGCATTGCCCGGCTTCACGTCGACCGATTCGCCGGCCACGATCTTATCGCCGGCGGCAAGGCGCTGCGGAGCGATGATGTAGGACAGCTCGCCATCGTCATACTTGATCAGCGCGATGAAGGCGGTGCGGTTCGGATCGTATTCAATGCGCTCGACCGTGCCGACGACGTCGAACTTGCGGCGCTTGAAGTCGATGATGCGGTACGAACGCTTGTGACCGCCGCCGATGAAGCGGGCCGTGATGCGGCCGTGATTGTTGCGGCCGCCCGACTTGGTCAGGCCTTCGGTCAGGCCCTTGACGGGCTTGCCCTTGTAGAGGCCCGAGCGGTCGACGATGACCAGCTGGCGGGTGCTCGGCGTTACCGGGTTGAATTTTTTAAGTGCCATGTTTCTGTCCTCGCGGCCTAGCTCAGAGACCCGTCGCGACGTCGATCGACTGGCCGTCGGCCAGCGTCACGATCGCCTTCTTGACGTCGCTCTGGCGGCCGATCGTGCCGCGGAAGCGCTTGATCTTGCCCTTGCGGACAAGCGTGTTCACGGCCGTAACCTTGACGCCAAACAGCGCTTCGACAGCAGCCTTGATTTCCGGCTTCGACGCCTTCTTGGCGACGTTGAAAACAACCTGGTTGTTCTCGGAAGCCATGGTCGACTTTTCGGTGATCGCCGGCGAGACGATCACGTCGTAATGACGGAGGTCGGTCATTTAAAGCGCTCCTCGAGAGCCTCGACGGCGGCCTTCGAAAGGACCAGCGTGCCGCGGCGCAGAATGTCGTAGACGTTGATGCCCTGGATGGGCAGCACGTCGATGTTCGGGATGTTGGTCGCCGCCAGCTTGAAGTTCTGGTCAAGCTCGGCACCGCCGATCACCAAGGCGTTGGTCAGGCCCAGCGTCGCGAAATTCGCGATCAGCGCCTTCGTCTTGGCCTCGGTCAGCTTCAGCTCGTCGATGATGATGATCGACGCGCTCTTGGCCTTGGCCGAGAGAGCATGCCGCAAGCCCAGAGCGCGCACCTTCTTCGGCAGATCGTGCTCGTGGCTGCGAACGACCGGGCCGTGGGCCTTGCCGCCGCCGCGGAACTGCGGAGCGCGTGCCGAATGGTGACGGGCGCGGCCCGTACCCTTCTGCTTGTACATCTTGGCGCCGGTGCGCGCGATTTCGGCGCGGCCCTTGGCCTTGTGCGTGCCCTGCTGGCGCTTGGCCAGCTGCCAGCGCACGACGCGCTGCAGGATGTCCTCGCGCGGATCAAGGCCGAAAATCTCCTCGGAGAGTTTCACCTTGCCGGCGTCCTTGCCGCCAAGCGTTGTGATCTTGAGATCCATTATTCTGCTCCCTCTGCGGCCGGAGCCTCGTTCGTGGCAGCGCTCGCTGCAGCAACCGGGCGGATCGCGGCAGGCTTCGGCGCATTGGCCGGCAGTGCCACCTTGGCCGCATCGCGGACCAGGATCCAGGCGCCCTTCGATCCGGGAACCGCACCGCGGATCAGGATCAGGCCGCGATCGGCGTCGGTCGAAACGATCTCGACATTCTGTGTGGTGACGCGGGTGTCGCCCATGTGGCCAGCCATATGCTTGCCCTTGAACACTTTGCCCGGATCCTGACGCTGGCCGGTCGAACCGTGCGTACGGTGCGAAACCGAGTTACCGTGCGTCGCGCGGCCACCACCCATGTGATGGCGCTTGATGACGCCCTGGAAACCCTTGCCGATCGTCGTGCCCGTCACATCGACCTTCTGGCCGGCGACGAAGTGCTCGACGGTGATCTCGGCGCCGACATCGATCATGTTGTCGGCGGAGACGCGGAACTCGGCGACCTTCGCCTTCGGCTCGACGGAAGCGGTCGCGAAATGGCCGCGCATCGCCTTCGACGTGTTCTTCACCTTGGCAAGGCCAACGCCGAGCTGGACGGCCGTATAGCCGTTCTTCTCCTGCGTGCGCTGAGCCACGACCTGGCAGTTCTCCATCTGGAGAACGGTGACGGGAACATGTTCCCCGGCATCATTATAGATGCGGGTCATTCCCACCTTCTTTGCAATCACACCTGAACGCATCGGTTCAATTCCTTTAGAGTTCCGGGCCAGGGGCACCGCCCCTTACCGCGCTCTCATTCCCTTAGAGCTTGATCTCGACGTCGACACCGGCGGCCAGATCGAGCTTCATCAAAGCATCGACCGTCTGCGGGGTCGGATCGACGATGTCGAGCAGACGCTTGTGCGTGCGCATCTCGAACTGCTCGCGGCTCTTCTTGTCGACGTGAGGCGACCGGTTGACCGTGAACTTTTCGATCCGCGTCGGCAGCGGAATGGGGCCGCGGACGTTTGCTCCGGTGCGCTTGGCCGTCGACACGATTTCTTTCGTCGAGGCGTCGAGCACGCGGTGATCAAACGCCTTCAGGCGGATGCGGATATTCTGTCCGTTCATGCGTCACTTCCTTGTTCTGGCGCGGCGCGGGCAAATCCTGCGCCCGCGACAGATCGGTTTAAGTCCAAATTACTCTTTGATGGTGACGACGATGCCGGCACCGACGGTACGGCCGCCTTCACGGATGGCGAAGCGCAGCTTCTCTTCCATGGCGATCGGCACGATCAGCTC